>NZ_BNAO01000032.1 GCF_014653435.1 Alishewanella longhuensis | reverse complement strand
GCTTCAGAAATGATGCAGTGTTGTTTTATCCCACCTTAGAAAATAGGACAGGAAAACGCGGACGTCCAAAATTGTATGACGGAAAGATTGATTTTGAAAATCTGGACATCACAAGATGTACCGAGTATAAAGTGAACAAGGGTAAACTTTATGGACTGAAAGCATACTCCAAAGCACTCAAACGTTTTGTGAGCTTAGCTGTATGGTATCCTATGGATGGAAGAACGGACAAATGGCAGCTGTATTTCTCCACGGACGAGATGCAGGATGCCAAGGAGGTTTTAGACTTCTACAGGACACGTTTCCAGCTCGAATTCTGCTTTCGCGATGCCAAGCAACATGCCGGAATGACGAACTGTCAGGCAACCGACTTCAGAAAACTGGCATTTCACTTCAATGCGTCACTTGCAGCGATAAACCTTGCCAAAGCTGCCTGTAAGAAGATGGGAATAAAATATTCCATATCATCATGCAAGTCAGTCATACACAATGCTTACATGCTT
>NZ_BNAO01000030.1 GCF_014653435.1 Alishewanella longhuensis | reverse complement strand
TGCTTTACAATTACGTCTGGTTCTGCTATAGTCTGCAGTGTGTGACCCTTGTGGCCAGGCTGTCCACCGCTCGGCTTTCCGCTTGGCTTACGAAGAGACTTTGTCCTGCGCAGCTCACGGGAAGCGATACTTTCTTGGGATGGAGGGATACTGCTGTTACTGCTGTTTTTCTCGGGCTTTCCTGGTGTACTTGATGTATCGTCATCAGCACCCTCGAGTTCCTTGATGCGCTTTTCAGCAACGGCTAGTTCAGCCTTTGTGGAAGCAAGTTCTGTCTTTAGATTATGTATCTCTACGTCCTTCTGGTTAATGACACGATTGAGGCGTCCGATCTCCTCTGTCTTCTCGGAGTCGGACTTCTCAAGCTTGCGCAGACGCTGGTTTATCTGGCGCAAAACAATATCTATGTCAGTACAGTCGTTTGCCATTGTTTTTGGTGCAAAGATAAGCATTTTTATCCACATGGCAAAATCACGATTTACATCCCTTAACGCAGACTTTTGACTTACGGGGAATGCAAAA
>NZ_BNAO01000029.1 GCF_014653435.1 Alishewanella longhuensis | reverse complement strand
GAAAGTCAGTGACCGCATCGTCAGCATTGACCGTCATTATGTACGTCCCATCGTCAGAGGCAAGGAAACCAAGTCCGTCGAGTTCGGTGCAAAGGTCAATAATATACAGATAGACGGCATATCGTTCATCGAACACCTCTCGTTCAAGGCATTCAATGAGGGTATACGCTTGAAGGACTGTATCCGTATGCAGCAGAAGCTTATGAATGTAAGGGTAAGATGTGTGGCTGCCGATTCCATATATGCCAATAATGCCAACAGAAAGTTCTGTACAAAATATGGGATATCCACATCCTTTGTGCGCAAGGGAAGGGCGGCCAAAGATGAGCCTTTGAGGAAGGTGCTTAGAAGCGAACTCTCAAAAGAAAGGGCAACACGGCTTGAAGGAAGCTTCGGCACTCAAAAGCAACATTACTCGCTCTCAAGGATAAAGGCCAGAAACAGGAAGACGGAAATACTGTGGATTTTCTTTGGAATACATACGGCAAATGCCATACTGATGATAGAAAAAATCAGAAACAAAACAGCTAA
>NZ_BNAO01000028.1 GCF_014653435.1 Alishewanella longhuensis | reverse complement strand
CCTTCACACACAAGAGCGTACCTTCTCCCGAAGTTACGGTACTATTTTGCCTAGTTCCTTCAGCCGAGTTCTCTCAAGCGCCTTGGTATGCTCTACCTGACCACCTGTGTCGGTTTAGGGTACGGTCACCAATACCTGAAGCTTAGAGGCTTTTCCTGGAAGCAGAGCGTTAGCAACTTCGTCACCTTAGTGACTCGTCTCGTGTCTCAGTCTTAAGAAACCGGATTTTCCTAGTCTCTCAACCTACGCACTTTCACGCGGACTACCAACGCCGCGCTTGCCTAGCTTTCTCCGTCCCCCCATCGCAGTATTGGCCGGTACAGGAATATTAACCTGTTTCCCATCGACTACGCCTTTCAGCCTCGCCTTAGGAGCCGACTCACCCTACCCTGATTAGCATGGGATAGGAACCCTTGGTCTTTCGGCGGGGAAGTTTTTCACTCCCCTTATCGTTACTCATGTCAGCATTCGCACTTCTGATACCTCCAGCATCCTTCTCAAGACACCTTCGCAGGCTTACAGAACGCTCCTCTACCACTCATCCATAGGATGAATCCGCAGCTTCGGTGGATGATTTTAGCCCCGTTACATCTTCCGCGCAGGCCG
>NZ_BNAO01000027.1 GCF_014653435.1 Alishewanella longhuensis | reverse complement strand
GAGAAGAAAGAGATTGTAATTCATCGAAACAGTCCATTACATTCCACCAGCCATATTGGGCGAGGCGCATTTTGAACTGAATCAAACCTTTGACCCAAATTAGAGAATCACAGATTTTCTTTTTCCAAGGTCGCAAAAAATGTCCTTTTGTAATTATGCTGACTGCGGTCAGAACGACATAAACCACAACAACAGAATTGATTATCTGCATACATAACCGGGCCAGAGTCGCTAGTCGAAATAGTGTTAACATTACATTTACCTCGTGTTGTTTTTTTTCGTTTTCCAATAATAGAAATCTTTTTGCGTTGAGTATAGATATAGAAAGCTATAGAATAAGACAGTTCGGAGAATTTTCTCTCACTATTTCCACTTACCTTTACTCACCTTTACTCAATCGCATAAGATTTCCATAATATTGAATATTTGCTTTCTTATCTATTATTGAAATCGACTCAAAATAGATTTGATGGAATAGTCTATCTTTCTTGCCGTCTCTTCTACCTCCCTAAGAAAGCGGAGACCGAGCTGTAAAAAAAGCTCAATATTCAGCACGAGAAACAGTGCCAAAAGTCTTTCTACGAATCCGCAGAAACTAACCAAAAGTTTCACATGGAATATCA
>NZ_BNAO01000026.1 GCF_014653435.1 Alishewanella longhuensis | reverse complement strand
TTTACCCTGGCAGACTTGACCGTTGCTAATGGTACTTTGAGTGGCTTGAGCAGCAGCGACGGCGGTATCACCTGGACCGCGACATTGACACCAGGTAGCAACATCACTGACACCACCAATTTGATCACGCTGGATAATACCGGTGTGGCTGATGCGGCAGGAAATACAGGCACAGGTACCACCAACTCTAACAATTATGCCATTGATACACAGCGTCCGACTGCCAGCATCGTGGTGGCCGATACCGCTCTGGCGATTGGTGAAACTTCGCTGGTGACGATTACCTTTAGCGAAGCGGTGACAGGATTTACCAATGCAGATCTGACCATTGCTAATGGTACCTTAAGTGCGGTGAGCAGCAGCGACGGGGGTATTACCTGGACAGCCACTTTTACGCCAACGGCTGGCGTGACAGATGCGAGCAATGTGATTACGTTAGATAACACTGGCGTGGCTGATGCGGCAGGAAACACGGGTACTGGTACAACCAACTCCAACAACTATGCAATTGACTCGGTGCGGCCAACAGCTGCCATAGTGGTAGCAGACACAACCTTAGTGATAGGTGAAACTTCGCTGGTAACCATTACCTTTAGCGAAGCGGTAACCGGTTTTACCCTGGCTGACTTGACTGTTGAAAATGGTGCTTTAAGTGGTTTGAGCAGTAGCGACGGCGGCATCACCTGGACTGCAACATTGACGCCGGGTAGCAATA
>NZ_BNAO01000025.1 GCF_014653435.1 Alishewanella longhuensis | reverse complement strand
TAGCTACCGGGCAGTGCCATTGGCATGACAACCCGAACACCAGCGGTTCGTTCACTCCGGTCCTCTCGTACTAGGAGCAACTCCACTCAATCATCCAACGCCCACGGCAGATAGGGACCGAACTGTCTCACGACGTTCTAAACCCAGCTCGCGTACCACTTTAAATGGCGAACAGCCATACCCTTGGGACCAACTTCAGCCCCAGGATGTGATGAGCCGACATCGAGGTGCCAAACACCGCCGTCGATATGAACTCTTGGGCGGTATCAGCCTGTTATCCCCGGAGTACCTTTTATCCGTTGAGCGATGGCCCTTCCATACAGAACCACCGGATCACTATGACCTACTTTCGTACCTGCTCGACGTGTCTGTCTCGCAGTTAAGCTGGCTTCTACCATTACACTAACCGTACGATGTCCGACCGTACTTAGCCAACCTTCGTGCTCCTCCGTTACTCTTTAGGAGGAGACCGCCCCAGTCAAACTACCCACCAGACACTGTCCGCAATCCCGATTCAGGGACCTACGTTAGAACATCAAACATACAAGGGTGGTATTTCAAGGACGGCTCCACCAGGACTAGCGTCCCAGCTTCAAAGCCTCCCACCTATCCTACACATGTAGGGTCAATGTTCAGTGCCAAGCTATAGTAAAGGTTCACGGGGTCTTTCCGTCTAGCCGCGGGTATACGGCATCTTCACCGCAATTTCAATTTCACTGAGTCTCGGCTGGAGACAGCCTGGCCATCATTACACCATTCGTGCAGGTCGGAAC
>NZ_BNAO01000024.1 GCF_014653435.1 Alishewanella longhuensis | reverse complement strand
ACCTCAAATCCGCAACCTATAGGGTTTAGTGGGATTTTGCTTGCAAAGCGACAAAATTCATTTTATTGTACATATTTCTTGCACAACAGAAATGTCGCAGACACAAAATCCCCTTACCCCATAAAGCGACTTGAGGTAATACGCTGGTTTAACCAGAAAAGCATGGTCTTTAACCAAAGTCTGTCTTGAACAGGTTGGCATAAGCATTGTTGTCTGAGTAAATATTCAATACATGCCTACGTGATGTCTTAATCCATTTCGCAGGAACAGAGATGAACTTGAAAACAAAGGTCTTGATTCTGCTGGTGGCACGCAATCCAAATTCATGGGTTTTCAATCTCTGCATAATAGCTTTGTAGAAGTTTCTGATGAGAGCTGTCATAAGCAGGAATACAGTATTCTGTGCCATGAACGATTTTGGCAATCGATTCCAGCCAAAGCCATTGTTCATGTCATCGAAGATGCGTTCCTTGCCACCACGAAGATTGTAGAATTCCACGATGTCTCTTGCACTCGACTTGTAATCGTTAGTCAGTATACATCTGTAGGTATATTCGCCTTCCCAAATGTCAAGGTCTCCATCTATTCGCCTTTGTCTCTGTATGACAAGACGATACGGTTTTCCTTTCCATTTCTCAACAAGGATAGAATTCAACTCAAACTCAATACCGTTGATTTCAACAGTTTTCCATCCAGTTAAGGCAAACATGGAATCGTAGAAAGAAGAGCATCTGTTGGCACGAATATAAAAATGCCTGCAATGAGCCTCTACCATATCTACGATTTCCTCCGAACATGAGCCGCAATCCATGCGGGCACGAGA
>NZ_BNAO01000023.1 GCF_014653435.1 Alishewanella longhuensis | reverse complement strand
CGGCAAATTCGCTACCACCTGGAGCAACATAAAAAGTTGGATGAGCGGGAGTCAGCCGATGAAGCGCGCAAAGCCCGGCATCAGCAAAGCATCGACACGCTGAATAAAGCGCATGACAAGATAACCGACTTTTTAAAGACCGCCAGTCCACGGATGGGCCAGGGCAAAAAGCGCACGGAAGTGAAAAGTAACATTACCGACAATGAATCCGCCAAAATGACCACCAGCAAAGGCACCATTCAGGGCTATAACGGCGTGGCGGCAGTGGATAAGAAGCATCAGATAATAGTGGATGCCCAAGCGTTCGGTGAAGGACAAGAGCACCACACTTTAGTGCCGGTGCTGGAAAAGATAAAGCAGCGCTATAAACGGATGGGGATTAGCGAGGATATTTTTGCCGGTAACACCATCGTGACGGCCGATACGGGCTTTGCCAATGAAGCGAACAATAGCTATTTATACCAACAGAAGATAAATGGTTATGTCCCGGATAACCAGTTTAGAAAACGTGACCCGAAATTCAGCGAACAAAAACTAAAATATGGCAAACGACATATCCCTACCGCTAAAGGCCAAAAAGCGATTATCCCGTCGAGCGCTTTTGCTTTTGACCCTATCGCCATGACCTGCATTTGCCCGGCAGGTGAGTTGTTACCCTTTAGAGGTTTTAGGTTGGAATCAGACGGGCTACAAAGAGCGCAATTTAATGGCAGACTATTACAATGTCGACATTGTAATTTAAAAGAGCAATGCATGATAAACCCGGGATCGGCGAGTCATAGGAAAGGGAATGGCCGACAGGTATCGTTTTTAATGAAAGCTAATGCGCCCCCGAACTACACTGATTGGATGAAGCAGCGGGTAGATAGCGAGGCCGGTAAACAAATCTATAGCCACCGCATGTCGGTAGTAGAGCCGGTGTTTGGCAATATTGGCACCAACAAAGGGCTAAAACGGTTTAGTTTGCGCGG
>NZ_BNAO01000022.1:466-1034 GCF_014653435.1 Alishewanella longhuensis | reverse complement strand
CTCGACTAGTGAGCTATTACGCTTTCTTTAAAGGGTGGCTGCTTCTAAGCCAACCTCCTAGCTGTCTATGCCTTCCCACATCGTTTTCCACTTAATCATCACTTTGGGACCTTAGCTGGCGGTCTGGGTTGTTTCCCTTTTCACGACGGACGTTAGCACCCGCCGTGTGTCTCCCGAGTAGTACTCATTGGTATTCGGAGTTTGCATGGGGTTGGTAAGTCGGGATGACCCCCTAGCCCAAACAGTGCTCTACCCCCAATGGTATTCGCTCGAGGCGCTACCTAAATAGCTTTCGAGGAGAACCAGATATCTCCGAGCTTGATTAGCCTTTCACTCCGATCCACAAGTCATCCCCTACTTTTTCAACAGTAGTGGGTTCGGTCCTCCAGTTAGTGTTACCCAACCTTCAACCTGCTCATGGATAGATCGCCCGGTTTCGGGTCTACACCCTGCAACTATTCGCCCAGTTAAGACTCGGTTTCCCTACGGCTCCCCTATTCGGTTAACCTCGCTACAGAATGTAAGTCGCTGACCCATTATACAAAAGGTACGCAGTCACCCCACGAAG
>NZ_BNAO01000022.1:0-359 GCF_014653435.1 Alishewanella longhuensis | reverse complement strand
GGGCTCCCACTGCTTGTACGTACACGGTTTCAGGTTCTATTTCACTCCCCTTACAGGGGTTCTTTTCGCCTTTCCCTCACGGTACTGGTTCACTATCGGTCAGTCAGGAGTATTTAGCCTTGGAGGATGGTCCCCCCATGTTCAAACAGGATACCACGTGTCCCGTCCTACTCGTTTTCACTATAAAGGTGTTGTCGTGTACGGGGCTATCACCCTGTATCGCTCAGCTTTCCAGATGATTCCACTAACACCAATGTAGCTTAAGGGCTACTCCGCGTTCGCTCGCCGCTACTAACGGAATCTCGGTTGATTTCTTTTCCTCGGGGTACTTAGATGTTTCAGTTCTCCCGGTTTGCCTC
>NZ_BNAO01000021.1 GCF_014653435.1 Alishewanella longhuensis | reverse complement strand
AAAAAAGGCCCCGAACCGGAGCCTTCTTTTTACATCAACACCTAATCAATGATTAAGCGATGATTTTTGATACTACACCAGCACCTACTGTACGGCCGCCTTCACGGATAGCGAAGCGTAAACCTTCGTCCATCGCGATTGGGCAAATCAGCTCAACAACAAACTTCAGGTTGTCGCCTGGCATTACCATCTCTACGCCTTCTGGCAGCTCAACCGCACCAGTTACGTCTGTAGTACGGAAGTAGAACTGTGGACGGTAGCCTTTGAAGAATGGCGTGTGACGACCACCTTCTTCTTTTGACAGTACGTACACTTCGCCTTCAAACTTAGTGTGTGGCTTGATTGAACCTGGCTTAGCAAGTACTTGACCACGTTCTACGTCTTCACGCTTAGTACCACGTAATAAGGCACCAATGTTCTCACCTGCACGACCTTCGTCTAACAGCTTACGGAACATTTCTACACCCGTACAGGTAGTAGCAACAGTGTCTTTGATACCAACGATTTCAACTGTCTCGCCTACTTTAACGATACCTTGCTCTACACGGCCTGTTACTACAGTACCACGACCAGCAATTGAGAATACGTCTTCGATTGGCATGATGAATGGCTTATCAATCGCACGTACCGGCTCTGGGATATACGTATCTAAGGCTTCGCCTAATTCCAGGATTTTCTTTTCCCAGTCAGCATCGCCTTCCAGACCTTTTAAGGCTGAACCACGGATTACTGGCAGGTCATCACCTGGGAAGTCGTAGTCTGAAAGAAGCTCACGCACTTCCATTTCTACTAATTCTAATAATTCTTCGTCATCTACCATGTCACACTTGTTCATGAACACGATGATGTAAGGTACACCTACCTGACGTGATAACAGGATGTGCTCACGCGTTTGTGGCATTGGGCCGTCTGTCGCCGCAACAACCAGAATCGCGCCGTCCATCTGTGCCGCACCGGTGATCATGTTCTTAACGTAGTCGGCGTGACCTGGACAGTCAACGTGTGCATAGTGACGTGTTGGTGTGTCGTATTCTACGTGTGAAGTATTGATCGTGATACCACGAGCTTTTTCTTCTGGTGCTTTGTCGATTTGATCGAAAGCAAATGCCTGACCGCCGTAGTGCTTAGCTAATACGTTAGTGATAGCAGCTGTCAGTGTAGTTTTACCGTGGTCAACGTGGCCGATAGTACCTACGTTTACGTGCGGTTTTACGCGTTCAAATTTAGCCTTAGCCAT
>NZ_BNAO01000020.1 GCF_014653435.1 Alishewanella longhuensis | reverse complement strand
TGGTGATAGCACACTAGCACCCTAAAGGGTACGTGTGTAAGGGGACAAGCCCCCTTAACCCCCTGTCAGCCGGCTGTCACCGGCTGTTATCGATTGTCACAAAAATGTTAACTTATGGGAGCAACAAGTATTCATGTACAAGCAGTGAAGCCGGGGAGCGAGATTCACAACTTTAGGGAAAAAGAGTTGGACTATGTTCGTCCGGAACTTAGTCATTTGAATGAAAGCTGGGTTGGAGATAGCATCTCCCATCGGCTGGAGAGTGCGAAACAGAGATATTTCGATACGGTTGGGCAGAAGATGCAGACTAAAGCAGCACCCATACGGGAGGGGGTAATAGTAATCAAGCAAGAAACCACCATGCAGGAACTCCAGCAATTCGCTGCGGTCTGCAAGGAACGTTTCGGTATTGAAGCGTTTCAAATCCATATACACAAGGACGAAGGATACATGAACGCAAAGCAATGGACACCTAACCTTCACGCCCATGTAGTTTTCGATTGGACACAGCCGAACGGGAAGAGTGTGCGTTTATCGCGTGATGACATGGCAGAACTCCAAACCATAGCATCTGAAGCACTGGGCATGGAACGTGGTGTTTCTTCTGATCGCAAACACTTATCGGCTATGCAGTACAAGACCGAATGTGCGAAAGAACAGCTTCAGGAACTATCCAACGATATATCCAGTGCGTTAGACAAGCACAAGGACGTGCAAAACCAGCTTCTTCAGCTTCAGAAAGAACTACGTTCCATTGAAACAAAGAAAAACGTCCAAAAACTCATTTCTAAGGCTTCAGAGAAGTTTTACGGCTTGATAGGGAAAACGGTTAACGATAGGGAAAAAGATGCCTTAAAAGCCAAAATAAAGGCTTTAGAGGGGGAAAATGAACAGCTATCCGATAGACTGGGAAAGGCTATACTTGAAAAAGAGCGAAACGGCACAAAGGTATTCAAAGCCGAGAACGACAAGGAGTATTATAGACAGCAAATGGACAATGCAAGGACAACCAGTAACCGACTAAGAACGGAGAACCAAGAACTAAAGACCGAAACCAAGGAATTGAAAAAAGAACTTGGTAAGATGAAAGACTTGTTCAATTCCGAACAACTGGAGGCTTTAAGGCATCATTTCCCAAACATATCAAAAGCTATGGAAGAGGGGAAAGACCTACTCAAGCAAATCACCAGAAGCAGAGGTTTCGGCATGGGTATGTAACCCCCCCCCGCCCCCAAAGGGGGAGCG
>NZ_BNAO01000019.1 GCF_014653435.1 Alishewanella longhuensis | reverse complement strand
GCCGGCTGACAGGGGGTTAAGGGGGCTTGTCCCCTTACACACGTACCCTTTAGGGTGCTAGTGTGCTATCACCATACTGCATAGGTGCGAAGTTAGTGAATGTTTTGTAAATGCACAAATAAAGGGGAAAACATTTGGATTTGCGACAATAAAGTACTACCTTTGTTGCTGACCAAACGGTAGCTGACCGATACGGGAGAGTTACCAAAATACAAGCCGCTGGAGTTAATTG
This sequence comes from Alishewanella longhuensis, assembly GCF_014653435.1. GTDB lineage: Bacteria > Pseudomonadota > Gammaproteobacteria > Enterobacterales > Alteromonadaceae > Alishewanella > Alishewanella longhuensis. The sequence goes on along the minus strand of NZ_BNAO01000019.1, from coordinate 1,046 downwards.
ACGGACATCCGACATCCCCAGCGGCTTTATTTTTGCCTATCTGCTTCGTCTAGGCATACCAGTACCTCTACTAAAAATGTACTTCAAAGATACTTATTTTCTACCGACTTGATAGTTTTTACCCCATATTCTTGGACATTTTTCCCCCATGAGGTTATCTTTGTAGGGTGAAAGAGAAACCCATAAACGGGGATAGATTGAATGCTGGGAAGCATAAACAATCGGGGTAAGGTTAGCGAACCTTGCCTTTCATCCCCCATTATAACTTTACATAGAGGAACTTTATCTATCCCCCCCCGCCCCCAAAGGGGGAGCGACCAAACGGCAGCTTCACTCAATGGAGTGTTACAGTTCATCAAAACCAAGTGATAACTGTCGTTTCTCTGCTTCTTCTTTCTTTTGGGCAGCTAAAGTCTTTTTCCGAACGTATGTTTTTGTAAATGAAACCCTATCCCCATTAAAGACAATCAACGGATTAATGAACCAATTATATTCGTTTGGACCTCTTGCTATGATTTCACTTTGTACGAGCTCTGCCAATCCTTTGTATATGGCTTTGTCTGATTTGTATTGGGTGTATTCTAAGCATTTTCGCCTATCGAAAATTATCATATCATTCTTAGGCTTCATGCAAGTTAGAATATACCCGAAAACCCGAATAGCTGATTGTGATAGATTGAAAAAAGCGGCAAAATTCGCAAGGTATAGTTTTGCAAATTGCTCTTCATCTACTTCTATTTGTCGGATAAACGAGGTTTTGAATACTTCTCCTGTATCTGTATCAGCAACAGCAACTACAGCTTTTTTATCACTTCCCGTACTACTTTTGTATTTCTTAACAACGTGATTTTCAATCCCTTCAATTGCTTGTTTCATAAAGGGGTTTTCTTCGTTTTTTTGAAAATCGGTTAATTTGAGTACTTTCTTATTTTCCATAAACATTCTATTTAGGCAAATTTGACTTTCTATATATCGGTGAAAAAGTATAATTTGATTTTCCACAAAGGAATATTTAAATTTCCATTAATACAATAAAAAAGCAAAAT
>NZ_BNAO01000018.1 GCF_014653435.1 Alishewanella longhuensis | reverse complement strand
TGAGCGCAGGCTGTGTAAAAACTCAATATTTCCTGACTTTTGATCAGGTCAATCCCGAGCATCGGTAAAATTCTGCTGTATCAAGCTAACTAAGAGCAATTTTGACTTTTAACGTGTTTGATTTGAGGGAATCGACATAATTAAGTGGTTTTTGTAACTGGCTAGACGTTAAACGCAATACAACCTGTCTATTGATAAAGCTCCTTGAACTTCATTTGTAACCCCGCAACACCCCAAATCGATATCATCCGTTTCAGGTTGTATGCCAAGATGTGTAAGCTGATTTCTGTACTGACATTTGTAAATCGCCGCATTAGGAAATGAGTTGCACCCATCCACATTTTTATTGTCCCAAACGGATGCTCTACGGTTTGCTTTCGTATCGTAGCTGTTTGTGGTGCAGCATCTAACTTAGCCTGCATGTTTTCCATTTCAGATTCATGCACCCAACGCCTGATCCGCCTAGCTGCACTTTTTGACGTTGTGCATTTGGCGCGCTGGCTGCAATCCCGACAAGCAATACAATTAAAGTACATTTGCAATTCTAAGCCATCTTCAACGGTGGTAAACCGATTCTGAAGCTCGTTACCCGCAGGGCAAATGTAGATGTCTTTTTCCTGGTTATATTTAAACAGTGCGAGGTTATAAAGCCCTTTGCGGTCAGCTCCAGAGGTGTCACCTTTCGGCACTAGTGCTACTGCACCTGAATCTAGGATCTCTTTTATATCACCGCGGCTGTAATAACCTTTATCTGCAAGGACCGTTATCTCTTTTTGGTCAACGGCTTCCTGTACCAATTTAGTTACCGAACTCAGTTGGCCTCGATCTGTTGTGTTGGTGACTTTGTGCGCAACGATTAGGTGATTCTTGGTATCTACAGCCGTTTGCACGTTGTAGCAGACTTGCCTGTTCATGTTATTTGTTTTCATCAATCGAGAATCAGGATCGGTTAATGACAGTTGCTTATCTGGCTGCTGTTCAACAATTTTTTGAATACCCTTAAGTTCTTCTAGCCGTTTTCTTAACCACGCTAATTTTGTAGCATTTAATTCTGAACTGGCATCATTCTCTGAGTTTTTGTCACTCTCATCGAGTTTGCTCAGGTACTTATTAATACTTTGTTCAACCCGTTCAATATGATCTTTTGCTTTCTGTGGCGTAAAGTTATTAGGCTTGCTGTTTACCGCTTTGAATTTGCTTCCGTCGATAGCGACTATGACGTCAGTAAACATCTGCATCTGGCGACACACATCAATAAATGCCTTACACGCATTCTTAATGCCTTTGCCATTGGTTTTTCTAAAATCAGCGATGGTTTTAAAATCGGGTGTCAATCTTTCAAGTAACCACATCAGCTCAACGTTGCGATGTGTTTCTTTTTCTAGCCTACGAGAAGATTGGATGCGGTTAAGGTAACCATAAATATAAAGCTTTAATAAGGTTGCTGGGTGATAGCCTGGTCGCCCAGTTTGTTTGGCTGCAACTCTCTCAAAGCCAAGTGAGTCAAGCTGCAATCCATCTACAAATATATCAATTACTCTGACAGGATTATCTTCTGTAACAAAGTCATCCAGCGCTTCAGGTAGTAATGTTATTTGATGCCGGCCCTGACCTTTAATATGATGAGACATAAGTGCACACGTTTATAAATTTACCTATTAGTAATTTTAGTCAAACGGTTGCTGCAAGGATTGTTTTATCAAGAACGATTGATCATAAAAATCTTGTGCTTAGACCAAAAGGTGATCAGCAGTTTTCACACAGCCTGAGCGAAAAGCAGA
>NZ_BNAO01000017.1 GCF_014653435.1 Alishewanella longhuensis | reverse complement strand
TGCACTAAAGCTAGGAATTCGATAAGCCACAGTTTGGTTTGGCGCCGGCTGAACGCCCCGAGCGCTGCGAGTGGCATTAAGGCACCTCATAAAACAAAGAGCCGACTCAAGCGCTGTGTTGGTGCCACTGCGGAAATCTAGCTGAGGGTGTTGCATTGGGCTATTCACTAAAGCCCGCTTGGTTTTCCGATATTTGTATTTGCGCTTGTTGTTCACGAGCTTTAGAATTGCGCGTACTTAGATAATCGGTCTTGCTATGCATATTTTATATAATCAGCCTGCTGAGGCGTATTCTACATTTCGTCTCCACAATACGCTTTCTGAAGTTATCCTAATTGACGAACTCTCGGATCTTGCTGCCGTCAATACAGAACATCCACCGGTAATTATCGGAGAAGGTAGTAACACCGTTTTTCTTGCCTCTCAAGATCGCCCACTACTACGCTTTCTAGCCAAATTCAGAACCATTACTGCAGAGAATAGGCAGCATGTTGAATTGCATGTTGAAGCCGGACATAACTGGCATGAATTAGTTACCTGGGCGGTAGCACAGCAACTCTGGGGACTTGAGAATCTTGCTTTAATCCCTGGCTCTGTTGGGGCTGCACCGGTGCAAAACATAGGTGCTTATGGTGTAGAGTTTTCCGATGTGTGTAGCTATGTTGATTTTTATGATTGGACAGAACGTAAAATTCGCCGGCTAGACAATAAAGCCTGTCAGTTTGCATATCGTGATAGTATTTTCAAACAGCAACTACAAGGTAAAGGCATTATTGTTGCTGTTGGTTTAGTGCTAAATAGGGATCCAAAACCTGTTGTAAGCTACCCCGGATTGGATACTTTGCCAGTTCCGGCTTCGTTACAGCAAATATATCAGCAGGTAATTGCTATCCGTCAGGCAAAATTACCCGACTACAAGGTTATCGCCAACTGCGGCAGTTTTTTCAAGAATCCTGTTATTAGTAAAGCGCAATATCAACTGTTGCAAAGTTCTTTTGCAAAGATCCCAGGCTTTATTGTAGAAGGCGGTATTAAAGTACCGGCAGCCTGGTTAATCGATCAAGCAGGTTTCAAAGGCTATAAGCAAGATAATGTAGGTTGTTATGAACACCAACCGCTGGTGCTAGTTAATTACGGCGGTGCAGATGGGCCGGCATTATTGGCTTTAGTTCACTTAATTCGCCAGCAAGTACAGGCCCTGTTTCAGATTATGTTAGACCCCGAAGTTCGTTTATTGGACAGCAACGGACAGCATTATGTCGAAAGCTAGCTTGCAATTACAGCGCCAGTTACTCGCCGTCTTAGCGGATGGCTGTTTTCATTCTGGTCAAAAGTTAGCTGAACAATTCGGTGTCAGTAGAACCGCTATAGCTAATTATATTCAAGAGCTGGAGCAAGTCGGCTTAGACGTTTATAAAGTAAAAGGCAAAGGCTATGGTTTGGCACGGCCTTTACTTTTATTAGATGCACAGCGGATAAAACAACTGCAGCCTTCAGTAGCTGCGCCGGTGTTAGTGCAACATATTACCGACTCAACAAATTTGCAACTGATGCAAATGCTACATAATACTACTCCGCTGCTAAAGGGCTCAGTTGTCGTTGCCGAGGCGCAGACCGCTGGCCGTGGTAGACGCGGCCGGCCCTGGTATTCACCTTACGGTAGTAATTTATATTTCAGTTATTACTGGCGATTAGAACAAGGTGTGCAAGCTGCGATGGGCTTAAGCCTGGTAGCCGGATGCGCGCTATGTAGTTTGCTACGACGCGAGTATCAGGTTACAGCTCAGGTGAAGTGGCCAAACGATATCTATATCGATGGCCGCAAGATTGCCGGAGTATTGGTTGAGCTAGCCGGGCAAGCGGATGCTGCCTGTAATGTGATTATTGGCATTGGTTTGAACATCGCCTTACCAGAAACCGCTTTGCAACATATCGATCAGCCCTATGCCGATCTGATGCATTCCTCTGGTAAGTCTGTTGATCGCAACAAATTAATTGTGCAATTGCAAAACGAATTAACAATGGCTCTTAATACATTTGAGTTGCAAGGATTTAAACCCTTTCAGCAAATCTTTAATCAGTATGATGTCTTTGCTAAGCGTTTGGTTAATATTAGTGGCACTGCTGCCGCGACTGGAATCTGTTTAGGGGTCGATGAAAACGGCGCGATTTTGTTAGAACAAGACGGAAAGGTGCAGGCTTTTTATGGTGGAGAGTTAACGTTAAGGGCAGGTGCATAATGTATTTGTTATTAGATGTGGGTAATTCTCGTGTCAAAGCGGTGAGCTATAGCCTTGGCCAATATATACCCTTAGCTACGATTACGGCTGATTCGGTTAAAAATCAACCTTGGCAGGCAGTGTATGTTGCCAGTGTTGCTGCTGAAGAAAAAATTGATTTATTACAGCAGCAGCTAGGATTAACGCATCTTCCCTGGCACCGTCTGAAAAGTGAAGCTAGCGCTTTTTCGGTGACAAATAGTTATCACGCTCCTGAAAAACTGGGTGTGGATCGCTGGCTTGCAATGCAAGGCGCTGTCTCATTGTATGCAAATACGGAGTTACTTATAGTCGATGCAGGTACTGCTCTTACTTTAGACTGGTTAAATCAGGCGCAGCAACATGAAGGCGGCTGGATTATTCCGGGGGTGCGTTTGCAACAGGAAGCTGTGATAAATAACACCGCAAAAGTACTCAGTAAGCCAGGGGAAGCTAATGTTTTACAATTAGGCACTGATACGCTCAGTTGTGTTGAAAATGGTGCCTTAGCAGCTGTTTGTGGCGCTATCCGACTTGCCTGGCAACTAAAGCCAGCTAAGCACCTAATACTAACCGGTGGTGATGCAGCAAAGCTTACAGCCTATTTAACTGATCTGCCCATTTATCACGATCCTTTACTAATATTTCGGGGAGTAGCACGTTATATCAACAGTTAGTCATTAAATTGCACAACAAATAGCCGTTCGGCCAACAAATTATGCTTTTTTCGGTTTTTCTTGTTGCGCAGTACCCTGCATTCTACTAGAATTCGCACCCACTGACGTAGTGCCGCTTTAGCTCAGTTGGTAGAGCAACTGACTTGTAATCAGTAGGTCATCCGTTCGACTCGGATAAGCGGCACCATTAGTAGTGGATTTCGTCAGGAGAATAGCTACGAGTAGGCCGCGGGCATCGTATAATGGCTATTACCTCAGCCTTCCAAGCTGAAGATGCGGGTTCGATTCCCGCTGCCCGCTCCAGATACAAAAAGTTGCTGATATAGCTCAGGCGGTAGAGCGCATCCTTGGTAAGGATGAGGTCCCCAGTTCGATTCTGGGTATCAGCACCATCTTGCAAGCCTTCCTCGTTCGCATTACAATTCACATTCTTTTATTCGCCGTTTTGTTTAATAAGGGTTACTTATGGCTAAGGCTAAATTTGAACGCGTAAAACCGCACGTAAACGTAGGTACTATCGGCCACGTTGACCACGGTAAAAC
>NZ_BNAO01000016.1 GCF_014653435.1 Alishewanella longhuensis | reverse complement strand
GCCTGCCTGCAGGATCCTTTCGGTCATAGTTGGATGTTCTCCACTCATATTGAAGATGTTAGTGAAGCAGAGATGGCGGCTCGCGCAGCGAAGTTGTTTGGTTAGGCGTTTGGCCCTACACCATCTGGTTAAGCACCAAACCCATCACCGCGGCCAGCTCACCACCTTATTGCGCCAATTAGGGCATGTGGTAGCGGTAACGGTTTCTGCTGTTTAGATTACCTAAATAGTAGCCAACAAGCAAAAAGTCGGGCTAAAGTCGTGCTTATGTCGGGGCTTTTTCGTCACGCTGTAACACCGTTTGGTCGGATAATAGTGCTCCACCAGAGACCCTATGCAGGAGTATTGATGATGTACGTGAACAGCACCCGACTTCGAGAGCTACGCCTTGCCCGGCAATGGTCGCAGGAGCAATTGGCCGTACTGACAGGTTTGAATCTGCGCACCATTCAACGCCTCGAAGCAGGCGCGAAAATTTCGAATGAGTCTTTGCGGGCTCTGGCAGCTGTGCTTGAGGTTCCAGCCGATAGCTTGCTGCTGCGTGAGTCGACGCCCGGCCAACCTGCTCTTAAGGCAATGCGCGAAGGTGTGTTTGCTGGCCTGGAATTTACTGGCACCACCCAACGCGCCGATTTCTGGTGGTTTGCCCTTGCTGTGGCCGTGATGTTGGCTTTTACAAAATTGCTTGCTGAGCTCCTCGGTCCGCTGCCGCTGCAGATTATGGCGTTGGCAGTTTTGCTGCCGTGGCTTGCGGCCTTTACCCGGCGCCTGCGCGATGCCGGACTTAGTCCTTGGTGGCAACTTATCTACCTGGTTCCCGTGGCCGGTTTGCTTTTGCTGCTTTACCTGCTTACCCAACCGAGCAAAGAGGCAGAGCCGCTAAATGCGCCACCGCACTGACTGCCATAAAAGCGCTACTTAAAGACCGCTGCTTATTAAAATGTTATGGTATTCACAGTCAGAGTTAGCAGATCAGCAAGGAAGGGAACATGGATATATTAATCGAGATAGTGCTTTTGACCGGTGTAATTATTTTTTTTGTGGTGGTGGCAGCGGTAATCATGAACAGAAAAAATAGCGATAAAGAAGAGTAAACTCAATATAAGTTAGCAAGCTCAGCAATTTTATTGGAGCATTATGAGGTTTAAGGAAATCGGCCATGGCATTTAGTGAAGCAGAAAAAACTGCGCTGCTCGAAGTGAAGGGCGTTGGTCCTACAGTAGTTAAACGTTTTGAGGAGATAGGTATAGGCTCTTTTGCTGAGTTGGCGAACTTTGAGCCGCACGAAATTGCTGAACGAGTGGCATTTATGCTGAGAACCACCTGCTGGAAAAATAGTCCTCAGGCCTTGTCGGCGGTCAAGTCCGCAATAGAGAGGGCGAGGCAGGGTTTTTAGCTGTTGGGAGGCTGCGGCATAACTTCAGAAAATACCTGGCGATATCGCCAATGCAGTACAAACGGACGTTTCGTGGCAATGAGATCGCAGCCTTAAATCGGCAGCTTGCACCGGGCTGTAACAAAACCTTATGGTATTGTAGCCGCCAGCCAGGCGGCAATTTGGCTGGCCGCTAGTTCACTATTGTGGCTGCCGGTATAGCTTTTTAGCGTGGCAACGCCGGGTGAAAACGCCCGATACAGCGCCTCGCTATGCGTACGAGCTATTATCTCATCCTGCTCTGCCACTAATATCAGCGTGGGGCTGGTAATGGCCGGTGCATAAGCAACTGATGTGTAAGTGTCCTTTAACAACCGCCTAACCGGAAATAGCGGAAACTGCTGCTGAGCCAGTGCGCTCAGGCTATCAAACGGGGTGATTAACACCAGTTGTGCTACTTTACGCTGCGCCGCCAGTTGCACCGCTACGCCAGAACCCAGGCTGCGCCCCAGCACGGTAATATCACTATGTTTACTCTGTAGCTGGTCAAACAGCGTAAGCGCATCGGCTACCAGTGCTTGTTCGGAAGGGCTGCCGGAGCTGCCGCCATAACCGCGGTAGTGCATAAGATAAATAGCATGGTTTGGAAAAGCCGCCGCAAACTCTGATAAAGCCACACTAACATCCTCAGCATTGCCGCCAAAATACAGCAACGCCTGGCTACTGTCGCGCGCTTTACGGCTTACCAGTACAGTGGCATTGGCTTGCTGCAAAATCAGCGGCTCGGTTGCTGGCAGCTGGGCGGCGACCGGAAAGTAAATTAACTGCCGCTGCAGCAGATATAACAATAAACACAGCAGGCAATAGCCTGCCAGCACATAACCTGTGAGCGTAAGCAGCATACGCATGATTTACCCGGCAGTAGATTAACGGTGTAAAACAGCTTAGCGGATAGCAGTGCTAAAGCAAATGGCACTATTCACCGCTGCGCTTAACTGCCACCAGCCACCAACGGTGGTTGGTACTTGTCCCAAAACTGGCTGGTGAAGCGGTTTTGTGGGTCATACTGCTGCTTTAAGCGGAAAAATTCAGTGGCAAGCGGATAGGCGCGTTGAAATTGCTCTGGTGTCGCGCTGGGTTGATAAGGCAGGTAATAAGTGCCGCCATGCGATAATACCGCCTCAATCAGCTGCTGACTCCAGAGTTGGGTATGCTGGCGAGCCTGCTCATCAGTGCCCTGGCGGTAATAAATGACAAAAGCGAAGGTTTCATCAGGCGCCCAGGCCAGCAAAGAGCCTTTGTCTGGCAAAGCATGCCTTACCGACACATTTAACACGTTGACCTTATGTTGTTGCAACAGCGCCACTAGTTGTGTGGCAAAGGCATCAAACTGATCAACCGGTACAAAATATTCGCGCAAACCATAGGTCTGCTTTGTTCTGTTAGCCGGTTCTAACTCTCTGACATCGTAACTGGCTTCATAATTGCGCCAGTGCACCGCGGGTTGGCTAAACAGCAGCGGATCTAACCACTGCTGGCGCAGCCTTTTAGCAAAATCATAATCAGCCACAAAATCGATTAGCGCTGGTTGCCACCAGTATCGGGTGTTGGGGCTATGCAACCTGCTAGCTACTGTAACAGGAGCATCAGTCTTTACCCATGATACTGCGGCTATTTGCTTGTAGTGCGGCGGGTAAAGTATCGCATTGTGAAATACAACTTGAGAATTATCGCGGATCTGCACCTGAAAAAAATCGGGGTAGTCTTTTAAGGCCACGTTGGCTACCTGACGCTGCACCCGGCTGTTATCGGTGAGTTGTAAGCTGGCTTCAAGGATAATACCCATAGCACCATAGCCGCCGATAGCGGCATAGAACAACTCGCTGTTATTTTCGGGCGTTGCCGTTATAACACTGCCATCGGCCAGCAAGAGCTTGATAGCTTGTACTGAATTAATTAACGGGCCTTCGCCGATATAGCGGCCATGCGCGTTCACACTGAGAGAGCCACCGACAGTAAAGTCAGCATAGCTTTGCATTATTTTTACTGACAAATCATAAGGATCTATATGAGTTTGAATGTCTCGCCAAGTAATCCCCGCCTGCACAGTAATGTGCTTTTTATCCGGCGAGAAGCTAACGATCTTGTTGTAACTGCGCATATCAATATGCAAACTGTCAGGCAGCGCTACCTGGCCTCCCTGGCTATAACGTCCACCACCGACAGATACAGCACCGCTTGAGTTCAGCAACTGATGCACTAACTCGGTTTCCGTTTGTGGCGCAATTACCTTGTTAACCGTTATGGCGTAAAGCTGGGTTACATCGTTAACAACAAGAGGGGGCGGCGCCACTACAGACTTTGTCATATAAGGCAGCAGATAACTTAAACACCAACATAGCATGGCTAAAACTGCCGCCAGCATGGCAATGCTTAACTTTTTGATCATCTTTCTCAACGTCCCTGTCATTTATCAGGGCCTAACATAATTAACCCGCAAATAAATAACAATGCATTGGTGAATTTATTTGCCGTGTACGCACTTACGCTGTGGCCGGAAAGGTTCACTGCTACGGCGTATCATCCTTATTTACCGATTTATCAGCTTGACGATGTTAAAGTTTAAGGTAAAAGTGGTAGAAGTTTGGAGGCTTATCTGACAAAACGAAGTTCAAGGTAGCAACAGGCAAGTTATGCCCCTTCTGAGTTGCTGGCTAAGTTAAACCGCAACAAAGGGTAGGAAATTAAGTGGCTGATTACGTCCGACCATAGGAGGGCTTCGATGCAGACGACCAAAGAACACGACGAACGAATGGCGAATATGACGTTTTCCTCTGTTTACCCACACTATATTGTGAAAGTTGAAAAGAAGGGGCGAACCACAGAGGAACTGCAGCAAGTCATTACCTGGCTTACTGGTTTTGACGCGAAAGACTTACAACGCCTGCTAGATAATCAGGCTACTTTTACACAATTCTTTGCTGAGGCCAGGCTCAACCCGAATGCACAGCTTATCACTGGTACTATTTGTGGCTATCGCATTGAAGACATTGCGACTCCGTTGACCAAACAAGTGAGATATCTGGACAAACTGGTGGACGAACTTGCCAAAGGCCGCAAGATGGAGAAAATTCTGAGGTCGTCATCCGGGCCCTTTGAAGCTTCATAGCTTGAAGGGATGCTGCTGCCAACACACTGCTAAGTACCAGTGGCTGAAACACAAATTAATTTTGTTCTAAGCCAAATTTATTCAGATCCTCAAATTTAGAGCTACCAAACTCAGTTTATCGCGAAGTCGTACTGCCACCATGCCGGATCTTTTACCGCCAGGCTGGCGAGCAGGTGCTAAAACTGCACGTAATGCGCGAAGAACAGCAACTGCGGGCTTTTATGTTAAAGCCAGAAATTTAGCGACCATAAAATACTTCGCAAAGTGTCCCTCTGCTTTAACCATCAGCGCAAACGAGGGTTATCCAGCCATCTAAGATCATGCCATTTAAATACTTGACCAAGTGTGCTTTTTCGGTAAATGTAACAGCGGGTTTAAGGTTAAATCACTTGTATATTTTGTAGTGGTTATGGCTGGTCAGTGCCAAAAGCGGAAATTCACTGAAGTTTGATTAAATCGGCGCTTTTCACTGAAAGCGGACGTTCGGCAAACTACAGCTTAGAGGGCTCTCGAAAAATTCGAGAACCCATCGTTTTTTCAAAACGTTTCAAAAATCCTTGCACTTATGAACTAGTGACCATAAATTTTCTTGCCCCGATATTTAATACAACGTAAATTGAACTCCATATAAAACAAACTCTTTGTAAAGGGCATGATGCTCTAAATTGAGCCACTTAATTGAATAATCATCAGCATTATATTTTAAGCACTAACGCAATTACAGATTTAAGATGATTTTATATGCAACCGCCTATCAGGGATAGGCCATCAATGTTTGAACAAACTTTCAAGAATATTGACGACATACTAAACAAAGATGCTGGATGCTGTTTTTAAAGTATCTGGACGACCTAAAGTTTGCCAAGTCGGCTTGCGATAGATGTTCTTATTGAACTCTGGATTTGAAATTTCGGAATGTGTAATTGGTTCTGATCCAACGTGAAACAAATAAACGGATTTAAGAAATCGGAAAATCAAGAATATTTACCCAATTCATTGCAGGGGTTAGATAGACTCATTAGTTTAAATTTATGCTATCAATAAAAAAATAAGATTATCAGGAAAATGGTCGGGGGGAATTTTTATGATCGATTTGCGCTCAAAACCATGCAGAGAAGTAATCCAATATCTGTCTGGATTTAAATACAAAGAAACGGTAGCTACTGCGGCAGGTCTTCTAACTCTTCCGAGGCTTTCAGCAAATTCAATCAGGTGTGAAACCCTCGTCCACCTTGCAGTTGCTTATTCGAGAGGATCTAAACAACCAAACCGAACTACCTTCAAGACCGTTCTTAATGATTTATTGGGCAACACACTGGTTGCAATGTTTGAAGACCCTCAAGAGGACGTTTTCGTTTCTAATATCCTGACAGAGCATGGGGATCTTAGGGTTTTTAATGCTCTATGGGAGGCTAATGACTACTTTATTCAGGCCTTGCTTGATATCGTAACTCGGTATCAAGTCCCTGATAATCTCCTGCAAATAAGGGAAAGCTGTATATCATTGCTCAAGTTAAGTGAAGAGGTTGCTTCAAGGTCTGGCTTGCGCCGAAATTCCTATGAAGATTCATTTGATAAAAAAAGTATCAATGCCCCAAGGTCTGAAGAATATAGTTCGTTGTCAAAGCGAGTAACCTTTACTCGTGATGAACTTGGTTTACTAGGTGTTTCAGTTGAATCAATTCGGCCGTTCATTATTACAAATGACGATATATTTGCCCTAAAGCAGTCTACAGTTGGAAATTCAGTTTTAGAAAAGAAACCCATCGTTGAAATTGATGGCAGTTATATTCTTTCTATTCCTAGTGCCGTGGGTGTTGCTATCAGATACTACTTCCTATCCGGTTGTAAAGAAGATGGAAGTTTGGGAGCTTTTTCGAAATTACTAGCAAACTACCAAGCGAAGCAATTAACAGATGAAATTCTTCGTGAGTTCCGAGGTAGATTTGAATCGATAACCCCAGAGCTGTCAGCAATCGAGAACATGCCGCCAATGCATGCGCTCTTATTAAGGGATAATTCAGGAAATTATCTTCATGCGGTAATCATTCATGATGAAATCAATCAAATAATTGATGAAGGGATGGCTAGTTACCACACCCCATCGAAAGAACAGGTTGACTCTCTTGGTAAGTTTTTCCATTCAATTGCTGAATATTGTAAATTACAGGATGATTTTGTATCAGGATTTTCGCTTATTACACACGGAGGTTTTGGTAGAGGGTATAACTTTGGGTTCGAAAAGTGGCCAGATGACTGGGGGGTTTCCGCGATAAGTTTGAATGACTTAATTCTTTTGTGTAACTCTAAAAGTAGGCCATTAGAAGAGTTCTTCCAGTGTATAAAGCAGAAGCTATGGATGGAAGATAAAGGAGTGAAAATACATAATGTAAACGGAGACTTCAATTATTTTGGTTTTTGGAAGGAATCCGAATATAAGTGTGTTCCTGATGATGTACCCGTATCAGAAGGTGGTTTTATAAGCTTATATACCGACTTTGTCTTTCCACTCAGAAGAGAACTGAGAAATCAGGGAGATAAACATAGCTCAAAATACATTGATGGCACCTGGAAAAGAGTTGAACGGCTAACAAAAGATTCTTTTTATGTGGGTATGAAAAGCAAGCCTATATATGTATCTGTCGATCATTTGGATAATGGAGTTCTCAATGGGCTTATTGAATCTAGATTTGTTGATCTTTGGTTTGGAGTTGAGTTCAAAGAGGAAACTGCTATTAGATCAATAATCTATGAGTGGTGGTCTGGCTTTATTGATGCGATTGAAGAGGCTCTTAATTATATATCCTCATTTGTAAGCTTTGAAGAACGTTATTCACTGCAGGTAGTTATCGATTTCTCTGATATGGTTCCAAAAGACCAGATAGATTTAGATTCGCAAGAAAACAGAGGTGCCAATATATTTTGGGGTAATAATGCCTGTAGGATACAACTTGAATCAAACTTCATGGCTAACTTTGCCCGAGTTAACAATACGGGTGAGAATTTAGTTCTTAACCTAGTTTTATCCTCACTGGCAGAATTTCTGGCTGATAGAGGCTCAGATATTAATGAGCATGTTGATAATGCTATTGACCATGTTTTGAGCGACTCGGCAGTTAGGCTTGTTCATATATTTAGATCATATGATCCCGTTGATTTTCTACTTCATACGGTGTCCCGAAAGCCAAAATTTGTTGATAGAAAGAAAACCTTATTTGATCGTATTCGTATAAGTAATTCATTAGAGTTATTTAGCCAAGAAATTACAGGAAAGTCTAATTGCAAGGCTGTTTTAAATAGGATTGTTGACGAAATATGGGGGAGGATTAAGTTCATTCTGTCGCAAGTAGATAGACGTTCCATATTAAGTGAGTTAGTTTCACTGGTTAATTCAATTGAACAAGATCGAGGTCAATGGAATAGGACTGCAAGAGCGGTATTCGCTATCTATTCAAAACATGATGATGTAATTCGGGTTGCTCGCGAGAGAGAGTCAGATAGAAGCTTGACGTCTTTGTGTTTGCGGTCGCTGATTGAAATGTCTTTAATTGAATGTCCTTATAATTCAGGAATGCCTGTAAATGAAAACATTATCGCTGATTTACTTTCTCTTACATCTCTATTGGTAAATACAGCTTCTGATTCTGATGCTATTCACTGGGGACTTGTGGCCCCAAAAATAATTTTCAATATGAATGGTACATATATCCTTCCTACGGAAGTGATGGAAGAATTGCTATTGCCTTATTTCTCAGGGTATTTTGGGATTCAATTTAGTGAGGCTATAGATGATTACGAAGAGCTATACAATGCCAAGCTTATTGAGAAATCAGAATTGCAAGAAGGTGTTTTTGGCGAAGAATTCGATAATGCTTTGTCAGCTGAATATGGTCTTCTAGCTCATCAGCTTGTTGAGTGCTGGGCGGAAATTATTGACCTGCATGTTGAAACCTCTCAGCCAATTATAATAATGAGGTTGGATGAATTAATATGTCGTATTGTGGAAAAAAGAAACTTGGAAGCAGATACCGTGAGACGGTTTTTCCAAGCATTCACATTATATTCAAGAGCTGAATGGTCTGAACCACCCGAAGGATTCGTCTTTAGAGATATAGCACCTTGGAAGTTTAAAAGAAAGCTAAGTTGTTTGGTTAAACCTGTTTTTCAGCTCAGTGAGGAAGAGGTTTTCCTAAGCCTTTCATTGATTCGTTTGGGCGTGGGCTATTTCCTAGATAGAGCAAAAAATGGTGAGTTCAATACAGAGTTTTTTGACTCTGCGGTTATGCGTAGTTATGTCGGGTCTATGGTAGACAAAAGAGGGGCGGATTTTACAGATTTGGTTGCTTCAAAACTTGAGTCTGATGGGTGGTATGTCAGGAAGGAAGTTCTGATGACAACATTGGGGGCATCTCAGGAGCTTGGTGATATTGATGTGCTGGCGATTAAAGACGGTTTAATGCTTCTTTTTGAATGTAAGAAACTCCAGATGGCTAAGACAATCTCCGAAGTTGCAGATGTGTGTAACAGGTTTAAGGGGGCGGAAAAAGATGAGCTTAGCAAGCACTTAAACCGTGTGAGTTGGACTGTGGATAATTTAGATTCAGTGTTGAAGAGACTCAATTGCAGAGAGGTTGTATTTTCAATAAGAAATGCACTTCTAACAAGCACCGAAATGCCTATGAAATATAAAAAGGATCTACCGATAGCGAGTGAAGACATCATCTCATTTAGGGAGCTTGAAGATTGGTTGTCGACAGTCGGGTGCCATGGATAACTTAGGTAGTGAAATTATTGTTTTTGGTCGGACCTGGGTGGGGCAATGATCCCACAGATCGTATATAACAAGCGAAAGCACTAATAACAATTTTCCGATGCGCTCCAAATTGCCCGGTGTTGCGGGCGTTGTATACCTATTGGAACCTTTTGAATGAAAAGTGGATTTTGACAAGTTAAAAAGCAATTTACTTGGTACTGCTAAAATCTACAGTTTCGGTCTGGGTATTGTTAATACATTAGTATCTAAATGAATTTGGCCATGTGAGAAGAGTTGCTCTAGCACTTTAGGCTCTCGAAAAAACGAATGTCCGGAAATAAGGCAAAGCAGAGATTCGTTTTTGCGTGAGCGTCTGATCTGAACGTCTGCTTTTCGCTCAGGCTGTGTGAAAACTGCTGATCACCTTTTGGTCTAAGCACAAGATTTTTATGATCAATCGTT
>NZ_BNAO01000015.1:309-15471 GCF_014653435.1 Alishewanella longhuensis | reverse complement strand
GTTTTACCGTGGTCAACGTGGCCGATAGTACCTACGTTTACGTGCGGTTTTACGCGTTCAAATTTAGCCTTAGCCATTTATAGACCCTTCTTAGTCAAATTTAAGACCCGGTAGACCGGGGCTGTTTAATCGTTAATCGTGTGCTCTACGCGAAGCAATAATTGCTTCAGTAACATTGTTTGGTGCTTCCTGATAATTCAGCGGTTCCATTGAGTAAGACGCACGGCCCTGACTCAGTGAACGCATATTGGTTGCATAGCCAAACATTTCAGATAACGGTACATTGGCGTTAACAATTTTGATCCCGCCAGGCGCATCTTCCATACCGTTGATGATACCGCGACGACGGTTTAAGTCACCAACAATATCACCCATGAAGTCATCTGGCGTTACCACTTCAACCTTCATTATCGGTTCAAGGATAACCGGCTTAGCCTGCAGAGCTCCTTTCTTGAAGCCCATAGACGCAGCGATTTTGAACGCCATTTCGTTCGAGTCAACATCGTGGTAGGAACCATCGAATACAGTAACTTTAACGTCGATTACCGGGTAACCCGCCAACACGCCGTTTTTCATCTGTTCTTGAATACCTTTATCAATCGCTGGAATGAATTCTTTTGGAATTACACCACCAACAACGGCGTTCTCGAACTTATAGCCTTCACCTTCCGGTAATGGCTCAATGCGTAACCAACAGTGACCGAATTGACCGCGACCACCAGACTGGCGAACAAACTTACCTTCTACTTCTGTTTTCGCACGTAGTGTTTCACGATAAGACACCTGTGGTTTACCCACATTTGCCTCAACCTTAAACTCACGCTTCATGCGATCAACAATAATGTCCAGATGTAGCTCACCCATACCAGAGATAATGGTTTGAGCCGTTTCTTCGTCAGTATGTACCCGGAATGACGGATCTTCTGCAGCAAGCTTGCTCAAAGCAATCCCCATTTTTTCCTGATCAGCCTGTGTTTTAGGCTCAACAGCAACAGAGATAACTGGCTCCGGAAATTCCATTCGTTCCAGTATGATCGGATGGTCCTGATCACACAAGGTATCACCCGTAGTGGTATCTTTCAGACCGATCGCTGCGGCGATATCGCCGGCGCAAACCGCTTTGATTTCCTCACGGGTGTTAGCATGCATCTGTACGATACGGCCAATACGCTCTTTTTTCATCTTTACTGAGTTGTATACCGCTGAGCCAGACTCAACGATACCCGAGTAAACACGGAAGAAAGTTAGCGTACCGACAAAGGGATCAGTCGCAATTTTAAATGCCAAAGCAGCAAAAGGCTCGTTGTCATCAGACTTCCGGAAACCTTCGCTTTCATCTGGCAAAATGCCGTGGATCGCTTTTACTTCTGTCGGTGAAGGCAGATAGTAAATAACGTTATCCAGCATAGCCTGCACACCTTTATTCTTAAAGGCAGAACCGACTTGTACTAATACAATTTCATTGCGCAAGGTAAGATCACGCAGCGCTTGACGTAGCTCTTCTTCGGTAAACTCGTCACCTTCCAGATAGCGCTCCATCAATTCTTCACTGGCATCAGCTGCCGCTTCAACCAGGTTTTGCCGCCACTCATTGCATTCTTCCAGCATATCTGCCGGAATATCTTCATAAGTGAAGGTCATACCCTGATCTTCGGTGTTCCAGTTGATAGACTTCATTTTGACGAGATCAACTACGCCACGGAAGTTATCTTCTGCACCAACTGGCAACTGAATAGGCACACAGCGCGAATTAAGACGGTCATTTGCCTGCTTAACTACCCGTAGGAAGTTAGCACCGGTCCTGTCCATCTTATTAACGAAGATCATGCGAGGAACTTCGTATTTATTCGCCTGCCGCCAGACAGTTTCGGTTTGCGGCTGTACGCCAGATGACCCGCACAATACCACCACAGCACCATCTAATACGCGCAAAGAGCGCTCTACTTCGATAGTAAAATCAACGTGGCCAGGGGTATCAATCAGGTTGATGCGATGTAGTTCAAACTGCTGCTGCATACCAGACCAAAAGGTCGTGGTAGCTGCAGAAGTAATAGTAATACCGCGTTCCTGTTCCTGCTCCATCCAGTCCATAGTGGCTGCGCCATCATGCACTTCACCAATTTTGTGAGAGCGGCCTGTATAAAACAGGATCCGCTCAGATGTCGTGGTTTTGCCGGCATCAACGTGAGCACAGATACCAATGTTACGGTAACGTTCTATTGGAGTTGTACGTGCCACAATACTTTCCTCTCAGTTAAGAAATTCTTACCAGCGGAAATGTGCGAACGCTTTGTTCGCTTCGGCCATACGGTGCACGTCTTCACGCTTCTTAACCGCAGAACCTTTGTTTTCGATTGCATCAAGCATCTCACCAGCAAGACGCTGAGCCATAGATTTTTCACCACGTTTACGGGCAGCTTCTACTAACCAGCGCATGGCAAGCGCATTACGACGCACCTGACGAACTTCACACGGTACCTGGTAGGTTGAACCACCAACACGACGTGATTTAACTTCAACAGTTGGACGAATGTTATCTAAAGCCACTTCGAACAGGTCGATGTGCTCTTTCTTAGATTTCGTAGCTGCAATTTCTAAAGCGCCGTATACAATTGATTCGGCTGTTGATTTTTTACCGTCGACCATTACGACGTTTACAAACTTGGCCAGTAACTCACTTCCGAACTTAGGATCTGGAAGGATTTTACGTTGACCGATGACGCGTCTTCTAGGCATTCGAAACTCCGATTGCTTCAGGTGATTCCAAAACTTTTAATACATAAAGAAAAAAAGTTGTTTAGTTTGGCCTTACTAACGGAGTACCGTTATTTCTTAGGCCGCTTGGCGCCGTACTTAGAACGGGCTTGTTTACGATCTTTTACGCCTGCACAGTCTAATGTGCCACGTACGGTGTGATAACGCACACCTGGAAGGTCTTTTACCCGGCCACCGCGAATAAGCACAACACTTAATGCTGAGTTTGGCTTCTTAGGTGTAGTGGTGTATACACGGGTACAAACACCACGCTTCTGCGGGCAAGCTTCAAGCGCCGGAACGGTGCTCTTGGCTACCTTCTGGCTGCGCGGCTTACGCACTAGCTGGTTGATTGTTGCCATTAAATACTCCTGGTTAATAAATACCCAATAAACGTGAAAATTCCGCACCCCAAATTTAGGGTCGCGGAATTCTAATGGTCAAGCTTTGACCTGTCAAGTTACAAAACAGTTTGCCGGCATTTTAATCGCCGGCAAGGCTGTTTATCCCTTGTTTACTCGTCGTTGCCCGATAAATTCATGTTAAGTGCATCGGTCAGTGCCTGTTCGGCCGTCTCTGCACTCATTACCGGTTCAACAACTTCATTATTACCAGCACGCATCCGCGCACGGTTCTGGTGATATGCAAAACCAGTACCCGCCGGGATTAAACGGCCAACAATAACGTTTTCTTTCAGACCACGCAGTTCATCGATCTTACCTGCTACAGCAGCTTCAGTCAGAACGCGGGTCGTTTCCTGGAACGAGGCCGCAGAAATAAAGGAATCAGTAGACAGTGATGCCTTAGTGATACCTAGTAAAACACGCTCGTACTGAGCTGGCTGTTTACCTGCCAGTTCTAACTCACGGTTAGCGATGTTTACTCTGGCTACTTCAGCTTGTTCACCTTCTAAGAACTCGCTGTCGCCTGGGCTGGTAATAATGCACTTACGCAGCATTTGACGAATGATCGTTTCAATGTGCTTATCGTTAATTTTTACGCCCTGTAAGCGGTAAACATCCTGCACTTCGTTCACGATATAACTGGCGACATGGTGGATACCACGTAAACGCAAAATATCATGTGCCGACTCTGGACCTTCAGAGATAACTTCACCTTTTTCAATGCGCTCACCTTCGAACACATTAACCTGACGCCATTTCTGGATCATCTCTTCATGCACATCACCCTGGTCAGGCGTGATTAACAAGCGGCGCTTACCCTTCGTTTCCTTACCAAAGCCGATAACACCTGAGATCTCAGCCAGAATAGCTGGGTCTTTTGGTTTACGTGCTTCAAACAAGTCAGCAACGCGTGGCAGACCACCGGTGATGTCGCGCGTTTTCGAGCTTTCTTGTGGAATACGAGCTAAAACCGTACCGGTAACAACGGTATCGCCGTCAGCCACTTCAATGGTAGTGAAGCTTGGTAAGCGAATTTCCTGCAAACCACCATCGTCTGTCGCTAGGATAAGTTTTGGCTCTTTGGCGTTCGCCTTGGCCAAATCTTTAACAACAGTACGGGTTAAGCCTGTCAGTTCGTCTTGCTGCACTTCAGTGTTGGTATCATCAACATCACTGAAGGTAACCTTAGCACCACGCTCCAGAATAATTGGATGTGAATGCGGATCCCAGTTTGCAACAACCTGACCTGCGGTAACTTTAGCATTGTCGTCCGTTGCCAAAATAGAACCATATGGCAGCTTATAACGTTCTTTTTCGCGACCGAGTTCATCGAATACGGTCACTTCAGCTGAACGCGAAGTAATAACAATTTTGTTATCAGCGTTGCGTACAAACTTAGCATTTTGCAGCTTCAAGGTACCGGCGTTTTTCACCTGTACGCTGTTTTCTGCTGAAGCCCGTGATGCCGCACCACCGATGTGGAAGGTACGCATCGTTAACTGAGTACCCGGCTCACCGATTGACTGAGCAGCAATAACACCGACTGCTTCACCAGCATTAATCAAGTGACCGCGCGCTAGGTCACGACCGTAACATTTCGCACAAACACCAAAGTCAGTCTGACAGGTGATTACTGAACGCACATGCACTTCGTCGATGGAGTTTTGCTCAATAGCATCACACAGTTGCTCGTCTAGCATGGTACCGTCTTCCACCAGCACTTCGCCGGTAGTAGGTGATACGATGTCGCCGATGACAACCCGACCCAGTACGCGCTCACGCAGGCCTTCTACCACGTCACCACCTTCGATCAGCGGCTTCATGATAATACCTTGCTCAGAGCCACAATCACGCTCAGTTACTACTAAGTCTTGCGCAACGTCTACTAAGCGGCGAGTCAGGTAACCTGAGTTCGCGGTTTTCAGTGCGGTATCGGCCAAACCTTTACGGGCACCGTGCGTTGAGATGAAGTACTGCAGTACGCTTAGACCTTCACGGAAGTTCGCGGTAATGGG
Source organism: Alishewanella longhuensis (assembly GCF_014653435.1). Classification (GTDB taxonomy): domain Bacteria; phylum Pseudomonadota; class Gammaproteobacteria; order Enterobacterales; family Alteromonadaceae; genus Alishewanella; species Alishewanella longhuensis. The sequence goes on along the minus strand of NZ_BNAO01000015.1, from coordinate 10,298 downwards.
TGTTTCGATGATTGAGCCATCCGGCTTAGCCATCAGACCACGCATCGCGGCTAACTGACGGATCTGCGCCGGTGAACCCCGTGCGCCTGAGTCAGCCATCATATAAACCGAGTTAAACGATTGCTGCTGTACGGTATTACCATCACGATCAACCACGTCCTCTTTTGACAGGTTGTCCATCATCGCTTTTGACAACACTTCGTTCGCTGTTGACCAAATATCGATAACTTTGTTGTACTTCTCACCCGCCGTTACTAAACCCTGTTGGAACTGGTCCTGGATCTCAGCAACTTCGTTCTCAGCCGCATCGATAATCTCAGTTTTCGCCGCTGGGATCACCATGTCATCGATACCAACAGACACACCAGACAGCATCGCGTAATGGAAACCGGTATACATGATCTGGTCAGCAAGGATTACTGTTTGCTTCAAACCGATACGACGATAAGCACCATTTAACAGGCGAGAAATTTGCTTCTTACCCATCGCTTGGTTGATTGAGTCAAAGGCTAAGCCTTCTGGTAAAATAGAGTACAGAATGGCACGACCAACAGTGGTATCACGCACTGCTGTAGTGGTGGTTCTGCTACCATCTTCTGCAATCTCAATCTCAGAGATACGTACTTTTACCTTGGCATGTAAACTGGCAACGTCAGCACGGAAGGCTTTTTCAGCTTCTTTCGGGCTCTTGAACATCATGCCCTCGCCTTTCGCATTAACGGCTTCGCGAGTCATGTAGTACAAACCCAATACAACGTCCTGTGAAGGAACGATGATAGGTTCACCGTTCGCTGGTGACAGTACGTTGTTGGTAGACATCATCAGCGCACGCGCTTCTAATTGTGCTTCCAGCGTTAACGGTACGTGTACCGCCATCTGGTCACCGTCGAAGTCGGCGTTATACGCAGCACACACCAAGGGGTGTAACTGAATAGCCTTACCTTCGATTAGCACCGGTTCAAACGCCTGAATACCTAACCGGTGTAGTGTTGGTGCACGGTTCAGTAATACCGGATGTTCACGGATTACTTCATCTAACACGTCCCATACTGCACCTTCTTCACGCTCTACCATCTTTTTAGCGGCTTTGATCGTCGTGGCTAAACCACGCGCTTCCAGCTTGCCATAAATGAAAGGCTTGAACAGCTCAAGTGCCATTTTCTTCGGTAAACCACACTGGTGTAAACGCAGCGTAGGACCTACAGTAATAACCGAACGACCAGAGTAGTCAACACGCTTACCTAGCAAGTTCTGACGGAAACGACCTTGCTTACCTTTGATCATATCGGCCAAAGATTTCAGTGGGCGTTTGTTTGAGCCAGTAATAGCGCGGCCACGACGGCCGTTATCTAACAGCGCATCTACCGCTTCTTGCAACATCCGTTTTTCGTTACGTACGATAATATCTGGTGCAGATAAATCTAACAGACGCTTTAAACGGTTGTTACGGTTGATTACGCGGCGATATAAATCGTTCAGATCTGAGGTCGCAAAACGGCCACCGTCCAAAGGTACCAAAGGACGTAAATCCGGTGGTAACACTGGCAGTACTGTCATAATCATCCACTCTGGCTTGTTGCCAGAGGTGTGGAAGGCTTCCATCAGTTTCAAACGCTTGCTGATTTTCTTGCGCTTAGTTTCTGAGTTGATGGTTGGCAGCTCTTCACGCATTTGCTTGATTTCGGTTGGCAAGTCGATACCTTTCAGGATATCCAGAATTGCTTCTGCACCCATCTTGGCTTCAAACTCATCACCGTGCTCTTCCAACACGTCCAGGTACTCTTCTTCAGTTAGCATCTGACGACGCTCTAAAGAGGTCATGCCTGGTTCAGTCACCACATAGCTTTCGAAATACAGTACACGTTCGATATCACGTAGCGTCATATCGAGTAATAAACCGATACGGCTTGGTAATGATTTCAGGAACCAAATATGCGCTGTCGGGCTGGCCAGCTCAATATGGCCCATACGCTCACGACGTACCTTCGTTAGGGTAACTTCAACGCCACATTTCTCACAGATCACACCGCGATGCTTTAAACGCTTGTACTTGCCGCACAGACATTCGTAATCTTTTACCGGGCCAAAGATCCGGGCACAGAATAAACCGTCACGCTCGGGCTTAAAAGTACGGTAGTTGATCGTCTCTGGCTTTTTCACTTCACCGAATGACCATGAGCGAATCATGTCCGGTGACGATAAACCGATACGGATAACATCAAACTCTTCAGTTTTAGTTTGCTGCTTCAGAAACTTTAATAAGTCTTTCACCTTTGCTCTCCTGTAAGAGGTAAACCGGAATGGGGCAGCTTACTGCCCCCCAACACAAGGTCGGTTTATTCCTCTTCCAATTCGATATTGATACCGAGCGAACGGATTTCTTTCATCAGTACGTTGAAAGATTCTGGCATGCCAGGTTCCATTCTGTGGTCGCCGTCAACGATGTTTTTATACATCTTGGTACGACCGTTGACGTCATCAGACTTAACAGTAAGCATTTCCTGTAGGGTGTAAGCGGCACCATATGCCTCCAACGCCCACACTTCCATCTCACCGAAACGCTGACCACCGAACTGTGCTTTACCACCCAACGGTTGCTGTGTAACCAAGCTGTAAGAACCGGTAGAACGGGCATGCATCTTGTCGTCAACCAAGTGATTCAGTTTCAACATATACATGTAGCCAACAGTAACCTTACGCTCGAAGGTATTACCGGTACGGCCATCATATAATTTGATCTGACCGCTTGATGGTAAATCACCCAGTTCAAGCAATTCCTTGATCTCAGACTCTTTAGCACCATCAAATACCGGAGTAGCAACAGGTAAGCCTTTACGCAGGTTTTGCGCTAAACGACGAATCTCGTCATCAGTAAAGCTTTCAATATCTACGTTCTGACGCGATTCACCCAGTGCATACACTTTCTTCAGGAACTCACGGATCTCCGCAACTTCTTTTTGCTCTTTGATCATGCCGTCAATCTTGTCACCGATACCACGAGCCGCTAAGCCTAAGTGCGTTTCTAAGATCTGACCAATGTTCATCCGCGATGGAACACCCAACGGGTTCAGCACGATATCAACTGGCTGACCTTTTTCGTCATACGGCATATCTTCAACTGGAACGATAGTAGAGATAACACCCTTGTTACCGTGACGACCAGCCATCTTGTCACCTGGCTGAATACGACGTTTCACAGCAAGGTACACTTTAACGATTTTCAGTACACCAGGTGCTAAATCATCACCTTGGACAATCTTACGACGCTTCGCTTCGAACTTCTTATCATACTCAATACGAATTTCTTCATATTGCGTAGCTAGCTGTTCTAAATCGTTCTGTTTATCTTCATCACTTAAGCTTTGGTTAAACAGCGCATCGCCTTTTAAGGTATCTAACTTAACGCGATCCAAACCGCTTTGTTCCAGCAGGTTACGGGCACGGTCAAAAATACCCGCTTCGAGGATACGGAACTCTTCATTCAGGTCTTTCTTAGCCTGCTTCACTTCCATTTCTTCGATTTCGCGAGCACGCTTGTCTTTTTCAACGCCATCACGGGTAAACACCTGAACGTCGATAACAGTACCGGTTACGGAGTTTGGTACCCGCAGTGAGGTATCTTTTACGTCAGACGCTTTTTCACCGAATATGGCACGTAGTAGCTTCTCTTCTGGCGTTAACTGGCTCTCGCCTTTAGGCGTTACCTTACCCACCAGAATATCACCACCCTTCACTTCAGCGCCGATATAAACAATACCTGCTTCGTCAAGCTTACTTAACGCAGACTCGCCCACGTTTGGAATATCAGCAGTAATCTCTTCAGGTCCAAGCTTAGTATCACGAGCAATACAGCTTAATTCCTGAATGTGAATAGTGGTTAAACGATCTTCTTGTACTAAACGCTCTGATAACAAAATCGAGTCTTCGAAGTTGTAACCATTCCATGGCATGAAAGCCACGCGCAAGTTCTGACCTAAAGCCAATTCACCTAAGTCGGTAGATGGACCATCTGCCAATACATCACCACGTTCAATTGGTTCACCATGGTTAACACAAGGACGTTGGTTAATACAGGTGTTCTGGTTAGAACGGGTATATTTTGTCAGATTGTAGATATCGATACCGGCTTCACCGGCAACCATTTCTTCTTCGTGAACTTTAATTACAATACGGCTGGCGTCAACATAGTCAACAGTACCACCGCGTTTCGCAACAACAGTAACACCTGAGTCTTTGGCTACTACACGTTCAATACCAGTACCTACTAACGGCTTATCTGCACGTAATGTTGGTACCGCTTGACGTTGCATGTTCGAACCCATCAAGGCACGGTTAGCATCATCGTGTTCCAGGAACGGGATTAAAGCAGCAGCAACAGACACGATCTGCTGTGGTGCAACGTCCATGTACTGAACTTCAGAAGATGGCATTAGACTGAATTCGTTTTTAAAACGACAAGGTACTAAACCTTCAACAATACGATTGTTCTCGTCTAATTCAGCGTTAGCCTGAGCGATAACGAAGTTACCTTCTTCAATCGCAGATAAGAAATCAACTTCATCAGTTACGATGCCATTTTCAATCCGACGGTATGGTGTCTCAAGGAAACCATATTCGTTAGTTTGCGCGAAAATAGACAACGAGTTAATCAAACCGATGTTTGGACCTTCGGGCGTTTCGATTGGACAGACCCGACCATAGTGCGTTGGGTGTACGTCACGTACTTCGAAACCGGCACGCTCACGCGTTAAACCGCCCGGCCCTAAAGCAGAAATACGACGCTTGTGCGTCACTTCTGATAATGGGTTGTTCTGGTCCATAAACTGCGACAGCTGACTTGAGCCAAAGAACTCTTTTACTGCAGCAGAAATTGGCTTGGCATTGATTAGGTCCTGCGGCATTACCGCATCCAGATCGCCTAATGACAGACGCTCTTTCACCGCACGCTCTACACGCACTAAACCAACACGGAATTGGTTTTCAGCCATTTCACCTACTGAACGAATACGACGGTTACCTAAGTGGTCGATATCGTCCACTTCACCTTTACCGTTACGAATGTCGATCAGAACTTTCATTACCGCCAGAATATCGTCTTTGCTCAGTACACCAGTACCTTTGCCTTCTTCAAAGTCAACCCGACGGTTAAACTTCATACGACCTACCGTTGACAGGTCGTAACGATCTTCAGAGAAGAATAGATTTTCAAATAAGGTTTCTGCAGCCTCACGCGTTGGTGGCTCACCCGGGCGCATCATGCGGTAGATTTCTACCAGTGCTTCCATCCGGTTGCTGCTAGGGTCGATACGAATGGTTTCAGAAACATAAGAGCCCTGATCCAAATCGTTGATATAAAGTGTTTCGAAACTGTCGTAACCGGCTTTTGCTAGTTTTGCTAACAGCTCTAATGTGAGCTCTGCGTTCGCCTCGGCAATAATCTCTCCGGTTGAACGGTCAGCGTAATTTTTAGCCAGTACACGACCTACCACATATTCATGTGGTACTTCCATCATGGTCATACCGGTTTTTTCCAGTTGACGCACATGACGGGCAGTAATACGACGGCCTTGTTCTACGATCACTTCGCCATCGTTATCTTTAATATCAAAGGCTGCAGTTTCACCGCGTAAGCGGTTAGCAACTACTTCCATCATTATCTTACCGTCTTTAATATCAAAACGGGTATTTTCAAAGAAAATAGATAGAATTTGTTCTGTACTAAACTCTAGCGCACGTAACAGAATAGTCGCAGGTAATTTACGGCGACGGTCGATACGAACGAACAGGTTATCTTTGGCATCAAACTCAAAGTCTAACCAAGAGCCACGGTATGGAATAACCCGGGCATTATAAAGTACTTTGCCTGATGAGTGCGTCTTACCACGGTCGTGGTCAAAAAACACACCAGGACTGCGGTGTAGCTGAGAAACGATAACACGCTCAGTACCATTGATTACAAAGGTACCGTTTTCGGTCATCAACGGGATTTCACCCATGTAGACTTCTTGCTCGCGGATGTCTTTGATGGTGCCTGGTGCTTCTTTGTCAAACAACACCATACGTAACTTAACGCGCAATGGCGCTGAATAAGTTACACCTCGGATCTGACATTCCTTCACATCAAAAACAGGTTCCCCAATGCGGTAGCTGACATACTGCAATTCCGCGCTGCCTGAATAGCTTTTGATTGGAAATACAGAGCGGAATGCGGCTTCTAGACCGTATTCACCTTCCGGATCTGGCTCGATAAATTTGCTGAATGATTCAATTTGAATCGACAGCAGGTATGGCACATCCAATACTTCCGGACGTTTGCCGAAGTCCTTACGGATACGTTTCTTCTCAGAATAAGAGTAAGTCATGGGGTTCCTCAGCTTGCTGATTTTTTTCCCAACCACCATTTGGTGGCTTATGCTACCAGGCCTGGTAGCAGCAGGGGTGGGGAAATCATTGTCCCACAGCGCAAAAAGGCCGGTGATTAATTCATCACCAGCCCAGCCTGAAACTCAGGCAGCTAATCTGGTTTGCACCAGATTATTTAACTTCAACAGTTGCACCAGCTTCTTCAAGTTCTTTCTTGAGAGCTTCTGCTTCTGCTTTAGAAACGGCTTCTTTGATTGCAGCTGGAGCTGATTCAACCAAGTCTTTCGCTTCTTTCAGACCTAAACCGGTCGCGCCACGTACTGCTTTGATAACAGCAACTTTGTTAGCGCCAACACCAGCTAAGATTACGTTGAATTCAGTTTGCTCTTCAACAGCGGCAGCTGGACCAGCAGCTACAGCTACTGCAGCAGCAGCTGAAACACCGAATTTTTCTTCCATTGCAGATACTAACTCAACAACTTCCATTACAGACATTGCTGCGATAGCGTCTAAGATTTGCTCTTTAGTCACTGACATTGCGCAGATTCCTAAATTGTGGGCCTTAGCCCGAATTAAACTCTACTCAAACCAAACGTAAAATTACGCGGCTTGCTCTTGTTTTTGGTCGCGAACCGCGGCAATTGTACGTACAAGTTTGCCGGCTGCTGCCTCTTTCATGGTGCTCATCAGGCGAGCGATAGCTTCGTCGTAAGTTGGTAACGATGCTAACACGTCGATGTTCACTGTGGTACCGTTAAAAGCCGCACCTTTCAGCTCGAAGTTTTTGTTTTCTTTCGCGAAATCTTTGAAGATCCGCGCTGCAGCACCTGGGTGCTCTTTAGAAAACGCAACTAACGTCGGGCCTACGAATACGTCTTTCAGACACTCAAACTCGGTGCCTTCTACTGCACGGCGAACTAATGTATTACGGACTACTTTAACCCATACACCAGCTTCACGAGCCTGCTTACGCAGAGCAGTGATTTTGCCTACAGTGACACCACGAGCGTCTGCGACTACCGCAGATAAAGCACCTTTGGCAGCTTCCTGGACTTCAGCAACAATTGCTTTTTTGTCTTCAAGCTTAATAGCCATTGGCTCTTAACTCCTGGTTCATCCGAACAACGTTGTTCGGTTGCCTACACATCGTCGGCGGATGCCGACGCGCGATTTACGGTGAGACCAGAAGGAATTTAATTCTTTCTGGGGCCTACACCGTCTGCGTAGGTTGGTTATTTTAAGTCACAGATATCAGACGATATTGCGACACCTACGGTCTTGGACGGAAGTCAGGACTTTTAACAAGTCTGACTTCTACCCTAAAAACGAGGGCGAGATTATAAATTAACCTACCCTTGCTGTAAAGCGCTTAAACAGTCGCGCTTAAAGAAGCCTGGTTCAGGGTTAAACCTGCACCGTGTGTAGAAGAAATAGTCACTTTCTTGATATACACACCTTTAGCTACTGAAGGCTTAGCACGCTTCAGTGCAACTAATAAAGACTCTAAGTTTTCTTTCAGCTTATCAGTATCGAAATCGATCTTACCGATAGTAGAATGGATGATACCATTCTTGTCGTTACGATAACGAACTTGACCGGCTTTAGCGTTTTTAACCGCTTCAGCTACGTTAGGGGTAACAGTACCAGTCTTCGGGTTTGGCATCAAACCACGTGGACCTAAGATCTGACCTAACATACCAACAACGCGCATTGCATCTGGAGAGGCAATAACAACGTCAAAGTCCATCACGCCTTTCTTAACTTGTTCAGCTAAGTCTTCCATACCAACGATGTCTGCGCCGGCAGCTTTAGCAGCTTCAGCATTAGCACCCTGGGTGAAAACGGCAACACGGACAGTACGGCCAGTACCGTGTGGTAGTACAGTTGCACCACGCACGTTCTGATCAGATTTACGGGCATCAATACCCAGGTTTACTGCAACGTCAACGCTCTCAAGGAACTTGCCGGCAGTTAATTCTTTTAACAGCGCCACAGCGTCGTTGATGTCGTATTCGCGGGTTGAATCTACTTTAGAGCGGATTAACTTAGCGCGTTTTGTTAATTTAGCCATCGATTAGCCCTCCACCACTAAGCCCATTGAACGAGCAGTACCTTCAATGGTACGCACCGCAGCAGCATGATCTGCAGCTGTTAAATCAGGTTGTTTGATCTTAACGATCTCTTCAATCTGAGTAGCTGAGATTTTACCAACTTTCTGGGTATTAGGGCGACCAGAACCGCTCTTCAAACCGGCAGCTTTCAATAATAAGAAAGACGCAGGTGGAGTACGGGTCTCGAACGTGAAAGAACGATCGCTATATACTGTAATAACAACAGGAATAGGCATGCCTTTTTCAAGACTCTCTGTACGGGCGTTGAAGCCTTTACAGAATTCCATGATGTTAACACCGTGTTGACCTAACGCCGGACCAACTGGTGGCGACGGGTTAGCCATACCGGCTTTTACCTGCAGTTTAATAAGTGCAGTGACTTTCTTTGCCATGTTTCACCTCTGTTAGTGGGTCTTAGCCTCGTAAGTGCGAGGACACTTACTCAAACGGCTTCCCAAACGATAAAAAGGGCGCAGATTATATTTTAATCAGCGCCCCGTTACAAGCTATATATTAAGCTTTCTCTACCTGACCAAACTCCAGCTCTACAGGTGTAGCGCGGCCAAAGATTAATACAGAAACTTTTACACGGCTCTTTTCGTAGTCGACTTCTTCGACTACACCGTTGAAATCGGCAAATGGGCCTTCTGTTACACGAACCACTTCACCCGCTTCGAATAACGTCTTCGGCTTCGGCTTGTCAGCATTATCTTGTAGACGATTAAGAATCGTCATGGCTTCTTTTTCAGAAATAGGTGCAGGACGATCAGAAGTGCCACCGATAAAACCGAGAACCCGCGGTACGCTCTTGACTAAATGCCAAGCTTCTTCACACATTTCCATTTGCACTAACACATAACCAGGAAAGAATTTGCGCTCAGATTTACGCTTTTGCCCAGCACGCATCTCGACAACTTCTTCAGTTGGAACCAGAACTTCGCCGAACTTTTCTTCCATGCTATGGATTTTGATATGTTCACGCAGTGACGTGGCCACTCGTTGCTCAAAACCTGAAAAGGCTTGCACTACATACCAACGCATTTTTTCTGCCATAACTTACATCCCCAGTCCGGTAAAGAAGGACACAACGCGTAATAAGATAGCGTCAAGCCCCCACAAAATTAGCCCCATAATAATAGTGGCAATAATCACAATAATGGTTGTTTGCATGGTTTCTTGGCGGGTTGGCCACACCACTTTACGGACTTCAGTGCGAGACTCTTTGGCAAAATTTAAGAATATCTTACCTTTAGTAGTTTGAGCGGCAACAAAACCTGCAGCAGCTACTAGCACAACAATGGCAATAGCTTTTTCCAGACTCGATAATTCATAAATGTAATTACCAACCACGACTAATGATAATATCACTAGTACTAACAACCATTTAACCAGGTCTAATCCGCTTTTTGGGGCTTCGCTCGTTGCACTCATGCTTCCACTCACTTAATTTGGCTTACTTATGCTAATGATATTAAACACGCATAAGGGTTCGGATATTATTCCTAACCCGGAAAT
>NZ_BNAO01000015.1:0-282 GCF_014653435.1 Alishewanella longhuensis | reverse complement strand
GGCAGGGGCAGAGGGATTCGAACCCCCAACCATCGGTTTTGGAGACCGCTGTTCTACCAATTGGAACTATGCCCCTACAAAAAATAACGGTGCAATTATCACACTAAAAGTGCCATACCGTTAAATAGCCGCTCATTATACTGCCTTAGCGTGCTAAAACAAGCATACAGTATCTTATTGCACAATTTTTAAGAACGTTAGGCATAAAAAAGGCCCCGAACCGGAGCCTTCTTTTTACATCAACACCTAATCAATGATTAAGCGATGATTTTTGATACTACA
>NZ_BNAO01000014.1 GCF_014653435.1 Alishewanella longhuensis | reverse complement strand
TGTAGTATCAAAAATCATCGCTTAATCATTGATTAGGTGTTGATGTAAAAAGAAGGCTCCGGTTCGGGGCCTTTTTTTATACCTGAAATATTTTTCAAACACTTGTTTGAAAAAGGAGCTTATGCCATAGTTAAACTCATCCGTCCAGTTTGAGGTTACCTTATGAGTCAGTATCAAGCACCGTTAAATGACATCAACTTTAATTTATTCGACGTTTGGCAGCTGGACCAGTACTGGCAACAACAGTCAGAATTGCAAGACGTGATTGAAGCTGATACCGCGAAGGCTATTCTGGATGAGGCTGCGAAGATATGTGAGCAGCAGCTTGCCCCTTTTAGCCACATTGCCGATGCAGTAGGGGCGCAATTAAAAGATGGCAAGGTCACGTTGCCAGAGCACTATTATACCGCTTACGCCAGTCTGAGCGAAGGCGGTTGGACAGGGCTTAGTGGCGATCCTGATTATGGTGGTATGGGTATGCCAAAAGCCCTATCCATGATGGTTGATGAAATGCTTTGTAGCGCAGATATCGCCTTTTCGCTTTATCCTGGGCTCACGGCTGGTGCCTGTGTCGCGCTATTGCAGCACGCTGATGAAATAACGAAAAACCAGTATTTGCCCAAACTCTATAGCGGTGAATGGTCCGGCACTATGTGCCTGACAGAAGCACACGCCGGCTCTGATCTCGGTATTATGCGCACCAGCGCGAGGCCTGCAACAGACGACAGCTATCAAATTTCTGGCAGTAAGATATTTATCACTGCGGGTGAACATGATCTGACGTCGAATATTGTTCACCTAGTGCTGGCTAAATTGCCTGACGCACCAGCAGGTAGTAAAGGGATATCACTATTTTTGGTACCGAAGTTCTTGCTTAATGAGCAGGGTGAACCGGTAACGCGCAATGGTGTTACCGTTGGCTCTATTGAGCATAAGATGGGGATTAATGGCTCTGCGACCTGCGTGCTGAATTTTGATAATGCTACTGGCTACTTAATCGGGGAACCGCATCGTGGTCTCGCCTGTATGTTTACCATGATGAACTATGAACGTCTGTCCATGGGCAGCCAGGGGCTGGGAGCTGCAGAGCGCGCATACCAAAATGCGCTAAGCTATGCAAAAGACCGTTTGCAGGGACGTACAACAACAAAAGATCCGAACAAAGCCGATGCGATTATTGGGCATGCTGATGTACGGCGTATGCTACTAAACATCAAAGCATTAAACGAAGCCGGCCGTACTTTCGCAACCTGGGTAGCATCGTTACTCGATAAAGCCAAATACGATAACTGCCAATTGTCGGCACAAAGAGCTAATTTACTCACGCCTATTACTAAAGCTTTTATGACTGACCGTGGTTTGGAAGCTTGTGTCGCAGCACAGCAAGTATTTGGCGGTCATGGCTATATCAAAGAGTGGGGGATGGAGCAGTTAGTCCGCGATGTACGAATCGCTCAAATCTATGAGGGAACCAATGGTATTCAGGCCGCTGATTTTATGTTACGTAAAGTCGCTGTTGATCACGGTGCTGTGCTAAAGGCTTTGCTTAGCGACATAAGTATTGAGATTACGTCTGCACCAAACAATACCAGTGTTGCGTTGCAGCGAGCCATTAGCGGATTGATTCAGCATACCGATATAGTACTGCAGACAGATTTAAAGGTCATGAGTCAGAATGCTTGTGATTACCTGGATGCAGTGGCTTACGTGTTGTATGGCTATATGTGGTACCGAAACGTAAAAGCGTTAGATAGCAATAAACATAGCGCAGACTTTATTAATGCCAAACAACAATGTGCGCATTGGTATTGTCACAAAGTACTGCCGCGGGTAGAAGGGTTATTAGCAACGATAGCAGGAGATGGCGCCGCGCTATTCGCGCTGGAAGATGTGCAATTTTAATGTTCAGTTATTGCAATAAGCTGTTACAAGCGACGCGGCTGAATAAATAGTAAACAACACTTGCATTATCGACTGGTCTGTATATAATACGCGGCCAGTCGATAAACATCTGGCTGAGACAAGCTGCAAAACTAATGTCCACCCTTTTGTAACGCGCTTTTAGCATGTTACAGCTTTAGTGAACTTAGGCAGCTTGTACAACAAGCTCCCGATTGGGGAGCAACTGGTAACTTGGTGCATAGGCATACCCGCTATGGGTTTTTGCTTATGTTTATTTTTGCTCTTTTTGCTCTTTGAGGCTTTGATACATGAGTAATCAAAGGATACGCATCCGTCTGAAAGCGTTCGATCACCGTTTGATCGATCAGTCAACTATGGAAATCGTTGACACAGCTAAGCGTACCGGCGCCCAGGTTCGTGGTCCAATTCCACTACCTACACGTCAGGAACGTTTCACTGTTCTGATTTCTCCTCACGTCAATAAAGATGCGCGTGACCAGTACGAAATCCGTACCCACAAGCGTTTAATCGACATCGTGGAACCAACTGAAAAAACAGTTGATGCGCTGATGCGTTTAGATCTGCCTGCTGGCGTTGACGTTCAAATCAGCCTGGGCTAATCAGACAGGTTTTTAGAGAGGTTTAGGAAATGGCTATCGGTCTAATCGGTCGTAAAGTGGGCATGACTCGCATCTTCACAGAAGATGGCGTATCTATCCCAGTAACCGTAATCGAAGCAACACCAAACCGCGTTACTGCTGTTAAAACGCAAGACGTTGATGGCTATAACGCGCTGCAAGTAACCACTGGTACTGTTAAGGCAAGCCGCCTGAACAAGCCAGACGCTGGTTTGTTTGCTAAAGTGGGTGTTGAAGCGGGTCGTGGTCTGTGGGAATTCCGCCTACAGGATAACGAAGGCGCTGACATCACTGTTGGTAGCGCGATTACTGTGGAAATTTTCGCAGAAACGAAAAAAGTTGATGTAGCTGGTACATCAAAGGGTAAAGGTTTTGCTGGTGCTGTTAAGCGCTGGAATTTCCGTACTCAGGATGCTACTCACGGTAACTCTTTGTCACACCGTGCACCAGGTTCAATTGGTCAAAACCAATCACCAGGTAAAGTATTCAAAGGTAAGAAAATGGCTGGTCACTTAGGTAACGAGCGCGTAACCGTGCAGTCACTGGAAGTGGTTCGTGTTGATGCAGAGCGTAACATCCTGTTAGTAAAAGGCGCAGTGCCTGGTGCTATCGGTGGTGACGTTATTGTTAAACCAGCTGTTAAAAGCTAACGTCTAGGAGATAAGTGATGGAATTAGCATTACGAGACGCTCAAGGCGTTCTTGAAGTTTCCGAAGCTACCTTTGGACGTGAGTTTAACGAAGCTCTGGTACATCAGGTAGTGGTTGCTTTTGCAGCTGGTGCCCGTCAGGGTACTCGTGCACAACTGACACGTTCAGAAGTACGTGGTGGCGGCAAGAAGCCATGGCGTCAAAAAGGTACTGGCCGCGCGCGCGCTGGTACAATCCGCAGCCCAATCTGGCGCAGCGGTGGTGTGACTTTTGCTGCTAAGCCGCAAGATCACAGCCAAAAAGTTAACCGTAAAATGTATCGCGGTGCGATCCAAAGCATTCTGTCTGAATTAGTTCGTCAGGAGCGCTTAATTGTTGTTGAGAGTTTTGGCGTTGATTCACCAAAAACGAAAGACTTAACTGCAAAACTGAAAGCGATGGATTTAAAAGACGTTCTGATCGTTACCAACGAAGTTGATGAGAATCTGTTCTTATCTGCACGTAACCTGTACAAGGTAGACGTGCGTGACGTTCACGGTATCGACCCGGTAAGCTTAATCGCATTCGACAAAGTGTTAATGACTGCTGCTGCAGTTAAACAACTTGAGGAGCTGTTAGCATGATCCGTGAAGAACGTTTACTGAAAGTGATTCTGGCTCCGCATGTTTCTGAAAAGAGCACTACTGCGGCAGAAAAACACAACACTATCGTTTTCAAAGTGTCTACTACTTCTACTAAAGCTGACATTAAAGCTGCTGTAGAAAAACTGTTTGAAACAGAAGTAGTTGGTGTTCGTACTGTTAACGTTAAGGGTAAGACCAAGCGCACTGGTGCGCGTATGGGCAAGCGTAGCGATTGGAAAAAAGCTTACGTGACTCTTAAAGAAGGCAGCGAAATCGATTTTGTTGGCGGCGCTGAGTAAGAAGAGGAGTTAGGAAATGGCACTTGTTAAGTGTAAACCTACGTCACCAGGTCGTCGCCACGTATTAAAAGTGGTTAACCCTGACCTGTACAAAGGCAAGCCTTACGCACCTTTGTTAGAGAAGAACGTTAAAACTGGTGGTCGTAATAACAACGGTCGTATCACTACCCGTCATATCGGTGGTGGTCACAAGCAACACTACCGTTTAGTTGACTTCAAACGCACTAAAGACGGTATTCCGGGTAAAGTAGAGCGTTTAGAGTACGATCCAAACCGTACCGCAAACATTGCATTAGTATTGTATGCAGACGGTGAGCGTCGTTACATCCTGGCCCCTAAAGGTTTGAAAGCGGGTGATGCGGTTATCTCTGGTGTTGATTCTCCAATCAAGCCAGGTAACACTTTACCACTGCGTAACATCCCAGTAGGTCAGGTAGTACATAACATCGAAATGAAACCAGGTAAAGGTGGCCAGCTGGCGCGTTCAGCAGGTGCTTTTGTACAGATCCTGGCTCGTGATGGTGAGTATGTTACTCTGCGTCTGCGCAGCGGCGAAGTACGTAAAGTATTAGCAGATTGTCGCGCGACTATCGGTGAGATTGGTAATGCCGAGCACATGTTACGTCAATACGGTAAAGCTGGTGCTATGCGCTGGCGCGGCATTCGCCCAACCGTACGTGGTGTAGTAATGAACCCGGTAGACCACCCACACGGTGGTGGTGAAGGTAAAACTTCAGGTGGTCGTCACCCAGTTACACCATGGGGCGTACCAACTAAAGGTTACAAGACTCGTTCAAACAAGCGTACTGATAAACTTATCGTACGTCGTCGTGATAAATAATTTGTGAGGAATTGCCATGCCACGTTCTCTCAAGAAAGGTCCCTTTATTGACCTTCACTTGCTGAAGAAGGTAGAGAAAGCGTTGGAAAGCGGTGACAAGAAGCCTATTAAGACTTGGAGCCGTCGTTCAATGATCATACCTGATATGATCGGTTTGACCATCGCTGTCCATAATGGTCGTCAACATGTACCTGTGTTTGTCTCAGAAGAGATGATCGGTCACAAGTTAGGTGAATTTGCACCTACTCGTACCTATCGTGGTCATGCCGCCGACAAAAAGGCCAAGAAGCGTTAAGGGGTAAATAATGCAAGCATTAGCGAAACACAAATTTGCCCGTTCTTCTGCACAAAAAACTCGCCTGGTTGCTGATCAGGTTCGTGGTTTGCCAGTAGATAAGGCGCTGAATGTACTAACTTATAGCCCGAAAAAGGCTGCTGAGTTAGTCAAAAAGGTTCTTTTATCAGCCATTGCCAACGCTGAGCACAATGAAGGCGCGGATATTGATACGCTGAAAGTTAAGACGATCTTTGTTGATGAAGGTCCGTCTATGAAGCGCATCAAGCCACGTGCTAAAGGTCGTGCTGATCGTATCGTCAAGCGTACTAGCCACATTACTGTGGTTGTAGCTGATAACTAGGAGTGAGAAATGGGACAGAAAGTACATCCTAATGGTATTCGCCTAGGTATCACTAAGCCATGGAGCTCAACCTGGTTCGCGAATACAAAAGATTTCCCGGATTTTCTGAACGGTGACTATAAAGTTCGTCAGTACCTGACAAAAGAACTGAAAGCTGCCTCAGTAAGCCGGATCGATATTGAACGTCCTGCGAAAAGCATCCGTGTGACTATTCACACTGCGCGTCCAGGCGTGATTATCGGTAAAAAAGGTGAAGACGTTGAGAAGATCCGTAAGCAAGTTGCTGCCATCGCTGGCGTACCTGCTCAGATCAATATCTCTGAGATCCGTAAGCCAGAGCTAGATGCGAAATTAGTTGCCGATTCAATCAGCAGCCAGTTAGAGCGTCGCGTAATGTTCCGTCGTGCTATGAAGCGCGCTGTACAAAACGCCATGCGTATTGGTGCTAAGGGTATCAAGGTGCAAGTAAGCGGCCGTTTAGGCGGTGCTGAAATTGCCCGTGATGAGTGGTACCGTGAAGGCCGTGTGCCATTGCACACTCTGCGTGCCGACATCGACTACAATACCTCTGAAGCACTGACTACTTACGGTATCATTGGTGTGAAAGTGTGGATTTTCAAAGGCGAGATCTTAGGTGCTCTGCCTCTGCAAAATAACGCCAACAACGCCAACAATAACAACCAGCCTAAAGCGCCGAAAAAACCGGCTCGTAAGGCTAAGTAGGGGTATTGAGCGATGTTGCAACCAAAACGTACAAAATTTCGTAAAGTGCACAAAGGCCGTAACCGCGGTTTATCACTGGTTGGTGATAAAGTTAGCTTCGGTACCTATGCATTGAAATCTGTAGAACGTGGTCAAATGACTTCACGTCAAATCGAATCTGCACGTCGTGCTATGACGCGCGCTGTTAAACGTGTTGGTAAAATCTGGATCCGTGTGTTCCCAGACAAGCCAATCACTGCTAAGCCGCTGGAAGTACGTATGGGTAGTGGTAAAGGTTCTGTTGAGTACTGGGTATGTCAGATTAAACCTGGCAAAGTCCTGTACGAAATGGACGGTGTGTCTGAAGAGTTAGCGCGTCATGCTTTTGCATTGGCTGCCGCTAAGCTGCCATTTAAGACAACCTTTGTAACGCGGACGGTAATGTGATGAAAGCCAGCGAATTAAAAGCGAAAAGTGTTGAAGAGTTAAACGCTGAATTATTAGGTCTGTTACGTGAGCAGTTTAACCTGCGCATGCAAGCAGCTACTGGTCAGTTAGCTCAGTCTCACTTATTGAAGCAGGTGCGTCGTGATATCGCGCGCGTTAAGACCATCTTAACCGAGAAGGCAGGTGCGTAATGACTGAACTTAATAGCCGTACACTGCAAGGTAAAGTAATCAGCAACAAGATGGATAAATCTATCACTGTTGCGATTGAGCGCCAGGTGAAACACCCAATTTATGGTAAGTTCATCAAACGCACTACCAAACTGCACGTGCATGACGAAACTAATCAGTGTAAAGAAGGCGATGTAGTCACTATCCGTGAATGTCGTCCTCTGTCTAAGACTAAATCTTGGACACTGGTAGCTATCGTAGAATCTGCTTCTTAATTTTAAGATGTAGAACAAAACGGCTCCTTCGGGAGCCGTTTTTGTTTATAAAAACAACCGAAGTTGGGGTTGAGCGATCTGCACCAATCCTGAATTGTTTTTATTTTAAACTACCACTTTGTAATAAGTGCTGTTATAATCACGCGCCCTTCCTATAGGGAGGGATTTATTATCGTAAGCAGCGTAGTCTGAGAAGGCTACATAGTAGAATAGCGGAGCACTAAGATGATCCAGATGCAATCTATGCTGGAAGTCGCAGACAACAGCGGCGCGCGCAGCGTAATGTGTATTAAGGTCTTAGGTGGTTCGCATCGCCGTTATGCTGCAATTGGTGACATCATTAAAGTTACTGTCAAGGAAGCAATTCCACGCGGTAAAGTTAAAAAAGGTGATGTTCTGAATGCAGTGGTGGTGCGTACAGCTAAAGGCGTACGTCGTCAGGACGGGTCATTAATCCGTTTTGATCGCAATGCAGCAGTGTTATTAAACACTAAGCTGGAACCGATCGGTACCCGTATTTTCGGGCCTGTTACACGTGAACTTCGTGGCGATAAGTTTATGAAGATCGTGTCTCTGGCACCAGAAGTACTGTAAGGAGTCACCATGGCTAGCAAAATCCGTCGTGATGACGAGGTCATTGTTCTTACTGGTAAGGACAAAGGTAAGCGCGGTAAAGTAACTAAAGTTTTAGTTGCCGATGCTCGTGTTTATGTTTCAGGCGTTAATCTGGTTAAGAAGCACCAGAAACCTGTTCCGGCTATCAACCAGCCTGGCGGTATCGTCGAGAAAGAAGCCTCGATTCATGTTTCAAACGTAGCGATCGTTAACCCTAAAACGGGTAAAGCGGATCGTGTAGGTTTCCGTTTTGAAGATGGCAAAAAAGTCCGTTTCTTCAAATCGAATAACGAAGTAATTTAATTGCTATTGGAGTAATACGATGGCGAAACTGCATGAAATTTATAAAGACACCGTAGTTCCAGAACTGTTTAAACAGTTTGGCTACACCAGCGTCATGCAAGTCCCTCGGATTGTTAAAATCACGCTCAATATGGGTGTGGGTGAAGCCGTAGCTGATAAGAAGATCCTTGAAAACGCCGTAGCAGATTTAACTGCTATTGCCGGCCAGAAACCTCTGGTAACTAAGGCTCGTAAATCAGTAGCTGGTTTCAAAATCCGTGAAGGCTACCCTATTGGCGCGAAAGTGACCCTGCGCGGTGAGCGTATGTGGGATTTCTTAGAGCGTTTAGTTTCTATTGCTATCCCGCGTATCCGTGATTTCCGTGGTGTAAACCCGAAATCTTTTGACGGTCGTGGTAACTACAGCATGGGCGTACGTGAGCAAATCATTTTCCCAGAAATCGATTACGATAAAGTAGATGCAGTACGTGGTTTAGATATCACTATTACAACTACCGCCCGTACCGATGACGAAGGACGTGCTTTACTTGCCGCGTTTAACTTCCCGTTCAAGAAATAAGGTGTAGGGTCATGGCAAAACAATCAATGAAAGCTCGCGAATTTAAGCGTGCACAACTGGTAGCCAAATTCGCTGCAAAGCGTCATGAACTGAGAGATCTGATTGCCAATCCAACAACTTCTGATGAAGATCGTTGGGCAGCAGTTCTGAAGTTACAGACGTTACCGCGTGATTCAAGCCCAGCACGTCAGCGTAATCGTTGTCGTGTGACAGGTCGTCCACATGGTTATCTGCGCAAGTTCGGTATGAGCCGGATCAAGGTCCGCGAAGCGGCTATGCGCGGTGAAATTCCTGGCCTTCGTAAGGCTAGCTGGTAAGAATCACGGGAGTAACGAGCTATGAGTTTGCAAGATCCAGTAGCGGATATGTTTACTCGCATCCGTAACGGCCAGTCGGCTAACAAAGTTGCGGTTAAAATGCCATCTTCTAAATTGAAGGTTGCAATTGCGAAAGTATTAAAAGACGAAGGTTACATCGGCGATTTCGCTGTATCTGGTGATGTTAAGCCAGAATTGGAAATTACTTTAAAGTATTTCCAAGGCAAATCAGTTATTGAAACTATCGATCGTGTTAGTCGGCCAAGTCTGCGCATCTATAAGAAGCGCGGCGAATTACCTAAGGTAATGGGCGGTTTAGGTGTGGCCATTGTGTCAACATCTAAAGGACTAATGACTGACCGCGCCGCGCGCAAGGTTGGTATCGGTGGCGAAATCATCGGCTACGTAGCGTAACGGAGGTAGTAATCTATGTCTCGTGTTGCTAAAGCCCCCGTCACTCTTCCTACCGGCGTATCTGTTACGCAAAACGGTCAGGTAGTGGCACTAAAGGGCAAAAACGGCGAGTTGACACTAAATGTTAACCCTGCGGTTGAGATCGTTGTTGATGGTAATGTACTACGTACAGTTCCACGCGAAGGTTTCGAAAACGCTGACGCACAAGCGGGTACAGCCCGTGCACTGTTAAACAACATGGTTACTGGCGTGAGCGAAGGCTTTACCCAGAAACTGGAATTAGTGGGTGTTGGTTACCGTGCTAAAGCTGAAGGTAAGGTATTAAACCTGAGCCTGGGCTTTTCACACCCAGTAGTATTTGCTGTACCTAACGGCATTACTATTGAAACACCTACCCAGACCGAAGTTGTGGTTAAAGGTGCTGACAAGCAATTAGTTGGTCAGGTATCTGCCAACATTCGTGCATACCGCAAACCAGAGCCTTACAAAGGTAAAGGTGTTCGTTATGCGAATGAAAACGTGCGTCGTAAAGAAGCGAAGAAAAAGTAAGGTAGGACGATGGATAAGAAACTTGCTCGTCTGCGTCGTGCCAAACGCACTCGCAGAAACATTATCGAACAAGGTGCGAATCGCCTGGTAGTACACCGTACTCCACGTCACATCTACGCTCAGCTGATTGCGCCAAATGCAGAAGTGATTGCTGCAGCTTCTACTGCAGAAGCTTCAATTAAAGAATCACTGAAGTACACTGGTAACGTAGATGCAGCGAAAGCTGTAGGTAAAGCGATCGCCGAACGTGCAGTAGCTAAAGGCGTTACTGCTTGTGCTTTTGACCGTAGCGGCTTCCAGTATCATGGTCGCGTGCAGGCGTTAGCAGACGCGGCGCGTGAAGCCGGTCTTCAGTTCTAGGAGTAGCTCATGGCTAACGAAGAAGCTAAACAACAATCTGATTTACAAGAGAAGCTTGTTGCCGTTAACCGCGTGTCAAAAGTGGTAAAAGGTGGTCGTATTTTCAGCTTTACTGCATTGACAGTGGTTGGCGACGGTAACGGTCGCGTTGGTTTCGGTTATGGTAAAGCACGTGAAGTTCCTGCTGCTATTCAAAAAGCAATGGAAAAAGCACGTCGCAACATGACTCAGGTTGAATTAAATGGTAACACCCTGCATCACCCAACTCGTGGTGTGCATTCAGGTTCTAATGTTTATATGCAGCCTGCTGCAGAAGGTACTGGTCTAATTGCTGGTGGTGCAATGCGCGCCGTACTGGAAGTAGCTGGTATCCAAAACATTCTGTCTAAGTGTTACGGTTCAACTAACCCAATTAACGTAGTTCGCGCAACTATTAATGCATTAGCGTCTGTGAAGTCGCCTGCACAAGTAGCTGCAAAACGCGGTTTACGCGTTGACGATATTCTGGGGTAATTTGCCATGACGAAGAAAACAATCAAAGTCACCCAATTGAAGTCTAGCATTGGTCGTTTACCACGGCACAAGGCTTCATTATTGGGTTTGGGTTTACGTCGTATTGGTCACACTGTTGAAGTTGAAGACACACCTTCAGTTCGCGGTATGATCAACGCCGTTTACTACATGGTTAAAGTGGAGGAGTAACAGATGTTATTAAATACTCTTGCTCCAGCACCAGGTGCTAAGAAAGAAAAGCGCCGTCTGGGCCGTGGTATCGGTTCGGGCTTAGGTAAGACAGGTGGCCGTGGTCACAAAGGTCTTAAATCACGTTCTGGCGGCGGTGTTCGTCCAGGCTTTGAAGGCGGTCAAATGCCTTTGAAACAACGTTTACCTAAGTTCGGCTTCACTTCTCAGAAATCTCTGGTTTCTGCTGAAGTACGTTTACACGAACTGGCTGCTGTTAACGGTGACGTGGTTGATCTGGCTTCTTTAATGGAAGCTAACATCATCTCTCGTACTGTTAAGTTCGCTAAAGTTGTGCTTTCTGGCGAGATTACTCGTCCGGTAACTGTAAAAGGTTTAGGCGTAACTAAAGGCGCGCGTGCTGCAATCGAAGCCGCCGGCGGTAAAGTAGAAGAATAATAAGGATAGTACGCGATGGCTAAACCAGGTTCGGACTCAAGAGCAGCAAAAGGCGGATTCAGCGAGCTGAAAACCCGTCTGTTGTTTGTGCTCTTAGCCATAATCGTATTCCGGTTAGGCTCATTTGTGCCAATTCCTGGAATTGACGCCACCGTGCTAGCTCAGTTATTCGAGCAACAAAGAGGTACCATCGTTGAAATGTTTAACATGTTCAGCGGTGGTGCACTTGAGCGTGCTTCAGTATTTGCGTTAGGTATTATGCCTTACATCTCTGCCTCTATCATTGTGCAGTTGTTGACGGTAATGCATCCGGCAATGGCTGAACTTAAGAAAGAAGGTGAAGCAGGTAAGCGTAAGATCAACCAGTACACGCGCTACGGTACGTTAGCATTAGCGATACTACAATCTATTGGTATTGCCACCGGCCTGCCAAATATGATGCCAGGATTAGTACTTAATCCAGGTTTTGCATTTTACTTTACCGCGGTAATCAGTTTGGTTACTGGAACCATGTTTTTAATGTGGTTAGGTGAACAAATTACAGAACGCGGCATTGGTAATGGTATTTCGTTGCTAATTTTTACCGGTATTGTTGCTGGCTTCCCGTCTGCCATTGGCCAGACGATTGAGCAGGCACGTCAGGGCGATTTGCACTTTTTACTGTTAGTAGCTATTGGCGTGATCGTTGTTGCGATTACCTGGTTTGTGGTGTTCTTTGAACGCGGCCAGCGTCGTATTGTGGTTAACTATGCTAAGCGTCAGCAAGGCCGTCAGGTGTTTGCCGCGCAGAGCAGCCATTTACCGTTAAAGGTTAATATGGCTGGTGTTATTCCACCAATTTTTGCGTCTAGCATTATTTTGTTCCCTGGTACTATTGCCAGTTGGTTTGGTTCAGGCGAAGGTATGGTAGCGAATTTCCTCCAGGAATTATCGCTAACATTATCTCCGGGACAACCGCTGTATATGATGTTATACTCAGCAGCGATTATTTTCTTCTGTTTCTTCTATACTGCGTTGGTGTTTAATCCTCGCGATACAGCTGACAATCTGAAGAAGTCCGGTGCCTTCATCCCTGGTATCCGTCCTGGTGAACAGACATCAAAATACATTGATAAAGTGATGACACGGTTAACCTTAGCAGGTGCCCTGTATATAACCTTTATTTGTTTGGTTCCTGAGTTCATGATGGTAGCGTGGAACGTGCAGTTCTATTTCGGTGGTACATCATTATTGATTATCGTCGTAGTTATCATGGATTTCATGGCACAGGTACAGACCCATCTGATGTCACATCAGTATGATTCTGTGCTGAAAAAGGCAAATCTTAAAGGCATAGGCCGTTAAGATTATTTGCGGAGTTAAGTTATGAAAGTACGAGCTTCCGTTAAGAAGATCTGCCGTAACTGCAAAGTGATCAGACGTAATAACGTAGTTCGCGTAATTTGCAGTGAGCCGAAGCACAAACAGCGCCAAGGTTAATAGCAGAAAACGATAAGGCGGGCTGAACTTTGAAGTTTAGCCCCTTTATTGTTTGCATTATAAGCGCCATTTGAGTATCCTTACGGGCTTTTCAAATTGGCACCTTTTAATTTCAGATAGGAGAACGTTAGTGGCCCGTATCGCTGGCATTAACATCCCCGATAATAAACATGCAGTGATTTCACTGACTTATGTTTATGGTATCGGTAAGACCCGCTCAAAAGCTATCTTAGCTGCAGTGGGCATCGAAGAGTCAACCAAGATTGCATCTTTAACCGATGCACAGTTAGACTCTTTACGTGACGAAGTTGCAAAATACACCGTTGAAGGTGACTTGCGTCGTGAAATCACATTAAACATTAAGCGTTTAATGGACCTGGGTTGCTACCGTGGCTTGCGCCACCGTCGTAGTCTGCCGGTTCGTGGTCAGCGCACTAAGACTAATGCGCGTACCCGCAAGGGCCCACGTAAAGCGATTAAGAAATAAGGTGATTCAACATGGCTAAAGCACCAGTTCGTACTCGTAAGCGGGTAAAAAAGCAAGTTTCAGACGGTATGGCTCATATCCATGCTTCTTTTAACAACACCATCGTGACGATCACTGATCGTCAGGGCAATGCACTTTGCTGGGCAACTGCTGGCGGTTCAGGTTTCCGTGGTTCACGTAAATCTACCCCGTTTGCTGCTCAGGTAGCTGCAGAGCGTGCAGGAACTGCTGCACTGGAATATGGTCTGAAAAACCTTGAAGTGTTTGTGAATGGCCCAGGCCCAGGCCGCGAATCAGCGATTCGTGCTCTGAATGCCGCTGGTTACAAAATCACAAATATCACCGACGTGACGCCAATCCCGCATAACGGTTGCCGTCCACCTAAAAAACGTCGCGTGTAATTACAGCGCTTCACGGATTATTGGAGAAAGAAGATGGCAAGATATTTGGGTCCTAAGCTCAAACTAAGTCGTCGCGAAGGTACAGATCTGTTCCTGAAGAGCGGCGTAAGAGCAATCGATTCAAAGTGTAACTTAACTACTGCTCCTGGTCAGCACGGCGCTCGTCGCGGTCGTTTATCAGACTACGGTTTACAGTTACGCGAGAAGCAAAAAGTACGTCGTATTTACGGCGTGTTAGAAAAGCAGTTCCGTAATTATTACAAAGAAGCTGCGCGTTTGAAGGGTAATACAGGTGAAAACCTGTTAGCGTTGTTAGAGTCACGCTTAGACAACGTAGTATATCGCATGGGTCTGGCCAGTACACGTGCTGAAGCACGTCAGCTGGTAAGCCACAAAGCAATCATGTTAGATGGTCGCGTTGTGAATGTTCCATCACATGCTGTATTACCTGAACAAGTTATCTCTGTTCGTGAAAAAGCGAAAAAGCAAGCCCGTATCGGTGCTGCGCTTGAAGTTGCTGCACAACGTGAGAAACCAACTTGGATCGAAGTAGACAACACGAAACTGGAAGGCGTTTTCAAACGCACTCCTGAGCGTTCAGACTTGTCTGCTGACATCAACGAACAGTTAATCGTCGAGCTTTACTCTAAGTAAAGCTAATTGTTAAGAGAGGATATATGCAGGGTTCTGTCACCGAATTCCTTAAGCCGAGATTAGTTGGTATCGAAAGGATCAACCCAACTCGTGCCAAAGTTACTTTGGAACCACTTGAGCGCGGTTTCGGGCATACCTTGGGCAACGCGTTACGTCGTATTCTGTTATCGTCTATGCCAGGTTGTGCAGTGACTGAGGTAGAAATCGACGGCGTTCTCCATGAGTACAGTGCCAAAGAAGGTGTGCAGGAAGATATCATTGATATCCTTCTGAACCTGAAAGGCCTTGCCGTTCGCCTGGAAGACAAAGATGAAGTCACGCTGACTTTAACGAAGAAAGGTGCCGGCCCTGTAACCGCTGGAGATATCCAGCGTGGCGACGGTGTGGTAATTGTTAATCCTGACCATGTGATTTGTAACTTAACTGGCGAGACTGAATTCAGTATGCGCCTGAAAGTTCAACGCGGTCGTGGTTATGTGCCTGCATCAGCTCGTTTGTCCTCAGATGATGACGAACGTCCGATCGGTCGCCTGTTACTTGACGCTTCTTTCAGCCCAGTTGAGCGTATAGCTTATACTGTTGAGGCAGCGCGGGTAGAACAGCGTACTGATTTGGATAAACTGATTATCGATATGGAAACCAATGGCACAGTAGAGCCAGAGGAAGCCATTCGTCGCGCGGCAACTATTTTAGCTGAACAGCTAGAGTTCTTCGTTGAGTTGCGTGATAAGAGTGAGCCAGAGAAACGTGAAGAGAAACCGGAGTTTGATCCGATTCTATTACGTCCTGTCGATGATTTAGAGCTAACAGTTCGTTCTGCAAACTGCTTGAAGGCAGAGCAGATTCAGTACATTGGTGATCTGGTACAGCGTACCGAGGTTGAGCTTCTGAAAACGCCTAACCTGGGTAAGAAGTCCCTTACCGAAATCAAAGACGTGTTGGCATCACGCGGTTTATCCTTAGGCATGCGCCTGGAAAACTGGCCGCCAGCTAGTTTGGTAAATAAAGACTAACCAGATACCAGTTCCTGGTTTAGTGAGAAGGAATAGATCATGCGCCATCGCAAGAGTGGTCGTCAATTAAATCGGAACAGCAGCCACCGCACGGCAATGTTCCGCAACATGGCAAGCTCGTTGGTGAAGCACGAAATCATCAAAACGACTTTGCCAAAGGCTAAAGAGTTACGTCGTGTGATCGAGCCATTGATCACATTGGCAAAGAATGACAGCGTTGCAAACCGTCGTCTGGCTTTTGCCCGTACTCGTGATAAAGAAGTGGTAGGTTTGTTGTTCAACGTACTAGGCCCGCGTTACAACGCGCGTCCAGGTGGTTACACTCGTATTCTTAAGTGTGGCTTCCGTACTGGTGATAACGCACCTATGGCTTACATCGAATTAGTTGATCGTCCAGAAACGGATGCACTGCCAGTTGAAGAAACTGCAGCTGAATAATCAATAGTTCTTTAAAAAGCCGGGCATAGCCCGGCTTTTCTATTTGTATAATGCATTATTTCTAAAGTTTCAAATTAACAGCATTTAGGTCTAAGATAGCTAAAACAATCAGATTGAGTTAGCTTATGTCATCTATTCTCAAACCAACCTCTTTAGTACTCTCTAGTATTCTTATTTATAGTCCTTCAGTCGCTGCTGCAGACCCTTGTCCTTTATTGCAGGCGGCGGTTAGTTGTCAGCCGTTAGAGTTAATCTTAAACCGGCAAAAAGCAGACTACCCTGTCCTTGCTAAGGTGCTTGCGGAACCAGAGAAGTACCAGGTACAAATTCTTTATACCAGGGTTGAGCCAGATACAACTGAGCCTCGCTTGCATTATTATCATTATCAAGTCGATCCGAATCGTTATTTTTATCCTGCCAGCACAGTTAAACTTCCGCTTGCTGCTCTTGCGTTGCAGTGGTTAGCAGAGCAACAAACATTACTTTTAAATGAAGACACCATTATGCTAACGGATATCGCGCGAGCACCACAGACTGCGGCGCACCGGGACCCGACAGCGCTTTCAGGTTTACCAAGCATTAGCCACTATATTAAGAAAATCTTGCTGGTCAGCGATAACGATGCGAGTAATCGGCTTTATGAGCTGTTAGGGCAAGAGTATATTAATGAACAGTTGTTGCAAAAAGGCTTGAGTAATACGGTGATCAACCACCGGCTTAGCGTGCCGTATTCCGATGATGATAACCGTTATTTTAACCCGGTAAGATTCTTGAGTACTGATGGTAATGTCATCTTGCAATTAGCTGAACGGCAGGTCTCAGACTCCTACCGCAATAGCCAACAACCAAAGTTGGGCATTGCTTACTATAAAGGTGGAGAGTTAGTTGCAGAACCGATGGACTTTACGTTGAAGAACCGGCAGTCACTTAATGATTTTGATGGTGTTATAAAACGCATCATATTGCCTGAATTGTTTGCACCAGAGCAACGCTTTGGTTTTAGCGACAGCCAACGCAGTTTGCTAATGCAATATATGAGGACGATGCCAAGACATAGCAAAAATCCAGAATACCCTGAACAGGAGTATCCAGATAGCTATGTTAAGTATTTTATATTTGGTGGTCAGCCAGAGCGGATCCCAGATCATATTAATTATTACAACAAGAACGGCCAAGCGTATGGCCATGTGATCGATGGTGCTTATATAGAAGATACAAAGGAGGGTATCGCCTTTTTTCTGACCGCTATTATTTATACCAACGAAAATCAGATCCTCAACGACGATACTTATGAGACGGATACTATAGGGCAACCTTTTATGCGGGAACTGGGAGATCTTATCTACAACTATCAATTGCAGCTAAAAAGGACACAGCAAAACTAGCGCTGCAGCAGCTAATTTGTTGAAGAACTAACCAAGCTTGAGCGATTAAACAACAGATCGTTTAAAAAACGGTCGAACGATCCTTTTTTCTTAAAAAAGATCTTGAACAACTTCTCGGGATCTCTATAATGCGCATCCACAGACGGCGACAACGGCAACGAAGTCAAGGTTTGAAAGAATACGGTTCGCATGAACCCTGA
>NZ_BNAO01000013.1 GCF_014653435.1 Alishewanella longhuensis | reverse complement strand
AATTGTTAAAGAGCGTGCTTTGAACTTCAAAGCGGGAGGCGTATGTTACACTTCCCAGATTTTAAGTCAAGCGTGAGGAAGATTCTTTTTTAAGACACCTCGTCACGTTCGACTCTACTTTTTACTTCACTTCTTGCTTCACTTCGCTTTTCGAGGCTTTCGTTAGCAGCCTGAAGCGAGGCGGCCATTTTAGTGATTTTAAACTTGCTGTCAAGCGTCTTTTTAAAAGATTTTTGCAACTCGTTTTTCTCACCCGGTGACTGGCTTCACTCTCGTTTAGCGCAGCGCCCCGTGGCATGGCGCGCATTATAGGGCGTTTTAGAATTGGTGCAATAGGTTTTATCAGAATTTATTGAAAAACCGCACCAACCGCACAAAAACCACTCAAAAAGCTTATTTTACCTACAAAAACTCATACTTATCGCTTTACTAAGGCTATTTTTATGGTTCAACACCACCATAATAGGACGCTTTCAGCCCTACTTTGTACCATACGCAGTTGGTATTCCGTTTGCTCGAATTAAACAACATCCACCTTTAACTCGCCTCTCTTTATATAGAGCCAAAATTATTGACGCTGCAGGTAGGCGGCAAATGGATATCACTTAGTACAGTTGTCCATGTGACTGGCTCGGACTGGCGTTTCAGGGAGCGAATCAAGCCAGCACTGCAGCAACTTTGATCATGGCGGGTATATAGCACTTTACTATAAAGCTTGAAACTCCAGACCTCAGCTTATCAAAGCAATTACAGCTACCTTTATATAGCTATCGCTTTTTATGCTCCGATTCTTAAGAACCTATAGGTGATGAGATCGATTGTAGTTATGCCCTCTAAAGATGCTCTGCTATCTGAGCTTTGGCTCTTGTAACGACGGATAGGTAATGTAAGTAAATGTAGGCCTGTTTTCTAGCAACTCAAAACAAGGTGTATAAAAGAAGAATAGCTATTTTAACGTTTTTGGACAGCCAAAGGCTGGTGCCGAAGGGATGCCTGCATGGATTGCAGGCACACAAAATTGCAGGAGCAATTTTGCACAGCGTCAGCTGGCCTGCGAAGCAGGTTTTTGCCATGGACGGCAAAACACAAAAATGTAGGGAACATTTTGCACTCGCATCATCCATGACGCTCGCCTTCGGCAGCATAGCTGTGCAAAACGGCTGTCCTGCCGTTTTGTGGAAAGCCTTAGGCTGGTCCCGGAGGGATGCCTGCATGGATTGCAGGCACATAAAACTGACAGGATCAGTTTTAGACAGCTTCAGCTGGCCTGCGCAGCAGGTTTTTGCCATGGACGGCAAAAACAAAAAAACCGGCCTTAGCCGGTTAATTTGGTGCAGATGGAGAGACTCGAACTCTCACGCCTTGTGGGCACAAACACCTGAAGCTTGCGTGTCTACCAATTCCACCACATCTGCGTTATGTTTACGCTACGCGCTTAACATGGCGTGCAGTATAGCGAGTTTTTAAATTACGTCAACTAACAAACTGCACATTTTATCAAGCTGTATATCGTTCGATTAATTACCAAGCAGCAAGCTTAATATTTAACCTTCTTTAGCAAGCCAATCTCTTCTAATCGCTGCATTAAATAATCATTAGAGTTAATCGGTTCTGGGTAACGATTCGGCCTCTCATTACTGATACAGCTTTCCAGCGTTTCAATAACAAAATCTGGATTAGGATGCATAAAGAACGGAATGGAATAACGCGGTTCACCCGCAGCCATACCAGCCGGGTTAACAACACGGTGAGTCGTTGACGGTAAGACGTGGTTAGTCAGCCGCTGTAACATATCGCCGATATTAACTACGATAGTGCCTTCAATAGTAGTTACCGGCAACCAACTGCCATCGCGGCGCAGTATTTCCAAGCCAGCTTCGTTTGACCCTACCAATAAAGTGATCAGGTTGATATCTTCATGTTGGCCGGCACGAATTGACTGGGTAGCAGTATCTTTGATTGGTGGATAATGAATAGGCCGCAGAATCGAATTGCCATAATTCACTTTATCCGCGAAGTATGATTGCTCCTGGCCTAAAAATAATGCCAATGCCTCAAGCACACGATTACCCAACTTTTCCAGCTCAGTGTATAACTGGTAAGTTGCCGCTTTAAACTCCGGCACCTCTGTCGGCCAAACATTAGGATACAAACTTGGATGCGGCGCAGGACCGTCCAGTTCACGGCCAACATGCCAAAACTCTTTGAGGTCTGGATGATTAGAGTCTTTGGCTTTTTCTACACCAAAACCGGTATAGCCGCGAGCGCCACCTTGACCGGGTTTAGCATAGCCTGCTTTTACCTCATTCGGTAATGCAAAAAACTGTTTAATTGCTTTGTAAGTATTCTCTACCACTTCATCTGGAATACCATGGCCGCTAATGCCACAAAATCCAAATTCAGTGTAGGCCTTGCCAATTTCGGCAACAAAGTTATCTTTGTCGGTGGCAAACCGTCTTATATCTAACGTTGGGACATGCTGTGTCATATAAAAGACCTGTTTTTAGCCTAAGTAAAAAAAGAACCCTGCTATTGCAGCGCTCATTAAGTTCGCTAATGTTGCAGCAAGTAAGGCTTTTAACCCTAACTCGGCAATATCAGCGCGGCGACTTGGTGCCATACCGCCCAAACCACCTAATAAAATGGCAATAGAAGAAAAGTTAGCAAAACCACATAAAGCAATAGTAACGATTACCTGAGTGTGGGCGCTTAACTGTTCTCTTACTTGCACAAAGTCGAGGTATGCGACAAATTCATTAATTACCAGTTTTTGACCAATAAAACTGCCGGCTGCCCGAGCTTCATCCCAAGAGACACCTAAAATAAAGGCCAGAGGTTGGAATACATAACCAAAGATTAATTGCAGTGTTAGGTCATCTTTACCAAACCAGCCGCCTACTCCACCAACGATACCGTTAACTAAGGCGATTAAGCCAACAAAAGCAAGCAACATAGCGCCTACGTTTAACGCTAATTGCATACCGCTGGAGGCACCGGCAGCAGCGGCATCAATTAGATTAGTATGTGGCTTCTCACCACCAATCTCAGCGAGTTCGTTTTTCGGTGTTTCAGTTTCTGGCAAAATCATTTTCGCCATTAAGAAACCACCTGGTGCGGCCATAAAACTGGCGGCGATCAGATATTTTAATTCAACCCCAAGCCCTGCATAGCCCGCTAATACTGAACCAGCCACAGAGGCTAAGCCACCAACCATAACCGCAAACAGTTCTGAACGAGTCATTGTTGGAATAAAAGGTCGAACAATAAGTGGGGCCTCTGTTTGCCCAACAAAAATATTAGCTGCAGCAGACATCGACTCAGGACGACTAGTACCTAATAATTTCTGTAAACCGCCACCAATAAGTCGAATAACCCAGGTCATCACACCAATGTGGTATAACACAGCAATAAGCGAAGAGAAGAAAATAATAATAGTCAAAACATGGATGGCGAAGATAAAGCCTTGGGAAAAACTCCCCAAATCACCAAATAAGAATAAGATACCGGCATTGGCGTAACTAATAACATTCGCCACCACCTGCGAAATATTATAAAGCACCTCCTGGCCAAAGGGCACATAAAGCACAAAGGCACCAATAGCAATTTGAATAGCAAAAGCGCCCCCCACAGTCCGCCAATTAATCCGGCTGCGATTTGCTGACGCTGCATAAGCGACCAATAACAGGGCGAAAATGCCCACTAATCCCATCATAGGTGTATTCCCTGGTTATTATTCTGCCAGAAGCTGGCGAATTTTTGCTTTTATAATATCGATAGCAATCTGATTTTTACCACCGCGGGTTACTACCAGATCGGCATATTGTTTGGAAGGGGCGATAAACTCAAAGAACGCCGGACGTACTGTGCTTTCGTATTGCTCTGTTACCGAAGCCAGACTACGGCCACGATCTTCTAAGTCTCTTTTAATACGGCGTAACAAACAAATATCTAGCGGTGTATCCATAAATACTGTGATATCAAATTGGTTACGAAGCTTCTCATCCGTCAATAATAAAATACCTTCTACTAATATGACCTTAGCAGCTTGCACTTTAATGGTTTCATCCAACCGGGTATGTAACTTATAACTATATTGCGGCATAGCGATACTTTGCCCTGCACGCAGCGCTTTGAGATGTTCAACTAATAATTCATGTTCAAAAGCAGAAGGATGATCATAATTAGTGAGGATGCGTTGCTCAAAAGACAAATGACTTTGGTCCCGGTAATAAGCGTCTTCGGATAATATGGCAATACGCTCTCCGCCAAGTTCTGCTACTAGCTCTTGGTAAACAGTTGATGCAAATAAACTTTTACCGGAGGCCGAAGCACCCGCAATAGCGATAATGGTATTTTTACCCATAAAACAGCCTACCGTATTTAAAATAGCTGGTAATTATCGCTAATAACGTGACAATTAGGAATAAAAAATCCAAAAAAAATGCCCGCTAACTGCGGGCATTCATATTATTACACTTTATTAGAACTTATAACTTACGCCAACTTTTAAGCGCCAAGCTGATTCTACGTTACGGAATGCTTCTGGCACGCCGGTACGAGCAGTTGGTGCGCTGTAAACATACTGATTAGCAGCGGCATCATAAGCGACGTTGGCAATACGTTGATAGCCTGGGAAAGCTGTCTCGTAAACACGTCCTGCGCTACTATCAATTAGATTAAGTAAGTTTTTAATTTCAAAATAAACAGAACCCTTATGGCCGATAGCAAAACCTGGGATTTCTTGCTCAAACTTAAAGTCGACTGTTGAAGTCCAACGACCAGACTCAGTATTTCGAGGAACTATAGTACCCGCATATTTATCCAGACCTGCAGCTACAAAGTTATCCCAACCAAAATTGCCGTCATATCTTACTGCTGGATCATTCGGGCCACTTGGTACATATACTAAATAACCGTTGCGATCATCAGTACCACCTAAGCTACCATTATCACCAAAAGTACTACCTGGGCCAGTTGTCCAACTATATGGACGGCCAGAGCGTCTTTCCGCGTAAACAGTAAACCTAGAGTTATAACCAGCGAAGAACTCGTGTGAATAGGTTAAGGTCATATTCAAACGATGTTCGATTTGATAACCAGCAATACCTGCTTGTGGAATATTGCGGTCGACAGCTGGGTATCGAGAGAAGTTAGATGCCGCCTGTGAGGATGTGCCTGACGACACGTCCTTCACATTTTGGTGAGCATAACCAAAACGCATATTTAACTTATCTATCTTAGTAGACGCACCAAGTGCATACACGTTACTACGACCACCTTTACCGTTAATAAATAAAATATCATGACGGTTATCTGGCACTGAGTAGATGTTACGACCATCTGGACCTACAGTAATTGGGAATTGCTCTCTGTACAAATCTTTCCAAATCACATCGCGATCTTTATACGAGTGCAAATATTCTGCCGTTAAATCCCAACGACCTAAGCCATCAAGATTAAGCACATAGTCAACGGCCAAATTAGCTTTCCACTCTGATGGTAGCTTGAAGTTTGGATCAATCGCATTAACATCACCATTACCCGGTTGCAGAGAGTTTGCTACCTGGGTTGGGATTACTTTAATATCAACATTTTCAATATTGTTTGAAACACTATTAGGTGCGCGCACCTTGGTTACGCCATCAACAGAGAAGCTGTTAGCAACCCAAACGTTTGGACGACCACCACCAAAACGTCCTACACCACCGCGTACTGTGGCTTCCGGCGTCGCACGCCAGTTGAAACCAATACGTGGCATCAGCAGTGATTTGCCATCTAAGTTCTCGGTATTATCAAAGCCATATCTTTCTAAGAAGTTTTGATTTACTACCGGCTTATCACTTGAACTATAACGCTCATAACGTAAACCGAAGTCTAACGTTAAGTCATATTCAAACAGCTCCCAGCTGTTTTGTAAGAACAAAGAGTCTGTGGTGAACTTAAAGGCAGCTGCCGCATCATCTGAATTACCGCTAAAGGCGTTTTCGTAACGAAGTGAGTTTACAAAACGGTTCTCAAAGTTCTCGATGCTATTGAAGGTCCATTGACCTAAGGTATAAGGAACGAAAGCATTGAACACATCTAAGGTCTCGCGATCCCAACCAAAAGTTATAGTATGATCTTCGAGTAAATATTCACCTGCGAAACGGAACTGTAACAGTTCGTTGGTCAATACGTTTACATGACGGAAACTATCGGCACCGAACACAACTGAACCTGAAGGCGTACGAACTTCTACCTGACCTACTTCACGCCCTCTTAATGGATCTTGGTTGGTATTAACATCTTTCCAAGCCAGTTTAATATCTGTAGAGAAATTATCAGTCCAGTTTGAATACAAGTGCGCAGCAAGAGATTCTAGATTTTGTTTATTATCATAAGCAGTCGAGTCCATAGTAATACGACTGTTAGAAGAGGCAAAACCTGGGGCTACACCATTGCTCTTTGTATTTTGGTAAGTTAACGAAGCACGGTGGTCATCGTTAATGTTCCAGTCTAACTTAACAAGCAATTTTTCATCTTTCTCAGGTGGGTTATATTCCCAGGTACCTGGCTCTACGCCATATACACTGCGAGCTATATTTAACACCCGGTCTAGATCGGCAACAGTTACCGAAGCATTATTTGGTGTAGCAACACCGGCAGGTCCCCATAGTAAAGTACTTGGCTCTTCTAGTTTTTCATAAGCAACAAAAGCAAAGAACGTGTCCTGAACGATAGCGCCACCAGCACTTAAACCGTAAACTTTACGCTCGAACTCACCAAGATCTGTCTTTGGCTGGCCGCTGCGCCCAGACTTACCAGAAAGCTCATCACCCATGTATTCATAAAATAAAGAACCTGCAAACTCATTTGTACCAGACTTAGTTACCGCATTGATGCCGGCGCCAGTAAAGCCGCCGAACTTAGCATTGTACGGAGAGGTGTTAACCACTATTTGATCAACAGCAGAGATAGGAATCGGTGAGCGTCTTGTTGGGTAACCGTTGCCGTTCAGACCAAAGTCATCATCCTGACGAACACCATCAACAGTAAGACTGTTATAACGTGGGTTAGCACCCGCTACCGACATTGAACTATCGTTATCACCTAATACCACCACTAACGGATCCTGACGAACAACATCTTTTAAGTCACGATCAAACAACGGCGCACTTTCAATGTCCGCGGAGCTGAAAACTGAGCCTGCCCCCATTTTGCCCATATTAAGCAAATTACCAACAGAACCTGTTACAGCAATTCTTTCAATATTGCTTGCTTGCGCCGTTTCTAATTGTGCATTTAAACGGAACGGCTCACCAAGTGAAAGAAAGATATTTTCGTAACGAATGGTTCCTTGGTCGCTTGTAATAGTAATGGTGTATGGACCACCAACACGTAAACCGCTGCTAACAAAAGAACCTGACTGATTTGTAGTTGCCACAGTACGGGTATTTGAAGGGACGTGTAATATCTCCACTTGGGCATTAGCAGTTACTTGCCCTTGCGCATCCTGCACACTGCCGCGTATTGCTGAAGAAGTTTCAGCGTAAGCTGCGCTTACCGCGCCAAGGCCTATTGCTACGGCCATTGCTAAATGTTTAATTTTCATATCGTTTTCACCTGGTAGTTGTGATTTCTAAGCTAAATCCGATTTAGTTTTTCTAGAATTGGTTTAAATCTGGTACAAAGACTAAACGATAAATATGTCATTTTCGTTACAGACACCAAATCACAGGAACTAATGCGTTATATAGTTGTCAAAGCAGTCCCGTAATAATAGTGTAACATGCCTATTTTCTGATGCGAACAACATGTCAGAAAATCGGTTAAAAAATATCTATTTGCTTTAAAACAGTGCACTAATATTGCTTTTGGCGCATTAACCCATGCTAGCTTACTTTTGCTTGAAGCTCATTAACGGCTTTCCTACAACTCGCATCAGCTTAATAGCTGGATTTATCAAAATTAGCTGGTTATGCTTAGCCTCTTATAAAAAACAGTTTTAAATGCTTTATGTCAAAACTATTCCTTAGTACGCTAGTTGCTACTTTATTGATCGTGATCGTTCCTACAGCTATGGCGCAAACTCAACTCAAAGTTGCCACCTTTAATGTCAGCATGGAAGCAGAAAATTATCTGCCGCGCGGTGAGCGTGGCAGTAGTCAGGTGTTAATTGATATTCTCGCCAACGGTGAGCACCCACAAGTCAAGAATATTGCCGCCATTATTCAGCAGGTGCGGCCAGATATTCTGCTACTGAATGAATTTGACTATATTGAAGATCCTAAGCTGGGTATTGCAGCCTTTATTAAAAACTATCTAAACAAAGCGCAGGCGGGCAGTGAAGCAATTGACTATCCCTTTTACTACTACAGTACAGTAAATACCGGCCAGCCCAGTCCTTATGATTTAGATAACGATGGTAACGCAAGCGGTGTGGGAGCGGATGCCTGGGGCTATGGTTTTTACCCTGGCCAGTACGGAATGGTGCTGTTGTCTAAATATCCAATAGACACAGCCAAAGTTCGAACTTTTCAGCACTTTAAATGGCGGGATATGCCAGGTTTTATGCCAACAAAAAAAGCGGATGGCAGCCCCTGGTACAGTAAAGATGCCTGGGCAAAGTTTCCACTTTCATCTAAAAGCCACTGGGATATCCCAATTAATATTCATGGCAAAACGCTGCATATGTTAGCCAGCCACCCCACTCCACCAGTATTTGACGGTGAAGAAAACCGTAATGGCATTCGTAACCATGACGAAATCCGTTTATGGGCCGATTACTTAACACCGCAAAAAGCAGCTTATATTTGCGATGATAACGGCAACAAAGGCGGCTTAGCAGAAAACGCCCGCTTTATACTGCTGGGCGATCAGAACGCTTCAGCGGATAACGAAGGCAATGCCTTAAACAGTGGTATTGGCATGCTGTACAACCATCCGCGAATTAACAACAGTATGCCGCCCGCTAGCTTAGGTGGTGCAGAACATACTCCGGATAACCCGAAAGCGGCATTTCACACCGCTGAGTGGCGGATGCGTGCCGACTATGTATTGCCGTCAAAAGCGGGTTTGCAGTTAAAAGACAGCGGTGTGTTCTGGCCGGTAAAAGCCGATCCTCTCTACCCGCTGGTTGGCTCACGCGGCGCCAGTTCGGATCATCGCCTGGTGTGGGTAACAGTAGAATTAAGCGCTGACTAATGCAGCGCTCCTTTTCCTAAGCGACTTTCCGAAGCCAGTTTTCCTGCCCTATTTGTTCTAATGCACAACTGGCCCAGCGCTTCGCGGTGAAGCCCCGCTGCTCAGCTGATTAGAAACGTTGTACCAGATTTTGTATGTGTACCGTCACTTCTTCCCTGTCATGGTATAAATGTTTAACCTGCAGCCGGTATTTGATGCCAGCGTCGGCCAGGCGCTGCTCAAGTTGCTGCAAAATGTCTGTCACCGTTTCATAGCGCTTTTTCATTGGCAGTTTCAGGTTAAAAATAGTTTCCTGACACCAGCCATTGATTAGCCAATCTGCAATACGCTCTGCCACCCTTTGTGGTTGCTCTATCATGTCGCAAACCAGCCAATGGTTATTCTTTTTCTGTGGCTCATACTTAAAGCCATCCACCATTAAATGGCGCACCTGACCGGTTTCCATTAATGACTCAGCCATAGGGCCGTTATCAATCGCAGTGACCATCATACTGCGTTTTACCAGCTGATAAGTCCAGCCACCGGGGCTAGCGCCAAGATCTACCGCATTCATGCCACCAGACAGGCGTTTATCCCACTCATGCTTAGGAATAAACTGAATAAAGGCTTCTTCAAGCTTTAAAGTACTGCGACTTGGTGCTTCGTTAGGAAACTTCAGCCGCATAATGCCATTTTCCAGTGGGCTGTTGTTCTCCGGATACGACAATCCGACATAGCCCTGTTGCCCCGTTAATAAAAACAAATGCAGCACAGGTGCCCGTTTTTGTTCTTTTGGCAATAATACGCCTGCTTGTCGTAATGCCTGACGCAGTGGCACTGTTAGTTTCCGCGCCAGGGTTGATAAGGTTTTACCGTCATTTGTTTCCGGATATTCCACTCTTATCTCACCACAACTGCTTAGTTCGGCGTTAAGTGCGGCGGCAATTACTGGCGCTATTCGATCTGCCGGCGGCAACTCAAGCAGCTCAGCCAACAGCAGGCTCCACTGGCGGATAAAGATAAACTGTTCAAACGGATAGTCGCGGTAAAACTGCGCTAGGCTGTCAGCATCATAGGCTTCAAAAATAACGTAGGCGCTATCAGCGCTTAACTTGCAGTAACCGAACACATTATGTAAACCTGCTGTATGCTGAATTTCTGCCGCGCATTCTTTTTCAAAACCGGCACGACAGTACAATAGTAATTGTTTCATATTAATTCCTGCGCCAAAGCGCTATGGCCAGTAACAGCCAACCTAAAATAAAACTCTGGCCGCCATAGGGCGCCAAAGCAGAAAAGTGAAATGGCAACTGTAACGCGCCCGCTATTAAGGTGTAACAAAATAACCAGATACCTAAATGCCAGAAAATGGCCGTGAATGACAGTAAACGGCTCGCCATCGGCAGTTGTAACAAGGCGAGTGCATGAAATGCCAACATACCAAGCGCTGCCAGAACACGGCCAGTATCCTCGCCAGTTAACTGCGCTTGCCATAAATGCATTAAGGCCGCTGCTAACCCTACTACCACAGCGCCGTATAGCGCCGCTAAGCTTTTATTTGCTTTGTGCAAGAATGGCATCAATATACCTACTGGTTAAATTAGCGGCTTGTTTGATCAGTGTCTCTTGAGTTAAACCACTGCTTTTTAGCGGGGTAAAATCATGATCTGCTGCCGCAAGCCAATCAATACTCACCTTCGGCCAAGCCATCGAGGCTAATTCAGCTTTGCCACCGAAAGGATCTCGCTCGCCTTGTATAATGTGTAATGGTAGCTTTAGTGCTGCAAAATGCTCAGTACGCCAGCTATCTTTTCTGGGCGGATGAAACGGATAGCCATAAGCAAACACTGCGCGAGCCTGACTTTCATTACTGCTATCAACAGAACTAAGCGGCTTAGCTTGTTGTGCCGCCCATAATGAAGCCACTCTGCTGCCCATCGATTTACCACCAACAAAAAGCGGCAAACCCGTCGTTAGCTCAGCCAAGGCCTGCGCTAGCTCTGGCACTAATAACACGGCTTTGGGTGGTGGTCTTTTCGTCAGGCTAACCAAACGCGCTTGCATGTAGCTAAAATTGAACAAAGTCACCTTAATCTGCTCTGCGCGCAATGCTATCGCCAATTGCTGCATAAAATCACTTTGACAGGAAGCTCCCGCACCATGGGTAAGCAGCAGATGCGCTTTCATGCTAGGCTTTTTACCTTAATCATCCAGGGCAACAGCATTCGTAAACTGCTGCTCAGCAAAATCGGCTTGTTCCGCTAACACCATATCCAGCATCCATTGTCTGAATGCGGTAATTTTACCGAGTTCAGTTTGGCTCTCCCGACAAACCAAATAGTATGAATCTTTGCTAATTAATACATGGTTAAACGGCACTATTAACCGGCCAGAGCTAATATCCGGCCGCGCTAACACGTTATGTGCCAATGCCACGCCCTGCCCATGAATCGCCGCTTGCAGTACCATTGACGAGTGACTAAAAATAGGGCCTTGATTTACATTAAAGTTTTTAAAGCCCTGGGTGGTAAACCACGCCTTCCAGGCTCTCCTGGAGCCATCATGTAACAAGTTATGAAAACGTAGATCGGTAGGTTCTTGTAACGGCTTAGTTCCGCTAAGTAATAAGGGAGAACACACCGGCAACAAATATTCAGTATGCAATTTATCAGCATGTAGATTGCGCCAACTGCCGCGACCATAATAAATAGCGACATCCACATCATCCGTTAGCGAGCCCTCATCCAAATCCACCGCTTTAATCCGCACATCGATATCCGGATGTTGTTCACTAAACTGGTTTAAACGCGGCACCAACCATTGAATAGCAAAACTTGGCTGCAGACTTACCGTTAACGAGCCTTTAGCACCACGCGCCAACAACTTTTCGGTGGCCTCATGCAACTGCAAGAAAATCTCTTTAATATCTAAAAAGTAGCTCTGGCCTTCTTCCGTTAGCAGCAAGGCGCGATTTTTGCGCATAAATAGCTTCAAGCCCAGATGGTCTTCCAATGCTTTTATCTGATGGCTTATCGCCGCTTGCGTAACGTACATCTCCTCAGCCGCCTTAGTAAAACTAAGGTGGCGGGCAGCGGTTTCGAACGCTTTTAGTGCATTAAGAGGTGGCAGACGGCGGGCCATACGAGTCCATTAATCAATTTGAATAATCAAGATTATTGTCGGTTTAAGCTTGCGGCTTGTAACCTTCAATTTCCACTTCTTGCCCTTCGAACAAAAAAGCAACCATCTGTTCTTCTAATAACTTGCGGTGTTCCAGATTCATCATATTCAGCTTTTTTTCGTTAATCAGCATCACCTGCTTGGTTTGCCACAGGGCCCAGGCTTCTTTACTGATATTGTCAAAAACCTTTTTACCCAGCTCTCCCGGGTAAAACTGAAAATCTAAGCCCGGCGCTTCTTTTTTTAAATATTGACAATAAACGGTACGGCTCATAATACAAATCCTTAATCAAATGAATGGGTGGCCAGTTGCTCTAGCAAAAGTTTAGCTGGCGCAGACAACCCCACTTCAGGCATAGCCGATATTGTAAACCAACTAGCAGCCGATTGCTCCTGTACTGACAAAGGTAATGCGTTTAGTTCTGCTACGAGTGGCTGGATCCATAAGTGGAAATGACTAAAGGTATGGCGAAAAGCGGGCAACTCTTGTTGTTGCGTTACCTTGAGTCCTTGTACCAGCAGATAATGCTCACGCTCGGCAGCATTGGCAAACTCTAAAAAGCCAAATAAACCGCCCCATAACCCCGCCTGAGGGCGCTGCACCAAACAAACTTGCTGCTGATAGCGTAACAGCAACCAGAAGCTTTGCCGCTCGGGAATCGTTTTTTTCGGCTTTTTACCTGGATAACGTGCCTGCTCGCCACTTAGCGCCGCCACACAGTTTAACTTTAATGGGCATTCACTGCAGCGCGGTTTACTCCGGCTACAAAGTGAGGCCCCCAAATCCATCATGGCCTGATTAAACTCTGCAACCGTATCAGCCGGGGTAAACTGCTCTGCCAGTTGCCATAACTTTTGCTCTACGGCTTTTTCGCCAGGCCAACCTTCAATAGCGGCGAACCGGGCGAGTACCCTTTTACAGTTCCCATCTAAAATGGGGTAATGCTGCCCCTGCGACAAAGACAAGATGGCACCGGCAGTAGAGCGCCCCACCCCTGGCAAAGCCAGAACATCAGCAAAATCGGTTGGAAACTCACCAGAGAAGTCTGTAGCAATTTTTTTGGCCGCATTGTGTAAGTTACGGGCACGGGCATAATAACCAAGCCCCGTCCATAAATGCAGTACCTCATCAATCGGTGCTTCTGCCAGGCTGTTCACGTCGGGAAAGCGCGCCATAAAACGCTGAAAATAAGGAATCACCGTTGCAACTTGTGTTTGCTGTAACATCACCTCTGATAACCAGGTTTTATAGGGGCTTTTTTCTATTTGCCATGGCAGGGTTTTACGGCCGTGCTGCCGGTACCACTTAACTAATTGTTCGCTAAACCAGCTTGCGTGCTGCAAAATTATACTCCTAAATCCAGTTCATTTAAGCAAAGGTTATTGTTGTAACCTAGTTTACCAGATAGCTACTATTTTATTAGGTTGAGCTTAGCCCTTATTCCAAGGATAATACGCCGCTATTTTATCGTATCGGAGCAGAGCATGAGCACAGAGGCCAAGACGCCATCACCAGAAAATACTGAAGACACTAACGCCACAGCGCCTTATTTGCGGCGAATTCGTTCTTTTGTGCTGCGTGAGGGCCGCCTGACGAAGGGCCAGCAACATGCTCTGGACAATTACTGGATAAAGTACGGTATAGATTACCAGGATACTTTATTATCTTTGGATCAGGTATTTGCTCGCAGTGCGCCGAGAGTGCTGGAAATAGGCTTTGGTATGGGTAAATCCCTGGTAGCCATGGCCAAAGCCGCACCCGAACAAGACTTTATCGGTATCGAAGTACATAGACCTGGAGTTGGCGCTTGTCTATCGGAAGCGCATACCGAAGCACTCAGTAATCTTAAAGTGTTTGAACACGATGCAGTAGAAGTGTTGGCCCAAATGATTCCCGAGCAAAGCTTAGATACCGTGCAGCTATTTTTCCCGGATCCCTGGCATAAAAAACGTCATCACAAAAGACGTATCGTGCAGCCAGATTTCGTGCAAGCACTGCGTAGCAAATTAAAAATCGGCGGTGTTTTCCATATGGCAACTGACTGGGAAAACTATGCCGAGCATATGTTAGAAGTTATGCGCGCGGCAGAGGGATTTGAGAACTTGTCTGCTAGTGGCGACTATGTAGAGCGCCCGGAACATCGGCCACTCACCAAATTTGAACAACGCGGCCAGAAGCTTGGACATGGTGTTTGGGATCTTATGTTTAAAAGGATAAGTTAATGCTCGCTAACACCAGTCAGCTTATTTTACGCAATCAGAGTGACTTAACAGGCAAAGTTTTGTTTGTTGAGCCAGAGGCGGATCAACTCCCGCGACAACTAAATAGTTTAACTGCTTTTAGTTGCTATACCACCGATGCAGCGGTGCAAAACCAGTGGCAACAAGCCGGATCAACAGTGTACTTTGCTGCCAAACCACAGTTTACCGAGCAATTTGACACTGCGGTGGTGTTTTATCCAAAAAGCAAAGAGCAATTAGCAGGTAGCTTGCAGCTTTTAAGCTCAGCATTAACCGACAGCGCGCATATCTATGTAGTCGGCGATAATAAAGGTGGCATTAAAAGCTTAGTTAACCATGCAGAGAAGCTTGGACTACATGCACACAAGCTAGACAACGCCAAACATTGTTTATGGTTTTCACTAACGGGTGATTTTGGCAGCCTAGCAGCCAGACAACTAAGTGAATTTTCGCTCACGCTAAACAACATGTCGTTAACGATCTGCTCTTTAGCTGGCGTCTTTAATCATGGAAAACTAGATGTGGGTACAGCGTTATTATTACAACATCTATCACATATTCAGGATGGCAGAGTGCTCGACTTTGCCTGCGGTGCAGGCATTATTGGCGCAGCATTAAAGCAGCAAGTGCCAGCAATAGAACTTTATTGCTCTGATATCAGTATGTTGGCAGTAGAGGCAACACAAGCAACGTTAGCGGCAAATAAGCTATCCGGTAAAGTTGTTGCTGCCGATGGTTTACCAACCGAACCGGCAAGCTTTAAGCATATCGTCAGTAATCCCCCGTTTCATACAGGCATTAAAACCGATTACACTATCAGTGAAGCTTTTATTGCCCAAAGTGTAAGTCGATTACAAAAAGGCGGCACCCTAACTTTGGTTGCCAATAATCATCTCGCTTATCAGCAATTACTGGAGCAAGCCTTTGGCAATGTGAAGGCTCTGGCAAAAGCCAATGGTTTTGTGGTATACCAAGCAGTAAAGTCCTAACGGGAAAAGCTGAAGATGCAAAAACACCTGCTGTTGATGATGGTGCTGCTCGCCACTGGCAGCAGCACTGCTACTGCCAGTGATAATGCTACTTGTATTAAAGCCGCCAGCCGAACCAGTGCTTGTCCGCATCAAATTTATCGGGCAGTACAACTGCCTAATATGGAAAAACCGGCATTGCGCTGTATTTGTATCACTGATTTTTTGCCACTGTTGAGTGAACCTGAAAATGCAGAACAGCGACTGGCACAACACAGATTAAAGCAACAATTTAAAGCGGAATTACAACATGATGTTGAGCCTTTGCTGCAAGTGATAAGACGCGAGCGTTAAGATGGCAATAAAAACATTCGACTGTTAAATCCGCCGAGATATTCTTCGCGTTGAGTTAAGAGCACCGGCACTAAATACAGTTCGTTCTGTTCAATCCAATAAATGGCATTTTGAGTAAACTGCCGACCAATAGCGATAGCCTGCTCTTTGTCACAAAGCACCATCCAACTTTTTTCTTGAAAACTAAAATCAGGCGCGGCGCCGGTAATAGAGCGGTATGGGGTATTAATTTGTTCTAGATAAGCCTGCAGCTGTTTATCGAAAAGTTGATTAGCCACCGGACTGCTAAGTTGCCCAGCAGGGTTTTGCGCGCTGATAATAGCAAAACTTATATGCTCTGCCAGCCGCTGATGACACAAAAAAATACTACGCTTATAGCTTTCCCACAGCTCCATAAACCACACCTTTGTCATCTGGCTCGCCAATACTATGAACTGTGATAGATAATTTTTCCACTATACCTTTGCGAAAAGACTATTATCTGTTTAGCATCATAATAACTATTGATAGCGTTGCATAGAGAATCTGAACCGCAGATGACAAGCCTAAATCGCACGACCTCAATGAAAAGCGCCTTTATCTGGTTGGTAATGCTAATTTGCAGCACCGCCTTATCGATAGCCTTGCTATCATCTAACTACCTCGATTATCAGCGACAACAACTACAATTGCAGGAGCAGCTTTCCGGTTTACTCAATATTATGGCTATTAACGCGCAAACTAGCCTACAAAATAATAATAAATTCCGTGAAGAACAACGCCTCAATTCACTGAGTGCAGTTCCGATTATCAAAAATGTCCATATTTATCAACTCGAGCCTGAGAGCCAGCAATTAAAATTTTTTGCCAGTTATAACCGCCGGGATACAGGGCCCTGGCCACCACAGATGTCCCGATTAGCCGAGCTGGCAGAACCTTTGAATAATCAAGATTATATCGAGCAAATGAAAGCGGTGTCAGTTGATAATCAGCTCTTAGGCTACGTTTACCTCAGAGCCAGTAACGAAGGATTAGAAAGCTCACAACGTCTGCAAATTATGATCAATGTCTTCATCGCTTTTATTGCCCTGAGCCTGTGCTATTTTATGGCGTTAAAACTACAACAACGCTTTACCAAACCCATTAGTGACTTGCTGGAACTGGTGCATCAGGTAGCCCGTAATAAAGACTATCGAGTCAGAGCGCCAATTGCAGAACTCCGCGAATTTAACCAGCTTAATCGTGCTTTCAATACGATGATGGACCGCGTAGAGGGGCAGCTTTACAAAATGGAACAAGCTGAACAAGAAATTAA
The DNA here is from genome assembly GCF_014653435.1 of Alishewanella longhuensis. Lineage (GTDB taxonomy): Bacteria > Pseudomonadota > Gammaproteobacteria > Enterobacterales > Alteromonadaceae > Alishewanella > Alishewanella longhuensis. The sequence goes on along the minus strand of NZ_BNAO01000013.1, from coordinate 25,897 downwards.
GCAACTGAACCAAAGTTTAGAGCAAAAAATCAGCGAACGGACCTCCGCTTTAAAAGAATCCAACCAAGAGCTGCTGAATACTTTAGCAACACTGCACAAATATCAAAATCAAATTGTTGAGACCGAGAAAATGGCCAGTCTCGGTCAGATGGTTGCAGGGATCGCACATGAGGTAAATACCCCAATAGGCCTTGGCGTAACCGCTTCAACTCTGTTGCAAGATAAGGTTCATGAAATTGAACAGGCTTTTGAGAAGAAAACACTTTCATCCAATCAATTAGCGCGCTTCTTAGGAGATAGCAAAGAAAACCTTGGTATTATTTACCGCAATTTAGAACGGGCAGCAGGTTTAATTAGCAGCTTTAAACAGGTAGCAGTCGATCAGTCTAATGACAGTTTACGCCAATTCAATATGCAGCAATTGCTCAATGAGGTAGTACTCTCATTACGCCCTAACTTAAAGAAAACGCAGCATCAATTAAAAATTAATTGTCCGGCAGACTTAATTATTACCAGTAAACCTGGGCCAATAAATCAGATTTTAATTAATCTCATCATGAACAGCCTAATTCATGCTTTTGACGAAGGGCAAGCTGGTGAAATTATCATTGATGTGCAACTAAAGCAGCATAGATGTTATCTACATTATAGCGATAATGGCAAAGGGGTACCTGAGCATATCCGTAAACGTATTTTTGACCCCTTTGTTACTACCCGCCGGGGTGATGGCGGCAGTGGCTTAGGTCTGCATCTAGTCTATAATTTGGTAACTCAAGCACTTAACGGCAAAATTAATTTAGAAAGCCAGCTTGGTGAAGGTATTCAAATTGATGTTGATTTCCCGGTGGGTAGCGTCAGCCCCTCTAAGCTAAACAGCTAACGCGCTGATATAACAGTAGATAATAAAAAAATAATATTAGACAAGGCTAATTGTTAACAAAATTCTTGTTAACAATTGCCGCTATAGTTTATAATTGCACATAATTTGATACCTGATGGCCAACTAATCCATCTTTTTTTAAACTCAACTGTTACTTTTCTTAAATAAGGTTTAACTCTAATGCAAACACCTGTGATTCTAGTCGTTGAAGATGAAGAAGTTACCAGATTGAATCTGGTGAGTCTGTTCCAGGGGGAAGGCTATGATGTGATCGAAGCCGTTAACGGCGAAGAGATGCACAAAAAGCTGGAGGAAAATCAAGTCAATCTTATCGTTATGGACATTAACCTACCTGGTAAGAATGGCTTGATTTTAGCAAGAGAACTGCGCCAGAAAGAAAATATAGGTTTAATCTTTTTAACCGGCCGCGACAGTGAAGTAGATCGTATCCTGGGTTTGGAAATTGGCGCTGATGACTACCTAACCAAACCTTTTAACCCGCGTGAACTCACTATTCGTGCCCGTAACTTGCTAAGCCGCACCTCTGCGCAGCCCGTTGTTGAAGAGCATAAAAGCATTCTAAAGTTTAACGGCTGGACCTTAGATGAAAACAGCCGCAATCTTACTTCACCAAGTGGCTCTGCACGCCGTCTGCCTAAAGGTGAATACCGCGCGTTACGCTTAATGTTAGATACACCGGGCAAAATCTTTACCCGTGAACAGCTAATCCGCCATATGACTGGCCGCGATTTACGCCCAAATGATCGTACGGTTGACGTGACTATCCGTCGTATCCGCAAACACTTCGAATCAGATATCGACAGCCCAGAATTGATCAGCACCATCCATGGTGAGGGTTACCGCTTTGTCGGCAAAATTGAGAAGTAATTAGTACTTTTCAATATACTGTTGCAGAGCAGCAAGGTGCTGCTCTGCTGTAAAGTGTAATTCTAGTATCTTCCGCTCCAGACACGATTTTTCCATCGGCTCCTCTTCCAGCTTCTTCGCCTGTTGTTGCACCCATAGCAAGCCTATTGCTGCTGCTGCGCCTTTTAATTTATGGGCATGGCTTTGTAAGTCAATCTCATGTTGCTGCACGGCGGCTTCGAGCAATTTATTAATATAGCCTGGCAATAATTGCGCAAATAACTTGGCACTGCGCTGCATCCCCTCTTTGCCAAGTGACTGCAAATAATTTTGCAATGTTGCAATATCTAATACCTCTGAGCGCTCGTTCTTACTGTCTGCTTCAACGGCTGTTGTAGTAGACAGTAACTGTCGTTTTAGAGCACTTGGCGAAAATAGTTCCGCAAGTAAAAGATCCAGCTTCTCGGTGTTCAGCGGTTTGCTCAGTACGCCGTCAAGGCGGATATCAATAAGCGCTTCCTGAGCTTTACGAACATTTGCACTTAACATAACAATCGGTAAATTGGCTAACCGCGGTTCTGCACGAATAAATCTGGCGATAACATCGCCTTCCATATCAGGCAACTGCATATCCAGTAACACTAAATCCAGATCATCCTCAGTGTCCAGCAGTGCCAGCGCGTCCTCTCCAGTTTCAGCATGAATAACGCTGTGTCCTCTTTGCTCCAGCAGAGCAATAGCAATATCAGCATTAAGGGGTATATCTTCTACCAGTAGGATAGTAAGAGCAGGACAGTTCACTGCTGATGCCAGCTCAGGGGCATTTGCCTCTACTAAAGGCAGACTTACCATAAAGCAACTACCAGCACCTAGTTGGCTATCTACCTGAATATCTCCAGACATGGCAGAGATCAGCGAGCGGGAAACGGACAAACCTATACCAGAGCCAACGATACTCAGGCGTTGTCCATCTTGAGATTTGTAATACATATCAAAAATTCGTGCCAACTCATGCTCTGCTATACCGATACCGGTATCCAGCACTTTGATTACCAACTTATCTTGCGTCAACTCACACGTTAAGGTGATCTGGCCCTTGCTGGTAAATTTAACGGCATTGCTTAATAAGTTCCATAACACCTGACGTAAGCGTGTGGCATCAAGCAATAAATAACAATCAAAAATACTATCTTGTGGCATCACAAATTCTAGACCTTTTTGCTGACAAATAAGCTCAGCAAAATTTGCGATGTCTTGTAAAAAGCGCTCTAAATGTACGCTTTGATAAATAATATCTAGCTCACAGCGATCAATCTTATCGAGATCTATGATGTCATTAAATATATTGCCCAGGGTTTCCGCGCTGGTAAAGATAGTATTAGCCCAGCTAAATTGTTCATTATCTAACGCACTGCCCAGTAAGCGGCGGGTCAAGCCAACGATACCATTTAACGGCGTGCGCAACTCATGGCTTAACGTGGCAATAAACTGCCCTTTGTCTTGATAAGCTTTTTCCAGCGCCTGCTCAGCTAACTTTCTGGAAGTGATATCGCGGCCAAACCCCAATAATCCGATATAACGGCCTTGCCTGTCGTAAAAAGGCAGATGCCGCATTTCAAACCAGCTTATTTCACCATTATGCTGTTTGAATTCAATATCCAATGTTAGCTCTGTTTCCGGTGCAGTTTGTTCATACTCCGATAAAATAGCAGCCTGCGGACTATCTGCAGCATAAAGCTTGGCCAGGTTTTGTCCTATAAGCTCTGACATGGGTCTACCCATTATGCCTTCAAACATTTTATTACAACTGGCCAATAAACCTTTTTCATCCCGATAGTAAAATAGATCCGGTGAACTATCGACTATTGAGCGAATTAATAAGCTCTGCTCCGCTAATTCTTGTTCTGTTTTACGTCGCTCACTAATTTCTCGGCGTAGTTCCTCAATAGCCCGACGTTTCGCTTGAAAAGCTTTCTTACGCTCTTCAATTTCAAAATTTAACTGCCGAATACTTTCTTGCATTGTCAGGTTTAATTTTCGCTCAGCTAGCGCGGAATCATCAACAAAGCGTAAAGCCGCATCGAGCCGAAGTATCAGATAAAAAACGATGGTGGTAACAGCAGTAAGTAAAGGCACTATATAAGCTAAAAGTAGCTGCAATTCATGCAATACCACTTCCCGATCAAAAACAGCAGTATAGGCAAGATAGCTAAGCAACACTAAAGTAGACAGTAACACCACCAACAAGGTACCCAGTTGCCAACGACCCCATTGCCGGACACGGCTAGCAAAGGCTTTGACTTGCGGGTGAACCGGGTTTTGCATAACAACTTTTCCTAATGTGAAAACTTACAGCTCGCTACCCAGCCATAATACCTAAGAGTAATAAGGGGCTAGATTAGCGGTTATTAATCACTTTGCCAATGCTGCTGCCCATTTAGGGAAACGCAGATCAGATAATTTCTCTAAACACCAACATCGCATAATTATTTGCCTTACTTAACAAAAGTCATTTACAGCCATAGCAAAAAATTGTGTAAGTACACTTAAAAGTCATCATGCTAACTAACAGCTTCAAGGTGTTGCAATTTACAGCAACAAAAATCGTGTCATCTTGGGGTTTACTGGCTATCAAGCAGCAAAAATCTAGCTTGCAATTTTATTAGAATATCGGTATACCTGTTAATCTCTGTATGTATAGACGGCTAAAACAACCGAATTAACATCCGCAGCACGTTAACCTCTGCCAGAACAAAAAGTATTTTCTCGCAGCAGTAGCAAAAACAACAATAAGAATAATAATTCAATAAAGTTAAATAATTATTTATTTCAGGATAAGTTTGGAGGCGTGTCATGGCGTTGTATCAGCATAGTCAGGCGAGAGAGAACTGTGGCTTTGGGCTGATTGCGCACCTAGAGGGTGTCGCCAGTCACCGCATAGTCAGAACAGCCATTAACGGCTTAGATCGCATGCAACATCGCGGCGGTATTTCTGCCGATGGTAAAACCGGCGATGGTTGTGGTTTATTAATGCAAAAACCCGATAGTTTTTTCCGGGCACTGGCTGAAGAGAATAGCTGGAATCTAGCAAAAAAATACGGTGTAGGCATGATTTTTTTAAGTCAGGATCCGGTCAAAGCAGCACTGGCAAAAGACATCATTAATAAAGAAATCGCCCGCGAAACCTTAACTTTAGTGGCCTGGCGAAAAGTTCCTATCGATGCCGCTGTGCTGGGGCCTTTAGCGCTGGATTCCATGCCGCAAATTGAACAGGTTATTGTAAACGCACCGCATGGCTGGGGTGATCATGATCTGGAACGCCGTCTTTATATGGTGCGCCGTCGCGTTGAGCAGCAGCTAAGTGCTGATGAAGATTTCTATATTCCCAGCTTTTCGTCTTTAGTCACAGTATTTAAAGGCTTGATGATGCCGGCTGATTTGCCGAAGTATTATCTCGATCTTGCCGATATTCGCATGGAAACCGCCATTTGCGTGTTCCATCAACGCTTTTCTACTAACACTATGCCGCGCTGGAAATTGGCACAGCCCTTCCGTTTTCTCGCCCACAATGGTGAGATAAATACTATTACCGGTAACCGCCAGTGGGCTCGCGCCCGCCAGTATAAATTTGCCTCACCGTTATTACCTGACTTACAGGAAGCTGCGCCCTTTGTTGGCCAAAGTGGTTCAGATTCAAGCTCGCTCGATAATCAGTTAGAGCTGCTGTTAGCCGGTGGTATGGACTTGTTCCGCGCGATGCGTTTGTTAGTTCCACCTGCCTGGCAAGGCAATAAGGTGATGGACGATAACCTAAAAGCCTTTTACGAATTTAACTCCATGCATATGGAACCCTGGGATGGCCCGGCAGGTATTGTCTTAACCAACGGCCAGCATGTGGCCTGTAACCTGGATCGTAACGGCTTACGCCCTGCCCGCTTTGTCATTACCCGCGATAAGCTGATTACCTTAGCCTCTGAAGTGGGTATTTGGGATTACACACCCGATGAAGTAGTAGAAAAAGGCCGGGTTGGCCCCGGCGAAATGCTGGCAATTGATACCACCACCGGCAAAATCTGGCGCTCGGATGAAATTGACGTAGATTTAATGCAGCGTCATACCTACCGCAGTTGGCTGAATGATAACGTGCAGCGCTTGGTCCCTTACGAAAAATACGAAACCGATTTAATCGGTAAACGCGCCTTTACTGATGATCAAATGCTGGTGATGCATAAGCTGTTTAACTACAGCTATGAAGAAATTGACCAGGTGGTTACCGTACTGGCCAAAGATGCGCAGGAAGCCGTTGGCTCGATGGGTGATGACACCCCTATGGCTGTATTGTCACGCAAACCGCGCACTTTATTTGATTATTTCCGCCAGCAGTTTGCTCAGGTGACTAACCCACCAATCGATCCCTTACGCGAAGCCCATGTGATGTCACTGGCTACCAGTATTGGCCGTGAGCACAATGTATTTAAAGAAACCGCAGGCTATGCCCGGCGTATTCAGTTTGAATCACCAGTATTAATGTACTCGGATTTAAAACAGCTAAAACAAGCCGACGAGAAATACTATAAACACCAGATTTTCTCACTGAACTTTGACCCGGCAAAACAAAGCTTAAAAGAGGCGGTTAGCACACTTTGCACTGATGTGATTACTGCTGTGCGCGAACAACAAGTGGTTTTGGTGATCTTAACCGACCGTCGTATTGCTCAGGGCCTGTTACCTATCCCGGCGGCAATGGCAGTCGGTGCAGTGCAACAGGCGCTGGTCAATGCTCAGCTACGTTGTGATTCCAATATTATTATTGAAACTGCAGCCGCCCGCGATTCACATCATTTTGCCGTGCTAATTGGCTTAGGTGCTACGGCCATCTATCCGTTCTTAGCCTATGAAACCGTTGAGCAGTTAGTTGAAAAAGGCAATATTCCCTTGACGGCACGGCAGGCGGTCCTGAACTATCGCAAAGGCATAAACAAAGGCCTGTATAAAATTATGTCGAAGATGGGCATCTCCACGGTGGCCAGCTATCGCTGCTCAAATTTATTTGAAGCGGTGGGTATTAATCAGGAAGTGATGCAGCAATGCTTTGCTGATATCCCCTCACGCATTAGTGGCGCCGGTTTTACTGATTTTGAGCAAGATGTACAACAACTGGCCAATATTGCCTGGTTAAAGCGCAAGCCGATGAATCATGGTGGTTTACTGAAATACGTGCACGATGGTGAATACCACGCCTATAACCCAGACGTGGTACAAACGCTGCAAAAAGCGGTACGTAGTGGCAACTACGAGGATTATCAGCAATACAGCGCGCTGGTTAATCAACGGCCGGTGGCCCATATCCGCGATTTATTTAAAGTAAAAGATAACACTAGCAGTGTGGCACTGGAGCAAGTTGAAGCTGCCGAGTTACTCTATCCACGCTTTGACAGTGCTGCTATGTCTATCGGAGCCTTAAGTCCGGAAGCACATGAAGCGCTGGCTATTGCCATGAACCGCTTAGGCGGCCGTTCTAACTCCGGTGAAGGTGGTGAAGATCCGCGGCGCTTTGGTACCGAGAAAAACTCAAAAATTAAGCAAGTTGCCTCGGGCCGCTTTGGGGTAACACCGCACTACCTGGTTAATGCTGAAGTAATTCAGATTAAAGTGGCACAGGGCGCAAAACCCGGCGAAGGTGGTCAGCTACCCGGTGAAAAGGTCACAGCAGAAATTGCCCGCTTACGTTATTCGGTACCCGGCGTAACTTTAATTTCGCCGCCACCGCATCACGATATCTACTCGATTGAAGATTTAGCTCAGCTGATTTTCGATTTAAAGCAGGTGAATCCACAGGCACTCATTTCAGTAAAACTGGTATCTGAGCCCGGCATCGGCACCATTGCCACTGGCGTGGCCAAAGCCTATGCCGATCTTATTACCGTGTCAGGTTATGACGGTGGCACCGGCGCCAGCCCACTGACTTCAGTAAAATATGCCGGTAGCCCCTGGGAGCTGGGTTTAGCCGAAGTGCATCAAGCCTTAGTGGAAAACGGCCTGCGTGACAGAGTACGCTTACAAGTAGATGGCGGCTTAAAAACCGGCTTAGATGTGGTTAAAGCCGCTATTTTAGGGGCTGAAAGCTTTGGCTTTGGTACCGGCCCTATGGTGGCGCTGGGTTGTAAATTCCTGCGCATTTGCCATTTAAATAACTGTGCAACCGGCGTAGCGACGCAGGATGCCACCTTACGGCGCGATCACTTTACTGGCTTGCCAGAAATGGTAATGAACTACTTTACCTTTTTGGCGCGTGAAGTGCGTGAGCTAATGGCGCAGCTTGGCGTAACAGAGCTAACACAACTTATTGGCCGCACCGATTTACTGGATTACAAAGCCAGTGAAACGCAAAAACAAAGCCGCCTGGATTTGTCACCCATTCTGGCTGCCAGCGGTGTCCGCTCAGATAAACCGCTACACTGTGTGCAAAATAATACCCCCTTTGATCCGGGCGCATTAAACCAATTATTGCTAGAAAAATGCCAGCAGATGGTCAGTCGCAAAACCGGCGGTCAGTTAAGCTTCCCGATCCGCAATACCGACCGTTCAGTAGGTGCTGCCTTATCGGGCTTTATCGCGAAGCAACATGGCAATCAGGGCATGGCAACCGATCCCATCCGCTTAAAGTTTATCGGTACCGCCGGCCAAAGCTTTGGCGTCTGGAATGCCGGTGGCCTGCACTTATCGTTGCAAGGTGATGCCAATGACTATGTAGGTAAAGGCATGACCGGAGGACAAATTGCTATTCATCCGGCGAAAGGCGCCAGCTTTGCTAAAAACGGTTTTACCATTGCCGGTAATACCTGTTTATACGGCGCAACCGGCGGTCGTTTTTATGCGGCAGGTCAGGTCGGTGAGCGCTTTGCAGTGCGTAACTCTGGTGCACTGGCGGTGGTAGAAGGCACGGGCGATAACTGCTGTGAATATATGACGGGCGGTGTGGTCGTGGTACTGGGCTGCACTGGGGTGAACTTTGGTGCCGGTATGACCGGTGGCTTTGCCTACTTACTGGATGAACAGGATGACTTGGCACTGCGCTTAAACCCAGAACTGGTAGAGGCATTGACGGTAGAAATGCCGATATTACAAGAGCACTTACGCAGCTTGTTACATCAACATTTAGAAGAAACTGGCAGTGAAAAAGCGCAGCGGATCCTAAATAATTTTAGCCAATATTTACCGAAGTTTAAGCTAATTAAACCTAAAACCAGTGATGTAAATACCTTGCTTGGTCACCGCGCCCGCTCGTCTGCCGAGCTGCGTGTACAAGCGATGTAAGGGAGGCGTTATGGCACAGAATGTATACCAATTTATCGACGTAAAACGGATTGATCCGCCAAAACGCACACATAGTGAAAGAACTATCGAGTTTGTGGAAATTTATCAGCCGCTCACGCCAACTCAGGCGGAAGGCCAGGCTGATCGCTGTCTGGACTGTGGTAACCCCTATTGCGAATGGAAATGCCCGGTGCATAACTATATTCCGCAGTGGCTAAAATTAGCCAACGAAGGCAAGATTATTGAGGCGGCTGAATTATCGCATAAAACCAATAGCTTACCGGAAGTTTGTGGCCGGGTTTGCCCACAAGATCGTCTCTGCGAAGGCGCCTGTACCCTCAACGAAGGTTTTGGTGCCGTCACCATTGGCAGTATTGAAAAATATATTACCGACAAAGCCTTTGAAATGGGCTGGCGGCCCGATCTCTCTGCCGTTAGCAAAACCACGAAAAGAGTCGCCGTTATAGGCGCGGGCCCAGCCGGTTTAGCCTGCGCAGACGTATTAGTCCGTAATGGCGTGACGCCGGTAGTATTTGATCGTTACCCCGAAATTGGTGGCCTGCTGACCTTTGGCATACCGCCGTTTAAGCTGGAAAAAGGCGTGATGCAGCTGCGCCGGCAAATTTTTACCGACATGGGCATTGAGTTCAAGCTAAATACCACTGTGGGTGTTGATGTTAGCTTTGATAGCTTGCTTGATGAGTACGATGCAGTATTCCTGGCCCTTGGTACCTATACGCCAATGAAAGGCGGTTTAGCCAACGAGGATGCACCTGGTGTGTATGAGGCCTTACCGTTCTTAATTGGTAACGTCAATAACCTGATGGGCTGGCAAACCGAGCATCCTTTTGTCAGCTTAAAAGACAAAACCGTGGTGGTGCTAGGGGGTGGCGATACCGCCATGGACTGCGTCCGTACCTCGATTCGTCAGGGCGCGACCAAAGTAAGCTGTGCCTATCGGCGCGATGAAGCCAATATGCCAGGCTCACGCAAAGAAGTGCAAAATGCCCGCGAAGAAGGCATAGAGTTTTTATTTAACCTACAACCACTGGGTATTGAGTTAAATAGCGCTGGCCAGGTCTGTGGTGTGAAAGTGGTCACCACTGAGCTGGGTGCACCCGATGCTAAAGGCCGCCGTAGTGCAGTGCCTGTGGCAGGCTCTGAGCAAATTTTACCCGCCGATGCGGTGGTGATTGCTTTTGGTTTCCAACCCAGTCCGCCACAATGGTTGATTGATATGGGTGTGGAGTTAGATGCCAAAGGCCGTGTGCTAGCCAGTGAGCAAAGCACCTATGCCCTACAAACTAACCAGCAAAAAATCTTTGCCGGTGGTGATATGGTATTAGGCTCCGATCTGGTGGTTACGGCTATCGCCCAGGGCCGCAAAGCCGCAGAAGGCATTTTGGATTATTTAGAAGTATAACCAAAATCGTTGTAAGCGCATGTTTTTAATAAGAGTTAAGCCCGCACTGCGGGCTTAATTCTGTTTTACCTAGAGCATGTTTAACAACTAATGGCCCATTTTTTCAGCGGCTATCGCAAGATTAATTTTAAGAAAAATGTCATTTGCTGCTTGACAGTTTCCGGCAAGCGCAGTATTTCTATTGGTGTTATTGGCAGTAATTTGAAAACTCTGTTTGTTTACTGCCTGCGTTATTTAAAAGCATTAAACGTTATCAACTCAATTTTAAAGTAGCGATATGTTAAAAAAAGCCATCCAGCTCGGTTCATATCACTACTCGTCATACTACCTCTCGGAGTGGTTTAACGAGTAGAAACGCAACAGGTTGCATTTTGCCTAACGTTTTACGTTTGCATTGCAATGTTACCTGCCTTTCTGCTTGTTGCCAGTTAGCAACACCACACTAATAACTAAAAAAGCAAAAATGAAGCTATCAGCTGCATTGGCATGCTATCGCCTGCACGGTTTACCTGTTGGCGTTGTCAGTGCAGCTGTATATCCCAGGGGTATAAAATTATGACACATTACACAACGCTCTCACTGGCTGTAGCAGCCGCCTTAGCTTTAAATTTTCCAGCCAATGCACAGCAGAATGCTGAGGAAAACAACGCCAATGAAACCGTACCAGAACGCATTGCCGTTACAGGCTCGCGCATTAAAGGGGTCGATTTAGAAGGTGCGCAGCCACTGGTTGTGCTATCGGCCGAAGATATTAAAAACTCAGGTGCCAGTTCACTGTATGAATTACTAAAAGATTTGGGCCAGTTACGTGGTGGCAGTGGTACCTTCTCTACCTCAGAAAGTGGTGCTACCTCTACCGCTACTCCGGCAGGTCAATCAGCAGCCTCACTGCGTGGTTTGGGCCCCGCTTCTACCCTCACCCTCATTAACGGTCGCCGGGTTGCTGCGTCGTCTTTTGCCGCCGGTACCCAGAACTTTGTGGACATTAACAGCATCCCATTAGCGGCCATTGAGCGGGTAGAAATTCTCGCCACCGGTGCCTCGGCCATCTATGGTGCCGATGCCGTCGCCGGTGTAATTAACTACATCTTGAAAAAAGACTACGAGAAAGCCGAAGTTAATCTATCTTATGGCAATAGCACTGCCAGTAGTAACGAAGGTACAACCAACCTGAATCTTATTTGGGGCCAGCAAGTAGCAGGCGGCAACCTAACGCTATTTGCCGATCTTTATGATCGCAAAGAATTCCGCGCCGTCGATCGTGATTTTAGCCGTGAGCCGTTATTAAAAAGTAACTATTCCTATCTGCCAAAAGGCACCCCAAATATCTATTATTTCTCTACGGTAAGTGGCGATGAAATTGCCACGCCAGGGTGCGCCACGCCGTTGGTTACCACCGAATTTGGTGAGCGCATTTGTTCTTACTACCCTAATGAAGACGATGTACTGCGTAGCCCCATTAAAAGTGCTGCCGCCGGCTTAATGTTTAACAAAGAGTTATCGCATAATCTCAACTGGCAAACCGATTTATTTTATACCCGCACTAAATCCACTGCTGTTTCTAGCCCAGCACCTATTAATCAGTTGAATGATGCCGAAGGTGCCTGGGTACCGGAAAATGCCCTGGATATTTTCGCTGGCACCACCCGCGACAATAACTTTATCTATTTTGGCGACGATGAAATCTATCTGGATCCGTTTTTCTCACCAACCGGTCGCCGCCTGTTTGGTTTTCAATTTGATGCCCGCTTTAATACCCCAAGAACGGTAGATATCACTACCGAGGCGCTGCGTTTAGTTTCAGGTTTATCGGGTACTTATCGTGAATGGGATTGGGAAAGTGCGGTACTCCTTTCGCGCTCTAAATCAACACAGGAAGCAGTGGCCGGTATTTATAATCGCTACAAATACCATGCCGCTATTGCCGGTGAGCTATGCTCTGATGGCAGTATCGCCAGTCGGGATGGCAACAGCCTAAGCTGCAACAGCGGTGCTAACCTGGCCGGTAGCTATAATCCATTCCTGCAAAATGATGCCGCCAACGAAGCCCGATTGGCGCTGGCGCAAGAAGTACCAACCCGTGATGGCTTAAGTACCTTATACGGCTGGGACGCCCGTATTACCGGCGATCTGTTTGAATTTAACGATCAAATAGTCCGTGCCGCCTTTGGTGCTGAACTACGCCGCGAAAAAATTACCGATGAGCCTTCTTTAAATGCACAGGCGCGTTTTGAAAATGACTATCTGGTTGATGTCTTTGGTTTTGGTTCCAGCTTCTCCACAGCCAGCCGTAACCAGGCAGCAGTATTTGGTGAAGTGTATGTGCCATTAACAGCACAAGTCGAAATGCTGGCTGCTGGCCGTTACGATCATTACAACGATTTTGGCGGTACCTTTAATCCGAAAATTGGCTTTACCTACCGCCCAACCGATGAATTGGTCATGCGCGCATCCTGGGCCAGCTCTTTCCGGGCACCATCGTTAACCCAAGCAGGGGTAAAACTGCGCACCACCACCGCCCGTTATGATTGTTCGGCCAATGAGCTGGTAAACCAGTTCTACTGTGGTGGTTTAGGCGGTACGGGTACGGTCAACGTGTTAGAGCTGGGGAATCCAGAGCTTGAGGCGGAAACCTCTGAATCGCTAAGCCTTGGCTTTGGTTATAGCCCAACACGTAACACCACAATTACCGTCGACTACTGGCAGTTTGATCATAAAAAACTGGTTGATACCGATTTAACTGCTGCCATGGCACGCAGTATTACCGATGTCACACAGCGCCATTGTGGCTTAGTCCCTGATGGTCAAACCGGTATTTCGTTAAACCCTAACTTGGCAGTAGGCCGTGATCGTTTTAATATTTGCCAGGTGCTAGACGGTCAGGGCCGCGATCTGACCAATGCCAACGCCAATATGCAAGAGATCCTCAGCAACTGGGTAAACAGCACCCCTGCCCGCGTTACCAGCCTGCCGTTACAACGTGACCATGTTATTTTACTGGATAACGTAGGTCGCCAGCAGGTTAAAGGTATTGATACCCGCTTAAGCCATACCTTTGAGTTGAGCGCAGGTAAACTGGGCTTAGATTTGGATTGGACACACTATCTATCGTTTGAACGTAATAAAGCCGGCTCAGATGAAATCGAATCGCTGGTAGGGACTTACCGCTACCCACGTAACATTGCGAATTTGCGGGTATCCTGGCGCGCCGATAACTTTAGCACAGGCTTAGGCGCCAATTATACGGCCTCTTACGCCGATGATATTAGCCGTTTACGTGCCCGTAATCTGGACGAGATGGCCGAGCTTGGTGCCTTAGATGAGAACGGTGAGCGTGATGTGTCGTCCTGGACTACCTTACGTGGTTACCTGGGTTACGATTTTGAAAATGCCACTATCACCTTTAGCGTTGATAATCTGTTAGACCGGGATCCACCAAAGGTGTATGGTGCCAGCCGTGGCTTCGATTCTATTAATCACAATGCCCTGGGAAGAAACTATCGCCTATCCTTTAGTTACTTCTTCTAAGAATGCTGGCTGCCGGCTAACACCGGCAGCCAACTGCACAGGTTAATTTTATGACTAACTCAACGAAACAACCGGCAAGCATGCCGGATGCCTTTGTCATCCTGTTTTTTGTGATGATACTGGCAGCTATTGCCTCGCACCTGGTACCTGCCGGCAGCTTTAGCCTTACAGAGGTGGCAGCTGAAACAGCGGGCGCAGCAAAAACCAAAGGCAAGCTGGATCCCGACAGCTTTCAATTTGCCAACGATAGCCACAGTGGTGTGCCGCTGTTTGCTGAAGGCGGTGGTGTAGGCTTTTTCAATTATGCCTTTGAAGGCATGGTCTCGGGTTCGAAATGGGGCTCGGCGGTGGGCGTAATTGCCTTTATCCTGCTTACCGGTGGTGCCTTTGGCATCATTATGAAGACCGGGGCTATCCATAACGGCATCCTGGCGCTGATTGACAAAACCAAGGGTACGGAATTTTTGTTTATTCCCCTAATGTTTGGTTTATTTTCACTCGGTGGTGCCGTTTTTGGGATGGGCGAAGAAGCCATCGCCTTTTGCATTATCCTGCTGCCGCTGATGCTGGCATTGGGTTACGATGCCATTACCACAGTACTCGTCACTTACGTTGCCACGCAAATTGGCTTTGCCACCTCCTGGATGAACCCCTTTAATGTGGCCATAGCCCAGGGTATTGCAGAAATCCCCCTTCTCTCCGGTGCTAATCTAAGGTATTGGATGTGGGGGGTTTTTACCCTTTTTGGTATTATCTTCACCATGCGCTATGCCGCTAAAATAAAAGCGGATCCCGGCAGCTCACTTAGCTATGAAACCGATCAGCGGCTGCGTCAGCAACAAGACGCCACTGTTACCAGTGAGTATAGCCGCCTGGATAGCCTGATCTTAACGGTGTTCTTTTTGGGGCTCGCCTGGATTATCTGGGGCGTCACCAGCCGCGAATACTATATTCCGGAAATTGCCAGCCAGTTTTTCACCATTGGGGTTGTTATCGCCGCTATTGCCGTATTGGGTAAACGCCTAAAGGTAAATGACGCCGCAGACGGCTTTAAGCAAGGCGCAGCAGAGCTGTTGCCTGCGGCTCTGATTGTCGGCATGGCGAAAGGCATAGTACTTATTTTAGGTGGCGATAACCCAGAATCACCTTCGGTGCTCAATACCTTGCTGTTTTACTCAGGTCAGGCTCTGGGCGATTTACCCGCCTGGCTTTCTGCCTGGCTAATGCTGGTGATGCAGTCGGTGTTTAATTTCTTTGTCGCTTCAGGCTCAGGGCAAGCGGCGCTTACCATGCCGTTAATAGCCCCCTTATCCGATATGCTCGGTTTATCCCGGCAAATTGCTGTACTGGCTTTTCAATTGGGCGATGGTTTAACCAATTGCATTATCCCTACCTCTGCCGCCTTAATTGGCTGCCTGGGTGTGGTGCGGGTAGATTGGACGGTTTGGCTTAAGTTTGCCTGGAAATTACAACTTTGCTTATTTGCTTTGGCTAGCCTGTTTATGTTGCTGGCCGTGGCCATAAATTATCAATAACGAGGTTCTCTTGGAACACATTCTTCTTATTAAAGGTGCCAGCGTCTTCGCCCCTGCAGCGCTGGGTATTAAAGATGTCCTTATTGCCGGTAACCGCATTGCGGCAATAGGTGACAACTTAACCGTAAACAACAGCACACTGCCTATTAGTGTCATTGATGGTAGTGGTAAATATTTAGTGCCGGGCTTTGTCGACTCGCTAGTACACTATATCGGTGGTGGCGGTGAAGGTGGCTTTGCTACCCGTACCCCGGAAATGCAACTCACCGATGCCACGCTCGCAGGTGTGACTACAGCAATTGGCGTACTGGGCACTGATGCCACAACGCGCACCCTAACCAACTTACTAGCCAAAGCCCATGCGCTGGAAACCGAAGGCATTAGTACTTATTGCCACACCGGCTCCTACGAAATCCCCTGCCGAACGGTAACAGGCAATATTACCGATGACTTAATTTTAATTGATAAAATTATTGGTGTTGGCGAAATAGCCATTAGCGATCACCGCTCATCACAGCCAACAACGACTGAACTACGCAAAGTTGCGGCAGCAGCGCGGGTCGGCGGTATGCTGGCAGGTAAAGGCGGCACTGTTAGTGTGCATGTGGGCAGTGGTGCTAGCCTGTTACAACCGCTCTTCGATGCCGTAAACGGCACTGAGCTTAGCCTAAAACAGTTTTACCCTACCCATATTAACCGCAACGAAGCCCTGTTTAACGCAGGCCTGGAATTTGCGCGCGCTGGTGGGGTAATAGATTTTACCGCCAGCACCACAGACTATGATTTAAAACATGGCGAAGTTGCTGCAGCCGAGGCGCTGCGCCGGGCCTTACAAGCGGGTATTCCAGCCATGCAACTTACCATGAGCTCTGATGGCAACGCTAGCCTGCCGGTATATAGTCATGATGGCGAGTTACTGGGTTTGGAAGTGGGGCAAGTAAATAGCTTGCTTCAAGCGTTGCAAACGGCAGTACTCAAGCTGGAAGTTGATTTAACTGATGCCTTAACCAGTGTCACCGCGGCACCTGCTCAGGTTCTTGGTTTAAAACAAAAAGGCCAGCTTGCAGTTGGCAAAGATGCTGATATGCTGCTACTTAATTCCCGAGATTTAACTATAGATACTGTTATCGCCAAAGGTCGCTGCCTGGTCAGCGCAGGTAAGCCAGTAGTATATGGCACCTTTGAAAAGCCGCAGCAGTGCGCAACAGGAGGTTAGATGCGTTTGTCTTGCATTTCATTATTGATTGCCGGTAGCCTGCTTAGTGTACCAGGCTTACTGGCCAGAGCAGCTATCGAGCAGGAGCCCGATGCGCCAGTAATTTTGGAGCTGGCTCCGGCCGAGCAAAGCACATTGTTACCCGAAGCAGATTATGACTTGATGTTAGTCGGTGGTGGTCTGGCAACCTGCAGTTCTATGTCAGCTCGAAGCTGTAGCGACCAGGCAAAATTTAGCAAACTGGCTAAAACCAGTAATGCCTACTTATTGCACCCAACAACTCTGCAGTTATTCGCCGGTGCCGAGCTTTTTACGGCAGAGCGTGCTTCGCTGCAACAACAGCTGGCAACTCTGTTTAATAGCCTACCGCAAGCTCAGGGAAAACTGCTTACCGAATCGCAACTTATTGAACAATGGCGCAGTTTTCAAGCAACGGAAACCTTAGCTGTTAGTGGCGAAGAGCTCTGGCAGTCATTGTCTGAGCGTGAACTCAATGCAGTGTTAGACTACCTGGAAGTGCCCACTCTTAGCGCCGATGGTAAATACCGTTTAACTGAGCAAGTTGATCTGGCACAAACAACTCATGCCGAGTCGGCTGAGCTGTATCGGCAATTTGTACAACTGGCCACAAAAAAAGCTCAGGCTAAAGGGCGCGAGCAGGCGAAGGTATTGGTAGTTACCGCCTCATCCCGCGATCCTTTTGCCGCGGTAGATTTTTATCTAGATGCGTTTCGCCAGGCCGGTGCCGCCACACAATGGTTACCCTTAACCGCGGCATTGCAACGCGCCATCACCGAGCAAAACTGTGCGGCCTTGCCACAGTATCTGGCCAATATTCATGGTAGCTATCGCCGCGAACAGATCTATGCCGATCTCTTTACCAGCAAACAGCAGCTGTGCGAAAAAGGCAGTAGCGCTGTTGTTGCACTAATTGCTGATGCCGATGGCATCTTCTTTAATGGTGGCGATCAAAGCCTGACTTACCAAGCGTTACGGCATAGCGATGGCAGCGCTAGTGCAGAGCTGCTCGCCATACTCGAAGCCGTTAAACAAAAACGCTTATTGGTAGGCGGTACCAGTGCCGGCACCGCGGTAATGAGTGGCAGCCAATTTTTTGCCGACGATACAGCAACAACAACAGTGCCAATGATCAGTAATGGCGACAGTTACCATGCTCTGCAATACGGCGCTAAAGCCGCTGCTGCCCCGTGGCCAGGCTGCCGCAAAGAGCAGCGCTGCCCGGATGAGATGAGTGAGCGCCAGCTAACCTTCACAGCAACAGGTGGTTTAGGTTTATTTCCGCTAGGCATTTTAGATACCCACTTTGCCGAACGTGGCCGCCAGGCCCGCTTACTGGTGCTACAACAAGCCACCCAAACTAAGCTGGCATTTGGTGTCGATGAGGCTACAGCCTTATTAGTCGATCTAAGCTTGCAGGCAGAGGGCATAGTGCAACTAAAAGCCAGTGGCGCAGCAGAGGTGTATATCAGTGAATTGCTGCCTGAATCTACCCCTGCAGCGCTACTCGCCGACACCTATAGCCTGAACGCGGGCGATACCGCCGTTTGGCAACAGGGCAAGATCACACTGTTCCCGACTGAGGATAAAACCAAACTGGTTAATAGTGCAGAACCTTTACAAAGTAAAAGCCCGCTGTTTAGCCGCGATCATTACCGCAGCTTAAGCCATTCGCTATGCCGCAGTAACTTTACCGCAGCAACAGTCAGTGAACCGCCTTATTTAATTAGAGTAAGCAAAGTTGACAGCTGCTATCAATCTGCAGACGGTAAACTCAGTGCAAAGCAAAGACTCCGCATTATTACTGAACAATAAAAAAGCCAGCGCTAATTTATTACGCTGAACCAAGCCGCAGTTATCGCTGCGGCTTTTGTTTAAAAGACAACCATACCCTGCGTTACTTTAGCACCCGGAATAAATTGCTGTGCTGATCTGTCCAATGCACCTCTGTTTTTAACACCCGCGGCCAGGGGCGCACCGCTTCGCTAATTACTGGCTGTGTTAAAAAGCGTTGATTGCGGCTTAACAACACCCACTCGGTTGCAGCCGGATTTTCCTGATCTGCCGGTGTCGGTATAAATAGCGCCGTTAACCCGAGCGCTGTAGCCTGATTACGCAGCACACTGCTTAAATCCAGATAGTTATTGGAAATATGCACCGCCAAGACCCCATCGGGTAATAAATGCTGCCAATACAGCTGCATCGCTTCTGCGGTTAACAGATGCATAGGGATAGCATCGCTACTAAAGGCATCCAGCACCAAAATATCAAAGGCTTTGCTACCTTGCTGCTGCCATTGTTCTGCTAACACTAAACGGGCATCACCGGCATAAACCTCTACTTTGGCAGCACTGTCGGCTAAATAGCTAAAATGCTGCTCTGCGGCATTAATTACCGCCGGGTTAATCTCATAAAAATAGATGCTATCACCCGCGCGGCCATAAGCTGCCAAGGCCCCGGCACCTAAGCCGACAAACCCCAGTTGTCGCTGCTGTAATTGGCTGGCACTTCGAGTTGGATCGGCCGGCAAAAAGTGCTTTATCGCCAGCGCCACACCGGTAGCAGGCCGATAATAACTAAGCGGCGTTTGTGCCAGCTCTGGCAACAGATATTGGGCACCATGGCTAGTCGTGCCATCGATGAGTTGCCGCTGCCAGTTCCCGGCAACAGCCACATCCCGCACCGTTAGGCTACCGTAAAAGTTACGGCTTTTCGCCACATCATGTTGCCCTAGCCAATACTCGGCTAACACAAAACAGCCAATAAAGAGCACTCCCCCCACTGCCGCCAAAGTATTTTGCCACAGCGCTTTTGCTCGCCACGGCGTTAAGGTGATCAACCAGAGAATAGCTAGCAAAACAAGAGGAAACTCCCAATACTTGCTAAAGACGAGTGGTGCCAGCAAATTAACCAGGATCCCCGCCAACACGCCGCCGGTGGCTAACACCAGATAAAAAGCCGTTAACGCACCATGCGCTGGCTTACTGCGAGCTAATTCGCCATGACAGAGCATACAACCGCTAAACAGCAAGACTAAATACAGCACTAACTGCGAAAACAAGTCGAACTGCCGCCCTAAATAGTACAGCAGCACTGCCATCACCAGGCTAATAGCAAATAAATACAACCAGATACTGCGCTGATACCAACTGTCGCGATTAAACACCAACGTAAAGCTCAGCAGATAAAGCGCCAGCGGTACTATCCATAAAAACGGTACCGGCGGCACGTTTTGGGTAAGCTGTTGGGTTACCGCCAGCAATAACACCACACCACACACTGACAAGGCTAGCCAGCGCCACCAGGGTTGCCCTTGCAAACTCAGTGGAGCTACCGCTACCTTGGTAAGGGTAACCGCTGTTTTACTTACCAGTAATTGCCATAACAACAGCAGTAAACCGAGCACAAAGCTTGCAAAGCCTATTGCCCAATACAATCGCTGCTGCGCCAATGGCAGATAAGGCTCCAACACAAAGGGATACAGTAATAGGCCAGCAAAAGAGCCAAGATTAGATAAGGCATATAAGCGATAAGCCGAGCGCAGTGGAAACCTGGCAGCAAACCAGTACTGCAATAAAGGCCCGGTAGCCGACAACAGCAAATAAGGTAAGCCGATTGTAAGGGTTAATACTTTTAAAATACCCAATAAAGGCGAAGCACCTTCGGTGGTCAGCTCCGGTTCCAGTAACCAGGGCAAAGCACAAAGTGCCAATACCAACAGCACGCTATGAATTAGCCCCTGCTGGCGCAAGCTGGCGAAGCGTGTTAACGCGTGGGCATAGGCATACCCCGCCAGCAGCAGGCTTTGAAAGAACAGCAAGCACGCCGCCCATACCTGGGCGCCACCGCCAAAATACGGCAGTAACAAACGTGCCAGCATAGGTTGCACCAGAAATAACAAGGCGGCACTTAGCAAAATAACAATAGGAAATAACGGCAAACTCAAGCTCCGGCGCATAAAAAACGCTAAGCCTATATAATCGCTGCAGTCAGAGCAAGCAGCATCACACGGGACCAACTGACAATCTTCTGCTTATTTAGTCTCCCGCAGATCATTCTGGCTCGCATTTTTACTCGCACTTAGTATAACCACAGCAAAATAGCTCATCAGCAGAAGTATCCACGTTAACACCTTAAAGGCTTAATTTTAAGGACAGTAGAGCGCTACAGCAGTTGCAAGCGCTCTATGGCGAAAAAGTATTATAAATTTTCATCCGGTTTAAAGCTAAAAGCCAACACAATCGCAGATGAGCTAAAAGATAAAATGACCACTTTAGATATAAAGAAACTGAAATGATGCATACCCACGAAGTTGATAAGGAGCGACAGCAAAATACCTAGCGCCATAATGATGATAAACGCCAATAACTGAAACCCTGCAAAACGCTTGACCTTTATAAGGCCTTTGCCAAAAAGCACATAACCTAATAAAACACCCAGCACGGAAGAAAAGATATAGCTTATAAAAGAAAATAGGGTTGCTTGCGCTTCCCCTGTAAAAAGTTCGATCAAATAAAAAGTAATAGGCATAACAATAAGTAGTGCCCAAAACCACTGCTTAGCGGATAATTCCTTCATTTAATTCTCCAAACACCTTTTATACCAACATCACGCCTTTAGCATATAAAAACCCATTTACATGTCAACGATAGCGATACTTTTTATTAGTTTGAAGGGCTTCAACTTCCAGCAGCGAGTTCTCACAACCATATTGTGACTAAATCTACAAAATACTGCGTTGCTTCTTGCTCCAGACTTGAGCGTTCTATCTGCAAAACATGCACAAGCTTTTGAGCAAGGCTGGAGGTCGTCTACACGGTCTGCACTACTGAATTATCGGGCATAATGATCATCAGATTGTACTAAGCACCCATCACAGTAAAACTCAGCGTTAAATACGCACCGTAACCCAAGAGCAGTAGCCCACCTTCTAACCGGCTAAGCCGACTACCTGTGTATAAAAAAAGTAATAGTATTAAAGAAGTACCCAACATTACCCACTGATCAAATTGCAGAATTCTCTCGGGTACCGGCAGTGGTTGCAGCAAAGCTGAAATACCTAATATTCCCAGTAGATTAAAGATGTTACTCCCCAGGATGTTACCTATGGCCACATCGGCATGGCGCCGAAATGCTGCGATTACAGAAATGGATAGCTCTGGCAAAGACGTGCCAACCGCCACTAATGTCAGGCCGATTACCGTTTCTGACATACCCAAGGATTCAGCAATGCCTACGGCGCCTTTTAATAACACCTGCGAACCGGCAACAAGTAGCGCTAAACCTAAAACAATCGCCATGATGATCCAAAGCGCGGTTTTCGGTAGTGCCGTTACTTCTTCACCTTCAGCTTTATGTAATTCCGCTGAAGGCGCCTTGCCAGCACGCTCGGTCCAGTAGGACCAAATTAAATAGCCAAGCAAAGCAAGCAGGAAAATAGCAGCGTCCCATCTAACCAGCGCATTGCCACCGACCAGGACCAGAAACAAAATACTTGCCGCTACTACGGTTACCGCATCACGGCGTAATACCAGAGGCCTAACCGTAAGTGGCGTTATCAGCGCACACACCCCTAAAATCAGCAAAATATTACCGATATTACTACCCACTACATTACCAATCGCAATATCTGGGCGCTGGCTTAGCGCGGCATCTACCGACACCACCAGTTCCGGTGCCGACGTACCAAAGCCGACAATCAGCAAACCACTTAGCAATGGCGATACACCAAGCCGGTTAGCTGCCGCCAGAGAGCCCCTAATTAAAGCCTCGCCACCACTGGTTAACAGTAAAACACCAAGGGCCACAAACAATATGTCTACCATAAGTCCAATACTCTAATCTAGAAGTGAACTAACATTTCTCAGGTTACACCTTAAGCCACTAATCGTCTTTTCTGTTCTTTGGCAGGACTTTGTGATAACTCATACTCATCAGGAACAACGCAGCGGCAAGTGCAAGCACAGACAATGCTAAATAGATGGCATCTAACGGAGTAGAGAATCGAATGTCAACCACCGCTCTGAAGAACTCAATGATAACAGCAAGAATGACGACTCGGACAATTTTATCCTTAAGCTCATCAAAGGTTTGAATATTAAATGGGTGTTCAGCACCACTTTCATCCAGCTCGTCAATCGGCGATATAAATAACCGGTATAAACCGGCACCAAAAATAAGCAATACGACCGCAACCAAATAGATGTCTATCGCAATAACAATGTCGGTAACAATAAACTCATGAATGTTCTGCTCGCTTCGTCCAAGATAAAAACTAACGGCTCTGTAAGCCACACTCACTACATCGACAGTACCTACGACCAGTAGCACGACAGAGCCCAGCAGACTTGCGATAACGGCGATGAGCACCAAAAACCGTGAATTCCAAAGAAAACGTTCAAATACTGCTTCAAATTTTTTCATTAAGTGCTACCAGTACTTATTTATCGTAAATTACCCTGTAATATGCAGGTTTCAAATATAAATATCTATCAAACTCTAACTTGAACAGGTTAATTTTCTAACAATTCAGTTGTAGTATCAGCTCTCCAAGCAGTCTGCAACTCTACATTACCGTCTATACACATTTTTTCTTGTTAACGTCGGCCGCGCACATGAGCAACTTGTTGCGAGTCGCGCGTCCAAAGGGCGCGTATGTGCTGGCTTGTTATGCGCAATCACCTCAGTTTTACACCACAAGTACCGCACTCTTTTGGCGAAATTTGAATGCCTGATCCACCTAATGGTGCCGGCAAGTGGTTACAATTTGGACACCTGTAATTGTATAAGCCATAAAAAATGAATCCGAAACCTATCAGAAACGGTATCGTTGGATTAATGTATGTTTCCGTTACAACGTTGAATAAAAGCGTAACACCGAACATAGCGAAAGATACTGCAAAAAGTACAGTTAACCTTTTTTCTTTTTTAGCAAACTCGATTATAACTTCACTCTCGGTCATTGTTCTGGTACCGCATAACGAGCCTGTAGAAAAACCTGTTCAAAACACAGCATTTCCGCTTCGGCCATGCTGTTTATTATTTGTTATCAACTTTGCAGGTTTCTGGTGGGAATTTCAAGACAAGATTTATTCTGATGTTAATTTGCTTTTATTGTCGCGTTATTAGCCACGTTTAGGCCGCTCCTCACCTAGCTTTACCCCACTTTGCCATATCGGCGTACCTTATCTAGGTTATGCCCCATGCAAAACAACTGTCAGCATGTATGCTGAAATCAGCAGGCACTCATTGAGCGTGAGA
Source organism: Alishewanella longhuensis (assembly GCF_014653435.1). GTDB lineage: Bacteria > Pseudomonadota > Gammaproteobacteria > Enterobacterales > Alteromonadaceae > Alishewanella > Alishewanella longhuensis. The sequence goes on along the minus strand of NZ_BNAO01000013.1, from coordinate 1,853 downwards.
TAAGAGAGCCACAATATGTGTTTGTTGCAGGCTATCGCCTGACAACCCTGATGACAGATGAAGCAGTCTATCTTGCTGATGGACAAGTGCCTGGCCGATAACGCGGCCAGAAGAGCAGTTTTACCTATTGACGCCGAGAAAGCTCATATGTGTTAGAAGCCAACACGACGGCCGAAAACAGACTGTAAGTAGATGCCCATGTAACCACGACCATCAAACCGCGCATGGAATTCAGAATACAATTCATGTCTTAACGCTTTGCTGTCTTCTTGGAAGCCAAAGATGTAACGCCATTCTGAAAATACAACACTCTTCGGCTCCAAAATACGGACATCTTCGGGAAGTTGTAACGCCAAATGAGCCCAACGTTTTTCCTCGCCCAAACACCAAGGAAAGCCTGTTGCTAATGCTGCAAGAACAAATTTTGACTCCGCCGATACACTTGAGAGCCCGCCTAACTCGTCAATGAGCTCGTCAACGTTCGGCAATGTGTCTGATAGTCCGTTGTACCCGTTGGGTTCGCTACGTGAATACCAACACAAGAACGCCAGACGAATGAAAGTTTCGTTATCACGCATTCCCGAATGCCATCTTGCCAGCAATGAATCTGCAGCATCGCCAAGAGTTTTAGCCCCTAGATTGTGTGCTCTTTCTAAAATGTCGATCTCTGCTATCGATTTCATTTGGCCTCTAACGCCGCCAGCAAGCGCGGCTTTGTAGTGAAGGCGAAGCCGCAACGAAAAAGACGTCGCCGTGCTTGGCCTTGTTAAATTTTTATAGCGCCATATGCAGCAACGGATAGGCTTTACCCTGCCCATCGACGGGGGAGCGCCCTGTCACTTTAAAACCAATATGCTGATAAAAACCTAGCGCCTGCTCATTCTGTTCATTAACGTCAACCTTAGTTGCTCCCTGATCTTTGATTGCATGGGCCGCTAACAAAGCACCTATACCTTTTCCACGCACATCAGGTGAGATAAACAGCATTTCAATATTGCCATCATGTACGCCACAAAACCCTAGTATTTCACCATTGCTATTTTTAGCACACGTTAAATCAACTGCGTCGAAATACTGCTCTAGAATTAATGGTTTTAACTCCTGTAAATCATCTTCCGCCAAAAAATCATGCGTGGCTCTGACCGATGCTTCCCAGATCGCTAATAGCTGAAGGTGATCTGCTTTTTCTACAATCTCAATGTTCATCACTTAACTTAATTAAAAATTTAACGCAAAGCTTTGGGGCGGCTGGAGCGCAGCGTAAGCCGCGTTAGCGGCGACAATAGCGCCTTGTTAGCCATTGATTTTAAACACTACCTGAATTTAAAAGAAAATAGAAAAAAGTCACTACAGCAATAACACCAACCAAAACCATAGCTGTTAGTGTTTTTGATTGAGCCATAGACTTTAGCAAAGCAATCAATGTGGCAAAACCAGTAATTCCAAGTGTGTAATTTACAACTTCTTCTTTGTTTTTCTGATTCACAAATATCTCCGTTATAAATAGCCGGCTAACGAGCCTGTAGAAAAACCTGTTGCGCGCACAACATTTCTACCTCGGCCATTCTGTTTATTATTTGTTATCAACTCTGCATGTTTCTGGTGGGAATTTCAAGACAAGATTTATGTTGACGTTAATTTGCTTTTATAGCCGCGCTATTAGCGGAGTTTAAGCCACTCTTCACTTTGCTTTACCCCACGTTGCCGTATCGGCTTACCTTCTCCAGATTATGTACCATACAAAACAACTGCCATTGGCCTTGCACCTTGGTTTTGCCGCGCAAACTAAACCGTTTTAGCCCTTTGTTGGTGCCAATATTGCCAAACACCGGCTCTACTACCGACATGCGGTG
>NZ_BNAO01000012.1:60167-60551 GCF_014653435.1 Alishewanella longhuensis | reverse complement strand
GCCTGCCTGCAGGATCCTTTCGGTCATAGTTGGATGTTCTCCACTCATATTGAAGATGTTAGTGAAGCAGAGATGGCAGCCCGCGCAGCGAAGTTGTTTGGTTAGGGGTTTGGCTCTAAGCTATCTGATTAACCATCAAACTCATCATCGCGGCCAGCTCACCACCATATTGCGCCAATTAGGGCATGTGGTAGCTGTAACGGTTTCTGCTGCTTAGATCACCTAAACAGTAGCCAACAAGCAAAAAGTCGGGCTAAAGTCGTGCTTATGTCGGGGCTTTTTCGTCACGCTGTAACACCGTTTGGTCGGATAATAGTGCTCCACCAGGGACTCTATGCAGGAGTATTGATGATGTACGTGAACAGCACCCGACTTCGAGAGCTG
>NZ_BNAO01000012.1:0-60136 GCF_014653435.1 Alishewanella longhuensis | reverse complement strand
CTTGCCCGGCAATGGTCGCAGGAGCAATTGGCCGTACTGACAGGTTTGAATCTGCGCACCATTCAACGCCTCGAAGCTGGCGCGAAAATTTCGAATGAGTCTTTGCGGGCACTGGCAGCTGTGCTTGAGGTGCCAGCCGATAGCTTGCTGCTGCGTGAGCCGACGTCCGGCCAACCCGCTCTTAAGGCAATGCGCGAAGGTGTACTTGCTGGCCTGGAATTTACCGGCACCACCCAACGCGCCGATTTCTGGTGGTTTGCCCTTGCTGTGGCCGTGATGTTGGCTTTTGCAAAATTGCTTGCTGAGCTCCTCGGTCCGCTGCCGCTGCAGATTATGGCGTTGGCGGTGTTGCTGCCGTGGCTTGCGGCCTGTACCCGGCGCCTGCGCGATGCCGGACTTAGTCCTTGGTGGCAACTTATCTGCCTGGTTCCCGTGGCCGGTTTGCTTTTGCTGCTTTACCTGCTTACCCAACCGAGCAAAAAGGCAGAGCCGCTAGCATTATCTTTTGGTGGTGGGAGCGGTAATCATGAACAGAAAAAATAGCGATAAAGAAGAGTAAACTCAATATAAGTTAGCAATCTCAGCAATTTTATTGGAGCATTATGAGGTTTAAGGAAATCGGCCATGGCATTTAGTGAAGCAGAAAAAACTGCACTGCTCGAAGTGAAGGGCGTTGGGCCTACAGTCGTTAAACGGTTTGAGGAAATAGGGATAGGCTCTTTTGCTGAGTTGGCGAATTTTGAGCCGCAAGAAATTGCTGAACGAGTGGCATCTATGCTGAGAACCAGCTGCTAGAAAAATAGTCCTCAAGCCTTGTCGGCGGTCAAGTCGGCAATAAACTCATTGCATGCTAGCTGTTTATCTAACACATCAAGTTGTCGCTTTACTTCCATTGCATAACGATTGATACGATATTCATATTTTTCTGGCGCATAAGCATAAAAATGCTCACAACCGCCACCTAAAAATGGCGCCCTGTCCATTTGCCAAAATAGCCAGTTCACTACCTCGGTTCGTTTTGCTCGCGATGAGGGTAAAATGCAGCAAATTTTTCGGCTGGGTAGAATAAAATCGAACCTGACTCAAATATTCTGACATTATTTGTGGTATCGATTAATGCCGGTATTTTTGAATTGGGATTAAGCCCGACAAAACGGCTACTAAATTGATTTCCATCGTTGATACTGACTAACCAAGCATCATATTCTGCATCTGTAATACTGAATTCAAGTAGCTCCTCTAATAAAATAGTAACCTTTACACCGTTTGGTGTGGCCAAAGAGTACAATTGCAACGGCTGTGTGCCTACGCGTAATAATTTGTCATGCGTGGCAGCCGCTATCGGGCGATTTATATTCGCAATGGGATGCCGCCATTTGCAGCCCCCATTGCCATATGTGGGGTGGCGTGTAAGGTGTATTCATATAAACTCCTAATGATATTGGCAGTGCTAATTTGGCTTTACAGCGCAAAGGGCTTGGATCGGATATTGGTTTAGTTTAGCTTCAGTACAAAGTCCCGCAGCCAAGCGAATGAAGGTATAACGTCTTAATGCGCAAATTAACGCCATTTTATTTGTTAGTGTTCTGCATACTGTTAACAGCTTGTACTAACCGTTATAGTCAGGAGACACCTGAAAAGACGGCGGTTGAACGGCTGCGACAAGTCAGTTACAACAGTATACTGGAATTACCTAGTTCAGGTAGCGGCGTAACACTTCAGTATGGTGAAAATTCACTGCAATTTGGCCAGTTGTATTTACCTAAATTAAACAAGACATCTTCGAATCAACAAGTTCCACTTTTGGTATTTATTCATGGCGGCTGCTGGCTTAATGTCTTTGATATTCAGCATACTCAGGCATTTAGTGAAGCGGTAGCCGCCGCTGGTATTGCGGTTTGGTCTATAGAATACCGTCGGGTAGGCGATGCTGGTGGAGGATGGCCCGGCAGTTATGATGATGTCTTAGCCGGAATAGCGCATGCGCAAACAGTGTTGCAAGATTATTCTGTTGATCTAAAACAAGTGGTGTTAGCCGGGCACTCAGCGGGTGGGCATTTAGCGTTATTGGCGGCAGGGGAGTCCTATCTGCATACCAAACAAAATCAGCAAGGCACGCCATTATTAAAGCCGGTTAAAGGTGTTATTGGTCTTGCGGCTATTACTGATCTTTCCAGCTATCAAAGTGATGCAACAGGCTGTCAGCGGGCGACTCGTCAATTTATGGGCGGAAACTACCCTGATCTCGCTGGAAAATATCAAGAGGCAAGTCCGTCGCAACAGCCATCACACCCTACAACACTATTGCTTCATGGCCGAGCTGATACCATCGTGCCCCTATCTCAGGCAACAGATAGTGGCCTGCCTATGCAACTGCTGGATGACGCTGGGCACTTTGATTGGATCCATCCCAAAACCGAAGCATTTCAACATTTTTTAATAACAGTGCAGGCGTTAATCGCCAAGTGAGCCCTCCGATGACGATGTTACCCGATCTAACTAAAACGACTTTGGCCTTACTGGATGCCACAGATCCATTGGCCAGTAAACGTGATGCGTTTTTTTTACCAGACAACACGCTGTATCTGGATGGTAACTCGTTAGGCGCTATGCCACGCGTGGCGGCATTAAGAGCACATCAGGTGCTAAACGAGCAATGGTCGCGAGATTTGATTAAAAGTTGGAATAGCCATCAATGGATTGATTTACCGCATAAGGTGGGTGAAAAAATAGCACCATTATTAGGTGCCGCGCCAGGTCAGGTGATTTGTTGTGATTCTACCTCGGTGAATTTATTTAAAATATTAAGCTGCGCCATGCTTATGCAGCCGGGGCGTACCAAAATACTGTCGCAAGCGGGTAACTTTCCTACAGATCTTTATATGGTGCAGGGCTTAGCAAGCTTATTGGGTGAGCAATATTGTCAGTTAGTGTTAGTTGACGACAGCCCGGATAATCATGCGCTTGAGCAAGCTATCACCACAGAGATTGCTGTATTACTGCTGACGCAAGTCGATTTTCGCAGTGGCCGGTTACTCGATATACAACGCCTGACTCAGCGAGCACATGAGCAAGGTGTCTTAGTTATTTGGGATTTGGCGCACAGTGCTGGCGCATTGCCGATTGAGCTTGATGCGTGCCACGTCGATTTTGCCGTAGGTTGCGGTTATAAATATCTTAATGGTGGGCCAGGTGCGCCTGCTTTTTTGTATGCCGCCACCCGTCATCATGATCGTTTAACCCAGCCGTTAACCGGTTGGATGGGGCACAATGCACCCTTTAGCTTTGCAACCGATTATCAAAAAGCGCCCGGCATAGCGCAATTTCTTACCGGAACTCCTGCCATTATAGCGATGAGCGTTTTAGACGCCGCGTTAACGGTATTTGATAATATAGATATGCAGCAAGTGCGCTATAAGTCGCTGGCGCTCAGTCATTGTTTCCATCATTTAGTTACAATGCAACCCTGTTTAGCTGACCTGCAGTTAATCACGCCGCTGCAACCAAGCGCCAGAGGCAGCCAACTGGCTTACCAGCATCCTCACGCTTATGCACTATGCCAGGCACTGATTCAGCGTGGCGTTATTGCTGATTTTCGGGCCCCCAATATTTTACGTTTAGGGTTTACGCCGTTGTATTTACGCTATGTGGATATTGGCACTGCGGTAACCATCTTAGCTAATATCGTGAGTTCACAAGAGTATTTAAAGCCAGAATATGCGGTGCAGCAAAAAGTTACCTAATGCCGCCTATAACTGACTATAAATAGTCAGTTAGTAAACGTTTCGGTAACGTTTTACTGCACCACACATTTTTCTCAGATCAGGTGTTTAGCCGCTATACTGATTAGTAGGCATAATTAGGTGCTGTGGAGAATAGTATGTATAGGGCAGTTATTCTTTGTATTCTGGTATTTCAGCTTATAGGTTGTAGCACCGCTATTAACTCGCAAAAAAATGCAGATCACCCATTAGAAAATCAAGGCCTTTTGTTAGAACAAGAAGTGGCAGCTTTGCTCGCTCAACCTTATATCGACCCGATCACGCGCTATCTTCAGCTTCATCAACAAGATGCGTCGCGTGCTAGATATCTGCAAGCACTCAGAGACGAAAGGATAAATCGTTGTCAGAAGGTAGCAAGCAGCTATCAGCAACAACCCAAAACTGTCCAAATGTTACAGCGGTTTCAGGCAGGGTATCGATTCTCTTGCCCTGACGAAGTGGAAGATTTCGCCAGGCAGCTTACGGTTGCTGAATACGGAGATTGTTATTTGTTAACCAATTTACGCAACTATAGTGCTGCGCTTGTGCCATGTGAGCAAGCCGCTGCAAAAGGGGATCCGCGCGGGCAGTTAAATATGGCGATAATAAGCAACGCACAGCGGAACTATCCAAAAGCACGGTATTGGGCGGAAGTTGCGGCAGAATCATTACCAGAGGCGCATTGGGTGTTAGGTGAGCTACATGCAAATGGCCATCTGGGGGAAAAAGATTTAACGGCCGCCCGATTGAGTTACCAGTTTGCGGCTGAGCATGGGCTGGCCCAGGCCCAAATAGCCCTAGGCCTTTTACTGATAAATAATGCTGGAGGGGATTTGCCGCAAGCAAGAGCCTGGTTGCTGAAAGCGGCTAGACAGGAGAATGCAACGGCGCAATATTATCTGGGAGACATGAGTGAAAAAGGCTTAGCTGGGCCTGCCGATCTATATGAGGCTATGGTTTGGTACGATTTTGCTAATATGCGAGGAAGTAATCAAGCTCGTATAAGGTTACTTCACCTTAGTCAGCAGGCGATAGATCTGAAGTTATTGTCGTTGGCTAAGGATAAGGTGCTGCGGCAGTTGGAGCACGCTGACTAATGAACTTCAATAGAATGTTTTTAACGCTGACGTTGTGGTTTAAAAGTCATTGGCAGATGGCTTACCTGAAACAACTCAATCAATCTAAACAAGCGATTTTCTTGCTGTTGCTACTGCTGATTGCATTGTTTATTAGTTGTATGCTGGTGATTTCCCGCTTAAATCTCACCTTTTCAGAAAAAGTTATCTCGGAATTGAGAGAAGAGCAATTAGAGGACTCTTTCTATGCGAATCTGGATCGACTTAATAGTCAGCAGCACTTACTAGAACGCTATACAGACGATTTGGCCTTGTTTGCTCAGGCGTTTCATTCACTACATAGAGTGGGTAATACGCGGGTACAGGCAGAACTGGGGCCTGCTATTAAAGGCAAACTTGTCGGGTTTCCAAAGGCTTTTGGGGTTGGAGTTTGGTTTGACTCGACGCCAGGGAGCAATGCAGTGTCTCTTACCAGTTATGTATACCGGGACTCAGCACAGCACAGCAAACTAACATTGCTGACCGGGCGTGATGGTATTAATTATCGTTATCAGCCGTGGTTCGAGCAGTATCAAACCAGAACTAACCAGCAAGACCCTAATGCAACTTACCTGACCTCCGCCTATTTTAACTCCTTATCTAATGCGGCTGTCATGACCTTAGTAAAGCCCATTTTAGATAAAGACGGGGCACAGATAGGTATAGTCAGTACCGATTGGCATGCTGAGCAGATCATTAATCTGGTGAGCCAAGTACAAGTAACTCCTAATACTTTTGCCTACCTGATTGATCGTAATAACAGCATATTGTCAGGCCTGAGTAACATAGAGGATATGGAACAGGTCGATGAGATTATGCTACATATTCAACAATCTCGTTTGATCGATAAATTGAATTTTAACTCGCTATCCGGAGGTTTGAGCGTTCAGCGCCCTACTGTTATTAAAGAGCAATTGACGGTAGAAGGGCGGCAATACGACTTGTCCTATGCGGCGAGTAACGCGGGAATGTTGTTTGGTATTGGTGTACCGAGAGACGAAATTGACGCCGTGCTGCGACCTATCCGCACCCGTAATATGCAGATTTTATGGTTTAGTACACTTTTTATGGTGGGATTATCTGCATTGTTATTGCGCTGGACTTTAGGCGTAATGCGACAATTACAGGCATCTTACAAGGATGAACTGACTAACCTCCCTAATCGGGCCCGTCTTTTATTGGACCTTTCCAAAGGTGACAGGGTAAGCTTGGTGCTGGTAAATCTGGATGACTTCAAGGAAGTAAACGGCTTGTTTGGTTACGCTTGTGGTGATTATGTGCTGCAAAGCATAGCTGGGCGCCTTAACAATGGTATAGATAGACAGTCATTTGGCGAGGCTAGTTTGTATCGGTTGGCCGCTGACGAGTTTGCTATTGTTACACATCCTTTATCGTCAGAGCATTTGATACTGTTTCTACAGCACATTCAGCAGATGCTGGATACGCAACACCTGTCTTGGCAGCTGCAAGAAATTCCGGTACGTATGACTCTGGGGGCAGTAGTACAAGATGTCAACGGGCAAGACCATCCCAACAGTTTGATCACCAGAGCCGAGTTCGCATTGCAGCAGGCGAGGCAGCAGCAAAAAGGTTTTGGTATCTATCAGCCAGATCAACATATCGAAGAAATCTACCAATACAACTTGCTGTGGGCTGGCTATGTGAAAGAGGCGTTGCGGGATGATCGGATTATTCCCTACTTTCAACCAATTTATGATAACGCAAACAATCGAGTGAGTAAGTACGAATGTTTGGTCAGAATGCAATTAGATAACGGTCAGATTGCAAATCCAGGCCAGTTTCTTGATGTAGCACGCAAGGTTCGTTTAGATCGGCAACTCACCATGGTGATGGTGGAAAAATCCTTTAAAAAATTTGCAGGCACAGATTTGGAATTTTCCATCAATCTGTCTTATGCCGATTTACTTGATGAAAACCTGACAGCTTTTATTAGTCAAAAACTGGATGAGACAGCTATCGGCCCACAAGTGATTTTTGAAATTCTGGAATCGGAAAGCATTGAAAATTATCACGGGGTGAAACGGTTTATTGACGAGGTTAAGAGTAGAGGTTGCCGGATTGCAATAGACGATTTTGGTACTGGTTACTCTAACTTTGAACATCTGTTGCGGATGAAGGTGGATATTATCAAGATCGATGGCAGCCTCATTCGTAATTTGGATCAAGACTTTGTTGCGCTTAAGGTTACACAGGGTATAGTGCATTTCGCCAACAGTTTGAACATGACTACGGTCGCAGAGTTTGTTCACAACGAAGCGATCCAGCAGCATGTACGACGGTTGGGTATAAACTTCTCTCAGGGCAGTTATATCTCTATGCCACAGGTTGACTTAATGCTTTAGCAACAACGCTGCTCTTTTTTACATTCATTTAATTGCATAACAACAATATAGTTAATCATTGTCGCAGCAAAGTGTGCCTATTTGGTGCAAATTGCACTGCGCAAAAGCGTGGGGCTAGCACCATATATGACGAGTTTTACGTTATCTGTTTACATCATGGCAATGGCGGCATTTATTATTGTTACCGCCAAATTTCTTACTGTAGGTCTGCTACCAGTTTTGGCCCGTGACTTACTAAAGCCGCCTAACATAAAAAGGTAAAGCCTGTTTATCTAATTTGTGGCGATCGGTATATTTGGCGCTATTAACGGTTACCCCAAAGCCCGCAATGCATGGAGAGGTGAATATATGCAACGGTGGCTAGTGGTATTAGTACCATCATTTGGAATAATTAGGCGGGCACAGGCTGCTATACGCACAGAGCAAATTTCACATCTTTCATTGGAATATTTAAAAGACGAAGGCCTGGTAAATGGCGCGCGTCTGGGATACCGGCTGCTGGAATTTCACTTTACTACTCTGTCGCTGCTGGGCGACACCAATAGGGTAGAGCAAATATTTACCCTTAAAAACTAAATAAGTCTTTGTGTGCTGTAATGCGCTAGCACTGCACATATGTACACTGGCTATTGTGTTAGGTTTGAATGGTTAAAATAAAAGGAAATGGCGATGTGGTTGCAAAAAGAGCTGTCATTACAGGCCCGAAAGCGTGGTTTTCACCTCATTACCGATGAAGTACTGCGCCAATTGCCACAGCTTGAACAATTTTCGGTGGGGATCTGCCATATTTTTATTAAACATAGTTCTGCTTCGCTAACGATTAATGAAAATGCCGATCCGACTGTGCGGCAAGATTTCGAGCAGTTTTTTAATCAAGCTGTACCTGAAAACGAGCCTTATTATACCCACACCTGTGAGGGCAGTGACGACCTGCCCGCACATATCAAAAGCAGCTTGCTTGGCAGCAGTGTCAGTATCCCCATTACCGATGGCAACTTGTGTTTAGGCACTTGGCAGGGCATCTATTTAGCAGAGCACCGTAATCATGCGGGTAGCAGAAGACTGGTAGTGACCTTGCAGGGCGAATAAAAAGTCGTTTCAGATAACACTTCATTTTTGACAGAGCCAATTGATTGTTGGGTCATTTTTTAACGAGCGGTATAGCCGATATCAATCACCAACTCGGTACCTGCTATGAATTTAGACTCATCTGAAGCAAGGTACAGTCCGCCACAAGTAACATCCGTTTGCTCATCAGTCGCACCGTTCTCTTTGATGCACGCTAGGGTAGCGGGGCGGCGGTGTCTACTTTTACGCCGACGGCAGTGATGTGGCGGTAGCGCTGGCAAGGTCCCGAACGCCCTGAAGGCAGCCCCGGGAGCCAGTGATGTCACCGTGACGATCTCGGCTGGTGTGGTCGAGGTGCAATATGACAAGAAAATGGTATCAGTCGAGCAATTTAAAGCTGCTGTAAAGGAGGTGGGCTATGGTGTTGATGCCGCTAAACCTGAACAGTTCTGTAGCCGCTGTTGCGGTTAACTTGCTTATGTTTGCCAACGCACCGATTAATGTTTTCTGAATTATTAGACTGGATGCAAGCAACATTTAAAGCGTTGGTCATTTGAAAAACGATGCCGGTAGTCAACGCTCAGGAGATCAAAATGAAAATCAATAAATCCCTTACCAAAATAGCCGTGCTTGTTTCTTCATTTATGTTCGCAACTATTGTATCCAGCTCAGCCGCTGCGCACTGCGACAGCGGGATTAGTGCTGTTATTAAAGATGTGCAGGCGGCAATTGCCAATCAAAAGATTGATCGCGTTTTAACGTGGGTAGGTAGAGATGACGAGGCTACTGTGCGAGACGCACTTAAGATGACATTGGCGGTCCGGGAGGAAAGTGAAATTTAGCAACTGTCGCCGAATCAACAAAGTAGTTGATATTGATCTGTGCCAATACATTACGCACTTTTATTTCAATTTTAGCCATGCCACAGCAAGGAGTTTTAGATGAAAACAGAATCGCAGAATGATTGGAACCCGCTTGACACCTCGAACTTAAAAGACCAACGTCAAGCTTACGATAACATGCGGGAGCGTTGTCCGGTTGCGCACTCAGAATTTATGGGGTGGTCGTTGTTTCGCCATAAAGATATTACTGCAGTTCTTGCCGATCCGAAAACCTTTAGCAATGTATCGCAGTTTCTGGCCATTCCGAACGGAATGGATTTACCAGAACATGGCCAATACCGCAAAGCACTTGATCTTAATTTTGAAAGCGAACAGATGAGCTGGTTAGAACCAAAGGCAAGAAAGATTGCTGCGGAGCTTCTAGAATCAGCGCTTACAGGCGATGAGGTTGAAATGGTTACTGCTTTCGCCAACCCCTTTACATTAAAAACGTTATGCGCCTTGCTGGGTTGGCCAGTACAACAGTGGCAGTATCTTGATAGCTGGGTACAAGGCAGCTTGCAAGCATCGTTTGATAAAGACTCGGTTGCTGGCAAAACCCTGGCAAATGAATTTTCCCAGTACGTAAAAGCCAACCTGAATAAGCGGCGTCTTTCACCTCTCGAGCAGACGGATGCTACAAATAATTTGATGAACACGAAAGTTGATGGAGTGGAACTTGACGACGATCAAATTGTAAGTGTACTTCGTAACTGGACTGCGGGTCATGGCACTGTCTCAGCCAGCTTGAGCGTTCTTTTTATGCATCTGGCTGAAAACTTGGAGCTTCAACATCAGTTGCGAAGCGATTCAATGTTAATCCCGGCAGCAATAGAAGAAATTTTAAGGCTGGATGGTCCGCTTGTTTCTAATCCACGCACTACTACTAAGGAAGTTGAGATCCAAGGGAAGATTATACCGAAGGGTGAGCATATAGCCCTGATGTGGATTGCCGGTAATCGTGATCCGCGTGCATTTGCAAAGTCAAATGAATTAAAGATTGAGCGAAATAATGAAGAGACCTTAGTTTGGGGCCAAGGTGTCCATATCTGCCAAGGCGCTTCTTTGGCCAGGCTTGAAATGCGGTTAGCTGTTGAAGAAATGCTGTCGAAAACGAAACTTTTTGAACTGACAGATAAAGTCCCGCGCCGAGCAGTCTATCCCAGTAATGGCTTAAGTTCACTCTATCTGCAGTTCAGGTGAATAGATTATTAGCAAGATCGTGTTTAAGTACACTGTAGGGCGAAGCACTATGATTAAGGTTTATCGATACAATACTGCACAAGAGCAATGGCTTTATATGCAATCGTGAACACTGCCTGATGAGTTTTGGGATCGCGTGGTCTTCTATGCCGTAGAGTACTTAAAGCAAAAAGCCCCAACCCTTGTGTATCAGTGCTCCTGCCGGGAGGGCCTTTGTGGTTCGGATGGTATGAACATTAACGGCAAGAGCTGGTTAGTTTGCATAAAGCGTCCAGTTTAGTGTGATGGTTAGTGCGCTCCGGTTGCGAGTTATAAAGTTGGACCCGGACAACTAGCAACAGCACTTTTTATTTACTAAGGAGCAAGAGATAATGCAAATTAAAACACTATCTGAATTGATTGAATGGACTCGCGCGTTGCATGAAAAGCTGGCGGCCTGTTTGGCACATTGCGCACCACGGCATGCTGAAGAGCGTGTGTCCATGTTGCTTGGCTATCTGGCGTCGCACGAAGTTGCAATGGAAAAAATGGTTGCTAAGTTTAGTCAGCAAGCGGATCCGAAAGCTGCCGATACCCTTGTTTATGATTACATTCCCCATAACCCCGTTTCCACACATTTAGTTTGTGACGAGCATTACGCCAAGATGACGGCTGCTGAGATTAACGCGGAAGTTTTTGAGTTTCATGAAGAGATTAATGAGTTGTATCGTACTTTGCTGGATACCGCAGTCATTCCCGAAGCAAAGCAGCTGATGCAAGCACTGCTTGATATGGAGGAGCATGAAACAAAAAGATTAGTACGGCAAGTCGCAAGGATGGACGACTTGTAATCAGCAGATTTTTAATGGTAATGAAATGTTGAACAAAAAATATGAATATCGGCTATTATTTCGTGGTAAGGTATTTGCCTTATCCGGGTAGAAGGTAATGATGGTTCGTAAATTTTTATTACTTTTGGTTGTTTTTACTCTTAGCTTTCAAGCGCTGAGCGTATCCTTATCGCCTGTAGAAACACCACGCGCCCTCTCATTTGAACATGCCGCATTACATTTTTGGGGGCAGCCACATACCCACGATGCTGATCACCCGGAACAGATACACCTGGAATTTTCTGCCGAAGCCCGTAACCACGTAGCCCATGATATTCATAGCACAGCGGCTTTAATGCAACACAACTTAGTAAAAGACAGCCCGGTACACACCATGGCTGATAGCCGTTTTATGCAAACTTTGCCTGACCCCTTTTTACACCGTGTAACACCTCCCCCCAGAGCCTGAAGCTACCCTTTTTAAACAGGTTAAACTCGCTGCATGCGTAGCGGTTTTTGTTGATTGTGCTTCATATTCTGGACTTTATATGACATTGCTTCCCTGCAAGCCATTTGCCATGGCTGGTTTTTTGCGTACGTTACTGCCGTACCTGATGATGTGTTTTGCGTTAAACACGCCTTTGCTGCATGCCGCACCCGGTGCGCATGGCCCTGATGGTGAACATCTCACCACTGATAGTCAGCAACAGCTGACACTGCTGCCACGCTTTGAAGCCTTTAGTGAGCTATTTGAATTGGTCGGTGAGTTACAGCCGCATGCGTTGGTGCTGCATCTGCATGATTATCAGAGCAACCGCCCGCTGGCTAATGCACAAATAGAACTTGAAACAGCTAACCTGAGCAGCAGTGCCCACTATATAGCGGATAAAAATCATTACCTTATTGACGACTCAGCCCTGCTGGACAGGTTGCAGCAACCCGGCACTCATGAAATGATCCTCACCATTATCAGCGACGATAATGCCGATTTACTCACCGCCAGCCTGGACTTTTCTGCAACAGATCATGCCGATACAGCACACCATCATCATGGTCACTTTCCCTGGTGGAGCTTGCCTTTTGGCCTGCTGATGTTTGTTGCAGGCGCGCTGTTTGGCCGTCGGGGAGCTACCAAATGATTCACTTAATGAATAGCACAATACGTTGTTTCACCAGCCTATTAACGCTGGCTGGCCTAGTGCTTGCCAGCAGTTTAGCGGTTATCGCTGCGCCTGGTGCACATGGACCTGATGGTGAGCATCTAACTGAGGCCAGGCCTACACAAGGCAACGCTATTGGCCGCCAGGCCGATGGTTCAGTACAGATGCCAATGGCAACCCAGCAGCAGCTGGGTATTTTAACGCAGTGGGTGCACAGCAGCATCACCGAAAAGTATGTGCAACTGGACGGCGTAGTGCGGCATCATCCTTCCGGCCGAGCTGTGGTACAACCCAGCAGTAATGGCAGGCTGGATAGCGGGCCTCATGGTTTGCCGGTTTCTGGGCAAGTGGTGCAAGCCGGTGATGTGCTGGGCTATATCCGTTATCAGGATAGCGCTTATGAACTGGCCAATCAAAACAGTGAGCTTATTGCCCTGCGTAGTGATGCTGAGCAAGTGCAAAGGGACATCCGGCGCTTAACCGCATTAGGCGATTTAGCCCCAACCCAACAGCTGGAGCAGTTGCAAACACAGTTGCAACGGTTAACACAGCAAGAGCAGCTGTTACAGCAGGGCTTAGAAAAACCTGAGGTGTTACTGGCCCCGATGGCTGGCATTGTGCACAGTGACAATATCAGTCGCGGCCAGTGGGTCCAGGCGGGCACGACCTTGTTTGAAATTATTAACCCGGCGCAACTGATGATTGAAGCGGCCACAGTGAACGCCCATTTGCTGTCAGACATTGATATGGCGGTGCTTGAGCATGCACCTGACATTAGCCTGCGCTTTACCGGTTATGGTGCAAGATTAAAACAAGGCCAAATTCCGCTGTATTTTGAGCCGGTTATGCATGCTGGCGCAACCAAGGTGCCGCTTATCCTGGAACAGCCGGTAAGGCTTCGCGCCAAACTCAAGCAACAACAGCAGGGCATTGTATTGCCCGCGCAAGCGGTAGTGCGCAATAACGCCAATATGCCAGTGGTATGGATAAAGCTGTCAGCAGAGCGCTTTTTGCCACAGCAAGTACAATACATGCCATTAGACCCTGAGCGAGTGCTCATTTTGCAGGGCTTAGGGGACGATAATCGCGTGGTAATACACGGCGCCTCCTTACTTAATCAAGTGCGCTAAGGAGCCATCATCATGTTTACTGCTTTGGTTCGTGCCAGCCTGCGGCATAGGATATTTGTCATTGCCAGCGCGTTGCTGATGTTGTGCTACGGCCTTTGGCAAGCCCCACGGTTGCCGGTGGATGTGTTCCCTGATTTAAACAAACCCGTTATTACCGTACTGACCGAAGCGGGCGGTCTGGCGCCGGAGGAGGTGGAGCAACTGGTGACCTTTCCTTTGGAAAACATGTTAAACGGGGTGACTGGCGTCACGCGAATTCGCTCGACCTCGGGCATTGGTTTGTCCATTTTGTATGTAGAGTTTGACTGGGACACCGACATTTACCGCAACCGTCAGCTCGTCGCTGAGCGGCTAAGTTTGGCCAATGCCCAGCTACCGCCTGGGGTGGTGCCCACCATGGGGCCGGTTTCTTCTATTATGGGCGAAATTATGTTGCTGGCACTGCCCTTGTCTGCCGATGGCGGGGCAACACCAATGCAGGCCCGTGATTATGCCGATTTTGTGTTAAGGCCACGTTTGTTGGCACTGCCCGGCGTGTCTCAGGTTATTGCCATTGGCGGGGAAGTGCGCCAATTGCGGGTAGAGCCAAATACGCTTAAATTACGCCAACTGGGGGTAAGCCTTGAGCAAGTACAGCAGACATTAACCGATTTTGCGGCCAATAAAGGCGGGGGTTTTATTGATCTTGGCAATCGGGAATACTTAATCCGCCACCTTGGCCGCACCCAAAGCCTGGATGATGTGCGTCAGCTGGCCGTGAGTTGGCAGGAAGGCGTACCGATAAGGTTGGCACAAGTGGCTGAGGTGAGTTACGCCGCTGCAGTAAAGCGTGGCGATGCTGGCTTTAACGCTATGCCCGCGGTAATTCTTAATGTACAAAAGCAACCCGGTGCTGATACGGTGCAGCTCACTGCAGCCGTCGAGCTAGCCTTGAGTGACATGAGCGCGGCGCTGCCGCCGGGCTTAGCGCCACCACAAGTATTATTCCGCCAGGCAGACTTTATTACCGCTTCTGTGGCTAATGTAACCGAAGCACTGCGTGATGGCAGCATTATGGTGGTGCTTATTCTGTTTATCTTTTTGTTATCTGTCAGAACAACACTGATTTCATTGCTGGCGATACCGCTATCGTTAGCGGTAACGATGTTAGTGTTTCAGTGGTTGGGGTTATCCATCAACGTAATGACGCTGGGCGGCTTGGCCATTGCTATTGGTGAGCTGGTGGATGATTCGGTGGTCGATGTCGAAAACATTTTGCGCCGCTTAAAGCAAAACCTGCACAGTGTGGCACCTCAGCCGGTATTGCAGGTGATATGGCACGCCAGTGTCGAGGTACGCTCGGGTATAGTCTATGCCACTGCTATTGTGGTGCTGGTGTTTTTGCCGCTGTTTGCCTTACCGGGCATTGAAGGCAGGTTGTTTTCACCACTGGGCATTGCTTACATAGTGGCGATTCTGGCCTCCTTATTAGTCTCCATGACGCTGACGCCGGTGCTCTGTTACTACTTACTGCCGAAGATGAAGCAACTAGAGCAGGGCGACAGTGCTTTACTGCGCCTGCTTAAACGAGCGCAGCAGTGTTGGCTGGGTTGGGCTTTGCCTAAAACAAAGCTGCTGATCGCTGCCGCTTCGGCGTTAATGCTGCTGATAGCCGTAACAGTGGTGGCGTTACCAAGGGCCTTTTTACCGGCATTTAATGAGGGCTCGCTAGTGTTGGGGGTATTGTTTCAGCCTGGCACTTCCTTAGCGCAAGCAAACCAGATGGGGCAGTTGGCTGAGTCATTATTAATGACAGTCCCGGAAGTGCATCAGGTCGGCCGGCGAACCGGGCGGGCAGAGCTGGACGAGCATGCTGAAGGGGTGCACTCCTCTGAAATCGATGTGGATTTACGGGCATCAGCACGCTCGCGCGATGAGGTGCTGGCCGACATCCGGCAGACATTATCGGTGCTGCCGGCTCAGGTGGCGATAGGTCAGCCTATTTCTCACCGCTTGGATCATTTGTTGTCTGGGGTGCGGGCACAGTTAGCGGTAAAAGTGTTTGGTGATGATTTGGATAACCTGCGTATGAGTGCAGATCTGTTGCGACAGCAACTGCTGCAGGTGCCCGGTCTGGTAGACGTGACCGTAGAGCAGCAGGTCCTTATTCCGCAGTTAACAGTGCGCTTACAGCAGGCAAAATTGGCCCAATACGGTTTGACACCGGGGGAGGCGTTACGGCAACTGGCGATGCTGACCGACGGCGCCCATATCAGCGACATTATTGACGGTGTAAAACGCTATCCACTGATTTTGCGCTTACCCGAGCAGCGGCGAACCCCCACTGAGCTGGCGAAGGTGTTATTAAACTCGCCAGCTGGTGCCATACCGGTGTCTGCCATTGCACACATTGACATGCAGGATGGCCCTAATCAGATTATCCGCGAAAACGGGCTGCGGCGTATTGTCATTTACGCCAATAGCGATCATGCGGATGTGAGCGACTTACTGGCGGCGGTGCGCACTATCGTCAATGAAACGCCATTACCGCCAGACAGCTTTGTCAGCATTGAAGGCCAGTTTTTGGCGCAAGAGCAGGCCATGCAACTATTAGTGGTGTTGTCTGTGCTGTCCTTCAGCCTGATTTTTCTGGTGTTGTATATCCGTTACCAGTCGCTGATTTTCGCCGGTATTATTATGTGCAGTTTACCCATGGCATTAACCGGTGCCGTGCTGGCCATGTGGCTGACTAACACGCCACTGTCGGTGGCCTCGGTGGTTGGCTTTATTACCCTTACCGGTATTGCTGCACGCAATGGTATTTTAAAAATCAGTCATTATTTGAATTTGTGCCGGCATGAAGCAGAAGTCTTTAGCACCAACTTGGTGATACGTGGGGCACAGGAGCGTTTGGCGCCGGTGTTAATGACGTCTATGGTGACGGCTTTTGCGCTGATACCATTACTATGGGCCGCTGATCAGCCAGGCAAAGAAATTTTACACCCGGTAGCGGTGGTGATTTTTGCCGGGCTGCTGAGCTCAACGCTACTGGATACCTTATTAACACCCTTGTTGTATTGGTTGTTTGGCGAGAAGCCAACACAGCAATGGCTACAACAAGCCTCTGATGAGGTTATCTAAGATTTTTTAAAGGGCATCTTGACAACGCCTTTAGCAAGTTTGTCATTTATAAACAGGGTCAATGATGATGAAAAAACAGTTATTAATGGTATTGGCAATAATGGGCGCTTTGGCATTGGTGTCACCGGTAGCACTGAGTCACAGTGATGCTAAGCCGCAACACGGTGGCGTATTGCACAGCAAATATGATCTGAATTTTGAACTGGTGCGTGAAGCTGACAGCATAAGCTTATATGTAGATGATCATGGTGAGCCTGTTGACACAACGGCATTAACCGGCCAGATCATGATACTGGCTGGGGGGGAAAGATCAGAAGCCGCCTTGGTTGCGGCTGGTGCAGGTAAACTTATCGCAACAGGTGTGCACATTCCGGATGGTGCCAGAGTCGTGGTTAGCTTAACTGACGCAGATAATAAAGTGATGACAGTGCGTTATATCTTTTAATTAATTGAGGTACCGGCGTTAAAAATAAGCGCTGTTAACCGCATACTATATGCTTAATTAAAGTGGGCGCTGCTTAGTAGCATCGCCCGGCTGTAAACCTTTAACGAGGTAAAAGTCCTTTTGTCAGTCGTCTATTGCAATAGGCGTTATTGACAACTACCACAGCACATTTGGCGATCATCATCTTGAGCACTGGCTTTTGGCTGCACAAATAAGATTTGGTTTTCCAGTAAAATATGCTGCATTAAGTCTTCTTTCAGCTCCTGTAAAGCTAAATACAGTGCGGTCCAGGTATTGCAGGCGCCAGCAGGTAGAGTAATGTTATCGGTTAGCTTATCCAGTGTTTCCAGAGCATCGCCGTGCTGCAGGTGCTCTTCTTCCATTACACTAATTGGCCCGGTCGGATAAATGCCGCCTGCCAGCATCGGAAACAGAATCTGCTCTTCTTTTACCATATGGCTTTCCAGCTCCTGATACATATCTTCCAGGTGTTGTGTTAGCCCTGTTGGGCAATTTGGATCGTTAGCATGTACATGTTCTACCCGCCGGGCCAGTCGGATAACCTCGGGCAGTTGCAGACGGTGGCGCTGGTGAAAACGCTGCAAGATATGCTCGATAAGCTCCTTTACAGGCTTGCTGCGCCAGTCGGTTATCTCGCCTTCTTGTTGTTGTAATTGCTGAAGTGCACTGAGAATTGGCGTTGCATCCAGTTCTTTTGCAGCCAGTGCTTCACGCAGGCTGTGCTGGCCGCCACAACAAAAATCCAGTTTGTACTGATGAAATACCGCCGTGGCGCCGGCAATAGTAGTCGCAATCTGCCCCAGCGACTGGTCTAAAAACGATACATGTGTGAAAGACATATTAACTCCTGCTTGTTCAATTTAAGGTGCGTATTTACAACGCCGCTACGCTTAAAAGGGCAAGAGTCAGGCCAAAACTACCTCCTTTGATTTATATAGCTTTATTATGCACTGTGGTAAATTGCACCCAGTTAATTTAGGGTAATATCTACCCAAGGGTAAAAAATACCATGCTGGAAGAAAGTTTAATTGCTGATTTGGTAACAGATTTACCTGCGGCCGTGCGCTTGCAGCGTTTGGTGAGTACCTTGCGTAGCCACTTTAGTTGTGGCGCTGTAGGACTGCTCAGACTGGAGCATGACGTGCTTAAACCTGTGGCTCTGCATGGTCTGGTACGCGAAGCTCAGGGCAGGCGCTTTGTGGTGGCGCAACATCCCAGGCTGGCAGCCATTCTTGCCAGCCGCAACCCCGTCCGGTTTGAGCCTGAGTCTGAATTACCCGACCCTTACGATGGCCTGTTAGCCGAGCAACCCGGTCAGGCACTGCCGGTGCACGATTGTATGGGTATTGCTCTTTACATTGAGGGGCGCTGTTGGGGTGTTATTACCTTAGATGCGTTGCAGGCAGGCAGTTTTTCTCAGGCTGCGATATACGAGCTTCAGCGCTACAGTTTGCTGGTGGAAGCCGCTGTACGGATGACGGAGCTGGAGCAAGCTAACCGGGCTTTGCGTCTCAATCATCATGCCGACGAGCAGCAATATGAACCTGCCGCCAAACAACGCTATGAGCTGATTGGCCAGAGTAAAGCCTTGCAGCAAATTCTGCAGGAGTTAACGGTAGTAGCCAGCTCGGATCTCCCGGTTTTGTTGCTTGGTGAAACGGGTGTGGGTAAGGAGTTATTTGCCCGTCATTTGCACCGTAGCTCAGCCCGAGCCACAAAACCGATGATTTATATTAACTGCGCAGCATTGCCGGAAAACCTGGCAGAGAGTGAGCTTTTTGGGCATAACAAAGGTGCTTTTTCCGGGGCTCATAGCGAGCGAGCTGGCCGCTTTGAAGCCGCCGACGGAGGAACATTATTTTTAGATGAGGTAGGCGAGCTGCCACTTTCTGTGCAAGCCAAATTGTTGCGGGTACTACAAGACGGTGAAATTCAGCGCCTGGGTTCAGATAAAACCCGTCAGGTAAATGTGCGGCTGGTTGCCGCAACGAATCGTGATTTGAAACAACAGGTTAAATGTGGCGAGTTTCGGGCTGATTTGTATCATCGGTTATCGGTTTACCCATTGCCAATTCCGCCTTTGCGCGAGCGGCCAGACGATATTCCGCTGTTAGCCGGCCATTTTCTGGAACTAAATCGCAGCCGGTTGGGGTTACGGGCGCTCAGATTATCCAGTGACGCCGAGCTGGCGTTGTTAAGTTACGACTGGCCGGGCAATGTGCGGGAACTGGAGCATGTAATAAGCCGGGCAGCTATTAAAGCATTAAGTCATGGCGCATCGCGTACTGACATTGTTACTCTTGGGGCAGTATTGCTTGATCTGGATACTGTGCCGGCAGCCATTACGCACAATGAAACAAATGATGTGTTGCAACTAAGCGCTATACCGTTAAAGCAGGCGGTTAACCAACTGCAACGACAGATGATTCAACAGGCTATAAGCCAGCATAATGGCAGCTGGTCGTTAGCCGCACGGCAGCTTGAGCTGGATCCCAGCAACCTGCATAAACTGGCCCAACGGCTGGGTCTTAAATAAATGGGTGAAGGACATAATGTGGCATTATAGTCGGGTGTTGTTGTGGCGGGCGCTGGCTTTTATTAGCTTAGCACTGGGCATATTAGGCATACCCTTACCGGGCTTGCCGACTGTACCTTTTATTTTAGTTAGCGCCTGGTCGGCCGGTAAAGGTTGGCCGGCCCTGGAGCAACGCTTGTTAACTCATCCGCATTTAGGCCCACCCATCCTAGCCTGGCGCCAAAACGGGGTGGTGCCGCGCCGCGCTAAATATCTGGCCACTGGCATGATGCTGCTAAGTGTGCTGTTGTTGCAGTTATCTGCCGCGCCGTTATTGCTAAAACTGCTGTTGCCATGTTTTTTAATGCTGGTGGCAGTGTGGCTATGGCGCCGCCACGAACACGTTACCGAGGATAATAATTATGACAAAGCCGACTAACCCGCCAGCCCTAAGTGCAGAGCAAGCGATGCGTTACAGCCGCCAGTTAATGCTGCCGGCACTGGATTTCCGTGGCCAGGAGGCATTGCTGGCAAGCTCGGTGTTAGTGGTCGGGATGGGCGGGTTGGGTTGTGCCGCCGCACCTTATTTAGTGGCCAGTGGTATCGGCAGTGTTACCCTGGTAGATGATGACACTATTGACCGCAGTAACTTGCAACGTCAAATCTTGTATCGTGAAACCGATATCGGGCAGAGTAAAGTACAGCAAGCTGCGGCTAGTTTGCGCTTGTTAAATTCCGAAATTGCAATACATGCTTTGCAGCTGCGGTTAAGTGCAGACGATTTAGCAACACTGGTACTGCAGTATTCACTGGTGCTGGACTGCACCGATAACCTCGCCACCCGCAATGCCATCAATGCCGCCTGCGTTAACGCCAAAGTGCCGCTGGTATCGGGGGCCGCTATCCGCTTTGAAGGCCAGGTCGCCAGTTTTAGTATGCAAGGTGAGAGCGCCTGTTATCATTGTCTTAGCCAAATGTTTGGCGAGCAACAACTCACTTGTATGGAAGCCGGTATTTTAAGCCCGGTAGTGGGTATTGTCGGCACTGTTCAGGCGCTGGAAGCAGTAAAAATCCTTGGTGGTGTCGGCACGCCACTTTACGGCAAACTGCAGTTATTTGATGCGCTAACAGGCCAGTGGCGGCAGTTTGGTTTAAACAAAGATGCTGGCTGCACTGTTTGTGGTTAATGCTTGCTGCGATTACCGTAGTGCCGGCTTAGCCACTTGCGGCAAGATATCGCTATGTACCATGTGCAGCAGTTTATAGGCATCACCTAAATCACAGTTCTCATGGTCGCGTTTTTTATAGCCCAGAGACGTTAACTCGATATGCCAGGTGGGCACGACATCTACTGTCGCTAGGGTTTGCTTTACACAGTTAAGCGGGCAGCCGTCTACTGCTAAAATAGGCCGGCCAGACTGGGCAACCTTCACCAATTGCTTAACCTTACCGCCCACCCCGGCAATACAAGACATTTGCGCTGAGCCTTCGCGGTCGAGCACTACGGCGAGATCATTGGCCAGCTGCGCGACATTAGAGCAACCAGAGCAGGAATAGACTAAAGGTTTATCGTTAGTTTCGGTGTTCATAAGGCGCTCCCTTGTTAAATAGTGTGGTCAGACTATTTATTCAGTGTAGAGGCCATAGCAATACGCTACTTGATACAAATCAAAGCCGCGGCACGCTTACCTCTTCAGAGGTAAGTTGGTAAATGTAATGCAAAGAATGCTCGGGCAAGGTTGGCATAGCGTCGGTTGCAACTCCCGCTATGCTCGTCACAGCAACTATGCCGGGCGTCCTGCCCGGCACCTGCGGCCAGCTAAAGCTGTTCAAATTCGTTCCAGACGAATTTGTCGCCCTAATGCATGCGGCAGGGCTCAGACACTCTGTGGCTGCGCTACCGGGATTCCAACCTTGCTTCAATAATATGGCTTTAGCAGTCTCTTTTCAGCCAGGCCGGCCATCTGGCCTGGGGGTGGTAAGCACCGGAAAATATATCAGTATATAAAGTAAGTAAGCCAATACCCAGCCAGCAACGCCCAGCCACAGCCACTGTATCGTTTGTGCTGGCCAGAGCCAAATCAGCAAGGTGCGGCTGACAGCAGCGGCCAGAACCAGCAAAAATGCCAGTGACATAATGGTATGCGGCTTTAGCATCCGGCCGCTGTGGCCCAATGACACCCGCGCCATCATGCTTAAAATCATGCTGCCCATAGCGCCGGCGGTAAGTGCGTGTAACGCTATGCTATTACTGATATTAACACCAGCATAGCGGGCGCTGTATAGTGCCAGGCCAATTGGAATACACCAGTACGCCAGATGCAGTGACCACAGCAGTGGCACTTTTATGGTGATCCAAATTTTCCAGCGCAGACAGCGCAGGGCAGTTAAGGTGGCGCTAAGTGCAAATAGGCCACTTAGCGCCAGCGGCGGCAGGTATTTGGTCAGCGCAAAAAAGTGCAGCACAAAGATCAGCCACAGTGAACCGAGCGCAGCGCGATCCAGCCACAACAGCGGTTCAACTTTTTTGGTTTGGGTGCCATTGGCAGTAAACATTGGTAAGACCCGGCCACCGACAATGGCCATTAGTAAGGCCACTAACCAGACCGCATTTTGGCTGCCCAGTTGGATTAGCTCATAGCTGTTGGTGGCAACCCCGATATACATCAGCGCATTACAGGTGGTAAGAAGTAGCAATACCGGCACAAAAAACAAGTTGCGATGCTGGCCTGCCTGAATGAGAGGCCTGGCCAGCAAGTAGGCACAAACCGGTAAAAAGCTTAGGTCGATTGCTGCCACCAGATATACCGGTAAGCCCTGACCGAACAGCAACAGCAGGCGGCCAGCCAGCCACAACAGGCTGATAAAAAGCAGACTTTTGCCATGTGGCGCCCGTAGACCGGTCCAGTTTTGCACCGCAGTTAGCAAAAAACCGATGATAATGGCACAGACAAAGCCAAACAGCATTTCATGGCTATGCCAGAACAGGATGTTGGCAAAAGGCTTAAGCTGAATATGGCCAGAAAGCGCCAGCCCCCACAGTAGCATGGCAAGGGCACTGAAAGCGGCGCCAAATAGAAACATGGGCCGAAAGGCCTGGCGCAACAACGGCAACAGCTTTTGTTCAGTTGCCAGGTCGGTAATTTGCATTAGTTATCCTCATTTTAAACAGGGTTATCTTCGTCTGACAGAAAATTCG
The DNA here is from genome assembly GCF_014653435.1 of Alishewanella longhuensis. GTDB lineage: Bacteria > Pseudomonadota > Gammaproteobacteria > Enterobacterales > Alteromonadaceae > Alishewanella > Alishewanella longhuensis. The sequence continues at coordinate 37,346 of NZ_BNAO01000012.1, read as the reverse complement.
CTGCATGTGCTGCAGCCAGTTTTTGTTGGTATTGCGCCGCCTGATTGGCAAAAAACATAGTGATCATACAAAGTGCCAATACGCCGTATAAAATCATAAAACAGCCGGTAACGATGCCAAGTGCATCCTGTGCCAAACCAAATAATATTGGCAGGGTACAGCCGCCCAGGGCGCCAATTGCCGCCACAAAACCACCGGCGCTGCCCATATGGTGCGGATAATAATCATGGATAACCTTATATACACTGGCGCGGCCAAAGCCCTGAGCTACGCCTATCACAAAGATCAACAAGGTAAACCACCAGACATTAATGGCTATTTCCAGCTGTACGTCTTTTTCCAGGCCATGAACAATAAGGGTAGTGGGCGGATAACTGAGAAAAAACAGGCAAACAATACATACCCAGAACACACTCCAGTTTACTGCTCGCGCACCGTAGCGATCGGCGAACCAGCCACCCAGCGCCCGCACCATTGATGACGTGGTAACAAAAAACAAGGTAAAAGCCATTGCTTGCTGCGCGCTCATCTCATAGGCCTGCATGTAGTATTGCGGTAGCCACAATAACAGCGCTAAAAAGCTGCCAAACACAAAATAGTAGTACAGCGAAAAGCGCCAGATCCTGGCATCACCAGCTAATTGGCGCAGGCTAAGCGCTGGGGCGTTATTGTAAGCCTGGGCTGGCTCGGCGGGTGACAGCAACGCAAATAACAGGGTGATCAACAACATGCCTGCGGCATAGAGCGGGCCAACCCATTGCCAGCCAAGTACATGAATGGCCAGTGGTACCAGCACGAAAGTAATTGCCACACCGGCATTGCCCACCCCAAATAAACCCAGCGCCCGGCCTTGACGGCTGGAGGCAAACCAGCAACTGACGTAGCGCACACCAAAGGTAAAAGATACCCCACTGATCCCAAACCACAGACCCAACCACAAATAACCGCTGTAGCTGCTAACCAGCGGTAACAGTAACAGGGCCGGGAGCACTGCCAGCATTTGATACAACCATAAGCGGCGGCTGCTGATCCTGTCCGCCAATATGCCAAAAGGGATCCGCAGCAGGGCACCACTGAAAATAGGTGCGGCCAGCAAAATGCCGTACTCGGTGGCGCTTAAGTTAAGTTGCTGCTGCAGCGGAATGCCCATTACGGCGTATAACGTCCAGACCGAAAAACAAGCAGCAAATGCCAATGTTGCCAAGAATAAAGCTCGGTGAGCATCAGGCAGCGTGGCCTGCGTTAATGTAGAGGGAGCATAGTGCACCATAGCTAAATATCCGCTTTAGATCATTATGATTAGTGTAACGCCAAAGCAAGACCTTGCCGCAGCGAAGAGGGCGTACCTCTGACGCGCCAGCGAGCGCCGTGCCCAATCGCAGACTCATCCTAAGTGGGTATCCGGCGCTGAATTATGGCTGGGCGGCTGCATGGTTGTGGCTACCTACAAAGTAGTATCTGTCTGTTTTTGAAAATAAAATTGCTTGTCTTGCTTTGTTTTGTATCAATGATTTTATCGCTATGGCTCTCTAAACTAGGCGCAGTTAACTGTTAATCTTGTGGAGAATGTTATGGCTGGTTCTGCTTTAGCAACACCAAGCGGTGGTGGGTTAAACCTGTTTAATTTCGCTGAACAAAAAATAAAAATGCTGCATCTGACCTGGTTTGCCTTTTTTCTGACCTTCGTTATCTGGTTTGCGCATGCACCTTTGCTTATTCATATTAAAGAAGCGCTGGCGCTGACAGATGCTCAGATTAAAGCCCTGCTGATATTAAACGTGGCCATGACCATACCGGCAAGGATTGTGGTGGGGATGCTGGTCGACCGCTACGGCCCACGAATTATGTACTCTTTGTTGCTGTTTATCTCAGCGCTGCTGTGTATTGGTTTTGCTTTTTCCCAAACTTACGATGCACTAGCACTGTTTCGCTTTTTACTGGGCTTTGTTGGTGCAGGCTTTGTGGTGGGCATTCGTTTGGTTGGTGAGTGGTTTCCACACCATCAGGTAGGCACGGCTGAGGGCATTTATGGTGGTTGGGGTAACTTTGGCTCTGCCGCTGCAGCGATGACTTTACCGCTGCTGGCACTGAGCTTTGGTGGTCCTGATGGCTGGCGTTATGCCATTGGTACCGTTGGCGTAATAAGTGCGGTATATGCGCTGGTGTTTTATAAATATGCCCGCAATACCCCCAAAGGCTCGATGTATTTTAAACCGAAAAAAACCGGTGCTATGGTAGTATCAAGCTGGGGGGCAATGTGGGGTCTTATTCTGATGAATATTCCTATGCATCTGGCATTGGGGATGTTGGCCTGGCGTTTATCACCTGCCGGGGTAGAGCTATTCTCTACCAATATGATGTACGTGTTATGGGGCGTGTTGCTGCTATTGTTTATCGTGCAAACCCAACAAACTTGGCGGGTTAATGTTGAGCATTTGCGTGCCGGCGTGCCGGAGGCCGATAAATACAGTTTTAAGCAGGTGGGTATTTTAAACATTGCTTACTTTGCTACCTTTGGCTCTGAGTTGGCAGTAGTATCGATGTTGCCGCTGTATTTTCTGGAGACCTTTGAAGGGATCAGTGCGGTAAAAGCTGGCTTGCTGGCGTCGGGTTTTGCCTTTATGAATCTGGTATCGAGGCCAATGGGGGGCTGGTTTTCTGATAAGTTTGGCCGGCGTAAAAGCATGTTGATTTTAATTGGTGGCCTGGCCGCAGGCTATTTTCTGATGGGCTTAATGGACAGCCACTGGTGGATCCCACTTGCGGTGCTGGCGACCATGGCCTGTAGCTTCTTTGTGCAAGCAGGTGAAGGCGCGGTATTTGCGATAGTACCATTAATCAAACGCAGCATGACTGGCCAGATTGCTGGTATGGCTGGCGCTTATGGTAACGTCGGTGCTGTGGTGTATTTAACCGTGCTCAGTTATGTCAGCTACAGTATGTTCTTCTACGTTATCGCAGCGTCAGCATTGGTTGGTCTGGTAGCGGTAATGTTTTTAGATGACCCTAAAGGGCATATAACCGAAGTCGGTGAAGATGGTACTGTGCACCGGATTAATGTCGGTTAGTTTTAGTACTCGGCTAAAAAGGAGCAACAAGTGAGCGCATCTGAACTGCAACTTCGCTATAGCAGTGTCTGTGAAGCCGGGCTTAAACCGGCTAACGAAGATGCAGTGGCAGTTAACCTGCCCGATGACGCCCACCTGTTAACATATAAGGGGGCCTGTTTTGCGCTGGCTGATGGCGTCAGCACGGCTGAGGCTGGTCAGCAAGCCAGTGAACGCGCGGTAAGTCGCTTTTGCCGGGAATACAGCCAGACGCCAGACAGCTGGTCGGTGGCCTATAGTGCCACGCAGCTGCTGGCCACCATCAACAACGAATTGTATGAGCTAAGCCATCAATTTGTGCACAATCAAAAAGGTTACCTGACCACTTTTACCGCACTGATCATCAAATCGCAGACCGCGCACTTTTTTCATATTGGTGATAGCCGTATATACCACTGGCGAAACGGTGTGCTGGTACAGTTAAGCCAGGACCATACCACGGTATTATCTGAGCAGCGCCAGTTTCTGGGGCGGGCACTGGGCATGGATGCACGGGTTGAGCTGCAACAAGGCAGTATCAGCCTAATGCCCGGTGACAAATTCCTGCTTTGCTCGGATGGCATTTCCGATTTTATTAATGCTGAAGCGTTACAACGTCAACTCACTGCTGCGACCGATCTGCAATTAACGGCGCAGCAGTTAAAACAGCAGGCATTAACTCAGGGCAGCGATGATAATGTCAGCCTGATTGTGCTGGAAGTAATGGCTTTACCCGAGCAAAGTCTGGACGATTTAAATCAACATCTGACCCGGCTACCCTTTCCTCCGGCGCTTAGCCCTGGGATGAAACTGGATGGCTATAAAGTAGTTAGCGAGCTATTTGCCAGCAGCCGCAGCCACTTGTATTTAGTTGAAGAAGAGAGCAGTGGCAGGCAATTGGTGCTGAAATGCCCTTCGTTGAACTACGACGATGATGCTTTGTATATAGACCGTTTTATCCGCGAAGAATGGATAGGTCTGCGGATTGAGTCAGATTATGTGGTCAGGGTAGTACGGCAATGCCGACCACGTACTTTTTTATATTACCTGCTGGAATATCTGCCAGGCCAGAGCTTAGAGCACTGGTTTGAGCGGCAGCCTAAACCGCTGAAGCCGGCATTGGCGATTAAGCTGGTAAAACAAATAGCCGAAGGGTTAAAAGCCTTCCACCGCATGGGGGCTATCCATCAGGATTTAAAACCCGGCAATATTATTTACCTGGATGACGGCAGCTTAAAAATTGTCGATTTTGGCTCGGTCTATGTGGCAGGCCTGGCTGAAATATACAGCCCGCTGCAACATGAAGCTGCACTGGGTACCGCAGCCTATTCCGATCCCCATTATTTACTTGGACATAACTCCGGGGTGCAAGGCGATATTTATGCGCTGGCTACCATCGCCTATGAGCTATTCAGTGGCGGTCATTTACCCTACGGAAATGCAGTGGAGGAGTGCCGTACTGCGGCTGATTACGACAAACTACGCTATCGTAATAGCAGCCGTTTTAATTCGGTTATTCCAACCTGGTTTGACAGGGCGCTGCAAAAAGGGGTGAGTTTAGACTTATCGCAGCGCTATCAAAGCATTAACCAGCTGCTGACTGATTTACAGCAACCGAACCCAGCGTTTTTGCACGAAGAAGTAAAACAAGAACACAAAACCAACCCGTTATTGTTCTGGCAATTGTTATCTGGTTTCTGGTTTATTACCTTGCTGTTGGTAGTCTGGCTATTTTTGCTTAGGCGCTAAGTCTGGTGTTGGCAGAAACCGGTTTGCTCCGTTGTTTGGGTTAGCCGTCAGTCAGCTTTTAGGCCGAAACGGCTTAATCACATCTTCATTGCACTGCAAAAAGGGCCCATCCATTAAATCAATGCAATAGGGCACGGCCGGAAATACCGCATCTAAACACTGGCGAATAGCTTTGGGTTTGCCGGGTAGGTTTATAATTAAGCTGTTGCCACGCAGGCCAGCAGTTTGGCGCGATAAAATGGCGGTGGGTACATATTTTAACGATTCGGTGCGCATCAGCTCACCAAAGCCTGGCATCATCCGTTCACACACCGCTTCGGTTGCTTCAGGCGTGACATCGCGTTTAGCTGGGCCGGTGCCGCCGGTAGTGACAATTAAACAGCAGCCTTGTTGGTCTGCCAGTTCGCGCAGCGTTTGTTCTATCAGCGGCTGCTCGTCCGGGATCAACCGGTATTCTGGTTGCCAGTCGCAGCTTAAATAGTCTGTTAAGGTATCGATAATCGCCTTACCTGATAAATCCTCGTATACCCCAGCACTTGCCCGGTCGCTTACCGTTACTATGCCAATTTTGGCGATTTGGTTGGTCATTATTTTTATCCTGTTGCCATGCCGGCCAGTTGCAGCCAGTAGCCATTACTGTCCGTGGCACTCAGTTGTTGCGGCGCTGTGCCACCACGGTTAGCTTTAAATTTAGCCAGCCAGTCAAAGGTGCCTGTTAGCTGTGGGCTTAACCGTACTATATCCACTGTGTTGTGCATAGTACTTAACTGGTTTACCAGGTTATAACGATAACCGGACAGGGTCTGAATACCGTTTAGCACAAAGACCTGGGTGCCGTCCTGACTACTGACTTGCCTGCCTTCAGGGTATTTTATGCAGCATAGTTCACACTGATCTTTACTACGATTCTCTGAGCGGGCGGTAAAACAACGACCACTCCAGGCCAGTGGCAGGTGACCAAAGCTAAATACTTCGGTCGTAAAACAGTCACGGATATCGCTAATAACGCTTTGGTTTAACACATCACTTAACCACTGGCCGGAAAGCTCAACTGGCAATACCCAGCGCTTTAGCCCCATACCAACAAGCCGACGTAATGTATGCTGGTTATAGCAATTAATCGCTGCGCCGGCGACAAACGGCAGGCTTTGCTCTTGCAGCATGCTAATGGCACCAACATCATTGGCTTCGACTAAAAACTCGCCGTTGTCGACGTATTTACGAAGCTCTCTTAGCTCACCAGGTGCTTCGTACAAGGTCATCGACGATAAACAGACTTGCTTGCCCGCTTCGCGCAGCATTTGTGCTACAGCTAAGTAGTCGTCAAACTTCAGCTCACGCCGTTTGCTGCAGACTGTTTCGCCGAGGTAAACAATGTCAAAGTCGCTGTCAGCTACCTCACGGTAAAACTGCAGCATTTGTGCTTTGGGCCAGAAATACAGCACCGGACCTAGTGAGAATTGCATTAGCTTATTTCCATTTTCGATGATAGGCACCCAGCGTGGTCTGGCTGCCTTCAGACAAGCCAGCGAGCACTTGCTGCCAATGTGGTTGCACATTAAAATGATCTGGCGCGCTTACTACGGCATCGATGGCCGCGCGCCAGACCTTAGTTATTTGTGCCACATAGGCAGGGCTACGCTGACGGCCTTCTATTTTTAATGACGTAATACCTTCGGCATACAACTGTGGCAATAAATCCAGGGTGTTTAGGCTGGTTGGTTCTTCCAGTGCATGGTAAGTATCATCGCCCACACTAAAGCGACCCTTGCACAGGGTGGGGTAGCCAGCTGTTTCATTCGGGGCAAAGCGATCAATTAAAATTCCGTTTAAGCGCGATTCCAGCGTGCCGTCATTATCCTGCCACTCTACAAACGCCGCCGGTGAGCAGGCGCCTGCGGTGTTGGGTGACTGGCCGGTCATGTACGAGCTTAAATAACAGCGGCCTTCGGCCATAATACACAGACTGCCAAAGGCGAACACTTCCAGATCAATTTCACAACTTCTGGCAATGGCACGCACTTGCTGCATCGATAACACCCGCGGTAAAACGACCCGGCTGATGCCAAACTGGCGGTAAAAATTAATAGCAGCAACATTAGTGGCTGATGCCTGCACTGACAGATGCCGTTCTAGCTTAGGATAACGCTCAGCAGCATAGGCCAGCACAGCAATATCAGCCAGGATCAGCACATCGGCGCCAGCGTGGGCGGCCATATCAACGGCCCGCTGCCAGCGCTGATAATTATCCGGATGGGCAAAGGTATTTATTGCCACATGTAGTTTTTTGCCATGCTGATGGACAAAGCGCGCAGCTTCTTTCAGCCTGGCCTCGTCAAAATTTAGCCCGGCAAAATGACGGGCGTTGGTATCGTCTTTTAAACCAATGTACACAGCGTCGGCGCCATGTTCGATGGCCGCCTTTAACGCCGGCATACTGCCAGCAGGGCAGAGCAATTCCATTTCCAACCTCTTCAATATATTAGTCACTTCAGCTACCTCCGACAGGGCATAGCTAAGTGCTTCGTAATGTGGTTTTATTATAGAGCTATAACGGACAATAAGGCTTTTATATGTTTGATATTAAAAGAGTTAACCATAAGGTGGTAGCGGCGCTACCCCCAATGCTACGCACTGCTATCTGTTGTGCGCCAAAGGGGTTACAAAGCGGCATGTTACAGTTGGTATTAAACCGGTTTTTCCAGCCTGAGCTAAGTAGCGGCGAGCTGAATTTTATGCAGCATAAGACAGTAGTGATTAGCGTTGTCGATATCGCGCTGGAATTTGGTATTTGCCTTGATGGTAATAAGCTGCAAGTCCAGCTGATGCCCGCGCAGCAAGATCTGCTGTTAAAAGCTGAACTAGCCGATTTTATTGCCATGATCAGTAACACCACCGATCCGGATACGTTATTTTTCCGCCGTCGGCTGCAAATGTTAGGTGATACCGAGCTGGGTTTATACTGCAAAAACCTGCTAGACAGCATAGGGCCGGAGCGTTTACCGCTACCTTTAACGCGCGGGCTGCAATGGCTGGCACTGCAACAAAAGACAGCCGAGTTGTCAGATACTAAGCCCTCGGTGGAACAACGTTAAGTCAGCCAGGCGCAATAACAGAGGTAAAGATGCAAACAATTAAATGGGACCCGACATTAATTAGTAAATATAACATTAACGGCCCGCGTTATACCTCTTATCCTACTGCACTTTCGCTGAGTACCGACTTTGACCAAGGGCTGATCCAAGGCGCAATCAGCCAAAGCCCGGACGAGCTTAGCCTGTACCTGCATATCCCGTTCTGCCATAAGCTGTGTTACTACTGTGGCTGTAATAAAGTGATTACCCGGCACCAGCACAAAGCTGATACCTATCTTGATGCCTTAGCAGAAGAGATGGCGTTGTTTGCGCCACTGTTAGATAGCAAACGTATTAATCAGCTGCATTTAGGCGGCGGGACCCCAACTTTTTTGACTGAAGTGCAACTTAGCCGTTTAATGGCGCTGTTACATAAGTTTTTTACTATTAATGCTGATGCTGAAATCAGTATTGAAATTGACCCGCGCAGTTGTAGTGATGGCAAGCTGCGTCACCTAAGTACTTTGGGTTTTAACCGCGTTAGCTTTGGCGTGCAGGATTTAGATGAAAAAGTGCAGATTGCCATTAACCGCGTGCAGGACACTGATCTTATCCGTCATCAGGTGCAGCTTAGCCGTGAGCTGGGTTTTAGCTCAATTAATCTCGACCTTATCTACGGCCTGCCGTTTCAGCAGCCGGCCAGCTTTGCTAAAACCGTCGATGAAATTATCCGGCTTAATCCGCACCGTATTTCGCTGTTTAGCTATGCCCATATCCCGGATCGTTTTGCTGCGCAGCGCAAAATAGATGACAGCAGTTTGCCGGATGCACCGCGAAAGCTGGAGCTGATGCAACTGGCCATCAACCGTTTTGTCGCGGCCGGTTATCAGTTTATCGGCATGGATCACTTTGCCAGACCAGATGATACGTTGGCCAAAGCACAACAGGCAGGTAAGCTGCAGCGCAATTTTCAGGGTTATACCACCGCAGGTCAGGATGCTTTGATTGGCTTGGGTGTGTCCAGTATCAGCCAGGTAAGTGGCGTGCTGTGGCAAAACAGCAAAGAGTTACCTGCTTATTATGCGGCAATAAATGCTGGCAACTTGCCGGTAGAGCGCGGTTTTAGCTTAAATGGTGATGATAAAATCCGCGCGGCACTGATTAGCCAGTTAATCTGCCATTTTGAATTAGATATAGAAGGGTTTAGCCAGCAATGGCATCTTGCAAGTTTCTGGCACTATTTTGCCGAAGCATTAGAGCAGCTGCAGCCCTTTATGGAAGATGGCTTGGTAGAAGTGTATGACGGGCGGATTAACGTAACCGCCAGCGGCAGGCTCTGGGTACGCAGTATCTGCGCCTGCTTTGATGCCTACCTTACCCAGGGCCAACAGCGCTATTCAAAGGTGGTGTAGGTTAAAATAGGCATGCTACCCAAACGCCTTTTATGTTTTGTTAAATGCCGGTAACCAGAAAATCTATAGCCGCAACGATGTCATCCCTGCTGGCAACGAGCGAAGTTTCCTGTTGTTGCAAAAAGCTGACGGCGACGCTGGTCAGCTGATAGGTAAGCACAGCAAACTTTGAGTTGTTAATTTCAATGACAGGGCAAAGGTGTTTGGGGTAGGTTTTGTCTGATCCCCGAATGGGGGTTAGCGGAATGACAACTCTGCTGTTAAGGGTATCGAGCAGACTGTTCTGAATATCAATAAAATAAGGGTAAATCTTATTGGTAGCTTGATCAGTATTTACATATACATCGAACTGCGCCATCAGAATAACCGATGCTTGTCAGAGAAAAGACCATTTTGTTCAGCCAGTTCATTACAGGCGTCAATGGCTTCGCGGTTATCTTGCAGCCATTGATTGCGTTTTTCCTGGCGGATTTTTTCAGTCAGCGCCCACTCAAGCGTCGCTGACAGGTTTATATTCAGGCGGCGAGCCTCTGCCAATAAATCTATGTTTATACTAAGGTTTGTCGCTTTTTTAGCGGCTGGGTTGCCGGTTAAAGGTTGCATCGCCTTTGCTCCATATATCATCTATGCGCACTACTTATACGCATCATGCTAGTTAATAGCATTTTACAAGTCAAGCAAGGGCTGCGGTGTTATCGCATAACAGACAGATTACTCAGGCAGGTTGCCGATGAACGAGACCCTAGGTGCCTGACGTCAGATGGTTTATAAAGGCGCGGGCAAGCACTTCAAATCAGCAAAAAATCAAAAGAGTCAGTGTATTTGATTTGGAAAAGAGACATTACCAGCAGAATTATCAATAAAGCTGATCCTATCGGCACAGGCCCAGCTATCAGTAGCTGGAGTAATGTCTCACTACAGGCCCACACACTTTGTCAGATTAATGTCATCCAAGTAAATTTTGCCTTTGGACGTCTTATCAAATACAAACGACAGCGAGTGCACGTGTGTTAAATCCAGTTCCACATTGGCCACAGCAAAATCTTGTAGCGGTATTTGAACTGACTGAAACGTGGGCTCTATAAATGCCTTTTCTGAGAGCTTTGGTTTTCGAGTCAGTAACGGATAGAGTTGATAATATTTCTGTAATTCTACTTGTGCTGTGCGGCCATCATGGTCGGACACTTGTAACGAGAAATTAGTGATGGTTTCACTACTATTTTCATCCAGTGCATTAGACACAGAAAATGCGAAACACGTTTTATCGTTATGAATAATCGAAGCGTCCATCGTTAAAGTGAAAGATGCCGGGTTCTGCTCCCAGGCCAGTTTGACAGCATGAGTATTCAGATTGGTCCATTGCCACCCTGGATGATGTTTTAGTTTCAGTTCTTGCCATTGCGTAAAGCCTTGTGCACTTATCTTAGCTGCGTTACCTGATGAGAGGTTAGCGTCGTTCTCAAAATTTGCGATGATCAATGAATTGGAGTCCAGGTAATTTGAGATGAAGTAGTGTCCTGGAAAAAATGTAGCGGCGGTCTGTGCGTGCTGGAAATAGTTCAAATAGGGTCTATCGGATTTGGTAACCGTTTCTGCAAAACGACTGACAAAAAATTTGCTTATGCGTTCTTGCTCAGTTGCTGCCATTACAGGAACTTGTTGGCCTGCAAGCAAACAGATATAGGGCTGTAAATCGCAATCGCCCCAGTCGCTATTAAATTGCCCATGATTAGCCGAGTTAATCATGATGCTGGATTTAAAATAAAAGTCCTCTGAGTCCATATTAACTCGTGCGTAAGCTGATGCCCCCATAAATACCATAGCATCAGCATCGGCGCTTCCTTGGATAGTGAGATAATTGATAGCGTCCAGCTCTACAAGAGACCCCCGGGGTTCATACTGACCGTCTGACGGCGCGATTGAAACAATTCCCCGAATATTAAAATTGAAATCAAATTTCAAATTGGCATTGTCAGGATAGTAATCCAGCCGGTTAAACAGGGCTGCAATGAAAACGCCTTCACCACCTCTTGAGTGGCCGATTAAGATAATATTGTCAAGATCGACGTTTTTGAACCAGTCTGTTGTGGAAGATGCCTGCCATTGACGCCATTGTTCCAGGTGCTTTAACAGCAACCATGCTCTGGCGTCATTTTCATCTCTTAATCGGAATTTAGAAAACCCGAAGTATCCTTCTGCACTGGTAAGATTGAGAAAGTTTTGGTCAACGGAAACAACTATGTAGCCAAGACTGGCTAGGTGCTCACCAAGGTATGCATATCCCTCATCTGAAAAATGTTCCATGGTGTGGTTGCCATGTACCATTAAAACTAATGGCGTCTTTTGTTCGGTAATTGGTTGCCAAATGCGTCCCTGTACAGGTAGCTCTGTTACATCAATACCCCAATATAGTTTGCGCATCCATGACGTTATTCCATGCCAGTTGTCCAATAATAAACTGCCGTCAACAGAGTCTGTAATGAAATCTGCCTGCTCTGCAAATTCCACTCTTCTGCGGTCGGAACCTGAGCCGTAGGTGAAGGTTCTAAAATCAAATGGCCCTTTTATAGTGGGATCTGCAACAGCAGAACGATTGGCGTCTTGCTTTACTTCAGTAAGAAACCGATTCAGATCCTGCGGTTGTATGAAAAACTGATGTGCAGTCAGTAAACAAACGCTCATCAGTAGCGAGCCAGCTAAATAAGGTGAAAATATCTTTCTTTTTGGAGCCTTTAACAACTTAGCCAGATAGCAGCTAATAAAGGCGAAAGTTGTGAAAAGCAATACATATAGTAGGAGTGCTGCAGGAAGACCATAGACGGCACTAAGGAAGCGAATGACAACGGGTGCGAATACAAAAATGGAAAACAATAGGTTATTTTTTACCTTTAAAAGGAAAAAATATGCTTTACCTACTACGAAGCCAATCAATATATAACCGAAAATAAACAGTAAAGGGCCAGCTAATTGCAAGAGCCATATATCCCCTCGGAGTAAAGTCAAACAAACAAAAGTTAAAAAAAGGCTACTCCAAACAGCAAGGCCTATACGTATCGCATTCTGATTGATAGAAGACAGAGGATAAAATGGCAATAATCCATTGAACATGGTTTTTAATTTTCTATACACTTTTTATACACATCATGCTAGTTAGGAGCATTTTACAAGTCAAGCAAGGGTTCCGGTGTTATAGCAAATCAGACGCTTTACTCAGGCAGGTTGCCGATAAACGAGGCGCTAGGTGCCTGACGTGAGCTGGTTTAGAAAGGCGCGGGCGGCCGGGCTCTGATACTGCAGTCTCGGGTATACCAACGAGATATCTACGGGCTTCAGGGTATGGTCAGGGAGCAAGCGGACCAGTTGGCCTTGCTCAATTTGTGCTTTGCAGGCCAGCTCGGGTAACAAGGCGATGCCGAAGCCCTGCAAACAGGCATCCAGTGCCAGGACAATGGTTCCGGCGCTGATTGTCCAAGCCACACTAACCGACTCACCCGAAGCAAATCGCCACAGATGCTGGTTTGGCTGTGTCACCACGGCAGGCAAGCGCTTTAAATCAGCCAGCGTTTTAGGAACAAAGTGTGCACTTAAAAAATCCGGACTGGCGACAATAGCTCGATAACCTGTCGCCAGCTTACGCACCAGCAAATCAGAGTCTTCCAAGTCCCCCATGCGCACAGTAAAGTCGATGCCATCGCGGATCAGATCGACGTTTTGGTCAGTAATGATCAGCTCCAGCTGTACTTGCGGATAATGCCGCTTAAAACGCCATAGTATGGGCGCAAGCACTGCCTGAGCCCCCTGGATTGAAGCAGATATCCGCAGCAGTCCCTTAGGTTCAGCGCTCAGGTTTACTATATCAGCCAGGGCATTTTCGGCATCATGGATCAACTCCCGAACGCGCGTGTAATGCTGCTTACCGATATCTGTCAGGGAGAGATTGCGAGTGGAGCGGCGAAAAAGGCTGGCACCAACCCGGTACTCGTACTCCGCCAGCCTTCGGCTTACTGTTGATTTGGTTATGCCAAGCTTGCTCGCCGCAGCGGTTAAAGTGCCACAGTCGGCAATCGCCACAAACACTTGCATTCCTTCTAAATCCATAATTGTTCCGTATCTGCAACTATACTGGCTTGATAATAGCTATATAGATGCATAATTCAAACTAATATACTGCTGTGGTTGTTAAATCAAAGCTATTTGGAGTGAGTTATGAGCGGTACAAAGAAAATCATTGTTGTGTTGGGTGCCAGCGGTCAGCAGGGTAAAGGGGTGGTCAATGCCATTAAATCGACAACCGACTTTAACGTGCGAGCCTTAAGCCGTCGTCCCGAGTCCTACCAGGGGCAGGCGGATCAAGTGGTGTTTGCCGATCTGAACAATCCCGATTCCCTTGCCGCCGCCTTTGCCGGAGCCCACGGCGTATTTGCGGTGACCAACTTTTGGGAGCCTGGCACAGACGAAATTACTCAGGCGAAAAATGCCATCGCAGCAGCCAAAGCTGCCGGCGTTGAGCACTTTATCTGGTCGACGCTGCCAAACGTCAACACCATTAGCAGTGGTCGATACGACGTGCCTCACTTTAGCAATAAAGCGGTGGTGGACCAGCTGGTGACAGCGGCCGGGTTTAAACACCATAGCTTTGTCGTTGCCACTTTCTTTTACCAGAACCTGCTTAATAACCTGGCGCCGACCACACAGTCAGATGGCGCTGCCGGGTGGGCATTGCCGATTGCCCGCGCCAGCAAAAGCATCCATATGGCGGATATCAATGACCTGGGCGCTGCCGTAGCAGGGGCCTTTGCCAACCCAGCTATGGCCGGCCAGGGCCAGTATTTACCAGTAGTTGGGGAATTGCTGAGTTTCGACGACATCATCACCGAACTGGCTCATCAAGGTAAGCATTACAGTTACCAGGAGGTGCCTGCAGAAGTATTCGCCGGCTTTTTTCCCGGCGCAGCTGAGCTGGCGCAGATGTTTGGCTATTTTCAGGAGTATACCTATTTAGGTACTAAAATCGGTAAGGCTGACATCGAACTTGAGCAGCAAATTGCAGGACGAACGCCAACCCGCTTTGCTGCATGGGCCGCAGATAACCTGTAGGAACTCATGGGGCGCCCGTTTTCTAGTGAAAAAGGCGCCCCCATGTTCGCTAATACAATGCCACTAACTCGCCGTCTTTATTAAAGGTCAGAAAATCGGCAATCATGCCACCCTGAATTTTCTCGGTCATCATTTTTAGTGGTTGTGCTGCTTCATCGTTATTAGGGGCGAAGCCGCCCCTGCCGCCAATGGCTGACACAAAAGCAATATCCCAGTCGACTCCGGTACTTTTTGATTCAGCCACTAAAACGCTGAAATCAGCAACTTCGTCCGGTAGTTTATCGACACACAACACCGGTGCCAAAGCACCGCCCTGGCCTTGTTCAAAGTTGTGTTTTTGCGTATCGGTATAGCCATTTGGCAGCTCTGCCTTGGCAAATACAAACAATAACCGCTGTGGTTCATCTTGCATTGCGGCTGCCTGAATTAAGTCGGGATAGGATGCAATATTCATATTCAAAGCTCAGTAACAATTTTTTCCAGTGTAACAAAGCTGCTTACCGGATATGGCGGCTATAGCGGGGTAATTAACTAACTACAAAGAGGTAATCACCTTTGCCTGCTCGGCGCTTAGGTATTTTTTACCTAAAATGGCAGTACTTTTTACCATGAGGTTTTGTTTATGAGGCGTTTTATCCGCAATTTGGCAATCAGTCAGAAATTGATGTTATTACTTCTATTACCGGCCTTAGCTGCTTTGTGGCTGGCGGGGGGAAGGCTAACAGCCAGTTGGCAACAGGTAGCGCTGGCACAGCATGTCATTAGCTCGATAGAAGCCTCTGTGACAATGAATGCATTGGTGGGGACTTTGCAAGCCGAACGCGGCGCCAGTGGGGTGTTTCTGGCCAGCTCCGGCAAACGTTTTGCCGAGCGGTTAGCTCAGTTACGCCAACAAAGTGATCAGCAGTTGCAGGCATTTATGGCATTGCGTTTACCGCAGTTACAACCTTTACAGCAACAGTTGCAGCAGTTATCAGAACTGCGACGGCAGATTGACCAATTAGCTATGACCAATACCGTATCAGCTGAGCGATATACGGCATTAATTACAGCAATGATAGCGTTAAACCACCAGTTGGAAGTAGACGTACAGCATCGCGAAATGGCCAAACAGCTGGCAACATTAAACCAGTTTATTGAAATGAAAGAACGCGCGGGGCGTGAACGTGCCATTTTGGGCTTGGTATTTAGCCAAGGTAGTTTTACCGGCGAATTGCTGGCACGCTTTAGCAATAATCTGGGAACTTACAATGCCTATGCGGAAAACTTCTTACGCATGGTTAGCCCGGAGCAACAACTGCACTGGCAGCAGGTAATACAGCATAATAGCTTTGCTGAGGTGGCACGGTTACAACAACTGGCATTTATTACTGCAATTGGTGCTGCATTAAATGTAGATGATGGCCAGTGGTTTGATATATCTAGCAGCCGTTTGGCGCAGATGAGTGAATTTGAACAACTCTTAAGCCGGGATATCGCAGCATCAGCAGAGCAGCTAAATCAGCAAGCGACACGGCAGTTGTGGCTGCTTTTAGCAATATTACTATTGATAGCGGTAGTGCTGGTAGTCGTCACAATGATTACAGTGCGTAGCGTCGCGTCCGCCGTGCATAGCATAGAAAGTACCATCGCTGCGCTGGCGCAACGCGATCTTACAGCACGCAGTTACTATCAGGGTACAGACGAGTTTGGCCGCATTGCGCACAGTACCAATAGTATGGCGCAGGAACTGCAACGCATTATTAATGATGTCGGCGCGGCAACGGTACAAGTGGCAACGGCGGCAGAGCAATCGTCAGCAGTGACGTTGCAAACCAGCAAAGGTGTGCAACAGCAACAACAGGATACCGAGATGGTAGCGACTGCTATGCACGAAATGAGTGCCACTGTGCGTGATGTGGCCAGTAGCACCGCAGAAGCGGCTGAGTTATCTGAGTCGGTGCAGGCAGGTGCGACGCAAGGTCAGGCTAAACTGGAGCAGAGCATAACCCTTATTAACCGTTTGTCAGCACAGGTAGACAGTACGGCTAAAGTGATTGATAAAGTAAAACATGATAGCGATGCTATTACATCGGTACTGGATGTTATACGTGGCATAGCCGAACAAACTAACTTGCTAGCGCTTAATGCTGCCATTGAAGCGGCCCGTGCCGGTGAACAGGGACGGGGCTTTGCGGTAGTGGCAGACGAAGTTCGCACATTGGCACAGCGTACCGCCCAATCAACCGGCGATATTCAGCGCATGATAGAAGGATTGCAGCAGGGCGCTCAGCAGGCTACAGATGCAATGCGCCTAAGCCTGGGTCAGGCGCAGGAGGGTAGTGATAAAGTCGCAGAAACCGGCACCATACTGGCCGGTGTGTTAAGCGGTATTAGTGGGATAAACGATAAAAATATGCAAATAGCTTCTGCCGCTGAGCAGCAAAGTACTGTTGCCGACGAAATTAACCAGAAAGTACTGAGTATCAGCGATGTTGCCGTGCAAACCAGTGCTGGGGCAGAGCAAACTGCCAGCACCAGCCGCGAACTGGCGCGTTTGACTGAGCAATTGCAGACGTTAGTTGGCCGTTTTAAACTTGCCTGATCAGGCCAGCTTGCTGTTAAACAGCGCAGTGATAAGGTCGGAGTGGGTAATTATACCAACCAGCTGTTGCTGCGTATTTAGCACCGGAATAGTCGACACGACACCCAGCAGTTGCTGCTTTGTGTCGGTTACCGGCAGGATGCTGACTTTATGCTTGCGCAGCAGCTGCCATACAGAGGCTACGGCGCTGTTGGGCCCCACGGGTAATAAGATCGCGGGATATGATATCACGACAGCGTATCTCACCGCTTTTACGTTGATAAGCATTAAGCTGTGTATGATGATATGGCCACTCTAAATCCTGTTCGCTGATATCCACTACGGTATTAAAACTGTTTAACGCACTGAGCAAGTCTTCCGGTTGCAAGCCCAGCCGTTTTAGTGGCGATGCATCCTGGTGCAAATGTACCGGATCATATTTCTGTTTCGGTTTTTGCATGCCGTGTTTAAGCCAGAGTTTTTGCAATAACAGTGCTACCTTTAACCGTTGAGCTAGTGCAATGGCCGACAACTGCTCGCTGTCGCGTTTAATCAGGCCCAGTTATAGTAAGGCAGTAAATAGGTTTTTGGCTTGGTGTTGCAAGGTTAAATCCGGTATGAGCACCAAAGCGGGGCAATTAATAGGGAGTTAATAACAAAAAAGACACCGCTGCGGGTGTCAGTTGGGATCGGAATCGGTCTGCTCAGGTAAACACGCCGTGAACCCATCCTTAAGGTTTATCCCGCGGACCAGCTCCGCTGTTCAAGTTGCATGGCGACAGTTAAATGAGGTTTTTTGTTCATCACCATTCTCTGAATATAAGCTCGGGCCCATGCTATATCACGGCTTGGTTATGGGTAAATATTGCTAAAGCAGTACTATCAGCTGGTATTGTGAGTAAAGCGGGGTGCAATGATGCACCCCTGACAAGTTAAGCTGTTTGTTGTGCTACAGCGTTGTCTTGCTGGTAGTGGTGATTACTCTGGCGGTGATAATGCCGCAAGTTATGCTCTAATCTGCGGCCGCTGCTAAAAGCTGATACTCGTTTTAAATAGCCGATAACCCGGGTGCCGTAGTCAATATCTTTACTGCCACATTTCGGGCAGGCACACAGGGTGCGTTTATCGATGGTTTCACATTGGTTACAGATGGTAATTTTGACGTTGACACAAAAGTAATTGCAGCCGGTATGGGCGGCAAGGTTGAGCAGGTTTAGGTAACCTGGCTGATCGAGCTTTTCTTCCAGATTTAAATGTAGTGCCGAACCGCCATCGAGGTAATCTAACAGTTCGCGGCCATGCAGTTGAAACTTATCCAGCGTATTGCTCTGTTCATCCTCTACCACATAAAAATACGAGTTATAGCAATCGCGCGTCACCAGGTAGCCATCTTCGCGGTCCCACTTAGCATTTTTCACACCCAGGTTTTCCGCCGGCACAAACTCAGTATTAAACATATAACCATATTCGGCTTTAGCGGCTTTATTAGCATCAAAAATTACTTTTAGCTGTTGCTGCACAAAGCCGATATAGGCTGGGTTATTGCTGGCCACTAAGCCTTGTGATTCTGCGGCTTCCACCATGCCGTTAATACCTATCGTCAGAAACTGCTTATCCAGGCTGATAAAACCAGCGTCGTACACTGTAAGCAGGCCGGCGGCTTTGTATTCTTCCATTAGTTTACGGTACGCCACCTGATACTTATGGATTTTAGTTATCTCGGTGGCTAAATCGCGGCCATCCTGCACTAAACGGTTCATATTGATGGTAATCACGTTGATGGAACCGGTAGCGACACCGCCAGCGCCAAGCGAGTAAGAAAAGGTATTATCACTAATTTCACTGCGTAGCCGGCAGCAGCTGGCTAAGGAGTCGGCGTTGTCTGACTGATAGATAAAGAATGCGTTACCCGCCGCCATCTCGCCGGCGATATCATTGGCGAAGGCTGTGTCTTTACATTTACCGTTATCCGTTAGCATGGCTACGGTGACGACAGGGAAAGTCAGTACGGTTTTTTCGCGCTCTTTATTAAACCAGCTAAGGAAAAACTGCTGTAAAGCAGCGACCGACGGCCACTCAGGTTTGACGAAATCCGGAAACACAAAACTGCCAAACATACTGTTAAAGTAATGCTGGTCATAGATCGAAATATTCCAGAATACACTCTGATAACCGCGGGCAGCGGCTGGCTGGTTTAGCGCATAGACCACATGCTGCAGATGGTTTTCAATCTGTTTGGTGTGGGTGTGCAGATAGTTGTCGCCATAGTCTTTACGGGCAAAATAATCAAAGTAAGTAAGAAACTCTACGGTGGCGACAGCACCGGCAAACTGGCTGGATACCGCAAACACAAAATTGACGAAACAGCCACAAAACGATTCCAAATGTTTCGGAGCTTGTGACTCGCCCCCCAGTTTCGTTAAACCATCACGTAAAAACGGATACATAGTCACCGACACACAGTACGGCTTTAAGCTGGTTTCATCGTGCACGTAAATTTCGTGCTGTGCTATCTGACGCAGATATTCGGCTGCCAGCTCGGCACCAAATAACTGGCTGATTTTATTGCTGACCAAGGCACGATTAACTTGAATAAAATGATCTTTCATCAGCTCCGCTTCCAATGTGGCGATATTTTTCTGGGTAACATTGGCATTGGCATCTAACTTAGAGCCATCAGCGGCGTTGATGGCGTGCAGGTAATTATGAATAAAATCGAGCTTTTGTTGGAGTTGGTGAAAGTTGAGTGCTTGCATAGCGTATCCCTCAGCAGGTGGTTAACGAATAAATAAATGGTTCAGGCAGTGGCCTGTGCGTAAATCAATAAATCTTTGGTTAGTGCCTGGGCTGCTTAGGCCTCCCAGTTCCGCCAGCCAGCGGCCGGTCTTCAGATAGATCAGTTGTTGCTTTAGCTCAGGGCTGACATCGTCCAGCCCGGTATATAAGCAGGTATTCAGGCCCGCGCTGCGAGCCAGGATTAACAGCGGTAGTAACGCCTGCGGTTGCCATTCCCCCCCTAAAAACAGGACGCAGCTAATCAGGCCCTGATATGTGTTTAAGCGTTGTTGCAGGTAGTTATGGGATAACACTGTGCCTTGTGCAGTGTGCCAGCTATAGCTGCTATGACAGCCTTTGCAACCCAGCGGGCAACCGGCAATGGTATATGCCAGTGATACTTCGCCAGGTACTTCCTGAAAAACGATTTGTTCATCGGTAAAATTCAGCATAAAACCCTTAGTATTGGTTCCACTTCAAGTAGCAGCGTTGTTGCCCTGATTCGCTTACTGCAACGCTAACCTGGTCTAAGCATTCCTGCTCGCTTGTCCACTTGTCGTCAGGCTGCAGCTTATACATAGTGTCTATATATAGTGTTGTTTTAATTTTTGCTGTCTATATGTTGTGTTTTAGCTTAGCGCTCAGCGCAAAGTTACGTTTGATCTGGATCAAGTTTTCGAGCAGGCTTCAGTTGGCATAGGGTGCTAACATGCGGTTTTACTGCATTTATTACCCCATCGTGGGTAAGGCACAAAGATCGGCTGTCTGGTAAAGAAAATAAAAAGCCGCCCACTGAAAACCAGGGGCGGGGCAGAGGAACTAAGACGCTATCTTGGCTCGGGTGACACTATCAGAAAAAACCGGTATCAAGCCTGGATTACAACTGATAACTCAGCATCAGCCATACTTTAGACGTATCTACTGCCAGGGTGTCGGCATTGTAATATGCCAATTTAACCAAGGCAGATAATTGTTTGTTGAAGGGGTAGTTGGCGCTGACGTTCCATTCATCACCGTATTTAAGGCTGCCGGTATCACTATCAAAACGGTGGTAAGCCAGTGTTAGCGCAATAGCTTTACCTTTTACGTCTATCTGCAGCCAGTTATCCCGCAACCCCTTCTCAGGAGTATTTAAAAATATGTCAGCGAAGCCAGAAAAGGCATGCAGGGTTGCCAATGGTGTTTGAAAAGCGCTTTGACCGTTGCCGGCTAGGCGTTCTTGCCCCACTTGTAAGGTGACGTTTTGCAATGCCCAGCTTACACTTAAACGGTGGTAGCGATGGCTAAAACTAAGCGGTGCATTATGCGCATCGTCTTGTTTGGCTAGTGCTAGCTGCCAGCTCAGTGTTGGTCCTTTGGCTAGTTTTCCCTGATAATCAACACCGACAGTGCGGCTGCTGCGTGTTGCCCAGTTAGCAAAGTCAAAATCATAACCAAAGGCGGCTAATTGATGTGCCGGGTTAAGTTGCCACAGCAGCAGCGCCGTATTAAAGCTGCCTTGCTGGTCGGCCGCGGCGCCTTTGGGGCCAAATACCCGGTTTACATTATAAAAATGACCCAGTTCAGCATTAATGTTGTCGCTGAATGTGTGTTGTAGCCGGTAGCCGTCAAGTGTTTGCTCGTTCTGACGCCAGCTGACGCCGCCCAGAAAACGTTGATTAGTATGGTTAACTAACTGGCGGCCTGCGCTAAAGCTAGTGCCGTTGTCATTCTGATAACGCAACAAAGCCTGATTAATATCGGTACCCTTAGGGTCCGCCACCACGCTGTAAGCGGTGTTGCCGTTAACGGTACTATTAAAGCGCTCGCCACCTAGTACACTGACATTATCCACTTGCAACAGTGCGCTAAAACCAGATACCTTGCTGCTATTAACGGTCAGACGGCTGCGCAAGGTTGAGGCAAAAGCGTCTTCCAGCGTATTATCCTGGTCAACTGCTTCCAACCGGTAGCGCACTTGCGCAGATACGCTGCTTTGAGCCAGTGCCGAACTCAGTTCATTGGCGGCCAGGGTAGGAAAAACGGACAAAGGCAGGGCAGATAAGACGACAACAGGTAGAGCTTTCATAGGGTATTCCTTAAGTCAGGCTGCTGAAAAACAGGATGATCTTAACGCGATAGCGATATAAATATAATTAAATTAAAGGGTTACCTATTAAGCGGTAAAAGCGTGCTGCTGTTGGTATCTCAACTGGCAGGAGAACGAAAATGTTTATAGGGGAAGTGGTTAAACAAACCGGTGCGTCTGCCAAAGCTGTCAGGTTATATGAGACTTTGGGGCTGTTAGGGCAGGTACAACGCCGGGGGCTGTATCGTCACTACAGTGCGGTGCAACTGGCGCAAATTAAGCTGATCCGTCAGGCACAGCAGTTAGGATTTCGCTTGTCTGAGTTGGGCGCTATGCTACCAGATGCGGGGCAGCAACCGGATTGGTCCCTGTTGTTGCAGCATCTGGAAGACAAGCAACTTGATATTCGCCGGCAACTGAGCCGCTTGCAGCAGTTTGACCAGCAATTAAGCCTGATGATCAAAGAAATTAGCCATTGCAGTGCTGCCCAGCCGCAGCCGGTGCTGACAGATTGTAGTACGTTAGTCTTTACGGGTACTTGACTCTGCCCCTAGGGGCAGGTGTTAGGCTATGCAGCACATTACTTGCATGGGGTACCTTAATGTCTGGAAAAAAAGTTTTAGTGATCAGTGCTCACCCAACCGAACAAGGTATCGGGCAGGCTTTAGCCAGTGAATATGGCACAGCAATTACAGCCAACGGACATCAGATCCGTTGGCTGTATTTAAACACCTTGAGTTTTGATCCGGTGTTGAGACATGGCTATCGGCAGCTGCAACCCTTTGAGCCGGATTTGCAGGCAGCGCAAGCTGATTTACTCTGGGCTGAGCACATTACGTTGCTCTACCCAGTATGGTGGGGCAGTGTGCCGGCTTTGCTAAAAGGCTTTTTGGATCGGGTATTGCTACCGGGCTTTGCCTTTAAATATCAGCCAGATAAAAAATACCCGCAGCCTTTACTTATGGGCAAAACTGCGCATTTGCTATTAACCATGGATACACCTATTTGGTACTTCCGTTGGTTTTATCAGGCCCCGGCTTTACATCAGATCAGTAAAACCACCTTGGCTTTTTGTGGTATCAAACCGCTAAAAAGCCTGATGTTTGGCCCGGTAGTCAGTTCTAGCGTTCAGCAGCGCCAACGTTGGTTGCAGCAGGCGCGACAATTAGCACTAAAAGTCTATTAGTCCGGCTTATAAGTTATTGTCGTTCAAGTCTTTATTGCATCAGTGGTGAATCTGACAGCTTAAAATCAAAGCCATCGATTTCCGCATTCACAATTAAGGTGTGAATATATTGTGCCACTGCTTTACGGCGCACTTTTTCATTCAGATATTCAGCTATTTTTTGCTGTACAGCGCTAAAGGGTAATAGCTTGCCCGGCACTTTGCGGGCAATAAAGACGATATGAAAACCGTAACGGCTTTCAATACCCTGGGGCAGTAAACCGGGCTCAGCGCTGAAAATCTGCCGTTCAAATTCTGGCACTGTTTGGCCGCGGCTAATTTGGCCTAAGCTACCACCAGTTTCTTTGGATGGGCAAGCCGAATAGTGTTTAGCCAAATCAGCCAGGCTTTCGCCATCTTGTAGTTTTAGAATTAATTGCTCAGAGAGTGCTTTGGCTTCTACCCGGGCTTTATCATCCTCTGGTGCAGCGGCCAGCAGAATATGGCTAACTTCCAGTAGCGGTGAGCTGGCAAAACGCTGTGGGTTAAGCTTGTAATACTGCTGGCACTCTTCATCGCCAGCCGTGGGGATTGTCAACTCGCGGTTAATCAGCGCATCGAGAAAGTCCTCATCGCTGGCGCGGTTTAGCTCGCTTTTTACCGTCAAGCCCAAGGCTTTGGCACGCTGGCGTAACAGCTCACCGATAATCAGCGATTCGGCAGCTTTTAAGGTGGCGGCGCGTTTGCTTTCTGCCGGATGGTACTGTACTTCGGCCATAATAGCCGCTTCGCTGATACTGGTATTGTTTACTTGGATCATATAAACCTCTGTTCTGAGTTACATCCCGCAAGGCTGCTTTCAGCCGGTATGGCACGCAAAGATGCCGTAAATCCTCCCTGGAGGGTTATCAATTGCTGCCGTGCAATTGCCCTCCGTCAGGGGCAGCCGTACTTTTTATCTCACAAACCGCTGCCGCACTATCTGGTGCTGCCGACTGATATATTGCACCGGCACACTCAGCATATGTACTAGGCGGCTGAACGGGAACACCACAAACAGGGTCATGCCCAAAAACACATGCATTTTAAAAATCCAGTGCACGCCGCTGATGGCTTCTGCTGCGGCCACACTGTTAAAGGTCACAGTATGTTGTGCCCAAGCCATCAGTTTTAGCATCTCAGCACCATCTAAATGGCCCATCGACACAAAGATAGACAACAAACCAAGAATTAACTGCGCATAGATTAACAACAAGATGGCAATGTCCATGGTATTGCTGGTGGCGCGAATACGCGGATTAAACAAGCGGCGCTTAATCAGAATGGTTAGGCCGTAAAAGCAAATTAAGCCAAAGATACCACCGGCGACGATAGCGATCATCTGCTTCATTTGTGTGGTAATACCGAGCAGGTACCACAACTCTTTTGGCAGCAGCAAACCAGCAAAGTGGCCTAAAAAAATGCCAAGGATACCGATATGAAAGGCAATGCTGCCCTTACGCAATTGTTTACTCTCTAATAACTGGCTAGAGCTGGTTTTCCAGGTATATTGCTCTCTGTCATACCGGATCCAACTGCCAATCACCATAATGGCGATGGCAATGTAGGGGTAAATGCCAAAGGCAAACAAGTTTAAGTGTGCCATAGTGGTGCTCCTTTAAGCGCGCTTTGCTGCGGCCTCTTTGTAAAGTTCTTTGCTAAGGGGATCCATTGTCAGTAGGTCTGTACTGAGCGGAATAAACTGGTCACGTCGTTGCCCTGCGCTGGGTTTATTGCCTGTGCCACAGGCTGAGTCTGTTTGATCGTTGCCCATAAAGCTGACCATTTCTTCTTCCCAGACTTTATCCAGCTCTTTTGGCGTATCGTCACGTTTTTCACCGGCAATTTGCGCTTTGATATCAGCCAAATCCACCGCCGCGGTAGACAAGGCCAGTAAGGTGTCGAAGATGCTGGCGTAATTTGACTCGCGTTGTTGCAAGCGACACAACAGCACCGCTAATACCGGAGCAATTTCTTCCAAACCGATTTGTGCGTTTTGCTCACCCTGGGTCGATAAAAACTCTAAGTAAAGCGGTAGATAATCCGGCAGTTCTTTTACGCCGATATCCAACCCGGCTTCGCGGTATTGCGCCATTAGGTTAACCATCGCCTGGCCGCGATCGCGTGATTCGCCATGTATATGCTCAAAAATCAGCAAGGACAGCGAGCGCCCGCGCTCAAACAAGCCATCGTATTCAGCTTGCCAGTCCATTAACTCGCCAGCACAGCGCTCGTTAATAAAATCGCTTAAGGCTGCGTGCTGCGCTGGTGCAATAGTGGCCTCAGCCACTATTGCCAGCAACTCGTCTTTCGCTTCGAGTAACGGCTGCTTCGGGTAATCCAGCAGCAGGGATAACAGTTGTAATATTCGCATGGTGTTAATCCTTTATTTCTACTGAGATAACCTGGCGTACGCCCTTGGCTTTAGTACCAAACAGGTTAACATTGTTATTGCCATCACCACAGCCGTTACCAAAGCTAAAGCCACAGCTAGATTTTAAGTCATATGCATTTTCGGCATAGGCCCGATGGCTGGTTGGAATAACAAAGCGATCTTCATAATTGGCCAGTGCCATATAGCGATACATCTCCTCCACTTGCACCGGCGTTAAACCCACTTGCTTTAGGACGTCGGCATCTTCGACACCATCAACCTGCTGTGAGCGTTTAAAGGCGCGCATGGCGATCATCCTCTCCAATGCTCGTACTACCGGGGCTTCATCACCGGCGGTTAACATATTGGCTAAATAACGCAGCGGAATACGCAGCGATTTCAAGTCTGGAATTTCACCATTCATACCAACATGGCCAGCCTGAATTGCACCCTGAATGGGTGACAGCGGTGGTACATACCAGACCATGGGCAGGGTACGGTATTCCGGGTGCAGTGGCAGCGCCACTTTCCAATCCATTGCCATCATATAGACCGGTGAACGCTGCGCTGCGGCGATCCAGTTATCTGTAATGCCTTCGGCTTTGGCCGCGGCGATCACGATCGGATCCTTTGGATCAAGGAAGATATCCAACTGGGCTTGATACAAGTCTTTTTCGTTTGGCGTATTGGCCGCCGTTTCAATTTTATCGGCGTCATACAGCAGCACGCCTAAATAGCGAATACGGCCAACACAGGTTTCTGAACAGACCGTCGGCTGGCCGGCTTCAATGCGTGGGAAGCAGAAAGTACATTTTTCGGATTTACCACTTTTCCAGTTGTAATAGATTTTTTTGTACGGGCATGCCGAGACGCACATGCGCCAGCCGCGGCATTTATCTTGGTCGATCAGTACAATGCCATCTTCTTCGCGCTTATAAATGGCGCCACTGGGGCAGGCCGCGACACAAGCCGGGTTTAAACAATGCTCGCACAAGCGGGGCAGGTACATCATAAAGGTCTTTTCAAATTGACCATAAATGTCTTTTTGCACCACATCATTGAAATTCTGGTCGATTTTGCGCTTAGCAAACTCAGTACCCAGAATCTCCTCCCAGTTCGGGCCCCATTCAATTTTTTCCATGCGTTGACCACTGATCAGCGAGCGTGGCCGTGCCACCGGCTGATGTTTAGTGTCGCCAGCCGTGTGTAAATGCTGATAGTCAAAATCGAACGGCTCATAGTAGTCGTCAATTTCCGGTAAATCCGGGTTGGCGAAAATATTCGCCAGGATACGTCGCTTACCGCCAATCTTTAATTCCAGCTTGCCACTTTTATTGCGGACCCAGCCACCATTCCATTTTTGCTGGTTTTCCCACTCTTTTGGAAAACCAATACCGGGTTTGGTTTCTACGTTGTTAAACCAGGCATACTCTACACCTTCACGCGAGGTCCAGACGTTTTTACAGGTGATGGAACACGTGTGGCAGCCTATGCACTTGTCTAAATTCAGCACCATGCCAATTTGGGCTCTGACTTTCATAATAATTCCTTAAATCTTGTTAGGGGGCAAAACACACAATGATGGATTTCGCGCCAGTGCAGGTTGGAGAGCTTCGATATTTCAGACCCCAACACCGCGCTGGCGTGAAAGATGCTTTGTGGTTATGCCTCCTTGTCTAACCAGTCGACTTTGCCCATCTTACGGATGATGACAAACTCGTCGCGGTTACAGCCAACGGTGCCGTAGTAATTAAAACCGTAAGCTTGCTGGGCATAGCCACCAATCATATGGGTCGGTTTCATTACCGCGCGGGTCACCGAGTTATGGATACCGCCTCGGGTACCGGTTAGCTCGCTACCGGGCACGTTTACAATGCGTTCCTGCGCGTGGTACATCATGCTCATGCCTTCTGGCACCCGCTGCGATACCACAGCACGGGCGGCGATGGCGCCATTCACGTTAAAGATGTCAATCCAGTCGTTATCTTCAATGCCGGCAGCCTTGGCATCGATTTCGCTCAGCCAGACGATAGGGCCGCCACGCGACAGCGTCAGCATTAGCAGGTTGTCTGAATAAGTACTGTGAATACCCCACTTCTGGTGTGGCGTGATCCAGTTCAGTACGATCTCTTTATTCCCGTTAGGCTTTTTGTTCAGCACAGGCTGTACAGTTTTTAAGTTAATTGGTGGCTTGTAGCTACACAGCTGTTCGCCAAAATCGCGCATCCACTCATGATCCTGATAAAACTGCTGACGGCCGGTAATGGTGCGCCAGGGGATCAGCTCGTGTACGTTGGTGTAGCCTGCGTTGTAAGACACATGCTCATCTTCCAACCCAGACCAGGTCGGTGAGCTGATGATCTTACGCGGCTGGGCGACGATGTCGTTAAAGCGAATTTTTTCATCTTCTTTTGGCCGTGCTAAATGCGTATGATCGCGGCCGGTAATTTTACCCAGGGCCTCCCAAGCTTTAACTGCTACATGGCCATTGGTTTCTGGTGCTAAAGACAGAATCATCTCGCACGCATCGATAGCACTCTCAATTTTTGCCATGCCTTTATTTGCACCTTCATCGGTATGTACCCGATTAAGTTTTCGCAAAAAGCTAACTTCTTCTTTGGTATCCCAGCTGATCCCTTTGCCGCCATTGCCAATTTTTTCCAAAAGGGGGCCGACAGAGGTAAAGCGGGCGTAAGTATTGGGGTAATCCCGCTCTACAATATTGATATGCGGCATGGTCATCCCCGGAATGGCCTCGCACTCGCCTTTCCACCAGGCTTTCACGCCATAAGGTTGGGCGAGCTCTGCTGGGGTATCGTGGTGCATTGGCGTGGTAACTACATCGGTTTCTACCCCTAAATGACCAACAGAGGCTTTAGAGAAGGCTTTGGCAATACCTTTAAATATTTCCCAATCACTGCGCGCTTCCCATACTGGATCAATAGCAGCGGTTAACGGGTGAATAAACGGATGCATATCCGAGGTATTCATATCGTCTTTTTCATACCAGGTGGCCGTGGGCAGTACGATGTCGGAATATAAACAAGTCGTGGACATGCGGAAATCCAGGGTGACCCATAAATCGACCTTGCCTTCAGCGCCATCGTCAGTCCATTCGATATCTTCTGGCTTCTTGCCACCAAAACTCCCTAAATCTTTACCGAGCAAACCATGTTTAGTTCCCAGCAAATGGCGCAGCATATATTCATGGCCTTTGCCGCTAGAACCCAGCAGGTTAGAGCGCCAGATAAACATATTGCGCGGGAAGTTTTGCGGGCTTTCCGGTTGCTCACAGGCAAATTTAATCTTGCGGTCTTTTAGCTGCTGCAGTACATAGTCTTTTAGCTCAACGCCCGCTGCGTTGGCTTGTGCGGCTAGCCCAAGTGGATTAACGCCCAGTTGTGGCGCAGAGGGTAACCAACCCATTCGCTCGGCGCGGGCATTAAAGTCGATAATGCTGCCACTCCATTTCTCCTTGTTAGCCAGGGGCGATACCACTTCGCCCATGTCCAGTTTTTCGTAACGCCATTGGCTGGAGTGGTTATAAAAAAACGAAGTGCCGTTCATATGACGTGGCGGCCGTTGCCAGTCCAGCGCAAAGGCCAGTGGGGTCCAGCCGGTTTGTGGCCGCAGTTTTTCCTGGCCAACATAGTGCGCCCAACCACCGCCACTCTGCCCAATACAGCCGCACATCATCAGCATATTGATCAGGCCACGGTAGTTCATGTCCATGTGGTACCAGTGGTTCAGTGCTGCGCCCACTATTACCATAGAGCGGCCACGGGTTTTATCAGCATTGCGGGCAAATTCGGTAGCGACACGAATCACATCGTCGGGTTTCACACCGGTAATAGCTTCCTGCCAGCCTGGCGTGTAGGGAATATTGTCGGTATACGACTTTGCGCGACTGTCATCGCCAATACCATTATCAACCCCGTATTGCGCCAGCATTAAATCGAATACGGTTGCCACCAGCGCGGTACTGCCATCGGCCAGTTCGACGCGCTTGGCCGGGATTTTCCGCATCTGAATATCGGCGTGCTCAGTATGTTGAAAATACTGATATTCGTGCGGGGCGCCGCCAAAGTAGGGGAAGGCAACGTCGACCAGTTCATCCCGGTTATCTTTTAACGTTAATTGCAGCTCAAGCTCGCCCTCTTTGTCTTTTTGCTCCAAATTCCACTTGCCGCTTTGGCCCCAACGATAGCCAATAGCACCATTCGGGCTGGTTAAGCGGCCATCATGATTAATGGCAATCGTTTTCCAGTCTGGGTTATTGTCTTCACCCAGGTTATTGACCAAATCGGCGGCGCGTAGGAAGCGACCTGTGGTTAATACTCCTTTTTGTTCCGTTAACATCACCAACATCGGCATGTCGGTAGTACGGCGCACATAGTCGGTAAAGTAGCTGCTGGGATTATTAACGTAGAATTCCTGCAAAATAACATGGCCAAAGGCCATCGCCAGGGCCGCATCAGTGCCTTGACGCGGCGCTAGCCAGGTATCACCAAACTTGGAAGCTTCAGAGTAATCCGACGTAATAACACAGGTTTTAGTGCCCTTGTAGCGTACTTCTGTTAAAAAGTGCGCATCGGGGGTACGGGTTTGCGGTACGTTAGATCCCCAGACAATAATGTAATTGGAGTTATACCAATCGGCGGATTCTGGCACGTCAGTTTGCTCACCCCATACCTGAGGCGAGGCGGGGGGTAAGTCGCAGTACCAATCATAAAAGCTTAAACAGTTGCCGCCAATCAGTGACAGGTAACGGGCACCTGCGGCGTACGAGACCATCGACATGGCCGGGATGGGCGAAAAACCGGTAACCCGGTCTGGGCCATAGGTTTTGGTGGTGTAAACGTTAGAAGCGGCAATTAGCTCGTTTACTTCATCCCAGCTGGCGCGGATAAAGCCACCTAAACCACGACGCTCTTTGTAGCTTTTGGCTTTGACCGGATCCTGTACAATAGACTCCCAGGCTTTTACCGGATCGCTGTGCACCGCTTTGGCTTCGCGCCATAGTTTCATTAATTGCTGGCGAACCTTAGGATACTTTAACCGATTCGCACTGTAGATATACCAGGAATAGCTGGCACCCCGCGGACAGCCACGTGGTTCGTGGTTAGGTAAATCGGGGCGGGTGCGCGGATAATCGGTTTGCTGGGTTTCCCAGGTAACCAGACCGTCTTTAACGTAAATTTTCCAGCTGCACGAGCCCGTACAGTTAACACCATGGGTAGAGCGTACCACCTTGTCATGTTGCCAGCGTTGGCGATAGCCTTGCTCCCAGCTTCGATCTTCGTTGGTGGTAACCCCGTGACCTGCTGCAAAAGGCGCTTTGCGGGTGTTAAAAAACCGCAGTTTGTCGAGAAGATGACTCATAATTGACTCCTGGTCTTGTCCTGCATGAACAGACGTTTTTGCTTTTGGTAAGCACACTATAGAAACAACAGGGCGATGATGCTTGATTTGGATCAAAGCGGCTATAGCGCTAAATACATGATAAAAAACAAAAATACCTACAAATGGGTAGTGCCAAATCCCGTGGCAGGACCGACAATGGCGGCCCTTATACCACCAGTGGTGGTGTCGCGGCGCTAAGGCTTATCACTGCAGGAAAAAGGGAGTAGCTCCTTGGTATCCGGTATTTTGTAGGATTTCAGCAAAGAGGCGTAAAAGCAGATATGCTTGAACTCAGTAAACAGGCGGAGTAGTTATGCGACAGTTTTCTATTGTTACCCGAATTAACATTGCCCTGGCCTGCATAGTGACGCTAGCAATTGGCACTATGCTGGCATCGTATTGGTTATCGGACAAAAGTGGTCACGACGCCCTGGCGGTGAATATTGCCGGTTCATTAAGGATGCAAAGTTACCGTATGGCCTGGCTGACTCAGCAACAGGATATCGCCGCATTGCAACGCGCCCACACGCAATTCGACACCAGTTGGCAGCATCCGGTGTTTAATCGATTCCTGCAAGACGAGCACATTATTCAGCAATTTTCGGCAGCCAGGCAGCACTGGTTGCAAATTGCGCCGAGTTTTCAACAGCAGCCGGTTGATGTCTTACTGTTAGAGCAGCAATTACAACAACAAATTGCCTTGTTGGAACAGCTGGTATTTTACATTCAGCAAGATGCTGAGCAGAAGGTAAGTAGCTTTCGTACCTTGCAACTGGTGGCATTACTAGCGACGGTGCTGTTGTCGGCTATTGTGATTTACTGGTTAAAGGTAATGGTACAGCAACCGCTGGAAGAGTTAACCCGCGGCGCTAAGCAAGTTGCGATGGGAGATTTTACGCAGCGACTGACGATAGAGAATAAAGACGAACTGGGTACCCTGGCATATAGTTTTAATAAAATGAGCGATTCCATTGCCTATATGTATGGCAATCTGGAAAAGCGGGTAGAGCAGCAAACCGAAGCACTACAGCATAGTAATACTACCTTACGTTTTTTGTACAACACGGCACAGCGCATCAGCGAGCATGCACCTGAGTATGTAGATTTTAATCTGATCATCGCTGAGTTAAAAACAGTAGTGAAAGTTGACAACCTGGAGCTGTGCTTGTTCACCGAAGAGGGGGATAAACCTTATATGCAGGTGCAACCAGGCGATGGGAGTACGGATCCCTGTTTACAGGATAGGTGTGGCGACTGTCTGACTGAACCCTTGGCCGAAGGCTGCAACAACAGCAACTATAACTATATTTTGCACCGGGAGCGTAAAAAATATGGTGTGCTGGTTGCACGCACTGCAGATGGGCAAGTGCTTGAGCGCTGGCAGCAACAATTGTTGACCGCGGTAGCCGATCAGTTGGCACTGGCGCTAAGTTTAAAATCTGAAGAGCAGCAAGTGCGGCGTCTGGCGTTAATGCAGGAGCGTACAGTAATAGCCCGCGAATTACATGACTCGCTGGCGCAGGCGCTGTCCTATTTGAAAATTCAGGTAACCCGGTTAAACAAAGCAACACTAAAAGACGACAAAGCCACTATTGCCGATGTTTCGGCTGAGTTGAAACAAGGTTTAGACTCTGCCTATCGGCAGTTACGCGAGCTGTTAACCACCTTTCGGTTAAAAGTGGATGGCAACGGCTTATTTAGCGCCTTGCAAGCCTCGGTGAAGCAGCTCAGTGAGCAATCTGGCATGCAAATCACACTTGATTATCAACTGATCAATATTCCCTTAGCGCCACATGAAGAAATTCACCTATTGCAAATTATCCGCGAAGCCAGTCAGAATGCCGTGCACCACAGCGCAGGTACTGAGATCCTAATCAGCTTACAATTGCAAGACGCTGCAATTATCGCGTTGGCGATAGAGGATAACGGTGTTGGTATCCCGCAGGCGGCGGAAAAGCTCAATCATTATGGTTTGGCTATTATGCAAGAGCGCAGTAAGCACCTGGGGGGCCGTATCAGCATTAAACGCCGGCTAGAAGGTGGCACCGGAGTCTATTTCAGCTTTACGCCTGAATGTTTATTACAACAGCAAATGGCGTAGATCTCCCGCTAAAGGGGCGTTATCAGGCGTGCAAGCAGGGAGCAAATAGAGGCGGCAAGACTGTACTGTGAATCGGAGCCAGTTGTCTGCCAGGAATGGTTGGGGGCACCTGTGAAATACACCGGGCGCCCCAAATAGACTGACAGACAACTTAGTGTCTTTTCTTACGGATTATAAAACTCGCCATTCTTGCGCAAGTAGAAGAACCAATTAATCAGCACACATAATGCATAGAACACCGCAAAGCCAATCATTGCGTATTCCGGTGTGGCGGCTTTAATTTGTTCACCAAACACCTGTGGAATATAAAAGGCACCATAGGCAGCGACGGCAGAAGTCCAACCCAATACCGGCCCGGCTTGCTCTTTAGGGAACACCACGGCAATGGTTTTAAACGTAGAGCCATTACCAACACCACTCGCTGCAAACAGGCCAAGAAAGATCAAAAAGAACGGCATAAAATAGTGCTCTGGTGTGGCAGATTGATAGGCCAGTTGCATATAGTAAGCCGCGCCTAAGGCACAGGTAATCATTACTACTGCACAAACTTGAGTGACCAGCGCGCCACCCCATTTATCAGATAACCAGCCGCCTACCGGACGAATTAAAGCACCAATAAAGGGCGCTATCCAGGCATAGGTCAGGGCGCTTGGGCCATTGGGGTTAGCGGTATTATGTGTCATTACGCCATCGACCATAATATGGCTATAACCAAAGATAACCTGAATAGATAACGGAAAGGCTGCAGCAAAGCCAATAAAGGAGCCAAAGGTCATGATATAAAGCACACTCATTACCCAGGTATGCCTGTTATTAAATATTTTATATTGCCGCTCAAGGCTGGTACGAATGGCGCCAGGTAATAGCTTTAATGCCATTACGGTGGCAAACAACACCAGCACTAATACCAGTTCTTTTGGAATGCTATAGCCCGAGCCATTGGCCGCTTCAGGCAAAATTAACCATAAGCCAATCATCGAGGTGACAAAACCAATGCCGTACATCATTAAAATAATGGAAAAGGACCCTGCGGCACTGGGCAATTTGGGTGTAACTTCTTCGGTATGAATATTGTTCATACCAAACCAGATGGCAAAGGCCAGGGGGATTAGCAGTAACAACCATAGAAAGCCGGCATTTTGGATCCAGGTATCGCTGCCAGCGGCAATGCTACCAATTAGCGTACCACTGGCTTTTTGCAATACCATTGGCTCACCGCCGCCCAGCAGGCTAAAAGCCCCAAAAGTCATAAACAAGGGCACCAGAATTTGCATACTGGTCACGCCAAAATTTCCTAAACCGGCATTTAAGCCCAGCGCGAGCCCTTGCTGTTTTTTCGGGAAAAAGAAGCTGATGTTAGACATTGAAGCTGCAAAATTACCGCCACCTATGCCAGATAACAACGCCAGTAGCTGAAATACCCAAAATGGCGTGCTTTGATCCTGTAATGCCAAGCCGGTGCCCAGCGCCGGGATCATTAACAAGCTTGTGGTCAGGAAAATGGTATAACGCCCACCACAGAGCCGTACAAAAAAACTGGCCGGAATGCGCAAGGTCGCGCCACTTAAACCGGCAATGGCTGCCAGCGTAAATAATTCGGACGCTGAGTAAGGAAAACCCAGATTAAGCATCTGGACACTGATGATGCTCCACATCATCCACACGGCAAAGCCGCAAAGTAAACTGGGAATAGAAATCCACAGATTACGATTTGCAATGCTTTTGCCGCTTGTTTGCCAGAAGTGTTCGTCTTCTGGTTGCCACTGTTTAAGATCTGACATAGATCACTCCTGTAAATAGCATTTTTCGCTGCTGCAACTATGCAGGGTACTGCCAGTTGCCACAATGTATCTTCGGAGTTAGCAGGCAAGGCCTGAGAGTTAGTTGGAGGTACCTACAAGGTGGTACTTTAAGGTGTTTCTTTAATTAAATTTTAGTAAAATCAAAGTCTTTTGTTATGGTTGCTACTGTCGGCAGATGCTGCTTTGCCGATAGTCAGCACAGAGTGAAGTGGCATTTTACTGATTTATATCAAAGTTTACTGTCGGTTGTTATAAGCTAATAGCAGCAACCTCGTTAATCCCGTTTTGGAGCCAGAGATGTCAGAGCAAAAATCCAGCATTATGTTGGTGGATGATCACCCCCTATTACGTAAAGGCTTAAAGCAGTTACTCGCGCTTGAGGATGATTTAGAGGTGATTGCTGAGGCCAGCAGTGGCGCTGAGGCTATTCCAATGGCAGTAGAACTGGATCCAGATTTAATTATTCTGGATTTAAATATGCAGGGTATGGATGGTATTGCTACTTTAAAAAGCATGCGCGATGAAGGCGTAACCTCGCGCATCGTGATGCTTACCGTATCGGATGCCGATGAAGATGTGGTCAATGCTATCAGCAATGGTGCGGACGGCTATCTGCTAAAAGACAGCGATCCGGAAATATTGCTGGAGCAAATTAAACGCGCTCTTACTGGCAAAATGGTGCTAAGTGAAGCTATTAC
This sequence comes from Alishewanella longhuensis, assembly GCF_014653435.1. Lineage (GTDB taxonomy): Bacteria > Pseudomonadota > Gammaproteobacteria > Enterobacterales > Alteromonadaceae > Alishewanella > Alishewanella longhuensis. Next base: position 1,940 of record NZ_BNAO01000012.1, on the reverse strand, counting down.
CCAGGTATTGGCCAGTGCCTTGCGCCGCCCGGCGGTAAAAACCTCTGCTGAGCTAAATAGCCTAACCAACCGTGAACATGAAATTCTTAGTTTTATTGCTAAAGGGCTAAGTAACAAGCTGATCGCCCGCGAGCTGAATATCTCAGACGGTACGGTAAAGGTGCATGTAAAACACTTATTGAAAAAGCTGGGTTTACGCTCACGGGTAGAAGCCGCAGTGTGGATGGTAAACCAACAGGGAGCCAAAAGCTGATGCAAGACGCCCGCGTCCCGAAACCAATGCTAAGCGCAGAGCAGGCGGTAATGCAGATGTTAGCTGAAGTCAGGGCAATAACCCAGCAGGTAACAGTACCGTTAAATCAGGCTTTAGACCGCGTACTGGCGCAGCCTGTGATATCAAGTATGAATGTGCCGGGTTACGACAACGCTGCGATGGACGGCTATGCCCTGCGCGCAGGCGATATTCAACCAAACCAGCCTCTGGCTGTGGCCGGTATTGCGTTGGCTGGGCATGCCTTTACTGACAAGGTTCCCTCTGCAAGCTGTGTGCGTATTATGACTGGGGCCGTGCTGCCTGCAGGCTTAGATACCGTGGTCATGCAGGAGCAGGTAACCCTTAGCGAAACCGATATGCAACAACAGATTTTATGCCAGCTTGTACCAGCAGTGGGGGAGCATGTTCGCCGTGCTGGCGAAGATATTTGCCAAGGGGCCCAGGTGTTTGCCGCTGGCCATAAGCTACGGCCAGCAGATCTTGGTTTACTGGCGTCGCTGGGGATTGCACAGGTTCAGGTACTACGCCAACTTAAGGTTGCCATTTTTTCCTGCGGTGATGAGCTGATCCCGCCGGGCCAAGCTTTGCCAGAAGGTCATATTTACGACAGTAACCGTTATGTGATCGCTGCGATGTTGCAACGTCTTGGCGTCGAAGTTTTGGACCTTGGCTTATTACCGGACGACCCAGCAGCGATAGAGCAGGCTTTTTTACGGGCGATGGCGCAAGCAGATGTGCTGATTACCAGTGCTGGTGTATCGGTGGGGGACGCCGATTACACCCGACAAATATTGCACAAACTTGGGCAGGTTAACTTTTGGCAGGTGGCAATAAAGCCGGGTAAACCCTTTGCGTTTGGCAAGCTGCAAGCATGCTGGTTTTTTGGGTTGCCGGGTAACCCGGTAGCGGCAGTCGTGACGTTAGAACAGTTAGTGCAGCCAGTGCTGCGCAAACTTAGTGGCGAAGGCGGGCAGCCATCAGCAACACTGCTAAAAGCTCAATGCGATGTGCCACTGAAAAAGCAACCGGGGCGCAGAGACTATCAACGCGGCTGGTATTGGCAGGATACAACCGGCTTAAAAGTTAAAACCCTTGGCAGTCAAAGCTCTGGCATGCTCAGTTCTATCGCCAATGCCAATTGTTACATTGTGCTGGAGCGTGACAGCGGCAGCTTGCCGGCAGGTGAAATGGTATCCATACTGCCATTTTCGGTGATGTTAGGCTAAGGTATTGATATCGGCTTGCCGCAACAATATGGTGCAGTATAGGCGCAAGCTGCAAGAGCGCCTTTTAACACTAGTGAGTTAGCCAGCAACAACTATTTTATACTATAGTATCCGAACCAGAGTTGGTTGCTGTTCTGGACAATCTTATCTGCCTAACTGAAGAATGCAGGCCCGAGCAACAAGGAGCACTTTCATGTCACAGGTTCAACCTATACCAGATGGCTATACTGGCGCCATCCCTTACCTGACGATTTCCAATGCCGCTGATGCTATTGGCTTTTACCAAAAAGCCTTTGCTGCCGAGCTTATCCTGAAAATGGATACGCCAACAGGCGCGGTGATGCATGCTGAAATGCGGCTGGAGCAGGCGCTGTTTATGCTGAGCGAGCAAAGCGACGACTGGGGTACCAAAAGCCCGCCGATGCTACAAGGCACCGCGG
>NZ_BNAO01000011.1:95730-113027 GCF_014653435.1 Alishewanella longhuensis | reverse complement strand
AACGATTGATCATAAAAATCTTGTGCTTAGACCAAAAGGTGATCAGCAGTTTTCACACAGCCTGAGCGAAAAGCAGAAATTCAACACCGCACCATACTCCCTTACGAATGCCCGCTTTTACTGCAAAACCGGAAATTAAGCCCAGTTTTTTAAAACGATATTAACGGTCTATAGGGATAATTGTCCTTGATGAATGTTGATCCGATGGTATGCATATAAACTCGGGTTGTCTGCAAATCCTTAACTTCTCTTGAACCTGCCTGATGCTTTTTAGGAAAGATGATCTAGTCATGTAAGCCCCTTAACAGGCTTCTCAAGTTATTGATTTTTATTAAGCGTAGGTATAAGGTGCTTGACCTTTCGGATAGTTACTGAGAGGTCTACATCATAACTATTGAACTTCATGGAGCTAAAATGGCCGACTGGATATTTAGAGGAAATAGAGAAGACTTTGAAATAGATACCTACCTTAGAAACTTCGACTATATCTACTGGGCTGTTAAGCATCAGAAGCATCAATCTGAAATGCAAGTTGGTGACAGAGTTTTTATATGGCGTTCCAAGGGTAAATCAAAAGATCCATATGGGATAGTTGCATATGGAGAAATAATTGAGGCACCTGTTAATAAGAGAGAAGTCCGTCACCCTGAATTTTTACTTGAAGAATACTGGGATAAAAGAGAGGTTTCTGAGATCAAAGTTGGAATAAAGATCAAGGAGACTCGACTTGATATTGAAAAAGGGTTAGTTGAATCGGGTCTGTTACTCAGAGATAACGAGTTATCAAAGATGCAGCTTCTAACTGCTAGGCAAGGTACAAATTTCAGATTATCAATTAACGAATTTTCCAAAATATGGTCTTTGTGGCGCGGAGAAACATTAGACTTAGAAGATGACGAGTATGCAACAGATGAAAGCAAAACTCGGCTCAGAACTCACAAAGTAAGAGAGCGTGACAGCCTGCTAGTCAAAAAAGCAAAAGAGAGATTTATAAAGGAGCATGGCGCTTTATTTTGTGAGGTATGTGGATATGATTTTCTTCCAAAGTACGGTTTTAGTTATGCAGAAGCACACCACAAGAAACCATTGAGCAAAATAAAGGCCGGCGAAAAAACTAAGGAATCTGACCTTGCTATTGTATGCGCAAACTGTCATCGAGCAGTGCATCGTATAGAGTCTGATGATCCATGGTCTGACCTTTTAAATATTCATGGCAAGTTATAACAAACGCATTGTAGTACTGGGAATACGCAGCGCTTTTACCCAACCGCAAATGCTAACGTTATATATATTCGGAGGTTCTATGAGAACACATAAATATCAGAGAAAAAATGAGTCAAATGGAGCCTTATATCACTTTTTCGAGTTAATTAATGCTGTTCGGGTTGTTAGAATATTTGATGGTAAAGAGTTCGAGCACACCTTCTCGAAAGGGGATTTTGTTCAAGGGTGAACTTTGAAATATTTTGATTTTGATACGGCTATAGAAAAAGGTCATGCTGTTTATGTGACTAGTGAAGAGTTTCCATCGTCCAATGCTCAAAGTCTAGCTGCACAAATAGACTTTATTTACGGTAACAGTATTGAAAATAATTCGTCTCTAGAGACTGATATAAATGAAATTATTTCAAACCCAAATACCACAGTTACTGAGAAAGAAAGTTTGATAAAATCTAGGTTAGGTCAGGGGGAATTTCGCCAGAAACTGTTCGATATGTGGGGTAGATGTGCCGTTACAGGTTGTGAAGTTAAAGAACTACTTGTAGCGAGTCATATTATTCCATGGAGTGTTTCTGAAGCTCATAGATTAAACTGTACTCTTACAACGGTTTTCTTCTTGTTGCACACCTAGATAAAGCATTTGATTCAGGGCTTATTAGTTTTGACTCTGCGGGAAATATTATGATCTCATCAAAATTTAAAGACTGTGAATCCATTGGTATACATTCAGGTATGTGTATTAAGTTGAAACCAGAGCATAATAAGTTTCTTGAGTATCATAGACTTACTGTTTTCAAAAGAACATAACAAACGGTTCAAGAGAGTCAAACAACACGCGGCATTTTTATCATGCGTTGGTTTGTTTGACTACAGTGTTTTCGGATGGATGCCAGTCGCTTTGGCTGCCCCTTAAGAGGGCATTCTGCTAGCACCTAAAAGCAGACTTTAATGCCTGTATAGTAAAATGACTGCTATTGGCACATTGTGAAGATTCGCACAGCAACGAATCTCTCCGTTAATCGTTGAGCTTGTGATGAATATCATCATGCTCTTCAATCAACTTTGCCAAAGCCTCAAACTCGTCACCTTCTGGTGTACCTGGTTCAGCTTCAAGAAGTTGCTCAATCGCGTTTAATGCCGCGGCATATTCCTGCTCGTTTTTAATTGGTGGTCTTATCATCTTGATGATTTTTCTCTACTAATCAATTTGCTTGGGATCTCGCCTGCACAACGCATTTAACGCTGTCCCGCATGGAGACTATGTAATCTAGGGTATCTGCGACTAACAAATACCCTACCCTATGTTAAATTCGCAGCCGTTAGTTACGCTTTGCGAGTCGACTATCAACCTCAATACATGTTTTGAATAGATTACAAACAATCTGACATATATCGTTGAGATAATACTCGATATCTAGTGCTAGAAAACTTACTAGCACTAATTGCTCTCCCTCTATCTCAGGCATAACCATCATGTTTTTAAATTCGTCCTGAATCAAAGGCGCCAAAGCCTTATGATGCTCGGTATAGGTCATCATAAATCCTATAAAACGTGTCTCACCGCTGGGTGATGTCCAACAACCAGGCGTCATGCTGTAGGCTGTTAACTGACCAAAGGGTAATGGCAACTCCAGCATAATGCCAACATCAGGATGGGGCGTAACAGGGCTGAAATATAAATCCTCGTTTGCCATCATCAGCAGCGAAAATACCTTGGGACTCATCCCATTTATCGGCTCCTCGCAGGGGTCATCACCACCAATCACGCCGGTTCTGGCGCCTTTATGCTCTAGGTATAAATGATTACTGAAATTTTTCATTTCATTAAAGTGGCAAAAATCGGTTAGGTCAAAAATCTCTCGGTCATCATGTTGCATTATTGGAATGTTCATGTTGTCCTCCGCATGTTGAATGAACCTGACTAGCAAAACACACTTTTATTTTGACGCCACAAAACGGTAGAACACTTAAAAAGACATGAATTGCCGCATCCCTCTTGGAATTAACTGTTAGAAACGACGCAGATACTTCATAAAAGGAACATGTTGACTAAGCATTTCACGTTAGCGAGGTGTGAAGGCTTTCGGGTGGTAGGTGGATATTTTAGTGCTCCGTGTTATAAGAAATTAGGCGAGCAACTCAGATCACGAAGGATATCGCCATGAACTTTCGGTCATTGCTCCAGTGCATTGTGCGAAACATGGCGATTGTTGGATTTATCGACTATAAACGTGATATGACGCCTATCACATAGCGTCATTGCTGAGCTAAAATACCTTTAATATGATTAATTTCGATGGTGCGGTGATGGATTTAGTGACACTTCTATTATGTATTGGCACAGCCATTTTGGTGTTAGCTGGCTTTTTGTGGTATCGGGCTTACCGCTTCGTCAAAGAGCAAATTAAGTAACACCACGCCCCTACAATAGCCATGCAACGCGCTCTTCTCGCACTACCTTTAAGCCAATTTGGCTAACAATTATTCGCCAAGCGTAAGGCTTATCACTCTGCTTAAATTTCCTGCCGATGCGATTTGTTCATCCGTTAACGTCTGATCGGCATGCTTCTGCATCCTTATTGCTGAGCAGTCTTTATCCCGCTCACACACCAAAATATCCCCAACCGCAAATCCTAACTCAGCACAGAGTGTATCTGGCAGGGGGAGCAAGTTACCCTGGATGATTTTAACGGTGTAGCTCATAGTATTCCTCTTTGTAACAGCATTAACATTCTGATCGTAGCTCAAATGTTGTTTCTAGCAACAAATGCCAAGCGTAAACAGTGGCTAGCTGATAGCGGGCAAATCTGACCATTTTGTGGTGTATTGCGGGCGAAAGCATCGCGCGCTTCATACTCCATACCTGAGATGCGCCTTGACTTGCAAACCACACCTTGCTGCCCGTTTTGGCATTGATGGCATCAATCACGGTCATCAATTACTGAAAGTTTACTGCAAATCCACCACACTTCGCCAATAGGCAGAAGTGCCATCAGTGTGCGTTGCACGTGAAGGTAAAAAATTGATATGGGCTATGTCTATGCTAGGAAATTGCCTAGCATTCATCGTTGTCACTATCTTTGATCTTTTCCTGTTGCTTCTCCCGCTTTTCCAGCTCAATCGCATGGTAAAACGCCAAATCATATAAACGAACGAAGCGGCAATAGTTAACAGCATCGCGATTTCATAAACGCTTAGCATTTTTCTTTTCCTTCTTGGATTTTCGTTGTATTAACTCCAACGCCCGATTTTTCCGCTGCTCTTCCTTGTATAGCGCAGCAAAATAGGCTGCAAGTAGCGTCATACCGATTGCCATAAAGGCAAAGAATGCAATAATCAATGAGACGGTTGTCATGCTCATAAAGCCTCCAAATGTGTTTTGAATCGAACTGACAAATTGAGTTTTAAGCATGTTGCCATGCTTTAGCATTCACGCCACAAATCAGAATTGAGAAAATGCCGATCGGCATAAACCCGCTAAAACCCGCAACATCTGCATTACAAGTGTTTTATTTGTAACTGGAATTAGAGAAAGCTTAATCCGTCATGCTCGCTTTTTAAAATCGACTATTGATTGCACGGTACTTATAAGGTTGGCTTGACTTGATTTATCTACTCTTAGATTACGACTGCTCGAAAGTAACAGCGAGAAAATACAGATACTTTAGATACGTTCATTACTCGCACATACCTCAAATTCGAAAAATTGGTGCTAAGCGAAAGGCAGCCACTTTCCCCAAGCACCCATCATCAAACTAATCAAACCCAAGATTCATTTGTTTCAAATTAAATGATTTCAGATAAAATTTACCGTCTACCTCTTCAACACTATACTCACCATATAAGATTTTTTCTGAATAGCGCGCTTTCATGATATGAATATTCTGCTCCAATTTGCAAAAAGCTTTAATTTTTTGGTACTTTTGTTTCTTGTGCGGATCGGGAGTGATTAGAATGCAAAGATCATTGTAATCAAAAATCTCCAGAGTTCCAAAACCCTGAAGGGGGGCTTCACAGAGCGCTCGTTCTTTTCGAAAAATCGTTGCATCCAATTGCTCAAATGCAATGGTCTCATCAGCAATTTGCAAACTTTGAACTTCATTCAAATTACGCAAACAGTCAAATATTTTTTTAAAATTAGGGCTAAAACTAACGTCATCGCCTGAAATTTTCTCATTCAAAATGCTGTTATATTCGTCGTTAAATTCAATCACAGCTGATTTTAGCTGTTCAATAACCTCCTGCTCAGCCGGAATATTTAATGTACCTTCATCTAAAATATCAGCATAGATATTCACATTAAGGAGATCATCCAACAATATAATTATTGCAACATTACTCACACCTTTGCTTTTTAGCAGGTCAGCATAAATCTTTTGGTGTGTAGTTATTGAATTTAAAACAGTCATCATTTCACGTGGCTGAAAATGTCCAAAACTAAGGTGCTGCTTGATAGGAAACGTGTTTAATAAAATCATTGTAATTGCCTCTTTGGTTAAACTCAAACCAGCATACAACGCAAATCAACCACTCAATTTTGGTAGAGCACCCTATTTTCACGTGTCTGTGAAAATAGTTTGTTATATAAAAATTATTTATTAATATTCAAAGACTTAATGTAACGCAAACGGCATACATTTCGTCTGAGATATCATCTGATTTTATTTGACAACGATAAAATCCGCCATTTTGGCTAGATTTTCCCATTTTTCTGACACCCTTTTTCAGTAGTTCGAACCCTAAACCAGCCTGTTGGAGAGCGGCTAACCTACATAATTTGTTTTCTGTTATAAAAAATCCGTTATTGCCTGCATAAGCATCGAGAAGAAGTTCGATAGCCATTTCCCCCTGGTCAAAAGAGAAATTTTTTTCAGCTAAATGTGTCAATAATTCAATAATTTTTGGCTCAGAAAGAGTGTTTCTGACCCGACTCGCCATGTGGCGATTTGCTATAAGTACCCCAGAAGTTGAGACCAAATCAAATGGCGCAGCATGAGGTCTGTGTTGAAATAACTGAAACAATCGTTTCATCAACAACGAGGACTCGTGTTCCTCAGGTTTTTCAGCAAATGCTAAAACTCTGAGCTGTGCCAATCCATTAAACCACTGTTCTAATTGATTATTGAACAGATCTTTTTCAGATAGCGCAGCAACTGACTTTTCTTTTACCTGTAATATCTGAGGTAACTGCCAGGATGTTCGCATTATCCGTTGCATTAAACTAATTGGCGTTGAGATCTCTGTACGCGCTGATATTTGGCGGGTATTCTGTTCGGAGGTATCTAACCAGCCACCCAAATTTTTGTGCGTGACGAACCGGTTATTTTCAGCGTAATAGCACTGATATTCTAAATTTAGAAGCGGTAACTCATGCACATAATGACATAGAGTGGTCAGGGGTGAGCCATGGCCCATCGCCAACGCGAGCGTCGCGAGAAATTTATGTCCCTGACCAGAAGATTTACCCGTTGTGGCTAACAACCAAAATTTTAGGAACTCAATTGGCGACTGTCGACACCAGCTGCTGACAGCTATACTCAGTAGGCTCTTTTCTGGAATACTACCAACCCAACACATATAAGTAGCAAACGAATGCCGACAATCATGTAATCTGGCATTTTCGTTTTGTATAACAGTAACAATTGCCTCCGTAACGCGGGCACAAAACTCTGCAAACTCACTGTCTGAGACATTAAACACCCTCGCCTTAGGACTGGAATCGAGCCGTTTTGAAAACGCCAGCAGCTGAGAAATAATCTCTCGTTCAGTCTGATTCAATAGTAAATTGGCAGGAATTCGCCGGTTAGCATTGATAGTTTTTAATCGGTAGTGTTTGTTTGTAAACACATATAGCAAACCATCCCCCGACTCTAAATCGTGATGCTGGCGGTTTTTTATTTCTGAGCGCCTCATACCACAGCGATAAGCGAGAATAAAAATCACAGATTGTGATAATCGCGTCCGTTCATCTGAATAGGGATCATTGCGCAACAACACCAAAATCTGTTCATAGTCCGATGTCGTCAAAATATTCCCGTAACGTTTTTCGTCTTTTTTTAGAATGTTCGGCTCAATTTCAAACCAATTAATTTCAGGTAGATAGAAATGTTTTTCAACACAACGATGCAAATCACTCAACATTTCTGCATGTCGGGGACGGGTTGCCAGTTCGCGACAATCCAGCACACTGATGTAAAAATCAGATAATTCATCCTCATCAAATTCGAGAATTTTTTGCTCCTGCGCAACATCAAGAAGTGGCACGCAAATCTTTGAAAAATATGTTTGAATAGTTTCCATACTGATATTTTTACGACGCCGACCTGGGCGATTGCCCACGTCCACCATGAACAGCAACACAGCGATAGCGGCATCGGACAAATGCTCTGATTTGGTCAGCAAATCACTAATCTTGATGCTACTACTCTTGACGAATTCCGCCCAGATGTGCGGAACAATCGTCTTTATGGTCAACCCCTTTGCTAGTGAGGCACGTTTTGAACGAACATTCTTTAAGAAGCCATTAAAAAATTTTCGCTCATTGAGTAATTCAACCGACTGGGCAGAGCGCCGTTTAATATAGTTTGCAGATTGTCTAGGTGCAGATAACTGTCTTTTTTCCGGTAATACCCCGGGCGTGAGAAGACGAGCCAATGCAGACTGTGACAATGGATTTGTCTGTATTTTGTTCAGCCTAAACGAACGTATCAGCGCTGGCTCGGTCGACTGGTTATCGTAAAATGCGATATAACGACTGAATTCTGAAAATGATGAGAAAACTTCAACGGGTAACTCTAAACCCACTTTTTGTATTACTGCCTGAGCGAATTTTAGAAAACGTTTCTCTGAAAATGGTTGTTCAGAAAAATACGGATGACGTTTTATCAGTCCCAGTGTCAAAGGATCAATGTAAACCCTGAAAATATTTTCATTTTTTCGATAATCAAAAAAATGTAACCCATTCAGGGTAAAACGCTCAGATTGTAGCGAAGTAATAAAATCCGTTGTCGGAAAGTGTATAGCGCTTTGGACCAACAAATTCAGAACAACTTCATAAACCGCCTCTTTCGGATCTAAGACAAATTCAGGATGAATAATCCGCTCGCAGAGTCTCTCATGTAGCGCTCTGACTCGCCTACCCTCGTAAAAAAATCGCGTATCCAAGGCAACTAATGATTCAGAAAGCGGCATCCGCCAATGTTGCGACTGAGGCTCTTCATTATTGATGGCTAAACGTTCGATTTTTCTATTGATAATTTTAACGCATGCAACCGAGTCATCATGATTTCCCAAGCCAAGTGCCTTATCTAGAGCGATATCCATGAATTCGTCGATATGATCCAATATGGATTCACCAGGCTCAAGCGTCTGACTAAACCGGCCAAAAATATCTTTCACCCATTTTACGCGCTCACGAAAAGACATTCGTTTTACACTTAAGTACGCGGGGATATACGCGGATGAAGAATTAAACGGTGGTAATGCAGCTAGCCCTCGCTGAGAAGGCGCCTCCCAAATTTGAATATTAAGCGGTGACATTGCATCGTTAATATGTTGTCGGCACGCACTGATATCCGTCAGTGTCAGTGTCGATGTTAAACTATACGGATGCTCACCCTCACCTACATGCCCCAGGATCCAATTTACTGCGTCGACGCTCAGTACTTCACTTAATCTTGAGCATAATCGATGCCTTAAAAAATTCAGTGGCAGATTAAGCCCTGCATTTACAAAATAGAGGCGAATATCCTCACTTGAAACGGCTCTGACCTCTCTGCCTTTAATAATACTGAGAAAAGGCGTGTCGATATCATCCTGCTTCCACACACCTTTTTTCAGCAGAGCTACCTTTAAGTGGTGGTCGTCCAATTTCGCAGCTAACGCCCGACAGGTTTTTGCATAATTAACCAAAGCCGCTATACCGATATCGGCAATCGGCACAAAACGAATTGCGGCATCCTCGTGCTGTGTTTTATCCGATAAAATCATCATATCGAGTTCAAGGTTGAACAACGCCGGCTCGAATTGATATTCCGTGCGGTTGCGATGCCCGGTACACGCCAGCAAAATAACTGTTGTATAGCACGTTAGAGCATTTAAAAACGCAATCACTCCCTGCTCTGTTTGGCTACGTTGAACAAAAAGCTCAGTTAGGTTTTTAAAAGAACGTCTAAAAAAATCGGCCAACTGAGCGTCATCTACTGCAATATAACTACCGGTGTAAATTTGTTCAGCATCAGGTCGGTGCTCAGGCATTGCCGGATATAAACCAAGTTCCTCCAAACAATCCGAGTAAGACTGTTGTAACTGATGAAGTGATACGCTTTTATAATAAAGGGGGGTTGGCGTTAATGGCTCTGTTGTAGCCAGAACTAATGCGGCATATCCCGGGTCCGTTTTCAGTGCCAACTTTTGAAACAAACTGAGGCGGATTTGAGCTAAGGTATTTCGCCTCGGAATGCTCGCCATAATTTTTTTGAGGTAAGCCAGCAGCTGCTGCTCCTCGACGTCAACTTCGCGAAGAAGCTGGCTCCATTCAGTGATAGTCGATACTGATTTTTGTAAGAATGTAACTAACACCTTAGGTAGTGGCAAATCCGCATAATCGCTATGCTCAAATAAAATCGGATGATGGTGACTGGGTTTTACTGCATTTGGCATAACGATGCTCTTACGTCTCCAGATCCCATGCGTAATATCAATGCCTTCAGTGTCAGGGGCTAAATTGTGCCCTAGCGTAAAATTATTAATGTCATCCAAATTGCGTGCAGTCAGAAAGATCAGAAGTAACGTTGCAGCACAAAGGGCTTCTTTCTCGTTTACTACTTGCAAGGAATTGATGCAACCACTGATAAAAATCGCTAATTCATTCTCTGTTAAAACGTTCGTACGAAGCGAAAGCAGCAGTCGTTCCTGGGTACGCAGTCGATTGCCATACAGCAAGCTTTGTTCAGCCGTCTCAAGACTGACCGGATGTTCAGGATCTGCCGAAAATTCAAAAAATTCATCGATTGACTCGTCTACTTCAACAACCTGCTCAGGCTTGATACGTAAATATCGGGTCGATTTACCAGGTATGTTATTTATTTTTTCAACGTCAAATTGTTTTTCGGTTGTTTTTGCTGAACCAGTAACACCAATTAAGAGACTTAAATTGTGCTCTTTTTTGTTTGGCTGAGCGCGAATAGGTGCAATGACGCGTGTTGAAATCCAATAAATAAATGGCTTCGGAATTCTCCAAATCTGCTCATTCTTATCAGATAAAAGAGTGATAAAACGTTCAAGATCTGAATAAACCTCTTTATTGATAACGTAATTTTTTGAGCTAGTGTTTTTAAAGTGTCGGCGTATTTCAGTAACCATGTTACCTAAGTTACCTAATGTTGATTGAGCCCCCTCTTGTGACCTTAGCTGCTCTAACGAATACCTCAGTGCAAAAATTTTTAGGACAGCGTAGATTTCAGATACAAAGCCAACACTCTCATGGTGGGGTAACAACAGAAAAACTGCGAGTGGAAAAGTATCATACAAGCCCCTCACATTATTTGAGTGTCGCTTTATACTTTTAAGCGCAGTGGCAAGGTTTGAAATAATCAGTTTTTCTTCAATAAAATACTGTTCATTCGCAAACCAGATAAAACATGATGCGCGCTGGTATTCAACTTGCAAAGCTTCAACTGCAAGACGCAGGTGGAGATAGCTGGGGGGTAAGCGCAGGGCAGCAATAAAATTCAAATAGAGCGCTTCGTCAAGATTATGCTCTCGACAGTAGTCAATCACTGTTTTTATTACCGCTTTATCGTGCATAGCTATCACCCAGAAAACTCACTAAATAAACATAGTAAATCAATAATATAAATCAAATAAAAAGTGACAATTTTATTTTATTGAGTCAGAACCGACAGCAATTTCAGTTTCAGCATCAGTTATTCAGAGAGTATCCTACTTACAAAAATGTATGCCATTCACTGGTTGCGCTTTAACCGCAATGATTAGTAGCGAAGTCAATCCTGCATCGGGGTTCACTGCAGAACAATTAGCACAAGTAGATTTTGCATAGCCATCAATCCAAAGTGAACTCCAAGAGTGGATCAGCTTAATGTTGGATTCTGGGGAAATGCGTACCACAGCAGATAAGCGCAGTTTAACAGGTGGCGCATCTAAGGAAGATTTAAGCTCTCAACCTGTGCTTCAACAAAAAATTGACCTAATCACGGCCGATTAAAATTCAAATAGAGCGTTTCATCGAGATCATTTTTTTAACAATACTCAATTAAAATCTTGATTACTGGGTTTTCTTTCACGACTGGAGCTCCCAAGTGTCAGCTAATCAAAATTTTCATAATTCAAATAATGGGTTGACGGTGAAGATAATCCAGGTTGATTAAGCCATTCACAGACAACTCTTATAAAATTTTCTGATGAAGAGCAGTTTTCTTTAGAGCTTTTTGGAGGTAATGCTTCGAGTAAATTTCGCACTGAATTAGAGTATGCTGTGTGCCAAATCTTCACTTCTTTTTCAACAATGGTGTACCTTTCAATCCATCCATTTTTCATAAATGATTCGAGAATTGAAGCAATTTCATAAGCTTTTTGAGCTGACAAATCTTTTTCTAGCCATTCTGCACGCATGCGTAGCTGTTTAGCACAAAGCTTATAAACTTCTCTCTCAGCATCAGATTTCGCAGACTTAACGCAGTGAACGCTCCAAGATGTTGCAAGTTTATAGAAATTCTCAACCAAACACTTATTCATAGTCACCTTTAGTACATTGCCATTATTAACCAAATCACGATCATCCCTTACCTCAACCTTAAAACCTTAAAACCTTAAAACCTTAAAACCTTAAAACCTTAAAACCTTAAAATAATATATCAATTAAACTTAGTATATCAACAAGATAAATCAAATAAAAAGTGACATATCCTTCTGATTTTTAGAGGGAGTTATAGCCGCATCGCTAGGAAAAACACTTTTTCCTGACAAAGATATCTTTGTATGCCACGTTAGTTATTGGCTGTAACCACGTTCAACTAATCTAGTCAGAATCACTGCAATGTCAGTGTCAGCCTTAGTCACTCAGTAGAGTATCTTACTTACAAAAAGGGATGCCATTCACCATTGAGAGCTCTTATACTCCTGACTCTATCACGTTGGTACAAAAAGCATTTAGCAGGCTGGCCAAAGAGGGTTCTGTTGTTCGAGTAGCAAAAGGGATTGATACACGGCCTCCCTCCTACAGAGCTTTCCCGCTATCAAGACAACAGCTAACAGAAGAAATTGCACTTTCATGGGGTTCGAAAGCACAACTACACCATGGTGCGCCAAGGTATTGAAGAGGCTTATCGATTAGATTTGCAAGCACAGGCACCGGTAAAAACAGTGTTTTGGAGCTACGGTCCTTCCAGAGAATTCAAGGCGGGGAATCAGCAAGTTATCATAAAACATGTAGTTGAAAGTAAACTACTATGTGTTAATAAACCTGAAGGTTCCCTGTATCGCGCACTACTTGTTATGTCTGCCGAATACTTCAGTAGTGCAACTTAAGACAGCCATAAAACGGCTTTGGGGCTTATCAGGCAATGAAATGATCACTGGTTATACGCAAGTTGAAATTGCAGCCATTACTTTCTTCCTGGCAAAACAAGTTGTCTCAACTTGAAAACGAATATCGTTGATGAAGATTCTTGAATGGCACGCTGAAATACAAACAAAACCTGCCTGTAGCATCGATAAAATAAAACGTTTTGAATATTGTCTGTGATCATGAGTCAGCTACCACCACCAATTTGTACCCCATTGCCTTATAACTTTTCTCCCTCTTAGCAAACATTCGCTGTAGCATTGGGATATCACTATCAACGTAATCATGAATTGTCACCAGAGTTTTACCATCCACTTCACGGTGGATCCTACCTGCGTACTGCGCCAGAGCTCCCTTCCAGGCGATTGGCATGGCAAGAAACAAGGTATCTAGCCTTGGTAAGTCAAAGCCTTCGCCAACATATTTTCCTGTCGCCACCACCACTTTCGCCGTAGCCAAGCGTTCATTGGCACTCTTGCGCTCAGCGGCTTTCATCGCGCCTGTTAGGATCACTGAATCAATCCCTTGCCCTTGCAGCAGCCTATTAATCTGTTGCGCATGTTCGCGTCGCTCAGTTAACACCAGTGGATGCCGACTTTCATTAACGCTTTGCAGCACATCTTCCACAATACGATTGGTGCGCGCTTCATTTTCCATAATCAACCGGTACACGTCGGTTACTTTTGGTCGATCCTCGGTCAGTAACGCGTGCTGCTCTTCAGTAGCTTGCAGCTGATGCACCTTTACTTGCTGCTCAAATTGCTCATCCGTTTGTGATTTCACTTTGTGCCTGATAGGCCCTGCCGCCATGAAAATGATTTTCTGATGACCATCTTGTCTGTCTGGCGTTGTCGTGAGCCCCAGCACATATTTCGCTCGCACCTCATTTAACACCATTTCAAAGCGCGGGGCTGAAACATGATGACATTCATCTACGATAACGTGGCCATAATCTTGTACCAGCGGCAGAACGGTGTTGTCTTTAAGATTAATTAGGCTTTGATAGGTTGCAATATCAATAACACCAGTGGGTTTTCTTTTACCACCAGAGATAATACCAATCTCAACTTCAGGTAAAAATGAGCTTAAACGCTCCCGCCACTGCTCAAGTAACTGACGGCTGTGCACCAGAATTAACGTATTGACCTTACGCTTCACGATAATACCAATCGCCGTCACCGTTTTCCCAAATGCTGTGGGAGCATTCAAAGTACCGGTATCGTGCTTGGTCATCTCCTTCACTGCAACTTTCTGATTTGGCCTGAGTGTCATCAAGGGTTTTAGGCCAACCAGCTTTTTACCTGTCATACGCTTGTCATCAATAAGCACGGCAATTTTGCTCTCAGTAAGCAAAGCAATCGCCTCATCCAGGCAACCTCTAGGCAGCGTTAGATAGCCCTGCTCCATGCGTGCACACGAAATAAATCTTGGGATACCATTAGTTGAAAAACGCAGTGCCTGAGCTTTAAAGAAGACGGGGTTAGAAAAACTGGCAAAGCGTTTAAGTCGTGCTGCCAATAAATTAGGTAGCGTACTCAGATCAAAATACACTTTGTCAGCCAGCGTCACCGACAATTGCGTTGGCGGATTGGCTAACAGTAATGGACCAAGTTTTGCGCTGGTTTCCCAGGGCGGACGACTATCAGGCACTTGCTGCTCTTTTTGCAGCAACGTATTTGAGGATAGCTGGCTGAGTAGCTGGGTTAGCTCTTGTTGTTTAAGCCGTCTAATTTGCGCCAGGTGCTGCCACTGATCAGCTATCAATTTCAGCTCTATATCAACAAATGAGCTGTTACCTGCTTGTCTAGCTTCACGCTGCAGTGGTAACGCAATTAAATTGCCAAAACCACCCTCTGGTAACACATCTTGATTCGGGAATAATCTGTCGTAGGAGTCAAACGACAGGTTAGGATAGCTTTCCATAGCTTTATCGAGCAGTGCAAACCCAAGTAATCGAGCCTCACTTGCTGGTACGCTATCTTCAAAAAAGATCCAAAGGTGTGCACCCTGTCCGGAGCGGGATATTTCAATTACATGGGGGATAGCTAATTCCAAGCAGACTTTTGCGATCGCCTTAACTTCGTTTTGCCAATGGCCTTTGTCGAAATCAACAGCCAACAAATAGCAGGTGTTGTCTTGAAGTAACGGATACAAACCAACCACGTGTTGACCTGTCAGATGGCGGTAAATAACCTGATCGTTTAACTCACTGAATTGCCGATGCTGGCAATCCATGCACTTTATACGCGGCTTATTACAAATTCCCTGTACCCATTCGTTGTTACAGGCAACTGAGTACCCTGCCCGCCCTTGTTGGTTTTGCCAACGATTGGCGAAAATATCCTGCCGCCCACGGAATAGATTACGAAAAATAGCAATCTTCTGCGTTGGGGTTAAATTTGAGCCACTATCGTCGGTTGGCGTTAACCTGAGTAAAGCTTCCTTACGACTCAATAAAGCACGTTTTTCATGCTCAATTTCAGCCAATCTGGCATCAATAGTCGCAACACTTTCGAAGTGTTTAGGCTCAGCTTGATTTGTAGACATTGCAGCCAGCTCCTTCAATACTCAGGCACGAGCACGCAATATCAGCTGATATGCTGCTGTGTTAGCAATTGAACCATTTTGAGGGCATCAGGCCAGGCTACAGGCTGAGGGTGATAAACCAAAGGCCCGATAAATCGTTTATAACGTTCAGCATATTTAGATTCCTCTAACTGGGCTAGACCAAATAGCAACTCTTTGCAGGGATCGGCCTTGAACTCCGGGTGTTGTTCACCAAATTGAGCCACGTCAGTCTCGATCACTGCATCGATTAATTGCTTAAATTCTGCCTTATTCGCTAACTCTGTTTTAATCAGATAAAGATCGTAAGCATGGCGAATTAACTGATCGTCATCCTGCCGCTCTAAATAACGGGTCGCAACAGCCGTTCGGCGTAGAAGCGAAACCAGTTTCTCAGCAGCGGTGGAGACAAGAGAAACACAGGCAAACTGCTCAACCTCTGGTACTTTCTTGGTGACATCTGCATACAACGAACTCACCGGATGGTAAGTAACAGGCTGTAATAGCTCAGACTCGGTCAGTTCTAATTGAATATGCGTCCGTAGTGCGTCACTGGAAGGGAAAGCATTAGGATAATTTAGCAGTAATTGTAAAAACCGACGTTCATTTCGAACAACTGGATCCTGGCTCTGAGTAAAAAGCCCGCTATCAAGTATTTGATTCGTGATATTTAGGTGGATGCGTTTTCTCAGTGTTCGTTGCGCAGAATTACTTAATAGCTTTGTCGCGGCGTCAGGTACCAATTTTAAATCGATATCTTCAGACATCCGGTGTGTATGTTTATACACCTTAGCCAAACAGGTACCACCAGCGAAAACTAGCTGATACCCTTCTGTGTTGGTGGAACTGAGCTGGCGTAGCAGTTGAATCAGGAAGTAATCTTTTTCGACAATCGCGGGGTTTGTGATATTGAGAAAATCTGCGACTTCAGCAAAAAGTTCAGGAGCAGGCAGCATCATGAACGCTGCTCGACCTGAAGCTGCATATTACGTAGCGAAATTTTTCGGTTAAAACGTTTTTTTACAATAACTGTGGCATTCACAGGAACCTGAGTGGTTTCACCTTTGTTATAGCGTACCAGTTCATCTGATGGCTGCCAGGCAACACCTAACCGCTCAAGTGCTTGTTCAGATACCGCCTTAAAACCACCATTAGATGCGAGCATAGGCTTACCGGTGATGCTACTGATCCGGGCTTTAGCATATAAGCCATAACCAATTTTCAGCAGCTTACCCTCTGCTACTAACTCTCGAAGTGCCCGCCCTACCTGATCATAGCCAGCCAATTGCTCAAAATCAGCGCGCAGAAAAACATCCTGCTTATTGC
This sequence comes from Alishewanella longhuensis, assembly GCF_014653435.1. Lineage (GTDB taxonomy): Bacteria > Pseudomonadota > Gammaproteobacteria > Enterobacterales > Alteromonadaceae > Alishewanella > Alishewanella longhuensis. The sequence goes on along the minus strand of NZ_BNAO01000011.1, from coordinate 96,331 downwards.
GACTAATTTGCTGCTCAACCAGCTGCTTTAAACTTAACTTTGGCACAAGACACCTCCGGCATTTCGTTGCTTCAGCTTAGCAAAAATACGACAAACACCCAAGCAAAAATACGACACCTTAATCAGCACTTCGTTAACGATGCTTTTTAACGGTAGACTACGCAATTTATAGGATAAAAATCAGACTGCTAACCGGCCAAAGAACATTTCTCTTGTGGCATACAGCAGGAAATAAAACAGAGCCAATTTGGTACATAGACTTTGCTTTAAGTAACGTCTTTGCATGTTAGCATCAGGACTAAAGGTCAAATTTACAAAAACTCACCAAATCGGTTGTGACAAATGCCGTGACAAAATAAAAATAAAAGTGACAACAAAAACAGCCAAATCAGAACAACTCAGAAAGACAAAGTCACTTTTTACATAATTTAAAATATTGATTACTATATGCTTTGTTAAAATAACTTCAAAAATGTCAATCAACAACACTGGCAATTAACTGTAATTTTTATTCTCATAACCCGAAGATCCGGCTCCCGCAACCAAATCTACACAACGCATTGCAAATAAACAGATTATCTCTACTGCTCGGGGATAATTC
>NZ_BNAO01000011.1:38784-95698 GCF_014653435.1 Alishewanella longhuensis | reverse complement strand
GGGATGGAGCAGCCTGGTAGCTCGTCGGGCTCATAACCCGAAGGTCGTCGGTTCAAATCCGGCTCCCGCAACCAAATAAGCCGACTAATAAAGTCGGTTTTTTTTTATCTGAATTTCGGGCAAACCCGAAGATAGTCGGTTCGTTCTTCACAAAGATCGAGGCTCCCACAACCAACTAAGCCTACTTTAAGTAAGTTTTTTTGTATCTACATTTCGAGCAAACCCGAAGGTCGTCGGTTCGTTCTTCATAAAGATCAGGGCTCCCACAACCAACTACGCCTACTTTAAGTAGGTTTTTTTGTATCTGGAATTCGGGCAAACCCGAAGGTCGTCGGTTCTTTCTTCACAAAGATCAGAGTGCTTAAATTGGCGTAAGGCTTATATTTTCGGGTTAGGTTCGAGTAATTTTAGTTGGTGTTCATCTACCTGGTACTTATCGAGTATGCGCTGAATACTCCCGTCTTCAAATCGCAATTGCCAGGCAGCGGCTAGCTTTGCAAACTGCTCTTCGCTAATGGTTTTTTTGTTAAAACCGAAATACACCGGGTTCTCATAAACTTTTAAAATAGGTTTCAGTTTCTTATCCCGAACCCCCGTATCGTCTCGCCAGGCGGTAAAAGCCATAATATCGTCAAGTACGCCCTCTACCCGGTTGTTTAACAGTAAAGATATCTTGTCTTGATTGCTAACAATGGCGACAAAGATTCTATTGCTATGTTTGGAATTGATGATTTCATCAATTTCCTCGCCGTAATAGCTGCCATTTAAAAAGGCAATCATGCCCGAGCCATTGCTTTTTAACTGTTCCACCCGGGTGATTCCTGCAAAGGCGTAATCAACACCCACTAAGTAAATTTCTTCTAGGTGATGTGGCCCTATAAAATAAAAATGATTGCTACGGTCAGCGCTGTAGGTCATATGAACGAGCACATCCAGTTCACCCCGCTCGACTAACCTTAACGCCCGTAGCCATGGGCTTGGTATAATATCCAATTGGCAGCCGATATCTTCAACCAACATTTGCAAGAGCTCTATGGTAACCCCATGCCAACTATCGTTTTTATAATCAATAAAAGGACGAAAACTTAATTCACTCCCCAAACGAAAGGAACACGCAGCTGCAGGTGTTGCAGCGATTAAAAATGCCATTGCAAAGATTACCAACCTCATGATCTCTCCATTGTCATCAGCAACGCTACGTCGACCGTTTTAAGTTTAGTCTCTCAACGGTAATTTATCCGCTGTTATCAGACTTATTGTATGGCTACAGCGTTTACGTGCTTATTAAATTGGCAGCAATTCTATACCTAACTGCTTCGTGTAATTAAAAATGACCATGTATAATAGCCACTTTTTATTTGAGTACTTCGCAACTATGTGGCTGAACAAAGAACAGATCACCGATATCGCACTGCGCGCTTATCGCCAGCAGCTGTTGCAACACAGGCCGCGCCATGTGGTTATTGATCATTTGTTTAATAGCAGCCAACTGGAACAGGTGCTTAGCCAGTTACAACAAGAAGATTGCTGGCAAACCCAAAAACATACTTACGATAAGCTATATGTTGATGATAAAAAATGGCAAACAACGCCTGAGCCTGAGCGCTTTGTAAAACGTGATCTTTGGCTACGCAGCAACCTAGCATCAGGTAGCAATTTAGCGCAGGCATTTTTAGACTATTTACGCAGTGAAGAATTTCTTAAGCTACTGTCACGGCTTTTTAAAGTCCAGCTTACCGATAAAAACGTGGCCAACCCCGCCGTTAATACCAATTACTTTCGGCTAGGCAGCAGCGATTTTGTACACCAACACGCCGATGACTCACCCGGGCGCGAAGTGTGTATGCTGTTGTATTTAAATAAAGACTGGCAAGCGCATCAAGGTGGCGACTTAGTTTTTCAGGGGCAAGATAACAACACCATTGCCATAGCGCCGCTATTTAACCGCTGTGTACTGTTTGACCCCGCCTCACCCGGCGCTGAGCACTGGGTAAAGGCGGTGAATGCGGTGAATTCAGGGAGTGCTGCAAGCTATCGCTATAATGTAACCAGTTGGTATTGGTCTGAGTAATCAGCAGGTCCAGTAGAGGTGGCTGCTGTTATAAATGACACCTTATTTTAAATACCCGACCAACTTAATCAATGTTCGGAATAACGCCTTTTAACCGTTCGATATCCCCCTCACCCACACCGTTTTGGGCAAAATAGACAGGCCACTCTTTTACCAATTCCTGCACCTGCGAAATTAATTTTTTGGCCTTTATCGTTTTTAAACTAAAACGGATGGCTTGACTAAGTAAATTCTCAATACTGCCAACACGGCCCAGTGCGCCAATACCAAGCCCATGCTGGCGAGAATTATTTATTGGGAGCACATCATAAGCAGGTGCCAAACGCCAATGTTTTTGGTCAAAACTGTAAAGTAAAGCATGATTGCGGCTGTGATCATCGGTATTTCCGAGTAAAACATTAAATACCATGCGTTGATACAACTCTTGCGCATCAGTAGCAATAGCTGAGTGTTTGGCTAAAAACTCTGCCAGAAAGCCATAACTATAATTTGGGTTTAACTGTTCGGGATTCACCGCAGCAATATTAATCAGTGAATTTGCACTGATAAAGTGATGCGTCGGTCGTTGCGCTTCACAATCAAAACGTGCTGCCAGTAATACATCCTCGCCTTCTGCTGACACAACACGGGTATTAGCCACCTGTATCGGCAGCTCAGCCAACATGCGCATACTGGCATGCTCAACTTTCACCTGATTAAAAAGATCATCTGGACGATTAAACTTCGCCAGATAAGTTACCGTGCCTTCAGTAATTAGCGTTTTTGGTCTGGCTCCACCCATACTGGAACCATGCTCAAACGCTTTTTTAGCTTCTGCGGGAATCGCCTCATCCGATAAAATGGCGGCCTTACCCCGCAGCAGCATGGGTAAATCACCTAAGGTATTTTTGTTGTGTTTGGGTTTAGATGACATCCGCGACTTGCTAAATACCAAAGCGCCAACACCCATACCTGAGCCGGCTAATAAAAATTGCAAGGCATTCGCTGGCTTGGTTTTATGTAAAGAAAGAATAACCCGTTGCCCCCAGGCATCGGCTCCAGCATCGCTTAAAACACCGAATAAGCCTTTACCACCGGATGTGGTAAATAGCTCATCTGATAAAGGTAAATTGAGCGGATCCAGCGCAAACGCATCAGGACGGGCCAGATAACTTTTACCATAACGAAATTCACCGTAGCGGCGCAGAGGATCCAGTGTTACAACACCGCAAATCACGGGTGAATCTTCGAGGCCGTCAATAAAGACATAAGCTTGCTCAGAAGTCATTTGATAGCTCCGCTTTTGGCTTCCGGGCTTTGCGTTGCTGCCGATTATCAAGCAAAGCCAACTCAGTACTAACTGGCTCTGCCAACAGATGCAGCAAATTAAGGTTAGCTAACACCGCAAATAACGCCTCCGTGCTAACTGATTTACCATTTTCAATTGCCGAAATGGTATTGCGACTAAGACCCGTGCGCGTAGCAAGCTCGCCCTGCGCCATACGTTGAGCCCGCTGATGCTTTACTAATTTACCCAGTGCTTTCGCAAACTGTATCTGTTCATTCACAACCAACACCTTTTGCACTAAATTTTGTGCAATAACTACTATTGCACTAATTATTGCGCATAAATGAAATATGTCAAAGGTTGCTTTATTACGATCAATACTATTACAGCGATTTCTCGCTAACCCATTGCGGCTTGCTAAAACTAATCTGCTGCTCTTTGTGATGACAACTCTCGCCTTCTTTACGGTAATTTCTGCAGCCCCAAAAGCTGCCGTAGGGGCCGTTGCGTTGCACCATCTCGGCGCCGCACTTAGGGCATAATGGCACCCAGCTATTACACGTATCGTTAAGACACACTTTAAAACGCCCTTGCCGTGTCATTGCTGCGTTGCATTTGCCACAGCCGCACTCTACACGCCCATGCATGATCAGCAGCAAAAAACCTACACGCTTAATCCACTTGGCTTGGTGCAGCGCGGCCATATTAGCTATTTGGTGGCCACCGTAGCCGATTACACTGATATTTTGTTATTTGCCCTGCACCGGTTTGCCGACTTACAGCTAAGTGCGTCTAAGGCCAAAATCCCAGCGGATTTTGTATTAGCCGATTATGTAACCCAGGGCGCTATGCAATTTGGTAGCGGTAAACCCATTATCCTAGAAGCACGGGTAGCACCTTATTTAAGCCGCATTTTAACCGAAGCTCCCATTGCTGCAGATATGACGTTAACGCTCATGCCCGACGGCTGGTATCAGTTAACCGCAACGGTGTTCGATGGCTGGCAGTTGCAATGGTGGATCTTATCGCACTCCCGCGCCATTGAGGTGTTAGCACCTGCTGAATTGCGCCAAGAGATTATTGAGAAGCTAACCGAAGCGGCTGGGTTGTATTCGAAAAGTTAACTAAAAAACAACGTATCTCAAATGAAGCTCTTATTAACGCGTATGAAGAATGGTGACGTTAGCGCCATTAAGAAAGTTTTTGTTATGATATTACCCTTAACACGCCACTTTTACCCCATTATCGCCAAGCGATCTAATCTCTTAGGCAGTAAATCGGCAAGCTACCAACCTACAGGCCAGCAAAAAGTAATAGCCTTTACGAAAAAACAGCACAAAACGATCTAGTTAATTGGCACTGGTTAAGCTAGGATTCAGCCATACTGTTGTCAGGCAACTGGCGTTACATTACCAAGAATCGGAGCAGGCTATGGATGTGTTAACTAGCACCAAAAGGTGTTTGCTATTGTTAGCTGGCATGACACTGCTATCATCGCAAAACGCTCAGGCACAGGTGCCTGTGGCGCCTTATCAAACCTGGACCGACGTAGTGCGCACTAAGCCCTACGCCGAGAGTCAAGGCGTTTACGATAATGTGATGACGGTAAGGCGTTGGATCCTCACCCGCTCGGAACATTGTACTGAACGTAATCGCCATGTGTTATTTGATATGCGTGGTAATTTTCTCGATTTTATTGAAGATGCTAGTGACTCATCGCAAACCCAGCTAAAGCTTAACCAAACCCGCCAGGGCATGGCACAGCAAGGCCGGGTGCACGCCTGGGTAGAGGGTAATGCCAACACTGTAGGTTATCCTTTTGCTATTCGCTGCCATCAACCTTATGTCGATTTATCCCTGGCGGTATCCCGCTATTTAGGTGAGCATCCCGATGGCCGGCTGTCAGGCAATTGGAATGGCATTTCTGTGGGTACCCCGAAGAAGCAGGCCTCGCTGCATGATGTGCTGCAAACTGTGTATAAACGTCGGGTACAACAAAAACGTATTAGTTTACCCAGCAACTTATTACCTGATTTGGCGGGTATGCTAATTATCGAGAGCGGTGGTGTGCGTGAGGCGAAGTCAAAAGCCAATGCCAGGGGTATTTTGCAGCTCACCCCTACTGCGCTAAAAGACTGTGGTGTGCCAGCCAATAAGCATTTACATCGCATAGCGCAGGTAGATTGCGCGCTGTGGTTGTTTGAGCGCAATCATCGCATGTTGCAACCCGTGTTTTTAGCCCGTTTTGGCCACTTGCCAGAAGAAAAACGTGATCAGGTTTATCGATTATTGCTTATTCAAGCCTATCACGGTGGCCCGGGCCGGGTAAGATCCTTAATGGTGGACGAAGAGCTCAATAAACCGGCAGTCTATTTTGCTGATAACCATGAAAAATTTAGCGCCGGCGATATCGCCTTTGGCATGGTGTTTCATAATTTAGGGCGTAATCGACTGGGTTTTGCCTCACTTTATTACACTGCGGATATTCGTATTGCCCAACAATTGCTGGCCGCAAGAAATGACACTAGCTTGTTCGCCATGCGCCAAACCAGTGTTACCGGGCCTTAAGGCTGCTCGTCATTGGATGCGGCAACAAAGTCAATTTCCAGCTCGGCTTTCTCCACAAAGTACTGTGGCAGTTCGGCTTTAATAGCAGGTGCCAGATTTTTAAAATCGGCAACCTGCTTCACCAAGTTACCGCGGCCACTAATTAACTGGTTTTCTGCCGCGCTGTAAGCCTGGCTGGCAGTGTCCAGCCCGCGCTTAATTTTTTCAAAACTACCCAGAAAGCTATTTAACTTTTTAAATACGGTCTCCGCTTTGTCGGCCAGGGCCGCAGTGTGTTTATTCTGATCCTCATAGCGCCATAACTGCCGAACTATGTTTAAACTGGTTAATAAAGTGGTGGGTGTAGCAACCAGAATGTTATTACTGATCGCTTGTTGAAACAGGTTTTCATCCGCTTTTAGTGCTTCAACAAAGGCGGACTCAATCGGGATAAACATAAACACCATGTCAGGAGAATTTAAACCGGGTAATCTAAAATAATCTTTGGCGGATAACTCTTTTATCCGGCTACCTATAGCGTACACGTGCTCTTTTAGGGCTTGTTGACGTTCCAGCTCATGTTCGGCATTAACATAACGGCTATAGGCATTGAGGGATACTTTTGCATCAATAACCAAATGCTTATTTTGTGGTAAGTACACGATGGCATCTGGCCGAAACTTGCCCTCTTCCGTAGTAAAACTAACCTCCCGCTCATAGTCTCTACCTAACTGCAGGCCGGAGCGCTCCAGCACATTCTCCAGTACCAGTTCTCCCCAGTTACCTTGTAATTTCTTTTGTCCACGTAACGCAGTCGATAATTCGTGTGCCTCTTGGGTTATTTGCTGATTTAATAATTTTAGCGATTCCAGCTCTTTTTTCAGCTCACCTTGTGCAGTGGTTTCGCGATGATGAATATCTTGCACTTCTTTTTTAAACGCTTCTATCGACTGTTGAAATGGCGTTATTACTGTGTTTAACGTGGCTTTACTGCTCTCTTGCAAACTCTGGGCTTTTGCTTCAAGGATATCGTTGGATAAGGTTTTAAATTGTTCAACTAAGCTTTGCTTTTGTTTCTCAAAGTTGGCCAATTCCCGTTGATGGCTAGCATCCCGCTCGGCAAGTGAAGTTTTTAACGCGGTATAATGGTTAGTCAGCTTGCTATGCTCCTGTTGCAGTGCTTCAAGCTGGCTTTTTCCTCCCTGGTATTGTTCCAGCAGGCCTTGATACTGTTTTTCCTGCTCGTTTAAGGTGGTTTCATAATGCTGCGCTTTTTTACTTTCTTCTGCCAAAGCCAGATGTAGCTGTTTTAGCTCAGTTTTATAATTAACCACCTCTTCTTGCAATCTGTTGATGTTGCTTTCGCTAAAAGCGTGTTTTTCTTCTAGTTTGCCTGCAGCAAGCCGACTATGTTGCAGCATTTCGTGCTGAGTCGCGAGTTGTTGTTGCGCAGTCAATAGCTCAGTATGAAGACGAGACCACTGTGGTTTTTGCAACAACCTGGCTGCCAAATATCCCAGCAATAAACCAATAACCGTTGCTAAAGCGAATCCGAGTAACACGTTAACATCCAACGTTGTCATACTGTACCTTAATTATTAAAAGCGCATTAAACCAAAGCTAATGATAAGACTATAAAAAAAAATCACCATACTGTATAAAAGACTCTGTCGATTTATCAGGCAGCAGGAACTAAAAATAATGAAAATAACCTCGTTACACGCTCTTCTTTCCATAACACTTGGCTTAACTATAGCCAATAGCGTTGTCGCAGCAACGCCAAAAGTATTCGAGCAAGCTCGCGTTATTGAAAGCGCAGATAACTTTGCCGTTTTAAGCCCTCGTTCCCGTATTACCCCAGAAAATGATATGCTTAATCACAGGCTAACGCATTTACTGCCAGCGCTAATGGCTGAGCAAGATCTTGATATGTGGTTGGTGATTAATCGGGAAAAAGCCGAAGACCCGGTGTATTTTACCTTAGTCCCCCAGCCTACTTTCGCTGCACGACGCACCACCATGCTGGTGTTTCATAAATTACCCGATGGCAATGTTGAAAAGCTCACCGTTAACCGCTATCCACTGGGCACACCTTACACCTCTGCCTGGCAAGGTGGCAGTTTAGCGGAACAATGGCAAGCATTAGCAGAGCTTATTATTAGTAAAGATCCAAAACGCATTGGTATTAATTTCTCTGCCGATTGGCCTGTGGCCGATGGGTTAACCGCGTCCTTACATCAACAATTGACGACAGTGTTACCCAAAGACTGGCATAACCGTTTGGTATCTGCTGAAAAGTTGGTTGTGCGTTGGTTAGAGCAGCGTACCGAACAAGAGTTGGCGGTGTATCCGCATATTGTGGCTATCGCCAGAGGGGTTATTGCTGAAGGTTTTAGCAGCAAAGTTATTACCCCAGGTGTCAGCACAACTGACGATGTCGCCTGGTATATGCGCGAACGCTTTAGCGAGCTGCAGTTGCCTGTTTGGTTTATGCCCTATGTTAGCTTACAACGCCCTGGCACAAGCTGTGAGCAAGATACCGCCTTTTGTGGCGAGAGCGGTGTCATCCAGCGTGGTGATGTTTTGCATACCGATGTGGGGATTTGTTACTTAAAACTGTGCACGGATACGCAAGAAATGGCTTATGTGCTAAAAGCTAATGAAGAGAATGCTCCCAAAGGCTTGCAAGCGGCTTTAGCCACCGGTAATCAATGGCAGGATATTCTAACCACTGAATTTAAAACCGGGCGCAGTGGCAATGAAATTCTGGTGGCTACCCAGCAAAAGACTCGTGCTGCCAAGATCCTCAGTAGCACCTACAGCCACCCGCTCGGCTTTTTTGGTCATGCACCAGGCCCTACTATTGGCATGTGGGATAATCAAGGCCCTACGCCGGTGCAGGGCGATTGGCCATTGTATGCCAATACCGCTTACGCCATAGAGGGGAATATTAAACAACAGGTAGCAGAGTGGCAGAACCAACTCGTACATATCAAACTGGAGCAAAGTGCTTATTTTGACGGCAACAAGGTGATTTATTTAGCCGGACGGCAAACACAATGGCATCTGGTGCGTTAGCAAAGTGCTAGCAAAACTAAAATTGGTTAGTCGCTAATATCACACCCTGCTAATCTTTGCTAAACCGACAACGCGAAGCCGCTGAGGAAAAATATAAACCACAGCGGCTTTTGTTTTATACTGATTGCTCTAACCAATAGTTAACGGCTGAGAGCAGCTCATCGGGATGAAACTTTGCAATAAACTGATCAGCCCCTACTTTTTTGACCATCGCCTCATTGAACACACCGCTTAAAGACGAGTGTAAAATAATATGGATGCCTCTTAAGGCCGGATCGGCTTTAATGGCGGCAGCCAGGGTATAGCCGTCCATGCGAGGCATTTCAATATCAGAGATCAGCAGCGGTACCTGATGCAAGAAATCATCACCCGCCTCGGCAGCTTTATTTTGTAACCATTGCAAGGCTTCTTCACCGTCTTTGGCCAGCGCAGACTTAACATTGACACTGTCTAGGGCACGTTTAACCTGGTTACGTGCTACCGTTGAATCATCGGCAATTAATACCAGAATTTTACTTAAGTCGAGCTTATTACTGCGTTCTTTTACCGTTGCACTGACTTCTTCTTCGACCGGAATAATTTCAGAAAACACTTTTTCAACATCAATAATTTGTACCAGTTGGTTTTCAAGCTCCGTCACTGCCGTTAAATAGTGCCCGCGGCCAGCACCTTGTGGTGGCGGTTTAATCTGCTCCCAGTTCATATTTACAATGCGATCAACACCAGAAACCAAAAAACCCTGTACATGGCGGTTATACTCGGTAACGATAACAAAGGCTTTAGTAATATCGGTGATGGGTTTACCGGTCGTGGCCTGTGACAGATCAACAACGATCACTGACTCTCCGCGCAATTGGGCAATACCCTTAACGCAAGGATGAGAACCTGGCATCTCAGAAAGCTCTGGTGCCTGAATAACCTCCCGCACTTTAAACACATTAATACCAAATAATTGCCGGCCATTTAATCTGAATAACAACAACTCAAAACGATTCTGCCCTGCCAGATTGGTGCGCTGATTAACTGTGCTTAAAAGGTTACTCATTGTTGTTACCTCTAATCATACCCTGCCGCCACTATTGTTATACCTATAGAGTAACGATAGCATAGTTTTAATATTTCCATTTGATCTGGCTTTTAAATATTGCAGTTTGCTTATTTAGGCACAAATACTATCTGTCGTGCTATACCGTCGTTGTCTGGATCGGGTAGCGCGGGCAAAAACTGCCAACGGTGTTGTTGAGTTGCTGCATACAGCAAAACGAAGGCGTCAATAATATCATCAGCTTTAGCTAACTTTTTGGGTGTCTGGCAAAGCGCTTGTTCTAATGCGGGCATATCGGGTTGTGCGAGCCGCGTCAATATCGCTAGCCGCTCGGCTCGTCCCTCGGCGGTTGCTTTAGAAAACTGCATAGGTTGGCCGCTTAATCCGGCGAAAAGTAATTCCGGATGCGACTCATAAAAGTGCAATAAGGGCGAAGATGGTTTTTTCAGCTGCTGTCTCAGGCTAGCAAGTTGACGCATTTTAGGCACTATATTCCATGTTTGAATTGGAAATCCTTTCCCTATCAATTGTTGGTTTATCTGGCAGGCCGTAGCGAAATCCTCGGCATAGACTGCCGCTTTACAAGGTACAGGAAAGACACTGGCGGCTCTGCCCGGTAACCATTGTCGCGCTAATTTATCGCATTGCCGATAGGGTTCGCCAGCCTCTGGAAAGCCCATAGGCATATCAATTAACACCGTTGCAGCTACAGCTTGCTGGGTTAGCAGGCTCGTTAGCTGCTCTAATACCAGAAACTCGATCTTTGCTTGATGCTTAACAAAAGCGAACCAACCCGCTTTGCAGCCATCAATACCGATTTTAACCTGGGTGTTTACGCTGGCGGGCACGAAAGTCATGCAGGTAAATAGGGTTGCAATAAAGTGCGCAAATTTACCCGGGCTTTTAGCCTGGCGGCTAATAAGTATAAACCGCCCATTTTCCGGTGTAGAAAAATGGCATCAGCCGGCGGGCTATGCCAGTAGTTTTGCTGCATACTCAGTGCTGTACCTGCTTCACGTAACCGCAATGCCAAATCACTTTGGCCAAAATCAAAAGCACTGTTTTGCTGTAAAGGTTCACAGGCCAACTGCACTACATTAAGTACTGCCTGCTGTTGCGCTGGTAAAATGGCCTGGCTGAAAAAACCAATAGCGGTCAATGCTGCTACCATCGCCGTTTGATCCTGTTGCAGTGCAGCATAAAATAACTGCCGGTAACCTTGGCTAAAGCTGTCGCTATATTGTCTGCAGGCGCCAAAATCTAATAATACCAACTGTTGGGTGGTGGTATTGTACTGATAATTGGCAAAATTAGGATCGGTTTGCACCAGTTTAAATTCGAAAAGCTCCCGAAACAGCAATTCAAATAATAAGCTCATTACCCTGTCGCGCTCTACCTGACTGCGCTCTGCCAATGCCTCTATCGGTACACCTTCGACATAACTCATTACCAGAATATTGGCAGTGGTTAGATCCATTACGACTTCAGGTATCAAAAAATGCGGATTAGTCACTAAGAATTGACGATATTGCAGCAAGTACGCGGCTTCTTGCAGATAATCAGCTTCGCTTTTTAACTGAAGTTTCGCTTCGGCCAACAGCTGCTGATAATCAACCCCTTTTGGCACCAGGCCACTGATGCGCAATAAGGTTGCTACGTTATCAATATCACTGTCGATACTGTCTTTTACTCCGGGGTACTGAATTTTCACTGCAAGGCGTTTACCATTATCATGATAAGCCTGATGAACCTGGCCAATGGACGCCGCAGCCAGCGGGGCAAAAGTAAAATCGCTGAAGTGCCGTTGCCAATTATCGCCCCATTCGGTTTTTAATACCTGGGCTAACTGTTTAACCGGCATTGGATTAGCGCTTGAGCGCAAGCGCGCTAACATATCAGCTAAGGCGGGCGGCAACATATCGCCAGCATCCATCGATAACAGCTGGCCTACTTTCATTGCTGCGCCACGTAGATGAGCAAGTTGATCAGCAACCCGCTTCGCATTACCGGGGGTAAGTAGCATATCCTTTTTATCGGGAATATTGCCTTTTGCCAGCTGGCGGGCACCTTCTGCCAACATTCCCCCGGCGACACGCCCGGCTAAGGACGCTAAACTTCCAAAACGCGATAAACGATTGGCCGGGACTTTGGAGCTATTGTTAGATTTAACATTGTTATTCGACATAGCCATCCATTAATGCTGTTGTAATAACCTTAATACCCAAGTGACTTCAAGCGTGTATTGCAAGCGCACAACGGCGCTGAAGCCCGCACTTTGCAGTTACATAGTTATATACGCGAAAACATGTTGTTTAGTTTTGCAGTAAAGCGGCCGCAGCGCAGTCGTTTTACAATCTTAAGCTACCGGCTCGTACAGTTTTCCGTTTTACCGCCTCTGATAGCACCTGCCAGTTTGGTACCACTAAGGTTAGCTGCTTGGCGGCCCGGGTTATACCGGTATAAATCAGCTCGCGGCTTAATACCGGATTATCGCGCTCTGGCAGTACCATTACCGTGTGAGCAAATTCGGAGCCCTGTGATTTATGCACTGTCATAGCAAAAACGGTTTCTACCTCGGTAAGGCGACTGGGTAAAATCCAGCGAACTTTGTTATCGCTATCAATAAAAACAGCACGTTTCTGGCCATCACGTGGTGACGTTAGCACCATACCAATATCGCCATTACGTAAATTAAGATTATAATCATTGGCGGTGATCATCACCGGTCGCCCTTCAAACCAGCTATCATGACGATTACTGCTTTCTTTTGCAGCGGGTAAAAAGCTCAGTGTTTTTTGTACCAACGCATTTAAGCCGGCAACGCCAAAGGGCCCCTCTCGCACGGGTGTTAGTAATTGAAAGCTTTGATAGGCGTTAAGCACCATTCTGGCCCAGCTATCTAACTGCTCGGCACTGCAAGTGGCATCTGGCCGCGTTTTTATAGCCTGCCAGTAAGCCGCAAAGCCTTGCTGGCAGAGTTGCTTTAGGGCTTCAAGTAGTGCGTTTTGTTGCTCTGCGTTTTCAGCGTCTTTGCACTGGAGTAAGCGAATATCAGTATAAGGGCTATTCTCAGCCAGCGCTGCGTTTAACGCAGGCAGCTGAGCATCATTGACTGCGCGCGCCAGGGCGCCAATGCCGCTGCTGTCATTAAAGCGACGGCTCACTCTTAGCATCACCACATGCTGTAAATGTGCCGGACCTGCCAGTTGTTGCAACCAGGCCGGCAGCGGTGTCTGGCAAAACTGTTGTAAAAAAGCCAAGGTTTCAGGCCGGTAGCCGCCCTGCTCTGCACCTGCGCAAAGTTGCCCCAGCACTGCACCAGCTTCTACCGAAGCGAGCTGATCTTTATCGCCTAACAGGACTAACCTGGCACCGCGGGGTAAGGCTGCTAATAGCGCTTGCATTAACTCAATATCGACCATACTGGCTTCATCAACGATTAACACATCCAGCGCCAGCGGCTGACCTCTGCGATGTTTAAACTGCCGGCTACCGGCTTGTACCCCCAGCAATTTATGCAAGGTTGAGCTTTCAGCGGTAATGCGGTTTAACGCGGTTGCCCAGCTCTCAGGTAATGCCTTAAGGCTGCTGGCCGCAGCTTGAATCGACTCTTTTAAACGTGCCGCCGCTTTACCAGTGGGCGCAGCTAACTTGATCACTAACGGGGTTGGATGACTGCTCGCGTGCAGACGTTGTAACAATGCCAACAAGCGCACAACCGTATAGGTTTTGCCGGTACCAGGGCCACCGGTGATCACGCTAAACTGGCTGCGCAATGTATTAACACAGGCGAGTTTTTGCCAGTTAATTGCCGTAAGCGAGGCGCTGGTGTCAGTAACGGCTGGATCTGGGGTAAATAACTCATCTAACCAGCTGTTAAGTAGGTGGGTTTCTGGTAAGGCGCTCTCTGTAAAAGCATTAGTGACCGGCTGCATTAACGCTTGTAAATCGGCAGCAATAGATTGCTCATATTGCCAATAACGGTATAAATACAACGCAGTTGCCATCTCTGCTGGCGTATCGCTTGGTGGCTGAGCGGCCAGAACCAGGGGCTCACCCTGATAAAGGTTATGCGTCGTTGAGGCGCTGATGCCCGGCAAGTCGGCAGTAAATACCGGGCTACTTAGCTTCAAAGCCGCTATCAAATCCGTCTGTGTTACGCCATTTAGTAAGGTGGCAAGCCCCGGGATCGCTTCTCCGTTGGCGTTGTAAAAGCTTTCCGGCTTGATATTAAGTAATGCCTCAGGCGCAACAAATAATGGCGCTAATGGCAAACACACGTGCCCACGGCCAACCTGATGTGACAGCAACGCTGCTAACAATAACGTTGTGCTATTAATGTCAGTTGAGGACTCCACTGCCGCTTTATGGCCGTATAAAAAGCGGGCAAAAGCCAGATCCAAGGCCTTAATTAGCCCGGCCTGCTGCCATTGTGATAACAACTCCAGCAGCGCTGTCGGTTGATAAGCGAGCAGGTTTTTAGATGCTAGCATCAGTCGCCTCCCCGGCTTCTTGGCCGCTAGCCAGTAATTGATCCAACTGCTCGATCAATTCCCGCGGTGGCTTATCACTAAAAGCGCCTGCTGTGGCGGCATGCTGACCGCGTAAAAATAGATACAGCACTCCACCGATATGTTTATCGTAACAATACTGCTGCTGTAAGCGGGCTTTTAGCAGTTTATGTAAGGCTAAGGTATAGAGCACATATTGCATATCATAACGGCTGGCCAGAATTTTATCACGCATCGCACCTTGGCTGTAGGCGCTATTATCTGGCCCCAGGTAGTTTGATTTATAATCTGCTACGTAGTAGCGACCTTCGTACTCAAAAAGCAAATCAATAAAGCCTTTTAGCATGCCGTTTAAATAATTTGCTTGCAGACCTGGCCTAGTATAGCCCGGCAGCACCGCCCTAGAAACTAAATCGTCTAGCTGCACGGTGCTCACACCCGACACCGCAAACCAAAATTCCGGCTCTGCTTTATAAAGGTTTAATTCAGCTAACCGCACCGCTTTGCCATCGGCTAACATAAAAGCAGTTTGCAGATAGCTGGCCAGCCAAGCATCCAGCAACTCACGCCGGGCCGCCCAACTACCGTGCCGACAACGCCTAGCCAACAGTGCACCACGCAACTCAGCATCCTTTGCTACTTGTGCAAAACCTGCCTCGGCCGCATCCTGTAACAGATTATGCAAAAAAGTACCTGGGCCAGCGCCGCGAGGTAGCTCATGCAACGAAACAGCCGCAGCCTGCACCGCGACCTCGTCTTCTTGCTCGTCGAGCAAGTTATGCTCTTGCGGGCTATCTGGCTCACGCAAGGCGCCATATTTTAGTGCCGAGTAGCTTGCCACCCACCAGGGGGAAAACCTGTGGCCGGCGGGCATCTGACAGGCACTAAACTGTTGCAGTTCACTCGTTTTCTCTTTGGCTTGATAATGTTGTGTTTCAGCAAAACTTGGCAGCGGCGCCACACTTAGAGGTTGCCCGGCAAATAATGTTGTGGCCCTGGCAAGAAACTGTTTGCCATCTGCCGCAGTGGTAGCATCTAGCAAGTAAGCTAAAGCACTTTTGGGCCAGTCACCCGTGGGCGCTAAACTTAACCAACAGGCATATTTGGCGCGAGTAACTGCTACATAGAGCTTGCGAATATCCTCACCCAGCCGCTCTTGATCCGCTTGCTGCAATATCGTAGGCTCAGCCACAATGCTTTGGCAAGGTAAGCCGTCGCTTGTATGATAATTAAAGACCTTATCTTTAACTGAAACCGGCCGGCACAGACTGATAAAAGGCAAAAACACCAGGGGATATTCTAAACCCTTAGATTTATGAATAGTGACAATCTGAATCAGTTCAGCATCGCTCTCTAGCCTCACAACTTGTTCATCGGCTGGCTGTTGCACATTGTCACGCTGATAAATATGTTCATGTAAAAAACGCAGCAGCGCTTGCGGCCCTTCCAGTTTAGCGGCAGCTTGCTGTAATAATTCTGCCAGATGCAATAAGTCGGTTAAATAACGCTCGCCAGCTACGCTATTGCCGTTCGCATCCGCTGTTTTAGCCAGTAAGCGCTCTGCCACCTTAAATTGCTGCATAATTTGCCGGATCATCGCCAGCACGCCCTGTTGTTGCCAACTGGCAGCAAATTGATAGAACTGCCCTACCCGGTTATCCCATTGCATATCATCATGTTGCAGTGCATCCAGTTCAGGTAGCGATAGGTTTAACAAACGGGTATAAAGTGCATTTAACAAGGCTCTTTTATTGGCCGGCTCGGCACAGGCAGTGAGCAGCAATAGCAGATCCCGGGCAACTTCGGTATCAAATACCGAGTTTCTATCCGACAAGTAAACACTGGCCAAGCCACGTTTGCGTAGCTCGCGCTGCATTAAATGCCCTTCGTTGTGGGTGGCCACTAAAATGGCGATATCTTTGCTTTGCAGCGGGCTTAACGTTTTGCTCGCAGCGGCGGTATGCTGAAAACCAGTTTTGCCTGCAACCGCCTGATTTAGCAATAAGGCGATGTAATCACTAAAGCGGCTTGCCATGCTTTGCCGGTATAAACTTTTGCTAATATCTTTGCTGTCATCGCCGCCGTCAGATAACTGAGCAAAGGTGGCAGTCCAAAGCTGCATTGCAGTCTCAGCAGGCTTACCATTAATTATCAGGTTGCGATCAACACCTTTAGCCGCCACCTCGACAAAGGGTACCTGATTACCTCTCGCATCGTTGAACAAGAACGCCTTAGCAAAGGTGTTTTTCTCTGCCGGGATAAAGATCGCATTGGCGCCTTTTACCATGGCCTCACTTGAACGAAAGTTTGTTGCCAGGGTGAAGTGTCGGCCTTCAGTGTCGCGCCGGGCTTGCAAATAGGTATAAATATCGGCACCGCGAAAGGCGTATATCGCCTGCTTGGGATCGCCGATTAAAAATACCGCTAAATCTTGCCGGTTTGCCGCAATCTGATAAACGGTATTAAAGATATGATACTGATCGGGATCGGTGTCCTGAAATTCGTCGATGAGCGCAACCGGATATTGTTGCCGTAAAATGGCTGAGAGCGCTTCACCTTGCTCAGTCGTTAACGCCCGGCGGGTATGCTGAATAATATCGTTAAAGCCTAGCACAGCATCACGGGCAAGCTGTTGCTCAAAGCGTGCTTTACACCAACTTACCGCATGCGCTAGTAAATCTGGGCGCAAATCGGCTTTTTGTTGTAATAATTGTTGTAGCGCCAGTAAGGCCCCCGGCAGATCTTCGCTTAATGCCGGCCCCGTGTAATGGAGGGTAAATTCTTTACCATAGTTTTTAATTAAGCTGTCTTTTAATACGGGTAAAGACTCGTCAACCGCGGTTTTCGCCCCGGTTGCCAAGGCTAGCCAGTCGCTTAGCGCAGCAAAGTCTTTGCGGGCCTTGCTGCCGTTATGGGTTTTGGGCTTGGTAAACCAACCTTGCTTTTCAGCTTCATCAATTAACGCAAAATAGCGCGGTAGCAATAGTTGCCAACGGTGTTTAGCCTCAGCAAGTTTTTGCTGCTGCCTTTGCTCTGCCGCGTCAATCAACTGCGCCATATGCAGCGGCTGGCAGGCGGGGGGCGCCAAATCCCATAAGCCGTTAATCTCACTTAACAAGGCGTCTGGTGTCGCGACTAACTCCGTTACCCGCTGATAGAGTTGTGCGGGTAATGGATAGAAAAAATTACGCCAATAATCCCGCACGGCTTCCAGTTTATAGGGCGCCAGATCAGTGATCAGTTGTTGGCTAAACAAACTGCCGCTGCTAAAAGCATGCTCGCGCAACACACTTTGGCACCAGCTATGAATCGTTTTAACGCTGGCTTCATCCATCGCCTCACTGGCCATTTGCAGGGCATAAGCGCACTCAGGCCAAAGCTCGGTGGCGAATTCCGCTTTCAGTGCGGTTAGCACGCTATCTTCTAGCGGATCGCTGTCACGAAAGACGGCTGCAGCCTGCACTAAGCGCTTACGGATCCGATCTTTAAGCTCTGCCGTGGCGGCTTTGGTAAAAGTCACTACCAGGATATCCGCCGGTAACAGAGCGGTGTTTCGTGTCGCAGGCGCGGCTAAACGCGGCAAATGCGCCAGAATAAAACGTACATAGAGCGCAGCAATAGTAAAGGTTTTACCAGTGCCAGCACTGGCCTCGATCAGGACACTGCCGGTTAGAGGCAATTGTAACGGGCTATTGAGAATAGTACTGTTTACCGTGCCAGATATGGCGCTCATTTGGTAACTCCATTTACTGCGCCATCTTGGCGAACCGCGGTAACAGCAGCAGCTTTTAATAAGCTAAAAAACGGCAGATAAAGCTGTTGCGCGTAGTCTACAAAGCCATGCTGTAATAAGGTGTCAGCATCTGGATGGTATCGCGCCAAATATGGCAACTTAGTCAGCAGACCGGCGTTAAACTCATCGCCCAGATAGACTTTATTTAAAGCCTCGGCACTGTAGCCATATTCAGCACTCTGCTCAGAGGTAAGCTGTTCAGACTGAGTGTCATCAACCTTGTCTGAGTCAGTGGCTACCTGTTGCTGTTTACCGCGACTTTGATACCAGGCCTCCGCCAGCGGCAGGGCTATAGGTAGGGGCGTTATAAGTGCCTCTGCCAGGCCTTGCAGCAGATTTTCTAACTGGGCGGTGGCTTGCAATTTAGATAGCGAAGCGAGAGTCAGCACTCCATCCTCACCGAGAATAATGGTTTGCACCCGGCTGCCCTCGGCCAGTACCGCACAAGCAAACAGGTGTTTAAGATAACCAGACACCAGGTTGCGCCAGGTGTATGCGACACTGCGCGGCCTTTTCTCTGCGATCTTATTTACCCTAAGTTCAAGTTGCAGATAATCATTGCAGCCTAATTGATACAGTGAGGCCAGCTCATCTTCCAACAGATAAGCGCCTGCTGCTGGCACTCGCGCTGCATCAGCACAGGATAATTGATAACGCTGCGGTTTAACCAACAATGCCGCCGGCGGGCATAGCCGTTGGTAGCATTGATAAATAGCCAAGACGGCCTCTTTACTTTGCGCAAGTACCTCATCGGCGCCATGTTTATAGGGTAAATGCCCACGACGGCGCAATCGCTGCAATTGTCGCTCTAACATTTGGCTGCTTTCATCGGCAGCGCTGTCGGGTTGATTTTGCAGCAACTGCTGCATTAACTCGGCTTTAATCTGCCAGGCGGCTAAACCATCTACACTAAAGGCTTCCGTATCCGTTTGACTGTTGTCGGCCTCGTTCAAAAAAACGCCCAAACGCCGCCTGGCCAATAACTGCGCGGGTTCTTTTAATAAGATTACTAAGTCAGCTAATGAAAAAGTGGCTTCGGCGACAAAAGGCGCTAACTGCGGCAATATTGCGCCAGCCTGCTCACTGGCAGGGGTGACTGCATAAACGGCCAGCCACTCATTGGCGTAACTAAAGTACTCTGGCTGTGCTGCGTTAAAATAACTGGCCGCAAAAGGCTGTAAACGATGGCTAATCGTCAGCGACTCGCTACACTTTGCTCCCCATACGGTATTTAAATGATCTTGGAGCTGCCCAACCAGCACGGATGGCGGTTGTTCGCTATTATCTTGTGCACTCATCCCCACCCAACTGATATAGAGTTGTTGCCGGGCCGAGAGCATGGCTTCTAAAAACAAATAACGATCATCTTCGCGACGAGATCGATCACCGGGGCGGTAATGCTGGGCCATTAAATCAAAATCCGCTTTTTGGCTGGCTCGGGGATAATCATTATCGTTCATGCCCAATAGGCACACCCGTTTAAACGGAATAGCCCGCATCGGCATCAGGGTAGCAAAATTAACACTGCCAGCCATAAAGCGCTGCTGTAAATTAGGCTCATCCACTGCCGCCAGCCACACTTCGAGCACAATGTTATATCGCAGCGCGCTACTAAATTCCGCTTCGCTGGTGCTGTTTAACCACTCATCCAAGGTATCACGTAACCGACTTAACAGTAATTGCTCTGCCTCGTTGCTCGGGACAAATAACTGTTCCAATAAAGCGGCGAGGAGTTGATGCCAGTCTGCCGGGCTTTGGCTAGTGGCTAAGGCTTGCCAATAATGCTGCAACAAGGTGATAAGTTCAGCTAAAGCACCTGCGGCCTGTGCTTCTATACCCGCCACCTCGGCATAAGGTTCTAGCTGCTGCCAGTTGGGATTGTCGAGGTTTTCACTGTTTGCTTGCGCTGCACTCAGATCCCCCACCGCATATCCATAGAGCATACGATTTAGCGCAAATTGCCAGCTATTTTCATCGAAACTATGCTGTAATCCCAGTGCCTGACGATGCTGCTCATTTAATCCCCAACGTGCGCCGGCAGCCGTACTCCATTGCTGTAAGCGTACCACTTGCTCTTGCGTTACACCAAAACGGCGTTGCACTGCCGGTACGTGCAACAAATCAAAAACGTCACTTTGTCCAAAGCGTTGTTGTGGTGCTGTTAATACCAACTCTAACGCTTGTAAAATAGGCGCGCGTTGTCGCAACCCTTGGTCGGCTATGCTGTAGGGAATAAAGCGCGAGTCGGCTGGTGCTATGCGGCCAAACACCGCGTCGATATAAGGGGCATAACTATTTATATCGGGCACCATCACCATAACATCCCGTGGCTGCAAACTGGGATCGGCCGCAAAAGCAGCCAATAAATGATCTTGCAGTACTTCCACTTCACGCTGTGGGCTGTGGCAACGTTGAAACAGTATGGACTGGTCAGTTATCGCAGGCCATATTGCCTGGCTTTCCGTAACTGGTCGCAGATTAAGAATATCGCTTTGTAACCGTGCCAGTAAGGTATTAGCCGGCGCTTCATCAAACAAATCAAAACGTAGCTCACTAAAATTAGCCGCTTTACTACCGGTTTCATCAAACTCATCTAACAAGCGGATATAATCCCGCCCCTGCTTGCCCCAGGATGCAAGTAATGGTTGAGCAAACTGATGTAATTGTGCCTGACTGACCAGACTGGGGTTCGCCTGGTGTTTATGGCTAAAGCGGGGTTTTGCATACTGATTAAGTAGCTCACGGCCATCGACAATATCAGCCCAGTGATATTTGCAGGGATTGTGTACGCAAAGTACGATCTGCGATAAGCCTTTAAGTGCGTGCAACACCTCCAGCGTTTGCCGGGGTAAAGATGAGATGCCAAACACTACGATGCGCGGCGGAATACCTGCTGGTCGCTGACCCGCTGCTGTGAGCTTAGCTGCGTGCGCTAAAAAGCGTTGATGTAACGCCGCTCTATTACTGCATATTTGCTCTGCGCCGATATCCTGTACCAGGGCTTGCCACAAGGCGGGTTGCCAGCGTTGTTCTGCCGCTAAGGGGGTGCTTTTGCCATGTTGTAGTAATACGGCGTCTCCGCGGGTCCAGGCATCCAACCAATCGGCCCGATATACCTGATACTGATCGAATAAGTCTGAGAGTTTATCACTTAGCTGAAACAGCTTACGTTGCTCAGTATCATTGGCAACATAGCTTTTAAGAGCAGTAAAATCGGGGTGCGATGCCATTAAATCAGGGAGTAAACGCATCAAACGCCAGCGTAAGCGGCTCTTATCATAAGGCGATTGCCTGGGAATATCCGCCCCCAGTATCGCCCGGTAAGCACGCCATACCAAACGAGCCGGTAAGGTGACTTCCAGCATTGTAGCAATACCAGTATTGCTGGCTAATGCTTGTTTTAGCCACTGTGCAATACCATTGGATTGCACTAAAATGACCTCTTCTTCCAATGGTGCCAACGGATAGCGTGCTAATAATTGCACGGCAAGATCAGTAAGATCTTCCAGCCTATGACTATGGGCGGCAATAAAACCAGGAGTGAGCATTCTCATCAATCAGTTAAACTTGATTGGCATAGCGCCAACCCGTTGGTAATTGGCACTGTGCCCCTCTACCCATTGGCCATTTTGCAAATAGCGCGATCTCACTTTTAACACCTCTCCACTAAGCTCACTGCTCGACTGCACCTCAGTGATGCCATTGGCATTATTTTCGACTTTTTCACGAGCAATAATCAGCTTGTTTTCACTGTCAAACTCCATAGTGCCATGGGTATAGAAGCCGGCAGTGGTAAAGTAGTAATACGCCAGACTTTGTTTGGCCTCATCCCAAAAAATCATCGATTCACCACCATAAACGCCGTCATTTATCGAGTGCACGGTTTTAATCGCCATACCATTTAATGCCCGGCTCCAGTGTGAGCGATCGAGGGTTTTATCTGTTTTGCCGGGCTGAGTTAAGTCACCCTGCCAATAGGTGTCCAGATAAGGACGAAAGACTTCCAGTTTGGGATGCAATGATGGTGTTGATGCTTGTGCTAAGGCACATAAGCTGAGTAATACCAATGTGCTTATCACTTTACTAAGGGTATTAAACATAGCGACCTCCTTGATCGTTGTTAGTATCAGTATGTTGCTCAATTTTTATTTGTGTTCGAGTTATGTTCAACATTACGTTAAGCGCTGAGGACCAAGCAAGCTCATTAACCTGCTATCATCGCGATAAATAGCGCACCAACATAAAACCTATTGCTGTTAATGCTAACGAACCGAACAGATGTATGAAAGCGGTAGTTATAGCATGGCTAAATTTTTGCTCTAGCAACATTTCAATGATCTCGGCTGAAAACGTTGAAAAGGTGGTTAAGCCACCCAAAAAACCAGTGATAAGTAATAATCGCCACTCGGGGGCCAGGCCAGATTGCTGAGAAAACCAGGGTACCGCCAAACCAACCAGTAACCCTCCTATTAGGTTAGCCAGTAAGGTACCCAGCGGCAGCACGGACCAGACTTGATTAAAATGTGAACCTAAGACCCAGCGCAGCACGGCACCGCAAGAAGCCCCGGCACTAATCGCCAGGATTGAGGTTAACATGAAGACTCCTTTTTCGACCTGGTTTGCGCAGTGGCTATGCGACAACAGTAATAACAACAGCAACAATATTGCCGCAAGCTGCCACTTACGCTAATAACTGTAATTCTGCCAGCTCCCGGTACAGGGGACAACTTTGTAAAAGCTCAATATGGCTGCCACTGGCAATTAACTGACCTTTTTCCAGGACTAAAATACGATCGGCGGTGATTACAGTACTTAACCGATGCGCAATAATCAAGGTGGTTCGGTTTTGCATCGCCAGCTCTAACGCTTGCTTAACTGCATGTTCGCTAGCGGCATCCAGCGCACTGGTCGCTTCGTCTAATAATAAAATAGGTCGGTCGGCCAGAATAGCCCGGGCAATCGCTATACGTTGTTTCTGCCCACCCGATAAGCGGACACCCCGCTCACCCAGTTGGGTATCATAGCCCTGTGCAAATTGGCCAATAAACTCATCAGCCCGTGCCGCAATACAGGCCGCTTTAACCTGTTCCAGGCTGGCCTCGGGCTTACCATAGCGCACATTCTCGGTGACCGAATCGGCGAAGATCACCGCATCTTGTGGTACCAGCGCAAATTGTGCGCGCAGTACCTGAGGTGACAGCTGCGGTAAGGCAATATCATCCAGATAAATCTGACCACGGCTAACATCGTAGAAGCGTTGTAACAATTGAAACAAGGTGCTTTTACCCGCACCGCTCGGACCAACCAAGGCGATACGTTCACCGGCTTTTATTTGTAAGTTTAACCCCGATAGCACAGGTTGCTCAGGTGCCTGTGGATAAGCAAACGCTACTGCGTCAAACCGCAGCGAGCCACTGACTCTGGCAGGTAAATGATGCGGCTTTGCCGGGGCGCTAATGGCAACCGGCATCTGTGATAACTCAATTAACCGCTCAGCGGCTCCAGCGGCACGTTGCACTTCACCAATCACTTCACTAATGGTGGCCACCCCACCTGCCACCATTACCGCGTAGAATAAAAACGCAGTAAGCTGCCCGGGGCTGACGCTGCCTTTAATGACATCCAGCGCGCCGACATAACCCACCAAGGTAATAGCACCAATGCTCAGCAACATCACCGAGCCAATTAACAACGCCCGATAAAAAATCCGGCCGCGCGCCGCGGCAATAACCTGCTCTATTTTATTGCGGAATACCTGCTCGTCTGCCGCTTCATGGCCATAAGATTGCACCGTATGAATTTCATGTAAGCTTTGATCAACATGAGCGCCAATATCGGCCAGCCGATCCTGGCTATCCCGGGCTAAGCGCCGTACTTTTTTGCCCAGAATAAAAATGGGCAGCAGTACCATCGGTACAGCGATAAACACTAAGGCGGTCAGTTTAAAACTGGTAAAGGCCATCATCAGTAAACCGCCAATGGCGGTCACCCCCGAGCGCAGCGCCATCGATAAACTCGAACCCACAACACTCTGTAGCAAGGTGGTATCGGCGGTAAAGCGGGAAATGACCTCGCCAGTACGGGTTTCGCTGTAAAATGCCGGCGAGAGCTTCAGCATATGTTGATAAACTGTATTGCGGATATCAGCGCTTACCCGCTCCCCCAGCCAACTCATAAAATAAAAGCGCAAAAACACGGCGACAGAGGCGATTAAGGTGATGGCTAACACCAACAAGGTCAGCTGATTAAGCCGGGCAGAATTGCCCGTGACAAAACCTTCATCAACCAACAGGCGAACCCCCTGCCCTAAACCTAGCCAGGCTAAGGAGCCAATGAGCAAAAACACGATTGCCGCGGCCACTTTGCCGCTATAGGGCTTTAGGAAGCCGGCAATCCAGGGTAATACCGCTATGCTTGCGGCAGTGGGAGTGGTTTTAGACAAAGGAAGCTCTTCTGATAAATAACTTTACCCTGCTTTATTGTGCTGCCATGGCGTTAAAACAAGCGGTCGCAAAGAATTTTTCAAATTTAGCCAATTTCAATAAAAGTGTTTTGGAATTATTAGCTTAGTGAAAGTATTGGCATCGCAGTAATAACGGCGCTAAATCTGGCAGCGGAACAGCCGATATAGAGGAATGTTAATCATAAGGAGCCATTGCAATGACTAGCAAGCACCATGATGCCGTCACCCCGGAGTTAACTGCTGAGCTGCGTTATTTACATCGCATAATGCAGGCCATTGATATTCTTGCCGAACATCCGGAGTTAACCGTGCTGGCATATGGCAAAGTGTGGCGTTTTTCGGATATGCTGCGCACCTCAATGCGCTACGCCTACTTAGCGCAATTACATGGCTTTGACGTTGAACCTTTTCGCCGTTGGTATAACCGAGAGGCAGACACCTTCAGCCGCTATGGTATTAGTTGGCAATACTAACTACCTGCTTTTTTGATAGCTCCTAATTGATAAAAGCTATTAGGACATTCAATTTTAATCACTGTATAAACCGTCACTTAGGGTCTATAGTCTATAGCATTATCTTTAACGGTTTAGCCGTAAAAAGTTTTTGCAACGACCTAACAGGAGTGACCAATGGACAACAACAATAACTCAGCAGGTAAATGCCCGGTAATGCATGGTGGTAATACCGCGAGCAGCAAGAGCGTCATGAGCTGGTGGCCTAACGCCCTCAATTTAGACATCCTGCATCAACATGATAAGAAAACCAACCCGCTGGGCGATGATTTTAACTACGCTGACGCCTTTAAATCACTGGACCTTAACGCCGTTAAAACTGACTTAAAAGCCCTGATGACACAAAGTCAGGACTGGTGGCCAGCGGACTGGGGGCACTACGGTGGTTTATTTATCCGCATGGCGTGGCACAGTGCTGGCAGCTATCGAATTGCTGATGGTCGTGGCGGTGCCGGTACCGGTAATCAACGCTTTGCGCCATTAAATAGCTGGCCAGATAACGGCAACCTGGATAAGGCCCGTCGCTTGCTGTGGCCAATCAAAAAGAAATACGGTAACAAATTGTCATGGGCAGACTTAATGATCTTAGCCGGCAATATGGCCTATGAATCGATGGGGTTTAAAACCTTTGGTTTTGCCGGTGGTCGCGAAGATATTTGGCATCCGGAGAAAGACACCTACTGGGGCTCTGAGAAAGAATGGTTGGCTCCCTCTGGTAGCGAAGGCACTCGCTACTCTGGTCAGCGCGACCTGGAAAACCCACTAGCCGCAGTAATGATGGGCTTAATTTATGTTAATCCAGAAGGGGTTGACGGCAAGCCTGATCCACTAAAAACCGCCCACGATATCCGTATTACCTTTGCCCGCATGGCAATGAATGACGAAGAAACCGTTGCCTTAACCGCCGGTGGTCACACCGTAGGTAAAGCCCATGGTAACGGCAAGGCCGAAAATTTAGGGCCAGAGCCAGAAGCTGCAGATATAGATGAACAAGGCTTGGGCTGGAATAACCATAAAACCCGCGGCATTGGTCGTGATACGGTAACCAGTGGTATTGAAGGCGCCTGGACCAGCGAGCCCACTAAATGGGATAACGGCTATTTCAAAATGTTGTTAGAACATGATTGGGAATTGACGAAGAGTCCGGCCGGTGCCTGGCAGTGGCAGCCGATCAATATTGAAGATGCTAATAAACCGGTAGATGTGGAAGATGCCGCTATCCGCTGTATGCCTATGATGACAGATGCGGATATGGCAATGAAAATGGACCCGGAATACCGCAAAATCTCTGAGCGATTTTACCGCGATCAAGCTTACTTTGAAGACGTATTTGCCCGCGCCTGGTTTAAGCTGACTCACCGCGATTTAGGCCCGAAAAGTCGCTATTTAGGACCAGATGTGCCAGCAGAAGAGCTAATTTGGCAAGATCCGGTTCCTGCCGGTAACGCGACACTGGCCGATAGCGATATTAGTGAGCTAAAAGCCAAAATACTGGCCAGTGGTTTAACCGTAGGCGAGCTGGTAGCAACCGCCTGGGACAGTGCCCGTACTTTCCGAGGTTCTGATTATCGTGGTGGTGCTAATGGCGCCCGTATTCGCCTGGCACCGCAAAAAGATTGGGAAGGTAACGAACCGGCTCGTTTGCAAAAAGTGTTAACGGTTCTGCAGGGTATTCAAAGCGGTTTTGCTAAAACCGTCAGCCTGGCTGATCTTATTGTGCTTGGTGGCTCTGCCGCAGTAGAGCACGCCGCTAAAGCTGCCGGTGTAAATATCAGTGTGCCTTTTGCACCGGGCCGTGGCGATGCGACACAACAGCAAACCGATGTGGAATCCTTTGAAGTATTGGAACCTATCCATGATGCTTATCGCAATTTCCTGAAAAAGGACTATGTGGTACAGCCGGAAGAGTTAATGTTGGATAAAAGCCAGTTACTGGGTTTAACCGCCCCGGAAATGACAGCATTAATCGGCGGTATGCGGGTACTGGGTACCAACTTTGCTGGCTCGGCGCATGGCGTTTTTACCGATAAGGTTGGCGTATTAACTAACGATTTCTTCGTTAACCTGACCGATATGGCATACCACTGGAAACCCACTGGTCGTAATTCTTATCAACTGGTTGAACGTAACACCGGCGAGGTAAAATGGACCGCTACCCGGGTAGACTTGGTATTTGGCTCTAATTCGGTACTGCGTTCCTACGCCGAAGTCTACGCGCAAGACGATAACAAAGAGAAGTTTGTCAAAGACTTTGTTAAAGCCTTTGTTAAAGTGATGAATGCCGATCGTTTTGACTTAAGCTAATCGTTAAAACAGGGCGGTGTTAACCCTGACCGTAAGAGAGGGCCCCATATTGGGCCCTCTCTTAGGTAAACCTTTAGCTGCCTCATACACGCCTAATAACGTTCTTTCTAGCTGGCTTGTCAGCCTAATCAAAGACATAAAAAAGCCCTATCATTGGTACACCAGCGTTTTGTGCTACACTTAGCCACCTGTACTACTTTTTACTAATGCAGGCGACTTTTATGCTGAAACAATCCTTTCTCGCCCTCTTTGTTTCTACTGCCCTTACACCAGCCTTTGCCGCTACAGAGCCTGATGAACAACAAGAGCTACGCGCTCAACTTGATTTACTAAAAGCACAAATTGCTCAGTTAGAGGCCCGTTTGGCAGCCCAGGAGCAACGTAATGTCGCAGCAGATACGACAACCAGCGTCG
Source organism: Alishewanella longhuensis (assembly GCF_014653435.1). Classification (GTDB taxonomy): domain Bacteria; phylum Pseudomonadota; class Gammaproteobacteria; order Enterobacterales; family Alteromonadaceae; genus Alishewanella; species Alishewanella longhuensis. The sequence continues at coordinate 67,693 of NZ_BNAO01000011.1, read as the reverse complement.
AGCCTGCTACTGTAGCCATAACAGCTGATGCTGCGCCAGCAACAGATCTGGCATCAGCGCAGCCAGACGGTATTCGCGTAGGGGGAGCAATTCGCACCAACTATAGCCATACCTCCTACAGCGATGGTAATAAAAACCGTGGCGGGGATTTTGACTTTGATATTTTCCGTTTAAATCTAAGCGGCAGTGTTGGCGATGTGACCTTAGATGCCGAAATCCGCTTTTTTGATTATATGACCACAGTGAAATATGCCTATGTTGGTTATCAACTCGCCGAGCATTGGCAAGTGCAAACGGGTATAACGCAGGTTCCCTTTGGTAACTGGCCTTATAATTCTCACAATTATTTTTTTAGCACCAATTACTATATTGGCCTGGAAGATGACCACGATCTCGGTATTTTGTTTAAACGCCGTCTGGCCAACAACTGGCAATTGGATTTGGGTTTCTTTAAAAACGATGAGCTGGGCGGTGTTGATGGCTATGTTAGCAACCGTGCCGATCGTTATTCTTATGATATCGTTGCGGCTAGATTGCCTGGCGAAGGGATCTATGATGATCCTAACGCAGCGCTAGGCGAATACAATACCCTTAGTGGCCGCTTTGCCTACCACACTGAATTCAATAGTGTCAAAACCGAGGTGGGTGTGTCAGCACTCAGTGGCGGCTTGCATGATGGCATTCGCCGGGCCGGTGATTATTATGCTTGGGGTTTGCACCTAAACAGTCATTACGGCAACTGGAATTTGCAATTACAGCATACTCAATACGCTTATAATGTTAATGATATCAAACAGATGGTGGTTGGCTCCTATGGCTTTTACGACAGTATCGCCGCTGAAGCAAAATCAGGTACCTTCAATTTGGCTTATAGCCTGCCATTGCAATGGGGCCCGGTAACAGGTGTACAATTTTACAACAACTACGGCTTGGTTTACGACAAATCGGACGCTAGCGCCAATACTATGATGAATGTCACCGGCTTCTCACTTGCAGCCGGTGGACTCTTTACTTACTTTGATTTAGTCCATGCCCGCAATCAGCCCTTTGTTGGCGGCAGTGCTGTGGGTAACAGCAAAGAAACTGAGCGCCGCTTTAACATCAATATTGGGTATTACTTCTAATAATTACCTCTGCACGATCTCCTTAATTTTGAGGGGATCCTTAGTTCTGGATAAACCTTTTTACTGCTAAAACATGGAACTGACTGATGACAACAAATAAAGATCCGATGATCCCGGATGGAGAAGTCAATCCGATCGATACTGATTACCAGATTGGCCAGGATAATATCGTCGTAAAGGTAGGTCCTTTTGGCTTAGATATTCATAACAGAGTGTTTTTAATCTCCGGTCTCGGCATTATTGCTTTTGTGGTGTTAACACTATTATTTAGCAGTCAGGCAGGCCCGGCTTTTACCTCGCTGCGAAATAGCTTAACCTCAAATCTTGATTGGTTCTTTATCTCGGCAGCTAACATTTTTGTGTTGCTGTGTTTAGTGCTCATTGTGAGTCCACTGGGTAAAGTGCGCTTAGGCGGCACCGAAGCAACCCCCGACTTCAGCTATCTGGGTTGGTTTTCTATGTTATTTGCTGCAGGTATGGGCATTGGCTTGATGTTCTATGGCGTTTCAGAGCCGCTAACCCATTTTAGTACTGCCTTTGCGGGCCTAGAGTATGAAGAAGGTGCGCGAGTTGATTGGGCACCGTTGGCGGGTGCAGCTGGTAATAATGCCGCCGCCGCTGAGCTGGCAATGGCCGCAACCATCTTTCATTGGGCATTACACCCTTGGGCTATTTATGCCATCTTAGCACTTGGACTTGCGCTGTTTAGCTTTAACAAAGGCTTACCGCTAACTATACGCTCGGTGTTTTACCCTATCTTAGGCGAACGGGTCTGGGGCTGGCCCGGGCATATCATCGATATTCTGGCTGTCTTTGCCACGCTATTTGGTCTTGCCACCTCTTTAGGTATTGGTGCTTCTCAAGCCAGCGCCGGCCTTAATTATTTATTTGGTTTGCCTGGCGGCACAGCCACGGAAGTGATCTTAGTTATTGCCATTACCGCTCTGGCATTAATCTCAGTTGTGGCCGGTTTAGAGGCTGGGGTAAAGCGCCTGTCTGAAATCAATATGTTGCTGGCTGCGCTACTGTTGCTGTTTGTAATTATTGTTGGCCCTACACTGGCTATCTTTACTGGCTTTGCAAACAACCTTGCAAGTTACTTGCAGCATTTGCCGGCATTATCTAATCCTATTGGCCGGGAAGATACTAATTATTCACAAGGCTGGACCACCTTTTACTGGGCCTGGTGGATCAGCTGGTCACCTTTTGTCGGTATGTTTATCGCCCGGGTATCACGAGGTCGCAGCGTGCGCGAGTTTTTAATATCCGTTTTGCTCATTCCTTCATTGGCTTGCATATTTTGGATGACGGTTTTTGGTAGCACCGCTATTAGTCAGGTGGTACAAGAAGGTTATCAGGCAGCCGCTGAGGCGGCCTTACCCTTGCAATTATTTGCCATGTTAGATGGTTTACCGTTGGCACAGCTCAGCTCTTTTATTGCTATCGTGCTGGTTATTGTATTTTTTATTACCTCATCAGATTCCGGCTCCCTGGTCATTGATACTATTGCTGCCGGCGGTAAAGTCAATGCACCAACCGTGCAACGGGTGTTTTGGTGCACCTTTGAAGGGCTGGTAGCCATTGCCTTACTGATAGGTGGGGGACTCACGGCTCTACAGGCTATGGCGGTTTCAACCGGCTTGCCCTTCACCTTGGTGTTATTGGCTGCCTGTGTCGCTATTGTTAAAGGCTTAATGTCTGAGCCCAGAGTAAAATAAACTATATATGAGCGAAAATGAGCTGGAAATAGAACAATTAGAGATTTTAAGCTTCCTAAAGCGACATTCGCCTTTTCAGGAGCTGTCTGCAGCAGAGCAGCTTAACCTAGCACAGCAAATTGATGTCGGCTATTTTCGGGCTGGCAGCGATATCTTGGCTTACAACGCACCACTGGATGCGTTGTATCTTATTCGCAGCGGTGTGGTCGAAACCTTTCGCCGCAATGGTGATCTCTATAATCGTTTATCAGAGGGAGGCATTTTTGGTGAGCAAGGATTGCTCAGAGGAAAAAAAGTCCGTTTCCCAGCCAAGGCGTTACAGGATACCCTTATTTATCTGATCCCTGCTGCAGCCTTTGAACAGCTGTTTGATCAAAATGAGTTTTTTGCAGACTACGTCGAGGTGGGCGATGCAGAGCGCCGTGCTGAACCGCGTATTGAAAAAGCTGCTAACCACCAGTTGATGAGTGCTAAAGTCAGCGAATTATTAAGCCGTCCGCCTTTACTGCTAACAGCCGCAGCCAGTATCCAGCAAGCCGCTATTAGCATGCGTGAGGCTGGCGAATCTTGTTTATTGCTAACCAACCCCGCCCAGCCTGAGCAGATCATCGGACTGATTACCGATCGGGATTTACGTAATCGGGTGGTGGCTGAAGCCTTAAACACGGCTAACCCGGTGGCGGAAATTATGACCGAACAGCTGGTAACAGTGCAGGCAAGCCAATTTGTGTTTGAGGCCATGTTGTTGATGTTAAGACACAATTTGCATCATCTTCCGGTCTTAGCACAGCAAAGGCCGGTCGGTATTATCGCTATTGCTGATATTATCCGACATGAATCCAATAATAGTCTATTTATTGTCAGCAGCATTTATCAACAGCAATCCGTGAGTGACTTAGCACAGTTAAAAAGCGCAGTGCAGGCCTGTTTTGTGCGCATGGTAAACGAAGATGCTAATTCGCAAATGATTGGCAGTGCGATGGCCACCATTGGCCGCAGTTTTAAACAGCGACTGCTGGAACTCGCAGAACAGACCCTTGGTCCACCGCCGATCCCCTACTGTTTTTTAGCTTTAGGCTCGATGGCGCGTGATGAACAATTAATCGTGACGGACCAGGATAACGCCTTAGTACTGGATAACAGCTACGATCCAGAGCTACATGATGCTTACTTTGCAAAATTGGCGAGCTTTGTCTGTGATGGTTTAGCTGAGTGTGGTTATCCACTTTGTAGCGGCGACATTATGGCAACCAACCCACGCTGGCGCCAGCCACTGCATGTATGGCAGGGGTACTTTCAGGATTGGCTTAGCAAACCTACTGCAGAAAAACTGTTACACAGCAATATCTTCTTCGATTTAGATGGCGTTTGGGGTAATACTGACTGGGCCAAGCAACTCAACCAACAAATTACCCAAAGTGCGCCGGGTAGCAAAACCTTTTTAGCCTCGATGACCCGTAATGCGCTGCGCCGCACGCCGCCGCTGGGCTTTTTCCAGGACTTTGTTATGGAAGAGGATGGCCGGCAAAACAACTCGCTTAATATCAAACGTCGCGGTACCGCTCCGTTCGCCGATTTATTGCGCATCTACGCGTTATCAATGGGCAGTCAGGCTCGCAGCTCTTATCAGCGGCTAGCTGTGCTTAGCGAGCGTAACCTTTTACCCAAAGGCCGCGCCGAAGATTTACGTGACGCTTACGAAGTAATTGCGATGACCAGGATCCGTCATCAGGCAGCAGCTCTGCAACAACAGCAAACACCGGATAATAATGTCGAACCTGGACAACTTTCTGAATTTGAGCGCAAACATTTAAAGGCTGCTTTTTTGGTACTGGCCAACGCTCAGAAGTTTCTTAAATTTCATTTTCAAGCTTAAGCATGTTATACCTCGGTTCGCAATTACCTAAAGCCGCCCCGGTGGATTGGCAGCAACGCTTTGCTAAATTGGCTCAGCAAAGTAAGCAGCCGTTGCTGCAACAGTATTATGCTGCAGGAATGGTCGATGGCAGAACAGCGATTGCAAATACGCCCCTGCTGGCCTTGGACTTAGAAACCACCGGCTTAGATCCACGTTGCCATGGTATTGTCAGTATTGGTCTGGTACCGCTAACCAGTCAGCGAGTTCAAAGCTCGCAAGCCCAGCAATGGCTGGTAAAGCCGCGCTTTGCGCTAACCAGCAGCTCAGTGAAAATCCACCGTATTACCGACAGTGCTTTGGCCAACGCGCCAGATTTGTTGGATATTTTGCCGGAGTTTTTAGCCGCCATTGCCGGTAAGGTGTTATTGGTGCATTGCGCCGATATAGAGAGGCAGTTTTTAGCGGCGGCGCTAAACGTCCGCCTGCGAGAAACACTGCAATTCCCAGTAATTGATACCATGGCACTGGAGGGGCGGCTCTATCGGGCCAAACCTTTAACGCTGTGGCAAAAGCTACGTAAACAACAACAACCGTCAATTCGCTTGGCCGCCAGTAGATCTCGCTATGGCTTACCGCCCTACTTACCTCACCACGCGGTAACGGATGCCTTAGCCTGTGCTGAGCTATTTTTAGCACAATTGACGCATCGTTTTCCGATCACTACCGCGGTGAACGAGCTTTGGGATTAATGCCGCTAGTCAGATAACGCTAAGTTGCCGACTTAAAACATTGGCACTAACTGCGGTAAAATAACGCGTTGCGGGGAGTTAGTCGCCGTAACACTCAGTGCAATGCTAGGGATATCCGTTTCACTTAGTAAATCTTTATGCCAGACCCGCAGAGTATAATCGCCCTCGGGAATGTTGCTAAGGTTAACCATCCCGGCCGCATCACTGCTGGCATAATAAGGTGTGTCTAATACCACAACCCAAGCAATCATCTCATCATGAATATTACAGCCTAATACTGCCACACCACTTTGTTCAAACACTACCGGCTCAGTTGGTGTACCAACATAAAGCTTTATTTCAAATTGTTTAACCGGGGAAAACGAATAAACATGGTGGCGAACAGTGTCTTCATTTGGAAAGCTTACCGCAGTGCCTCGCGGCACAATAGTGATCTCGGGTATAAAGGATTTGTCGCGCTGCACAATTTTCACCGGAGCGGCGGCCTGCAAAGCGGCACTGGCCGCTGTTGATTCAAGAAAGACCACTGCAGCTGAAACAGGCTTACCATCACCATCGACCACACTAACCGTTACCGTATTGGCATAAAGCGTGGTGCTGTAACAGTAAAGTAAGCCCAGCAGCCAGCTTGAGGAAAGTTTAAGGCTCAATAGCAATCCCCGCTAAGGCGCTACCCTCTGCTAAAACACCTACTTTGTGTGCTTTACCAGTGGCTAAATCCACCTGATATAAGGTTGTAGCGGTGTCTGTTTTAGTGCTCACCGCAATCAGTCCGATATTATTAAGGTCGGATATATCGAATGAGACTTGCTGTAAATCAGTAATACCCAAAGCGCCTACCGTAAAAAGTTGCCCGGTATTAGGAGACACCGCTGGCTCAGTGCCTTCAACACTGCCTTGTGTTACCAGGGTTCCCATTGCCATATCGATAGCGTAGTTAGTGGTTAGTTTAGCATCTTGTTGGTTGTAGGTATAAGCCGCGGCAACAATAGCAGGTTCTTTGCCAGCATGGCGGTCAGTGGCGGCATAATGCAAAGCGGGATCAGTCGACGCTAAAGCACCCGTTTCAGGATGCAACCGTAAATTCTGGCCGAGGGCGTTCACTACGCGGATCCGATCAGCTGCCGGATTAAAATCAAAACCATACTGTGCAGTTTGCAGCGTGCCTGCAGTTAACGGTTCCCCAACCGCCGATACGGTACCAGTAGCAGTGTTAATCGTATAGAGTTGGCCTTTGTTTGAAAGGGCAAAAAGTACACCATAAGCAACACGGTAATCTATACCCTGTATTTGCTCATTGTCTGCCAAACCCGTTAAGGTTTTTTGCTCTAGTATTTGCATCGGTGATTTGGCATTCACTTTCATCAATTGTTGGCTTTGCGTCACTAACCATAACGACTCATTGCCTTTTAGTTCCGGCAGCGTATTTGCTGCCACTGGATTTGCCAAGCCCAAGCCGACAACAAAACTAGCTACTAACGCAGAACGCGCAAAATTCATAACGGTATCCTTTTACACTATGACTATCAGTCTTATACAGTAACGGTTTTCATACAGTTCAGCAAATAACAAAATATCGAGCACCAGTAGTTAAGCTCAGAGAGGTAAAAACGCTGCTAGTAAACCTAATAAGGCGCCAAACACACCACCCCATACCACCAGCCAGCCTAGGTGCTCACGTATCATTTGTTGAATCATTTCTTTAACCAGCCCAGGGGTAAGTTCATCCAAGCGTTGCTGTACGATATGTTCTACCTGAGCGGATAACTGCTGTATTTGTCCGGCGTCGGCCAATTGTGTCTGCACCAAGTGATGAAAATCTTCTGTCTGCGTTATTTCCACAAGTGATAATTTAAGTTTGGCAATAAAAGGCTCTTGCAGCGGCAACAGTACCGAAGTTCCTCCGAACATTGCTAACATGCCTCCGAAAGACGATTGTTCAACCACTTTTAATAAACTGCTAAAGGCCGGTGACAAGTCCGTTTGCTCGATAATTGGACCAAAGTCAAAGGCTTGCTGAGTATTTTTATCTGCTAAAAACCGCTCTATATTATGCTGATTAAAAAACTGGTTCATCACTAAATGTTGGATCCCTGCTTTAAACTCATTAAAGCGCAATGGGATCACCCCTGAGCCGTAAAGCAAGGGTACCTTTTCAAACAACATGTGAATTGCTAAGGTATTAGTAACAGCGCCGGCTAATGCAAATAACCCTACATTCAATAAGATAGGTTGTTGCAAGCCTCCGCCTAGGAGTACCAATGCTAACGCCATAAGATTAGTCGTCACGTTTTTATTCATACACTAATTATTCCTTAACACAGTAAGCAGAAACTTGCCGCGATTGTATGCTTGCCATAGTAAAACAGCAATTATACTTACATTACTCATGGTAACAGCGGTAGTTTTTAAGATAAAAAACAGCTTATACTCAACCTATTAGAAATACGGTAAAGGCAATAAACTGAATGGCTGTTTTGCAAAAAATTTCTCTCCTCAAAGCAAATCTGCGATCGGCAGAGCAAGCTCTGGCTGATTATGTGTTGGCTAACCCGCAACACATCCGCCAATTATCCTCACAAGAGCTCGCATCAGCTGTCGGCGTTAGCCAGGCAACGGTTGTTCGTTTTACCCAAAAGCTCGGCTATAAAGGTTATCCCGATTTTAAATTCGCTATTACCGATAGCCTACATATTTTAAATGATGAACAACCGGTAAAATTACATGGTGATATTTCCTTAGCTGACTCCTATGCGACCATGGCCAATAAGTTATTAGCCGGTAAGATAGAGGTGTTAACCAATACCTTGGGCGCTAACGATCAGCAAACGATGGAACAGTTTTGCCATAAGCTATTGCAAGCACGCCGCATTATGCTTACTGGCAAAGGGGCGTCCTTTTTGGTTGCACAAGATTTTTGCTTAAAACTACGGAAACTCGGTATGAGTGCTATGGCTGAAAGTGATAATCATACCCAATTGGCAGACCTAGCCCATTACAGCACTAAAGATGTTCTTTTTGTGATTAGTGAGTCTGGTGAAACCTCCGAGATGGTCGCCATAGCACAATACGCTCGCCAACAAAAAATTACGCTGTTGAGTTTAACCGGCTTTGCGCCCAATACGGTGGCAAAGTTATCAGAACTCAATCTGAAAACGGTTGCCAATGAGAGTGCGGCTCGCTTATCTTCAATTTTGTCGCGCAACGCTCAAGAGCTGGTCATTGATTTACTTTTTATCTTACTGACTCAATCTTCAGTAAAAGGGCGTAAAATGTTAGCGGCGTCCAACCAGGCTGTTGCCGACTATCGTAATAAAACGCGTTAAGCCGATGTCGTATCCGACTCAATTCATTATTGCCTAAAGCGAGTGTTTTATGAACCTGCCTGAGTTTGTGCATACCTATCGTCAATTGCCAGCTAGCTGTTTTGAGGATTGTCTCCCTACTACTGTAGCGGCCCCGCAATATTTAGCTTTTAACCAGCCACTTGCTGCAGAACTTAATTTGCCTGAAACACTTCGGGGCACTGAACAAGGCTTAGCTTTGTTTAGTGGTAATAAATTACCTGAATGGGCTGCTCCGCTGGCACAAGCCTACGCAGGTCACCAATTTGCTAATTACGTGCCACGACTTGGTGATGGCAGAGCTATCTTGCTCGCTGAGCTACGCACCCAAGATGCTAAGCTCGTTGACCTGCAACTAAAAGGTGCTGGACGTACGCCATATTCTCGCCGTGGTGACGGTCGTTCAGCTATTGGGCCAGTTATTCGTGAGTACCTGGTCAGTGAAGCCATGTATGCACTGGGTGTGCCCACTACCCGCGCCCTGGCGGCAGTTGCTACCGGCGAGCAGGTTTTTCGCGATGAAGCCTTACCCGGTGCTATTTTAACCCGGGTAGCGAGTAGCCATATTCGGGTGGGTACCATGCAGTATGCTGCAAGCCAGCAAGATCCCACAGTTATTAAAAAGCTCGCTGATTATGTGATAGATCGTCACTATCCTGGTTGCTTGCAAACGGAAAACCGGTATTTGGCATTATTAAGTCAGGTGATTGAACGCCAGGCAGCGCTTGTCGCTCACTGGATGAGCTTAGGCTTTATTCATGGTGTGATGAATACAGATAACATGACAGTCAGCGGCGAAACGATTGATTATGGTCCCTGTGCTTTTATGGAAGCTTACAATCCTGCGCAGGTATTTAGTTATATTGACCAGCAAGGCCGCTACGCTTATAAAAATCAACCGGCGGCGGCGCAGTGGAATCTCGCTCGCCTGGCTGAAACACTATTAACCCTGATTCATCCTGAGCAAGACAAGGCCATTGAACTAGCTGTTAGTGCCTTGGAAAAGTTTCCTGAGATTTATCAACAGCAATGGCTAGATCGCTTTGCGGCAAAACTAGGGTTAACTAACGCTTCGCTGACAGATAAGCCTTTGATTGATGACTTTTTACAATTGCTCGCCGATAGCACAAGCGACTTTACCCTTGCCTTTCGCGATCTTAGCATTACAAACCAACCGTACTTAAGGCGCCAGGTTAATATAGAGCATCTACAACACTGGTTAGAACGCTGGCAGGCGCGTCTTGCCGAACAATCAGCGGTTGCAGGAGATCCAAGCGCTATTATGGCTGGCGCTAACCCGGTATTAATCCCCAGAAATCATCTTATTCAGCGCGTTATTGATGAAGTCACGACAACTGGAGATCTTAGCTTGTTTAATCAATTGCATCGACTATGGCAAAATCCATTTCTTGATACTGAGGAAAACAAAGCGTTTCAGGCCGCAGCTGCACCGCAAGAACGAGTATGTCAAACGTTCTGCGGTACCTGATACGCTAATTTAGCCGGTAATCCAGTTTTGATAAAGTGGAATACCAATAAGTATATTAAACGGAAAGCTGATCCCAAGCGCGGCTAATAATGCTAAGCCAACGTCAGCTTGCGGAATGGCGGCTCTTATTGCCGCAGGTGCTGCAATGTAAGAGGCACTGGCCATCAAGGTTGCCAGAATTAAGGTACTCCCTTCTGGCAGGCCCAACAGGCTCGCTAAGCCGATACCTAACAGTGCCAAGATGGGCGGTAAACAAAATGCAAATAGCATTAAGCGCCAATAACGCCACGGCAATGGATTACACACCCGTGCCGTACACAGCCCCATTTCCAGCAGAAAGAGAGCCAATAATGTTTTAAAACCACCCAGCAACACTGGGGTAAGCTGAGCTAAACCATCAGCACCGTAGAGTGCACCGATTAGCATACCACCAACCAGTAGTAAAACGCCCCGACTGGTCAAAGCCTCATGTAAAATCGCAAAGCCACTGGCTTTACTGCCATTTAGGTAGCGGTATAACCATAACATCACCACTATCGCAGGTAGCTCTAACAATACCAGATAGAGGGTTGTTTGCGGTGACATTACTAAATTGTTGGCTGCTGCCACTGCGAGTACGACCGCAAAGGTCCCGGCACTGACCGAGCCGTAGTGAGCCGCAATACTGGCGGCATTAGCGCTGTCTAGTTTTACAACCTTTCTTAACAGTGGGTACAACAATAAAGGGAGTAAGGCCCCCGCCAACACTATAGCGCCTAACTCAGGCAGCAAAGGCAAAATAGGTACACCATGGAGTGCCATACCGCCTTTCAGACCAATAGTTAGCATCAATAAAATAGATAAGGTTTCGTAGATAGGCACTGGCACTTTTAAATCTGACTTTACTAAACCCGCGATCAGGCCTAAAGCGAAAAACATAATGACTACATCAGGCATTGATAATCTCCTTTAATTTGCCGATGATCTTGCCTGCTACCGGCCCTTTATGCTAATTAATATTAAAACAATTCACTATAGATAATTATAAATGGACCAACGGCATTTAAGTTTTCGGTTACTGCAGGTTTTTCGGCAAGTCGTGCAAAGCGGCAGTATTACAGGCGCATCACGCCTGTTACATCTAACCCAGCCCACCGTCTCTTTACAATTAAAAAAGCTAAGCGAGGTTATCGGTGAGCCACTGTTTTATTATCAACAGCATAAATTACAACTTACTGCTGCCGGCGAGCTGTTATACCAGACAGCACAAGATATTGACGAGCGACTAACCGAGCTGAGTCAGCAACTAAAACAACAACGCACTGGCAACAGCGGGACTATTTCGCTGGCCGTCGTAAACACTGCGCAGTATTTACTACCACAAATATTAGCAGCGTTTGACCACGCTTACCCGGCAGTACAGGTGACCTTGCATATTGGCAATCGCGCACGCATTTTAGAAAGATTTGAGCAACAACAAGATCATCTTTACCTATTTAGCCATCCGCCACGGGGAGACAATGTACATGCCAGATCCGTGGTGCCTAACCCGCTCTATATCGTAGCGCCGCGGGAACATTGGGCAGCCAAAGCAGACTCCCTGCGCTTTGAACAGTTAACACACGAGCGCTTCTTATTACGCGAACCAGGTTCTGCCACTCGTATGACCTTCGATGCCTGGCTAAGTAGTCAAGCGACAGAGCTACACCACAGTATGCAAATGGAAACGAATGAGGCTATTCGGCTAAGCGTGATAGCAGGCCTGGGGTTGGCGGTGTTGTCTGCGCACACCTTACCGCCAGCGACGTTGTTACGCCAACAGTTAGCGGTGCTTAAGGTCGCGGGTTTTCCGTTAAGTAGTCACTGGTACCTGGTGCAGCATGCTAATAAACGGCTACCGCAAGCGGCATTAAAACTACAACATTTTATTGAGCAGCATCTGAGTGATTGGCAGGATCCGTTGCAGCAGTAAAATAGTGTGCTTTTTCCACGGCAAAGTCATTTAGCCAATTGCTAAAGGCCTCTGCTGCTAACGGTTTTGAAAAATAGTAACCCTGTACCTGCTGACAACCCGCGGCAAGAACCCGGCTTAATCCCGCCTGATTTTCCAAGCCTTCCGCGGTAACTCTAAGGCCAAGACCCGCAGCTAATTTAGCTGTAGCCTGCACAATAAGTTCATCTTGCTCATTGTGTTCAATATCTTTGATAAATGCACGGTCAATCTTAACCTCATGCACAGGTAAGCTTTTTAAATAAGCTAATGAAGATTGGCCAGTACCAAAGTCATCAATCGCTAATTTAATACCGGTATTCTTTAATTGTTGTAAGTTATTAATGGCTTTTGCGGTATCTTGCATCACAGCGCTTTCAGTTACCTCCAAACTCAAAGCAGAAACAGGCACTTGCTGCGCCGCTAACCAGCTCGTTATTCTGATAGGTAATTGTTCGTCCAGCAGATCATCTGCTGACAGATTTACCGCCACACAAAGCTCAGGATGCATAGGTAACCAGCTAGCCAATTGGCTAATGACTTTTTGTAACATCCAATTAGAAATTAAACTGATATTACCGGAGCGCTCAGCGAGCAAGATAAACTCGACCGGCGAAATAAAACCTAATTGCGGATGCTGCCAGCGAATTAACGCCTCGGCACTGATGGCTTGTTGCGCCACAATATCAACCTTGGGTTGATAGGCAATAAACATTTGACCGCTGCTCAGGGCAAAAGGTAAATCTCGGATGATCGTTAATTCACGTTGATGGCTTTCATCCTGACCGCTTTGGTATATTGCCAACGGCAGTCCTTGCTGCTTAGCGGAATTCAGGGCAATATCAAGGCGCCGCAGCACCTTGTTAACATCAGTTTCGCCTTGCGGGTAAAAATAACAACCGCAGATCAAAGGTAAGGTGATGACTGAGCCGGCCAAATCGAAAGGCTGGCTTAGCTGTTGTACTAAGCCGCTGCGTTCTTGCTCGGTACTCGACGCATCTAACGCCAAGAGAAACTCATCAGCCCCTAAACGGGCACAAAATCTTACCTGCTTATTTTCTAATAACCGTTTTGCTAATTGTTGTAGCAATAAGTCACCATTACCAAAGCCAAAGCTATCATTGACATGCTTGAACTTCGCAATATTCAGTTGCAGTAATTGTCCCGGCGCTTTACTAAATAATCTGGGTAAGTGTTTATCTACCGCTAATCGATTTCCCAATCCGGTTAAGGTATCGCGTTCTGCTTGTTGTTTAAGCTCGGACTCCCGCTGAAAAATGGCATTGCGCATCAAGGATAAGGTATTAGCCAATAAGGCTATTTCTGCCAACTTAACCGACGGCGGCGCAATATTCGCTCCCTTGCCAATTGCTGCTGCAAATTCAACGAGTTTATCTAAAGGTCGGGTAACACTGCGGGTGTAAATAAAGGCCGTCACTAATGCCAAGGCTAAACCTAAACTAAAAATTTGCAGTAACTGACTACGAAGATGCTGATAATTTGTTAACCAACGTTCGTTAGGTAAATGTAAAAAAGCCCAAAGCTGTCGTTGCTGATCTAAAGAAAAAGCCTGCGCAATATAATTAAGCGGTAGATCAGATTCGATTTGTTCTTCAGTTAAATGCAAATCGTTTAACTGCTGCATTACCGCATTTTGTAATGTTTCATTTAGGGTGGAGCTTAAAACACGCCGCTCAGTAATGGTAATCTGGCTAAAACTAACATCTAAGCCGGTAATCGCTTGAATTTGTAGTGCTAACTGCTCATCTACTGTAAAACCCATACCGACCCAAGCCACAACCTGGGGGGCGCGTACCGGCACCAACACTATTTGATATGCATGCTGTTCTATACTCACAATATCGGTAAAAGCGCCTTGTTGCGCTCGAGCCTGCAGAAAGCTTTGCTGCAACGTGGCGCTATCTGGCAAAGGTAAGGTGGAAGCTAACAATCGGCCGTCAGGAGAAAAAAGTAGTGCCAAATTAGCGTTAATCCTGGCGCCATGATTTTCTAAAACGCTTTGAATTGTTGCTTGCTCAGCTGTGGCGACTGCCTGTCGAAAACCAAAATCTGCTGCCAACAACCGCACACTGTCGGTAAGCTGATCGCTTCGAACTTGCAGCGTCTGTCTAAAGACATTAGTGGCAACTTTTAAGATTTGCCGTGCTTGCTGCTCGCTATCACGGTGCATAGTATTGAGTGTTGCGTACCCTGTCACTAGCGCTAACAGCACCAGTAAAGCAACCAGTAATAGTGTTAATTGACTACGCAGCGAACTAAACATCTTGATACCTTGCTTTAACCACTATCGCTATACCGCTACATACAGCAAGATACTGATAAGTAGCGGCTTTATAAGGTAAATCCAGTAAAACTTAAGCTAAGATGCCTCGCTTTACCAAAAGGATCAATAGCTTTATCGCAATTAACGTTTAAAACGATGTACCAAGTCAGTAAGATTATCCGATACCGTTTTTAGCTGATTCAGCGTAGCAGCAGCTTCATTGGCTGCGATAGTGCTATGTTCTGCCAGAGTAGAAATACTTACTACCTGACGATTAATATCATCTGCCACATGAGCCTGCTGCTCAACGGCTGCCGCCATTTGAGTAGACATATTAGCAATATCGTTTACCGCAGCATTGATACCACTTAACATCTCACCACTTTCCAACACTTTTTGTAAACCGGCATCAGCGTCATTCGCGCCCTGCTCAGCCACTAAGACAGCATTATCCGCTCGGGCAGTAAGCTCTGCGACAATGCCATAAATATCTTTAGTTGATTGCTGCGTGCGCTGTGCCAGGTTACGTACTTCTTCAGCAACCACGGCAAAACCACGGCCTTGCTCTCCCGCCCGGGCAGCTTCAATGGCGGCATTTAGCGCTAGTAAATTAGTTTGATCCGCAATCTGTTCAATTAATTGAGCTGCTTTGGCTATTTTCCCAGTTTGTTCTGATACCTCGGTAACCGAACGACCAATACTGGCCACCGTATCACGTAATTTCTCAATAGAGCTACGGGTAACTTCCGCTATTTGATTGCCATGACCAGCGAGTTTATTCGCTTTGTCCGCCTGAGCAGCGGTATCTGTAACATGATGTGCCACTTCAGCAATAGTAGTACTCATTTGGTTCATCGCCGTAGCCACTTGCATCGTTTCCGCTTGCTGCCGATCAATTTCCGTATTAGCCCCTTGCATCAGCACTAAGCCGCGTTCTGAATAATCGGCAACTGAGGTGGCCGCCCCCTCGATCCGGGTGAGCATAGCAGCCAAATGAGCGCGCTCACTTAAAATACTTACTTTCAAGGCGCCCGACACGGAATGATCATCGGTATAGCTCTGCACTGCCAAGCTATCTTTAAAAGCACCAGGCAACAACACATCTAGCTCACTGAAAAGTTTATGGCGACGAAGCTGATAAAAAGTAACTAACATAAGCAGGCCGGTTATCGCTAGCCACTTTGCCAACGCTAATCCTGAGACAAACCAAGCTGCAAAAAACAATATCAGCGTTAATACTGTCAGAACTACTGCAACATCTGGCAATTTCAGGGTTTTACCGCCCTGGTTGAGTTGTTGGTATAGTTTTTCTGCGCGAGCTACGTCTTGCTCCTTTGGGCAAGTTCGCACTGATTCGTAACCAATAGTTTGGCCTTTTTCAGTAATCGGCATGACATAGGCATCAACCCAATAAAAATCACCATTTTTACAACGATTCTTAACCAAACCCATCCAAGGCTTACCTTGTTTCAAATAGGACCACATGTTGGCGTAGGCCGCTGGCGGCATATCAGGATGCCGCACTATGTTATGTGGTTGCCCCAGCAGTTCCTCTTTACTAAAACCACTAATAGCGACAAAGGCATCGTTACAATCGGTGATAATGCCTTTGGTATCAGTTACGGAAATAAGGCGTTGCTCTGGGTTAAAGGTTTTTCGCTGCGTGGTGACGGGTAAATTTTTTCTCATGTTGTTCTATCAACCTATAAACGGTAACCGGCCAAATGGCACCTTAAACCGCTAATTAATATCATGTTCACCAGTTGATGAGTTCTCATTAAGTGTAAAGCGGACGAAGAGGTTCGCTTCGACACTTTACTGGTGACATCTCAAACGCTATTAAAGTAATTTCGAATATAACAGCATAGCAGAAATCGCTTAGATGTACCTGTAATTATAGTGGTTTATCCGTTATCAAGCTGTGCGATAGGTTGAAAACTACGATATCATTAAGCCAAGTACGTTAGATAAAACAATGCTGCGCCTAATTCGACAAGGTTAGCCATGAACACTATACCATCCTTATATTTCTACGATTTTGAAACTTGGGGGGCGGATCCAAAACGTGATCGTCCCGCTCAATTTGCGGGTATCCGTACTGATCTGGACCTCAATATTATTGCCGAACCTGATATGTGGTATTGCCAGTTGGCAAATGATTATTTACCGCATCCACAAGCTGCATTAATTACGGGGTTGACACCACAGCTATGTAATAAAAAAGGTCTACCTGAAACTGAATTTATGCAGCGTATCTTGGCACAATTTAGTCAGCCTAATACTTGTGTACTAGGTTACAACAGTTTGCGCTTTGATGATGAAGTAACGCGTTACAGTTTATATCGTAATCTTTACGAACCTTATGGCCGAGAATGGCAACAAGGTAATAGCCGTTGGGATTTGATTGATGTGATCCGAGCATGTTATGCCTTAAGACCCACCGGCATAAACTGGCCTCTGAAAGAAGATGGCAGCCCAAGCTTTAAACTCGAAGATCTTACTAAGGCAAACCAATTAGCCCACGCTAATGCGCACGATGCGCTAGCTGATGTACACGCCACTATAGGCATAGCACGGCTAATTAAAACGCAACAACCTAAGTTATTTAGTTATTTATTTGAGCTTCGCCAAAAACAAAAGGTTAGCGAACTGATTGATATTGCGGCGTTAACACCGCTGGTACATGTATCATCAAAATTTCCGGCAGTACAAGGCTGTGTTAGCTGGATTGTGCCACTCGCCTTTCATCCAACAAATAAAAACGCGGTGATTTGCTATAATTTGCAGCTTGATCCAAGACCACTCTTAGATGACGATTTAGCTTCCCTACAAGAAAAACTATACAAAAAAACGGCTGATTTAGCGGAGGGTGAACAGCGTCTTGGTTTGAAGCTGGTACATCTGAATAAATGCCCGGTTCTGGCTAATGCAAAAACCCTCACCGTTGAACGTGCTACCGAACTGGGTATAGATAGAGCGACTTGTTTGGCAAATTTAGAATGGTTTAAACAACACCGACACATTCAACAAAAAGTTGTGGAGCTTTATCAGCAACCTAACGAATATCCTGCAGAGACTAACCCAGACTATCAGTTATACGCTGGTTTTATCAGTAATGCCGATAAACAAAAAATGTTAGCGCTACATCAACAAGATCCCATGACTCTGGCCACAGCGCCGCCGCTGTTTGAAGATGAACGACTCAACCGGCTGTTATTTTTATACCGCGCCCGTAACTACCCATTGACCTTAACTGATAGTGAACTGCAAAAATGGCAACGCTATCGTACAGATAAACTAATGCAAGGTGACGATAATCCAAACCTTACTCTGGAACAATTCAGCCTGGTTTTAGAAAATCTGGCGCATGAACATAGCAGTGATGAAAAAAAGCTAGCGATTCTAAAAGCCCTTTATCAATATGTGGCGAGTTTGTAAGTGTTTGAACTACATTAAAAATACTCTGCCAATAGATCCAAATCCGCCGCGCAGCGTAATTGTGTTAACCTGTTACGGCTTTAGAAACTAAAACAAGAGGATTTATCTATGTCAGCCAAAAAGCTTACATCTTTTGCTACAGTAACCTTATTACTCGCTTCGTTAAGTGCGTTAGCAGCACCTTTCACCCAAGCCCCGCTGCCTTATGCTAAAGATGCATTGGAACCGGTGATTGATACTAAAACTATGGATATACACTTTGGCCGCCATCATCTTGCTTACATAAACAATCTTAATGCCCAAGTCGAAAGCACCCCTGAGCTTGCTAGCTTGAGTTTAGAGCAAATGATGCAGCAAATGTCTAAATTTAATGCTGCTGTGCGTAATAATGGGGGTGGTCACTACAATCACCAGTTATTTTGGGAGCTCATGGCACCTGTGGGTAAAGGTGGCGAGCCATCAGCAGCGCTAAAAGCGGCGATTGAACGCGATTTTGGCTCACTCACTGCGATGCAAACTGCCTTTAACCAAGCTGCAGCAACACGTTTCGGCTCAGGTTGGGCTTGGTTAATTGTTAATCATGACGGTAAGCTGCAAGTTACCTCAACACCCAATCAGGATAATCCGCTGATGGATTTAGCCGAGGTGCAAGGACAACCTATCCTCGCATTGGATGTGTGGGAGCATGCGTACTATCTGGCCTATCAAAACCGCCGCGGTGATTACAGTCAAGCCTGGTGGCAGTTGGTAAATTGGCAGAAGGTGAATGAGTTATTTACAGCAGCAAGCCAATAACCTTTTAGTCTGGGGTTAGAAGCCGCGGTGGCGCTATGTTACACTGCGGTTTTTATTTGTTGGAATGAGTTATGGCACTCAAAGCCACTGTGTTTAAAGTTCAGTTACAAATCGCCGATATGGATCGGCATTATTATGCGGATCACAGCTTAACGTTAGCACAGCACCCTTCTGAAAATGATGAGCGCATGATGGTGCGGCTTTTGGCATTTGCGATAAATGCCAACGATTCACTGCAGTTTACTAAGGGGCTGAGTAGCGAAAGCGAGCAAGCAGAGCTTTGGGATCTGGCATTAGACGGTACCATCAATCTATGGATCGAGTTTGGTCAGGCAGATGAAAAATGGCTGCGTAAAGCTTGTAATAAAGCACTGCAGGTACAGCTATTTTGTTATGGCGGTCGAGTAGTGCCAATTTGGTGGAAAAATAACAGTGCCGCCCTAGCCCGCTATCAAAACTTAACGATTCTGGATATACCTGAAAATGCCGTTACTGCCATGGCGGCGTTGGTAAATCGTAATATGAGTCTGCAGTGTAATATTAGCGAAGGCCAGATTTGGCTATCTGACGCTAACCAAAGTGTTTTAATTGAGCCTATAAAGCTTAAATAACAAGGTGACTAAAAATTCACCTAAGCTATATTGCTCTATACGCTTTAACATCTGATACAACCTGCTACCTAAAGGCTGCAGGTTGTTAAAATTAAAGACGAGCTGCTTAACTTAAACGCGGATCGGTTTCCGCAATCGCCAGATGGTGCTGATTAGCTTTAACGAAAGCCAGTAATGCCGGGTATTCATCCAACTCCAGTAACTCCCGAAATAACACCCAATCTAACAAGCTGTATAGCGCCATAGCGATATAATTCCATGCAGTAAATTCCTGATTAGCTGCCTGTTGCTCCAACACAAAAAGTGACGCCACTATCCGCTCTTTCTGGACATTAAAAAACAGTCGTTCTTCATTCGTGTCTAAGCCGCTACGTTGGCATAAAAAAAGTGACACGAGCGAATCATTAACGGCATTTATTACCGTGAGTTGATTCTCCTGGTACCAACTAAGTGCCGGTAACTGAGACTGTGCGGCTAAAAAGCGATAAATCACGCCTGAATCAAAAATCACCTTGCCATCACGCTCCAACATGGGAATTTTTAATGTCGGGTTTAGCGCCAGCAAAGCTTGTCGATCTTGCTCTGCAAATATCTGCATATTGACAAATTGATAAGGCTGATTGGCTAAAAGCAACCGGATCCGCCGGACGTAAGGTGAGGTTTGCGAGCCATAAAGTTTCATATAATTCCTTAATTGCGGATTGCCCAGGCCAGTTAACAGACAAGCAAGGTACTTAACGCAAAAATAGTTACCGATATTGCCACACTGATATTGCCAAGCTATGCAGCTTTATTGCATAATCATTATGCTTCATTTTTGCTTTATAAGCTTTTTCTGCCCACGTTCTACGTGGGCTTTTTATTTTAAGGTCAAGCAACAACGACTCAACGCTGTTTGTCATCCTGACCAATCCGACTGGCTACAGCGCCAGTTTGCTCTTTGTATTTCGCATCGGTTCTTTTGTTGTAGGGCCTATCAGCAGGTCCGGTCATCAATTCAAAGTTTAAAGCACCAATTTTCATATGCGGACGCAGTGCCAGCGGTAATTTACCGCTATTGTAAAACTCCAACACAATATTACCCGACCAGCCCGGATCAATACGGTGCGCTGTGACATGCACCATTAAGCCTAACCTAGCCAATGACGAACGACCATCTAACCATCCCACTATATCTGCCGGTAAGGTCACCGACTCTAAGGTAACGCCCAACGCCAGTTCGGCAGGATGGAGAATAAAAACACCATCTTCTGCCAACACTATCTCATTGCTCATTACCGAGTTTAATGCGGCATCCACCTCTGCGCGTGGCCCGCTTAAATCAATAAAGGGGGCGGCGTGGGCCTGAAACACCCGAAACTTATTGCCAAGCCGAATGTCGACACTGACGCCACTAATCATGTCAGCATCGGGTAAAGGGGTAATACGAATTTTATCTTCAGCTAAATAGCGTTCAATATCGCGGTCACATAATCTCATTTGTTAGTCATCCGTTATTATAATTGCTACCGAAGCTTGCTCCGGTAATTCACCGCTTAGGCGCTGCAAAAGCGCCAGGCTAATCGTTTGGTATAAAGCGCCAAGCTGGCTATCACCAGCCGTGATAGCTGTGCCGCTATCTGCCTGTATGCGGATTGCGCCTTGTAAAGGTAATTGGCCCAACACAGGTACCTGATAGCGCTCAGCTAGCTTGAGCCCTCCTGCTGTACCGAAAATATCATCCTGGCTACCGCAGCGTGGGCAGAGATAAAAGCTCATATTCTCTACCAAACCCAATAATGGTATCTTCACCTGTCGAAACATCGCTATCGCTTTTTGTGCATCAGCCACGGCGAGATCTTGCGGCGTTGTTATTACAACAGCACCACTAACTGGCAGCTTTTGCGATAAAGTAAGCTGGATATCCCCCGTTCCTGGTGGCATATCAATCAGCAAGATATCCAGCTCCGGCCAAAGTGTTTCGTTTAACAATTGCAGTAAAGCCTGGCTGGCCATTGGGCCACGCCAAACTGAAGCCTGATCAGGGTCGACCAGAAAGCCTATTGATTGCAGAACTACACCATGTTTACTGAGCGGTTGCATTAACTTATTGTCAGGTGAGGTGACTTTCTCGCCGTGTAAACCAAAAATAGTGGGCACTGACGGCCCATAGATATCTGCATCTAGCAAACCAGTGCGCACCCCAGCGGCGGCCAATGCCATAGCAAGGTTAGCGGCAGTGGTCGATTTACCTACACCACCTTTACCCGACGCTACCATAACAAGGGTCTGAATTTGCTTAAATACTGGCGCTCTTTGCCGGATGTTAGCAATACTAGCGGCCCACTCGTCTTGAACTTGCACATTTATTGCGGCATCCTGCGTTTTGCCTGCAGTAACCGTTGCTGATTTTTTCAGCCAATTAAACATTCTCACTCCGAACCTAAGAAAAATAGGCATTTTTCCCGGCAATAGTACTTTGCCGGATGCGATTTTACGGTGGCTATAGTATCATTACATCACATATTTTCAGTTATTTATGCAAGAGCAATCATCAATGTCAATACGGAAAATCCTGATCACCAGCGCCCTACCTTATGCCAACGGTCCTATTCATCTTGGCCACTTACTGGAATATATCCAAACCGACATTTGGTCACGTTTTCAAAAAGCCCGTGGTCATGAATGTTACTACGTTTGCGCTGATGATGCGCACGGCACCCCTATTATGCTGAAAGCCCAGCAACAGGGCATTAGCCCAGAGCAGATGATTGCCCAAACTAAAATCGAGCATATGGCCGATTTTGCTGACTTTGCTATTGCCTTTGATAATTACCACTCAACGCACAGTGAAGAAAACCGCTTTTTTGCCGAGCAAATCTATCAGCGCTTAAATGCCGCTGGCCATATTAAGCGTAAAATCATTAGCCAATTATACGATCCGCAAAAAGAGATGTTCTTGCCCGATCGTTTCGTCAAAGGCGATTGCCCGAAGTGCGGTGCTTTAGATCAAAATGGCGATAGCTGTGATGTCTGTGGCGCCACCTACAGCCCAACTGAAGTGAAAAACCCGCGCTCTGTGGTCTCAGGTGCCACACCGGTTTTAAAAGACAGTGAGCATTACTTTTTTGATTTACCGGCATTTTCGCAAATGTTACAAGATTGGACCCGCAGTGGTGCCTTGCAAGATGAAATGGCCAACAAACTGCAAGAATGGTTTAAAGATGGCTTACAAATGTGGGACATTAGCCGGGATGCACCCTATTTTGGCTTTGAAATCCCCGGTGCGCCAGGTAAGTTTTTCTACGTTTGGTTAGATGCTCCTATTGGCTATTTAGCCAGTTTTAAAAACCTGTGTAAAAAAACCGGAATTGATTTTGACAGCTTCTGGGCTGTGGATTCCACAGCAGAGGTTTATCACTTTATTGGTAAAGATATTATTTATTTCCACAGTTTATTCTGGCCGGCTATGCTGGAAGGCGCTGGCTACAGAAAACCTAATGCGATTTTTGCCCATGGTTTTGTCACCGTCAATGGTGCCAAGATGTCAAAATCGCGCGGTACCTTTATTAAAGCACGCACCTACTTGGATAACTTAGATCCTGAATATCTACGTTATTATTTTGCATCTAAACTTAGTAGCAGCATTACCGATCTCGATCTCAATCTTGAAGACTTTACCCAAAAGGTGAATGCTGATTTAGTCGGTAAAGTAGTCAATATCGCCAGCCGTTGTGCCGGCTTTATCAGTAAGCGTTTTGACGGCAAGCTCTCTGCCAGCCTAGCCGAGCCCGAGCTGTTTAATGATTTTATTTATGCCGGTGATAGCATTGCGCAAAGTTACGAGCAACGTGAATTTGCCAAAGCCATTCGCGATATTATGGCGCTGGCCGATAAAGCCAACCAATATATCGATGCCAAAGCGCCTTGGGTTCTGGTTAAAGATGAAACCAAGCAACAAGAAGCTCACGCAGTTTGCTCGATGGGCCTGAACTTATTCCGCGTGCTGATGCACTACTTAAAACCGGTATTACCGAAAATGGCCGCCGATAGCGAAGCCTTTTTAAATACAGAGTTACAATGGAGCAATTATCAGGCACCGTTGCTTGATCATGCCATTAACCCGTTTAAGGCCTTAATGCAACGAGTTGATCCGGTAAAAGTGCAGGCGATGGTTACCGCTTCACAAGAAAATTTACAACCGACAGCCACTGCTACAACCACGGACAAGGCAGTCAGTACAGCAACAGACAAAACCCCTGTGCCTGCAGCGCGAGAGCCAATCAGCGACACCATCAGTATTGATGATTTTGTGAAAATTGACTTACGCGTTGCCCTTATTGTGGCGGCCAGTGCGGTAGAAGGCGCTGACAAGTTAGTACAATTGACCTTGGACATTGGCGCAGGTGAAACCAGACAAGTGTTCGCTGGCATTAAGGCCGCTTATAGCCCGCAGAGCTTAGTTGGCCGACAAACTGTCATGGTAGCCAATTTAGCGCCGCGTAAAATGCGTTTTGGTCTTTCTGAAGGCATGGTGCTGGCAGCAGGCCCCGGTGGCAGTGATATTTTCCTGTTAAGCCCGGATGACGGCGCAACCCCAGGGATGCGGGTTAAATAGTAAGCCAATGTAATACATTGAACGTTCATGCTATTAGTTTTAATAGCCAAGAGGTAACAGGATGTCATCACCGTTTCGCAGTTTCTCGTCGCTGTTCTCTACCACCTTAATCATGGTGCTGGGTGCAGGTCTACTCACCACCTATCTGGCATTGTCGCTGGCACGGGATGGTGTAGAGCAACTGTGGATCGGTGGCATGATGTCAGCCTATTACTTCGGGTTAGTCGTCGGTTCTAAGGTGGGTCACCGCCTTATTGCCCGGGTAGGTCATATCCGTACCTTTGTAGCCAGTGCCGGTATTGTTACTGCATCGGCACTGGGACATGCCTTAACCGATGTGTTAGAGATCTGGCTAATACTCCGCTTAATTGTCGGTACCGGCATGATGTGCCAATATATGGTGCTGGAAAGCTGGCTTAACGAACAAGCTGAAAGTAATCAACGCGGTACTGTATTCGCCGGTTATATGATTGTTTCCTACCTCGGCATGGTTGGCGGCCAGACGGTTTTATCACTCTTTCCAGAGTTGGGGCTAGAACCTTTGCTGCTGGTAGGTATTTGTTATGCCCTTTGTATCGTCCCTATTGCCCTTACCCGGCGCATCCACCCGCAGCCGCTGCACCCCGCGCCGCTAAAAATCCTGACGTTTTGGCGTAAGGTACCACAATCACTGACCACCATCTTAATCGCCGGTGGTATTTCCGGTTCATTTTATGGTCTGGCGCCGGCTTTTGCGGCGGGCACCGGCTTAAGCAATGCCGAAGTTGCCACCTTTATGTCTGCCACTATATTGGCAGGATTACTCGCCCAGTGGCCTATGGGTAAACTTTCAGATCGTATTCCACGTAGTCGGCTACTGAGGGTAAATAGCGCCTTATTGGGAGTATTAGTCTTAACTATTTCTTTGGTTCCCATTTCAGGCTGGTTATTGCTGTTAGCAACTTTTTTCTTTGGTATTTTGGCATTTACGCTATATCCGTTAGCTACAGCACTTGCCAATCAAAATATTGAACAAACCGAACGGGTTGCCCTTTCGGCCACTATTTTGCTTACTTTTGGTATTGGCGCGACTCTCGGGCCGCTGGTCGCGTCCTTTTTAATGCAATTATTAGGCAATAGCATGTTGTATCTATATATGGCTGTCTGCTGCTTTATCTTGTTTTTACGTTTAACCAGGGTTAACTACAACCAGAAAACAGCTAAAAAATTATTGGCGCAACAACAATCCTCTGACTATCAGCTCGCTTCAGGCGATCTGGTATCTTCTCCTCTGGGGGCGGCATTAGATCCTCGGGTAGATGAAGAGCTAGTGCAGCAACAAATGCGCGATGAGCCTCTTGCCGAGCAACAAACAACATCAACAATAGTGGATGACAAAGGTGATATAGAGTCTCCTGCAGTGTCCACATCCACAGACTTAAATGCAAGTGATACTGCAGATGATACTGTACCATTGCAGCCCAAAGATAATTAGAGCTCATTGACTGGATTTATCTATGTAGCACAAAGTGCGATGTGAGTATGAGAGCCGATTAACTAAGCTTACTCAATCCATTTAGAGCAAGCTTATTAACTCTCAATTAATTGCAGGTTAATGGTTAGTTTTGCACCATAGCGGCCTTGTTCCAGAGATTTTGGTTTTTTTGATTGAGAAAATACTCATCTGGATGCCAACAACGTGGCAATAACGGTGAAGCCATCCTATCTTCAAAGTTGTAAACCAATTTACGCATGATCTCGAGCAAGCGCTCTTCTGGTACTATTTCTAATTTACGCCTGGCTTGTGGGAAGTACAGGTTATTCTCGATACTAAGCACACAACCTCTGGCAGATGCTTGATAAGTTAAACTGTAAGTAACAATACGGCAAATAGGCTTCCTAAAATCAGTAGGATAAAGGCCCGTTACAATAGCATATTCATAACGTTCCATATCATTACCATCCGAGTCTTTAGGGATATATGGAACCCCATAGCCTTGTGGGAACATCCCTACAATTCGTAAAAACGCCGCAACATAATTCCGATTGAGCTTACCTAATTCTGCACTTTTCTCCAAAGCGAGAGCGGCTTTAGGTAAGTCTTCATAATTGTATACATGCTTGGTTGAGAGCACCATGGCCGTATAAATCTGTGGGATCTTTAGTACATTACCTATACCGTTAGCCGGGCGAGCGGCTTGTTTTAACAAAAATAAGATCAGCTCGCGTTTCTCAAGTTCAGTTTGTAAAAAGCGATCACGTTCATCTTTATCACGCCCCATATATCGGCCTGTGCCAAGGGCTTCCTGCACAAAATTCAAGCTTGCGCTGTAGTTTACTTGTAGATAGGTAATACGCTCTTCGGCATCCAGCTCACGAAACTCATCGTAGGTACCATCAGGCCCCTTTAAGATAGCTTGGCAGCTTGGATGGCAGCGGCCGATATCTTGTAGGATAGCCGCCATTAATATAGGGACATGCACATCGTCCCGATAAGGATGGTATTCTGTTTCATCATGGTATCGAATATCTTTACCTTGCTGAAAACGTTCCTCAATAAAGGGGTGCTCTATCAAACCATCCATCACTAGCCGGTCAAGTAAGCGAATGCTTAAGATCGCTTTATATAAATGACGGGCCTTCTGATTTTCTTTTGGGATATTTTTACCACGTGTTGGACAAATAAGCTGAATGGTGCCAAGCATTTTGGCAGAGTAACTATTGGTTTCACTAAAAGAATCACTCTGACACAACGATAAAATATCCCTACATAATTGTTGCAGCTCAAAATAACGCTGATAATTACTCTCTTCTATTTCTTCCTGTAACGTCTTTTGTTTTAACTCAGCTTTTTGTAAATTACGGGTAATAGCTGCTTGATTGCCCTTATTTGCTTGTTGCAGGCGGTTTTCAAATAAATACAACTCCTGCTCTGCTGTTGCTAACTCTCGTTGACGCTGTTCTTGCCCTGCAAACCATATTACAGCTTGTTCATATAATGAATCTTGCAAAGGACTGGTATGGTAAATACGCTCAATCAACCTTTGAATTACTTTTGCATAGGCGGCTTTACCGAAACTTAATGCCATGCTATCTGTCGTCCTTATACCAATTATTTTTAATGCGAAAAAATGAGTACTAACTTACCAATGGTTTGATTAGTGCTGAGTAAAGTATGCGCTGCCTCAATATCGTTTGCCGCAAACACTTGTTGAATCACTGGCATTATATTAGCAGCGGCTAACGCCGTTGCAAAATCTTGCTGGAAATCGGCCGTTAAGCGCGCTTTATATTGCGCATCTCTATTACGCAATGTGGAACAAATGAGTTGGCCACGTTTACGAAATAAAAGTGCTAAATCTAATTCTGCCAATTTACGGCCGCCCATCATGGCATAGACCACAATTTTACCGTCTTGAGCTAATAGTTGAATATCATCAGCAATATAGCTACCAGCAACCGGATCGAGTATAAGATTTATCCCCTCCGGCCAGACGAGCTTTAGTTCATCCAAAAAATGTTGTTGCCGATAGTTAATAGCCAGATCGGCTCCCAACATTAAACAGGCCGCAACCTTATCTGCTGAACCTACTGTCACGGCAACTTGCAAACCTTTAGCTTTAGCCAACTGTATGGCTGAAGTCCCTACTCCACTGGCTCCAGCATGAATCAGAACCCGTTGACCTGCGGATGCCTGACCAATAGTAAAAAGCAACTGATAAGCCGTTAAAAACGTCTCTGCTGTCGCAGCCGCCTGCGCCATAGACCAACCTTGAGGCACCTGCATAGCTTGTGTTGCTGGTAGTAGTACGTATTCAGCGTAGCCACCGCCATTCACTAAACCAAAGCAGCGTTGTCCCAAATAACTGTCTAAACTTTCGTCACCTACCGCTACAACAGTACCAGCGGCTTCTAAACCTAAAATTTCACTGTCTCCTGCCGGAGCCGGGTACAATCCCTGACGTTGCATAAGGTCGGCGCGGTTAATGCCGCAGGCATGAACCTTTAACAGTAACTCGCCAGCAGCCGGCGTTGGAACCTGTACTGAGCGCCAATCTAAACGACTGTGCTTACCCGGATCTTGTACCTGTATTACTTGCATTTGTTCTGGGGTAACATACTTCATAAAGCTCCACACCGACTTTATAACGAATTTACTTTAGCTTTGTCGATCTCTTCTCTAGAATGCGAACTTTAGTCTAGCACAGCGTATTTCAGAACATGAATAAAACCGTAAACTTGCCCGCCATAATTTTACAAGAAGGGCGGGAAAAAGCACTTAATCGTCGTCATCCTTGGCTATTTTCAAACGCTATCGACAAGGTATTAAATACGCCAAATCGCGGCGATACCGTTGAGGTGTTGAGCAGCAAAGGACAATGGCTGGCTAGCGCTGCTTATTCTCCAAGCTCGCAAATCCGTGCTCGCATTTGGACTTTTGCAGAAGCTGAGGCGATTGACCTGGATTTTTTTATCCGCAAACTTACCCGGGCCTGGCAATTAAGACAAAGCCTGTTTAGCCACACGGATACCGATGGGTTACGTGTTGTAGCTGCAGAATCTGATGACTTACCCGGCATTACTATCGATAAATATCAGGATATTTTAGTGGTACAGTTGCTAGCTGCCGGAGCTGATGCCAAACGCCCTCTTATTGTCAAAGCCTTACAACACGTGTTTCCACAGCATAGTATTTATGAGCGTTCAGATGTGGATGTTCGAAAGAAAGAAGGTTTAAAGCCGGTGACCGGTTGGCTGCACTTACCTAAAGAAAACGGTGAGGTATTGATTAAAGAACATGGTATGCGTTTAGTGGTCGATGTTATTCAAGGCCATAAAACCGGCTTCTACCTAGATCAACGCGCTAGCCGCGCCGCAGTGCGCCGTTTTTCAAAAGATGCCGAGGTATTAAATTGCTTTAGTTACACCGGTACTTTTGCGGTAGCAGCTCTGG
>NZ_BNAO01000011.1:0-38760 GCF_014653435.1 Alishewanella longhuensis | reverse complement strand
CTGGCGGTGCGCACCACGTGACTAATGTGGATATGTCAGAATTAGCCTTGGCGACGGCGACTCGCAACGCCGAGTTAAATCAGCTAGATCTAAGTAAAATCACCAATGTTAAAGCGGATGTATTTAAGTTATTACGGCAATATCAGGAACAAGGTAAGCAGTTTGATCTGATTATTTTAGACCCGCCAAAATTCGCAGATAACAAATCTCAGTTAAATAGTGCTTGCCGCGGTTATAAGGATATCAACCGGGTCGCTATGCAATTAGTGAAGCCAGGTGGTTTACTCTTTACCTTTTCTTGCTCTGGCTTAATGGAAGAGGCGCTATTTCAGAAAGTGGTTGCAGACGCGGCTTTAGATGCCAATCGCGATTGTTTATTCTTGGAGCGCCTACAGCAAGACAGCGACCATCCGGTAGCGAGTTTTTTCCCAGAAGGTTATTACCTAAAGGGGCTCATTTGTAAGATTTACTAACAAGGAAGCCAGCTTAGGTAGGTATTAGCCTAATGGAACTAGCTGAGCTAACTCAGCTAGTTCAGTTCGATAAAAGCCAGCCCCAGATTATAACATTCTTCACTTTCCTGACTACAGCGCATCACTTTAGCAGTGGCATCCAAAGGTGCGATACTGGCATTAGGAGATTCCAGTCGAACACAAACGAGGACCCCCATCTCTAAAGGTTCATCAATTTCTACTGACATGCCGGAGGCGCTAAGATCACGGCAGATCCCGTCTATAACACGGGCAGCTTCTGGATCGTTAATCATTAATTTAACATCGGCATTAACCATCATCCGATAAAAATGTCGATTATCACCACGATTTAGCATAACTACTCCCAACAAGGCTTTTTGCCCTATCTTAGCAAGCTGGTCATTTGCTGCAACAAGATTATTTTAAATCCTGTACCGCATTAATAATTCGCTTTAGTGATATTGGATAAGGCGTCCCCAATTGCTGCGCATGTTGTGACACCCTTAGCTCTTGTAACATCCAGCTGATCGCAACCACCGTTTCAGGTAGTGGCTGGCCCGCATATTTGCCTAACAATTGATGATAGGCTACTTCGGCTTTTTGATATTCATGCATTAATAGGCGATCGCGGTTGGGATCCACGGGTAGTTTTTCTAACCGTTTCAACATAGCCGCGAGATAACGCTGCACGTCCTCTAATTTATTAGCTCCATGAGTGCTAACAAAGCCTTTAAAAATCAGCTGCTCCAGCTGGGTTTTTACATCGGCTTGAGCCTGATAATGTGCCAACTCAACCTTCCCTTTTAGTCGTTTTTGAATATCGTGATAAAGCGTAAGGATCCGCTCGACCTTAAGGGCAATTTGCCGTACCAGTTCACCTAGCTCTGCTCGTAAATGCTCCCGCAATGCATTAAAACGGGTGCCATCCTGCACTGGTAGATACTGTTTAATCAGTTCATCCGTTGCCGCAGCAATACAATCGTCAATCAGATCCAATACCTTACCAAAGGGGTTAAAGTACAAACCTAGCTTAGCTTTATTGGGTAACGATTCCTGCAAATACTTGACTGGTGACGGCACATTAAGCAATAGCAATCGGCGTAAACCTTTAATATGTGCTTGCTCTGCCCGTTGCGGGTTATCCAGCAAACGAATAGCAACGCTTTGCCCTTCGTCAATTAACGCCGGAAAGGCTTTAATTTCAAAGCCAGCCTGCAGCTTAATATATTCTTGCGGCAGTTTGCCAAAGCTCCATTCGGTAAGCGCGGTTTGCTCAATGCCCTGCTCGGCTACTTCACTTAAACTTTGCTGCACTTCGCCCTGCAATTGCTGTTTTAACAATTTCAGTGAACGTCCTTGCGCGACCAGCTTACGCTCATCCAGAATTTTAAAATTCATTTTTAAATGCACCGGTAAGCTAGCGAGTTCCCAGGCATCGTCAGGTATGGTAACGCCCGACATCCGCTTTAGCTTAGTGGTAAGGACTTCCAGTAGCGGTTCACTCCCCGGCTCCAAACTTTGCAACAATGCATCGGCATAATTTGGCGCGGGTACAAAGTTACGGCGATATTGCTTAGGTAAAGATTTAATTAAGGCCACCAATAGCTCGTGGCGTAATGCTGGGATCAACCAGTCAAAACCTCGATCATCCACTTGGTTTAACAGCGCAAGCGGAATTAACACACTCACACCATCATCGGGCTCACCCGGTGCAAAATGGTATTCTAAAGGCAAGGTTAAATTGCCTTGCTGCCAAGTTTCCGGAAACTTGGCAGCCGTAATGTCAGACGCGTCACGCTGATAGAGCGTGTCTGGGTCGAAATTTAAAAAATCTGGCTGTTGCTGGCGCTGTTTCTTCCACCATTTACTAAAGTCGATGCGGTTATTAGCCCATAGCGGAATACGCTCGGCGTAAAACGCCGCTAAGGCATCATCATCAATCAAAATATCGCGCCGCCGCGATTTTTCTTCCAGGTCTTGTACCTGCTCTATTAAGCGCTGATTGTGTTGTAAAAAGGCTTCGTTTAACCCAAGATCGCCATTAACCAGCGCCTCACGGATAAAAATTTGCTGCGAGATAGCTTCATCAATTTTGCTATACAGCACCGGACGCTTGCCAACAATGATCACGCCATACAATGACACCTGTTCAAAGGCGACCACCGCGCCTTTTTTCTTTTCCCAATGTGGCTCACTGTAACTGCGATTAACCAAATGCAGCGCCAGTGGCTCTATCCATTCGGGCTCAATTTTTGCCAGCGTTCTGGCATAAAGCCGGCTAGTTTCCACCCATTCGGCGGCCATCACCCATTTAGGTTTGCGTTTAAATAGATGACTGCCCGGAAAAGCATAAAACCGCGTTTGTCGCGGACCGAGATAATCGGCCTCACTATCACGACAGCCAATTTGCCCCAATAATCCGCTGAGTAAGGCAGTATGTAGCGGTTGATAACCCGCCGCATTCTGATTTAGCTTTAACTGTTGCTCTTGCGCCAATTGCGTTAACTGCGCCACTAAATCTTGCCATTCGCGCACCCGCAGGTAATTTAGAAATTCTTGCTTACAGAGGCGGCGGAATTGATTATTACTCAGTTGCTCTTGTTGTTGCTGTAGGTAGTCCCACAGTTTTAACCAGCTGGCAAAGTCTGAGTCTGGATCAGCAAAGCGTCCATGTAGCTCATCAGCCTTTTGTTGCTTGTCGAGTGGTCGCTCGCGCGGATCCTGAATAGATAACGCCGCCACTATCACTAAACTTTCTTTTAACGCGCCGGTATCACTGGCCGCAATCACCATTCGCGCCAGGCGTGGATCTATGGGTAAGCGTGCTAACTGGCGACCTAGTGGCGTTAAGCGTAACTGTTGTTTACCTTTTAACTGCGCAACGGCGCCGAGCTCCTCCAGCAATTTAATGCCATCATTAACAAAGCGGCTATCCGGCTTTTGTAAAAAGGGAAAGGAGGCAATATCGCCTAACCCTAATGCCAACATTTGCATAATAACAGAGGCTAAGTTGGTTCTGAGTATTTCCGGATCAGTAAACTCTGGCCGACCGATAAAATCCTCTTCGCTGTAAAGCCGGATACAAATACCGGCAGCGACCCGACCGCAGCGCCCTTTACGCTGATTCGCGCTAGCCTGGCTTATCGCCTCTATGGGTAATTGTTGCACCTTAGAGCGATAGCTATAGCGCGAAATCCGAGCGGTACCGGGGTCAATCACGTAACGAATACCAGGTACCGTTAAAGAGGTTTCTGCTACGTTAGTGGCAAGAACAATGCGCCGACCAGCGTGGCTTTGAAAAATGCGGTTTTGCTCAGCAGCACTTAAACGGGCGTAGAGCGGCAGGACTTCAGTATGTGGCAGTTTTAACTTTTCCAGTGCATCCGCAGTATCGCGAATTTCCCGCTCGCCGTTTAAGAAAATTAAAATATCACCGGGCGGCTCGCGATAAAGCTCTTCGACTGCATCAAAAATCCCTTGTAACTGATCACTGTCTTTATCATCCAGTTCACTGTATGGGCGGTAACGCGTTTCCACTGGGTAAGTGCGACCAGACACTTCCACTATAGGCGCGTCAAAGAAGTGCTTGGAAAAACGTTCAGGGTCAATGGTCGCTGAGGTAATGATAACTTTTAAATCAGGTCTCTTTGGCAACAGTTGCTTTAAATAGCCTAATAGAAAATCGATATTCAGGCTGCGTTCGTGCGCCTCATCGATAATTAGCGTGTCGTACTGATTTAAAAATTTATCCTGCTGCATTTCTGTTAGCAGAATACCGTCTGTCATCAATTTAATCAGGGTTTGCTGATTAGTATGATCGCCAAAACGGATTTTATAGCCGACCTGTTGCCCCACCTGGCAATTAAGCTCTTCAGCGAGACGGGCGCAAACACTGCGGGCGGCTAAACGGCGGGGTTGCGTATGACCAATGGTACCGGCTACACCACGGCCCAGTTCTAAACAAATTTTCGGGATCTGGGTGGTTTTACCAGAGCCAGTTTCGCCGGCAATAATCACCACCTGATGCGCAGCAATTGCCGCTTTAATGTCGTCTTTTTTAGCCACGACCGGTAAATCTGCCGGATAGTTTAAGGCCGGCACGCCTTGTTGCCGACTTTGCCGCAAGGTGATAGAACGCGCTAGCTCACCGACGATGCGTTGCAATTGCTGCTGTTGCTGAGGCTCTGGAGCTTTTTTAACCTCGCCTAGCTTACGGCGCAGCCGAAATTGATCTTGCAACAAACATGCTGGCAGCTTGGCATAAAGCTCGTTTAATGAAAAAGTCACTACAGCAGACAAAATAACGCCCTCAGATTTCAGAGGGCGCAATGCTACCAAGGAACCTAAGCGAAGGCTAGGGCATGTTTATCTAAACACGCCCTAGCCTACCTTGCCGTAATGTGAGTGCAGTTCTTTGTCAATGGCAGCTAACACGTCTGTGCGGGTAATAATGCCTAATAAATAACCATTGTCATCAACTACCGGATAAAGCTTAGGTTTAGCTTTTAACATCGTTTGTGCTAAATCAATAATACCATCATAGTCTTTTACCGTAAGTACCTCGGTACGCATTACATCTGCAACCCGTGCAGATTGTTGATCATGGTAGGTAGACATTAACATCCGGGCCAAACAATCTTGTTCCGATAAGAAGCCAATGATTTTACGTTGGCCATCAATCACTGGCCCGCCGGTTTGTTGTCCTTTAATTAACCGATCGACTGCCATTTCCACAGGCATATCAGCGTCAAAAATGACAGGATGACGATTCATATAATCTGCAACTTTAAGTAGATCCATAGCTTGCTCTCCCAAAAAACTTCAATTTAAGCATAGTCTAAGCAGGGAATTTTGCTTAATTATTCAGATGCTAATCCATGGTTTAGTCACTAAAAATTTCAACTTTAAGTGGCGTCTTATTCCCCAGCATCGCCCGGTACATGCCCTCGGTATTAAAGGCCCAGCTTAGGTTGCCTGCGGGATCAACGACAATTACACCACCAGTACCACCCACTTTAGCCAACTCGCCGATAACTTCTGTCGCCGCCTGTTGCGCGCTCTTCGCTTGATACTTTACTCTGGCACAAATATCACTCGCTACCTGATAACGAATAAAGTATTCGCCGTGGCCGGTGGCTGATACAGCACAGCTACTATTATCGGCAAAGTTACCCGCACCAATCACCGGCGCATCACCAATACGACCGTAACGCTTGGCGGTCATGCCGCCGGTTGAAGTAGCTGCCGCTAAGTTACCTGTTTTATCAATTGCTACCGCCCCTACCGTGCCCATGCGCCAGGCCGGATCAAACGGAACTTTTGCTTGATGCGGCTGCGGTGCTAATGCTTGCTTAGCCCGCTTTAAAGCTTCATAACGAAATTCGGTGTTGTAATAGTTGTTGGGCACTCGCGCTAGTTGCAACGTATTAGCAAAAGCTTCAGCGCCTGCTCCTGCCAACATCACATGCTCAGATTGTTCCATTACCGCACGAGCCAGTAGAATCGGATTTTTAATCGTGGTGACACCTGCCACGGCTCCGGCATTGCGGTCTTGTCCCTGCATAATAGAGGCATCAAGTTCATGCCCCTCATCAAAAGTATAGACCGCACCTTTGCCGGCATTGAAGAGCGGCGAATCTTCCAACACTATAACCGCCTGCGTTACTGCATCTAAACTGCTGCCACCTTGTTTTAATATGGCATAACCTTGTTCTATAGCATTGGTTAAAGCCGCTTCATAGGCTTGTTGCTCAATATCTGTCATGCGCGCTTTATTAATGGTGCCGGCACCACCATGAATCACAATACCTATTGGCTGCTCAGCCAGCACAGCCTTAGAGAGTGATAAAGCGACTGCTGTGCCAAGTAATGCTGCCAGTAATTTTATTTTCATGCCGAGGTTCCTGTTGAGATGTATTGTTATATTAAGCATTTTTTTGATGCTGATTGCTGTGGTATTTTTTACGTGAAGAAACCTATTCAGGCAAGTTAATCTGTTAGTTTATCGGTCAGTTAGACGCTTTCTTGCGTTAGATCAAAGGCTCAGTTTTACACCGCGTTACACTAGCATCGTTGTTATACGTGCTTTGCAACAGCGTTAACCTGACGCTTTGGCGCCCCGCTCTGTGGCGCCTTTTTTTATGTCTCTTCATCCTGTTTTGATAGGAATCCTCTGCGCCCAATGTTATGTTCCAGTACTAGTATTGACATATTATGCTTTGGAGAATCTTGTATGCCCATTAGTACCCGCTGCACAGTGACGTTGCTGTTATTCTTTATCTTGCCCTTTTCCACTGTTCATGCGCAAAGCACTATAAACGATAATACTGCAACAGCTACGTCGTCAGAGAGAACACTAACGGCGGGCGCCGTAGCCAGCCCAGACCGCTATGGGGCAGAAGTTGCCGCTGCGATATTACAGCAAGGCGGTAATGCGGTAGACGCGGCGATAGCCACGGCCTTTGCGCTAGCAGTTACCTATCCTGAAGCGGGTAATATTGGTGGCGGCGGCTTTATGACCTTGTGGTTCAATGGCAAGGCCTATTTTCTGGACTACCGGGAAATGGCTCCGGCAAAAGCCCATCGTGATATGTACTTAAATAATGAAGGCGATGTGATTGACGACTTAAGCCTGATAGGTCATTTAGCATCCGGGGTCCCTGGCACTGTTATGGGGCTTTGGCAAGCACATCAGTTATTTGCTACTAAACCGTGGGCAGACTTAATTGCCCCGGCCATTAAATTGGCGCAAGAAGGTTATATGGTGCCGGAGAAAACTTATCTCTATGATAGCAATGTCCTAAACCGCTTTGCCGGTAAAACCAATTTTGCTGATTATTTTGCTGCTATGCAGCCAGGAAAAATCTTTAAACAGCCGCAATTAGCGACGACCTTAGCACGCATCGCTCAATATGGGCCGGCCGATTTTTACAAGGGAGAGACAGCAAAACTTATTCTGGCTGAAATGGCGCGAGGTAACGGGCTGATTGATGCAGACGACTTGCGCAACTATAAAGCGGTGTGGCGTAACCCGCTGATCAGAAACTGGCGCGATATGCAGCTTATTACCGTAGCGCCCCCAAGTTCCGGTGGTATAGCACTCAATCAATTGCTGGCATTAAAAGAATTTAATGCTGAGCATTTTACTGACGTTAGCCATAACTCGGCACAGTATGTCCATTTAATTGCCGAAATTGAAAAGCGGGTGTTCGCTGACCGAGCTGATTATCTAGGCGATCCGGATTTTACTGACGTACCACAACGACAACTACTTGAGCCTGCTTATTTACAAAAACGCGCCAGTGAAATAAACCCCAAGGCTATTTCGGACACCGCCAGTGTCAAACCGGGGTTGGAATCAGAACAAACCACCCATTTTTCTGTTGTTGATAAAGCAGGTAACGCGGTATCCAATACCTATACCCTAAATTTAGATTACGGTAGCGGCGTGGTGGTGAGCGGAGCCGGCTTTTTACTGAATAACGAAATGGACGATTTTTCCGCCAAAGCGGGTGTACCCAATGCTTTTGGTGTGGTGGGCAGTGATGCCAATGCCATAGCCCCCGGTAAACGTATGCTGTCTTCGATGACACCAACTATTTTGTTAAAAGATGAAAAGTTGGAGTTAGTTATTGGCACCCCGGGTGGCTCCACCATTTTCACCAGTATTTTTCAGGTGATAAATAATCTGTACGATTTCAAAATGACACCAGAAGAAGCGGTTGCTGCACCGCGCTTTCATCATCAGTTATTACCGCAAGACCAAATTCGTACCGAGCCTTATGCAGCTTTAGCTGCCCCTGTATTGCCACAACTACAGCAATTAGGCTATCAGGTACATATGCCCGATTGGAATCTTGGTGATATTCAGCTAATCAAAATTGAGGCAAGAAAACCTATACCCGCGGCAGATCCTCGTGGTCGCGGTGTAGCACTAGTGGTGGAATAGACACTTGGCGTAATTATTAGTCAGCAAACTGTACTAAAGCGCTATTGCTCTTTGGCGCGCACTCATTGATAGTAAATTAACTAAGCTTAATCCAGAGTATTATTATGCATTTAGCATCCGAATTACCTTTTAATAAGTGCTTTAATCTCTTGTTTATCAGCTCAATACTGCTGAACTCGGTCGCTTTCAGTGCTGAAGCGTTAAATGATAGCGCCAGTGCAGCTGAGTCATTGCCATCACTTAATCTGGCGTCGGAGATCACCCTATCAGGTCTCTCTTCTGGTGCTTATATGGCGGGCCAGTATCATCAGGCATTTGCCGAAGAAGTCTCTGGTGTGGCAATGCTGGCCGCAGGCCCGGTATATTGTGCACAAAATAACTTACAACAGGCGATAGGCCATTGTATGGCCAATCCGCAGTCAGCGCCGGATCTGGCAGCGATTGAGCAAACCTTGACCATGCTGCGTGAGCAAGGTTTGTTAGCCCCCCTTACTGCGGTGGTTAAAAGTCGGGTTTGGATCTTAAACGGGAGCGCTGATCAGACTGTTTTACCGCAGGTAGGTATGGCACTTGCTAATCAGTATGCTAATTGGCTAACACCCGCACAGCTAAACATTGTTAGCGACCAGCCTTTTGCTCATCACTTTCCTACTGATCAGCCGGATTTAACTCCCTGTGATAAATCCGAATCACCCTTTTTAGCCACTTGCGGCTACGATGCTGCCGGTAAATTTTTGAGCCATTTATTGAATAAAACCCTGACACGAGCAGCAGTGCCAAGCGGTCAATTATATCAGCTCAATCAACACCAATTGGCACCGGCCAGCCAAGGCCAGTTGGCAGAATTTGGTTATGCCTACATTCCAGCAGCCTGTCAGCAAGGCAGCCTTTGCCAGCTACATGTTAGTTTCCATGGCTGCCGGCAAGATGCCAGTCAAATTGGTGCGGCCTATGTGACTAAAACTGGCTTAAACGCCTATGCCGATGCTAACCAGTTGGTTATGCTCTATCCACAGGTTGAAAAGAGTACTCTGAATCCTTTTGGTTGTTGGGATTGGTGGGGGTATAGCGGCGCTAACTATTTAAGCAAAGAAGGAGCACAGCTGACAGCCGTAAAACAGCTGATTGATGCCCTACGCTAAACCCGTAGTCTTTAAAATGCATCGGGGTTGGCCGCGTTCGTTAACTGGAGCGCCAGCCAGGCCTAATCACTTAGTGCGACTAAGCTCATCGGGATTGACAGCCTTGCCGCCTAAGTGCATTTAAAAATCCATTGGGTATAAATAGTCTTGCTCGTTTGAGCAGAAAAATTGCAGCAGCTTATCCCGCTGCTGATTCTATTAATAATTGCTCCAGACAGTGCTCGGTAATGCCATAAAACTGTTTTAACGCCTGAATTTGCCCTAACACCGCGCTGTTATCTTTAGTTTTATGCCGCTTGGTCGCTAAGATCATTTTATTTTTACTGGTATGTTCCAGCGAAATAAACTCAAACACCTTAGTGTCATAGCCGTTGGCCTCCAATAACAGAGCTCGCAGGCTATCAGTGAGCATTTCCGCTTCTTGCCCTAAATGAATACCATGCTGTAACATTGGCGCTAATACCAATGGTAACTGCACTTGCGGCCGGATTTGTTTGTGGCAGCAAGGAGAGCACATAATAATCTCGGCACCGGTACGAATCCCCATATGCAAAGCATAATCAGTCGCTGTATCACAGGCATGCAACGCCACCATCACATTAATACCGCGCGCTTTAAAATGCTTAACGTCGCCCTGCTCAAACTGAATACCGCTTAAATGAAGGGTTTTCGCCGTAGTATTACACAGTTCGACCAAATGCTGGCGCAACTCTACTCCGGTAACGTTAACGGGCAAGCCTAAGGTATGGTTAAAATAATCATGCATGGCAAAAGTTAGATAGGCTTTACCTGAGCCGAAATCGGCCACATGTAATTGCTTGCGCTCTGTCAAGCCAGTATCTTTTACCGCTCCAGCCAATATCTCAATAAACTTATTGATTTGCTTCCATTTATTCGACATGGCAGGGATCAGCTGCTGCTGCTGATCGGTAACGCCAAGTGCCGTTAAAAACGGCCGACTTTGCTCTACATAACGCTGTTTTTGCCGGTTATGTGCAATAGCCTGCGGCGGGATCTGAACTTGGGCTTGCGAAGATTTAGGTGTACTTTGGCAACTAAGCAGGTATTTACCCTTCTTGCTCTGGCTTAATTGGCAAGTTTGGCTGTAGCTTTGTAAATTGGCTTGGTTAAAGTCGGATTGTAACAAACTCAGGATCACGGGAAGCGCCAGTTCTGTTGGCAGGTTCTTAGTAATATGATTGGTTTTGTATTGATACAGGAACTTTAACTGCCAGATATCTTTTAGCAGCACCGGGGTAATTTCCAGCCGTTGCAGCTCCGTCTCAGCACCTTGATACTTGCTTAAAATCAATTTAAGCAGTTGCTGCTCGGTAAGCGCCTGGCTAAGTCGCTCAACAAATTGCTGATAATTGGGTTGATTGGGTTCGGTCACTGTCATCTAACATTTCCTAAAGAACCGGCGCCATTAAATGGGCACCGCGAGCGATAGCTCGTTGCCACCAATGACGAGCTCTGAGCTCTGCATAACTCATCTGTCGCGAGTGTGCAAAGTCAGCTAAAAACTGCTGCTGTAACTGCTCGTTTAATGATTGATCCAGCATCAGGGCCGTAATTTCAAAATTTAAGCGAAAAGAACGATTATCCAGATTGACCGTACCCACTGCGCTAAGTTGCTCGTCGACCAAAAAACTTTTTGCATGCAAAAAACCATGCTGATAGCGGTAAATGTTGACACCTGCGTCCAATAGTGGACCGATAAAGGCATAAGCAGCCTGAGTGACCAACAGGTTATCGGTTTTTTCCGGGATCAAAATTCTGACATCGACCCCACGTAAAGCAGCCAACTTTAATGCAGCTAGAGTGCCTTCGTCAGGTACAAAATACGGGCTGGCAATCCAGATACGGTGTTTGGCGCTATGCAAAGCATGTTGCATAAGTAAACTAGCGGTCTCAAAGCGATCTGCCGGACCTGATGGCAAAATCAGTATAGGAGTTTCACCCTGCTCTGCTGCTTTAGCCTGCCAGTTTAACGTGGGGATAGTCTCTGCGCTCCAATACCAGTCTTCAACGAAAGACAATTGCAAAGCAAGCACTGCCGGGCCACCAATTTTTAAATGGGTATCGCGCCAGGCGCCGTAGCGGGGATCGGCTCCCAAGTACTCATCACCGACATTCAGCCCACCCAACCAGCCAAAATGCCCATCGGTAATAACAATTTTGCGGTGATTACGAAAATTAAGCTGAAAACGATTTCCTGGTCCTTTCGTTGAGTGAAAAGGCCTTACTTTCACTCCTGCTTCCGTCAATGCCGCCGTGTAACGATGCGACAACCGGTAACTACCAATTTCATCGTATAGAAAATAGACGACAACACCTTGTCGGGCTTTTTCAATGAGTAGTTGTTGTAATTGACGACCAAGATTATCGTCACGGACGATATAAAACTGCACAAGGACATAGTCTTTTGCTGCCGCTATACCAGCAAAGATACTGTCAAAGGTAGCCTGACCATCAATTAACAATTCTGCCAGGTTTCCCTTTAAAAACGGCATCTTAGCCAACTTTTCTACCGCTTGTAAACTACCTCGCTCTCGCTCAGTATGCAGAATGTAATCTTCCACGCCAGACGCTTTTAGCTGGTGTTTTAAAAACAAATCATTATCCGTTTCCTGACGGGAAATAATATAGCCTTGAAAACGACTACGACCAAAGATCCAGTAAGCAGGTACAGCAACGTAGGGAAAGGTGTTCAACGACACTATCCAGGCAATACTACCCTGTGCGGTTCTGGATGACATCAGCGCATCTAAAGAGGAGAGCAAACCGGATAAATGAAACATTGCTAGCAGCACTAATAGCAGGCGGCGCTTTTTACTTGGGCCAGCTACCACGCCACCAGCAGAAAGTGAAGCCTTAGCAAAGGCTTGCTGCAATAGCTTGCGAATTCGTAACATCTATACCTGAGGAGCTGTTAGCAATAATCTAAGCACTGCGTGCCAGATCGACATCAACTTCCAGCAATTGCGCTCGGTTTCGTAGTACCCTGATTACCGAGCAGTGCGCTAGCGCTTTACCAGCCAGTGATTCTCCTGACGCCAGCAACAGACATTCAATACACTCTAGATCAGATGCAATAACCAAAGCAGTGATTAGATCTTTTCCCTGTAACTGAACAAGTTGATAGGCGCCAATATCTTGTTGGCGCTGAGTAGCAAAATACCAGCTTTTATGTGCACTAAGCTGGCGAAAACGATTGGCGAGCGCGTGTAACGAGTATTCCAAACGGGCGGTTTCGTCACTAACCATAACCTGCAACACATCTTGAATTCGCCAAAAAGCTTCAGCCTCTTCGATGGAAAAAGGCTGATGTACCACTTTTTGGTTAAGCATAGTCCCTGTCAGTTCAGAAGTGAACTGCACAGAATCATCTATGTTTAGCAATAGACGGTCTTTATTTGGGCAATAATGCCAGGTCCATTGCTCCGACGGCGTTAACATCTTGCTTGCTATACTCCATAAGGCGTAAAAATGCTGTGTACTATTGGTACTATAGCACGCCGATCAGATTTTTAAAGATGATTTACTGTTAAATCTATCACTTATAAGCTATTTACAATAGATTTAATCAGTTTGGGTCCATGATAAATAAAACCGGTATACAGTTGCAGTAAATCAGCGCCAGCACTCAGCTTTTCCTGTGCTGAATTGCTGTCATTAATACCACCCACGCCGATAATCGGCAACTCAGGCCCAACCGCCTGGCGCAACTGTGTAATAATTTGCGTGCTTTTTTGCCGCACCGGTAAACCGCTTAAGCCGCCAGTCTCTGTTGCAAATTGCTGCCCAGCTACCAGAGTACGATCTAAGGTAGTATTAGTTGCGATAGCGCCGTCCATTTTACTACGCAATAGCGTATCGGCAACTTGCTCAACTGCAATTTGATCCATATCAGGGGCAATTTTTACAAAAACCGGCACGTATTTATGATGCTTTGCTTGTAAAGCTAATTGCTCGTTTTTTACCGCATTTAATAAATCGAGTAAGGCTTCACCAAACTGTAAGTCACGTAGCCCTGGTGTATTAGGCGAGGAAATATTAACGGTGATATAACTGGCATAAGCATAAACTTTTCGCAGACAGTGAATGTAATCATCTTTGCCCTGCTCATTCGGTGTATCCTTATTTTTACCAATATTAATGCCCAAAACCCCTTTATATTGGCTGTTTTGTACATTGTTTACTAAGTAATCTACACCTTTGTTGTTAAAGCCCATTCGATTAATAATAGCTTCGGCTTGTGGCAAACGAAACATGCGAGGCTTGTCATTACCAGCTTGTGGTTTCGGTGTTACGGTGCCTACTTCAATAAAGCCAAAGCCCATTTGCGCAAAGGCTGCGATACAGTCAGCATTTTTGTCCAACCCTGCAGCCAAGCCAACAGGGTTAGGAAATTCAATCCCGGCGACGATTTTGGGTTTACTGCTCAGTTGCTGGCGCCATAAAGCAGCTGCCGGGGTATGCGCCAAGCGCTTTAAACTGCCAAGCGCAAAATCATGCGAGCGCTCAGCATCACAATTAAAAAGTACATTTCTGGCTAATGAATAGAACATGGCTGACCTTTAAATAAAATACCCCGGATACCTTACTACCGGAGTTGCGACCAAGTTGGTTGCGACTCCGGCTAGCTAAAGTATTAATCGGGGTATTGTAATAAGTTTAAGCTAAAAACAACAGTGTCAAACCGACTGACTTAACAGCATCAGCTCACGCATAGCTACTGAGAACTTAGCAAACTCATGACTTTGCGTGGTTTTAAACTCAGCGAGCATTAGACGCCAACGTTCTACTAGCGCATGGTGTTGCTCCAGCCAATTGTTGATAATGTCATCAGCAATACAGGCGTTACCACAGCTTCTCACCACTACAGAGGTTAAACCACGTTGCTGCCAATCAAGCTCTTCACGATATGAAGCCCTTGCCAGTGCCTGCCAGTGGTTGGCCACAGGCTGGCGAGTGATCTGTTCCAGGAACCAATGCAGCTCCAGCTTATCACCTAACTTAAAGTAAATTTCAGCAACCATGGCTAACGCTGTTTGCTGGCTATCAGCAACCTGTGCAATATCCATTACCGAGAAGACCGTGCTTAATTGGCTCAGATAAACAGCAACCACTTCTGGAATACCCTGTTCAACTAAGGTATTGCTCTTTTCTGCCAGCTCTTGCATCTCCCGTTCAGCCACATATTTCTGTAAATCGCGAACGATTTCGGCATAAGCGGGTTTAAAGAAAGCAACGGTTTGTTCAATGTTAAGCGCCTTGTCACGATGGCGCACAAACCAACGGGTTGCCCGGCGCATAGTACGACGCAACTGGAACAATACCCGGCTTTGTAATGCCGCCGGGATTTTGTTATCTAGCTGCTCTAACTGCTTCCAGTAGTTAGCCACATCAAACAATTCACGCACTATGGCATAGCAAATGGCGACTTCGGCAGCACTGGCACCTGTTTCTTCAAACATACGCTGCACAAAGTTTGGCCCCATTTCATTAACCAACATATTGGCCAATTTAGTAGCAATAATCTCAGCTTTTAGTGGATGCTGGCTAATTTCGCTGGCGAATTTCTTCTGTAATACCTGCGGGAAAGCACCACTAAGCTGTTGCTGGAAGTAACCGTTGTCTGATACCTCTGGCGTGACTAACCGCTCTTTTAACACCATTTTGCCGTAGGCAGTTAAAATAGCGAGCTCTGGCCGGGTTAACCCCATGTTTTTCGCCATGCGATCAGCTAATTCATCATCTGAAGGTAAGAACTCCAGCTCGCGGTTTAGCTTACCGTCTTTTTCCAAGGCGTGGATAAAGCGGGTGTACTCTTTAATCTGCTCAGAGCCCAACAATGAGGACAAGCTGATACTCTGTGTCTGCCGGTAACAATCTTTAATAACGATATCGGCTACATCATCAGTCATATCGTTTAGTAACTTGTTACGCTGTTTGATGGTGAGATCACCACCTGTGACCAGTGCATTCAGCAAGATTTTAATATTAACTTCATTATCCGAGCAGGTTACCCCACCCACGTTGTCAACAAAGTCAGTATTTAACCGGCCACCATTGGCTGCATATTCAATACGGCCACGTTGAGTCGCACCCAGGTTACCGCCTTCGCCAAAGATTTTGGCTCTTAGCTCACGGCCGTTAACCCGCAGAGCTTCTGAACCGCGATCACCTACTTCGGCGTGGCTTTCATTACTGCCTTTCACATAGGTACCAATACCGCCGTTCCACAGCAAGTCGACCGGCATCATTAAACATTCACGGATCAACTCATTG
Organism: Alishewanella longhuensis; assembly: GCF_014653435.1. Classification (GTDB taxonomy): domain Bacteria; phylum Pseudomonadota; class Gammaproteobacteria; order Enterobacterales; family Alteromonadaceae; genus Alishewanella; species Alishewanella longhuensis. The sequence goes on along the minus strand of NZ_BNAO01000011.1, from coordinate 22,903 downwards.
GGCGTCATTGAGGTTTTAGTGGTGCCCAACATCTCTTTAATTTGTGGGCTAAGTTTAATTGATTTAGCACTACGCGCAAAAATGCCGCCCCCCTCAGAAATTAATGACTTATCGTAGTCATCCCAAGTGGAAGTAGGCAGATTAAACAAGCGTTCACGCTCTTTGAATGAGCTGGCGGCGTCCGGGTTTGGATCGATAAAAATATGCATATGGTTAAAGGCAACTTGTAAACGGATATGCTTAGACAGCAGCATACCGTTACCAAACACGTCTCCAGCCATGTCACCAATACCTACACAGGTAAAATCACTGCTTTGGCAATCTATACCAATTTCGCGGAAGTGGCGTTTTACCGATTCCCAACCACCGCGGGCAGTAATGCCCATTTTCTTATGGTCATAACCGTTAGAACCGCCAGAAGCAAAAGCATCACCCAACCAGAAGTTATACTCCTCAGAGATCCCATTAGAAATATCAGAGAAGGTGGCAGTACCTTTATCAGCAGCAACAACCAAGTATGGATCGTCTTCGTCCAACCGCACTACATCAGTTGGTGGCACTATGGCACCTTGCACGATATTGTCGGTAATATCTAACAAACCACGGATAAAGGTGCGGTAACAGGCTTTACCTTCGTTAATAAAGGCTTCGCGTCCGCCGCTCTCAGGTAATTTTTTACAAACAAAACCACCTTTAGCGCCTGAAGGTACAATAACGGTATTCTTTACTTGCTGCGCTTTTACTAAGCCAAGTACTTCGGTACGGAAATCTTCACGCCGATCAGACCAACGTAAACCGCCCCGAGCTACTTTACCAAAGCGTAAGTGCACACCTTCAACCCGCGGCGAATATACAAAAATCTCGAACATTGGCATCGGCAAAGGCATTTCCGGGATCAAATCGGGTTTAATCTTAAAGGAAATGTAAGGCTTGTCTGTGCCATCTGTCGCTTTTTGGTAATAGTTAGTGCGCAAGGTGGCATTAATCATATCGACAAAGCGACGAATAATCCGATCATCATCTAGATTAGCAACATTCTCTAACTGAGCAGCAATCTGCTCTTCCAGCTTTTCAATAGATTTTGCTGTGGCTCGAGACTTCGGTGCAAACTTCATATTGAATAACTGTACCAGCAAGCCTGCCAGGGTGGCATAGCGAGCAAAGGTATTTTCAACATAACTTTGACTAAAGGTGCTGCCAATCTGGCGCTTGTACTTGGCGTAGGCACGTAAAATTGATGCCTCACGTCCGGTTAAGCCGGCACCCAAAATTAAACGGTTAAAGCCATCATCTTCTAACTGACCTAACCAAACCTTGGTTAAAGAGTCTTGGAAGCTTTGCTGCGCAGCGGCAAAGTCGGCCGGTAGCTCGCCCGTTAGCTCCATGGCAAAATTTAAAATCCAGCTAACAGAACCACCTGGGCACTTCACCGCATAAGGCGTTTCGCCAATAACACGTAGTCCAAAGTTTTCCAACATCGGCAGTACATCAGACAGGTGGATTGGATGATCTTTATGGAATAAGTTCAAGCGGACGGCTTTACTCTCTTTACCCTCTTCTTGCGGGCGATAGAACAACATCTCCAGCTTATGGTCTTCATTAAGCGACTCTAACTTGCCAATATCAACCAGCGCATCATTGGGTAACATATCTTCTTTATAAGCACGCGGGAAAGCATTAACATATTTACGGCTTAGTTCACGGCCGCGCGCTTCACCATAGATACCAATTAAGGCGCTTTCCAGTTTATCTTCCCAAGTACGGGCGGCTTCAACCAGATTTCGTTCAATGTCTTTCACGTTATACTCAACTTGGCTATCGTTGATCCGTACCAAATAGTGGGTACGCGCCAACACAGATTCAGAAAAATAGGTAGTAAACTCTACCGGCTCGCTAGCGCCGAAGGCTTGCGCCAATAACGCTTGAGTATCTTTACGCAGTTGGGTGTTGTAACGTTCTCGCGGTACATACACCATGGCAGTGACAAAGCGGCCGAAGGTATCCTGGCGGATGAACAAGCGCGTCATATCACGCTCTTGCATCTGCAATACCCCCATGCTGACATCTAACAATTCATCAACATTGGCTTGTATAAGTTCATCTCGAGGATAGGTTTCCAAAATATTAAGTAAGGCTTTATAGGCATGAGTGCCTACCGCAAACTCAGAGCGAGTCATAACCTGTTGCAGCTTGCTTTTTAAAAGCGGAATATCGGCTGCACTGTTGTTATACAAACTGGCAGAATACAAACCAATAAAACGATCTTCACCGACGACCTTACCGCTATTATCAAAACGTTTAATACCGATATAATCGATGTAGGCTGGTCGATGTACCCGCGATTTATTGTTAGTTTTTGTCAGAATCAGCAAAGAGTTGCTTAATGCTTGTAGGCGACCACGCTCTGGCAGTTCTGATAGCATTAGATCGCGCGGCTCAGAGCGACGCATTAACCCAAGGGCACTGTCTTTCTGGCCAACAATTTGGTAATCACCCTTTACTGGATTAATATCATAGCTACGATAACCCAGTAGGGTAAAATTATCTTTTACCAACCAATTCAGAAAATCGGTTACTTCGGTGATCTCTTCTTTGCTGGCTTTACCAGCATGTTTTGGTAAGGTTTTAATCACATCCAGCAGTTTTTGTCTGGCTGGTTGCCAGTCTTGTACCGCTAAAGACACATCTTCCATTACAGAATGCAGCTCGGCTTTAAGCGCTTCGATGGCAGTACTGTCTGTCATACGGTCGATTTCAATATGGAATACGGTTTGCTGTGTGCTGGCGTCTGTTAAACGCCCCAGTTTAGCAAAGTCAACAATACTACCTTTGGCATTGCGTTTCGTCTGCAATGGATAATGCAGCAGCAAATGCGCCGTAATATTATGCCGGGTTAACGCCATCCGTACCGAGTCAACCAGGAAAGGCATATCCTGTACGACGATTTCAACGATGGTATGTTTTGACTCCCAGCCGTGCCGAGCAATTTCCGGATTAAATACCCGGATCCGCGCAGCAGGTTCAGCATGCTGGTTTAGCGTTTGCCATAAACTTAGCGCCGCACCATAAAGATCACTGTCATTACGACCCACCAGATCTTCATTTGACATATTGCCATAGAGTGTGTGAGCAAACTTTTCAACCAACGGAATTTGTTCTTTTACTTTTTGCTTGATTAGCTTGCTGACGTTTTGTAGTAAAACTGAGGTTAGACCGTCTATCTTTGTCATTATTGCATCCTTTTATCAATCACTGCGAAAACACAGGATCCACAAAATTAGAGGGGATGTTGCAGCTGCGCAGTGTAGTAACTATTGTAGCGCTTTTGAAGTGTTATTTGTGGCTTTTATGCTGGTTAAACCAGTGCTTTTTATGGAGTTTCGCCTGAATATTCAGGGTGGGTAAATAGAAAATGGCCTTACGGCCATTTTCTTAGTTTTATATGCATAAATATGATGAAAAAAAATTTATGCTTTTAGCATTAAAGATACTTAATTCTTCTTGCGCCAAAAGAAGCTGGCCAATGCAGGTAGGACCACTATCGCACCCAACATATTTACAATAAACATAAAGGTAAGCAGTATGCCCATGTCAACTTGGAACTTCAGAGCTGAAAACACCCAAGTACTTACGCCAATAGCAAGGGTAATACCGGTAAAGAGTACCGCACTGCCCCGCTCTTTTAAGGCCTCATAGTAAGCCTGCCGTATCGGCATGCCTTCCCGCAGCTGTTGACTCATGGTTGATAAAATATAGATACCATAATCAACACCTATACCTACCCCAAGTGCGATAACCGGTAAGGTCGATACCGTTAAGCCAATCTCCAGTTTGGTCATCAGCGCCGTTGCCAACACAGATACCACATACAGTGGGATAACCACTGCAGCAGTCGCTCTGATGGAGCGGAAACTGAGCAAACACAACACAATAACAGCTGAATAGACGTACCACATCATCGGCTGCTGAGCAGCACTCACGGCTTCATTTGTTGCGGCCATAACACCCGCAGGACCGGTAGCCAATGCAAATTTCGTCTGTTCATCACCCAGCTCTGCACCATATCGTTTGGCAGCCAAAACAACCCGCTCAATGGTTTCTGCTTTATGATCTTCTAAAAACAACATAACAGGCATGACCGAGCAGTCCGCATTCAGTAAACCAGTACTGGTTTCTACCCGCGACGACGCTTGCACCAAACTTTGCGTATTACGGGGTAACACACGCCATTTGGGATTGCCCTCGTTGTAAGCCGCGTTGATGACTTTAGATACAGACGACAAGGATACAGCGGATTGCACGCCCGGTACATTTTCCATCAGCCACTGGAATTGGTCGATACGATCCATAATGTCATGGCTGGTACAGGCACTTGGAATGCTCTCTACCATCACATTGATATAATCTACCGATATGGCAAAACGATCCGTGATTAAAAAAGTGTCCTGATTGTAACGAGAATCTTCATGTAAGGCGGGAGCTCCAGCATGCAAATCACCAATTTTTAATTGTTGGCTTTGCATATAGCCATAGGCAAAGAGTGCAGCAGTCGCTAATAAGATTACGGTGGCGTAACGGCGGGTAGCAAAGGCAGATAAGGCTAACCAGATCTTATCTGTTTTTTCGCTCGGGGCGGCTACACGTTGTTTATATTTATCACTAAATCTCACATAGGACATTAACACCGGCAATAAGATAAGATTAGTTAAGATAATTACCGCGACACCTAAACTGGCGGTGATAGCTAATTCACGGATAACGCCAATTTCAATAATTAATAAGGTCAAGAACCCTACGGTGTCTGACAGCAGCGCAACACCGCCGGGTACCAGCAGCTTACGGAAACTGGTCTGAGCGGCAGTTTTGGCATTCATTCCCCCTGCAACCCTTTTACCCGTAGAATTAATCATCTGCACACCATGGCTAACGCCAATAGCAAACACTAAAAACGGCACCAGAATCGACATAGGATCGATGCCAAATCCTAAAACAGTAAGTAATCCCATTTGCCAAATGACGGCAATCAATGAGCAAGCTATCGGCAATACTGTCAGCATTACTGAGCCGGAAAATAAAAACACCATAATAGTGGTGATCAAAATGGCAATACCGAAGAACAGCACCACACCTTTAGCACCGTCTGCCACGTCACCGACCATTTTTGCGAAGCCGATAATATGTACGCTTAACTGTTCTGTTTGGTATTTGGCTCGAATGTCACTTTCTAACGTTGCAGCAAAGGCGATAGTATCTAAAGGCAGGTTCGTTTCAGGGTTAAGCTCTAATAAGGAAGCCGTTATCATCGCACAGCTATAATCATCTGAGACCATGCGGCCAATAACGCCCGCTTTCTCAGCATTCTCTTTAACCCGCGCCAGCCCTGCTGCATCAGCCGTAAAATTGGCAGGGATCACCGGACCACCAGCAAAACCATCTTCTACTACTTCAATAAAACGGGTACTTGGACTGAATAATGATTTAACAAGCACTCGCTCCACACCTGGTGTATAGACGACATCATCATGTGCGCGGCGGAAACTATCAAAGAACGACGCGTTAAAGATATCGCCACCTGCATCACACATGGCGATAAGAATATTGTTAGCACCACCAAAGTCTTCTTCATGCTTTAAGTAAGTTTGCATGTACTCATGTTTCAGCGGGATGTTTTTGCTAAAGGCGGCGTCCAGTTTTATATCAGTCGCGCGCCATAACAACACTAGTGTCGCTAACGCAAAAACGGCCAGTACTGCCAAGCGATGCCGGAACAGACTGTACTCAAATTTATTTACCAACCAATTAATGCTCATATTATTCAGACTTACCTATCGGTGTTAATTTAATGCCGCTTTCAGTAACTAGCAGTAAGCGGTTCGCCAATGACAAACCATTTAAAATTGCGCGACCATCGGCTTGCGACAAATCACGAAAACTCTGGCCATCGTCAGCACTATGCAGCAAAGTCCCTGCATTGCCGGTAAGGTAAAGTTGTCCGTTACTGTCTTCAAAAATACTGCTGAGCGTCGCTGATACGGGCAACGCAATATCTAGCCAGCTTTCACCATTATCATCGCTACGAAACACATTTCCGCGTAAACCTGCTACCAGTAAGGTACCTTGCTGGGTTCTATGTATGTCAAATAAAGAACCATTATAAAAAGCCTCCAAACGTTGCCAGCTTTGTCCGGCATCTTCGCTTACCGCTACAAAACCAGCTTCTCCTACCATCAGGATTTGTTCGCCCTGCACCATTAAGCGATTAAAGTGCGGTAAGACAGAAGCACGCTCTAATAAATAGGCTTCAGGATCTGTTTCAGCTAACTCTGCCAGGTACTCTTGATCATCTTCTGAGACTAAAGATAAATGAAAACTAGACTGCCAATTCACCCCACCATCAACGGTGGTATAAAACATACCGTAAGCGCCTACGGCGATACCTAGTTGGCGATCAAAGAAATAAACATCCATTAAAGGCTTGTCCATTTTTGGCAGGAACTGTTGTAGTTGCCAACTTTTGCCACTGTCTTGAGTGTGTAAAATAGTTGCGTCATGGCCCACTGCCCAACCATACTGGTCATCCGTAAAGTAAACCGATGTTAATAATGCCTGCACCGGTACCTTAGCTTGCTGCCAATGTTGGCCATCATGACTTATCAGAATATGTCCACGTTCACCAACTGCAGCATAACCTGCAGTACCCATATCAACCACATCGGTAAATAAAGCCTGCTCAGCTAATGGCGCAATAACGGCTGCTTTGGGCAAAGCATCAGGAATGTCATCCGTCTCGCGACTAACTACCATGTTGCTTTGTATAAGCAATAACGTCGTTAAACATAGGGCAAATAAGTTGTTATACATTAGTAAGACACACTCAGATTGAATAAAAGTTTAAACGATTCCTGACTAAAAAAAAGGCTGGCCAGATGCCAGCCTTCTTGCAGGCTATAACTTAACGGGTACCTTCACGACGTAATGACGCTGGGGTAAAGTCATTGTCCGACAGGGTTACCGAGAAGTCATACATCTTGTCTTCATTATCCAGGCCGATAGCAATGTAACGACGTGAATTTAAGTCATGATAAACCTCTAACGTACTCCAATGCGTCGGGACTTCATAGTAGTTAAGACCATGGGCTAAAGCCACGCGATACAAGTCACCGCGGTTGTCATATAAGTCGGCTACATGGATTTGCCAGCTATCCTCGTCAATAAAGAATACCCGCTTACCATAAACATGACGCGTACCCTCTTTCAAGGTTGCTTCGACTACCCATACCCGATGCTTCTCATAACGAACATGTTCTGGATTTATGTGGCCCGGCAACAAAATATCAGAATACTTTAGGCTATTGCTGTGTAACTTATAGTCGTTATACGCAATATACATTTCGCGTTTACCTTTAAGCTCCCAGTTATAACGATCTGGCGATCCGTTAAACATGTCGAAATCATCGGTAGTACGTAAACCGTCTGATGCAGTACCTGGTGCATCATAAGCTACGTTTGGCGCGCGGCGAACACGGCGTTGGCCGGTGTTATAGGTCCAAGCCTGACGAGGTGTTGCCACCTGGTCCATCGTTTCATGTACCAACAATGCTGTACCGGCTAAACGCGCAGGTGAAGTCACACTTTGCTTAAAGCGGAACAGAATATTTTCGGCTTCTAACGCCGCAGGTGTTGCATCAGGGTGCGAGTATTTGAACATGATCTGTTCGTCAAAACCAATAATGGTATAAGCGCCCGCTGCGGTCGGTGCAGCCTGACCACCGTTACGGCTGGCGGCAACGCCACGATAACGAACAGTGTGGTTCCAAATAGCCTCTAGACCGTTACTGGGAATAGGAAACGGGATACCTATAGCCGCATTTCTTAAGCCATTACCCCCTTCAACCAACTCAGCCTCAGCCGCAATTCGTTTAGTCGCATCATAAAAATACTGCGGAAACGATGCGCTACGTCTTGTCGGATAAACGTTCATTTTGAAAGTATCAGGATACAAATCAAAAAGTGCAATCTGACCTGGACTTAAGAACTGCCGGTATTGGTCAAGGTTGGCTTTAGTGATGGTAAACAACACTTTGTCATCAGCAAAAGGATTAGGATGATGATCGCCTGGCTTGTAGCCTGCAGGAGCAGCTTTAATACCGCCGGTCCATTCTGGAATGGTACCAGCAGCATTACCTGCACGCTCAGCACCAATAGGTGTTAAATCTTGACCCAAGCGCGCTACCTGATCAGCAGGTAATTTAGCCAAGGTATTGCAACTGAACACCAGCGCAACAGCCGATGCTAACAGGGTGAGTTTTTTCATAATTCGTGCTCGTCCCTTAAATAGAGTATTTAATATTAAAAGATACAAAGTCGCGGTCTGCAGTATTGTTGGTTGTACCTACTCCACCCCAGAACCAATTGTAACTCAGTTCACCAGACCACTTGTTTAAGTAATCGAAAGAAACGGCATAAGATGCAGATTTACGATCTTTTACAAACATAAATAATGGATCTGGCGTAATACCGTTTACATCGTGTGAAAACACTAAACGTTGTGATAAGTTCACACCAGCAAAGACGTTGTTATAATCGGCTTTCGCTAAAATCCGATAACCCCAGGCAGATGCAGTTGGGAATGGATTTTGCTCAGCGCCGTTAGATAAACCGGTATGCAAACCGTCAGAAGGGCCATTGGCACCGACCAGCGGCGCACCGCTACGGTCTGTATTCGGGCCATTTAGGCGCAGTACGTCATGAGCAGGCATGTTGTTAATTCTTACCCCACCCACTTCAGCTAACATACTAAAGTTATCTGCACCCAGTGTTGGTCCGAATAAATGAGTGAAGGTCATTTGCGCCTGCACAGTATTACGTAAAATATAACCTTGCGCGTAATTACCTGGTGTGGCTTTAGTACCAATAAACCGCCCCAGCTGTGAAATACCCGCTAAGTCAGGCCGGATACCTGCAATAGCTAATTGCTCAGGCATACCCGCGTATAAAATTTCTACGTCGTCGATTTGAAGTGGCTCGTCTTGACGAAACGAGAACTCACCCGCAACTGATGTCGTTCCCAGATTTGTATTAAAACTCGCGCCATATAGTTTAATATCTTCGGGATACTCTAATAAACCTTTAGAGAATGCCCGTAAGCTTTGTACATTTTCTTTAGTGATATTACCGGCATTCTGCACTAGGAAACCCAGGTCAGATTGGATGGCCGGTGTCCGGAAATCAGACGCAACACCGGAAATAACTGGCACCCGGCTATGATAATTCATGTAATACACCGCGAACTCAGTATCGCCTAAGCTGGGCGCAAAATACTCAAACTTAATACCATATTGGCCACTGTCTTTCGGCTTGATCTCACCTGAATCACCAAAAGGACGCAGCGCCACTTTGGTTGGATAAGCCAGATAAATTTGTGATGCTTGAGCTGGGCTGATTTGCCCGGCAGCGACCGCAGAACCTAAGTTATTAAGGTTTTGTAGTAAGAAGGCTAAATCAATATCTGGGTTGCCTGAAAAACCCAACTGAATATTTTGCGCATAACCACCACGGCCAGCAAAATCATTAGTAGAGAAATAAGTACCTGGTGGGGGTAAATAGCTTTCTTGCCAGGAGTACTGATAAAATAATTCGGTAGAGAGGTTATCAGTTAAGCCAACAGATAACGTCAGCATACCAGTTGGAATAAAAGCTTCCTTGAGTTCGGCTCCAGGCGCTCTGGCAATACCAACATCGATTGGGGTGATGTTGATACCATGCTGGATAAAGGTGCTTTCACCCCAACTTAAAACCTGGTTACCTAATCGAACCGTTACCGGGTTTTGGCCATCATTAAATGAAAAATTACCGTAAATATAAGCGTCAAGTAAACGTAAATCTTTACAGGCAAGCTCTCTGGAGCCTTTATCTTCACAAGGGTCAACTTTGTTACCGCTAAGTGGGTTGGTATAGGCAAACTTACCGTCATTCATGACGGTATCATAAAAATACATAAAGCGGCCAAAGAAGCCAATGTTATCTTTTTTGATCGATACTTCATGCAAGCCTTTGAACAAGCTACTGAACATATCACCACGATCAAAATTTAGATTACCTGCGTCGCCATTACTAGAGTATGCGCCTGGTTGTGCCCAGATATCGGCAGCCGGATAGATCACATTGGTCGCAGCGTTATATCCCGTCCAGTCAAAACGAGGATGGTTAACCTTGGCAATGGTATCCCAGTTACGCTCCTCTGTACGCCAGCTAGCACCGTAAGAGAACGTAGAGTCAAATACAACCTCTACATCGCCAAAGTTGAAGGTTGCTGCCTGAGCTGGTGCATAAGCCAGCGCCAGCAATGCGGCAGTAACACCGGCAGCTAACGGACTCATCGCAAAGCGGTTTGGCCTTTTATTCATGTTGTTGTCTCCCCCCCTGTTCAAACAGGTAGTTGTTTGTTCTTTTAGTTATCGATCCGGCTTGCTAACCACTGCAAAACAGACTCTTGCAATAAAATAATTACATCATTTGCCGGTGTTAGCAAGGCTTGCTCTAACGTAAATCTGTTGATTATTATTCATTTTTTCGCTTTTCACTGCTTTGCATTCGACTTTAGCTTACACAGTAGTTTAACCTGTCAGGACAGACCAGAGACTGCTAAAGGTAAGCTAATGAAATTAAAGGTCAAACCAGCTGAGAACGCAAGTTAATGTTTCAATCCAGCGTTTAAAGTATATACTCTAACTAATTTTCTCTAACTTCAAAAAATCTCCATTATCGGTAAGCGTTAATCTAAATCTGCCACGGATCCCCAGCTGACTGATATAAGGCTGAAAATGCCTAAATGCCAGCTGGATCCGCTCACCACTATCAGCAGTAACAATAAGATAGCGCACCTCTCCACGATAATACTGCTGACATTTCTCAGCTGAAATAAAACCACTAAATACATAGTGCCGGCTCATGGCAGACTCTTACTCACTTTTTCAAATACATCGTTGGAAAGTGATGCCTGTGCAGCAAGGGCTTTTAATAGACCAGCTAATAAATGTTGTCGCTGCTGATCGTACCGTTGCCAGGATAAAAGTGGTGTAAGAAGTCGAGCCGCTAGCTGCGGGTTTATTGGATCAAGCTTTGTCACAATCTGCGCTAGTAATTGATAGCCACGCCCATCTGCCCGATGAAACTGCTTGGCGTTGCGCTGCGAAAAAGCACCAAAGACGGCACGAACCCGATTAGGATTTTTCCAACTAAATAACGAATGTTGCGTTAGGCGATCTAAGTGCGTAAAAACAGCGTCATTGGGTGTTGTTGCGACCAAACTAAAATACTTATCCATTACCTGCACATTATGCTGGTACCGCTTGGCAAAATCTTCCAGTAGGCTATTGCTCGTCGCTAACTCGGCATACTGAGCAGCCTTAAGCGCCGTCAATTGATCTGTCATATTATCAGCTTGCCGGTAATGTTGATTAACCCAGTGTTCTCCTTCATTTGTAAAGGCTAAATAGTGCAAGCAACGCCCTTTTAGCGCACGTAATGCCACACCCTGCTCATTGTAATGATAGGCTATGCTGTCAAAACGCTGATAGCAAGCAGTCAACTCTATTGCCAGTGCCTCTGCTAACTGCTGCGTTAAATGAGCTAAACAGCTTAACAAGGCATCTACCGGAATTTCGGTGTACTGCTCTGCCAAAGTATCAAAATCGGGCAAGGCTAATAACTCTGCCGTTAACGCTATATCGGCTAATGGCTGCTGTAGTAACTGTTTAAATAAGCTGACTAACTCTGCAGGTAATTGCGGGAGTAGCCCCCCAGTTACCGCCTTGGAAATCAGTAAGCTCCAGTATTGTTGCATCGCATCCCAACGGGCAAAGCCATTAGTTGCCCTGCCGGCAATCAGCAATAATTGTTCAGGTTGATAATGTGTACTTAATTTTACCGGAGCAGAAAAATCCTCTAACCATACGATCAACGGTTGTTCGTGAATACCATCAAACTGAAATTCTTGTTCTTCATTACTCAGTAACAACAATTGCCGCATACTTGAGCCGGCATTACTGAAGAGAAGCTCAATGCGCATTGGCATCAGCAACGGCTGCTTTATAGTTTGATCTGCTGTAACAGGAGTATGCTGGTGTAATTTCAAGGTCAAACGAGCAGAAGTCGCGTCATAGTGCTCTTGCACTTTCACTTCAGGAGTTCCTGACTGGCTATACCAACGCCGGAATTGCGTTAAGTCCTGGCCGGTCGCATCTTGCATAGCCTGCACAAAATCATCACAGGTAACGGCCTGGCCATCGTGCCGATCCAGATAACATTTTAAACCCGCATTAAAACCCGTTTTGCCAAGGATTGTTTGTAACATGCGGATAACTTCAGCACCTTTATCATAAACCGTTACCGTGTAGAAATTATTCATCTCCAACACCTGCTCAGGCCTGATAGGATGTGCCATAGGGCTGGCATCTTCTGCAAACTGGGCTGTGCGGATTAGCTTTACGGCTTCGATACGATTAAGCGTCGCAGATCCCATATCCGCGCTAAATTCCTGATCGCGAAATACGGTTAAGCCTTCTTTCAAACTCAGTTGAAACCAATCTCGACAAGTTACACGATTACCCGTCCAGTTATGAAAATACTCATGACCAATAATTGATTCAATATTGAAATAATCTTGATCAGTGGCGCTGCTATCGTCGGCCAGCACATATTTACTGTTAAAGACATTCAGCCCTTTATTTTCCATTGCGCCCATATTAAAGAAATCAACAGCAACAACCATGTAGCGGTCTAAATCGTATTCGAGTCCGAAACGTTGCTCATCCCAGTGCATGGCGCGTTTTAACGCTGCCATCGCAAAGTGACTGCGCGACAACGCGCCTTTTTGCACATAAAATTCCAGCGATACCTGTCGGCCAGAAGCAGTTACATACGCATCCGTTAAGCAATCAAAATCACCGGCAACCAGGGCAAACAAATAGGCTGGTTTTGGAAAAGGATCATGCCATTTAACGGCAGTACGGCCATCACTTAACAGCGTTTCACTCACTTTGTTACCATTTGAGAGTAGAAAAGGTAACTGGCTGCTATCTGCAATGATCGTAGTAGTAAAAACGGCGAGAACATCCGGCCGATCAGGATAATAGGTGATCCGCCGAAAGCCCTCTGCCTCACACTGGGTACAATAGACCCCCTCTGCCAGATATAAGCCCTCTAGCGCGCTATTTTGATCTGGGTTTAATTCGGTAACAATTTCCAGCACCCCAGAATTACCTGGTTTAACAATCTCTAAGCTATCCTCTGTAAGTCGGTAGTCTTTATCGGTAAGCATCTGGCCATTTAAGCGCAAGCTAATCAGCTTAAGTTGTTGACCGTCGAGTATCATAATTCCAGCGCCGTTACGCTGAAAGGTTAACGTTGCAGAAACTCTGGTAGCTGTAGGATCCAACTCGAAACTCAGGTCTGTTTTACTGACTAAAAAACTAGGCGGTTGATAGTCGGCTAACCGCTTAGGCTGGCGTATCGTTGCTGCTGTCATAAAGCTATTCCATGTCAAATAAAGTGATATCAAGATAGAGTGAAAATTACTGCACTAAATTGCAAAAGCCCGACGTTAGTCAGGCTTTATTACAATTACGGCTAAAGGCAACTTACCGACCAGTACTTGTAGACACCTCGGCGGTCACCGAATCTGGCGGTGTTAATTTAAGAATTTTTATTCCAAGGTAAGCATAGACCACCGCCAGCACCGGATTAATCAGATTGAAAAAGGCGTACGCAAAATAATCGAGCGGATTAACATTTAAAACACCATGCATATAAGCACCACAGGTATTCCAGGGTATTAACGGGCTGGTGATAGTGCCACCGTCTTCCAACGCACGAGATAAGTTTACTGGCGCCAGGCCTCGGCGCTTATATTCTTCTTTATACATACGACCTGGCATAACAATCGACATATATTGATCGGCAGTCAGAATATTCGTCGCTAAACAGGTTGCCATGGTACTAGTAATTAATGACCCAGTACTGCGGGCAAAAGCTAGGATGGTTTCCACAAACTTACGCAATAAACCGATATGCTCTACCACTGCACCAAACATCATGGCTGAAAATATTAACCAAATAGTGTTAAGCATGCTGGCCATACCACCACCACTTAACAAACTATCCATATCGTCATTACCGGTGCTAATGCTAAAGCCTGCAAAAAGCGTCTGCCAAACCAGCTTAAATATGGCAATCACTGCAGGTAACTGCTCATCTGCCATACGGTTAATTAACTCAGGTTGAAACAGCACAGCCCAAATACCGCCAAGCAAAGCACCAAGAAACACGGTGGGGAATGCCGGTACCTTTTTAACAGCCATTGTTAACAATACGGCCAAAGGTATTAGGGTCCAAAGGCTAATATTAAATTGCTGTTCTAGCACTGAGCTAATCTCGTTAATATGCTGTAAATCGGCACTCACGTTACTGTTAAAGCCAATTAAAATGAACGCAATTAACGCCAAAATAATGCTAGGCACTGTCGTCCATAACATGTGTCGAATATGCTCAAACAAATCCGCACCTGCTACCGCAGGCGCTAAATTTGTTGTTTCACTTAGCGGAGAAATCTTATCGCCAAAATAGGCACCTGATACTATAGCTCCGGCAGTGATAGCAGGTGATAAGCCTAAGCCGGTAGCGACACCAATTAAGGCAACACCAATAGTGGCGGCAGTCGTCCAACTACTGCCAATACTCATCGCTACAATAGCGCAAAGCACACAGCTGGCAGCATAAAACCAACTAGGACTTAGTAGCTGTAAACCAAAATAAATCAGCGTAGGTACTGTCCCAGACAATAACCAGGTACCAATAAGTGCACCTACCGCCAACAGTATTAACACTGCCGCGAGCGACAAAGAAATGCCCTTTACCATCGCTTTTTCTATACTGCGCCAGTCATGGCCATTTTTTAACCCTATCACTACCGCAACAGCTGCTGCAATAAATAAGGCTATTTGGTTAGGTCCATAAGAAGAATCATCTTTAAACAACATCACTGATGCAGCAAGCAACGCGATAAGCACCAACATCGGGATTAACGCATCCAACAGGCTAGGTAGTTTAGGTTCGGTTCTTTTCATTATCGTGCTCCTGCTTACTTGCCGATTACGGCACTAAAGAGATCGAGCACGCCGATCAGATTCAAAAATACAATAATAACGGCTATCGGAGTGATCCAACGAATAGCAAAGCGCCAAATCTGATAAGCCGCATTTGTACTAGCCAATTCTTCTGCACTGACTTTCTCTGACATAACCCAGCCAACAAAGACTGCAATAAAGAGACCGCCAATAGGTAGCATAATGGCAGAGGTTAGGTAATCCTTAAGTTCAAAGAAACTGTTAATTGGCTTGCCCAGTATATTCCACTCGAAGGTCGCCCAGCCGGCCCCAGCGAATGAAAATACCGTTAGCAGTCCAAGTAACCAAAGCGATAAACCAGTAAATAAGGTAGCGCTGCGGCGTTTCATACCTTTAGTCTCTACTAACCAAGCTACAGTCGACTCTATCATTGCAATGGCGGAAGTAAAGGCGGCAAATACCAACATCACGAAGAACAGGGTACCGAACAGCGTACCAAAAGGCATGCTACCAAAAGCAATAGGTAAGGTAACAAAAATCAAACCAGGCCCTTCACCGGGCGCCAAACCATAGCCGAAAACTAACGGAAAAATAGCCAAGCCGGCTAACAACGCCACTGCTGTATCACACAAGGCTATTAGAATAGATGTCTTAGCAATAGATACATTCGCAGGTAAATAAGCACCATAAATAATCATCGCCCCTGATGCTAAACTTAAACTAAAAAATGCATGGCCTAGCGCCAACAAGACACCGTTCATTGTTAGTTTAGAAAAATCCGGTTTAAACATAAAATCTACGGCTTCTAAGAAGGCCCCGTTTAAGCCAGAGTAAACTGCCATCAACAACAACAATACGAAGAGTGATGGCATTAAATAATTAACCGCTTTCTCTAATCCTTTATGTACACCTTTACCCACCACAAAAATGGTAACCGCCAGAATAATTGCTGACCAGCACATCAAGGCAATTGGATTGGCCACAAAGCTACCAAATTCAGCCCCCACTTCAGCTGCGGGCATCCCAACAAAGATTCCGCTAGCGGTTTTAAATACATAGTATAGAGCCCAACCGGCAATAACCGCATAAAAAGACAAAATCAGATAACTGGCAACAAGACCGCTCCAACCAGCAATTTGCCAGCGAGTACTGGCTTTAGCTTCCAAGGCGAGTGTTTTTACAGAATGTCCTGGGCTTTGCCGACCACGGCGACCAATTAATACCTCAGACATCATCACAGGAATACCAATCAACAAAATACAAAGCAGATAAACTAAAACAAAGGCTCCGCCACCGTTCTGCCCCATGATGTAAGGAAATTTCCAGATGTTACCAAGACCCACTGCTGCCCCAGTAGCAGCAAGAATAAAGGCTAGGCGGCTAGACCAGAGGCCGTGCACCGATTGACGTGTTCCCGACATAAAAAACCTTTTATAATTATTATGTTGTTATTATTAATAAAGGCGGTAAAGACCGCCTTTAATTTACAGCCTATTACTGGCTAATGCTTTGCTACTCGATTTAGCTGCAACAAATCTGAGGTAATATGTGCAGCCTCTTCTAAAAATGGATCCAGTTTGCTTAACAGCTCAGGAGCATCATCTACCGAGGTAACTAACGGCAATTG
Organism: Alishewanella longhuensis; assembly: GCF_014653435.1. Lineage (GTDB taxonomy): Bacteria > Pseudomonadota > Gammaproteobacteria > Enterobacterales > Alteromonadaceae > Alishewanella > Alishewanella longhuensis. The sequence goes on along the minus strand of NZ_BNAO01000011.1, from coordinate 6,151 downwards.
CAGACGTTGCAAACGTTCATTAGTTCGCACTAAAGCTCTCGCTTTGTCGGCTTCGCGCTTAGCAATCCGCTCAGCTTTGTTTAGAGAAACACTTTTCTCATCTTTTTGCTGTTGGTACTCAGCGATATCTGCCAATAGATACTGAAACTCAGTCTCTTTAGCAATACGTTGCTGATGTTTACCCTGTAACAAGGGGATTTGCTTCTGAATATCCTGATGTGCTTGATACTGCGCGGGGGCAATAGCGTCCCAAGGTAATGCGTAGTCTTCTTTGCTTTCTCCCCACTCCGCCGGTTCAATAGCTGATGGGAAACTGATATCTGGAATTACGCCTTTATGCTGAGTACTACCGCCATTAATACGATAAAACTTAGCCATAGTGTACTGCACACTGCCTAACTGTTGTTCAAACATGTCATAGATACGACCAATGCCTCTGTGCTGTTGTACTGTACCTTTGCCGAACGTTTGCTCACCCACAACCAGGGCACGCCCATAATCTTGCATAGCCGCGGCAAAAATTTCTGATGCTGAAGCACTGTAACGGTCAACCATCACCGTTAACGGACCATCGTAATAAGAGATACCATCGCTATCACCATTTAAGCTGATGCGGCCATCTCCTGAACGAATTTGTACCACCGGACCGCGGTCAATAAAGAGGCCCGTTAACAGGGTTGCTTCCTGTAAGGAACCACCGCCATTACCGCGTAAATCGATAATCAAGGCTTCAACTTTTTGCTCGTTAGCTTCGGCAAGAAGCTTTTTCACATCCTCAGCCAGATTATTGTAAAAGCCAGGTATATTGATCACACCAATCTTACTTTGCAGCTCACCTAATTTAGGCTCAAGCACTTCAAATTTTGCCGCGCGGTCTTCTAACCTAATTTTGTCGCGTACAATTTCAACAACCTGAGTTTGGCTGTTCGCTTCACTACCGCCCAATACCTGTAACCTAACTTTGCTACCTTTAGGGCCCTTAATTAAATCAACCACATCATCTAAACGCCAACCGACAACATCAACAAAGTCTTTGGCATCTTGGGCAACCCCAACAATTCTATCTTTGGGTTTTAATCTTTGCGTTAAATCAGCCGGACCACCTGGAACCAAGCTTTGAATTACAGTGTAATCTTCATCAGCACGTAATACCGCACCAATACCTTCTAACTGCAAATTCATTTCCTGTTGGAAACGCTCAGCGTTGCGTGGCGATAAATATGAAGTATGCGCTTCAACTGCCCGACCAAAAGAGTTCATGACAAGTTGGAACACATCTTCACTTTGTGTTTGCACTAGTCGTTTCTGGGTGTTGCGGTACCGCTTAACGAGAATCTCTTTCGCTTCATCCAGCGTTTTCCCTGTCAGCTTCAGGTTCAATAAATCAAACTTAACTCTCTGCCGCCACAGCTCGTCTAATTCTTGTTGGTCCGCCGGCCAGTTAGCCTCTTCGCGATCATAAACATAACGATCTTCCGCTTCAAAGTCGTATTCTTTATCCAACAAAGCGATGGCGTAGTCAAAGCGTTCAAAACGGCGTTTTTGCGCTAAATTGAACATATCGAAAGCAAAATCCAAATTGCCGCGATTAATACCATCATCAAATTGCAACCGATATTGCTCAAATTTAGCGACGTCACTTGCTAATAAATGATTACGGTAATAATCGAGATTTTTTAGATAAAGGTCGAAGATTCGCCCTGATAACTCGTCATTTAACTGAACAGGCAAGTAATGCGAGCGGGTAAAAGTGGCAGCAACTCTTTTACTGGCAGTAGCATGTTGCGGCGATTGGTTAATCACCGGCAAAGCACTGATGTCAAGTTGCGTCGTCGTTTGGGCATTGATGCCTAACGCTAAAAGTAAACCAACAGCTATCAGGGAAAATTTCTTCATAACACTCTCAATATGCGTCAGGCCTGATACAGGCTATCCTGACGTGTTTTGATGACCATACCAGACCCCAGTTGCACTGTTACATCAGGAAGATTCACTTCCTGAATTGTCGCTGGCATTGGGGTTAGACCTAACTTCACCAGCACCTTATTACCCACCGCAAGTTGCGAAGGCTCGAGCGTTGTCAAGCTTTGCTGCACCGAGGTAACATCCTTTTTAGCGGCTACAGGCACCGGCTTTGGGGTTGCTCTTTCAGGCTTAGAGCCCTTAACGAAGGTTTTGTTCGGTCTTTTTTTCTCGACCGGTGTTACAGGTGTTTTTGCCTCTTGTTGCTTGGCGCGTTGCTCCTGCATCCGTACCTTACGTTTCTCAGCTGCTTTTTGTTTACTTTCAGCCAATAATTTAGCGGCGTGCTCAGCTTGCTGTGCATCGATCACCTCTGCAGGCTGACCATCTAAATCAACACGATTGGCACCTTCTTTAGTTGCATCCAGGTAACGCCAGCTAGATGTATAAACCCTCAACGCTTGACGTAATTGGGTTTTGCTCAGTTGGCTGTTCTCATCCAGACGTTGGGCTAAATCCTGAAAGATACCAACTTTCAGTGGTTTAACATTTTCATCTGCGGCGAAACATAAGGGATATTGCTTAACCAAATAAGCCAGCACCTCTTTAACATTAGCAGGTTTTACCGTTTCCGCAGTAGGTAAAACTGTCGTTTCAGCCGTTTCAGCAATGGAAGTTGTCATTCAGGATTCACTCTTCTTCGTCATCTTCAGCAGGCATGTCCGTCATGCCTTCATCTATTTGTTGTTGAATATAGGCCAGTGCCCAGTCAATTAGTTCGTCTTCATCTACATCAAGCAGCACCGTATCACCGCGTAGTTGTTCCCATAGCTGTGGCATCAAATAACCGATCTCGGCTGATGTCAAAGTATCAGGCAAAGCATCCCACACCGCGTGAGCGATACTGTTAAACTTATCAGCAACTAACTCTTCTTCGCCATCCCAGTCGCCTACTTCAGCCACTTGTAACAGGTAATCTTGCACAGATAACAAGTCTTTCATTATACGTTAGCCAAACGCTGTTCAAATACTTGTACCAACTGCATCAAGCCAGTTTGGTCTTCTTCGTCAAAACGATTGAGTAGAGGGCTATCGATATCCAGTACTGCGATAATTTCGCCATTATGCCGCACAGGCAACACAATCTCTGAATTGCTGGCAGCATCACAAGCAATGTGTCCTGGAAATGCATGAACATCTGCTATACGTTGGACTTCGCCTGTTGCAACGCAAGTGCCACAAACACCTTTGCCAACGGGAATCCGCACACAGGCAACTTGCCCTTGGAAAGGTCCCAGCACTAATTCACCACTACGCATAATATAAAATCCTGCCCAATTAAGGTCTGGCAGAGAATTAAAAATTAAGGCGCTAACGTTAGCCATATTGGCGATAATATCGGTCTCGTCCTCTAACAAGGCTTTGCCCTGTTCTAACAACAAAGGGTAAATTTGGTTTTTCTCGCTCAGCATCTTATCTACAAATTAAGGTTATACCAAAGCCCTCTACATTACTTGTTTTAAGCCGCAATTTAAACCTTTTTTAGCGTAAAGACGGGCGCTCTGAGCGCAGTTTTACGCTCTAACTAGCAGGTTTGCTGCTAATTTCAGCAAGTTACTATAGTGAGTCGACAAAACTTAAAGGATTAGCTGGGTAGAGCAGTTGCGGTGCTTGTGTTTGCTGACTAAACCTTCGCGTATCTTTGTAAGGCAATTTCATAAAACCACCTACCCCCTCGCCGCTAATTAAATACACTTTCGCCAGGATACTTCTTAATAAACGGCTAAATTCTTGTTCAGCTGCAGGGTCCAGCAAACGATAATAACTATGAATTTTCATGTAGAGTGGCGTAACTTCAAAAATTATACAGCCGGTATGACGGATTAAATTAAGTTTGGCTATATCGTCCATAATGGCATCAGGTAAAACAAGTTGTTCATCGGGATCTTTACCATCTTCAAAATAAGAATGCTGTTTACTGGCATCTTCCGAACTTAAGACTGGTGCTAATTGATAAGGGATCTGACTTTCACTGGGTACAACAAATGGTTCTGCTTCATTGTCTCGGCTAATGTGTATTGTGTTACGAGCGTTAAACAAACAGGCTTTAAATGTCCCTACCTTACTGATAGCGCGAGCCAGCGTGACGACATTATTTACTGCGAGTGCAAAAGCACGCTGTAATTTAGCGTCGTAAAGGTTTAAACTACAATCGATATAAATGCCCCCAGGCTGCCAGTGAATTGCTAAACCGCCGACAACAGGATAGCGCGCTAAACGGCTTACTGCTGCGATAAAAGCTTTTTCAGTTTCCCCCATGCCCTCCAGGTAGTTTTTATAATAGCGCTCAAGCTGCACATCATCGACGTACGCTATATCCATTTCCTCGTTGTGTTCACGTAAAAAAGACTTACGTGAGGAGTAAACCACAGTATCCAACTCTCTTTGCTCTGGACTTACCCATACAGGTAGCGATGGCTGATCATGAAAAAGCGGCAAATCCGGTAGCACTAAGCGTTTTAGGCGAGGCATCTGCTTCAAAAAGTAGTCGCCGGCCTGTTGTCGTAACGTTAAATCATCCGAAAGCATACTGTCAAGTAAGGTCGCGAACTCAAGTGGTAAACCCAGGCTACGAGCAGGGATGGCTTTACGGCCGAACCGACTAGGTTGGCCAGAGGCAAGTGCATACAGTGTGCTGGCGACACCTTGCTCATCAAATCGCGGACTAGATAACTGGCCGGTACGCTGCTCAGGCCCAATAAAATAGATATCGCCCATCCGGGCATTAGAGTGCTGCAAATCAGCAGACATTAATTGCATGATATTATTTGACAGGTAATGCCCATCTTGGTCCAACTGGGCAAACACTGATGAACCCCAATCAATTAAACTAATGCGCCCGGTGCTCTCATCAAATACTAGATTTGATGGCTTAATATCACCATGCACTATGGGTAAAGACTCGCCCTCTTTCATGTTGGCACGTAAGTACAATAGTAGGTCCGCTAGCTGACCAGCAATATCAATCACTAGCTTTACCGGTAAGCGACCATGTTGCAGGCTATACTGCTCTAAATCGATACCGGGCGCTCGCCCCATCATCAGGATCCCTTGCTTGCGCACCACCTGGTAGGTGATGTAGGCTGGTACTGAGGGATGCTGTACTTGCGACAACATAAAGGCTTCATCGGCTAACCGCTCTTGAATATGTTGTGGCAGATTAATTCTCGAGAACTTAAATACATAACATTGCTGATCCACACCGTAACCGGCAAAAGCAAAACCGTAAGCACCTTTACCCAGCAAGCTAATATCGCGATAACCTAGTTTCTCCAGCTCCTCTATACACAAGGCAACCCAATCTTTTAATTTTTTGGCATCATTGGTATTAAGCAAATAGATAGATTGCTCTTCAGGAATATAAAAATTACGCAGGTTACGCTCTTGCATTACTACTCCGGTGTGCAGATAGTAACTTATAGCTTTTGATGTTATGACAACATAAAAGATCTAAAGAACCTCTGTGGTCTGACACTGTTCTGACATTCTTAATAAACATAGCAAAGCTACCATAGCTACCTATTGTCAGCAATTAACCGATTAGCTTTTGTTTTGTACTGAACAGACTTTATCATGCAATACTATAAGGATCGAAGAGCCAGACGCAACGCCCTCAGCTGAGTAGGTATTTCTTTGATTTTACGAATTCTAATTGATTGCCTTAACCGAAACGCTAGGCCACTTGCAGCCGATATTGCACACAAAGACGCCGTGAACCCTTCCATGGGGGCTCCTCTTTCGCATCCATGCGAAAGACGCTTTGTTTAGCAATATCGGCTCGCTGCCTTGCTGCATTTTTACATTCAAATAGATCGCAAAAACTCTACCGCAACTAAAGGCTGAACAAAATTTGCTAGCCCTTCGAGATCCTAATCCTTCAATCTTCAAAAATACAGAATTAGCATGGCGACAACTTCGTCAGGAACGAAGTTGGACGTTGCTACGCGACGCCCCGAAGGGCGGAACACAGGACGTGTTTCGCAATGCCACCACTGTGGCTGGCGTGGGAGTGTAGTACACCCGCGTAGCGGATAAAGCAAAAAGCCCACTCGACTGAGTGGGCTCTTTGGCTTTATGAGGTGCCTTCATGCCCCTCGCAGAGCTCGGGGCGTTCTGCCGGCGACAAGCC
>NZ_BNAO01000010.1:166700-168790 GCF_014653435.1 Alishewanella longhuensis | reverse complement strand
CGCTGCATCACTTGCTTATAGTTATCCTGGCGCTGTGCTGTGGCCAGTTGCAGAATTAAGTCTGATGCGCTGATAAAGCGGGTTTTTATCCCAGCCTGTACCGCTTTATAACCCAGTGCAACGGCAATATGCGTTTTACCCACACCTGATGGCCCTAGCATCACCACATTTTCCTGTCGCTCAATAAATGACAACGAAGCTAATTCTGTAACTTGCCTTTTAGGCACGCCAGTCGCGAAGGCATAATCAAACTCCTCCAAAGTTTTTACTGCTGGGAACCCCGCCATACGGGTAAACATATGCTGCTTCCGCTGATGGCGTGAACGCTTTTCACATTGAAGCGCCTGCTCAAGGAAGGTGAGATAATCCCATTCTTCTTTTGCTGCTTGCTGGGCTAAATCACAGGCATTCGCATCAATACCCGGCAACTGTAACGCAGTAGCTAATTCGCTAAGTCGTGATAATTGTAAGTTCACAGTGGTTCGGTATCTGACCCCGAAGGTTCTTCCGGAAGGTTCTTCCGGCAAAAAACTGCTGAAGATGTTTTATGTTGGTGATAAATTCGTGGGGATCCCACAGGTTTTGACCCCGAAGGTTCGAAGGTTTTTCGGTTATACTACGCTATAAATAAATGACATTGTTTGTTATGGTCTACTGAAAGTGCTGGCAACACACTAAGGAACAAATATATGCGTCTGTCTGATTATGAAAAATCAGTAATTTTTAAAGCGATCACCGCTGAGGATGCCAATGCCAAAGTGTTTTTATATGGCTCAAGAACAGACAATAATGCCAGGGGAGGAGATATCGACTTACTGGTGTTATCAAAACACTTTAATAAGCAAAAACTGCGTGCCGCACGTTGGCGAATAGTGGAACAACTCGGAGAGCAAAAAATAGATATCATCGCCAGTGCAGATGGGTCAGAACCTTTTGTGCAGTTAATCAAGCCAACCGCTGAGGAATTATCATTGTGAGCAGGTTAAGCTCGGCTGCGCATTTAGCGTTATGTGTATCGCAACTACAGGATGCCAGTAAATGGCTGCAACGCTCCTTTGAACAGTGCCAGCGTATTGATGTCACTAAGCCGCTTACCGCTGAACAGTATGATGCCTTAGAAAACCTTAGCAGCCGCTTTGCCAGGGTGGTGGATATTTTAATTAATAAAGTTTATCGCGCTATAGATGTAGCTGAATTGCTGGAAGCGGGTAGCTTAATCGATACCATTAATCGGGCAGTTAAAAAAGGGTTGCTTGAAGATAACCAAACAGCCAGGACACTGAAAGATATCAGAAATGAAATCGTCCATGAGTATGTGGTGGAAGAGTTGAAAAACCTGCAACTCGAAATACTTCGTTATACCACCATTCTGCTTGAGCTGGTAAAGGTTGCACTACGCTATATTGACGACAAAGAGCTGGCGCGCCATTAATATTAATGCTTCGGGATCTGACCACGCAGGTTTCCGAGATTAATTGCCCGAATAATTAGGTTGTTTTCTGCTTGGGATGATTGATCTGCGAAGCTTAAGCTGGGTGTTGATCTGCTGCTTAAAGTGCTCACTGCCAAGTACCCACTCACCTTGGCTGGCTAAACGGATCTCAGCAAGTACTTTATCAGAAAAAGGCTTTTCAAAAAGTTCCCGATAACTTTGCTGTTGTTCATCTGTCGTTTTACCCAAACCTAAATAGGCCGGTAATGGCTGCCAAAGTTGAATGGCTCTACCTAGTGCATTCGCCTGATAGCTTGACCAGGGATAAGCTGCAGGATGATCAACCATACCAGCTCTAACCGGATTCAGCTCAATGTAACGGCTAACAGCTAAACAATAACGATCATTATCAACCAAGGTTGCTTTATATCTTCCTTCCCAGAGAGTGCCGGTTCTGCCATAGCTTTTATTCACGTACCGCACATAATAACGTCCTAAGTCTTGCATCATTAGGCTGAGGCCATTTTCTATCTGCGGTGTTGCCAGTAAGTGTACATGATTAGTCATCAGCACAAATGCATGGATAGCGACCTGATGCTGCTTGGCATAGTGCTGCAGCCGTTCAAGGTACACGGTGTAATCTTGCTTAGTGAAAAAG
>NZ_BNAO01000010.1:165717-166661 GCF_014653435.1 Alishewanella longhuensis | reverse complement strand
TGTTGCCCCGCTGAATAATATGTTGCGCATATCCAGGTAAGCTAAAACGAGGTTGTCGCGGCATAAGGATGATAGTTGGTTAAATAATGTTAAATATTATTTAAATAATATAATTTTTCAAGTTTTGGTTTAAGTATCCTTATTGTTTTGCTCTTTATTCGGGGTCAGATACCGAACAACATGACCCCGAAGGTTTCGCTTGGCAGTATAGCTAGCTGGTACTTGGGGCGCTAATCCGGTTTAACGGTTTACTTACTTAAAAAAACAAACCCGCACGAGGCGGGCTTGTTGTTCGGTATCTGACCCCGAAGGTTTAAGGCGGGCTTGTTGTTCGGTATCTGACCCCGAAGGTTTAGTTTTTGCAAGTTTTCGCTTTAGAAAAATTGTACCACTTTTGCTTAGGTATCTGACCCCGAAGGTTCAAAGTTCCAAGACAAAATGCGATTAGGCAGGCCAGCGCATGAATATCAGTGGTTCGGTATCTGACCCCGAAGGTTCGCGCGAGGCGGGCTTGTTGTTCGGTATCTGACCCCGAAGGTTTGACCCCGAAGGTTCCTTGACTCCGAAGGTTCAAAAACAAACCCGCACGAGGCGGGCTTGTTGGTTTGGTATCTGACCCCGAAGGTTTGATCAATCAGTGACTGCATTGTTGGCAAAGCCAGTGATTTAAATGCGAAAGATCAAAACCAAATGCTGAAGGATCGTACACTGTACTAATCTATATGCAGCAGCGGTATTACGACCCACGTGCTGCGTTTGCTTTTTACATGCCTGATAGTCATAGTCATTAACGAATAGCATTAGACTATGCCACGCGCCAGAAAAATCAAACCCGCACGAGGCTGGCTTGTTGGTTCGGTATCTGACCCCGAAGGTTATTGGTGATAAATTCGTGAGGATCCCACAGGTTCTGACCCTGAAGGTTCGAAGATTCCCGAAGGTTA
>NZ_BNAO01000010.1:0-165694 GCF_014653435.1 Alishewanella longhuensis | reverse complement strand
TTGGTTCGGTATCTGACCCTGAAGGTTCAAGGTTGGAAGGTTGGTACTTAAAAAAACAAACCCGCACGAGGCGGGCTTGTTGTTCGGTATCTGACCCCGAAGGTTTCGATTAGGCAAGCCAGCGCATGAATATCAGTGGTTCGGTATCTGACACCGAAGGTTTTTAAGGTTTTTGACTCCGAAGGTTCAAAAACAAACCCGCACGAGGCGGGCTTGTTGGTTTGGTATCTGACCCCGAAGCTTCCGGTATCTGACCCCGAAGGTTACTTGGGGCGCTAATCCGGTTAATCCGGTTTAACGCTTTGCTTACTCAGAAAAACAAACCCGCACTAGGCGGGCTTGTTGGTTTGGGATCTGACCCTGGCTGCTAACCCTGAAAATTTAGCAAAGTTTCGGTGTATTGCTTGTACATGTACCAGTAATCGCCCAAGTAGTGCCGTTCGCGCCTAAAGTAGGTGTTGCTACATATGTTAAGCTATCTACTGCTGCAGTTCCTGTAGCTGTAATTACACCAGCAGCCGATACATCAAGAGATTGTACGTTCCCTACTGGAGCAGCAATTGCTGCTGGGACGCCATTGGTGCCCGCGCCGCAAGCAGTTAAGGCACCAGTAGTTTGTGCGCACACACTCACAGCAGTTTTGTAACCATTTGCGAGAGAGATTACTTCAGAGAAACGAGCACGTTTTGTATAATCTTGATACGCAGGCAAAGCAATGGCTGCCAAAATACCAATAATCGCAACAACGATCATTAATTCGATTAGGGTAAAACCCTGTTGTTTTGCACGTTGAACATTAATCATTTTTAAAACTCCTGAGTTTAAAATAGCCCCAAGGGCTACTATTCATTTTGGATGCTTTTCAACAAACCGCAAGTTAAATTTAGATGTCTTTAGTAATAAATACTAATTTATTGCCGAAGCTCAGTATTACGGCGCTTTTAAACGTTTTTAGCGACAAACTGGCCTAATTCTTAAGTATTAGCTGCAATATTTGTTTAACGTGGTTAATCGTACTTATGGGCACTAAAGAGCTGTTGTGCCTTGAGCCAGATATCGCCGACCTTGCCATCGCCTACCGGCTTACCATTAATCTGTAGCACCGGTGCTATTTCTTTACTGGAGCTGGTAAGCCAAATTTCATCGGCTGCTACTACTTCATCATAACTAATGTCACGCTCTATCACGTTAAGCTGCGAGTGCTGGCGCAAGATCTGTAATAACAGCAAGCGGGTAATGCCGGGTAATAATTTATGGCTAAGCGGTGGGGTGGCAATCTCGCCATTTTTAACGATAAATACATTTACCGCAGCGCCTTCGGTGAGGTTACCTTCGCGATCAAAAAGTAAAATCTCCTGGGCGCCTTGTTCTACGCCTTGTTGATAATGCAGCACATTACCCAGCAATGACGTGGATTTAATATGGCAGCGCTGCCAGCGTAAATCGTTGCCGGTAATCACCGCATAGCTAGTGGCTTTGGCTTTATCGGGTATTGGCGCGGCGGCGATAGCAAAGGCATAAGCAAAGATGGTTGGGCTAACGCCAGTGGGAAAGGCATGGTTACGTTTACTGTCGGTGCCGCGGCTTACCTGAATATATACCGCTAGGTTATCACCTAGTGTCGGGCGGTTTGCTTCAAGCAGCTTATCGCATAGTGCGCGCCAGGCGGGCTCAGTCATGCCGTGCTCAATACTCAGTGCCGCCAAACCCGCATGTAAGCGACTAATATGCGGGGTAAAGCCGACAAAACGGCCATGATAGGAGGGGATCACTTCGTAAATACCGTCGCCAAATAAAAAGCCCCGATCCATCGGTGATATTTTCGCTTCGCTTGCGGCCATAAACTGGCCATTTAAAAATACTGTGTTCATGCTACTTCTCAATGATTAACCATTAATATTATTAATTACCAGCGCCTGTAAGCGACTAATTAAGGCATCACCTTCCTGATACGGCAGGCCATCTTCGGTTAGGGTGGGCTGGCGGGTGACGCCATCGATACAGCCATGCTCTACCAGAAAGGTTAAAATGGGTAACAGTGCCGCGTTTGCCAGCAGGTTTTGCCCGCGTAGTAGCGAGAGCATGGCAATAATGCCCCAGGCCGCCCAATTTGATACATCGGCAATCACCAGTTCGTCGCACTGGGTAACACTTGGCGTAATGGTTAGCTGGCCTGCCAGGCTGAGCTGACTGAGCGCGGCGGCCACATTACCCATGCCAATTTCATTACCGCCATCGCCAATGGCTAGCGTGGGGCAGCGGGCCTGGGTTAAAAAGAAATCGAAACTGGCGCAGCGCTCGGAAATATCTTCGCCACGCATATTGTTATAGCGGCCATTGGCACCAAAGCCCGGGCGTTCTATGGCTAATACCAGGGCAGGTTTAAGCGCGGCCAGCGCCTGCTCGGCAATATTGGGCAGTTGCTGGTACTGGTTTACGCTAAGCGGGTAGCATTGATAATGCCCTTTTAATACACTAAACAGTGGGTCGCCACAAAGGATGATCGGCTTAAGGCCAATTTTTTCGGCACATTGATAAAGCGCAATGGCACCAACAGGGCCGTCGGTTTCAAAGGTATTGAGTACCGGAAAGCCAGTACCGATAAGTACTGTGCTGCCAGCGGGTAAATTAAACAAACGGGCTGCCCGTAATACGTAACCAGGGCGTAAGTGTGGTTGCACTAACTGCATACCACGTAAATTGCGTTCGACCAGGAAGTTTTCTATTTGCAGGCTTAACGCATTAAAATTAAGTGCGCTATAGCCAATAGGCAAGGTGCTAGGTGGCGTAGTGCTCACGCCGGTAGTGTCCGTTAGCGCAGCGCCAGTAGCGGGGTTGCAATGGCTAGGTGTGGGTTTTGTCATGGTTAGCACTCTTGGCTGGCGCTGGCTAGCGCGCAAAATATTGTTGTTTCGCGCTCGAAGCGGGCAGCATCGAGTTGCAGCGCATTATGGGCTTGCTCTGCGCTAACAGGGGTAAAGTGTACCTCAGTGCCGGGGGTGGCTTGCGCCAGTTGCCAGCAATCCAGCGATAACACATTACCTATTTTCGGATAACCCCCTAGGGTTTGTCTGTCGTTTAACAGCACTATTGGCTGGCCATCTGGCGGTATTTGTATTGCGCCATAGCTAATACCCTCGGATAACAGCTGGCGTGTGCTGCAATGAATAGCGCTGCCATTAAGTTTATAGCCCATTCTATCGCTCTGTGGGCTAACCTGATAGGGATTTAAGTAAAAGCGTGCGCGCTGGCAGGCGCTAAATAACGACGCCTGATAGCCTTCAATTACTCTAAGGGTTAGCGCTGTTTGACCTGGCAGGCTGCGCTTGGTCAGCTCAGTGGGTAGGCTGCTGCCTGCTGCTGTAACCTGCACTGCCGCGGTCGCCAGCGGTAAAAGATCATTAGCCTGCAACTTTTGACCGGCGAGGTGCTGCCTGGGGTTATCGGCGGCCTTGCGCACAAGGCCACCAATGCCTTCGCGCATTACCGTAGCGCTGCTACCAAACTGAGGTGGCACTTGAATACCCCCTGTTACCGCAATATAGGCACGCAAGCCGCCACTAAAGATGCCCAGTGCCAGTTCATCGCCAGGCTTTAAATGCAATGCTTGCCAGCAAGGTACCGGTTGCCCATTGTGACTAAGCGCTAGCGCGGCGCCGGTAACGGCTAGGGTGCAAGGACTTTGCGCTAGTAGAATTAAGCCGCCAACACTATGTTCAATTACGGTGCTGTTTAATGGGTTACCCACCAACGCATTAGCCCAGCGAAAGCTGTGGCCATCCATTGGCCCGCCTTGAGTTAGTCCCAAGCTGCCCTGACCAAAGCGCCCGAAGTCTTGCAGTAAACTGAGTACCCCAGGGCTTACTATGCGCAACGCGTTCAAAGTACACCGCCTAATAGCGTAAAGTCACGCTCTGTTATGGGCACAAATTTTACCTGATCACCCACCGCTACCGGCATAGCCGGTTCTTGCCAGGCGTTAAACATGGCTATGGGGCAAAGCCCCAGTAAATGCCAGCCGCCGGGCGATGCCGCAGGGTATACCGCGGTTTGCCGGTCGGCAATGGCAACGGCGCCGGCCGGTACTTTCGGGCGTGGGCTACTTAAACGCGGCACGGCAAGCTGTTCGGGTAACTCGCCTAAGTAAGCAAAACCAGGCGCAAAACCAATAGCATAAACCTGATAGCTGGTTGAGCTATGTAATGCGATCACTTCGTTGATGCTCAGATTTTTGTCTTGGGCGACCTTGGCTAAGTCGGGACCACTTTGCTCGCTATACCATACTGGCAATTCCACTTGTTTGCCCTGCTGTTGGCTAACCAGATTTACCGCTTTGGTTAAGGCCTGCTCCAGTAAAGGTTTAATGCTTAAGTGGCTATGCTGTAATGGGTTAAACACAATCAATAAAGACGCATAAGAGGGCAACAGTTCTAGCAGTTGCTGCCCAAGCATCGGGCTTAATTGGCTGTTGGCTAAAGCGATCTGCTGAGCGGCAGCGGGGCTGATGACTTGGGTGTTAAGATACAAAATAAAAGCGTTTTCACCCGCCAGGCTTAGTGTGTAATCAGCAGGTGTTAGCCTGGTTGCCATGTTAGCTAAGGGCGTTACTGCTGGCATCTGTTGATAAGCTCCCGTATTTGCTGTAACTGGCTTATTGCTGCCAGATTATCACCATGCACACACAGGGTGTCGGCGTGCAAAGGTAGCGCTTTGCCACTCTCCGTGGTTACGCTGCCATAGTTTAACAGTTGCTGTACTTGTTGCAGTACTTCGCTGCCATGCAGCACGGCACCTGGCTGAGTGCGGGGGGTAAGTTTACCCTGGTCGGTATAACGGCGGTCGGCAAAGGCTTCCAGCAATAAAGTTACGCCAAGGGTACTGGCTTGTTGCTGATACTGTTCGGCCTCATTGGTGGCCAGTATCATCAACTTTAACGGTTTGTAATAGCTGGCCACTGCCTGTAATACCGCTTGCCAAACAGTGGGTTTACTCATCATATCGTTATACAGTGCCCCATGCGGTTTAATGTAACTAAGCTGCAATCCCTGGCATTGTGCCATGCCATCTAACGCAGCTATTTGGTAATGCATAAGGTTGATGATTTCCTGCTCGCTACATTGCATGCTGCGCCGGCCAAAGCCTTGTAAGTCGGGGTAAGACGGATGTGCGCCAATAGTCACGCTGTGCTGCTTTGCCAGCGTTAAGGTGCGCTTGATCACGTCGGCATCGCCAGCATGAAAACCACAGGCAATATTAGCCTGGTCGATATAAGGCATGGCTTGGCTGTCTAGCCCCATTTGCCAGCTGCCAAAGCTCTCGCCTAAGTCGCAGTTAAGCAGTAAAGCAGCATGCTGTGATTGCTGAGGTATGCTTGGCATATTTGGCATGAGGTGTCTCGCTACTTAGTTGGATACCTATCAGGCGCTGCTATCGCCAGCTTAAAGATGGTCAATTGGGCTGACAGCTGCAAGTGAATTGGATATAGTTTGCTCGACTGTCAGCCAGTTGTCCAGCCATTGGCTGGGGGTTTTAGCATAAAAAATTCTATTGGGTCACTTTGTTGGGAATAAAGTATTCTACAGGTGGGTTAGATCATCGCTTAATGTAGCGAGTGACGGTTTTTTTTGCTAAAAAGTGACTTATTTTGGTCGTTTCAAATATACTCACTGCAAGGACCTGTTTTGTGCTTTACTAGGGTGGGTTAACCTTTAACAAGCCATTTTTTAAAAGAGTTGGGTATGAACAGTGACCGTTTAGATAGTAGGTTTCAGGAGTTGCATAACGCCCTATCGCCTCTTATGCAATTGGTGTGCAGTATTACCTCGCTGGAAACGGCCTTTGTTACCTATATTGATCCAATGCTTGCCAAACAGCAAGTTGCGGTTGTCTATGGCAATGGCGATATTCATATCGTGGCAGGCTCAGAACAGCCCTGGCAGGATTCGATGTGCCGCCAGCTATTTAATGATGATAGTTGGTTAAATCTGAATATTGCGCAAACTTACCCGCAAAGTGTGGGGGCTAAATTAGGCATGACCACTTTTTTTGCGTTGCCGGTGCAATATGATGAGCAGTTGATTGGCAGTTTATGCGGCGCTAGCACGCGCCAGCAAAGTTTATCTGCTACCCAGTTAAAGCAACTGGAATTAATTGCTGCGGCAGTCTCTTGGTTAATCGCTAAGTGGCAGCGCTTGATTAAACTACAACAGCGGTTGCACATTACTCAACAGCGGTTAGAGCAGTCCTATCAAGATCGTGAATCGTTAAAACAATTAGCAGAGCAAGATCCCTTAACGGGTTTGTTAAACCGGCGTGGCTTTGCAGAGTTATGGCAAAGCTGCACTGAGCAGGATATTACTGACGGTGATATTGCGGTTATCGCGCTGGATTTTGATAATTTTAAACAACTGAATGACAATTTTGGCCATCAGGCCGGCGATGAAGCGCTGAAAGATTTAGCGCTGCTATTGCAAAAAAATACCCGTGATTATGATTTCGCCGCTCGCTTAGGTGGCGATGAGTTTATGCTGGTATTGCCAGGTTGCAAAAGGCTAGAAGCTGTGCAAATAGCAAAGCGTATGCAGCAAGACTATGCTGCTACTCAACATGGTAAGCAGCATAGTATTAGCATGGGCATGGCGATAAGCAGTGTTGGTGCCGCTGATGATTTGCTGCTACTGGCAGATAAAGCCTTATATAAAGCAAAAAACAGTGGTCGCGGTCAATTGGTGATCAATACTTTTCGGCTTTGACTTTAGGGATTTGCCTGCCTGGGCTTATAGCATAGCCAACTTGCTATTGCTTAAGTCTGTTATCAGCATATGGCCAGGCGCGTGGCTAATGCAAAAATCTAACTTGGCATTGGCAATGGCAATTTGAGGTGTTACGCCACAGGCCCAGAACACCGGTACTTCACCCGGCTTTATGCTAACGGCGTCACCAAAATCTGGCTTGGTAATATCGGCAATACCAATAGCGGCCGGATCGCCAAAATGTACCGGTGCCCCATGTACTTGCGGAAAGCGTGAGCAAATCTGAATAGCGCGAATGGCATCGGCAGGCGTCATAGGCCGCATACTCACCACCATATTAGCGCTAAATACTCCGGCACTTTGGCAGGCTAAGTTAGTGCGGTACATCGGCACATTCACTTGCTCGGTAATATTGCGGATCTCCAGGCCATCAGCCAGTAGCGATTCTTCAAACGAAAACGAGCAGCCAATTAAAAAGGTGACTAAATCATCACGCCACAGTGCGCTTAGGTCAGTGACTTCTTCCACCAACTCGCCTTGTCGAAATACCCGATAGCGTGGCAGATCGCTGCGGATATCCAGCTCTGCTGCTAAAGCTGGCATATCCACTGCTCCCGGCTTGGCAGCCATGCCCAGTAGTGGGCAGGGCTTGGGATTAAAATGACAAAACTGCAAAAAATCAGCAGCATAGGCTGCCGGAATAATTGCCATATTGGCTTGTACAAAACCCGGTGCTAAGCCCGAGGTATTGCTGTTAAACTGGCCACTGCGACATAGCTGACGGAGCTGATAAGGTGTTAAAGCGGTCACATCTTGCATAGCGTACCTCATTCTTGTTGTTCATAAACCCAGCTTTTATCCACACAACTTCGGTACGGTACCGGAGTTGTGTGGATAAACTGGTCGGGCCGGTACCGGAGTTGTGTGGATAAGTTAGGCGTGGCCGTATATTTCTTTGTTGGCTAGCCAGCGTTTTATCAGTTGTAGGCTCTCTGGCCGGTGTTGCTGCCATAAGGTGGCGGCAATTTGCCGTGCTTGTGGCAGCAGTTCGCTGTCGCGGCTTAAGTCGGCAATTTTAAATTGCATTAGCCCTGTTTGCCGGGTGCCCAATAACTCGCCGGGGCCGCGAATTTCTAAGTCGCGCTGAGCAATTACAAAGCCATCGTTGCTTTCGCGCAGTACGCCAAGCCTGGACTGCGCGGTGCGGGATAGGGGCGCATGATATAGCAACACACAGTGCGAGATGGCGCTACCGCGGCCGACCCGGCCTCGCAGCTGATGTAGCTGCGCTAAGCCCAGCCGCTCGGGGTTTTCAATAATCATTAAGCTGGCGTTGGGTACGTCTACCCCCACTTCAATAACGGTAGTGGCGACCAGTAAATCTAAGGCGCCCTTACTGAAGTCTTGCATAATTTGTTGTTTTTCCGCGCTTTTTAAACGGCCATGCACCAAGCCAATTTTTAGCTCGGGCAAGGCTTGCTGCAGCAGTACGGCGGTATCTTCTGCCGCCTGGCATTGCAGCGCTTCTGATTCTTCAATCAGGGTACACACCCAATACGCTTGCCGTTGTTGTTCGGTGACCACTTGCCTAACCCGGCTGATAACTTCATCGCGGCGACTATCCGGAATGGCGACTGTGGTCACCGGGGTGCGGCCCGGCGGTAATTCATCAATCACCGAGGTATCCAGATCGGCATAGGCGGTCATGGCCAAGGTGCGGGGAATAGGGGTAGCGGTCATCACCAATTGATGCGGATAATGATCGGCTATGCCGCCTTTTTCGCGTAGCGCCAGCCGTTGATGCACGCCAAAGCGGTGCTGCTCGTCAATAATCACTAACGCCAGCTTGCTAAAAGCCACCTCTTGCTGAAAGAGCGCATGGGTGCCAATAATCATTTGTGCTGCGCCGTTTTGCATGGCCTCTAAGGTGCTTTGCCGAGCTTTTCCTTTGGTTTTACCACCCAGCCAGGCCAGTTGAATACCCAAGGGTTCAAACCAGCGCTGAAAATTAACGGCGTGCTGCTCGGCAAGCAGCTCGGTAGGGGCCATTAATGCCACCTGATAGCCATTGCCGATTACGGTAAGTGCGGCCAGTGCCGCCACCAGAGTTTTGCCCGAACCCACATCGCCTTGTACCAAACGCAGCATGGGCAAGGCTTTGGCTAAGTCTTGTTGAATATCATTCACTACGCGTTGCTGTGCGCCGGTAGGTGTAAAGGGTAACTGGGCCAAAAATTGTTGCAACAAGCTGGCCGGAACAGGCAAAGCCACGGCCTGTTGCTGTTGTCCCTGGCTACGTAACTTGTACATGCTAAGTTGCTGGGCAATCAGCTCTTCTAAAATAAGCCGCTGCTGCGCCGGGTGTTTGCCTGCTTCTAATAACGTGAGGGCAGCGTCTGGCGGTGGCCGATGAATATAACGCAGCGCATCGGCTAATGACCAGGGTTGGCGCAGTAGCGCTGCCGGTAAGTATTCGTCGGGAGCATAACGGTCTAAATAACTCAGGGCGGCATCCGTTAAATTACGCCAGGTCGCCTGTTTTAAGCCTTCGGTGGTGGGGTAAATAGGGGTTAGGGTTTCAGCAACCGGGGCATCTATAGCGTTGTCTTGGATCACCCGATATTCCGGATGCAGCATTTCCAGCCCGCGCGGGCCGCGTTTGGCTTCACCAAAACAGCGCAATACCGTGCCTTTTTCTACCGCGTTTTTTTGTGCCGCTGAAAAGTGAAAAAAGCGTAGGGTAAGGCTGCCGCTATGATCGCGCAGTGTTACCAGCCAGCTGCGCCTTTTACCAAATTGCACCTCGCTGCTTTGCACTTCGCCTTGTATTGTAGCGTGTACCAGCGGCATCAAATCGGCAATAGGATAAAGCCGGGTGCGATCTTCATAACGCAGCGGCAGGTGAAACAGTAAATCTTGGATACTAAAAATCGCCAGTTTTGCCAGGCGTTCAGCAGCTTTGCTGCCCACGCCTTTAATGGCAGAAATGGCGATATTATCCAGACGTGTTTGGCTCAAAACGCTTTTCTCAACAGCATAGTCATAAAAGCATGATCTAAAAAGCAGGTTTTGAAAAACATAGCCTTAACGTCCAAAGCCCGAAGTATGCTCTTACTTGGCAAAATTAATGGGTAGAGGGCACTTCCATTACGCCGTCAATTTCAATTTGTGCGCCACGTGGCAGGGCACTTACTTGCACAGCGGCACGCGCTGGGTAAGGCTCAGCGTAGTACTGGCTCATAATTTGGTTAACGGTAGCAAACTGGCTTAAATCGGTTAAAAAGATATTCACTTTGACCATATCGTTTAGGCTGCCACCGGCAGCTTCGCAGACCGCGCTTAAATTTTTAAACACCTGATGCGTTTGTTCGGCAAAATCTTCCGACACCATTTGCATTGAGGCTGGTTCTAATGGAATTTGCCCTGATAAATAGACGGTAGTGCCAATTTTCACCGCCTGGCTATAGGTGCCAATAGCCGCCGGGGCATCGTTAGTGCGGATAATCACTTTAGACATAACAACTTACTTCCTTCTGTAAACTTTTTGCACATCGGGCAACACGCGGATTTTGCGCATGACGTTGGCCAGATGTACACGGCCATTGACCGACAGGGTGATTTTAATAACGTACTCGCCGGTATCACGATCGTCGGTGGAAAGATCCTGAATATTCGAGTCTTGCGAGGCAATAACCGAGGTGAGCTTAGCCAGTACGCCCTGACGGTTGATAATAAAGACCCGGATATCGCATAGAAATTGTTTTTCGGTGGTGTTATCCCAGCGTACCGGGAAGAACTTGGCCGGTTCTTTTTCCCAGCCTTTGATGTTGCGACAATCGTTACGATGTACGTTTAAGCCTTTACCGGGCGTGGCATTGGCCACTATCGGATCGCCTGGGATAGGGCGGCAGCATTTAGCAAAGGTCACCAGCATGCCTTCCGAGCCGACAATAAAGGTGTTACCTTTGGGCATCGGCAGGGCTTTGCTTTGTGGCTCGCTGCTTTCAAACTCGCCTAATAAGCGCCGGGCGATAGCGATAGGCAATTGGTTGCCCAGGCCTATTTCGGTATAAAGCGCATCTAACGATTGCTGATGCACATTGGCCAGCACCTGCTCTATGCGTTCTGGCGCAATATCTTCAATTTTTACATTGCCAAGCGCAGAGGTGAGTAACCGCTTACCAAGGCTGATGGCTTCGTTCTGCTGTTGCTTCTTCAGATAATTACGAATACCCAGGATAGCGCGGCTGGTGACCACATAGTTTAGCCAGTTGGCATTAGGCTTACCGCCAGGGCTGGTGATGATTTCTACCGTTTGCCCGGTTTCCAGCGGTTTGCTTAGCGAGTAGGGTTTACGATCGACCTTAGTGCCGACACAGCGATTACCAATATCGGTATGCACCGCATAGGCAAAGTCTACCGCGGTGGCGCCTATAGGCAGCTCAACAATGCGGCCTTTGGGAGTAAATACATACAGCTCGTCGGGATAGAGTTCGGATTTTACATTTTCCACAAACTCAAAGCTGGTACCTACGCTTTGTTGTAGCTCAAGCAAACTTTGCATCCAGCGCTGGGCGCGAATTTGAGCAGTAGATTCACGCACTTCACCATTGGCTTTATACATCCAGTGCGCGGCAATACCCTTGTCGGCCATTTCGTCCATTTCGCGGGTACGCATTTGAATTTCAACCGGAATACCATGCGGGCCTATTAACGAGGTATGCAAGGATTGATAGCCATTTTGTTTAGGAATAGCAATATAGTCTTTAAAGCGGCTTTCAATAGGTTTAAACAGATTGTGCATGACACCTAAGGTGCGATAGCAATTATCTACGCTGTCTACCACTACCCGAAAGGCATAGATGTCCATGACATCATTGAACATCAGCTCTTTGTTTTTCATTTTACGGTAGATGCTGTACAGGTGCTTTTCGCGACCGCTAACATCAGCGGTAATGCCGTTTTGTTCAATGCGGCTGCGGATATCGTGTTGTACTTTTTCCAGCAGTTCGCGTCTGTTCCCGCGCGCTTGTTTAACCGCAGAGCTCAGCGCGCGATAGCGCATTGGGTACAGCGCCTGAAAACCCCAGTCTTCCAGCTCATTTTTAATATTATGAATACCCAAGCGGTTGGCAATAGGGGCGTAAAGTTCTAAGGTTTCTTTGGCAATGCGGCGGCGCTTGTCGGGGCGCAGGGCGCCTAAGGTGCGCATATTATGGGTGCGGTCGGCCAGTTTTATCAAAATAACCCGGATATCCTGGGTCATGGCCATAAACATCTTTTGTAAGTTGGTGGTTTCAAACTCTTTAATGTCTTTAAATTTTACTTTATCGAGTTTACTCACACCCTGCACTAATTCGGCTACCGTAGCACCAAACAACGCAGTGAGATCTTCTTTGCTTACCGGGGTGTCTTCAATAACGTCGTGCAGCAAGGCCGCCATCAGGGTTTCGTGATCGAGTTTCATCTCGGCCAGGATACTGGTTACCGCGACCGGGTGGGTAATATAGGGCTCACCGCTGGAACGATATTGCGGTGCATGTGCATCTCTGGCTACCACATAGGCCTGTTGTACCAGATTTACCTGCTCCGGTGGCAGATACGCACTTATCTGATTTTTTAGACCTTCAAATAGATACACGAAAACTCCAAACTAGTGCAGCAGAAACAAAATTACCTGGCTGATTTAAGCTTAGAATATACGTTTAAATTTGGCGAATGCCAACGGCTAAAGCGCTGTTGGCACCGAAATGACAGGATTTTTTACTGATCAGAACCAATAATAGCCGCAACAGCTGCCATTTCTGACGCTTCTTGTTGCAGTTGATCACGACGCTCTTGCGCATCGAGGATGCTGCTGGTGATCAGGCCTTTTTCTATTTCGCGCAGGGCAACTACGGTAGGTTTGTCGTTTTCACGGTCTACCAGTGGCTCTTTGCCTTCTACTGACAGCTGACGAGCACGGCGTGCTGCAACCAGAATTAAATCAAAACGGTTACCAATTTTATCTACAGCATCTTCAACGGTTACGCGAGCCATTCAGCACTCCGACAATTCTTTAGGATTAAACCAGGGATGTTACAAGACCGCCTAGTGTACGCTATTTTGTGCCTTTCGCCAACAGCTGATCGAGTAATGTACTGTGCCGATGTTGTTGGCTGGCTAACGAGTTGCGTTGGCTTAATACGATCTGTTCCATTTGCTGCAAGGCATCGCTTAGCGTGTCATTAATAATCAGATAGTCGTACTCATCGGCGTGCGACATTTCACTTTGTGCTTTTGCCATCCGACCGGCGATAACCTCGGCACTGTCGGTACCGCGCTGATTAAGACGCTGCTCTAGCTCAGTTAAACTGGGCGGCAAAATAAAGATACCGATAGTGCTTGGCTCTTGCGCCCGAATTTGCCGGGCGCCTTGCCAGTCAATATCCAGAAATACATCGATACCTTGGCTCAGTTGTTGGTAAATTGCATTACGCGACGTGCCGTAATAGTTGCCAAACACCTCGGCCCATTCTAAAAACTCATTATTGGCAATGCGCGCTTGAAAATCTTCTACCGTAGTAAAATGATAATGCACACCATTTTGCTCGCCAGCGCGTGGCGCACGGGTAGTGTGTGACACACTAAGTTGCATATCGGCATGTTTTTTTAGCAAGGCTTGAATTAATGTTGATTTACCGGCACCACTGGGGGCGGAAATAATAAAAAGGTTGCCGCTTAACTGCTTGATGTTTAAATCTGTCACCATTGCCACCTTGGCGTTTAATAATAAAAGCAAGTTTACTGGTTGTTATTATGAGGTGCAAATGTGTGGAGGGACATTTTTAAAGTATTGAAAGCCAGATTGCACTGGCTTTCAATATGAATGGTATTTACTCAGTTATTGCTAGAGGATACCAGGCTTCTCCGTCAACGGAAACTTCTAGCAATGGGTCTGCACTTTCGAATGTTAAACTTCCCTCTACCAGAGCGTAATCTGTCCAGTTTTTATTTGGCGCAACACATTCACCAGGGCTAAGGTAGGCTGTTGACGAGCTGACATTAGATTCTGTTCCTAACAGAATAAAACCGGTGATTTGATTTTTTTGTTTAGGATGGAAGTTGATTGAGCCAGAGATGCTGTCGTAACTTTCATTTTTAGGATGGGTAACATAATTACCGCCGTTATTGTAGCCGCCGCACACCCAGCTAGCTTGTTGCGCGCCTGAGCTGAATCTGAATTGAACTAAAGCAGCGTTATTTTGGAAGGCAGAGTTATTCCAGTCGAACAGAGACTGCACATCACCCTTACCGACATAACCAACACCATTTTCATCATAAGTAACGGCGGCAGAGGCAGTAGTTGCAGCAAAAACAGCAGCTAAAGCAAGTAATTTGAATTTCATGTAGAACTCCGAAAGGTAAAAAATTTAAGTTTCCTTACACTCAGCAGTCCGTTTTAAATAGCAGAGACTGAGCATTTTCACCTGATTCGACAACCCGGCCATCTTTGCTTTTTAATGCTTAAGATCCGTGGCTTTGCGACCCCACCTCACAGCGGGTGTACCTGTTCGTCAGTATTTTGTTGTTTAACTACACTAGTAGTGAATCAATAATAATCCTTATTGATTAGTTGTCAATCAATTGCACAATAAATAACCGTTGTTTTTTTACTTAGTTTTCTTAGCTTTGGCTTTAATAGATAACGTTAGCGTAAAAGTTGCCATTGCTTCATCGCCATGTTTGCTGGGGCAAGTTACTACGACAGAAACGGGTTTATTTATGCGCTCACCGGTTGCCAGGGATTCGTCAATCATCTGATCAATGATATCGCCATCATGACTGGTAAAGTGCACAGTGCCTTCTGGGCGTTTTAGAAATTGGCCGTTAACGTCTTTAAAGGCAAAATTGGCGTTAACGCCACGATCTTTGGCTTTGCTAAAGACTGAAAAGGCGCCAGCTAAATCAGCGCCTATGGCTAGAGCACCAAAATAAATACTGCCCAAATGGTTTTTGGTGCGCCATTTATGTGGCATGGTAATTTCAACGGTTTTCTCATCCATGCGCACGATTTTGGGGGAGCAAAAACCAATTAACGGAATATAGCGCCAGGCGAAGAGTTTTAAAAACCAGTTTGCTTTGCGTAGTGAAGTTGCCATACCGAGTCCTTCATATTTATCTTGTTTCGGCTAGCTTATCACTGGTCCGACCAAAAGCAAATTGCTTGTTTCTGTCTGGTGGTGAGTTAGCGGTTTTCCAACCGGTTGTAATCCAACCAACTGCCATCAACCGGATACTGCTGCATAAAGCGCTTATTCAGTTCATCGCTAAAGGCCCAAAAGTGAGCGCTGCTGCGGCGGACGGCAAAATGCTCTATGAGTTTAATATAGTCTGCTTCGGTTTGTAGCTGTTGTACCTGCGCTACTAATCTGGGTAGCTCACTTTCTTGTACTCGCCAAAAAGCGTCGGGGTAACTGCCCAGTAAACCACTCACTAGTGTTGTATCATCTTTTTCCGGGTTGCGATTACTTTCTTCGTTAAACAAACTGCTAACATTGTAATGGGCACTGTTGCGGATCAGGGTAAAAAGTTGGGGTGTTGTAGAGGTGGTTGAATCTACCATTATCATCGTCAGTTCAGGCAGTAATGAAGCAGGTTTACCTTGCAGTTTACCAAGCTCTGCCAGCAAAGCGTTGCTGCTCTTAGCAAGTTGACTGTCATGCAGTTGATAGCGTGCCGGTTGCACCGCTTTCAGATGTTCAGCAAAAAGTTGATACAGTTCTTGCTTCGGATCGTCGCTAACAAACTGAATACCGCTAGGTTGGTGGAAAGGGTTAATATCGCCTTCAATAAACTTGGTTAATTGTGGCCCGGATTTTTGGTACCAGCTTTTGAATTCGCTTCGCCGCAGCTCGGCAGGTAAAAAAGCTAGAAAGTTAGACTCGCCTTCCATGCGCAGAAAATCCATATAAAGCCGGGTCATTAATTGATGGCCATAGTTGCCATAAACATCAAAGCCCGCGACCAATAAGTAATGAATGCGTTCTAACAGCACATAATCAATAACCCAGGCTGTTTTTGGTGGTTCGCCGATTAGGCCTTTTACCACGGTGGCGTTATCAAAATGGCGAAATACTGTCAGGCTGGCATTCTGGTTGTTGCCATCGCCGTCCCATAGTCCTTCCGGGGTAAGGTGCACACCGTCTTTTAACGCTTGGTTCATAAACTCACTGCGGGCTCGCATATAGTTGCCCTGCCGGGCTGCAAAGCCAACCCAGCTTAAAGCCAGGGTGGAGCTTTCTTTTTCGGCTGGCAGACGGAGGTTGTCTTGTTGCGATAAATAAAAGGCATCAACAGCGCTACTTTCGGCTAATTCTGGTTTTACAAAATAAACCCAAAAGCGATCGTTAATTACATTAAGGGCTACCTGGCCGCGGCATACTGGCCCTTTAATGTAGCCCATAATAGTATTTTCAGCGCGTTCCAGCATAAAGCGATAGCGGGCATTTATCGGTAATTCAACAAAAGCGGTTAGCGGATTAGCCGCAACTTCAGGTGCATAGCTGGGTAGTTTGTTCACTTGATATGCAGCGTCTTTAAACCAACTTTGCCATTTTTGCATTAGATCCTGGTTGATGTCGTAGGGCTGATGCGTCTTATGCACTAGCGTGTCGTGTATGGGTTGCAGCCGGTAATACACCCGGTTTACGCCCGGATCATCAAAAGGCCGGCGACTGGCGATCACCTCAATAGTGTTACCTGGTGCAGTTTTAGAACGTACCAGGCGAAAGAATTGTGGCTGCTCAGTGGCCTGATGCAAAGCGCTAAAATAGAGGTTTGAGGTAAATAAATGTTCATAAATATAGCGAGCACTTAGTTGGGTTTTTAGATCATCGCTATTTAACCATTGCTCCAAAGCCTCTGTGGCGGCGAGATGCGCAGCAGAGAGTGCAGGATCAGGGGGCATATAAGCGCCTAGTGCCAGCCAGTCCATTAGCAGCTGATGTTCATCAGTATTTAAAGCAGGCAAACCAAATGGCATACCAGAGTATGGCTGGCTTTGGGCATAACGATCAAATTCTTCAATAGTGGGGCACTGTTGTTTGCGGTTTAAACTAAAATCGAAATGCGCTTTTAGTTCTGCGCTGCTAGGATTTGGCTGTTGTTGTTTTAAGTTAAGCATTCTGGCTGTTAATGATGCTTGCAAGTTGGCTTCTGGCGTTTGCTGCCGCTCGTTTAATACCGGGAAAAAGCCGCGGGCGCGCCACTCAGCAATGCTGGTCGCATCCAGATAGAGGCGATTAGGTGTAGCTGCCAGTAACCGGCCACCATCGTACACTTTTTCTTTGTGTGCGCCGCGTTCAAAACCATGTGGTGAAGTCATTTTTAACTGGCAAGGGGCATCGTAGCAGGCGTGACACATTACGCAGCGCGACTCGAGCAGAGGCTTTATTTGCTCATTGTAATGCCTTGTTAATATGTGCCTATCGGTGTCGGATGCGCGGGTTGCTCGATTGGCCTCATTGGCACTACCGTAATGTTTATCGAGATTTAAACTAACCAGCGCAGCACAACTTGTTAGCAACAGCGCTAATAAAATAAGCCACTTTTTTGACTTCAGCATACTGCGGGCCATCCTTGAGAACGTTTTGGCATGCTAGACATTCTAACGGGTATTTTTTCACATTACTAATTAGCAGGCTTTGTGGTATAAAAAACCAGCTGTTTAAAACAAGGAGCATTATGCGACGGCTCGTTTGGTTTTTTGTGCTACTCAGTCTCAGTCTCAGTCTCAGTGCAGCTGCAGAAAATCGTTTTACTCCCTATGCTGATTATTTATATCGTATCTGGTCGGTAGAGTCGGGGCTACCGCAAATATCTGTACAAACAATAGTGCAGGATGCTGACGGCTTTATTTGGCTTGGCACGCAAAATGGCCTAGCGCGGTTCGATGGTCAGCAATTTGAAGTGTTTAATACGGCGAATACCCCCCTTTTACCCTCAAATTTAATTTCCTCTTTATTAATCGATGATCAGCAACAGCTATGGATTGGTACAGCAAATGGATTAATCAAACGCGTTAATTATCAGTTTGTGAACATTGAGGGTGGTCGAGTTGGAAATATTAATGCGCTTTTGCAAACCGAGGATGGCAAGGTATGGGTAGGGGCTGATCAGCTCTATTATGTTGCGGAACAAGGGTTGCAAAATTATCGCGAGCATCAATCTGAGGTTTTTAGTTTATTACAAAGTTCTACAGGTTTATGGGTAGGGGCGGTGAATGGTGTCGGTCTGGTACAAGACAATAGCTACCAATGGTTGGCAGCCCCAGTTACAGAGCATACTTTGCAGTTCCACGAGCTGGGCTTTTACCAAAATGCGCTGTGGCTGGGTAGCCAGGCAGGGTTGTATCTGTTAGACGAGTTTACGAAGTGGCAGCCAATAACATTGCCAGATTCTGATACGCAAAGGATAGAACTTATTTTTAACGATCAACAGCAAGGGTTGTGGATTAGCACTTTGGATAGGTTGTTCCGTTGGTATAAAGGTGAACTGATTGAGCAAATTATCATGCCTGAACAAGATAACTTCAGCTGGGTTGAAAGTATGCTGCAAGACATTCATGGCAATCTATGGTTGGGAAGTCGCTCACATGGCGTAAAGCGTTTACGCAAGGCGATGACCGAGCGTTATGGTACAGCGGAAGGTATCAGTGATCCTTATACCTGGGCAGTGCAACCCTGGCAGCAATACTTGATGGTAGGCAACCGTAAGGGTGTTGAATTATTTGACCCAACAACACGTAGCTATCAGCAAATACTAGGTGAGGAGCAATTACCCAATCCTTTTGTTTATAGTTTCTTTACGGATAAGGCAAAACAGCTGTGGGTAGGTACTCGTGGAGGTGTGGCTGTTTTCGATGAAGCTACATTAGAACCGCTATTTCAGTTACCAACATTAGCGCATCTGTTGGTTACAAGTTTTGCCGAGCAGGATAAGCGTTTATGGTTGGGTACCAATGGTGGCCTGTATTTTTATGAGCAACAAAATGTTGTGGCCTTTGAGCATAGCCATTTACCAGCAGAAGTGCGGGTACGAAGTATTTTTCCTGATGCGCGCGGTCAATTGTGGATAGGTACTGAAGTTGGATTGTTTGTTAAAGATAGGCATGATCAGGTGCAACGTGTTGATGATCCGGTGTTAGGTCACAGTTTTATTACCACCGTTTTCGCGTTACCGGATGGTCAATTATTTATTGGTACTTTTGACCGTGGTTTTAGTATTGGAGAGCAAGGTAGTTGGCAGCGTTTTACCCAGCAAGAGGGCTTACCCGGCAATGGTGTTATTTATGTGCACTTGCAGGACGATATGCTGATTGTTAGTAACTTTCAAGGCATATACCGGCTAAATTATCCTGAACTGCGTAGCGGCGTTATCAACGAACTGTATATGTTAGTAGATGATCGCCGACCCGAAGGCACAACTGACTCACATCGCTGCTGTAATGGGGCTGGGGCCAGTAAAGGAGCCTTACATGCAGATCGGTTATGGTTTCCTACGTTAAATGGTATTGTGGCAGTTGGTTTGAACCAATTAAATACTATAGCGCCGTTGCCCAAGCCTGTGATCACCGCCATTCGGGTGGATGAGCATACTTATCACGATAAAAACTTCAGTTTGGCCGCCGGGCAACGTGACTGGCAAGTTAGCTTTAGTGCACCTTATTTTATACAAGCGCTTTCACTGCAGTTTCGATACCAGTTAAGAGGGTACGATGATAGTTGGGTTTATGCCGGGAATAGACGAGAAGCATTTTATACCAACTTAGCACCAGGGCATTATCAATTTACGGTGCAGGTGAAATCTGCGGCTGATTATCGGTGGAGCGATTCTGCTTACGTATCAATTTACTTACCTGCTAAATGGTATGAGGCGAAGTGGTTTATCTTTATGCTATTTTTCAGCAGCCTTATGTTGCTTTGGGGCATATACAGGTTAAGAGTAGCAGCTTTAGATAGGGCGCAGCGGCGGTTGCAACAGCTGGTTGCTGAGCGCACTGAGGCGTTGCATCAAGCTAATATCCGTTTGCAACAAATTAGTATGGAGGATGCGCTAACCGGTTTGCATAATCGGCATTATCTTAGTATCCATATAGAGCAATTGTTAGCGCGCGCGCAGCGTAATGCAATGCCATTAATGTGGGTGTTGTTGGACATTGATCATTTTAAGCAAATTAATGATCGTTTGGGGCACCAGGTAGGCGATAACGCGTTAAAGCAAGTTGCCAGGATACTGCAAGAAAATAGCCGAAGTACTGACCATTTATTACGTTGGGGCGGCGAAGAGTTTTTATTAATTTTGGAAGACAGCGCTAATACTGAGCAATATTTACAGCGTTTACAAAAAGCGCTGACTGCTGGAGAGTGGCAGGCGCTTGGCTTAAATAACCCACTAACATGTTCTATTGGTGCTATGCAGCACTTACCTGAGCAGGATTGGCAAAGTTGTCTGCAATTGGCTGATCTGGCGCTTTATCAGGTTAAAAATTTAGGTCGCGATGGTTATTTACTGCTAAAAGCTACTCCTAAATATCCTGTTCACGGTCATCCAGAGAATATGTTATTAGCCGAGCTTGTTGCTAACGGCTGGCTAAGTTGGCAAAGCGACAAGCAAGCGTTTACATCAAATTAGGTTTTATCTGATTTTAAACATACTGATTAGGTTATTTGCAACCACTAGCCTTTATGGGGCGCTTTAGTTTCGGATATCTATATCCTTCAATTTACCCGTCAACGTAAACATAAATTGGAAAGAGGGTGGTGCAGACTTATCGCGCATACTGACGTTTTAATTCTGCAATAGATTTGTGTTCGCCGCTTTTTTTCAACGACAGTCCTTCGTAGCTGAAGTTGACCTTATAATTTTCCATATTAGGGGTGAATTTAGCCTGACGTTCATTGGTAACATGTATCTGCATAATTCGTTTTGCTTCGCTCAGAACGATTAGCCTCCCCTCAGGTGTATCCAAATCGAGCTGCTTAACGGGCTTGATCTTTGGCCGTTGAACAGGTTCGGTAACACCGTATTTTGCAAGTTTGTTTTCCATCGTGTTTGCACTCAAGCTGTTGCTCATATTTAGTTTATATCTCATGTACACGAGTGTCGACTGAGCTTTTGAGATTCATTGAAATGCTGTTTACACTATCGAAATTTTACGAGTAAGAAGTGAGTAGATATACTGGTCTTTGAAAAATATTGACATAGTGCAGAGCGATTTAGAATGAAAGCAGGTCGTAACGAGCCATGCCCTTGTGGCAGCGGTAAAAAATACAAACAGTGCTGCATCAATGCTACATCTAAACAGCATAGTGATGTATTTGATGATATTGCGCAAACTGTGGCGATGAATCCTAATTTGACGCTTGAGGAGTTAAATCTTGTAGCGCAGCAGAGAATGGCAGAACGTAATAACAGACCTAGCGCCGATTTTTGCGGTTTGACACCAACGCAAATGGCGAACTGGCTTTATGCCCCGTTGGATGAATTAGAGTGGCTGACCATAAGCACGCCTGAAGATATCTCATCTAGCCCTGTGATGCGATATTTAACATTGATCCTTGATGAAGCGATGCAAAATAACGGTTCCTTTAAAGCAACCAGCAAGGGCAACTTACCGGCAAAGTTGGTTAAACAGGCCGGTGACTTATTGCCGGAGTTTTCGATATCCAAGGTAAATTCGCGGTTAAGTATTAATGACTTTGTGGGTGTAAATGAAGACAAATTTAACGCTTTACACTACACACGCGTTTTGGCAGAAATCGCCGGGATTATTTATCGGCGCAGTGGTTGTTACCATATTAAAAAAGCAGCGCAGAATCAGTACGAAAAACAAGGTATTCAGGCGTTTTTCCTGCCTATGCTAAAAGCTGCCATCAGCAAATATAATTGGGGTTATCTAGATAGCTGGGAAAATGATGTGGATCTGCGTACCTTTTGGGTATTTATGCTGTGGCGTTTGCAAAGCCACGGTTCTATTGATCAGTTGATAGACGACGTTGCGAAAGCTTTTCCAGACTTGCTAAGCCAGCTGACACCTGATGAGCATTTTTCATCCATCAGACTGCTGAGCTTACTAATCGAGTCACGTTTTATTGAGCGTTTTTTACAATTTTGGGGGTTTGTCGTTGCCGACCCGAGAAAGAATTTTGCAAAAGAGCATGTACTGCGACGCGCCAGTATACAACCGCTTCTCATGCACACTTTTCACTTTACTATTAAAGATCGCTAGGGTGGTATGAGCGAATATCAATATTATCGATTTGAGTGTCTGGATGGATTTTTAGACAGCTGCCAACGCCATGCGTTGAGGCAAATTTCAAGCAGTGCCGAAATTACCGCAACCTCTTTTCAAGTTTAATGTTTGTTTAGTAAGGGGAAAGGTATGAGTTATATTCCACCATTTACCATTACCGCCGATATTGTTAATTTGGTGGCAAACATAAGCGAGCAGGTGGGCCAGTTAAATGCCAGTGCGCTTATTGTGTCGCCGCAATTGCGCAAGCAAAACCGCATAAAAACTATTACTGGCACCCTAGCTATTGAGGGTAATACGCTGAGCGAGGAGCAAATTGCCGCCATAATTTAAGGTAAGCCGGTTTTGGGAAGCGTTCGTGAGCTGGCAGAAGTGAAAGGGGCAATAGCGGCTTATGAGGCTCTGGTTCATTTTAAAGCCCACAGCCTGAACGATTTACTCGCCGCCCATGGCTGAATGATGGCAGATATTTTAACTTCGGCTGGGCAGTTTCGGCATAAGGCGGTAGGTATCCACAAAGGCGGTGAAGTTCATCATGTAGCACCACCAGCACATAAAGTTTCCGGCTTAATGGCCGATTTAATGCAATGGTTGCAGCAGGCAAAAGATCATCCGTTAATCACCAGCTACGTATTTCACTACGAATTTGAATTTATTCACCCCCTTTGCTGATGGCAATGGCCGTATGGGACGTTTGTGGCAAACCTTAATTTTGTCGCAATGGCACCCGCTGTTTTTATCCTTACCCCTAGAAAGTATGATTAAAGATCATCAAGCACAGTATTATCAAGCCCTGGAACAGGCAGATGAGCAAGCTGATAGCACCGTTTTTATTCATTTTATGCTAAGCACTATTGCGAAAACTTTGGCTCAAGCTTTGGTAAGAAACGCCCCTGTAAACGCCTCCGTAAATGCCCCTGTAAATATTGCTGGCTTGAAAACGCTTGATGCGATTATGTTATTGCTGCAACACAATCCGCACTTAACGCGCCAGCAATTAGCCGATGTGATAGGAAAAGACTTACGCACCATAGGTCGAGCAATTAGCAAGCTACAACAAAACAACCAATTAAAACGCATAGGCTCCGACAAAACCGGGTACTGGCAAATTCACCCTTAGGAGGTGTTTAGCGTTAGCTTTTAGAGGTTTTCCCACCACTTTACCCACCATTTGTCTCATGCTTGAATTTAGTCAGTGCTTCTTCTATTCAACTCGAAAATAACCTGAAAAGGGTTTAGTGAAGGTCTACCGCTTGTATTTGCGTTTTAGGTCTGCAATAGATTTTTCCTCGCCACTGCTTTTCAAAGACAGCCCTTCATAGCTCAGGCTGACCTGATAATTTTCCATATTAGGTATGAATTTAGGCGGAAGCTCATTGGTCATCAATCCTAACTCTTGATCGAGTCGTGAAAGTTCTTCAAGTGCTTGTAACCGCTGCTCTTCTAATTGCTCATCTTGCTTGGAGAGCTTTGTATGGCTTTGTGCTACTTTGTTGGTATCAGGTTGTTGATGATTTGCGAGCACACATCTCCCTATCGCGATTTTACGACTAACACGCGGATTCTTCGGAATAACAATGGGGTTTGCGGGAACCTGTGTACTTTTTCCGTCGTAGTATCTTTGAGATACCTCATCAAATTGATATTCGATACCTAATCTCTTTAACGCCTCAAGAAGAACGCCTAATGCACCTCGGTTGTTATCTGGCATTAATTTACCGTTGATCCTATTTATCCTGGTCCGAACATACAGACCGTGGCCAATTTTCATTAGCAAACCTGCCTTAACCAGATTTCTTAACCCCCGGCCCACCTGAGCATAATCGGCGATATCAGCAAAATCAGAGCGCATAAAAACAGAATGCTCAGCGTTTTTCACTCTGATTACTAATCTGTCTTGTATTGTCATCTGCTATCTCCTGTCACTCGTGGCAAAGCGTAAAACTATGTTAGTTAAATGACTAAGTGCTCGGCATCCATCATACGTTGGTGACGTGCCAAATTCAGCTGAATTCACCTAGTTAATATGTAGCATTAATCAATGATCAGCTCCACTAACGATTTCTGAGGTGATTAATCTTGCTATTCACCTCACTATATGAGTAGATTGTGTCATGTATTCACCTCAATCAGCAGAAGATCAGCCTATGTGGATCTGGCAACAACCCGATTGGCCCAGCCGTCAGCAAAATTCACCGCAAGTTTTTCGTTATGATCATGCGGCACTGACGCCTAAGTTACGTGAGCTGCACTTTTTGCAGGGGGTTCTGCTGGGCAAAATGGGGGTGCAGGACAACTCGCAGGCCGCACTGGATAACATGCTTGCCAATATCCTTACCTCTAGCGCTATTGAGGGAGAGCGACTTAACCATAGCGTGGTGCGTTCATCATTAGCCCGAAAGCTAGGTATTGCTGAACTGCAAAGCGTTGCAACAACAGCGCAATCGGATGGCCTTGCTGCGATGGTGACCGATGCTATCGGTAATTGGCAACAGCCATTAACGCAGGAGCGATTATTACAGTGGCACTCTTGGCTATTTCCTTCTGATAGCTCGCTATTACAGAGAGAGCAGATAGGGCAGAGAGTGCAGGGCGGGCAGCTGCGCGGTAACGATCCGATGCAAGTTATTTCTGGCAGAATCGACCGCCCTAAAGTGCATTTCGAAGCACCACCACGTGAAGTCTTGGAAAGCGAACTTAATTGCTTTATCGATTGGTTTAACCGCTCGCAAGAGGATGTCAATTTAGACCCGCTGCTACGCGCCGGCATTGCGCATTTCTGGTTTATCACACTGCATCCACTGGAAGATGGCAATGGCCGCTTGGCCAGGCTGCTGACCGATCTGGCGCTGGCGCAGGCCGAGCATCAGTCCATCCGCTTTTATGCCATTTCGGTTGCCATTCTGGAGCGACGAAGCAGCTATTACGACATCCTGGAGCAAAGCCAAAAAGGCGATACTGATATCACTGCTTGGTTGGTTTGGTTTCTCGACACGCTAGCCGCTAGCCTAAAGCAGGCGCTGGCTGATATTGAGCAAACGCTACTAAAAACCCGTTTCTGGCAACGGGTAAATCAAACGCAATTGAATAAAGAACAAGTTAAAGTACTAAACCGGTTACTGGATGGCGATTTCAGCGACGGCATCAGCAATAGCCAATATGGCAAAGTGGCTAAGGTAAGCCCCGCAACCGCCAGCCGACACTTGGCACAGTTGGTAGAAATGGGGTGTTTGGTTAAAACCGCTGCTGGGGGAAGAAGTACTCGGTATGTGATCTCGCATTAGCGGGCGTTTACAGCCTTATAAAGCAAAGTATCTAAACAACTCCAAGATCGCCATCCTTTTTACCCTGTGATGTCAATCGACAGAATCACCCAGTTGGTTTATAATTTCCCAAAAATACTTATATTTATAAACCGGAGGTCAGTGTGATTGGAGAGCGCATAAAACGAGCCCGTACTGCTGCTGGCCTGTCTATGCAGGCCTTGGGTGATATTGTTGGTATTAGTGCCAACATGGTTAAAAAATACGAGCATAACCAAAGTATGCCTTCCTCGGGTGTGTTGCTCAAATTGGCTGCTGCATTATCGGTTCGCTCTGAATACTTTTTTCGCCCAGCACAAGAGACGTTAGGTGAGGTAGAGTATCGAAAGAAAGCGTCAGCTCCAGCTAAGCTACTGAAAAAAATAGAATCTGATGTGATCGACCAAGCTGAACGCTGGCTGGCGCTCAAAAATGTGTGGCCTAACTTCCCAATTTCAGACTTTGACTATCATCCGGATATGTCAGTGGTGAGTTCATTAGCTGCGATAGAGCAGGTTGCAGCTAAAGTACGTAGCGACTGGCAATTAGGGATGAATCCGCTACCTGACTTAATTGATTTGCTTGAGTCTAAAGGTATTTTGGTCATTGTCAGCAACGTGCCTCAAGCAGATAAATTTGATGGATTACAAGCCAAGATTTCAGGGATGCCTATCGTTGTGGTATCTGCGCACTGGCCGGGGTGTCGCCAGCGATTCACGTTGGCACACGAACTTGGTCACCTAATTTTACATGGTCTGTTAGATGATTCCATTGACGAAGAGATGGCATGCAATCGTTTTGCATCAGCATTTTTATTGCCAGACATTGGGCTTTATCAACACTTAGGTGAGCAGCGCTCGAACATTGATGCTAAAGAACTTTACTTTTTGAAGCATGAATACGGCTTAAGCATGGCAGCCTGTTTGTATCGTAGCGCCGATCTTGGTGTTATCAGTGAAGAGAAAAAGCGCCAAATTTTTATCCAGTTTTCTCAAAACGGCTGGCGTAAGCAAGAACCAGGGAAGCCTTACCCGCAAGAGCAGACACAGCTGTTTGAGCAACTAGTCTATCGCGCTTTAGCAGAAGGAATTCTTAGCGAGTCGAAAGCCGCTGAATTGTTACAGATATCGGTGATGGCACTGCATAAGCAACGCCGAATGTTAGCTGAGGCTGTATAGATGTACTTGTTGATCAGTGATGCCAATATTCTCATTGATCTCGAGGAAGGCCAGTTGCTGGAGGTCTTTTTCAATTTGCCCTACCAATTCAAAGTTCCTGATGTGTTATTTCATGAGGAGCTGAGTGAGCAACACGGCTTTCTAATTGATTTAGGCTTGTCTCTGGGTGAGTTAAACCCTGAGTCTATGATGTATTCCTTTGAATTGAGGCAAAAATATACGGGCCCCAGCATGAATGATTGCTTCGCACTTGCGTTGGCCAGACAAGAACAGTGCCCGCTTCTTACCGGCGATATAGCGCTTAGGAAGGCTGCCGAAAAAGAAGCGATATTGGTTCAAGGGACGCTATGGGTTGTCGAGCAGCTTGTCACGCATGGCATGCTTACAGTTGTTGAGGCGCAAGCTGCTTACGATAAAATGGCAAAGGCCGGGCGTCGCCTGCCATGGACTCTTGCTAAACAGCGCCTGATGCAATTTTCAAATTATCGGTAATGTCACCGATTTGAGATTATCTTAATTGGCATCAGCAGAGTTTAGAGCCGACTTGTCATCAAAACGCATGCCGCTTCACCTCATCCAAGTTCGCCACCATAATTTGCTGCGCTTCTGGGCGCGCTTCTATTTTGGCTAAATCTAGATTTAGCGCCTGCACGGCATAAGGTACCAGCGCAGAGCGCACGGAGAACACCCGCTTGCCGTGTTGCATATTGTAATCTTCGGCAATAATGGCTTTTTGATAGTCGGTTAAGCGGGAGTCCGGCACCAGCACGATATCAATAGTGGTATTCCAGCGTTCATCCTGCTCTTTAGTCATCTCGGCATCGCCTTCAATGCCATGTATGCCGCGAAAGCGGCTAAGCACAAAATCCCGAAAATCGCGGTTTTTCTCGCAGTAGGCGCGTACATGCCAGCGTAGTGGCGTGCAGACCAGTGTATGCGGGGCAATAATGCGGCTTTCTTCATCTGGGCTGGTAAGCGACACATAACCCATATCGATCTTTTTACCGTCCCGCGCGGCCTGCACCAGTGCCCGCAAAATATCCGGGTTTACTTGGCGTAGTGGTGGCGTCAGCATTTCGGTATGGGCAAAGCCTAAATCAAGCTGGCTAAAGGTGTGGGCAAAATCTTTGGTGCTGGCTAGCGCATGCAGGTATTCATCGGCCAGGCCACTGGTGACTTTGGGGGTAAAACTGGCAGCCGGTTTATAGCCTTTTAGTTTGCCGTCATACACCAGATTACCCGGCGCAATATCGCGCAAATAGGCGTTAATATCTTTGGATGCCTGCTGGCGTGCGATACCAAAACTA
This sequence comes from Alishewanella longhuensis, assembly GCF_014653435.1. GTDB lineage: Bacteria > Pseudomonadota > Gammaproteobacteria > Enterobacterales > Alteromonadaceae > Alishewanella > Alishewanella longhuensis. The sequence goes on along the minus strand of NZ_BNAO01000010.1, from coordinate 137,860 downwards.
TTACATAAATGATTGGTGGTTAAACGGCCTTCCCATAGCGCGACAATTTCAATTAGCCGGTAACGCATTAACAGCTCCCAGCGCAGCGGCCAGCCACTGGCGTCTAGGCTACTACGGTTATCTGTTGAAAGTGGGGGCTGTGGTTGAGGGTTTTGCATATAAACTCCTGTAAAATGTGTCTGCTTAGCATACACACATGCATTAACTAGGTTCTAGGCTTCGGCCGTTGCGGCAGTTAAGGTGGCAACCGGCCAAGCTAAATTAAACTGCTGAAGAATGGCTTGCTCCGCCGCTAACCACTGGCAAAAGTTATCCACTTTTAAGCCATAAGGAATGGCCAGCACATAATACTCATAACCTAAATAAACTAAATCGGCATAGCGCCAAATACGCCCAGCATACACCACTTTATCTTGCCGCGCTGCAGCTAAGTGCTCAATAGCATTCATGGTTTTACACAGTTCTTGTAAACGTATTAGCCGGGGTAAATCCTCAGCACAAATAGGTTGGTTGTTCATGATTAGCTCGCTTGATGTTTGGGTATACGCCAACTCTAAGCCAGTGCGCGAACGTCTTAAAGGGCTTGGCGCAAAGGCCAAAAAACATCTGCCTGAAAAACATACACTGAGTGTCTGCACAGTATGGTGTGAAATAACAAAAAGTCTAAGATGGTGACTCATGGATGACATGTCATTGACCATGACAGGGTATGGACAAACTAGCAGGACGCTACTGGCAAGGATGCTATTCAAAAGGATGCTATTCGCTTGGACGCGCAGGGACAAACAGGCAAGGATGCCAATTACCAAAGGAGGTTAAATGAGCATGCTACAGCAAGATCTATTCTTAATAACCTTAGAAGCGCAATTTCGCGATCTGTTCCAAGCCAGCAAAGCCGGCAAAGCCGGCAAAGATAACCACGAACAACGCTTGCGCACACAAGGCTTTATTCATGCCGGTGAGCTATTACAGCTATGCAGCCGCCAACAAGTGCAGCAACTAATGGAAAAGGTACACATAGAGGTATTTGGGATCAGCATTGCCGAACGAAAGCCCTCAGCCCAAGCGCGCCGCCAGCAGGCTTTGCAACTGGGTGATTATGCTTACTTTGAAGAGCCGGCGTTTAATCGGCAGTAGGATTGAAGTTTATAGAACTTGGCCTATCTTCATGCATGTTTTTGTTCATTTTCTTTACTGACTAAAGGTAAATGCGCTTGCTGAAAAAGCCTTAGTTGGTAAGATTCACTATCAATTATGTTGAGGCTATTTACGAACATAGCCAAGTTTAGGGATTCCCCTGCCAACACAAGGACTGGTATGCAACAGATCGGCATTTACGAGCAACTTATCACTCAGTTAGTCGCTAACCGCCTTGATCGTGACAAGTTTTATGTGGGAGAACGTGAGCTAACGAGCGCTGAGGCATCCATTTGGCTATCGCGTTTTTTATCCCATATTTTGGAATACGCCATTGAGGCGGTGCCTGCCAGTGATAATCGTTTGCAGCAGCAAATTGACTTATCCAATCAATTATTACTGTGGTTAAAGTCGCAAATTCAAGATAAAGATTTTATCGATGAGAATTTGCTGTGTAGCCAAGGTAAAATTTTAACTGCGCTCTACGAACTGGAAAACCCGGTTGCCGCCGACTTAAAAAGCTATATTAGTGATATTTTCCCGCTGACAGGGCTTAGCCAAAGCGAGCTTTTTTGTGGTAGCAATGCCGGCTTATCAATGGAATCTGAACTAAAGCGCGAAATTTTATCGGCTGATAAAATTTACTGGTTAGTCTCTTTTATCAAGTGGGCAGGGATTCGGATCTTTCGAAAAGAGCTTGAAGCCTTTACCGCCAGTGGCCGCGAGTTAAAAATTATCACCACCTCCTATATGGGCGCGACCGATGCCAAAGCGGTTGAGTATCTGGCTAGCTTGCCCAATACCGAAGTAAAGCTCAGTTATAATACTGAGCGTGAGCGCTTACACGCTAAGAGTTATTTATTCTTGCGTAATACCGGTTATCACACGGGCTATATTGGCTCATCTAATCTGTCGAATTCTGCCTTAACCAGTGGCTTAGAATGGAATTTGAAAATCACTTCGCAAGAAATTCCGCATATTATCAATAAATCGTTGAGTACCTTTGAAACCTACTGGGCTTCTAACGATTTTGAGCCTTTTAGTGGTGACGCTGTTTGCAAGGAAAAACTAAAAACAGCATTACAAAAACAGCGAAGCAGCGGTGAACATGCGCAAAGCCACTTTTTTGATCTCACGCCCTTTGCGCATCAGCGCGAGATTTTAGAACAGCTGGCGGTAGAGCGCAGTGTCCATCAGCGTTATAAAAACTTAGTGGTCGCCGCAACAGGAACAGGCAAAACGCTGATCTCTGCCTTTGATTTTGCCCGTTTTGTTAAAACCAAACCGCAAGCGCATTTTTTGTTTGTGGCACATCGGGAAGAGATCTTACTGCAAGCCCGAGCGGCTTATCGTGGTGTGTTACGCAACAGTGGTTTTGGTGAGCTGTGGGTAGGCGGTCATTCGCCAGCCCATTACCGACAATTGTTTGTGTCTATTCAAACCTTAAATAATCAGCTAAGCCAACTGAACCTTACCGCCGATTATTACGATTATATTGTGATCGATGAAGTACATCATATCACCGCGCAAAGTTACCGTGCGGTTTTAGCCTATTTTTCCCCTGCCATTTTGTTAGGTTTAACGGCCACACCTGAGCGGCATGATGGTGGTGATATTTTAGCGGACTTTGGTGGTGTGATTGCGGCAGAAATTCGCTTGCCTGAAGCGATTAACCGCCGCCATCTATGTCCGTTTCAGTATTTTGGTATTGACGATGATACCGATTTACGCAGCATCTCATGGGCGCGCGGGCGCTATGATATTGCGCAGTTAACCAATCTCTATACCCATAATCAGGTTCGGGTGAACAAGATTTTGCTGAGTATGCAGGAAATAATTACTGACCTTAGCAACATGAAAGCGCTGGCTTTTTGCGTTAGCAAAGATCATGCAGCCTATATGGCACAGCAATTCTTGCTGAAAGGGATTAAGGCCGATGTGCTGACCAGTGATAACAGCCAGGAGCGACAGCAAAAGCAGCAGGCCATTCGCTCAGGGCAAATCAATGTGCTGTGTGTTGTGGATATTTTTAATGAGGGTGTCGATATCCCCGAAGTGGATACCTTATTGTTTTTGCGGCCAACGGAGAGCTTAACGATTTTCCTACAGCAATTAGGGCGGGGCTTGCGGTTAGCTGATGGCAAACAATGTTGTACTGTACTGGATTTTGTTGGCAACTCGCGCCCCGAATATGACTTTGCGCATAAGTTTCGAGCCTTAATTGGCCGAACAAACCGCGCCATTAGCGAAGAAATAAAACAAGGTTTTCCGCACGCACCACTGGGCTGCCGCATTGAGTTAACTAAACGCACTGAGGAAATGGTACTTAGCAATATTCGCCAAGCTACGCTGACATTAACTCGATTATTGGCGCTTATCCGGCAGTATCCGCAGCACTCAACGTTACCGTTAACGCTAAGTAATTTCTTAAGCCAACATCCCTTTATTAATTTGCATGAACTTTATAAACGCGGTTGTTGGGCTGACTTGGTACAAAGAACACAACATTCTATCCAAGAGCAAAGCCCTGATGACAATTGGTTTAATATCTGCAAAAGAGCCATTTTTAACCGAATTCTGACCTGTGATGATCATCATTACTTAAGTTTTCTAAAACAGCTTTGCCTAAATAATTTTGCCATGACGGCTAACACCACCCGTTATGCCTTAATGTGCCATTATGATTTTTGGCAAAAAACAGGCACAGAGTCTGGCTTTACCTCGTTAGCACAGAGCCTTGCTAAGTTAAATAAACTGGGTATTAAGGCGGAACTGTTTGATGTGCTGAACCAGCAATTAGCGCAAACCAAGCACCAGCAACTGAGTATGGAAAATTTACCTGACGTGCCATTAAGGCTGCATGCCCGTTATGCTCGCGAGCAAATATTGGTGGCTTTTGGTGCAACCACGTTTGAAAAACAAGCCCCTGCGCGCGAAGGTGTATTGGTACTGAAAGAACAAAATATCGAGCTACTGTTTGTTACCTTAGATAAAAACGAAAAACACTTCTCGCCAACCACCATGTATCACGACTATGCCATCAATGAGCACCTGTTTCATTGGCAGTCGCAAAATAGTGCCAGACCCGATCGTGGCCGTGGTTTAGAGTATGTTCAGCAGCAAAAACTGCGAAAGCGCATAGTCTTGTTTGTGCGTGAGCAAACCAGTGATGAGTATGGCCGCACCATGGGGTTCGTCAATTTTGGTGAAGTAGACTATGTCTCGCATACTGGCTCACAACCCATGAACATCACCTGGCAGCTAAAAGAACCCATGCCTGACTTTATGTGGCAACAAGCGGCAAAGTTAGCAGTGGGCTAAGGGTATCTAAACTGTAGTGGGAGACAAGTTAAGTTATGTAGTTATTCTAAAAGATGTAACGTTCTGAAATGAGATAGGGCAACGCAAAAATATAAAGCCCTGTTAAATCAGGGCTTGGGTGGAAATTGAAACGTTTAGAAAAAGGAGTGAATGTTATTCAATATTCTGGATCTGCTCCCGCATCTGTTCTATCAACACCTTAAGCTCCACTGCCGCATTGGTAATCTCAGTGCTGATAGCTTTCGATGACAGCGTATTCGCTTCGCGGTTAAACTCTTGCATCATAAAATCTAAGCGACGGCCGCAGGCGCCGCCTTTTTTTAGGGTGTGGCGGGTTTCTTTAATGTGTGCGTCGAGGCGGTCTAGCTCTTCGGCTACGTCGGATTTAGAGGCTAAAAAGGCCATTTCTTGCTCGAGGCGGTTTTGGTCTAAGTCGGCTTTAATCTCATTTAGGCGGTTGGTGATACGGTCGCGTTGCCATTGCATGGCTTGCGGTAAATGTTCCCGCACAAAGGCCACGCGTTCGCCAATGGCGGTTAAGCGTTGCTGGATCATCTCTTCAATGGCCACACCTTCGCGGCCGCGACCGGCTAAAAAGTCTTGTAAGGCGGCATCAAAACCGGCCAGTAATTCGCCTTGCAGCGCGTCTAAGTCTTCGGTTGGTGTCTCCATTACGCCTGGCCAGCGCAAAATGTCGGCAATGTTTAGTGTGGCTTGGGGGGCTTTTTGTAGCAGTTGCTGAGCTTTATGTAGTAATTGCTCAGCAAACACCTCGTTTAGTGTTAGCTCGCCCGCAGCCTGATTAGCCTGATACCGTAAATTCACTTCAATTTTGCCGCGTTGCAGGCTATTGCGCAGTTTGTCGCGCAGTAGGCTTTCTAAACCACGAAATTGTTCAGGTAGCCGAAAGTAAGATTCTAAGTAACGTTGGTTAACTGAGCGAATTTCCCACTGGGCAGTGCCCCAGCTGGCTTTGGTTTCGTGGCGGGCAAAGGCGGTCATGCTATGAATCATACTGGGCTTCCAAACAACTAACGAAAATTAAGTGTTTTGAAGTATACCTGACTTTCGTTTAATTGGGCTGATTTTGGCGAATGGATAGCCCTAAGCGGCCTTAACTCCTATAATAGCCATTAATTTATTAGTCAGGAGTAGCCTTATGCGTCCAAGTGGCAGAATCGCCAGTCAGATCCGTCCTCTTTCTTTTACCCGCAATTTTACTGCCCACGCCGAAGGGTCGGTTTTGGTGGAATTTGGCAATACCAAGGTGATTTGTACTGCCAGTGTGGTAGAAGGCGTGCCGCGCTTTTTAAAAGGCAAAGGCCAAGGCTGGATCACCGCTGAGTACGGCATGCTGCCACGTGCTACCCATAGCCGTAATGATCGTGAAGCGGCACGCGGCAAGCAAGGTGGCCGCACTATGGAAATTCAGCGTTTAATCGGCCGTGCGCTGCGCACCGCAGTTGACTTAAGCCTGTTGGGTGAAAATACGATTACTATCGATTGTGACGTCATTCAGGCTGATGGCGGTACCCGCACGGCGTCTATTACCGGTGCCTGTGTTGCGTTAGTGGATGCCTTTAGCTATATGCAGGCAAAAGGCTTGTTAAAAACTAACCCGTTAAAATTTATGGTTGCTGCCGTTTCAGTTGGCATGTATCAGGGCAACGCGGTAGCCGATTTAGATTACGCTGAAGACTCTGCTGCTGAAACCGATATGAACCTGGTGATGACCGAAACCGGCCAGATTATTGAAATTCAGGGCACAGCCGAAGAAGCGCCTTTTAGCTTTGAGGAAATGCAGCAAATGTTGGCGCTGGGCAGTGCGGCCATTACTGATATTGTTAAAGCGCAAAAACAGGTGCTGGGTAAGGAGTAAAGATGAAAGCTTTTCAACGTGAATTTATTGAATTTGCACTGTCGCGCCAGGTATTAAAGTTTGGCAGTTTTACACTAAAATCAGGCCGTACCAGCCCGTATTTTTTTAATGCCGGGCTGTTTAATACCGGCAGTGATTTAGCCAAGTTAGGCCGTTTTTATGCCGCAGCACTGCAGGACAGCGGTCTTGAGTTTGATGTGCTATTTGGCCCAGCTTATAAAGGCATTCCTATTGCGACGACTACGGCTGTTGCTTTAGCTGATCATCATGATCGCGATGTGCCATATTGCTTTAATCGCAAAGAAGCGAAAACCCATGGTGAAGGCGGCAACTTGGTTGGTTCACCCTTAAAAGGCCGCATTATGCTGGTGGATGATGTGATCACCGCCGGTACGGCGATTCGAGAGTCGATGCAGTTAATTCAGGCACAAGGTGCTGAGCTAACGGGGGTGTTGATTGCGCTGGACAGGCAAGAGCGCGGCCAGGGCGAGTTATCGGCGATTCAGGAAGTAGAGCGCGATTTCAACACCAAGGTTATTTCCATTATTAGCTTGCCAGATTTAATTAGCTTTTTGGCCGATAAACCGGAGCTCGCCGAGCATTTAGACGCTGTAAAAGCTTACCGTGCTCAATACGGTGTGGCATAACACATTAGCGCAATAATGCCCGGTTAAGCTGTATCTGGCGTTAACTTCTGAACAAGCGGTATTGCAGGGAATACCAATATCGCTTGAATAAGCCTGTCAGTGAGTACAGTTCTGACTGTGGCGCTGCGCTTGAGATTATGGATAAGGAAAGGATAGCTCATGCAAAAACCCAATGGCACTGGTATTGGCCGTATTGTTAAAGCTGCGCGTTGCTCGATGCAAGGTTTTGCGGCCAGTTGGAAGTTTGAGTCAGCCTTTCGTCAGGAAGCGACGCTAACTTTGCTGGCGCTACCACTCGCCGTTTGGTTAGCCAGTTCGGTAAGTCAGTTTGCGTTACTGATGGCAGTATGGTGTTTAGTTTTGGTGGTCGAGCTGCTTAATTCTGCCATCGAATCGTTAACTGATCGGGTGGGGCTAGAGCGGCATGAATTGTCGGGTCGTGCTAAAGATATGGGTTCGGCAGCAGTGTTTGTTGCTTTAGTCATAGTCGCGTTGGTGTGGGGTGCTGCGCTTTTTGAGCGGTTTTATTAACTCTGTTTAAGCAGAGGGTTCAATATGACCCCTCTGCTGACAACCAAGCGGTGCTTTGCCAGGCTATGCAAATAAGCTTTGCTCAAATAAAGCCCACTGATGTGCCCAATATTGGGTAGGTAAACGTTTAAAACCTGAACGGACAAATTGGTTAATTTTGCCCTCTACTGTGGCCAGCAGCAGGTTGGCAAGTTCGGCTTCATCAATATTAAAACTCTTACCTTCACGCAGTTTACGCTCACGCAGGCACTGTCGGAATTGTGCTTCGAGCTTTTCAAATAAGGCCGCAACCCGCTCTAGTAAACGCTCTTGCTCGCCCTGCAGTGCGTCACCGGTTAGAATACGACAAAACCCTGGGTTACGTTCGGCGAACACCAGCACCAGTTGCAGCATTAAACTAATGCGGGTTTGCGTATCTTTATGTTCTTCGGTAATGGCATTTACCCGTGATAACAGCGTATCTTCAATAAACTCAATTAGGCCTTCATACATACGAGCTTTGCTGGGAAAGTGCCGGTAAAGCGCTGCCTCTGATACCCCGACCTTTTCAGCTAAGGCTGCCGTAGTAATACGCTGACCGTTGCTGTTGCTTTCCAGCATAGCCGCCAGGGCTTGTAAGATATCTTCTTTACGATTGGGTTTTTTAGCTGTTGTCATGCGCGCAGGGGGTTCCTTACTGCTTACCGGAGTGGCCGAAGCCGCCTTCACCACGTTCTGTGGTATCAAAACTACTTACTACATTAAACTCAGCTTGGACTACCGGCATAAAGACCAATTGCGCAATGCGATCACCCGGTTCGATAGTAAAAGGCTCTGTACCGCGATTCCACATAGATACCATTAACGGGCCTTGATAATCTGAATCGATTAATCCCACTAAATTGCCCAGTACGATGCCATGTTTATGACCTAAACCAGAGCGCGGTAAAATGGTGGCACATAAATTAGCATCGCCAATATAAATGGATAGACCGGTTGGGATTAGCACCGTTTGGCCAGGTGCTAAACTCAACGGTGCGTCCAGACAAGCCCGTAAGTCTAAGCCCGCAGAACCTGTTGTGGCATATGCGGGTAACGGGAACTCAGTACCAATACGTGAGTCGAGAATTTTCAGGTCAATCGCTTTTTTCATAACAACTTCTTTTTATGTTTATTTTAGGCTTGATAGTGCTGGCTGATTAGCGCAATAAGCTGCTCTGCCAGCTGTTGTTTCGCTTGTACCGGTAAATCCAGCTCGCCACCGCGCCAGATCACGCTAACGGCATTTTGCTCACTGTTAAAGCCTATTTGGCTGCCAGAGACATCATTAGCGCAAATCATATCCAAGCGTTTGTTCAGTAGTTTTTGCCGGGCGTAGTCCAGTACATTTCGGGTTTCCGCGGCAAAGCCCACGGTAAAGGGACGCTGCTGCTGCAAAGCTGCCACTGTTGCGATAATGTCTGGGTTCTTCACCAGTTTTAGCTGTAGCTCGTTCTCGCTACCCTTTTTAAGCTTATCGGTTGCGATCTCTGCTACCCGGTAATCTGCAACTGCGGCACAGCCAATAAAGATGTCGGCAGTAACCGCTGCGGCTAATGCTGCTTGTAGCATCTGTTCTGCACTTAACACGTCAATACGATCTACGCCAGCAGGGGTAGGTAATTGCACCGGACCGCTTATCAGGGTGACCCGGGCACCGGCTTTAGCGGCAGCGGCTGCCAGAGCATAGCCCATTTTCCCAGAACTATGATTACTAATATAACGCACCGGATCAATGGCCTCGCGAGTGGGGCCAGCAGTAATAGTAAAGTGTAAACCTTGCAAATTTTTGACAGGTGTAAATAACCGTTCTGTTAGGGCGGTAAGCTCTAACGGTTCTAACATACGACCTGCACCGACATCGCCACAGGCCTGCGCCCCAGAGCCAGGGCCAAATATGTGAAATTTATGTTCACTTAATGTTGCAATATTCTTTTGGGTAGCTATATTTTTATACATCTGCTGGTTCATAGCTGGGGCAACCGCCACCGGGGCACTGCTGGCAAGTACGCAGGTGCTTAATAAATCGTTAGCTAAACCATGGGCAAGACGGGCAATTAGATCGGCACTGGCCGGAGCAATTAAAATAAGATCGGCCCATTTTGCCAGCTCGATATGGCCCATAGCGGCTTCAGCTGCAGGGTCGAGCAGGCTATGGCTAACCGGGTTGCCAGAAACGGCCTGCAGTGTCAGCGGCGTAATAAATTGCTGGGCGGCATCGGTAAGAATAACCCTAACCTCGGCTCCGCGCTCTTTTAGGCGCCGTACCAGATCAGCACTTTTGTATGCGGCTATACCACCGCTGATGCCAAGTAAAATACGTTTAGAAGCAAGGGTTTGCTGCATTTTAATACTGTCCCGGCCACGTGAATGATGGCATAAGATAGCACGGAATCAATAATTCAGCATCAGTTCAGCTGTTTGAAAAAGGAGGAAATTATGGCTATTACCGACTGGCCGCTGGCAGAGCGCCCCCGTGAAAAACTGCTGGAGCAAGGTGCCGCGGCGTTATCTGATGCCGAGTTATTAGCGATTTTTTTGCGTACCGGTATAGCGGGTATTGATGCGGTGAGTTTAGCAAGGCAGCTATTGCAGCAATTTGGCGGCTTAAAGCCTTTGCTGGCCGCCAGCCAAAGCGAGTTTTGTCAGGCCCGGGGTTTGGGTGAGGCCAAGTATGTGCAATTGCAGGCGGTATTGGAGCTTAGCCGACGTTTTTTGCAACAACAGCTGCAGCGCGAAACCGTGTTCTCAGAACCTGAGTTAGTACGAAAATATTTAAGTCATCTACTCTCGCACGAGCAGCGTGAGGTCTTCATGGTACTTTACCTTGATAATCAACATCGTATGATCTGTGCTGAGCCGCTTTTTCAGGGCACTATTGATGCCTCGCCCGTGTATCCGCGTATTGTAGTTCAACGCGCTTTAAAGCATAATGCCGCCGCTGTTATTCTGGCTCATAATCATCCTTCTGGGGTGGCCGAGCCAAGCCGCGCTGACAGAGCGATTACTGAGCGTTTAACACAGGCCATGGCCTTGGTGGATATCCGGGTTTTGGACCATTTTGTGGTGGGTGATGCTGAAGTTGTCTCTTTTGCTGAACGCGGCTGGCTATAACGAGGTGCTGGCCTTTAATAGCGCTGCTGCCGGTAAATACCCAAAATCATTGAAGTTGCAGAGAAATGGTAAGTGAGCGGGCTGGTACTTCAGCGAGCGAATTTAGCGAATACCGCTGTAGCTGCAAGGATGACGGGTATAATTTGTCTTGAGTTTAACCGCGCTTTCGTGTATAAAGTGCGCCCTCATCCATTTTCGGGGCAACCTTCAAGGCCAGAAGGGTGAAAGATAGCTCGAGCTGACGTAATTTTGGAGAAATATTGACATGTCTAGAGTATGCCAAGTAACTGGCAAAGGTCCGATGGTAGGTAACCGTCGTTCGCACGCCAACAACGCGACAAAGCGCCGTTTCCTGCCTAACCTGCAAACTCACCGTTTCTGGGTTGAAAGTGAAAACCGTTTTGTTACTTTACGTACTACCCCACGTGGTATGCGTATTATTGACAAGAAAGGTATCGACGCCGTTTTAGTAGACGTTCGTGCCAACGGTCACAAGGTATAAGGAATTAACAAATGCGCGATAAAATCCGTTTAGTTTCTTCTGCTGGTACTGGCTTCTTCTACACTACAACGAAGAACAAGCGTACCATGCCAGAAAAGATGGAAATCAAAAAGTTCGATCCTAAAGTGCGTAAGCACGTGATTTTCAAAGAAGCGAAAATCAAGTAATCGACTTACAGAAACCCGGCTTAGGCCGGGTTTTTGCTTTTTAAGCCCTGCCTGCGTTACTATGTTTTGCATTTCATTTTTTGCAGATTAGCTATGCTGAAACTCTCACGCCGTAACTGGAATAATGTACTGATCTTTTTGGTACTGATTTTAATGTATAGCCTTTATGACTGGTCAGGCAGTAATACTGCTTCTGTGGCTGAACCTACGCAATTGGTGCCTGAGCAAGCACAGCTGTTAAGTGTGTCTGTTGGTAATCAACGTTTAGTGCAGGCCGCTGGGCAATGGCAATTACAGCCAGTCGGTCGTGCAGGTGTGAATGCGCAGCAGATGGCCAGCGCTTGGCAATATAGTATTCTGCAGCCAGTAAGTTTGCAGGCACAGCAAAGCTGGGTGCCGGTAGCTCAGGCCAGCGTGCAGCTGGTGGGTGAGCTGACACCACAAATTTGGCTGCTCTACCCAGAGCCTGCTGAGCAGAATGCATCAGTAACACAACAGAAGTACTTGCTGCAGCAAGTGGGGCAGTCGCAGCTGTATCAGCTTAGCGCAGCCCAGGCCCGTTTATTATTTTTAGTGGAGTAAGCATGCCGGAATTGCCTGAAGTTGAGGTATCCCGCCTTGGGATCAGTCCGCATTTAGCACAGCAAACACTGATTAAGGTTATTGCCCGGCAACGGCAACTGCGCTGGTGGATACCGGATGAGGTGGTTGCTGCAGCAGAGCAGCCTATTTTATCGGTAAGCCGCCGCGCTAAATATTTGCTGATAGAGTTACCAACTGGCTGCATTATTTTACATTTGGGGATGTCTGGCCATTTAAAGGTGGTGCCAGCCAAACAACTACCTGAAAAACATGATCATCTCGATTTTGTGCTAAGCAGCGGTCAGTGTTTGCGGTTAAACGATACCCGTCGCTTCGGTGCGGTGTTATGGCAAGCGAAAGATACGGTGCATCCGCTATTAGCGGCATTAGGGCCAGAGCCGTTAACCGACGCCTTTGGTGCCGCGACTTTGCTTAACGCTTGTGCCAAGCGCAGCGCGGCCATCAAATTGGTGTTAATGGATAACAAGGTGGTAGTAGGAGTAGGCAATATCTATGCGAACGAAGCGCTGTTCAAGGCGGGTATAGCCCCGCAGGCACCGGCTAACCAGGTAAGTGCAGACAAACTAACTTTGCTAGCAACCGTAGTCAAAGAAACGCTGGCTGCCGCTATAGTTCAGGGCGGTACGACGTTGCGGGATTTTAGTCAGGTCGATGGTAAGCCAGGGTATTTTAAACAAGAATTGTTGGTGTATGGCCGTGCGACCCTGCCTTGTGTGGTTTGTGGTACCGCTTTGCAGGAAATTCGTTTGGGGCAACGGAGTACAGTGTTTTGCCCTAAATGTCAGCCACACTGATAGCAGCGTGAGTTGGGGGCTTTAACTTAAAAGCGCCTTTTCGCCGTGGCCCGCCATTGCCAACTGCTAATGTCTGGGTTATCGGTTACAGGCCGGGTGAGATCCAAATGAACCATGGTGCCACGGCTGGAGTGGCTGGATAACAAGCGAATGCCAACCCCGACGCCTAATAAAATTTTATCGTCAACACCGGCTCTGCCGTTTTGGGCGCTGGCGTAATCAAATTGGGTATTGGCTCCCCAACTGCGACCGACATCAGTAAAGGCGGCAAAGCCGACATCAAAAATTTGCCATAGGTTCCAATCGGTATAATGGCGGTATTCGGCTGTGGCAACCATCCGATTATCGCCACGCTGGTAATACAGTGGAAAGGCCCGCAGTCCGCTATCTCCTCCTAGGTATAAGGCTTCATCTGTAAATAAATTTCTGCCTTTCTCCGCAGAGATGCTGGCCATTACACTGTTGCGGGCATTGAGTTGATGATTTACCTGTAATGCCAGATGCCATAATTCCTGACGAGTATTTTCCCAAGCTAAGCGATCGTAGCTCAGCTCACTAAATATCCAGGTTTGCGGCCCCAACTGCCAGGCTTTATCTACATTTAGTGTAAGTTGTAAGCCGTCTGCATCAGCACCAAGCCACGGTTGTAAATAACCTAAGCGCAAGCGTAATTGCCAGCCTGCATTGATATCTTCTACCCGATTAAACTGGTTTATATTATAGAGTTTGTAAAAATCATCCTGCAGTAATTGATACTCTATCCATAGTGCCGATAAGTTGCGTTCGGCAGGTAATGGCAAGACGGTGCCCGCCTGCTCACTAAAGGAAACATCTTCCAGCGTTAACCCCAACAGTAGGCGTTGAATACTTTGCCCACGCGCCGCTAATTTAAAGCCTGCCGAACTCTCGAATTGATTGCGGGTGCGATCGTATTCATTGACACTTTCGGCTAATAAATAATCTGTTACCTGCTCTTTATTTTTTAACAAATCAAAGTTAAAAGCCCAGTCAGAATCTAAGCGATAGAATGGACGCTGCAAGGCAAATTGATAATTCTCGCCATCGGAGTTATTGGCATAACTGACCAAGGTATTCCAATGACTCCCAAAAATATTGGGACTGGCAAAACTAAGCAAATAACCGGTACGCTCACTGTCTTTTGAGTAATCCAGTTGGATATGGTTACCTGAACCCAGTAGATTATCCTCGGCGATGCCCAAAGAATATTTGGTTTCACCACCTTCGCTGGAGAAATCGATCTTAGGCAGTAGCGACCAGTTGTCCCAGGTGCTGACCTGCACCACCGCGCTGTTATCTGCGCCACAATAGCTGACAACCTCTACTTTGGCATCTCGCAAATAACGTCGGCTACGTAGCAAACGCTCTGTTTCAGCTAGCTCTGAGAGTTTTAATGGTGCCGCTTCGCTAAACAATAAATCATCACGAATGGTTTCTTCGGTGCTAATAATATGGCTGGCATTCGCAAAGCGATGCAGCCAAAAAATGCCTTTTTCGGTAAGGTCGAAGACGTTATTGCGTTGAAATGTTATCGCGCTGATAGTGGGGTTTTGTTGTTTTAACAGCGCACTATCAAAGTCGCTGTTGCACTGGGCAGACAGCGTAAAACTGGTAACAGACAATGACAACAGGCTTAAACTACGCCACATTCGCAAGCTCCTGGTAAACCCGGCTGTATTGGCCAGGTTATCTTTACTATGACGTGTTTTGGGATAAATACCAATGTCTATATTATCAGGCACTGTGCTGGCTTAAGAATTTGCCGGTTTATCTGGTTTTTGCTCTGTACTGGCAGGCGTTGCTTCCGAGACAATCCGCACCGGAAAGGGCGGCGTCTCACTGCCAGCATAAAGGGTGCGATGTGGGAAGGGGATTTCAATGCCAGCAGCATCAAAGGCCAGTTTTATTTCCTCTTGCAAGCTATTACGCAGCGCTCTAAAGTTGCCGGTGCTGCACCAAACCGAAAATTGCAAATTTAAGGCAGAGTCACCAAAGCCGGTAAATAAAAAGGCTGGCGCGGGTTCGTCCAAACTGAGTGGATTTTTCTCTGCTACGTCAAATAGTACTTTGCGTACATTAGCGATATTTTCTTTATAAGCTACCCCTAGAAGCAAATCAAAACGGCGAATGGGGAAGCGTGTCATATTGGTCATTTCAGACTTGATCAAACTTTCATTCGGGATCCGCACAAACAGATTATCAAAGGTGCGTAACTTTACTGACAGTAAATCAATCGACAGTACTTCGCCGATCGTCGTGCCCACTTTAATGGTATCGCCAATTTGGAAAGGCTTTTCACCAATCAGAAATAGCCCGCTGATTAAATTGGAAGCGGAGGTTTGGGAGGCAAAACCAATAGCCACGGATAATACGCCAGCAGCGCCAAGCAGAACACCTAGAGAGAAGCCCAACTGATGCAACGCTGAAGCTAAGAATAGAGCTAATACCAGCCAATAGACAACACGGCGGAACAACACGGCATGATGTCTGGAAAAATTGTTACTGATGATTTTCTCAGCGGCTTTGGCGGTATAACGGGCGAGTAAGAAGCCGCTCAAAATCAATAATAAGGCCTGGAGACCATTGATCACAGCGTCTGATTGTATAAATTGCAGCAGAGCATCAAACATAATCTATCCTTTATTGGCTAAAGATGCCGGTGAAAGCCCGTACTAAATTGTTTTTATCAGGTAACTCTCGTGGTGCCGTTAACAAATCAGCACTGCTCAGACCTGCGGGCAGCTCCTTGCTAATTTTAAAGCGGGTTAAACTGCTGTCACCTTCATGTTGTAAAGTAATAGGGTCGGTCCAAAGGCTGCCGTCATTACGACCATAAATGGCGAGATAGGGCAATGGAATACTAATTTTATCAATAGTTAGCATTTTATCAGAACGATTTTCGATGGTCACCGCCGTGACGGCTCGATGCGGCCTGGCCGGTATTTCCGCCAAGCTTTGCCTGGCATGTGTTTTATCTGCGTAACACAGCTGGCCATGCTCAGTGGAAGCGCCAAACCAGGTGTCGGATAGACGTTGAATAGAGATTTCCAGCAATATGGTTTGCGGTTGCTCTAAACTAACCTGTATACAAACCGGGGAGCTGATATAAAACACATTTTGTTCCCCTGCCGGAATACTTACCGGCTGACGGGTTTTAATCACCACTGGCCGTTCTAACAATTTTGGTGTTAAGCGGAAGCTGGTTGGGCTGTGCCGAAAAATAAAGCGTTGTGATGTTAACAGTTCCGGCAAACAGACAGCACTCTGGCTGACAGTGCTAAAGTTGGTTTCGGCTTGATCCTGGCGTTCAAAACTAAACTGCCATTCTTGCAGGCAACGCTTAAAATACAGCGTAATGGGGCCAACACTGTATTGCCAGCATTCATCCAGAGCCAATGCCTGAGGCTGCCACCACTGAGACAGGATCGCTGTATTTTGCTTGGTCATCATTCCACTCCTTTGATGCGAAACACTATGCTAACAGAAAGTCTGGTTTATTCAGTAAAACTTTGGCTGCTCAGGTTGAGTTCAGCTCACTTAGCTTATAAAATAGCGTGAAAATTTGCTTAAGTGGCAATGTGTTAATTATCCATTTGGAGTTTTTCAACTTTATGGACGTTCCCAGTAGCAGGCGTAGCCTGCATAGTCACCAGAATCATATTAATCTGCGCTTAATAAGCTGATCTGCTAGCCAGTCTCTTATTAAGCAGTTGTTGCTGATAAGAGGTTGTTATGGAATTACCTGTTCTTATCGATACTCTGCGCGCTGCGCTGGAGCATGATACCGCCCATTTGTTACGTGACCAGCTGGAAGATGTGCATCCAGCCGATTACGCTGCTGCCCTAACAGAATTTTCTGCTACCGAACTTTGGACTTTATTAACGGTTTTACCGCGCGCAGAGCAGGCTGAGGTTTTTGGCTATTTACCAGCTGAAGTGCAAGTTAAACTGGCCATTAGTATTAGCAGACGGAAATTGTCACCTATTATCCGGCAAATGTCGTCGGACGAACGCGCTGATTTATTTAATCGGTTAACGGAAGAGCAGCGCGATACGCTGTTACCTGCACTGGCGCAAGCTGAGCGAGAAGATCTTTTGCGCTTATCGGCGCATGAAGAAGGCAGTGCTGGCGCTATTATGACTTCAGATTATGCGGTGTTGCCGCCGGATCTTACGGTGCGCGAAGCCATTGAAGTGCTGCGCCTGGAAGCGCCGGACAAAGAAACTATTTATTCATCTTATGTGGTAGATAAAGCGCGGCAATTGATTGGCGTAGTCAGTTTGCGCGATTTAATTCTGGCACCCGTGAGTATGCGGGTTGATGATTTAATGAATCATGATCCTATATACGCCAGTGTCGATATGCCGCAGGAAGAAGTAGCTAGTTTAATAGCCAAGTACGACTTACTGGCACTACCCATAGTGAATGAGCAACATCAAATGGTTGGTATTGTGACCTACGATGATGCGATGGACGTTGTTGCGGAAGAGGCCACCGAAGATTTCCACAAAACCGCTACTATCGGAAAGCTGGAGAGTAGTGTTAAACATGCTGGTATCGGCCTGTTATATCGCAAACGGGTATTTTGGCTGGTTGTACTGGTATTCGGTAATATTTTCTCCGGCGCTGGCATCGCCTACTTTGAAGAAACCATTGCCAGCTATCTGGCGTTGTTATTCTTTTTACCCTTACTTATCGCCAGTAGCGGTAATGCTGGAGCGCAGTCTGGCACCTTAATGGTGCGTGCTTTAGCTACCGGTGATGTTAAGCTGCGAGACTGGGGCTCATTATTAGGTAAAGAATGTCTGGTAGCCGGTTTACTTGGCCTGACAATGTCGGCCGCAGTGGTGGGGTTGGGGCTGTGGCGCGGCGGGCCCGATATTGCTGTAGTAGTGGCGCTTACCATGATGTTAGTAGTGTTAGTGGGCAGTTTAATTGGGCTATCATTACCTTTCTTACTCAGCCGCTTTAATATGGACCCGGCAACAGCAAGTGGTCCTTTAATTACGTCTATCGCTGATGTGGCAGGCGTGCTTTTGTATTTCTCAATAGCGACCTGGTACTTAGGGTTGTGAAATAATTTTCACTTTAGTAACATTTTTATCTGCTATTGCTTATAGTTAAAGCTGCTACTCAGATAGTCAAGCTAGCTTTTATAAAGCGACTATAATTAATAACCGGTTAGCCGGAGTTAGGTTTATAGGGATAAGATGACTTTACTACGTGCTTTATACTGTTTATTGCTGCTGCTTTCCTGGCCTGTAAAGGCGCTGGAAGTTGTTGCACACTCATCTGTGAGCGAAGAGCAGCTTAGTACATCTCAACTCAGAGCCATTTTTACTATGCGGCAAACCCGTTGGTCTGATGGGCAGCCCATCCAGGTGTTTGTACTAAATTCGGCAGATGAACAACATATCCGATTTAGTCGGAACTATTTAAAAATGTTTCCTTATCAATTAGATGCGATATGGGATCGGCAGCGTTTCTCCGGTATTGGTAGCTTCCCAACCCAAGTACAGTCTGAAGAGGAGATGTTGCTACTATTAAAACAGACACCGGGCGCTATTGGTTATCTGGCTACAGACAAAGGTTCTCCAGCTGTGCGGGTGGTGGTGGTACATGAAAAATAGCCGGCAATTTTACTTACTTATTTCACTATGTCTGTTACCGCTCTCCATCCAGGCGGAATCTCTTAGTGTGCATGGCTTTCTTGCGCAAGGGCTTGCGCAGGCGAAGAAAAGCAACGCCGTTAATAATAGCGGTGATCTCTCTGCGGCTTTGACAGAGGTGGGTATTAATGCCAATTGGAAGGTTTCATCCCGCTTAAAGTTATCTGGACAGTTAGTTTATCTGAATGGTGGTAACCGCTATCCGGAGGGAGGGCGGCTGGATTACTTATTCTTAGATATCAGTTTACTTGATGATTTTGATCATCAACTTAATTTGTATCTTGGGCGTTATAAAAATCAGCATTGGCTGTATTCCAGCACCCGGGATGTCCCCTTTACCAGACCCAGTATTATGTTGCCTCAATCGATTTACTATGACGCTTTTCGCGACATTGCGGTTGCCAGCGATGGGGTAGCCATTAAAGGCTATTTACAAGGCAGCAGTGGTGAACTTGAGTATAACTGGAGTCTTGGGGCTACGAATATTACCAAGGCACAAAGCCAGATCTTACTCAGCCCTGTGGTGCAAGGAGAGGCTAAACAAAAGTTTGTACACCAGGCCAGTCTTTTTTGGCAGAGTTTGGGTAGCCAGGCGACTTATGGTATTTCCTTGTTGGATTCTGACTTTAGCTATGGCGCTGCCGATTTTGATTTTTTCTTTGATGCTGACCTGACGGTGCAGCGTTTTATGCTGACTTGGCGCTATCAAGCTGAAAAATGGGAGTTAGCTGCGGAGTTAATGCAAGAACGATTGTCGATAAAAGGGTTTTATCAGCCTGGTTTTCGACGCGATCAGAAAGGTCAGGGCGGTTATTTATTAGGGCGATACCAATTGTCCACTAAACTCAGCGCTCTGATCACACTAGATTACCTGACACAAAATAAAAACGACAAACGCGGTTCTTCTTTGCCTGAAATCGGTATTCCAGCTTATTTTGGCTATCAGCAGAGTATTATGTTTGGACTCAGTTATGCGTTTGCCAAAAACTGGCAATGGCAGGTCGAGCATCACTGGGTAGATGGCACAGGAAGACTTTCACCTAGTCTGATACCTGATTTGGCTCTTAATAATCAGCGTTACTGGCAAGTTTGGGCGCTGCAATTAACGTATAGATTCTAATGCGATTCTTTAGCTTTAATACCAAAATTATCGGCCTGATGCTGGCTCTTATGCTGGTACTTATTGTGCTGGTAACCAGTTTATCGCTAGAGCGTTTAAACGAGAGTTTTATAGAGCAGCAGCAATTAAAACAACAACAAGTTACCCAGCATTTTTTGCAGTATCAGCTATTGCTGC
Source organism: Alishewanella longhuensis (assembly GCF_014653435.1). Classification (GTDB taxonomy): domain Bacteria; phylum Pseudomonadota; class Gammaproteobacteria; order Enterobacterales; family Alteromonadaceae; genus Alishewanella; species Alishewanella longhuensis. Next base: position 118,162 of record NZ_BNAO01000010.1, on the reverse strand, counting down.
AAAGCCAGCAACAAGCCTGGTTTGAAAGTTTTGCTGAGTTGGCGTCTTTGCCACAACAGCAAGGTTTTTCGGGTTTTTTAGCCGAATTATCGCAACGGTACGACGCCTTAAGTTTACATCTGAATATAGAATCGTTATGGCTTTTTTCAGAGCAAAGCACCGAAGCGCTGTTTCAATCTGCGCCTTTTCCTGCAGCATTAATGCCTATGGTAGAACAAACTTATCTTGAGCAGCGCCCGCAATCCCGGATTTATTGTGCAGCGCATTGCAGCAGTTTGGTTAGCGTGCCGCTCTCTGATCAGGATGGCAATATTGCGGTGCTGATTTCCAGTCAAACCTTGGCAGGTGTTGTTATAGCGCTTGGGCAAGCCTTGCAAAGTGAAGTGGCCATAGTACGTTTTGATGAGCAGGGCTTATCTGTACTCTCAGCCACCACCGCGGCGATTGATTTTGCTAAGATTATCATTACTGCACTGGCACAACTTAATGCAGAGAGCTTACAACAAGCTACTATGACAGGCTTAACACTTAATGAGACCCCTTATTTTGTGCATCAACTGCCACTGGTAACTCAGGGGCGCCAACAGTATGCAATTTTGCTGCTGGAGGATATTGCCGCTTATCAAGCGGCCAATAATACGTTTAAGTGGCAACTAATTGCTCTGGCGTTAATCTGTTTTTTACTTTTTTTCTGGCTGGCTTATTGGTTAACCCGCCGCTTAACCGGCAGGTTATTGCAGATATCGTTTGCGCTACCCCTACTGGCTGAGAATAAGTTTCGACCTTTTCGCGAGGCGTTGCCAAAGCCCTCTGCTTGGCTAAGTGATGAAGTCGATCGCTTGCACAAAGCCAGTGAAGCCTTAAGTTGTAAATTAGAGTTACTACAAGACAACATTGCAGCAAAAACCCGGGAACTGGAAAACATGGCCATGTTCGATCTGCTCACGGGCTTGGCAAATCGCAATATGCTGCAGTTTCACCTGAAAAAAAGTATTGCAGGATTAAGTAGTAGTAGTGTCTGTTTGGGTTTATTGTTTTTAGATCTTGATCAGTTTAAGCGGGTGAATGATATCCGTGGTCATGAACAAGGAGATCAGTTATTAATTGAGGCGGCAAATCGTCTCAGGCAAGCCCTGGCACCAACAGATCTCATTTGTCGTTTTGGCGGTGATGAATTTGTGATTGTTACCGAAGTTGCCTCGCCAGAATTATTGGTGGATTTAGCCAACACCCTGATTACCGTTTTTCAGGAACCCATGCAGCTAGCAGAAGAGCAGTATCAACTTAGTGTAAGTATTGGTATTAGTTGTACCCGTGATGCGCATTTAAAGCCTGACGACTTGGTACGCCAAGCGGATTTGGCGATGTATCAGGCAAAAGCTCAGGGTGGTAATAGTCTGCATTTTTATAGCCAACAAATGTTCGATGCTTATCAGAATCGTCTGGCATTGGAAAGTGAGCTAAAGCAAGCCTTGTTGCAGCAACAGTTTTTACTGTATGCCCAGCCAAAGATCCGCTTGCTAGATCAGCAACTACAGGGACTTGAAGTGTTACTGCGTTGGCAAAGCCCGTCCCGGGGGCTGGTGCCTCCAGACGAGTTTATTACGGTATTGGAATATGCGAACCTGATGGTGCCGGTTGGTTACTGGGTAATTGAACAAAGTTTCATACTCATGATTGCTCTGCGCCAGGCAGGTTTTACCGAGCTGACAGTGGCAATTAATCTTTCCGCTGCTCAGTTAAATGATCCTAATTTGCCGGTTTTTTTGCAGCAGCAACTGCAGCACCATCAATTATCTGCCGCGATGTTCGAGCTTGAGCTGACCGAAAGCTTGTTAGCCAATAGTATTGGCGAAACCATCACCAATATGCAGCGCTTGAAAGCCTTAGGTTTTAGGCTGGCAATTGATGATTTTGGTACCGGTTACTCTTCACTGAGCTATTTACGGCAAATGCCGGTAGATACCATCAAGATTGATAAAAGTTTTGTGTTTGGCATGTTAGATAATCAAGCGGACTTCGATATTATCACCTCTACGATTGCTATGGTGCGTAAGTTAGGTTTAGAAGTGGTGGCTGAGGGCGTGGAGACCCAGGCACAATGCAAGGCGCTACTGCAGCATCATTGTGATATCGGTCAGGGCTACTTATTTGCCAAACCACTGCCAGCTGTTGATCTGGCGGCACAGCTAAAACTTTGCCTGGATGATAAAGGTTGTTGGCGTTAACATTGTTTTTTTTTGTAAAAGCGCATAGACTGCAACGGCAACCAAGGGGTGCTCTTTTTAATTACGGTTAGAAAGTGCTGAGATGCTAGCAAGCGAACCCTTAGAACCTGATCCGGATCATACCGGCGGAGGGATGGTGCTAACTCCCCATCAGAGCACATTGACTACCTTAATACTCAGGCTAAGTTAGCTTAAGTTAGCGGATTTGATGTCGTCTTTGAACAGTGTGATCCTCAAATTGCTTTGGAGCCGATCACCTATGTTTTTGCGTTTTTCTACTTTATCTCTTGCTATCCTTTCTACCTTTTCTCTGCATGCTACTGAGCAGGATATAGAACGTATTGTGGTACAAGGCGATTTTCGACAGCAAAATTTACAACAGGTTGCTGGTAGTGTTGCTGTTTTAACCGAGCAAGATCTGCAGCGGCAGTCAGCACAGCATCTTGATGATGCTCTGCTACAATTTGCCAATGTTAATTTTGCTGCTGGCGCGTCACGTGGCCGCTTTATCCAAATTCGGGGTATTGGCGAGCGCAGCGAATTTATCGACGTTATTAACCCTTCTGTGGGTATTTTAATTGATGGTATTGATTATGCGGGGCTGGGTATTAGCAGTGTGGCCCACCCTGAGCAATTGGAAGTATTTCGTGGCCCGGAAGCTACCCGCTTTGGCACTAATGCCCTGGCGGGGATGGTGAATTTTACCAGTAAAAACCCAACCTTTACCCCTGAAGGTAAAATAAGTGCCAGCCTAGCCAATTACGATAGCGGGCAGTTATCTGGCTATCATAGTGCAGCTGTTTCAGAACAACTGGCGTATAGCCTGACGCTGGATCAGCAAAAATCAGATGGTTTTATCGAAAATACTTATCTAAACCGCGCCAATACTAATAATATCGACGAATTTACCGGCCGTTTTAAACTACAGTATCTGGCAGCTGAACAATTGCAACTGGGTTTAACGGCACATGTTATTGACCAGCAAAATGGCTATGATGCCTTTTCGCTTGACCGTAACAGAACCACGCTATCGGACGAGCCGGGGCAAGATAAGTTGCGTAGTAAAGCGTTGGCACTGAACCTCGCTTATCAGGGATTGAGTGTAGCTGATTTTAATGCCCAACTTAGTTACCTTAATGCAGATTCTGATTATGGCTTTGATGAAGATTGGAGCTATCGTGGCATACATCCCTGGGAATATTCTTATCAGGATCGTTACTTGCGCGAACGTGAGCAATGGACATTAGACTATCGTTTAGTGTCAAAACCTGCGGGACTACTATTTGGCAATACTGATTGGGTGTTTGGTCTTTATGGCAGTACGCGAGATTTGACGTTAGAACGTTTACGCCGAAAAGAAGATAAGCGAGAACGTTTTGCCAGTGCCTTACAGCGCCGGAATTTATCGCTATATGGTGAGACGCACACAGCGCTTACTGAACAGTTAAGCCTAGTGGTGGGTGGACGTATTGAACAGTACAAAGACGACTACCTGGACGTAGCCAGCATCAATTTGCAATCCGATAAAACCATGTGGGGCGCAAAAATCAGCCTGAATTATCAGCTTAATCCGCAAGCGCTACTTTATGGTTTAGTGTCGCGCGGTTATAAGGTTGGCGGTATCAACGGCGAGGCCTTATCAAAAGCCGCCGATGAAAACTTTGCGGTATTAGCAACTAAGGCCAGCTTTAATCCGGAAAGCGTAATTAATGCAGAATTTGGCGTAAAAGGTAGCAGTGCTGATGGTAGTTTAACGACCCGAGTCGCGACTTTTTACATGTGGCGCAAAGATATGCAGGTAAAAGGCTGGATTAACCCGGATTTAGGGCCTGAGTTTGCTGGCTTTATTGATAATGCGGCTAGTGGTCGTAATTATGGGGTAGAGATGGAAACCCGACTGCAGTTGAATAGTCAACTTCAATTGTTTGCTAGTGCGGGTTACTTGCAATCCCGCCTTGGGCACTATGTTACTGACAGTGGCTTAGATCTTAGCGGGCGCGATCAAGCGCATGCACCGCGGGTTAACTACAGTGTCGGTGCCGATTGGTTGTTCACAGAGCAACTGTCGCTACAGGCCGGTGTGCAGGGCAAGAGCAGCTTTTACTATTCTGATGGCCACAATGCCAAGGCCGGTAGCAGCGAGCTGGTTAATGTGCGCTTAAATTATCAAGTACAGCACTGGGAGCTGGCGCTTTGGGTACGTAATGCTCTGGATAAAGACGTCGGAGTACGCGGTTTTTATTTTGGCAATGATCCCCGTGATGAATATGCGCCCCATGTGTATGAGCAATTTGCTGAACCGCGTCGTATTGGCATAACGGCCAGCTATAGCTTTTAAGGAGTCTTTGTATGCAATTATCGGTAGAAATTAGTAAATACCCGCTGGCAAATGATTATAAAGGTCCTATTCAGGCTTTTATTGAGCAGCTGGCGCAGCAACCTGGTTTACACATTATTACCAATACCATGAGTACGCAGATTTTTGGCGACTATGATGAGGTAATGCAGGCCCTGCAACACTGCATGCGGTGGTCGATGCAAACCTACGGTAAGTTGGTGTTTGTTTGTAAATTTATTCCAGGTGATTTGCGGCCATGAATGAGTTACTGAGTAAGCTGATTAATGACTGGCAGCTGATGCATAGCGTAGAGCTGGTGGCAACCTTGTTGGCATTGGCCTATGTAATACTGGCGCTTAAGCAAAGCATCTGGTGCTGGCCAGCAGCCTTACTCAGTACTTTGTTGTTTACTCATGTCATGTGGGATTCCGCCTTACTGTCAGATGCGTTGTTGCATTTATACTACGCAGGAATGGCGCTCTACGGCTGGAGGCGCTGGCAACAATTAAAGTTACAGGCTGCCGGCGGACGAGCTGTGTTTGAATGGGCCTGGCAACGGCATTTGTTGCTGATTAGTTTAACGGCAATGACAGGGCTGGGTTTGGGGTACCTGATGGCCAACTATACCCATGCTGATTTCGCCTGGTTAGATGCCCAAACCACTGCCTTTAGTATCGTTGCTACTTGGCTGGTTGCTAAAAAGTTAGTGTCAAACTGGTTGTATTGGGTGGTAATAGATGCCGTATGTATTTTTGTTTATGCCCAAAAACACCTTTATTTTCTGACAGCCTTGTTTATGCTGTATACCATTATTGCTTTAGTGGGATATTTTGCATGGCGCAGTCATTATCAACTGCAACAAAGCTCGATGCCGGAGCCAGTGCAGTTATAACACGGTTTTGCCAGCATCTGGAGTTTTTTGCCAGCCATCCACCATTGGAGGTTAAACCTCTGGCGTCTGGTGAAAGTAATTTAAATTATTATGTCCGTACTGAGCGGGGGGAGTATGTGCTGCGTCGCTATCCTCTGGATACATTGGGCGTATGTCGACAGCAAGAGTTGCGTTGTCAGCATGCCGCTGCTGCAGTGGGTTTAGCGCCGGCGCCGCTGTGCCTGAATAATCACCAGCAATTACTGATCAGTGAGTATGTAACTGGCGGCAAACCACTTACGTTAACACCAGAGCGGCTATTGCTATTAGCCAGTACTCTGGCAGAGTTGCATGCGCTTAAGGTACAAACGCCTATTATGCAGGTGAGTCAGTATTTACGGCAGCTAATGCATAATAGTCAAATGCCAGCCTTGGAGCCGGCGGCATCCTTATTTAATGCTCTGCAACAAAATGCTCATCAATTTGAAGCGCAGCCGTCCGATTTAGTGCTATGTCATATGGATTTACATCAAGGAAACTTACTGTGGGCGGCAGGAAGAATTTGGTTGCTTGATTTTGAATATACACAACTCACCGACAGTAGCTTTGACTTAGCGGCAATATCGTTACACTTCCAGTTAAGCGAGCAGCAAGAACAGCAAATGTTGACGCATTATCATGCTAAGCGACGTTTCGCTGATAACCAAAGTGCCTTGCGTTATCAACAAAGCTTACACTCACGGTTGAAATTGGCAAAAGTTTTATACAGTGGATTTTGTTGGCTGTGGTACCAAGCCGCTCCTGATTATCAAGATGCGGCACAGCAATGGCGTCATAAGCTGGCGGAGTTATTGCTTTTATAAACCGCCAAGTCGTTCAGCTAAAGTTTTATAACGTGTCACGTCATCAACTGCAAACAACGGCTTGCCTTCGCTGTCTTTATCACTGGCAACCAATAGATGCTCTCTGGCTAAGCGCTCTACCCGGCTTTCTGGTACGCCTAAAAACTCGGCCACTTCAGCTACAGTCATTAAATTCATAATATTTCCTTTGCAATATCGAGGGTATATCAACACACCCTTTAGTATTAGTCAGTTTTTTAAAAACTGGAAGAATATAACGCTATTAATCTTCAGTGTGAAGCTAAAGCTGCTTGCTCTTAGCTAGCAGGCTGCTTTACTCTTACAAGGCGATAACATTGTGTTTTAACTCAATGCAATAAAATACCCTAACAGCAAGCAAAATTAATTAAACAAGAGGTTGTTAAATGTTAAAGACACCCTATCGAATGCTCGTGCTAGCCAGCATGTTACTTCCGGCCATGACTGTAGTAGCTGAGGAAAAGATCTTGCTTACACCAAAAGCGGAAAAAATTGAATTTAAAGTGACCTCACCCAATGGTGACAGAATAGATCCTTACTATTGGCTGCGTGATGACAAGCGGCAAGATCCGAAAGTATTGGGTTATTTAAACGCTGAAAATGCCTACTATCAGCAGTACAGTGCACACTACACTGCGCTGACTGAGCAACTCACTGAGGAGTTAATTGGGCGTATTAAGCAAGATGATAGTTCAGTACCTTATGTTAAGGGCGATTACCGTTATTTCAGCCGTTTTGAAACTGGCAAGGAATACCCTATTTATTTGCGTCAACCGGTAGCTGGTGGTGCTGAACAGGTATTATTGGATGTTAATGAACTGGCAGCAGGTAAAGACTTTTATCAGGCAGCTAATTTACAGGTTAGCCCAAACCAGCGTTTATTAGCTTACATGGAAGATACCACTGGGCGGCGGCAGTACACCCTGAAAATCCGTGATTTACAGACCGGCAAAGATTTACCGGATCAGCTAACCGGATTATCTGCTGCTATTGCCTGGTCAGCGGACAGTAAGCAACTTTTTCTGGTGCAAAACGATCCTGTTACTTTGTTAAGTAATACCGTATTACGGCATAAGCTAGGCCAGGAGCCGGCTAAAGCTAAGGTGGTCTATCAGGAACAAGACAACAGCTTTTACATGTGGGTTAACAATAGCCAGGATGGCCGTTTTGTGATGATAAACCTGAGCAGTACTGTCTCTGATGAGCTGCGGGTGTTGGATGCGGCTAAACCAGAGAGTGATTTTAAGGTCTTTGCGCCACGGCAACGCGAGTTTAAATATGACGCTGAGCATATTGCCGGTCGTTGGATTATTCGTACCGATTGGCAAGCGCCTAACTATCGTTTGATGTCTGTTCCGGATGACAAAATTGGTGATAGAGCGAACTGGCAGCCACTACTGGCGCATGATGACGCTGTATTTATTCAGGATTTTGCCCTATTTAATGATTATCTGGCGATTAGTGAGCGTAGCGATGGCTTAAGAAAAATTCGGGTTATGCCATGGCAGGATCCTGCTAAAGCCTTCTATATCAGCTCTGATGAAGCCGCTTATGTCACAGGCTTTGAAATTAATGCTGAGCAAAATACTCCTTGGTTACGTTATACCTACACCTCTTTGACTACGCCAGCCAGTGTCTATCAGCTTAATATGCAAACGGGCGAAAAGCAGTTGTTAAAGCAGCAAGAGGTATTAGGTGGCTTTGATAAAGATAATTATGTGACAGAGCGGGTTTGGGTGCCGGTAGCCGAGAACGTCAAGGTGCCAGTGTCGCTATTGTACCGTAAAGGCTTTAAACGCGATGGCACAGCCCCTTTATACCAGTATGCCTATGGTTCCTATGGTGCATCAATGGATCCCTCTTTCCGTTCTACGGCCTTATCCTTAGTTGATCGTGGTTTTGTGTATGCTATTGCGCATATTCGTGGCGGCCAGGAAATGGGCCGACAATGGTATGAGGATGGTAAGTTGCTGAATAAAATTAATACCTTTACTGACTATATTGCCGTAACAGACTATTTAGTGGCTGAAAAATATGCTTCTAAGGACAAAGTTATCGGTATGGGCGGTAGTGCCGGTGGCTTACTGATGGGGGCTGTTGCTAATATGGCACCGGAAAAATATCTGGGGTTAGTGGCGCATGTGCCCTTTGTTGATGTGGTCACGACCATGTTAGACGAGAGTATTCCATTGACCACTAACGAGTTTGATGAGTGGGGCAATCCGAAAGAAAAGGTGTATTACGACTACATGTTGTCATATTCACCTTATGATCAGGTAAAGGCTCAGGCTTATCCTGCTCTGCTGGTAACAACAGGCTTGCATGATTCGCAGGTCCAATATTTTGAGCCAGCGAAATGGGTAGCCAGATTGCGCGAGCTGAAAACCGATAATAAGCCGTTACTGTTCCGAACCAACATGGAAGCTGGGCATGGCGGTAAATCAGGTCGATTTGCTCGTCTTGGAGAAACAGCACAAGAGTATGCCTTTATTTTAGACTTATTACAGAAAATGCAATAACGCCTAAGGGATACTCCAAGGTCATGCCGGTTTTTACTGGGGTGACCTTGCTCCTGCTAACTGCTCAGCGCTGTTATTAATAGACTTTTTTAGTAGCAACGAGTATAAATATCGTCAAAACCATAGAAATTGTTACCCGCCTTGTTTTAAATACACTATGTTCAGTTAGCAGCTTTAATATTAAAGGAAGCGACCACCCTATGAATGTGTTGTGGATAGCACTATTACCAATGCTGGGTACTTTGCTGCCGTTATTGATGGCAAAGCGATCCCGCACAGCTTGCGCGTTAGTGACAGCACTGGCTCCCATGCTGGCATTGGCGATTTTATTAAGTCATACCCAAAGCGTATTCGCAGGGCAAATTTGGCAGTTTCAAGCTGACTGGATACCGTTACTAGGGTTAAATGTCCATTTTCGTCTGGATGGGTTAGCTTATTTATTTGCCTTACTGATACTTGCTATTGGCCTTTTGGTCATTCTATATGCGCGTTATTATCTTTCTGAGCAAGATTCAATGCCGCGTTTTTATGCTTACCTGATGCTCTTTATGACAGCAATGCTGGGTATAGTATTATCTGGCAATATTTTGCAAATCTGGTTGTTTTGGGAGCTGACGAGTATCAGTTCTTTTTTGCTTATCAGTTTTTGGTGGCATAAATCTGAAGCTCGCCGCGGTGCCAGAATGGCACTAACCATTACTGGTGCGGGTGGCTTATGTTTGCTTGCTGCCTTTATTTTACTGGGTAATATCGTTGGTAGCTATGAATTGTCGGTGGTTCTAGAACAGACTGATCTTATCCAAAATCACGCCTATTATCCTGTTTTACTGGTGCTGTTTTTGCTGGGTTGTTTTACGAAATCTGCTCAGTTCCCATTCCACTTCTGGCTGCCTAACGCCATGGCGGCACCTACACCAGTAAGTGCCTACTTACACTCTGCTACCATGGTAAAGGCCGGTATTTTCTTATTAGCCCGTTTTTATCCAGCGCTTTCTGGTACTGATATGTGGTTTTTGTTAGTGAGTCTGACGGGGTTAGCAACCCTGTTAGTCGGTGCTTATCTGGCGCTATTTAAACATGATTTAAAAGGTTTACTTGCTTACTCAACCATCAGCCATTTAGGCTTAATTACGCTACTCTTTGGTTTAAATTCGCCGCTTGCTGCCGTAGCGGGGGTTTTTCATATTATCAATCATGCCACCTTTAAAGCGTCATTATTTATGGCCGCCGGTATTATTGACCATGAATCAGGCTGTCGGGATATGCGCCGTTTAAACGGGCTTTGGCAATTTATGCCTATTACTGCGACTTTAATGATGGTAGCCGCTGCGGCCATGGCAGGTGTGCCTTTATTAAATGGTTTCTTATCCAAAGAAATGTTTTTTGCCGAAACCTTAGAGCAGCATTTATTGGGGGCGCTATCCTGGATTATTCCACTTTTGGCTACCGTAGCGGCTATTTTCTCGGTGGCTTATTCTTTAAGGCTGATTCACGATGTGTTCTTTAATGGCCAGCCGAAAGGGTTAACCAAAACACCGCATGAGCCACCGCGTTATATGCGTTTGCCGGTAGAAATTCTGGTGGCGCTTTGTCTGGTTGTGGGTATTGCCCCAGCCTGGGTGGTGGGTGGGTTACTGCAAGCCGCTGCTACTGCTGTTTTGGCGGGCCCGACACCAGAATACAGCTTAGCTATTTGGCATGGTTTTAATCTACCGCTGTTAATGAGCGCGGTAGCGCTGACCGCCGGTGTTTTCATGTATGTTAAACGTAAGCAGTTATTCGATTTTCAGAATGCCTTACCCGGTGTCGATACGCTAAATATTTTTGAACGAAGCATCAAACAGCTTTGCCATCAGGCTGCGCAATGCTATGACTGGTTAGATAACGGCTCTTTACAGCGTTATATGGCGCTGTTGTTAACTGCTTTTGTTGTTTTAGCCGGATTGCCGCTGATCCAGATGGAAACACTAAGTGGCGGCCGTGCAGAGATTCCGGTGGACGCGGTTAATGCGACCGGGGCGGCAATGCTGTTAATCAGCGCCTTTGCGACCGTGGTTTGGCATAGGAAGCGGGTAGTGGCCTTACTGATGATTTCAGTAGTGGGCTTGATGGTCTCTATTGCTTTTACCCGTTTTTCTGCGCCTGATTTAGCGTTAACTCAGCTCAGTGTGGAAGTGGTAACCGTCATTTTATTGATGCTGGCCTTATTCTTTTTACCACATAAAACGCCGAAACAGTCCGAACCATCCAAAGTCGTACGAGATCTCGGTTTAGCCTCTTTAGTGGGCATTATTGTTGGCAGTTTAAGCTATGCCATTATGACGCGGCCTTTTAGTACTATTTCTGACTTCTTTATTGCCAATGCCAAAACTGGTGGTGGTGGTACCAACGTGGTGAACGTAATTTTGGTTGATTTCCGTGGTTTTGATACCTTAGGTGAAATTGCGGTGTTAGGGATTGCAGCCTTGGGTATTTTTAAATTACTGACTCGTATTCCGGTGTTTAAACCCAGTAGTGATGGTGAGGGACGTCCCTGGGCACGTGAGCGCCATCCATTATTGCTGGCTACCGTTGCTCAGAGTATTTTGCCGTTAGCGTTAATGGTGTCGGTGTTTATTTTCTTCCGTGGACATAATTTGCCGGGTGGTGGTTTTATTGCAGGTTTAATTACCGCAGTTGCCATTATCTTACTTTATATTTCCCAGGGGGTAGATTGGGTTAAAGCAAGAATGAATATTGAATATCAACGTGTTGTTGCTGTGGGCTTAATGATTGCACTTCTTACTGGCCTTGCCAGTTGGGCCTTCGAGCGCCCTTTCTTAACGTCTTGGTTTGATTATTTTGAGTTACCGCTATTTGGACAAATTGAGTTGGCCAGTGCTATCGCTTTTGATTTGGGGGTATATATCACTGTGGTGGGAGCAACCTTATTGATCTTATCGAGTTTAGGCAAAATGACCACCTCGCATCGGCCAATCCATAGGGAGCAAATTTAATGGAAACGTTATTTGCCTTATGTATTGGTTTTTTAACCAGTTGCGGAGTTTTTTTAATGCTGCGAGGCCGCACTTTTCCGGTAGTGATGGGTTTAACCATGTTGTCTTATGCGGTTAATCTTTTCATTTTCTCCTCAGGCCGCCTTAATTTAAAAGGGGCCGTAGTGTTAGGCACTTCTGACAGTTACGCCGATCCGTTACCGCAGGCGCTGGTATTAACTGCAATCGTCATCGGTTTTGCCATGACGGCATTTTTGGTGATATTAGCCATACGGGCGCGGGCAGATTTGGGTAATGATCACGTAGATGGCAGCATGCCGGAACCTCGGCACGCTAAGAAGGAGCGTCAGAAATGAATCATCTGATTGTAGTACCTATTCTGCTGCCTTTTCTAACAGCTTTACTGATTATGCTGCCGCCGGTGCATTATTCGCCATGGCGTCGTCGCATCGTTAGCATGCTTTCTACAAGTATCTTGCTAATAGTCTGTGTTTTGTTACTACTGCAAGTACTTGCGGATGGTGTGACGTTTTATGCACTAGGTAATTGGTTGCCGCCTTTTGGCATTATCATGGTTGCCGATTTAGTCAGTGTCATCATGTTATGCCTTACCGCCTTTTTAGCGTTGGGGGCCATTTGTTATGGTAGTGCTGGTGAGGATGAAAAGGGGTCTTTCTTTCATCCGTTATTTCAATTTCAGGTCATGGGCATAAATGGTGCCTTTTTAACTGGCGATCTTTTTAACCTTTTTGTGTTTTTCGAGGTGTTGCTGATTGCCTCTTACGCATTGCTTATTCACGCCGGTGGCAAAAACAAGACAAAGGCGGCAGTGCATTACGTGGTACTAAACCTAACTGGTTCTGCCATTTTCTTATTGGCGCTGGCGGTGTTATATGGCACCTTGGGGACACTAAATATTGCTGATATGGCGTTGAAAGTCGCCGATTTACCACAAGAAAATATCATGTTGGTAAAAGTGGGTGGCTTGATGCTGCTGATCGTGTTTGCCTTAAAAGCAGCGATTTTACCCTTACAGTTTTGGTTGCCTGCGACCTATGCTTCTGCTTCAGCACCGGTTGCTGCCCTATTTGCGGTGATGACCAAAATTGGTGTCTACGCTTTGTTACGTGTTTTTACCACGATATTCGGCGAGCATGCCGGGCCGCTTTCGGGTCTTGCGACAAACTGGTTATGGGTATTTGGATTAGCTACTCTGTTTTTAGGTGCCTTGGGTGTGTTGGCCAGCAAAGATTTCCGTAAGCTGGTAGCTAATTTAGTGCTGGTATCGGTCGGGAGTTTAGTGGCGATGGTGGCTTTTCAAAATACCGCTGCCAATGCCTCGGTGCTGTTTTACACTGTACACTCTACGCTAATTTGTGGAGCTCTGTTTTTATTGGCTGATATGATCGCTGTGCAGCGTGGTAAAGCGGCTGATCGACTGGTCGCGGCTAGACGGGTCAATCAACCCATACTACTAGGTTCTTTGTTTGTACTCGGCGCGATTTCAGTAGCGGGTTTACCGCCATTCTCAGGTTTTATTGGTAAATTAATGTTGTTGCAGGCAGCGTTGGATACAGAGAAACAGTTTTGGCTTTGGGGGGTGTTATTACTCTCTAGCCTAATGGTGTTGGTGGGCTTGTCCAGAGCTGGCAGTACGTTGTTCTGGCGGGTAAGTGGCATGCAAAAAGCGGATGAACGTGCCTTACCGTTACAGGTTTTCGCAGTACTATGGTTACTCAGTGCCAGTCTGTTAATGATGGTGTTTGCCGGCCCTCTTACGGCGTTAAGTTTCGCTGGTGCCAGTCAGCTGGGGGATGTCATCAATACTATCAGAACCATACTGCCTGCTTCCGGAGTTTTACCATGAATATGATACCGCGCTTTCAGTGGCTGCCGACCCCGTATCGTAGCTTATTATTATTTCTTGTCTGGTTGTTACTTAATCAAAGTGCCGCACCTATTCATTTGTTTTTTGGCCTTGTGCTGGCGTTGACAATTCCGTGGTTATGTTATCGCTTGCGGGATCCGCAGCCATTAATTCAACGACCATTTTTAGCCTTACGCTATACGTTACGGGTTTTTGCTGACATTGTTACCGCTAATGCTGAAGTGGCATTTTTAATTTTGGGGCCAGTCAAGAAACTAAGGCCGGCCTTTGTGCGGGTGCCACTTGATTTACAGCATAATTTACCCCTAACGATTTTAGCGGGTACTGTCTCTATGACACCCGGTACCGTGAGTGCTGATATTTATCCCAGTGTTGAAAATCTGGCACCGGATGAGCCCTTACCGCAGCGCTGGTTGCTGATTCATGTGTTAGATTTGGATGATGAGGCGGCACTTATTGCGACGATTAAGAGCCGTTATGAAGCGCCGTTAAAGGAGATTTTTCAATGTTAAATTATGTGATTTTCTCCGTGTTCGGCATGATCAGTTTGGCGCTGTTACTGAACTTATGGCGCTTAATGCGCGGCCCAAGCTTGCCAGACCGTATCCTGGCGTTGGATACGATGTACATTAATAGCATCGCATTAATTATATTGTACGGCCTGCTAATGGGTTCCCCATTATACTTCGAAGCTGCACTATTGATTGCCATGATTGGTTTTATTAGTACCGTGGCGGTGTGTAAATTTTTGTTGCGTGGCGACATAATTGAATAGGTTTTAATATGCAAAACTGGATGGAATGGGCGGTTGCATTTTTTCTGTTGCTAGGCGGCTGCTTTGTGTTGATTGGTTCTATTGGCTTGGTAAGAATGCCCGACTTCTTTATGCGCTTACACGGGCCTACGAAGGCAACCACCTTGGGGATGGGGGGCATTTTACTGGGATCAATTTTTTACTTCAGTATGTCTCCGGAAACCCTTAGTGTGCATGAGATGCTAATCACTATCTTTTTGCTAATTACCGCACCGGTGAGCGCCCATATGCTGATTAAAACAGCCTTACATCATCGCTTAAAGGCTATCGATAAGACCCAGGGCGAGCAGGAGCTAAAACGCGGTCAGGCTTTTGCCAGTAAAGAAGGGAATCGCAGCGAAACGCCAGATGATTAATTGACTCCGGCATTCCGCTGCTAGGCGGACAGATAATTCTAACTGTTTTGATCTTTTTTTTGCTCTTCGCTGCTTCTTAACAGATGGTTTTGCTCATCATAGCGGCCTTTAAGCTCATCTTTTACGGTTTTATGCCACAGAGGAACCCCAATAAAATAGCCCGCTCTACCGATAGTATGGGCGGCGATAGGCGAAGTGAGTGTAGTAAAGGCCATTACGGCAAGTGCTTTTAACGTTACGCTGCTTTCACCGAAGAAAAGCATTACGGCACACATGATTAAACCCGCACCTAGTACCCCGGATTTGGTAGTAGCATGCATCCGTGTTAATAAGTCGGGCATCCGAAATACCCCTAGAGCAGCAACCAGCATAAAAAAACAGCCAGCTAATAGAAAAATAGCCGCGAGTATCTCAGTGATCATCACGATGACCTCCTTTTTCCAAATAACGGGCAAAACCGATTGCCGCTAAAAAAGCCGTTAGGGCCAATACCATAGTGACATCAATATAGGCGTCTTTGCCACTACGGATCGCGTACAAGCCAATAACCCCCACCGTAATAGAGGCGATTAACTCTAATGCAACAACCCGATCGGGTAGGCTTGGCCCTTTTAAAAGCCTTACCATTGCCAATAAGAGTGCGATGCTTAAAATACCGAAGCCGCCGAGCACGGCATAATCTAAAATGCTACTCATCTCATCACCCGTAAAATTTTGGCTTCCATGCGTTTAAGATCGGTCATCACCTGTTGCTCATCATATAAATACATGACATGCACATAGAGTACTTTACGATCACTGGAGACATCTAAGCTCAGTGAGCCAGGAGTCAGCGAGATCGCATTAGCAACCATGGTAATTTCCATATCTGTCTCTGCGCGCAAGGGCATAGAGATCACGCCTGGCTTCATCAAATTGGTTGGAGTTAAGACGTCCCAGGCCACTTTCAAATTCGCCATAATCAATTCTTTGGTGAAAAACACCATAAAATTGAGTAACCGCGGTACTTGTAACCGGTATTTGCGCACTTCTGGCTGGTTCTTAAACACAAAAACGATAACCAAATAGGAGATGATGTATCCCACCAGCAAACCGATACCATTCATGCTGTCGGTAAGCGCGGCCCAAATCATTGCCATCACCAGATTGGCTAATAATGGATTCATGGTTGTCCTCCACCGAGTACCGCTTCAATATAAAGTTGTGGATTAAGTAATTGGTTTGCCGCCATCTCTGCCAAGACATAAATAGGTTGGGCAAACAGACCAATAGCAATCGTCATACTGGCGAGAATGCCGGTGGTCCAATATAGCGCTTTATTGCGTACCGGGGCAGGGATCTCAATAGCAGGCTCAGGTGCTTTTTTCCAGAAAGCCTCGTTCCAAATCTTAATCATAGAGAACAAGGTAAATAAGCCGACAAAGAGTGCGACTGCGACGGCCCACCAAGCACCTGCTTCAACACCGGCTTTAATGAGAATAAATTTAGCAAAAAAGCCAGAGAGCGGTGGTACACCTGCTAGCGAAAAAGCCGGGATCAGGAAGAGTACCGCCAACCCAGGGTGTTTCTTATACAAGCCACCTAGCTCTTTCAGTTCGAAACTGCCACCAAGACGGTACATCATGCCAGCCACAAAGAACAAATTCGCTTTTACAATAATATGATGCATGATGTAAAAGACCCCGCCAATTAACGCCAGTGGTGTGAATAGGGCGAGTGCTAACATCATATAGCCAATTTGGCTAACGATATGGAAGCTTAAGATCCTTCTTACTTCATATTGCGAGGCCGCACCTAACACACCGGTTAACATGGTGAAGACCGCCATCCAAAGTAATATTTGATGGGTAAATTCCACTTCGCCGGTAAACATTAGGCTAAAAACACGATAAAGCGCATACACGCCCACTTTGGTTAATAAACCGGCGAAAATGGCAGAGACGGCGACCTGTGGCGTATGGTAAGAGGCTGGCAGCCAGAAAAACAGCGGGAAGGCAGCAGCCTTAATTGAAAAGGCAATTAAAAACAGCATGGCAACGAGGGTGACCATCTTAGGATCTTCTACCGCCGTCAGCCTTACTGCAATATCGGCCATATTGAGTGAGCCAACCATGCCATACAATAAACCTATAGCGGTCAGAAAAATTGCTGAAGACAGCAAGTTTAGGGTTACATACTTGATGGCACCTTCCATTTGTGCCCGCTCTCCGCCTTGAATTAGTAAAGCAAAAGAGGCGACCAGTAATACCTCAAACCAAACATAGAGATTAAAAATATCACCCGTTAAAAAAGCACCGTTAACACCGGCGAGCAGCAGATGTAACAGCGGATAGTAACCGAAGCGTTCAAAGCGCTTTCTTACTGTTTTTAAGCTATAAATTGCGGTAGCAAACCCGGTGATTGCTGCTAAGAGCACCATAATAGCGCCCAGTAGATCAGATACCAGTACAATACCAAAGGGTGCCGGCCAGGAACCTACTTCTAATACTTTGATCCCATGGATCTGGGTTTGCCAGAGTAATAAAATAGCGGCCGCTAACACAGCAGTAGTACCCAGCATACCGAGTAATCGCTGAGCACCATGGTTATTTAAGACCACCAAAGATAAGGCGCCGAAAATTAACGGTATTATTACGGGGAGCGCAATTAGAACCGACATATCCATCAATCAGTACCTTTCATTTCGTTCATATCATCGGTTTTGATGACTTCATAGGCGCGATGTAGCAGTACCACCGCAAAAGCCAGCACACCAAAGGCGATGACGATAGCCGTTAAAATAAGTGCTTGTGCCAGAGGATCGGCGGTGGGACCTGTTATGGTTTCTGCTCCCTGTGCGATTAACGGGGGCACCCCTCTCTCTAAGCCCGCAACGGTGAAAATCAATAAGTTGGCGGCGTTAGAGAGCAAAATAAGGCCTATTAATAGCTTCACCATAGAGCGTCTTAGCATCATATAAATAGAGGCGGCATATAAGCAGCCTATTAGAATTGCCATTAAGGTGGTCATTAGTGTTCAACCTCCACTAAGGTGAAAATGGCGGTCAATACCGTGCCGATAACACCGAGAAAAACGCCAATATCAAAGAACAATGGTGTGCTAAGTTTTAAAGTGCCAAAAATGGGGATATCGAGGCTCCACCACTGTGCGGTAAAAAAGTTATCGCCAACAAAAAGTGATGGTAAAGAGGAGAGAGCCGCTATGGCTAGACCTACACCAACAATTTGTAATGGATGAACGCGCAACAGACTTTTCGCAGATGGATAATCATCAGCGAAAAGTTTAAGTGCTATGGCTGCTGCGGCAACCAAACCGCCAATAAAGCCTCCGCCAGGTTCGTCATGTCCACGCAATAGTAGGAACAGGGAGAACAGTAATAGCAGTGGCAGAATAATGGTGGTGCCGGTGCTGAGAATTAACGAACGCATATTAAACTGACGACTCATTTTTTGTCTCCTTGCGTTGTATTCATTCTTTTCAGCTCGCTCGCCAGGCGTTTATCGGCATTAGTGACTGGTTTTGAGCCGGTTCTTAAGTGCACCATGGCATAAATACCAATGGCAACTAGGGCCAGGACAAAAATCTCGCCTAAGGTATCCAGTGCTCTGAAATCGACCAAAATAACATTGACGATATTTCTGCCGTAGCCTTCGGGCACACTATTGGCAATAAAGAAGCTAGAAATACCTTCCATGTCGCGTGCATTGGTGACTAACAGCACCAGCAAGGTAATCAGAATGCCGCTACTAATAGCAATGACGGCATCGCGAGCGCGATTCATATTCGATGATAATTTTCTAAACTCGGGCAGACGGTATAACACCAATACCAGCAATAATACGGTAATGGTTTCTACCAGTACCTGCGTGATACCCACATCAATAGCACTGAAAAACACATAAATTAACGCTACTGCGAAGCCCAAGGCTCCTAAAAGCGCTACGGCAGCCAAGAACGACTTCACTAGCACCGCACTTAAGATAGTAACCAGTAGGATCAGAAAAACCGTCGCTTCCTGAATTTTTACATCATGCAGGTCAAATGTGATATTGAAATGCTCTAAACGCAGCATCGCCCAGCCAACCAACAGCAGCATGGTGGCGATAGTTGTTAGTAAGTAATTACGCAAATAACCATTTTGCAGTACTTTGGTTTGCCAGCCTGCAAAGATAACTAAGCCGGCCATCATTTTAGTATAAAGTGCTTCTGGACCAAAGGCACTTAGGCGATCAACGCCTGAGGTGAACTGACGCCAGCGCGGCCATTGGCTATATAAAAGTAACCCAAAGCAAAGGCTGGTTAGACTGAGTAACAGCGGTAGGTTAACACCATGCCACAGCGCAAGATAATCGGTAATCTGGTTACCATAAACGGCACTGGCAGCCGCTTGCAGTAGCCACTTATCGGCAATAAACGGGAATAAACCCAGTACTAAACTCAATGATGCTAAAACCATGGGACCAGACAGCATAGCGATGCCAGGATCATGAGCTTTTTTCGGGGTAGCGATTTCTTCACCAAACCAGGGTTTAATGGCGAGTAAGGCGGCTACTAAAACGACAAAGATATTGGCTAGCACGGTGGCAATAATAAGTGCTATTTGCCAGTGAGAGCCACTGAGGACTGCCTCGAGCAATAGCTCTTTGGCTACAAAGCCGAATAAAGGAATAACACCGGCGAGTGATAGCGCTGCTATTACTGCTACAGCACAGGTTTTGGGCATCTTATGTCGCAGCCCTGAAGCATGCTGGAAGTCTTTAATACCCGCTTCATGGTCCAAAATCCCGGCAATCATAAAAAGTGCACCTTTATACAGCGCATGAGCTAACAAAAAGGTGACGGCTGCCAGCGCGGCTTTTTCAGTACCTAAGCCAAGCAGCATAGTGAGTGTGCCCAAAGCCATAACGGTGGAATAAGCTAAGACTTTCTTAATACCTGTGGCTCTGCTGGCTAAGAAGATACCAGTAAGCATGGTTATGGCGCCTATAGCACTTAGCGTGAGCATCCAGGCGGCACTATCACCCAATGTAGGCTGCAGCCGTGCAAGTAAATAAATACCGGCTTTTACCATAGTGGCTGAATGTAAGTAAGCGCTTACCGGTGTTGGAGCTGCCATGGCGTTCGGTAACCAAAAATGAAACGGGGTTTGCGCAGACTTGGTAAAGGCGCCTAGTAAGATCAGCACTAGCATGGGTAAATACAGTGCGTGCCCGGTTAAGTCTTGCTGCAAGATGTCTGATAGCTCGTAACTGCCGGCGGCAAAGCCTAACATAATAAAGCCGGTCATTAATGCCAGACCACCAATGACAGTAACCATCAGTCCTTGGTGGGCCTTTTGTCGGGATTCGGCATTCTCGTGATTAAAGCCAATCAGCATAAAGGAGCTAACCGTGGTTAATTCCCAAAATACGAAAAGTGTGATCAGGTTGTCGGCTAGCACTAAACCGAGCATTGCCCCCATAAAGGTGAGTAAAAATAAGAAAAAACGTCCTAAAGCAGGATGTCCTTCCAGATAGCGGTTGGCATATAACAAGATAAAGGTGCCAATACCGGTGATCAGTAAGGCAAATAATAACGAGAGGCCATCCAATAAAAAGCTCAGGTGTATATCCATGCCCGGAAACCACAACCAACGCTGACTGAGCACTTCACCTTGGCTTACCAGGGCCAATTGGGCGGCGAAGAAACTAAATAATGTTGCAGGAACCAGGGCTAACAGGCTGCCACTATGACGACCGGTATAGCGATGTAGTAAGGGTGCGAGGCACGCTAGAACAAACAGACTTAATACCACATATAACATGCGCTACTCCTATTTAAATAGCCTGAAATTGCGGAATGTCACTGCATTTTGAGCTTAGTTGGGTATAACAGCAGTTACTCAATTCGAATTAGTTCAAGCTACTAATTTTGAACTAAAAATACCAATATTTGCGCTAACAGTAGCAGATTTGAAGGGGGAAATAAACGAAAACCGGTCTAAAGCGCCGCGAAACCGGGCCTATAGCTCGTCAAAACCGGCGTTAATCAGCTGGGTTACGGCGTCAAGTGCGGTTGCGGCATCAGAGCCTTCTGTGCGAATAGTCAGCGTTTTACCTTTGCTACTGGCAAGCATCAACAAGGCTAATACACTGCCTGCGTCAGCAGTTTTACCATCATCTTGTATTAGCTCTACTTTAGATTGAAATGTGTGGCAAAGCTGCGCCAATTTGGTAGCGGCTCGGGCGTGCAAGCCAAGCTGATTAACGATGGTCACCTTAGCGCTAAAACTATCGGCCATGATGTCTCACCAATTCACGATGACGTATCTGAACATCTTCACGTTGACTGCGATAGCTTTCTGCCAAACTTTCTGCAATATAAACCGAGCGATGCTGGCCGCCGGTACAACCGATAGCAATAGTGAGATAGCTGCGATTATTACGTTCTAAATGCGGTAACCAGCTACTGACAAAGCTATTAATTTGCCAAATATACTTTGCAACAATGGCCTGAGAGGCCAAATAGTCTTTAACGGGCTGGTCTAAACCGGTGAGCGGTTTTAAATCAGGCTCCCAATGCGGGTTAGGGAGAAAACGCGCATCAAAAACATAATCGGCATCTTTAGGAATACCATATTTAAAACCGAAAGATTCGAATAGCATGACTAAACGGCCAGTTTTTTGCCCGAGGATCCGCTCCCGTAACTGTTCTGCCAATTGATGGACATTCATCTCGGTCGTATCAATATAGAGATCGGCAGCGCTGGAAATAGGATCTAGCAGCTGCTGTTCTCGGGAGATGGCTTCATCTAATGACATCGCCTGATGTGATAGTGGGTGTAAGCGCCGTGTTTCACTAAAGCGTTTAATTAGCGTTGAATGATCGGCATCCAGGTAGAGGATCGTCAATTCCAACTTGCGCGGTAGGTAAGCCAGGATCTCTGAAAGTTCGTCGGGATCAGTGGGTAAGTTTCTTACATCAATACTCACTGCAACACGCTCGTACTGACCCATTACCGCATTAGCCAATGTGGGTAATAAGTTTACTGGGATATTATCGACACAATAATATCCTAAGTCCTCCATGACCCTGAGGGCCACTGATTTGCCAGAGCCGGAACGACCGCTGACGACCAGTAATTTCATGCTTCACCCGCTAGCTGACTGTATTCGATCAATAATTGATATAAATGCTCATTAGATTCGGCATGCCGGATCTTCTTTGTTAATTCTTTTTGACTCAACAATTTGGCAATACCCGCCAAAGTTGCAAGGTGAGTCTGGCATTGCTCTTTTGGAATGAGGATGCCGCAAAAAATATCGACGGATTGGTTGTCTATGGCATCAAAAGGGATAGCATCTTTGCTAACAACAAAAATTAAGATTGGTTGTTGCACGCAGTCTAATTTGCCATGTGGAATAGCAATACCGCCGCCGATGCCGGTAGACCCCAGTTTCTCGCGCGTCATTAACGCCTCAAGAATACTGTATTCAGAGATTTCAGGAAGTTGCTGATGGGCCAACTCAGCGATATATTCCAGAATACGTTTTTTACTGTTAAAAAGAACTGCACTCTTGGTGCAGTTCTCCGCTAACATAGCACTTAAATTAATCATGGTTAGTTAGTGTCGCGACAACTTTTCTTTGTGTTTAATTACCTGCCGATCGAGCTTATCAATAAGTTGATCGATCGCAGCATACATATTTTCGTCTTCTGAAATCGCAAAAACTTCGCCACCATTCAGGTGTACTTTCGCCTCGGCAATTTGTTTCAATTTTTCCACGTTTAGGATGACATGTACATTATTAATATTTTCAAAATGGCGTTCCAGCTTCGAGAATTTGCTGTCGACATAATCTTTTAAGGCTTCGGTAATTTCGACATGGCGACCAGTTAAGTTGATTTGCATAGACTCTTCCTTCTTGTTAAGACACTTATAGCAAGGTCTTTCGTTGATTTGAGGGCGGAATAAATAAGGCTTCGCGGTACTTAGCGATAGTACGCCTTGCTACGTTAATACCTTGTTCTGACAAAATCTCAGCCATCTTACTGTCACTTAGTGGTTTTGCCGGATTTTCTGCCGCCACTAATTTTTTTATAAAAGCTCGAATGGCCGTTGAGGAACATTCGCCGCCACTCTCTGTACTAACATGACTGGAAAAGAAGAACTTAAGTTCAAAAATCCCACGTGGTGTATGCATATATTTTTGGGTGGTAACCCGGGAAATGGTTGATTCATGCATTCCTACCATTTCGGCAACATCATTTAATACCATCGGTTTCATGGCTTCTTCACCATGTTCAAAGAACGCTTGTTGTTGCTGTACTATACAGTTTGCTACCTTAAGCAGTGTATCATTGCGGCTTTCCAGGCTTTTCAGAAACCATTTTGCTTCTTGTAAATGTGAGCGAATAAACTGAGTGTCTGCTGTGTTCTTTGCTGTTCTGGACATGGCAGCATATTGCTGATTAATCCGAACTTTTGGCATTGCTTCCGGGTTTAGTTCCACGTGCCAGCGCCCTTTGACTTTAGTCACTGTAACATCGGGTATTACATACTGCTGTTCTTGTTTAATCACGTCGGCACCGGGCCGCGGATTGAGACTATGAATCAGCCGCATGACTTCTTTTAATTCGTCTTCTTTGAGTTTAGTCACACGTAACAGAGAACGGAAGTCTCGATTCGCTAAAAAGTCGGTATAGTTGCTAATTATTTGCTTTGCATCAGCTAAATAGGGTGTATCTGGCGAAAATTGCCGCAATTGTACTAATAGGCATTCTTGAACTGAGCGTGCACCTACGCCAACCGGATCAAAGAGTTGAATACGTTTTATCACGGCTTCAACCTCATCGGCTTCTACATCTGGGATATCCAACGAATCCAGAATATCCTGACAGCTAATCGTCAATAAACCGGACTCATCAATAGCCTCTATAATAATCTCAGCTATGGCGCGGTCGGTGTCGGAAAAGGGGGTGAGTTGCATTTGCCAGCGTAAATAATCTTGTAGCGTTTCAGTTGTTTCGCCTTGATATACCATGTCTTCATCTGGCATGTTGCCGCTACCAACCGGCGCCGCGCTGATTAAATCGTCCCAGTTATTGTCGAGCGGCAAATCTTCCTGAATATTCTGTTCTGTCATTTGCTCGCTGCTATCACGTTCTACCGGCTCGCTATCGTCGTCGCTCTGTTTGCTGGTATCGTCAAGTGATTCGCGTGTAAGATTGGCTAAACTTAGATCTTGCTCTATAGGTGAGCTTTCGAAGTCGTCATCACCTTCCAACAGCGGGTTGGCATCCAGCGCTTCCTGGATCTCCTGCTGTAGCTCAATGGTCGATAACTGCAGTAAGCGGATGGCTTGTTGCAGTTGCGGCGTCATGGTGAGCTGCTGTCCTAAGCGGAGTTGTAAAGAGGGCTTCATGTAAGTGTTATTCTCTCCCGAATACGCTTTTGTGCGGTCTTTGCTTAACTATAGCCTGAATTGCTCACCCAGGTATACATCGCGCACCTGTTGATTAGCAAGTACTTCTTGTGGCGAGCCCGTTGCGATTAACTCGCCATGGCTAACAATATAAGCAATTTCACATACATCAAGCGTTTCCCGCACATTATGGTCGGTAATAAGCACACCGATACCGCGTTGACACAGGTGCTGAATAATTTTTTTGATGTCTAACACAGAGATAGGATCCACACCGGCAAAGGGTTCGTCTAACAGGATAAAAGCAGGATCGGCAGCTAACGCCCGTGCTATTTCTACCCGACGGCGCTCACCACCTGATAACGCCATGCCCAGACTGTTTTTAATATGGCCAATATGGAACTCTTCGAGTAGATCATCGGCAATTTCCAGACGGCGCTGTGCAGTCAAATCTTTGCGGGTTTGTAAAATCGCTAATAAGTTTTCATGCACGGTAAGCTTACGAAAGATAGAGCTTTCTTGCGGTAGATAGCCTATACCCGCACGTGCCCGCTGATGCATTGGGGCAAAGGTGATATCTTGTTCATCTAAGGTAATCTGCCCTTTATCCGACGGCACCAAACCGACAATCATATAAAAAGTCGTGGTTTTACCTGCACCGTTGGGGCCTAACAGACCAACGATTTGCCCGGCATTAACCTCTAGGCTAACATCTTTGACGACTTGGCGTCCTTTGTAGCTTTTGGCCAGATGCGACACCACTAACTTCATGGATTTTCCTTGATTTCTGGGGTGAAAATCGTGGTTACGCGCCGATTTTGTTCACTTTCAGCACTCAGTTGCTGTGTCGCTATATTGTAGCGAATCACCGCGCCTTGCACCAAACTACCGCTTTGGCTCATTTCGGCATTACCGGTAAGTGTTAGGGTGCGACTGGCTAAATCGTAGCGGATCTCATTTGCTTGCGCTGTCACTTTTTTGCCATCTTCCAAGGTTTGGCTATATGTTGCTGGAGAGCCTGAAGCAATTAATACTTCGTTGCCTCGGCCGGCACTGGCATTAGCTTCTAATCGTACCGCTTTAATTAGCATGCTGCCTTGACGTACCTCAACATTTTCACGATAGATAGAAATATTATCTTGAATTGAGGCTTCCCAAAAATCAGAGCGTACGTCAACCGGTTGGGTGTAATCTGCAGGTGCAGCATGCAGTGTGCTGATACTAAGAAGCATACAGCAACACAAAGTTTTAATGTTCATTATGATAAATTGTCTCCAAATGCCGGTTCAGCAATAAGTGTTTGTCAGAGAGACGTGCTTCTAAGCCTATACCTTTGACGTTAAACCCCAGACCTTTTATGACTACTGCTTCGTGGGTTTGAATTTTCTTTTCTGGTAACAGTAATTGCAAAGAGGTGGTATCGATTCGCTCTACCAATTCCCCGGGCAGTAAATTTTGCAACACGACTTGTTGCTCCAGAATAATTTTATCTTCCGGAAACCATACCGCATGTAGGCTACTTATTTCCCACGCTGGCTGATGCTCCGCATTAAATAGAGTGTAACGGGGCAGATTAAACTGGGTAAAGCCAAGTTGTTCAAAGTGCTCCAACGTGCTAGCCCGGACATGGTCGGCAATATAGCCGTCTTTGTCGTAGATACGCAAGGTGACATTCTCAGCGATATAGTCTGGTTGAAACTCGCGGTCAGCTTGTAGTTCTAAATTAGCATCTTGTGGCCTGAACCACAGGTATGCGGCTAATAAAACTAACATAATAACCATTAGCACAAAGCTTTTTCTCATGAGCTGCTACCATCAAACTGCATAAAACGCCCCTGAGCGATCAATAGTAAATCACAAAGCTCTCTTACCGCACCATAGCCACCCGGCAAACTGGTTTTGAGATGGGCGTAATGCTGCAAATAAGGATGGGCATCGTTAACTGCAACGGCTAAACCACAATGTTGCATCACTTCCCAATCCGCTAAATCATCGCCAATATAGGCAATATTTTCTGGGGTAAGTTGCAACTGTTGCTGCAATTGCTGAAATGCTGCCATTTTATTTTCTTGGCCTTGATAGATGTAAGGCACCGTCAGTGACGTCATGCGCTGTTCCACAATGGCTGACTTGCGCCCGGTAATGACCGCGACTTCAATACCGGCTTGTCGCAGCGCTTTAATGCCGTAGCCGTCGCGGGTATGGAAGGCTTTTAGTTCCTCGCCGTGATTACCAAGATAGATACGGCCATCTGAAAATACACCATCGACGTCACAAATAAGCAGTTTTACTGTTGCAGCGCGCGCTGCGACTTCAGGGCCAACTGTTTGATAGAGTTTATGATAAAGCTCCATTTTAAAGCACTCCGGCACGTAACAAATCATGCATATTCATCGCGCCTACCGGTTCTTGCTGCTCGTTCAGAATAATTAAGCCGTTAATTTTCTTTTGTTGCATAATATTCAGTGCCTCAGCGGCCAACATTTCGGCTTTAGCCGTAATGCACTTTACGGTCATCACTTGCTCGATGGCTGTGGTGTGAATATCCAGTCTTTGATCTAAGATCCGGCGTAAATCACCATCGGTGAAAATCCCGGCAAGTTTGCCATCGTCATTGACTACTGTAGTCATACCCAGACCTTTACGAGAGATCTCAAGTAGCGCGTCTTTGATACTGGCACGCCGATGCACTATGGGGACTAAGGTTTCTTTATGCATAATATCGGCAAGCCGCAACAGCAGTTTTCTGCCAAGGCTACCACCGGGATGTGATAATGCAAAATCATCGGCAGAAAAACCTCTTGCGT
Organism: Alishewanella longhuensis; assembly: GCF_014653435.1. Classification (GTDB taxonomy): domain Bacteria; phylum Pseudomonadota; class Gammaproteobacteria; order Enterobacterales; family Alteromonadaceae; genus Alishewanella; species Alishewanella longhuensis. Next base: position 91,060 of record NZ_BNAO01000010.1, on the reverse strand, counting down.
CTAACACGGCGACAGCGAGTGCATCACCCATAGCCAGGGTTGCAGTAGTGCTGGCGGTAGGGGCTAATCCCAGGGGGCAAGCTTCTTGCGGCACACTGACGCATATGTGCACGTCTGCTAAGCGAGCGAGCGTAGAATCTGCTTTACCGGTCATCGCAATAAGGGTGAGTCCCATACGTTTAATCACTGGCACTATAGTGAGTAATTCTGCTGTTTCACCCGAGTTAGAGATAGCAAGCACAATATCATTTGCAGACAGCATCCCTAAGTCGCCATGACTGGCTTCGCCTGGATGTACAAAAAAAGCGGGCGTCCCTGTTGAGGCGAAGGTAGCGGCAATTTTATTGGCAATATGACCCGACTTGCCAATACCACTGACAATAAGCTTACCGGGATTTTGTAATATCATTTGGCACGCTTGATCAAAATCGTCGTTTAAAAATTGTTCTAACTGTTGTACCGCCTCTGCTTCAATCCTTAGTACTGCCAAAGCTTGTGCGCGAAATGTTCTCATGGTGCGGGCCTATTATTACGAAAGCTGAGTAAATAATATGTATTGATAAGCAATAAAGCCGCAGAGCAGTAAAGCGCCCTCAAGCCGATTAATGCGTTGCTGGCGGCCAATTCTAATCGACATAAGCAGCATGGCAAGCGTTGCCGCGATCATTACGTAGCTGTCTCGGGTACCAGCATTCAGATCCAGAGAACCTGGGCCAATTACCGCGCCCAGGCCTAATACGGCCAAGATATTAAAAATATTAGAGCCAATGATGTTACCAAGCGCAAGATCATCCTCTCCTTTTAATATACCAATAATGCTAGCAGCAAGTTCTGGCAGGCTGGTGCCAATGGCAATAATCGTCAAGCCAATCACCAGATCGCTCAAGCCAGCATAGCGAGCAATAGTGACTGCACCATGAACCAGTAGCTGGGAGCTTGCCAGCAATAATATTAGACCGGCAATAATCCAGAAGGCGGCTTGCAAATTGGACGTTGCTTCGGGGATCTCCGCTTCTAACTCGGCAATCAGCGGATCGTCAGGTGCTGCTGTTTTACCCCAAAACACCAATAAACTGATAAAGCCGACGAAGCCAATCAGTAGCATCACGCCTTCAGCGCGCGTTAAGTTATGATCTGATAATAAATAAAAACCGAATACAGTAAATAAGACTAGCATCGGAAATTCACGCTTGAGCGTGAGTGAAGCCACTGATATTGGTTTAAGTAGGGCGACCAGGCCGATAACCAGCAAGATATTGGTGATATTTGAGCCTAGTGCGTTACCGACGGAGGTATCAAGACGGCCCTGGGCCGCGGCTGTTGCGGAGACCAGCATCTCGGGTGCTGAAGAGCCCATCGCCACAATGGTCAATCCAATGATCATCGGCGACAAGCCACTGTTGCGGGCAACAGAAGAAGCACCATAGATAAAGCGGTCTGCGCTCCAAATGAGTAAGACCAGGCCGACGATAACAAAAATGATGGCTAAGAGCAGAGGTGATATCATAATGTCCGGTAACAGGCTAATTAGTAAAAAGGGTATTTTCCCGCTTCTTGCCGGTAATTGCAAAAAAACCTCTGTTACCCAGATTAATACTGGCGCTGTTCGATTTTACGCATACTTTGTTACGAATTTTTGTAACGACTTACCAGCCTTTTCCGTTTACAATAATACAACGTTAATGCCGACGGCTAATTGCAAACATACATGAATGTATATTATGATGCACGCCCTAACAAGGAACCATTTTATTTGTGGTGTTTTTGGGCGAATAAACTAGGTGGAGCGATAATTTGTCTGACGTGTTAGTTGATATTCAGCACCTGAATTTCTCGCGGGGCGACCGGTCCATATATCGGGATATGAACATGCAGGTTATCCGTGGCAAGGTAACTGCGATTATGGGACCAAGCGGTATTGGTAAAACAACCTTACTGCGGTTGATCGGTGGCCAACTAAAACCTGATAGCGGCAAGATTATTTTCGATGGTCTTAATATTCCAACGCTATCACGTTCTGAATTGTATCAGGCGCGAAAAAAGATGAGTATGTTGTTTCAAAGCGGCGCCTTGTTTACCGAGATGTCGGTGTTTGACAACGTGGCTTTTCCGTTGCGTGAGCACACCCGCTTGCCCGAATCTTTAATCCGGCTTATTGTCCTGATGAAATTAGAATCGGTTGGTTTGCGTGGTGCCAGAGACTTGATGCCAGCAGAATTATCCGGTGGTATGGCAAGGCGTGCTGCGTTAGCCAGAGCAATAGCTTTGGATCCTGAGCTTATCATGTATGACGAGCCTTTTGCCGGGCAAGACCCTATTTCGATGGGCGTGATTGTTCGTCTAATTCGTGAGTTAAATAATGCCCTGGGATTAACCTCCGTTGTAGTGTCGCATGATGTTACAGAGGTAATGAGCATCGCTGATTATGTCTATGTGGTGGCCGATAAGACTGTGATAGGTCAAGGCACACCAGAGCAGTTACGCGCTGATCCCTCGCCGCTGGTGCAGCAATTTTTGCAAGGTGAAGCAGATGGCGCCGTGCCTTTTCATTATAAAGCTGCTGCCTTTGAAGATGAATTAATGGAGCTGGCAAAGTGATCGCAAACAGATTACAAAAAATTGGCCATCAAACACTCAATTCGGTAAGTGGTTTTGGCCGTGCCGGCTTAATGTTGTTCGGTGCTTTGTTGGGTAAGCCCGACTTTCGCAGGGGAATTCCTCTGCTGATTAAACAACTTTATGTCATTGGTGTACTGTCATTGATGATCATTTTGGTATCAGGCTTATTTATTGGCATGGTGCTGGCATTACAAGGTTATACCGTACTGGTTAAATTCGGTGCTGAGGGGATGTTAGGGCCTTTAGTATCGTTAAGCTTACTACGAGAGTTAGGTCCAGTAGTTACAGCGCTGTTATTTGCCGGCCGAGCCGGTAGTGCCCTGACGGCAGAAATTGGTTTGATGAAAGCCACAGAGCAACTCTCTGGTATGGAAATGATGGCGGTCGATCCACTGCGCCGCATAATAGCTCCCCGTTTTTGGGCTGGTGTTATTGCCATGCCGTTACTCGCGCTTATTTTTAACGCCGTGGGTATTTTGGGTGGGCATTTAGTCGGCGTGGAGTGGCTGGGAGTTGATGCAGGTAGCTATTGGTCTGCGATGCAAGCTAACGTTGATTTATACCAAGATGTGTTGAACGGGGTAATTAAAAGTATTGTTTTTGCCTTAATTGTTATTTGGATTGCGTTACACAAAGGCTTTGACGCAGTGCCAACCTCTGAAGGTATTAGCCGGGCTACTACTCAAACTGTAGTAACCGCTTCATTGGCCGTTTTAGGCTTTGATTTCGTATTAACAGCATTAATGTTTGGTGGATAAGAGATGACCGCACGTAAAATTGAAATTTTGGTAGGTGCCTTTATTGTGCTCGCTTGTGCGGCATTTTTAATGTTGGCATTAAAGGTGGCAAATACGGGCTTTGGTGGTTCTTCACAAACCTATACCTTGTATGCACAGTTCGACAATATAGGTGGCTTGAAAGTGCGCTCACCGGTGAAGGTGGGTGGCGTGACTGTCGGTCGTGTCAGCAACATTGAACTGGATCGGGTCTCTTACAGTCCAGTTGTGTCATTAGAAATTAATGCCGACTATAGCAATTTTCCAGAAACCAGTTCCGTTGCCATTTTAACATCAGGCTTACTGGGTGAGCAGTATATAGGCTTATTACCAGGCTTTGTCGATGACACTGTACTGATGCTCGGCAACGGCGACACCATTGAAGACACTCGCTCTGCCATAGTGCTGGAAGAGTTGATTGGTCAGTTTTTATTTAACCGGGGGAATTAATGAAGAATTTTTTGCGTAGTATCAGTGCCGCTTTGGCCTTATCCGTTGCGATAGCTTTACCTGTTTCCGCAACGGAGACTTTTACCGATCCTTATAAAATGATTGAAACCGTTGCTGATAAAACCTTCAATCGGATTAAAACGGATCAGCCTATCATTCAACAAGATTTAGAGCATCTGCGTACTATCGTGATTGAGGAGTTATTGCCTTATGTTGATAGCCGCTACGCCGCTGCTATCGTTGTGGGGCGTACTGTCGATATTCGGGAGAATCAACAAGCCTTTGACGAGTTTGTGACGGCTTTTGAACAGTACATGATTGGCTCCTATGCTGGAGCCCTGACCTATTACAAAGAGCAAAAAGTGATGATTGAACCTGCCAGAGCGGTAGGTACACAAAGCATTATTACCATTCGTACCCGGGTAATGGATCCAGGCAAGCCTGATATCGTTATTGACTTTAAATTACGTCGGCCGCGTAATGCTGAGACTTGGTTAGTAATTGATATGATGGCAGAAGGTATTTCTTTACTTGATAGTAAAAGAGCTGAGCTAAATAACATGATTCGCCAGCAAGGTTTACCAGCGGTAACCGCTTTGTTGAAAGAGCGGGCAAAAGATCCGGTTAAGATACCAGAAAATGACGCTGCTAAAGCATCGGAGTAAAGTGTGTCCTTAACTATCAAACAACAAAACCAGGCATTGCTATTTAGTGGTAAATTGGATCGCGATACATTAATGGTGTATTCACCTTTTACCCTGTTAAATACGCTCTCTGGAAAGGTAATCTTTGATTTTTCTGCCCTAACCAATGTAGACTCAGCCGGGTTAGCCTGGCTGATTCAACAATTAGCGCGAGCCAGAACAATGAATTTGCAAATTGAAATTAAAAACGTTCCGGCGCAGCTCTTGTCATTGGCAAAGGTCAGTGCCGTAACTACGATATTACCCATAATAGATTAAGGTGTAGTTATGGAGATACAACAGATAGAGCAGCTGTTAAAAGAACAGCTGCAGCTGTCAGAGGTTTATGTTAAAGCTGAAGGTTCGCATTACGCTGTCACTGCCGTAGGTGACTGCTTTGACGGCTTAAGCCGGGTCAAGCAGCAGCAGCTGGTGTATAGCCCACTAACTAACGCTATAGCTGATGGCAGTATTCATGCCCTTAGTATTAAGGCCTTTACGCCACAGCAGTGGCGCAGAGAAAAACTTTTAAACCCTCCGCTCTGAGACACGCTATGCAACAGTTTCTAGTTACTGCCAACGGCCCCTTGCAAGGTGAAGTGATTATATCCGGTGCTAAAAATGCCGCACTGCCAATCTTGTTTGCTAGTTTACTGGCTGAACAACCAACAATAATAAGTAATGTTCCTAAGCTCAAAGATATTGAAACAACCTTTAAACTCTTACAGTTATTTGGTGCTGAGGTTGAATGTACTGGCAATACCGTGCGTGTTGATGCCAGTAAGATCAATAATCAATTTGCACCTTATGAACTGGTGAAAACCATGCGGGCTTCCATTTTAGCGCTCGGTCCTTTGCTTAGCCGTTTTGGTCAGGCAGAAGTGTCCTTGCCAGGAGGCTGCGCTATTGGCGCCAGGCCAGTCAATTTGCATATCGATGGTTTACGTAAAATGGGTGCGGAGATCACCGTAGAAAACGGTTATATCAAGGCCAGTGCCAAACGCCTGAAAGGAGCGCATCTGGTAATGGATATGGTGAGTGTAACTGGCACTGAAAACCTAATGATGGCGGCGACCTTAGCAGAAGGTAAAACCGTAATTGAAAATGCAGCTCGCGAACCTGAGATCGTCGATTTGGCCGTCTATCTTAATACGCTAGGCGCGAAAATTAGCGGTGCCGGCACTGATACCTTAGTAATCGAGGGCGTTACAGCTTTACACGGTGGAGAGCATCGGGTGTTGCCGGATCGCATTGAAACCGGTACCTTCTTAGTCGCCGCAGCAGTAACGGGCGGTGATATTACCTGTAAGTTTGCAGCACCCACTGATCTAGAAGCGGTGCTGGAAAAACTGCGGGAAGCTGGCGCTGAGATAAGCACTGGTGAGGATTGGATCCGTCTGAATATGACCGGACGGCAACTAAAATCTGTAGATGTTAAAACCGTACCTCATCCTGGCTTTCCAACTGATATGCAAGCACAGTTTACGGTGCTGAATGTGGTCGCGGAAGGCGTGGGTGTTGTTACCGAAACCATCTTTGAAAACCGTTTTATGCATGTGCCAGAACTACAGCGGATGGGCGCTAAAATCCGTCTGGAAGGTAATACAGCAGTGTGTCAGTATAGTCCTTCGTTAAACGCTGCTCAGGTTATGGCCACTGATTTGCGGGCGTCAGCCAGTTTAGTGATTGCTGGTTTGGTGGCAAAGGGTACCACTGTAGTAGACCGTATCTATCATATAGATCGGGGCTATGAGCACATTGAGCATAAGTTACAAGCTTTGGGCGCTCACATACAACGTATTGATGGCTAGAAAGTTAAGCCGTTAAAAAAACCGCCAGCTGGCGGTTTTTTTTAGCGTCGAGGTTGCTCTCTGACCACTGTTGGTATCGTTAAGCGCTGGCCGTTGCGATCAATAGTAATAACAACTTCCGAATCTGGCGCTGTTTCGGCAATAAAATTCAGCGCTTGTTGCATGCTCTGAAACTGTATGCCCGCAATCTCCAAGATAATATCACCAGGCTGCAATCCTGCTACGGCAGCTGGCCCACCGCTAGTAACATCTGTTAGCAGTAAGCCATAGAGTGCTTGCCCAGACGAGACCAAAAGATCGCCCGCAGCATTCACCACCGCTTGGCCTGCCACCCCCAGATAACTTCGGGTAACGCGCCCATGCTGAATCAGCTTATTCATAATATTGCGTGCCAACTGATAAGGCACCGCAAAGAAAATACCCTGAATATCCTGATTTTGTACCTGAAAGGCGGCAGCGTTAATGCCTACCAGAGTGCCGTTACTGTTAACCAGGGCACCACCCGAATTGCCTTTATTGATAGCCGCGTCCATGCGCATAAAGTCAGGGTAGCCTCTGGAGCTTAACCCGTTGTTGCCATTGGCACTGATGATGCCCTGAGTAATAGTTTGGCCAAGATTAAGCGGGTTGCCGATGGCTAGGACCAAATCGCCGACTTGTGGTTCTATCTCTGGATCTTGCGGGATCACAGGTAAATTATCGGCTTTAACATAAAGTACTGCCAGGTCTGAAATTTCATCCTGACCTATTAAAACCGCCTCTAGCCAGCGACCGTCTTGTAGGGCGACCTCTATATGATCAGCACCATAAACCACATGATAATTCGTTAGAATATAACCTTGCGCTGACATAATTACGCCAGAACCTAGCTCTTGTCGCTCGATAGTGCGGGGGCGAAGAGATCGGGGGTCGACCATGCGGCTGCGTGTATAGACATTAACCACAGCTGGTGCAGCGCGACGTACAGCGCGATTATAAGAGACAGGAGCTTGTACTTGCTCTTCTGCTTTTGTTTGCCAAAGTGGCAGGCTACCGCCCGTTAGCGTTGGAAATAGCATAAGTAACAAAAAGGCCAGAGCCAGTCCGTAGGCGATGCTTTTAATAAAAAATAACAACAGTTTGCGCACAGTGCGGTTTCTGGCCAGAAGAGAATATCACTAGCATAGCATTATTTAGATAGCGGCAGAAGTTATCACTTACTGCCGCAATGCAATAAAGTGGTTAGCGAATTAAAATATACAGCTGTTCGTTACCTCTTTGAATATAAAGTGCCGCTACGCTGCCATCGCGCTTTTCCAGTAAGCGGCGAAGTTCAGCCAAGTTACTGACACGCTGCCGGTTGACACCCGTGATGATGTCACCCTGGCGCAGGCCAACCTGTGCCGCTGCAGAGTTAGACTCTAGTGCTGCAACTTCTACCCCATTTTCGCTATTGTTAAGTGTCGCGCCCTGCAACATAGGGTGGAGCTGGGTAGCGGCGATTTGCCCAGTACTGGCCTCTTGCAGTTTCACTTTAATATTTTGCTCTTTACCGTCACGTACAATCCCAAGGGTAGCCTCGCGTCCTGCACCTAAGGTAGCAATCTTCGCCCTTAGCTTGTCAAAGCTCTCAATGGGATTACCATTCATACTAACAATCACATCGCCAGATTTTATGCCGGCTTTAGCGGCAGCACTATCAGGGATCACTTCGCCGACAAAAGCACCACGGTTAACTTTTAAGCTCAGAGCCTGGGTAAGTTCAGCATTAATATTGCTACCTCTTACCCCTAAACTGCCACGACGAATTTCACCAAACTCGATGATCTGATCAACTAAATTCTTCATCATATTGGCAGGAATGGCAAAGCCAATACCAACATTGCCGCCATTTGGGCCCAGGATCGCTGTGTTAATACCGATAAGTTCACCGCGTAAATTTACTAAAGCGCCACCTGAATTACCGGAGTTAATAGCCGCGTCGGTTTGAATATAATCTTCCAGGCCTTCATTTAAGCCGGTGCGACCGAGTGAACTAATAATACCGGAGGTGACTGTTTGCTCCAGACCAAAGGGATTACCAATGGCAATAGCATAATCGCCAACCCGTAATTGATCTGAGTCTGCAAGTGGTAATTGCGTTAAGTCTTTGGCTTCAATTTGCAGCAGTGCAATATCGCTTTCCGGATCGGCACCTAACTTTTTCGCGCTAAAAGTACGACCGTCTTTTAAGCGGATTTGAATCTCTGAGGCATCTTGTACTACATGGTTATTGGTAACAATGTAACCTTTTTTAGCGTCAATGATCACACCCGAGCCCAAGCCTCGGAATGGTTGCTCCCGGCGCAGTTCACCCTGTCCCCGACCAAAGAATTGCTGAAAGGCGTCGGGTACACGCTGGCGCACTTCTCGACTACCCGCCACAGACACATAAACCACGGCTGGTGTAGCTTGTTCCAGCATGGGAGCCAGGGTTGGCATCTCCTGATTATTCTTACCAAAAAAAGGTAAGCTGGCTTGCACAGGTGCAGCAGGAGCCAACAACATGGCTGCCATTACGGCAGCACTTAGCAAAGAAAGTTTTTTATTCATCGCGTAATAGTCTCCTTATACAAATGTCCGACTAAGAGCCCTAGTTAATAAAAAAAGTTCTGATTTAGCGTTCTTAAAAGTGTAAAACTTTGTTAATCGTCTTTAGTTGAGCGTTCTTTAATCAAGCCACTGGCTTCACCAGAGTAATCTTTCGGCTGCTGCTCAACCTGAGAGTGCTGACGACGACGCTCATTTAACTGATGCAAGGATTGTTTAATATGCTGTGTGGTATCAGCTGCAAAGAAATTGACTTCATCGCGTGCGCTGACTGGCTGTTCAACCAATTGCATTTTGGATTGCTGTACATGCCGGGCAATACGCGAATAGTTGTCTTGTAACTGGCTCATCAATTGGTTGGTGGTTTCCAAATGCTCTGACACATCTAAGCGATACTGCGATAATTGCTTGCGGCTCTCGTCAAGTTCTTGTTGTAGTTTATGTTGTCCAAATTGTTTAAGGCTGAATAAACGGGCGGCTACAGCCCCAACAACCAAACCTATGCCTGAACCAATTAGCAACCATGTGTAGTCCATACTAACTCCTTACGATGAAATTCTTCGCGTAGTGTACCCTAACTTCTTATACAAGGTGGTAAGGCATGTTACTATTATGACTCATATTTAGGGGTTTACTCTGCGAGTTTCAAGTTAAAGCCAATGACACCACTGAAAAAATATCAGCAAGATCTGACCAGACCAGACTTTCATCATGATGCTGCACAAGAATATGCAGTAAAACAACTACAGCGGCTCTTTGACGACTTTGTCAGTCGCCCTCCTGCAACCAAACCAGGGTTTTGGCAAAAAATTACCGGCAAGCTGCCGCAGCACCCGCCTTTATTAGGTTTGTATTTTTGGGGCGGTGTCGGTCGGGGCAAAACCTATTTGGTCGATACCTTTTACGAGTGTTTGCCTACTACGCGGAAAATGCGGGTGCATTTTCACCGCTTTATGCACCGGGTGCATGAAGAGTTAAAGCTGCTAAAGGGGGTAAGTGATCCCTTAGAAAAAATAGCTGACAAATTTAAAGCTGAAACGGACATTATTTGTTTTGATGAGTTTTTTGTGTCAGACATTACCGATGCGATGATTCTGGGTACCTTGATGCAGGCTTTATTTGCCCGAGGCATTACGCTGGTTGCCACCTCTAACATCGAGCCGGATGGCCTTTACCGCAACGGTTTACAGCGGGCGCGTTTTTTACCGGCCATTGAGCTGATTAAACGTAATACCGCAATAGTCAATGTCGACAGTGGTATTGATTATCGCCTGCGTACTTTAGAGCAAGCAGAGATTTATCACTATCCGCTAGATCCGCAAGCCGATGAAAATTTACAGCAGTATTTTTTGGCACTGTCTGTTGAACCACGGCAAGGTGGCACAAGCGTAGAAGTGGCGAATAGACAGCTACAAGCACGAGCAGAGGCTGATGGTATTGTTTGGTTTGCCTTTAGTGAGCTTTGTGAAACGGCGCGTAGCCAATACGATTATATGGAGCTAAGTCGTTGCTATCACACTGTTTTATTGTCTGGCGTTATGCCGATGGGACAGCAAAACGATGATGTCGCCAGACGGTTTTTAGCATTAGTTGACGAATTTTATGAGCGCCATGTGAAGCTCATTATCTCGGCAGCCGTGCCGCTAGAGCAGTTATATCAAGGTGGTTTACTTAGCTTTGAATTTAAGCGTTGCTTAAGTCGTTTACAGGAAATGCAATCACATGATTATTTAGCCAGCGAGCATTTACCTTAAAAGTCGCTATTCCAGTATTTTTTCGTAAAAGACTGCTGATCTTTCAGATTGTTTAATATATAATCCGCGCCCGGCCGACGTTACAGCCTTGCACTGCCGTTAGCCCGGCAGTTTTTGCATTCGAAGGGGTGCGATAACGACATTGCTGCAAAAGCCCTGCACAATGTCAGGTGTAACTTAAGTTATTTTGGAATAGGTTTAGATGAAAACTTTTACTGCAAAACCAGAAAGCGTAACCCGCGACTGGTACGTTGTTGATGCAAACGGCAAAACTTTAGGTCGTATTGCAACTGAAATCGCATCACGTTTACGTGGCAAGCACAAGCCGGAATACACGCCGCACGTTGATACTGGTGATTACATCATCGTTATCAATGCTGAAAAAGTGGCTGTTACTGGTAACAAAGCTCAGGCTAAAATGTATTACTCGCATACAGGTTTCCCAGGTGGTATCAAGGAAATCAACTTCGAGAAATTGATTGCTAAAAAACCTGAAATGGTTCTGGAATCAGCTATCAAAGGTATGTTGCCAAAAGGCCCTCTGGGTCGCGCTATGTTCCGTAAGTTAAAAGTTTACGCCGGCGCAGAGCATCAGCATGCTGCTCAGCAACCGCAAGTTTTAGATATTTAATCGGAGCATAACATGGCACAGAATCAATACTACGGAACTGGTCGTCGTAAAAGCTCAACGGCCCGCGTCTTCTTAAAAGCTGGTTCAGGTAACATTGTTATCAACCAGCGTGGCCTGTCAGAGTACTTCGGTCGTGAAACTGCCTGTATGGTAGTAAAGCAGCCGTTAGAACTGGTTGATATGGTTGAAAAGTTTGACCTGTACATCACTGTTAAAGGCGGTGGTATTTCTGGTCAGGCAGGCGCTATCCGTCACGGTATCACCCGTGCACTGATGGAGTTTGACGAATCATTACGTCCAGCATTACGTAAAGCGGGTTTCGTTACTCGTGACGCGCGTAAAGTTGAGCGTAAGAAAGTGGGTCTGCGTAAAGCACGTAAGCGTCCACAGTACTCGAAGCGTTAATTCGCTGTTGGTACTCAAAACCCGGCCTTGTCGCCGGGTTTTTTATTGGTGTGGTGTACTGCTTTGATAAGTCGCCAATAGTTTTTATACCAATAATTGCTAATTTACCTGGTAAACACATAGCTCTGTATGACAAACAATACTGCTTTAGTGTAAATAAGACCAAGATATTAGCCATTCACGTTGCCTTAATCCTTGTGCAAAGCAAGGCTTTTCATTATGATCGGCTATATTTTTTTACTTATAATAATTGCTGAATTTCAGCCGCTTAAATTTTAAACGTTTAAGTGTTTCAATGTGGAGATGAGTGGATGAGCAATGCGCCTGTAGATCATGGTCGCCGCCGCTTCCTGACCATCGCAACCTCTGTTGTGGGGGGCGTTGGTGCTGTAGGAGTTGCGGTGCCCTTTATTGCGTCCTGGAATCCGAGTGAAAGGGCCAAGCAAGCTGGTGCTGCGGTGAGCGCAGATATTAGCAAGCTAGAAGATGGTCAGCTAATTCGGGTTGAATGGCGTGGCCGACCGGTTTGGATTGTAAAACGTACCGAAGAAATGCTATCGCAACTAGCGGATACTGAAAACCGGTTACGTGATCCGGGTTCAGCTGAGCCACAACAGCCAACTTATGCGCAAAACCGTCATCGCTCAATTAAGCCAGAAATTTTTGTTGCGGTAGGTATTTGTACTCACTTAGGTTGCTCGCCAACTTACTTACCAACAGATTTCGCTGCACAAATTGAAGGTATTCGTTCTGGCTTCTTCTGTCCATGTCACGGTTCACGTTTTGATATGGCTGGTCGGGTATTCCAAAACGTGCCGGCGCCAACCAACCTGGTGATTCCTCCGTATATGTTTATCGACGATAACACCATCTTGATTGGTGAAGACGAGGGGGCCGCATAATGTTTAAAAACTTAATGAGCTGGATTGAATATCGCTTACCCTTTATGGATAAGATGAACCTGCATGTGATGCAGTATCCGGCGCCAAAAAACTTTAACTTCTGGTATTTTTTTGGTTCTTTAGCCATTTTAGTACTCGTTAACCAGATCTTGACTGGTATTTGGCTAACCATGAACTACGAGCCTTCAGCAGAAGGTGCCTTTGCCTCAGTAGAATACATTATGCGTGACGTAGACTACGGTTGGTTACTACGTTATATGCACTCTACCGGCGCTTCAGCCTTTTTCGTAGTGGTATATTTACATATGCTGCGCGGCATGATGTACGGCTCTTACCAAAAGCCACGTGAACTACTATGGATTTTTGGTATGTTGATTTTCTTAGTGCTGATGGCGGAAGCCTTTATGGGCTATATGCTACCTTGGGGACAGATGTCTTACTGGGGGGCTCAGGTTATTATCTCTATTTTCGGTGTAATACCCTTTATCGGTGATGATTTAACCTTGTGGATCCGTGGTGACTACGTTATCTCAGGTGCTACCTTAAACCGTTTCTTTGCCTTGCATGTTATCGCACTGCCGCTGGTCTTGGTTATTTTAGTGTTCCTGCACATTATGGCATTGCACGAAGTTGGTTCTAACAACCCTGATGGTATCGACATCAAACGCGATAACGATGGCACTGTTGAACTGACTGAAGCAGACAAGAAGTTTACTTTCCATCAGTACTTTACCCGTGGCGGTAAGAAAGTCATTGTTGATGCAATTCCGTTCCACCCTTACTACACCGTAAAAGATTTAGTGGGTGTTGCCGGTTTCTTGTTTATATTTGCTTTTGTGATTTTCTTTATGCCTGAAGGCGGCGGTTTCTTCCTGGAACCACCAAACTTTGAAACAGCCAACCCAATGAAAACGCCTGACCATATAGCGCCAGTTTGGTATTTCACACCATTCTATGCCATTTTACGCGCTATCCCAGATCCATTATTTGGTGCTGCTGCGATGTTCCTGGCTATTGTTGCTCTGGCATTATTACCTTGGATTGACCGTGGTACTGTTCGCTCTGTGCGCTACCGTAGCGAATTACATCGCTGGAACTTGGTATTTTTCTGTATCAGTTTCGTTGCTCTGGGTATTTTAGGCGTGTTGCCAGCAACACCAACTTATGCCTTGTTATCGCAAATTTTCTCTTTTACTTATTTTGGCTTCTTTGCCCTGTTGTGGTTATACAGCAAAAATGAGAAAACCAAGCCACTGCCAGTGAGGTTAACCTGATGATGAAAAAGTTACTTTCAGCTGTCGCATTGTTAGCATCATCGCTGGCAATGGCCGCTGGTCCAACGATTCCGCTGGACAAGGCGCCAATAGATTTGCGCGATAAGGCCTCTTTACAGAATGGTGCTAAACTGTACCAAAACTACTGTTTAGGTTGTCACCAAATGCAGTATCAGCGGTATTCCCGGACCTTCAAAGATTTAGGTATTCCTGAAGATTTGGGGATGGAACACCTGATGTTTACTGGCGAGAAGGTGGGTGATCATATTACTAACTCAATGCCAGCTGACTATGCTGAAAATGCCTTTGGTGTATTGCCGCCGGATTTAACTAACGTGGCCCGTGTTCGTGGCGCCAACTGGCTATACACTTATTTACGTACTTTTTATGTAGATGAGAGCCGTCCTTTTGGTGTTAACAACAAGGTGTTTCCAACTGTTGGTATGCCGCATGTGCTGCAAGAGTTGCAAGGTGTGCCTTATCGGGCACATGAAACCCGGTTAGTTGATGGTCAGCCAACAGAAGTATACGTAGGTATACGTACCGATGGCTCAGGTGAGCTAAGTGCCGAAGAATATGACCGAGCGGTTGCAGATCTGGTAAACTATCTGGTATATACCGGCGAGCCAACCAAATTAGAATCGCATGCTTTAGGCACCAAGGTGTTAATCTTTATCTTTATCTTCTTTGTGTTGGCATACTTCCTGAAGAAAGAATACTGGAAAGATGTTCATTAAGTATTTGTTTTTATAATACTTGTAGTTAGGGGCCTTAGTGCCCCTTTGCTGTTTTTTATTTAACCGGAGGAATACATGGCGATCATTGCCAATAAACGCCCTGTGATGACATTGTTCTCAGCTGTTGACGATATGTTTAGCCATCAGGTCCGTATCGTGCTGGCGGAGAAAGGAGTAACTGTCGATATTCTTCAGGTCACACCAGATAACGTGCCAGAGGATTTATATGAAGTGAATCCATATGGCAGTTTACCGACCTTGTTAGATCGCGAGTTAGCGTTATATCAAGCTGATATTATTATGGAATATCTTGACGAGCGCTTCCCACATCCACCATTGATGCCGGTTTATCCCGTCGCACGCGGTCAGGCTCGCTTAATGATGTACCGCATAAAGAACGATTGGTACAGTCTGGCAGACAAAATTTTGCAAAACCATGAAGATGCAGCCCTTGCCCGTCAGGAGTTAAAGGAAGGTTTGTTATCTATTGCTCCGTTATTCGGTGAAGCGCCATTTTTTATGAGCGAAGAGTTCGGCTTGGTCGATTGTTATATGGCCGCTTTACTATGGCGTTTACCGTTACTAGGTATTGAATTTACTGGTGCCGGTAGCAAGCAATTAAAAACCTATATGAATCGCATTTTTGAGCGTGATGCGTTTCAAGCATCACTGACTGATATTGAGCGGGAGATCCGCAAGGGGATCAGGCTGTAATGCAGAACATGTCGCCAAACCGCCCTTATTTGCTACGGGCCTTTTACGATTGGATTATTGATAATAAATGCACTCCCTACTTAGTGGTAGATGCTACTTATCCAGCAGTGAAAGTACCACAGCAGTTTGTTCAAAATGGCCAGATAGTATTAAATGTGCTGCCCTCAGCCGTGGGTAATCTGCAGCTAGGCAATGATTTTGTTACTTTTAATGCACGTTTCGGCGGTCAGCCGTTTGCCTTGTCTATTCCTATTAAAGCCGTACTGGCAATTTATGCCCGTGAAAATGGTGCAGGCACCGTCTTTACTTTGGAGGAAGACGATGAGGATGAACAGGACTTTTTAGAAGAGGCGCTGGACGATGAGTTACCACCTGAGCCTCCTAAACCGCCTCGTGGTAGCCATTTAAAAGTGATTAAGTAACGCACATCAGGCTGGGGCTTTAACTGCCCCAGTGCTTTTTTGGGTCTGTAAAAATTCAATTCTTTAGCACGAGCTGCCAAAATGCTTGCAATAGAGGCTCTTGTCGCCGTTTATGTAGCATACACACACCCAGTTCAAAGGGCTTATACTGATACTCCGATTCCAAAATCCGCACTCGCTCCCGTACCGGGCTATGTTGAAGTACAGGCTCCGGCACTATAGTAATACCACTACCAAGCGCCACCATGGACACCATGGCCTCATGGCCATCGACTTTAGCGACCACCGCAGGTGTTATCGCTTTATCTGTCAACCACTTATCAAAGCGACTGCGAGCAGGACCATGCTCCGGTAAGATCATTGGTACTTCGTTCCAGTTTATCGGTTGCTGCGCTAATAAATCGTTAACCCGACAGGGAATAACCGGCGCAATTAATCGCACTGGCACAGTAGAAATGTTTTGAAAGAACATATTGGCAGGTAACTGTTCGGGATAAGCGGCAATAGCCACATCGGCTTCATCGGCTCTAATCCGCTCTATCGCAGCCGAGGCGTCACCGGTGGTAAGCTGTATTTCGGCTTTAGGACACTGCAAACGAAATTTATCCAACAATGCCGGCAAATGGCTATAGCTGGCGGTCACAGTACAAAAAATCCGTAAGGTACCACTAAGCTCGGCGCTGGTAAGTTGCAGATCGAGTTGTAATTGATGCCATTCGTCCAGCCATAACCTGACAAAACGCTGTACCCGCACGCCAGCCGCAGTTAGGCGCACCGATCTTTTGTCCCGTTCAAACAGCGTGGTATTAAGCTCTTGTTCTAGCCTTTGAATTACCCGGGTAAGGGTAGATGGGCTAACAAACATTTGATCGCTGGTTTTAGCAAAATTTAAGCTAGACGCCAAATGCAGAAAAAGTTGTGCGCTACGGACGTCCATACTACCTCTATTGCAAAAAATGAAATACAGAATTGAAAATATATCACTTCACGCAATAAAAGTCGCGCGCTACACTAAATTCATTAAAGCAGTACCTGGGCAATAATGCCGTAATACGCTGCTACTGGTGAGCTTAGCTTACACAGATCAAGAATTTTGAGAGTCGTTATGAGTAATTACTTTAATACATTGAATTTACGGCAGCAATTACGCCAGTTAGGGCAGTGCCGGTTTATGGATAAAGCCGAATTTGCTAACGGCTGTGATTTTATCAAAGCGTGGAATATCGTAATCGTTGGCTGTGGTGCTCAGGGTTTAAACCAAGGTTTGAACATGCGCGATTCTGGTTTAAACATTAGCTACGCCTTACGGGCAGAAGCCATTGCCGAAAAGCGCGCTTCTTTTCAAAAAGCCAGCAGTAATGGTTTTAAGGTTGGTACCTACGAGGAATTAATTCCTGGCGCTGATCTGGTATTAAACTTAACACCGGATAAACAGCATAGCAGCGTAGTAGATGCAGTAATGCCGCTGATGAAGCAAGGTGCAACTCTAGCTTATTCACACGGTTTTAATATCGTGGAAGAAGGTAAAAAGATTCGCCCTGATATCACAGTTGTGATGGTGGCACCTAAGTGTCCGGGTACTGAAGTACGTGAAGAATACAAACGTGGTTTCGGGGTACCGACGTTAATCGCCGTGCATCCTGAGAATGATCCTAAAGGTCAGGGTTTAGAGATAGCCAAGGCTTATGCCTCGGCGACTGGTGGTGACAGAGCCGGCGTGTTGGAGTCGTCTTTTGTTGCTGAAGTAAAGTCAGACTTAATGGGTGAACAAACCATTCTGTGTGGCATGCTGCAAACCGGTGCGATTTTAGCCTTTGATAAGATGCTGGCTGATGGTGTAGAAGCCGGTTATGCCGCTAAGTTGATTCAGTATGGCTGGGAAACGGTAACCGAAGCGCTTAAACATGGCGGTATTACCAATATGATGGATCGCCTGAGCAACCCAGCCAAGGTGAAAGCCTACGATTTAGCTGAAGAGCTGAAGGTGACTTTACGCCCGCTGTTTGAAAAACACATGGACGATATTATCAGTGGTGAGTTTTCACGTACCATGATGGCCGACTGGGCTAATGATGATAAAAACCTACTGACCTGGCGTGAGCAAACCCGTGAGTCTGGTTTTGAGCAGGCACCGGTCTCGGCGGAAAGTATCAGCGAACAAGAATATTTTGATCGCGGTATCTTATTAATCGCTATGGTAAAAGCAGGGGTTGAATTAGCGTTTGAGACTATGGTTGACGCCGGTATTATTGCTGAGTCTGCTTACTATGAATCACTGCACGAAACGCCGCTGATTGCCAATACCATAGCGCGTAAGCGTTTGTATGAGATGAACGTGGTGATCTCGGATACTGCAGAATATGGCAACTATTTATTTGCTCATGCTGCAGTGCCATTATTACGCGACAAAGTAAACAGCTTAAGCAGCGAGTTTATCGGTAAGGGCATCAGTACTGCCAACAATGGCGTAGATAACTTAAAACTGATAGCGGTTAATGAAGCTATTCGCCAGCATCCGGTGGAAGTGGTAGGTAAAAAATTACGGGGCTATATGACAGCAATGAAACGCATTGTTGAGGCTAATTAAGCTGCCCAAAGCATGATGTGGTTAATGGTAGTTAGCCTTTGAGCAGTGCTCATACTAACACCAGACCAATAACGATGTTATACGTGGACCTTGGTTGTTTGCCCCGCTTGTCGGGGCTTTTTTTTGGCAATAAAGTCAGTTAAGTTAGCGTCTGGGCTAAACACATAAAATGCTTGGCATGGTATGTTCGTTAGATAAACTGAGGTTAGATAGCATGAAAACCATAGCACTGGTTGCACACGATGGTAAAAAAGCCGCTTTACTGGAGTGGATTGCTCAGCATAAAACCTTTTTCGCCGATAAACAGCTTATAGCCACAGGCACCACGGGTAGATTAATCAGTGAAACCTTACGCCAGCCTGTGCGCTGTATGGCCAGTGGACCATTGGGTGGCGATCAACAAATTGGCGCCTTGATAGCCGAGCAGCAAATTGATTGGCTGATTTTTTTCTGGGATCCCCTCTCATCGCAACCGCACGATCCCGATGTAAAAGCGTTGATTCGCTTGGCAGTAGTCTGGAATATCCCCGTGGCCTGTAATATTGCCACCGCAGACTTTATTATTCATTCCAGCTTGTACCGACAAGGCTACCAACGAGAAATCCCGGATTTTAATGCTCATAACAATCGTCTGACAGCTAAAGATAGCTAAAGACAGCTAAGTAAATACTGAGCTGTGCTTTTTAGTACAGTCGGGTTTTACCGTCTTAGCTAATCTTGCAGGTTTTAATACCAAATAAAGTGTAAATAGGACAAAAATTAAATAGGCCTGTTAATAAAGGTACTATACCAATCCAGCCCCAGACACCAATGACCCCCATTGCGGCCAACGCAATCAGTAGGGTGCCGACAATAACTCTAATGACCTTATCTATACCACCTACGTTTGTTTGCATTATTTTACTCCATATTTAGTGTTCTCTAAAGTAGAGTAGGTGGTTTCTAGTGAGAGTACCAGTTAAATATCGGATATTTTTCGCTTGGCATCGGGAATTTATTGAGAATTGTTCGTGTTTATGTTTATATGCTCAGCATCTTTATTATGAGGCAGGAGTTGTCATGAAATTAAGTAAATTAATGTTATTGGTAGCGGGTAGTTTGGCTTCTTGTTTGATACACACTTCTGCAGCATTTGCAGCTGAGGTAAATGTTTACTCCGCCCGGCAGGAAGAATTAATTAAGCCTTTATTGGACACCTTTACCGCTGAGACTGGTATTAAAGTTAATTTAATCACCGGTAATGCTGATGAATTGATCACCCGGATCAATAGTGAAGGTCGCAATAGCCCGGCCGATATTTTAATAACGACCGACGTTGGTCGACTAGCGCGAGCTAAGCAGCAAGGTGTGCTGCAAGCTATTGAGTCGGAAACGCTTTCAACTATTATTCCGGCTAACTTACGCGATCCTGCCGGTGTATGGTATGGCTTAACAGTGCGAGCCCGGCCTATTATGTATATAGAGGGTAAAGTCGATCCGGCACAGCTGTCGACTATGGAAGATTTAGCCGACCCGAAATGGAAAGGTAAAATCTGTGTTCGCTCCTCGAACAACATCTATAACCAATCACATTTGGCTTCTCTGATTGCCCATGATGGCGCTGTCGAGGCAGAGGCTTGGGCTAAAGGTCTGGTTGCTAACTTTGCCCGGCCACCGCGTGGTGGTGATCGTGATCAAATCAAAGCCGCAGCGGCTGGCGTTTGTGATATCGCTTTGGCAAATACTTATTATTTAGCCGGCATGCTGGCCGATCCTGCCGATCAGGCTGATGCAGCTAAAGTAAAAATATTTTGGCCAAACCAGCAAGGCAATGGCGTGCATATTAATGTGGCAGGAGCTGGTGTGGCTACTTTTGCACCAAATAAAGCCAATGCAGTGAAATTACTGGAATATATGGTTCAGCCAAACGCGCAACGCTGGTATGCTGAAGTGAATCATGAATATCCCATCCGCACAGATGTTGCAATTAGCACTATCCTAGAGGGCTTTGGTACCTTTAAAGCAGATAATCTGGAGTTGGAGCAGTTAGGTGAACTCAATGCCGAGGCAATCCGCATTCTGGACCGGGCAGGTTGGCGTTAAGCTAGCGACCGTAGTACAAGGGAGGCAACTCCCTTGCTAAAAGTGAAGTTGTTTGATCGCTGGCGCTGGGCGGTGTTGGTACCAGCGCTATTGCTTGCCCTGCCTGTCGCAATAGTCTTTGCTAGTCTTTTTTCACCGCAATTAGATGTTTGGCAGCATTTACGGCAAACCGTACTGGCCGATTACATTGTCAACTCCTTAGTATTAGCAGGTGGCACCGGCTTAGGTGCTTTGCTCATTGGTACCAGTACCGCTTGGTTGATTAGCCAGTATCAGTTTTTTGGCCGGCGTTATTTGGAATGGCTGTTGTTACTGCCACTGGCGGTTCCTGCCTATATTATTGCTTATACTTACACCGGTATGTTGGATTTTGCTGGCCCCCTTCAAAGCTGGCTGCGAGAAGTATTTGGCTGGTCTTTTGGTGACTACTGGTTCCCAGAAATACGCTCATTAGCTGGCGCAGTATTAATGCTCTCGCTGGTACTTTATCCTTATGTTTATATGCTGGCGCGTAATGCGTTTTCTGAGCAATCTGCCTCGTTGCTGGAAGCCAGTCGTACTTTGGGGTTAAGCCCGCGTCGCCATTTTTGGAAAGTAGCTTTACCTTTAGCGCGCCCAGCAATTTTAACCGGCATGGCGCTGGCCATGATGGAAGCCTTTGCTGACTATGGCACGGTGCAGTACTTTGGGGTACCCACCTTTACCACCGGCATTTTTCGAACTTGGTTTGGCATGGGCAACGCAGTGGCAGCAGCACAGTTAGCGGCGTTATTAACCAGCTTTGTGCTATTTTTACTGCTGTTAGAAAAATGGTCCAGGCGCAAAGTGCGTTACTATCATCAGGGACAAAAACACAGTGCACCAGCCCGCCGCCGGGTTAGTCCTGCCCGCCAGTTGCTCTTATTCGTATTGTGTCTATTGCCGGTAATATTAGGTTTTTTATTACCCGCTTGGCAATTATCCAGCTGGGCCTTCGCAAATTGGCAGCGTACATTAAACGCGGCCTTTTGGCAGTTAGTGTGGAATAGTTTTTCCCTGGCGGCTATTGCTGCCCTGCTGTCAGTGCTGCTAGCTCTGATCTTTGCTTATGCACGCCGTTTAAAGCAAGACCCTGTAGTGCGCTTGCCGGTGCAATTAGCGGCCTTAGGTTATGCCGTACCTGGAACGGTGATTGCCATAGGCGTGATGTTACCGCTAGCCTGGTTTGATCAGAGGATTGATTTGTTGGCGGAACAATGGTTTGGTATTCGTACCGGGCTTTTGCTCTCAGGTACTATAGTGGCGCTGTTATTAGCTTATAGTGTACGTTTTTTAGCGGTATCGCTGCATGGTATTGAAGCGGGATTAGAGCGGAT
This sequence comes from Alishewanella longhuensis, assembly GCF_014653435.1. Classification (GTDB taxonomy): domain Bacteria; phylum Pseudomonadota; class Gammaproteobacteria; order Enterobacterales; family Alteromonadaceae; genus Alishewanella; species Alishewanella longhuensis. Next base: position 69,290 of record NZ_BNAO01000010.1, on the reverse strand, counting down.
TAAACCTAACATGGACAACGCCGCCCGCTCTTTAGGTTTTAGCCCTTGGCAAGTATTAAGGCGGGTGCACATTCCACTGCTCAGAGGCAGTGTTTTAACGGCGTTACTGCTAGTTTTTGTGGATGTCTTAAAAGAGTTGCCTGCTACTTTGATTTTACGCCCTTTTAATTTTAATACTTTGGCAGTAAGAGCACATGAATTGGCGTCTGACGAGCGTTTAGCTGATGCGGCTTTACCGGCTTTGGCAATTGTTTTAGTGGGTTTATTGCCGGTAATAATTTTGGCTCGCTCTACTGAGCGGCGGATGCGAGGAGTGGAATAATGTTGGCATTAGAGCAGCTAGCGGTCGCTTATGGCCCACATAAGGTGGTAAAAGACATCACCTTTGCGCTGGCGCAAGGGCAGATTGGCTGTTTGGTTGGGCCTTCTGGTTGCGGTAAAACCACGATTTTACGGGCGATCGCCGGTTTTGAAGCGCCGGCGGCTGGTGTGGTGCGATTACAGGGGCAGGAAGTCAGTAGTGCCAGTGAGCAGTTGGCGCCAGAGCAGCGTAAAGTGGGGATGGTATTTCAAGACTTTGCCTTATTTCCGCACCTGACGGTAGCCGACAATATTAGCTTTGGTTTAAAGCAACTGAGTAAAGCTGAAAAAACAGCTAAAGTAAAACAATTGCTGCAGTTGGTTGGTTTACCGGATTTAGGACAGCGTTATATTCATCAACTATCCGGCGGTCAGCAACAGCGCGTCGCGCTAGCCAGAGCCTTGGCACCCGAGCCTAAGGTGCTGTTATTAGACGAGCCTTTCTCTAGCTTAGATGCGGAGTTCCGCGAGGTCTTGGCGCGAGACATTCGCAAGATATTGAAACAGTTACAAATTACCGCCGTACTGGTGACCCATGATCAGTTTGAAGCCTTTGCCATGGCCGATATGATTGGTGTAATGCAGCATGGTCAGCTGCAGCAATGGGCTACCCCATATGAATTATATCATCGACCAGCCAGCCGTTTTGTCGCCGATTTTGTTGGACGGGGCGTGATGCTACCCGGCGTGATGTTAGATCAACAACAAGTGGAAACCTGTCTGGGTATTTTCCGGCAGCGTTATTTAGCTGAGGTGCAGGCTGGGGACAAAGTTGATGTGTTAATCCGGCCTGATGACATAGTGCATGATGATGATAGTGAGATTAAAGCCACCGTATTGGATAAGTCTTTTCGAGGTTCCCATATTTTGTATACGCTGGCACTCGCTTCCGGTGAGCAGGTATATTGTTTGGCATTAAGTCACCATAATCACGCTATAGGCGAGCAAATTGGTATTCGATTGGATTTAGATCATTTAGTGTTATTTCCCCGCCTGCTACCGGCATAACAGCGCAGGCTGCGACTTACTGCAGTGGGCTGGATGCAGGCTCTGGCAGTAACTCTAATAAAATCTGGTTTAACTCGCCGCTGGCGGTAAGCGCTTGTAACCCTAAATTAAACTCTTGTTGTAAAAGCAGACTCTCAGGTCGATTTTTGGGAAAAGCCAGATGCATAGGTTTATGTTCCAGTACCGGAGTTATCCAATCTAGTTGCACTTGCCGCTGCGCTGCTGGCAGTTTAGAGATCAGATATAAACCATTTTGTAAGTCTGCTGGCACTAAATCTACGCGCCTTAATGCCAGCATGCTAAATATCTGCTCATCGGTCGCCACGCTTACTTTGTTAAAACGGCTATTCGCCAGCAGTGTATTTTGCGCATAACCCGTCACTAGCCCCAGGGTACCTTCGCTATTAAGCAAATCTGCTAGATTGTTAAAATATTGAAATTCACCAGCTCTTTTGAATAAGACCATTTGAGTAGCATAAATAGGGTCAGAGTACAGAAAGTTTTCTGCGCGTTCTTCGGTATGCCAAATAGCGATAATACCGGCAAACTGCCCTTGTTGGGTATCATATAAGGCTCTGGCAAAGGGCATAAAAGCCACTTCAATCTGCAACTGACGTAAGGCAAAAGCCCGGCGGACTATTTCAACTACCGCCCCTTGCTTTGGCAAATCGGTGCCATAATGGGGCAGGTACTCGCTACTGGCAAAGATCAAACGATTGGCACTGACTTTAGTGGTGTGTGGTTCTGTGTTGGCGTTAGCGATTTTACTGCTTAGCAGGAAAAGAGTGCTAAGCAGTAATAAGGTAAGGAAACGGACTTGTCGCTTTACTGCTGATAACATCCAAAGTTCTCAAAGCAGATTAGGTTCCATTTCAGCTTAGCAGAAATTGGTAAATAAAAAAGGAGCGCTAAACCAGCCGCTCCCGCCAGGAAAATCGATGTAATCTTTATTGTAAAAAAGCGGCAATTTTATCGGCAACGGCGCTGATATTTACTACACCATCCAAATGCCCCCAATCACCGGGGATTTCGGCATAACTCACTTGGCTTTCCGGCATTGCGGCAGCACTTTGCTGTGACATAGCAGGCAGCAATAGTTGATCGCCGCTAGCGGGCAGAAATAAGGTTTTAGCTTTTACCCGGCTTAATGCCTCTTGCCAGTTATCGCCCATGCCGGCCCGAAATAGCTGTGAAGCACGTACCAAATAGAGAATATGATTGGCATCTTGCAAGCGGGCACGTTGTTCGGCTTGCGCCAACAATTGTTGCCAGGCAGTAAAGGGTGCCAGAATATCGTTATGTGGCGCTTTATCAGCTGTTGGGCTACCAAAACGGGCATTAAAGGCGGTTGGATAAAGTGCGTCCTGGGTGATATAGGCTACGGCTGTTTTTAAACCTTGCAGCGGCTGCCCATGATCATAATAGTCACCGTTACGCCAGGCTGGATCTTGTTTGATTGGGTAGGCCCAGCGCTCTAAGCGCACTGCCGCCCAGGCATCCAGATAAGCACTGCCAATCACCGGAATTAATCGCTGTACGCGGTCAGGGTAACGCACGGCCCATTCTATAGCCTGAAAAGAGCCCATGGAGGCACCGATCACCGCATGCAATTTATCAATGCCCAGGCTATCTAATAGTTGTCGCTGTACTTCAACAAAATCCGCAATAGTGACCACCGGAAAGCGTAAGCCCCAGGGTTTACCAGTAGCGGGATTAATCGTCGCCGGACCAGTGGTAATCACATTAGGATCATACACATTGGCATTAACCAGCGTATCGACGCTAATCACATAAAATTTATTGGTATCAATAGCTTTACCTGGGCCAATAATGGCATCCCAATAGCCGGCTATGGCATCGTCTGGCTGATATTTACCTGCCGCATGCGAGGTGCCAGAGAAAAAGTGAGTGATTAAAATTACATTAGATTTATCGGCATTAAGGGTGCCATAGGCTTCCCAGCCGACCCGCACCGGGCTGATCGCCTGGCCATTTTGCGTGCGGAACTCTGCAATTTCAAAAGCCTGTTTGGTGACGAGCAGGCTGTCGGTTGCGCTAAGTTGCCATGAAAAGAGCAGCAGTGTCAGGGTAACGAAAAACGTCTTTAGCATTAGCAATATCCTTTAAGCTTGGTCGGGTAAATTACAAAACTAGAACCACTGAAACAGCACAATAGCCAGTACCACGCCCACTAGTGGGGTAAGTACACTGACGACTGCTACCGGCCAGTAAGCGTTTTGATGCGTTTCACCACAGATAGCACGAATAGTGGTAACCACATAACCATTATGCGGCAGAGAGTCTAAGGCACCCGAGGAAATAGCCACTACCCGGTGTAGTTGTTCTGGATCTACTCCGCGCTCGAGGTAGGTTGGAGCAATCTCAGGTAATGCAATAACCTGACCACCTGAAGCCGAACCCGTTAAGCCGGCAATAGCGCTTACCGCTACCGCTGCACCAATTAACTCGGGGCCGGGCAGGTGCGTCATATAATCTACCACTTGATTAAAAGCCGGTGTAAGTTTAGCGACACCACCAAAGCCCACTACGGCGGCGGTATTACCAATAGCTAACAGGGCGCCAAGCACGCCTTCATTGGTGGCAGCGCCGGGATTATGCAAAAACCGAAAATTAAGTAAGTACAAACTGACTACGCCGCCAGCTAACGCAATAATTAAGGCCGCTTGCTGTAAGCTATCGTGCAGTATAAAAGAGGTAACCAACACTACCAGCAAGGGAATTAAACCTGTGCACCAATGCGGCAGCGCTTTGTCGCTTAAGGTTGGATCGCTTTGCCGGCTAACAAATTGCTCGCCGTTATTTACAGCGCTTTTGATCATCCACATTAAAGCCAAATAGCCACCGACCGCCATAAAAACTGCCACGATTAAGCTGACCTGCCAACCGGCGTAAGGGGTAGTGCCCAAATAGGGAATAGGGATCCAGTTTTGAATTTCTGGCGAGCCAGCCGAGGTCATGGTAAAGGTTACCGAACCCAGCGCCAGAGTAGCTGGAATAAAGCGCCGGGGTAGGTTTGCGCCTTTAAACAGGCTAACTGCCATGGGATAAGCCGAAAAGGCCACCACAAATAAACTTACCCCGCCATAAGTTAACACCGCGCACGCCAAGACAATAGCGAGCACTGCGCGGGTATGGCCGAGCTTTTTCACTATAGCTAAAGCCACCGCATCAGCCGCACCGGTATGTTCCATTAGCTTGCCAAAGAGCGAACCTAACAAAAACATCAGAAACCAGGCCGCAACAAACCCCGAGAAACCGGACATATAACCATGCACAAAATCCAGTTTATCGCTGAGTTGCCAAAAGGGGATGCCGTTTGTAACGGCTACTAACAAGGCGCAAAGTGGTGCGGTGATAAACAAATTAAAACCGCGCATGGTTAGCACTATTAGCAAGCCCAGGCCGAGCAATAGTCCAAACAAACTAAGTATTCCTATCGAACCTAACATCGGATAATCCTTGTTCTTGTTTTTTTCTAGTCTGATACAGTCTGTTCATCCTCACCATAGTACTAAGGTACAGATTAATAATTCCGCAATAGGGGCTACTCTATTACCAACAGCTAAATGAATAACAAAAATCACACCGACAAGATGCAGACTGCACAACACTCAACAGGAGAGCCATATGGCCAAGAATAATAACAATCCGCAGCGCTTAGCCGTTTACCCTGCCGTCCTAAAACCCAGCTTATTGGCGTTAGCGGTCAGCAGTTGTCTCGCTATGCCTGCTGTGGCACAAGAAAATAATGACGAAGTAAAATTAGAACGTATTGAGGTAACAGCCCGGCGCACAGTAGAAAACCTGCAAACAGTGCCAGTAGCGGTAACCTCCATTGGTGAGGAAGAGTTAGCCCAGCGCGGTATTGATAACATTACGTCGGTGCAGCAGTTTTCACCCAATACCACCTTACAGGTTTCGCGTGGTACCAACAGCACCTTAACGGCTTATATCCGTGGTATCGGCCAGCAAGATCCGCTATGGGGCTTTGAGCCGGGTGTGGGGATCTATATCGATGATGTGTATTTAGCCCGGCCACAAGGCGCGGCTTTGGATGTATATGATGTAGAGCGGATCGAAGTGCTAAGGGGCCCGCAAGGTACCCTTTATGGCCGCAATACCATAGGCGGCGCGGTAAAATATGTGACCAAGCAGCTTACTGGCGATAATCAATTTGCCATCCGCGGTACCTTAGGTAGTTATAACCAGCGCGACTTGCGCCTTTCTGGCCAAACCGGTTTAAGCGATACCGTATTTGTTAGTGGTGCCTTCGCTACCTTTAATCGCGATGGTTTTGGTAAGTTTTTAAATACCGGCGATGATAACTATAACAAAGATCTGATGTCCGGCCGGCTGAGCCTGCAGTGGAATGCCGCCGACAATTTCCGGGTGAATATTGCCGCCGATAAAACGGTGGATGATTCTAACCCACGCGGTGGTTTCCGGTTATTCCCCAGCGCGCTGGCGCCAACAGATACCCGGCCAACAAAGGTATATGACGCTAATACCAGTATGCCCGTAACGAATAAGGTAGAAACCGAGGGGCAATCGCTAACTTTAGCCTGGGATCTAAACGACAACTGGACAGTGAAGTCAATTACCGCCCGTCGTAAAGGCGTAACGGATACTAATATCGATTTTGATTCCACCTCATTCCCAACCTTAGATATCCCGGCTTTTTATGAAGACAAACAAACCTCGCAAGAGCTGCAGTTTCTGTACAGTGCTGAGCGGTTAAAAGTTGCCAGCGGTATTTATTATTATAATGGTGATGCCTGCGGTGCCTTTGGTCAGGTGGTATATGGCTTAACCACTACAGAAAATGGCGGCTGTGTAGAAACGGACAGCCTGGCGTTTTACTCGCAAGGTAGCTACCAGCTAGATGATAAGTGGTCTGTGACCTTAGGTGGTCGTTTTACCAAAGATGACAAAGACGCCTCGGTTTACCGTTATGTGTACAATGGTTATAAGTTCCCGCGGCAAACGGGCGGCACTATTATTGGCGTACAAACGGATTTTCAGGGCAGCGAGAGCTTTAGCCATTTCTCACCCCGCTTAGGGTTGGAGTATCAACATAGCCGTGATCTGATGCTATACGGTAGCTATACCAATGGCTTTAAGTCGGGTGGTTTTGATATGCGGGCAAATCAGGCGATTAACCCGGATGCCAATAAACCTTATCAGGAAGAAACGGTTAATACCTTTGAGCTGGGCATGAAGAGCGAGTGGTTTAATCAGCGTTTACGCTTAAATGCTGCCGTCTTTATGGCGAAGTATGATGATATGCAGGTGACTGTGCAGCGTTCAGTAGAGACCGCGCCGGGAACTGTAACGGTAGCGTCGCAAGTGCTAAACGCGGCTAATGCTGATATCAATGGCGTGGAATTAGAAGCAACCTTAGCGGTTACCCGTGATTTTAACCTTACGGCTATAGTGGGTTATGTTGATGCCAAGTTTAACGAGGTAGAATTCTTCGACCCGAATCTGCAACAGGTGATTGATGTATCAAACCTGTGGTCTTTTGCCAATACACCAGATTTAACCGCAACATTGGCAGGGACTTACAGCATGGCCACCAGTTTTGGTGAAGTGGTGCTTACGGCAAATATGGCACATCGTGGTGCCACGCAAATCTTTGAAATTCCATCCTTATTGGATTTTGGTGGTTATACGGTATTTAACGCTGGCGCCACCTGGTATTCGAACGATGGCCACTGGGATGTTTCGCTACAAGCCAAAAACATTGGTGATAAACAAGCGCGCATAGCAGGTTATAACTTTGCGGGCCCGGTACTAGATAATTCCGTATTAGGGTTTTATACCGATCCACGTACCTTTAGCCTAACGGTGGGTTACCGTTTCTAAACCAGAAAAACCTTGCCGGGGCGTTAGCCCCGGTTCATTATGGGCAAAACTGCTTAGAAGTCTTATTATGATAGCTATTATTGCCGATGATCATCCTTTATTTCGTATTGCCTTGTCGCAAGCTTGCGCGGCTATTTTAGGCAAAGACGCGTTATTGTTACAGGCGCAAACAATGGCACAAATTTGGCCACTGCTACGCCAACACCCCGATACCCACTTTATTTTCCTCGATCTCAAAATGCCCGGCTCCGACGGCTTTACCGGCCTAACAGCACTACGCACCGAATATCCTGATGTACCGGTGGTGATGGTCTCTGCTGAAGAGGATCCGGTGATTATTAAGCAAGCGCTGGCGCTTGGCGCGGCGGCTTATATTCCCAAATCTGCACCCTTAGAATTACTCTCTGAAGCCATTAATGCGGTAACGAATGGCGATACTTGGCTGCCGCCAGAAATGGCTGACGATGTAAAAAATGCCCGGGTACTCATTGATAACGATTTTGCCCAGCGGCTGGAACAGCTCACCCCACAGCAATTTCGGGTATTAAAAATGATTGCCGACGGCCTGCTAAATAAACAAATCGCCTATGAGATGAACGTACAGGAAACCACTATCAAGCAGCATGTTTCCGCCATTTTACGTAAGCTCAATGTCAATAACCGCACTTTGGCCGGTATTTTATTTGAAAAGCTGAAATTGCCAGAGCAGATGGAGTAGCGAATAAAATTAATAGCTTAATCTTACAATCAATGGGTGAATTAGTATCAACCAAGTCAGTTGCGCCAAACTGGGCATTCCCCGTTTGTTAGCTTGCGATGAATTGAACTCGCCATTTTATCAAGAGCAGTCGCCTCAAAAGAGCCGTTAAGGAGTTCTGATATGAGGCATAGATCAAATTGAGTGGGCAATCGTGCTCTATCTGCGTGAGCAGATTGATTAAAAATTGAATGCTTGCCATGAGTCAGATCTGCATCACGCAGGAAAAAAGCAGCATGTAATAGCTCTTCAATTAAACACTCGTTAAGGATATCGTTTTCAATTTCAGCAACCCCGCCAATAAAGATTTGCATTTGTGTTGGTTTTCTATTGCCGCCGTCATATTGTGTAGAAGGATCGGAAAAGAACTCTTGTGTAAAACAAGGGTGATCGGGCGCTTGTGGGTAAGCTGCAGCATCAAACATAACTGGCGCTTTATTTTGGAAAAGCTCAAGCCATTTTGAGCCAAGCACTTCGAGTAGGAATCGAGTTAAAAAATCCGGTAGTCTTTCTTGACCTGTCCGAGACGTTACTAGAAATATTTGCGCCTGCCGATAGTCATTGGTTTCTAAAAATAGCGGAACACCAACGTTATGCTCAATGGTGCGCATGGTATTTTCGATCTTGCTTCTGATATCAGCGCTGTGTAGATCAAGATAAATCGGTATTGGCAGCACCTCCCAGTTTAAAGCCCTGGATCTAATGCCATTGGCAAAAACCATTTGATGTATATATTCGCGCACATTTTCGTATTTTGGGCGAGGCTCGATCGCGCGTTCTGTAACAGCGTACTTGATGACGAAAATAACGACAATTGCAATCAACAAGCCGATAAAAAAATATTGCTTCATGTTATCCCTTACTTTATTTGAATGCTGTGCGAGAATTGCTGGCCCAACATTGCTAGCCCAACATAGCTTTTGCTCCCAGCGGCACAATTGCCTAAGTCGTTTTAACTATCAGTTGCTGTGTCTAAACCAAACTGTGCCTTATAGGCTGCGGTAATATCCTGCAACTGCCCTTGCTGCAGTTGCATAATGCGTTCGGCATTTAGAATCGTTTCTGGGCGATGGGCAATCACTATGCGGGTCATCTTAAGTTGCTTAATGGCCTGATTGACATAATGCTCCAGCTGCACATCCAAATGGCTGGTGGCTTCATCCATAAATAGGATTTTTGGTTTCCGATAGAGCGCTCTGGCTAAGAGTACCCGCTGCTTTTGGCCGCCCGAGAGTGAACTGCCCATATCACCCACTAAGCTGTTATAGCCCATCGGCATACTGCTAATATCCTGGTGAATACCCGCTAATGCAGCGGCGTCATAGACCTGTTGCATATCCAACTGCGGGTCAAAAAAGCTGATATTCTCGGCTAAGGTACCGGACATTAGCTGGTCATCCTGCATTACGGCGGCGATTTGGCTGCGGTAATTGCGCAGACCTAACTGTTTAATGTCGATACCATCGACTTCTATTTTACCGCTTTCAGGGGTAAGTAGCCCTAGCATCAATTTTAGGAGGGTCGTTTTACCGGTGCCGGAAGGGCCAATAATGGCGATATTCTCTCCGACCTCGATACTTAGAGTTAGATCATTAAATAGCAGGGGTTCATTGCTGGCATAGCGGAATCTTAAGGCTTTGATGGTAATATTACCGCTGATAGTTCTATTCGGATGGGTTAGCCCCTCTTGCTCCTGGTCTGTTAAAGCAATATCAGCAAGACGGTCTAAATGAAGTCGAGTCATTCTTACTTCGATTAGTTTGTCGATAAGGGCTGCAGTACGATTGGTAAACTGGGTTTTGTAAGCTAAAAAAGCAAATAACATTCCTACTGTCATTTCCGTATTAACTACCGTTATTGCTGCTAAATACACCACCAAAATATGTTCGATACCAAATAATAGCTGATTAGTACTGTGCCAGCCGAGCTGCCATTTTCCTAGCCGATACTCCTGATTAACTGCCTCGGTATACCTGTTTTGCCAAAGACTTAGCCGCTGCGTTTGCTGACCAAATAACTTAATACTTTGCATGCCGCGTACTGATTCCATGAAGTTAGTTTGTTCCTTGGCTTCTGCCATAATGCTGGTTTCGGTAAGCTGATGTAGCGGACGGTATAAAATAAAACGAATAAGTGCATAGAGTAGCACAACTACTACAACCACTAGCGCAAGTTCTGGGCTATAAAGATACATCATTATCAGCACCACCAGCGCCATCAACCCATCGATTAATCCCTCCACTAAACTATTGGTAAATAACTCGCGAATAGAATTTAAAGAGCCAAAGCGCGACACCACATCTCCAATGTGGCGTTTATCAAAGTAACTTAAAGGCAGGTGCAATAGATGGCGCATTAAGTTAGTCGCCATTTGCACGTTTATCATGGCACCCAAATATAGTACAACCCAGCCGCGTAAGGTTTGAGTAATCACCTGAATAATTACCAATAAACCAAAACCAAGTGCTAGAACAACTAACAGTGGTTTGTCATGGCTAATTAACACTTCATCAACAACTAGTTGGGTATAGTATGGCGAGGCTAGTAAGAATAATTGCAGTAGTAATGAAAGGATGAACATCTTAAATAAAGTGGGCCATAAGCCATGAACTTTGCTCCAAAAAGCAGTAAGTCTAAGTCTAACACGCTCGTCGACCTTGTTAAATTCAGCCGTAGGCGTTAACTCCAGCGCAATGCCGGTAAACGCTTTATCTACATCCTTTAAAGCGATCTTTCGCTCTCCTATGGCAGGGTCTAAAATAGTAACAGCATGCGTGTGGACTTTTTTCAGTACCACAAAATGGTTCATTTCCCAGTGTAGTATGCAAGGCGTTTTTAATTTACCTAAGTCATCTAATTCCAGTTTTAATGCCCTGCTAGCCAAACCTAACTCATTCCCAAGCAGCATTAATTGCTGTAAGTTGGCACCTTTAAACGACACACTATACCGATTTCGCAGTGTGGTCAGATCAAGCTGATGGCCATAATGATTAGCGATCATCGCTATACAGGCCAGCCCACATTCAGCGGCTTCGGATTGGTAGATCATCTGAATTCTTATTGATAATCAATGTTCCATCGTGAGCGCATCGCTCCCCGAACATTTTGCGCTCGTTTTCGTATTCAAAATGTGTTTCTGAAACTGAAATGCAGCTTAGAGCGATACTCGGATTTAACTTATTAAAGCTTTCGCAGTAGTCGGCTTCAGCGTAATTCTTTGGTGCATATATGTTGGTAACACCAAATTGTTGCATATATTTCACGGGCATCGTGAAATCACCATAGTTTTTAGGTTCCTGACCAACTCGCGCTATATAATCATTGACACCAATTAACTGATAAAAATCATGCTCACGTTTTTGCCTAGTTCTCCATTCATGCTGTCCTTCCGGTGAACTTAATTCGGCGATTTCTTCATCATCGATCGGTAAACCATCAAGTGATGATACCGTTCTGCCGCATAGATCAAATTCACGAAAATCTTTCTGTTGAGTGTTGCCGTGCCAAATAACAGCTGCACCGTCTCGAATTGTCTTGTTAATTGCTGCCGTGAAAAGATAGTTTGCACAACTTGAAATACAATAATCAATAATCTCAATATCTAGTTTGTGTTTGTATATCAAATATCCAATACTGATTCCTGCATCAATATCACCACCAGGAGAGGTAATAATAATGCGTTTAATATCGTTATTGATGACATGATTTAAAATATCTTTATACATTGATTGTGTGATGTCGCCCACAACTATTAAAGAGTTCTCCTCAGGTTTTATTGAGTAATTTTGAGTGTGGTTTCGCTCTGCTTGTCGTATTAAATTAAAGCCTTCTTCACCAAATTTTTCAATAAACTCTTTATAGGAAACATATTCTGTTACATTGGGTGAAAAAATAAAGATGCTAAATGCTGTCAGATTAATTATATTAACCATAAAAGCTCCATAGTCTAAATAAGCCCTCTGATTACACTGAGGGCTTATATACACATACATTTATTAAGGTTTTGTCACCGTATTGCAGACTTTTACCTCAACCTTTGTGCATCTCCTCGCAGTACAGCGTCCTATGGTCCTCTCTGTACTTGTGCAAGTAGTCACGGTGGTTTGAGCACCACTCACATTTCTGGCTTGTTCAAAGGTAAGTTCCTGAATAGTATTTTGTTTTTTCATATTATCTCTCCTTGAGACGTTTATTGCTTAAAGTTTTTGCTTGTTGAACGTTATAGTCGTATTCGGAAAATTAAAATCTGTTAAAAATTATAACTTTTAAAGCAGGATAAATCTTCCTGGCACGATATATGTTCTTAGCAGCTCTAACGATTGAAAAACGTGCTTTTTCCGCAAGTTTAAACTGCTCCATCAAGGCTTGTTTAGTATTTCCTTTAATTCATTTTCAATTGTCTTTCGGGGATCCTGAATTGTGGCACCTTTCGGAGCATTATTTACACCACCACTAACAACTTCAACTTGCTCAAATGTTAATTCTTGCATAATATCTCTCCTTGAGACGTTTTAAGTTAAAGGTTGGCTCTTACTGAGCCTTACAATCGCCCTTTTAGGCTTAAAATCGGCTCAAGCAACCAGCTGAGGAGGCTGCGTTGCTCCAGCACGATATCTGCGCTTAGCAGCATGCCCGATTGCAGCGGGAATGTTGTGCCGTAAGCGCGGATCTCTTGCGCATCCAGAGCTACTGCTACCCGATACACGGGTTCCTGAATGGCGATAGGCATGTCTACTTCATTTGGTAAGATAATGGCCTGACCGGTTTTTAATACTTCACCTTCATATAAACCAAAGCGTTGATAAGGAAAGGCGTCAAAACGCAGGCGGGTGCGCTGGCCTGGGCTAACAAAACCATAGGCACGGGTTGGCACCAATAAGATCGCTTGCAACTGAGCATTTGCTGGCAAGATGGTTAGCAATGGCTGGCTGCTATGAATATTCTGACCTGGCTCGGCGATTAAATTAGTGACACGGCCGCTAACTGGCGCGGTAATTAATAGCTGATTACGTGCTTGCAGTTCTAACTGTTGTTGCTCTAAGCGTGATGATTCGCTATCCAATAGCGCCAGCTGTTGCTGTTGCTCAGAAGGAAGGCGCTGCAATTGCCCGGCAAGCTGCGCCATCGCGGCTAATTGGTTCTGTTTATTGGCTTTTTGCTCCGCTACTTGCTGCTCTAGTTGCAGCAGGTTTTCTTGTTGTAGCTGCCAATCGACTTTACTAATCACCCCTTGCTCTTTTAGCTGGGTTAGCTTGGCAAAGCGCTGTTGTTGTAATTGCCAGCGCTGCTGTAACAGCGTGCTTTGTTGTTTAAGTTCACTTAATACACTTTGGTGATAGGCTAAACGCTCAGTTAACTCTTGTTGCTGTTGCTGGTACTGCATTAACAGCTGCTCGCGTCTTTGCGTAAGCAGCAGTTGCTGTTGTTGCAGGCTTAAGCGTAGGCTGTCAACTAAACTGCTGCCCTCTGCCAGGTACTCTGGTATGGTTAACCGAACTAATGGCTGGCCGGCATTTACACTGGCGCCATCTTCAATAAGAAGCTCACTAATAATGCCTGGCCGACTCGCATGTACTTTGGCTAAGCCAATATCGGGTTGTAAATAGCCGCTGACAGTAGCCTTGCGGTTAAAGTCTGACCCAGCCAGAAAGCTTAGCATGGCGATTACCATTAGCACTAAACTAACTGTTAGTACGCTGGTACTGAGCGGCTGCGCAATAATGACTTCACCCTCCAGGCGATTGGCTTGCTGTTTTACCGCGGCTAATCTGAAAAGAGGTTCACGGGTCATTTGTGATTTATATGTAAATTTAAAGTAATTTATATATAGAAAATGTTTGGTGGGCCGTAAAGTGGTTTTTTAGAATTTATGATTATAAAAACAGCATTTTTTAATTTGTAGAATAATAAAAATCAGCTAAGTTATTGAGTGCTATAGCTCACGGTGCTTTTCCTGTTGTGTGCAAAGTTTGCAGAAGGGCGCGCGGTAATGCACTTAGTTAGCTTTGTCAGCCGAGCAATCTTTGCCAGCTTGGCAGCTTAGGCCAGCCTAGCCAAGGCTAGGTTATTTCAACAAGCGTTGAAATAGTCGTTTTAATGCTACTGGCTTTAGCGGTTTCAGTAAAAAATAAAAACCGCTACTTAGTGCCAACTCGCGGATCTGCTGATCATGATCGGCTGAGTTAATCACTACGGGCACATTTAGTGCAAAATGTGCGCTAAGTTGGTTTGCCACCTCAATACCGGTGGCGCCATTATCCAGGTGATAATCAAATAAACAGATATCGGGCACAAAGCCTTGCTGCAAGGCGGCTAGTACTGCAGCGGGGTCCTGTACACTGGTGACTTGGCAGTGCCAGCTTTGTAACAGGGTGGTTACCGCATGCAGTAGCTGCGGTTCATTATCCAGTAACAGTACTTTTTTACCGGTAAAGCTGGCGCTAATATCTTTACTTATAGCTGGCTCGTTCGTTAACGGGGCAACCGTAATAGTGTCGTTGCTTACTCTGGGTAACAATAGACTAAAGCAGCTGCCGCGACCTTCTGTCGATTGCACGGTTAAAGGATGCTCAAGGATGGTGCTAATACGATGGGCTATGGCTAAACCCAGTCCTAAGCCTTTTTGGTCGGGCTGGCTACCTTGTTGAAATTCTTCAAAAATACGTTGTTGGTCGGCCTTGGCAATACCCACACCGGTGTCTAATACACAGAGTTGCAGCATAACACCACGGCGTTTTACTCCTAAAACAACTCGGCCCTTAGGGGTATAACGGATAGCATTGGCCAGTAAGTTTTGCAGGACTCTTTTCAGCAGCTTACGATCGGTATTCACCGTTAAATTACAGGGTACTATATGTAAGGCTAGGCCTTTTTTCTCTGCCAAAATAGCGGCATCTCGGCCAATATCGTCCAGTAGCTGCTGTACCGGTATGGCTTGATGGCGGGCTTTAACGACACCGGAATCAAGTTTGGTTAAATCTAAAATAGCGGTTAGCAGCTCTTCGGCAGAATTAAGCGACTGACTTAAATTTTCACTCAGTTGTTGCAGTTCTGGCTCCGTGGCTTTTTGCCGAAGCAGGCTGGCAAATAGCGCCGCAGCATTAAAAGGTTGCATCAGATCGTGGCCTGCAGCGGCAAAAAAGCGGGTTTTGGCGACGGTAGTGGCCTCTAGCTGTTGTTGGGTCAGTTGCAATTGGTTATTTAACTGCTGTAGTTCACTGGTACGCTCGGCCACACGCTGCTCTAATAATTGATTACTTTGTTCCAGCTGCTGCTGTACGGCAATAAAGGAGCTGATGTCGGTATAGGTGGTAACAAAGCCGCCTCCGGGCAGCGGATTGCCTTGGATCTCCAGTACCCTGCCATCTTGTTGCTGGCGTTGTACCCGGTATTGGCTACCCTGGCGCAAAAAGTCCAGGCGTTTTGCTACTTCCGTTTCAATATCCTGGCTGTCTATTAAGCCGCGCTGCATATTAAAGCGGATAAGATCGGCGACCGGTTTACCCACTTCTACCATGGCCGGTGGATAGGCAAACATGTCGATATAACGCTGATTCCAGGCAATAACCCGCTGATCGGCATCTACTACCGCTATGCCCTGACTAATATTATCGATGGTGGAAAGCAATAACCCCTGATTAAACCGAAACACCTGGCCGGCCTCATCAACAAAACGTTCTACTGTTTCCATGGGTAAGCCGGCATGGCGACCACAAGCATCCATCACCAAACGCATCGAGGCCCCCCCAAGTACAGCTGCTAGGCTGCGCTCGGTTGCCTGTAACAGATTGGCACTGGCTAAGCGTTGTAAATCAGGTGTTTGTTCTTTTAAATTACGTTGCAATAAACGCTGCGCTTCTCGCTCCCCAGCGAAACGGCGCACCAGCAAATAACATTCCTGGCTACTTAATTGTTGCAGCGGTTTTTGTAGTGGCTCTTTGCTGCTACGCAAAAAGCGGCCGCTTTGTAGCCATTCACTAATACCCGTATTGCTAAACTGGCTGACCAGTAAGGTGATTAAGCAATTGATACTTAAACTTAGTAACACACCGAGTGTAATACTGTCGCCTTGCCAACCGAATAAATGTTGTGGAGCTAACCAACTGATGGCAAAAGGTCCAACCTCGGGGATCACGCTGTAAATAATGCCTGCCCGCACTAACTCAGGGAACAGCAGCACGTAAGCCCAGATACAGGCACCACTACAAAGTCCTGCGATGGCACCCTGACGATTTATCCGCCGTGAAAATAACCCCATAATAAGCGCGGGTGCCAGCTGTGCCACTAACGCAAAAGCCATTAGCCCCAGTTGTGCTAAACCGGTGCCTGTGCCGATAAAGCGGTAGTAAATAAACCCCAGTGCCAGCACCACTAGCATGGCCAGGCGGCGCAAGGTTGCTACTTTGACACCTTGCGTTTGGCCATCGACCAGATTGGTGCGTCTGAACAAGAGTGGGACTAACAGTTCATTGGTAATTAAAATACCTAATACTACCGTGGCCACCACCACCATACTGGTCGCCGCAGAAAAACCGCCTAAATAAGCCAAAAGCGCCATATCGGTGCGGTTGGCGGCAAGCGGGAGTTGCAGTACTACCAGATCAATATTGGCATTTTCACCGAGTAACATAATGCCGGCCAGGCCAAGTGGCAGAGTAAAGGCACCCATTAGCAGTAAATACAGCGGGAAGATCCAGCGGGCACTGCGTAAATGGCTAAGGCGTTGATTTTCGACAAAGCTAACATGAAATAACCAGGGTAGGCAGAGGGTAGCAGCAAAGCCCAGTAACACATGGATCCAATAGCTATAAGTAGGAAGCGCCTGCTGCTGTACCTTTTGAACCGCGCTGCTGTCGGCCGCAAGTTGAAAGATATTGCCAAAGCCATCAAAGATGCCAAAGCCGACAAAGGCCGCAATGGCCAGCAGAGCGAGCAACTTAACCAGTGATTCAAACGCGATGGCCGTCATTAAACCCGGATTAGGCTGATGCGCTCGGGCACTTTTACCCACAAAGAGTAAGGCAAAGACCGCCATCCATAAGCATACATACAGCCCGGTATCGGTGTACCAATGCTCACCCGTTTCTGCGCCAACCAAGGTATTGATGCTGGTGGCTACCGCATGCAATTGCAGGGTGATGTAGGGGATCACCGTCATAATCAGAATTAAGGTGATAAGCACCGCTAAGCGGCGGGAATGGCCAAAGCGGGTAGCGATAAAGTCAGCAATAGAGGTAATACGATAGCGGCGACAGGCCACTGCCACCCGCGACATGAGTTTAAAACCGAACCAAAATAGAATAAAAGAACCAATATAGGTAGGCGGTAGCCACCAACCATTAACCACCGCCTGGGCGGTAACTCCATAAAAAGCCCAGGAGGTGCAATAGATAGACAGCGCTAAGCTAAATACCCAGGGCGCAAGCGGGTGCTGTGCGGTAATGCGCCGGCCAAAAATACCTACGCAGTACAGCACCAACAAATACAGCAGTGAAATGGCGGCAAGGGTGGCTAAGCCTATGCCGCTGCCATTTTGAATCATTTCAGTGGCAGCTATCGACAAGGAGGAATGACCTGATTGTGCCTGAGATTATAGCTTACTACCAGCCGCATAACCGCCGCTCCTGTTTCCTGCTTAACGTGCTGTCCAACCACCGTCTAAGACTAGTGTTTGGGCGGTAATATGCTTAGCCCCTTCTTGGCATAAAAATAGCGCTGTGGCTGCTATTTCACTGACATCAATAAAGGCTTTTTGTGGCATAGGCGCCAGCATAATTTGCTCTATGACTTGTTGCTCGGTGAGGTTGTGTTCTTTTGCCTGCGCAGCAATTTGCTTTTCAACCAGCGGTGTTTTTACATAAGCGGGGCAAATGGTATTAATGGTAAAGTTTTTATCGGCATTTTCTAAGGCGATCACTTTGCTAAAGCCGAGTAGACCATGCTTTGCTGCCACATAGGCTGATTTAAAAGGCGAGGCCACCAGCGCATGAATAGAGCCAATGTTAATGACCCGGCCAAAATTACGCTCGCGCATTGCTGGCAACATAGCACGGGTTAACATGGCTGGGCCGGTTAGCATGACCTCTAACAATAACCGCCATTGCTCAGGAGGGAAGTCTTCCAGCCTCGCAACATGCTGAATACCGGCATTGTTAATTAAAATATCGGCAGGAAAGCGCGCAGCACAGTCGCTAATCTGCTGCGCATTGGTTACATCCAGCACGCTATAATGTGCTTGCCAGCCGGCAGCTAAAAGCAGCGCTGTTTTTTCTTGCAAGGCGCTTTCGTTTAAATCTGCCAGGACCACTTCGTGGCCAGCTTTGGCAAAGGCCTCCGCTACGGCAAAACCAATACCTCCGGTAGCACCTGTTATCACAACCCGCATAATTGCTCTCCTGCTAGATGACGTCTATTCGCTTTTGCTCATAGTAAAAAAACGCTGTTAGCACGACAACGGTACTTTAGTGCTAGTTAAGTGGGAGCTAGTTAATGGTGTAAGTGACGAGTATCAGTTAAGCCGGTTAGTGTGCAAGGTCAAACGGTCGCTCAGGCCCAGCTTGTTTTATTGCTGTTAACTATCGAGCCTGTGCCGCAGCCTAACCCTTTGCCGCTTTGCGCTTAAGCGTTCCTGTGATAAATTTAGCCCCTTTACGTACCCGGCAGCGCTTCAGCCTTTTTAAATTGCGGTTTCGCCGCACTGTAAAGCTCTAAAATGATAATAATGAAGCCTGTTAAAACGCTGTGATGGCTATCACAGCACGCTGTATACCAAGAGGACACAATTAATGACAAACTCCAGCAAAGCGCAGAACAGCGTTGCTGAAAAGCGTGGTTGGTTTACACGTTTTCTCGATACCGTAGAGTTTTTGGGAAATTTATTACCGCATCCTGTTACCCTTTTTGCCTGTTTTGCGCTGGCCGTAGTGCTGGGTAGCGGTATTGCCGCCTATTTTGACGTAAGTGCAATAGACCCTAGGCCAGAAGGTGCCGCAGGCCGTGCTGCCGATGGTACTATCCGGGTAGTGAGTTTAATGACGGTAGATGGCTTGCATCGCATAGTCTCTAACCTAGTGACTAATTTCACTGGCTTTGCGCCACTTGGCGTGGTGTTGGTTGCGCTGCTGGGCGTGAGCGTGGCGGAGCACTCGGGTTTAATTTCCGCTGCTATGCGTGGCTTGGTAATGAATGCCTCTAAGCGCATGGTTACCGTGACTATCGTTTTTGCCGGTATTATTTCCAACACAGCCTCTGAGCTGGGCTATGTAGTATTAATTCCGATGGCGGCATTAATATTCTATTCCTTGGGTCGGCATCCACTTGCTGGCTTAGCGGCGGCCTTTGCCGGTGTGTCAGGTGGTTATAGTGCTAACTTATTTATCGGTACTGTTGACCCTTTGTTAGCGGGTTTTACCACCTCAGCTGCTAACCTGATTGATCCAAATTATGTAGTAGGACCCGAAGCAAACTGGTACTTTATGATTGTCAGTACCTTCCTTATCGCTATTTTGGGCGCCTTTGTTACCGAAAAAATTGTAGAGCCTAAACTCGGCAAATACAACCCGACAGACGCAACGGTTGACTTAGGCGAGCAAAAATTAGAACCGCTGACCGCAGCTGAAAAGCGTGGTTTAAAGGGGGCCGGTTTAGTCTTTTTTGGTCTGTGTTTATTGTTGGCATTAAGTGTGGTGCCAGAAAATGGCGTATTGCGTAACCCTATCACGGGTTCGGTGGAAGATTCTCCCTTTCTTAAAGGTATAGTGGTCTTTATCTTTATAACCTTTGGTATCCCTGGCTATGTGTATGGCCGTATCGTCGGTACCATGAAAACCGATCGCGATGTGATTAATGCCATGGCAAAAAGTATGAGCTCGATGGGGCTTTACATTGTGTTGGTATTTTTTGCCGCGCAGTTTGTAGCCTTTTTCAGTTGGTCTAATTTAGGCGCCATTATGGCGGTGAAAGGGGCAACGATGCTGCAAACTATTGGCCTGACAGGGCCCGAAGTGTTTTTCTTCTTTATTGCCATGTGCGCCATTGTTAACTTATCCCTTGGCTCTGCTTCAGCACAGTGGGCTATTTTTGCGCCTATCTTTGTGCCGATGTTAATGATTGTGGGTTACTCGCCAGAAGTGATTCAGGCGGCTTACCGGATTGGTGACTCTGTTACTAACCTTATTACACCTATGATGAGCTACTTTGGGCTGATTTTGGCAGTTGCTGCGCGCTATAAAAAAGATATGGGTATAGGTACCCTAATTGCTACCATGCTGCCTTATACCATGGTGTTTTTTGTTGGTTGGGTAGTATTGTTTTACGTTTGGGTATTCCTAATTGGTGCACCGATTGGGCCCAATGCGCCAACATTATATGAATTCACACGTTAATCGGCATTGCTATCTTACCGCTGCCATAAAGCTGTGATATAACAAACAACAGGCGATAGCGAAGCCAGATACGCTATCGGCATTCATTAGCAGTGTCAGCCGGGCAACAGAGATAAGATACGGCAGGCCATTTTTAAATCTAGAGAACAGAGTTGTATATGGAACAGAATAAAGTTGTTGGATTAAATAAAGAAACTCACGCTAAAACCAAAATTAGCACTGTGCGACCTTTTAGCCATATTGGTAATGAGCATATGCTACCGGTAGTGGTACATGAGTTTGTGGTAGCTGGCGCAGAATTTCCGGTAGTGTTCGTCAAAGACCCGTCAGGTGAGCGTTTTCAGCCTGTAGCTTTACTCGGTTTGGCGGCACAGCAAAATCTGCTGATTAAAGATGACAAATGGGATGCGCTTTACATTCCACGTGTGATCCGCAACTACCCACTGGTATTAGTACAAGACGCGCCTGGCAGTGACCGCTTAATTGTAGCCATTGATGAAACCTCTGAGCGGGTGAATGAAGCTGAAGGTTTTGCTTTATTTAACGACGATGGTAGCGAAAGCGAGTTTTTAACAACTCGCAAACAGCAAATGGCCGAGTTTGTTGAGTACAGCCAGATCACCCATACTTTTACTGAGAAGTTAAAAAGCCTGGATTTGATTAAAGAGCAGGTACTTACACTGACCATCAATGGCGAAAAGCGCAATATCAACGGCATTCATATGGTTGATGATCAAAAGCTAAATGAGCTGAGTGATGAGGCTTTTCTGGAGCTGCGTAAACAAGGTTATTTAACGGCTATCTATGCGCACCTGATGTCCTTGCAACATACCCAGCAGTTAGTACAAAAATTGGCTGCATTAGAAGAAGCCGCTAAGGCAAGCTAATTTCAAGTTAAGACGACTACTATAACGGCAGCAAAAGCTGCCGTTATTTTTTCTAAAAGGTAACCTTATTTTATTCCGAGTTTTTGCTGCAGGGCTTGCTGCACATGTTCTGGCACAAAACTCGCGACATCACCGCCATGGCGGCATACCTCTTTTACCAGCGTTGATGAAATAAAGGTGTTTTTTTCTGACGGCGTCATAAAAATACTGTCTAGTTCCGGATTGAGCGAGCGGTTCATGCTGGCTAACTGAAACTCGTATTCAAAATCGGCAACGGCTCGTACGCCGCGAATTAATACTTGCGCTTGTTGCTCTTGACCAAATTTGGCCAACAGACCAGAAAAACCGATAACACTGACATTAGGACAATCGGTAAAAGCCTGTTTGGCTAATGCTACCCGCTCATCCAGAGTAAATAGCGGTTGTTTACTGGGGTTGGCAGCTACGGCGACAATAACCACATCAAATAAGCGGGCGGCACGCAGCACTAGATCGGCATGGCCATTGGTTAGGGGATCGAAGGTGCCGGGATAAATAGCACGAATTTTCATCAAAGGTTATTCCTCGGCCAACGGCCTTTAACAGGTGGCTGGCATTTATATTCAGTTTGGCGTTACTATAGCAAAATAACCGCCTAATAAAAGAAGCCTGCTTACTGCAATGGAAAAGAAGCTCAGAACAAAAGATCGTATTTTACAGGCCAGCATTGCCTTATTTAACGAGGTGGGTGAACGTCAGGTCACCACCAATCATATTGCCGCCCATTTGGGCATTAGTCCGGGTAACCTGTATTACCACTTTCGTAATAAAGAAGACATAGTGCGGCAAATTTTCCGCGAATATGCCAAATTGCTGGATACCCGCATCAAACCTCCGGCCCATAGCTCGCAAGCTCTGGATGCCTTAACCGATTATCTCGATGCAGTCTTTGAGCTGATGTGGCGCTTTCAGTTTTTTTATGCCAATTTGCCCGATATTTTGGCGCGGGATCCGGCGCTGCAACAAGATTACCTGCAGGTACAACAAGGGGTGCTTGGCAGGGTGATGTCGGTGATTAAGGCGCTAAAAGAGGCCGGTGTGATTAAAATAGACGATAGTGACATTCGCGATGTGGCGCATAACATTAAGTTGTTAGTGACCTTTTGGATCAGCTACCTGAAAACGCAGGCACCTGATGCTGTGGTCAACAAAGCGAATCTGTATCGCGGAGTGTTAAAGGTGCTGCTGTTATTTAAACCTTATGCAACTGCAGAGGCCTTACCCGATATCAATAAATTACAACAACATTATATCGAACTGGCAGGTAGCGATCTGGCTGCGGCCGATTTGTAGTTGTTTCTTTACATTCAGGCCGGGCAAGTCCCGGCAATCTTCGGTATAATCACTGCAGCGGCGCCGCGTAAAAAGTACAATAGGGCGTCAAATCAACGCTAACCAAGGTTACCCCTACATTGCCAGAGGAGGCTTTATGCGCAATGGCGCTTTTCTGCACCACCTACAACAACAAATCGAAGAGGTGAAAGCAGAAGGTCTGTACAAAGCAGAACGTATTATCACTTCACAGCAGCAAGCTAACGTTACTGTTGGCGCAGAGCAGGTTTTAAATTTCTGTGCGAACAACTATTTAGGTTTAGCTAATCATCCGGATCTGATTGCCGCAGCTCAGTCTGGTTTAAACAGCCATGGCTTTGGTGTTGCCTCTGTGCGTTTTATCTGTGGCACTCAGGATATTCACAAAACCTTAGAGGCGAAAATTAGCGCCTTTTTAGGTACCGAAGATACCATTTTGTATTCTTCTTGCTTTGATGCCAACGGTGGTTTATTTGAAACCATTTTAGGTGCTGAAGATGCGGTAATTTCTGATGCCCTAAACCATGCTTCTATTATTGATGGTGTGCGCCTGTGTAAGGCCAAACGCTATCGTTATGCCAATAACAATATGGCTGAGCTGGAAGCCCAGTTAAAGCAAGCCGATGCCGATGGTGCGCGCTTTAAGCTAATTGCCACCGACGGTGTGTTTTCGATGGATGGCGTAATTGCCGATCTAAAAACCGTGTGTGATTTAGCAGATAAATACAATGCCATGGTAATGGTAGATGATAGCCATGCCGTAGGTTTTGTCGGTAAAAATGGCCGTGGCACCCATGAGTACTGTGATGTACTAGACCGCGTTGATATTATCACTGGTACCCTGGGTAAAGCCCTTGGTGGCGCTTCGGGTGGTTATACCTCAGGTAAAAAAGAAATTATTGAATGGCTACGCCAGCGCTCGCGGCCTTATTTATTCTCTAACTCACTGGCGCCTTCTATTGTTACCGCCTCGATTAAAGTACTCGAGATGTTGGAGCAGGGCGAAGCACTGCGGGCGAAATTGTGGCAAAACGCCAACTATTTCCGTGAACAGATGACCGCAGCAGGCTTTACCTTAGCCGGTAAAGATCATGCCATTATTCCGGTGATGCTGGGTGATGCTAAGGTTGCGGCAGAGATGGCTAAGCGGATGCTGGCAGCAGGCATTTATGTGGTGGGATTCTCCTTCCCGGTAGTACCAAAAGGGCAGGCGCGTATTCGCACCCAAATTTCTGCAGCACATACACAAGAGCAGCTGGATAAGGCCATTAATGCCTTTATTCGGATTGGTAAAGACATGGGCGTGATCGCATAAGGCGGGGCGTAAACAATGAAAGCATTAGCAAAATTAAAAGCAGAACCGGGTATTTGGCAAACCGAGGTAGAGAAACCGCAAGTAGGGCCGAACGATATCCTGATCAAAATTAAAAAAACCGCTATTTGTGGTACTGACGTGCATATTTACAAGTGGGATGAGTGGGCACAAAACACTATTCCGCATGGCATGGTGGTGGGCCATGAATACGTCGGCGTTATTGAGGGGATGGGTTCGGAGGTGCGTGGTTTTAGCATTGGCGATCGTGTTTCTGGCGAAGGCCATATTACCTGTGGTTATTGCCGTAACTGCCGCGCGGGTCGGGTGCATTTATGCCGCAACACTATTGGGGTGGGCGTAAACCGTACTGGCTCCTTCGCTGAGTATTTGGTGATCCCGGCTTATAATGCCTTTAAACTGGCGGATAATATCCCGGATAATATCGCGGCTATCTTTGATCCTTTCGGCAATGCAGTACACACAGCGCTGTCGTTTGACTTAGTCGGTGAAGATGTGCTGATTACTGGCGCTGGCCCTATTGGTATTATGGCGGCAGCGGTAGCCCGGCATGTCGGCGCCCGTCATGTGGTGGTCACTGACGTTAACCCATACCGTTTAGATTTAGCGCTGAAAATGGGCGCGACCCGGGCGGTAGATGTGAGCAAGCAGAACTTAAAAGACGTGATGCAAGAGCTGGGGATGACCGAAGGCTTTGACGTAGGTCTGGAAATGTCGGGCGTACCGGCAGCCTTTAATAGCATGCTGGATACCATGAACCATGGCGGCAAAATTGCCATGTTAGGTATTCCACCAGGCACTATGGCGATCGACTGGAATAAGGTGATTTTCAAAGGCCTGGTGATTAAAGGCATCTACGGCCGGGAAATGTTTGAAACCTGGTATAAAATGGCCAGTTTAATTCAATCCGGTTTAGATTTAACGCCTATTATCACTCATGAAATGCCGATGGAAAACTTTCAGGAAGGTTTTGAGATTATGTGCTCAGGACAGTCTGGTAAGGTTATCCTGAACTGGTCATAAGCGGCCACTTACTTTCTATCCATCACAGCATGATATAGCCTAATTGCTACACCAGACTTGATTACGGCCATTATCCTTCGCTTTGTAGAGCGCTTTATCGGCAGAGTCCAGTAAAGCGCTGATATCATAACCATCATGCGCCGCTTCGCTTACCCCAAAACTGGCGGTCAACGTAAAGGGGCTGCTAAAGTGGCTGGTATCAATAGCTGCTATCGCATCCCGACATATTTCAGCCAGCATTTCAGCTTTATCCGCAGTACAGTCGGGCAAGACTATCGCAAACTCCTCACCGCCAACCCGGCCAAAAATATCGCTGTTACGCATAAAGTTGCGGCAACAAGCAACCACTTGCTGTAACGCCCAGTCGCCCATAGCATGGCCGTAGGTGTCATTAATCTTTTTAAAGTAATCTAAATCGAACACCACAACCGACAATGGCCGCTGATTTTGTTCACAATATTTTGCGGCGATATTGGCTTGTTGGTAGAAATGATGGCGATTACTAATACCGGTTAACTGATCAAACTCAGCTAGCCGGCGAAAGCGCTGACTGCGGGTTAAACCTCGGTAGGATAGTACTGCTAACAGTAATGTAAAACCGCTTATGATTATTAAAAAGAGATAACGATTCTCAGCCTGCTGTTGGTATAGGTTTCGCTCTAGCGTCAGTAGTTCGTTATCTTTGTCTAATAATTGAATACGCTGTTCTTTCAGGCGAGACTCACCCGTGGCAAGTTGGTATGCCAACTGTTGTGATGCTTTCTCTTTGGCAATAGCCAGTTCCGTTTCCCGCCGTTTCTCACCGTAAAATAGCAGGTTGTTAAAATTGCCTTCAGCCTGCGCCAATAAGTAGAGCACCCGGTAAGAGGCCAACACGGCGGGATCATGCCGATCTGTGGGTAAGCTTTGTTCTGCGGCTCTTGCCAGCTTATCCGCTGCGACTAGATCACCTTGTTTTAACAGTGCCTCTGCTGCTGCTGCCTGAAAGCCTGCGTTTAAAATAGGGTAGTTAGTATTCAAAACTTGTGAAATATAGTCGGTATACAGCCGTAGTACCGGGGGATATTGCTGTTGTTCCAGTAGGTAGAACATATGATTGCGAATCACCAGCAAGTTAAAAATTGTTTCTTCAGCCTGCTCGCATAATGAGTTTACGTCTGTGAAGCTCGCATCATAGTGTTGGAAATCAGAAGTTTTGTATATTCCTTGTAAGCCGAGGGCTTGCAGACGGCAGCGGATATCGCTAGCCTGACTAATTTTTAACCCTTGTTCAATTAATTGCTGTGCTAAGTCATAACGCTCAATATTGTTAAAGAGCAAAATGACTTGCCCAATCACTTGGTAATAAGTTAGCTCATTTGTTAGCGAGGGGAGCGCTTTTAAAAGCTGCTCTATACCGATAAAAGCTTCAGTATAACGATAGCTTAGGATGTGGATATTAACTTTCAAACCTTGTATGCGAAGTAACAATTGTTTGTTATCTGGCCCAGCAGCTTCTTCAAGTATACTAAGTGCTTGATTAAAGTCTCCTGATAACACCTTATCCCATGCATATAATAGTGATAAGTGAGCCAATTGATCATTCGTGAGTGTTGTGGTGGAAACTGAGTTTTTTAGCAGACTAACCTGCTGGCTAAAACCATGGCGGTCTTTTAAGCGTATCTCATCAAGCTCATTCAGTCTTTCCGACATATTACTCGCTTCAAGCGAAGATAAATGTAATCCGAAGAGCACAACAATAATTCTCACCAGCAGAAGCAACTTCATTATGTTTATAGTTACCCCGCTAGTTTGACAGATTTAGGCGGCAGATCCTCTTTAGGATCTTGTTTCTCCGGTTCTTCTGGTTCTGGTTGTTCTGGCTGCTTCGGTTCTTCCGGTGCGGGACTAATAACAAAACAAATAATTTTCTCTTTTAGCAGCGCCTGCTCGTTTTCAGTTAACGCTTGTTGAATTTCAGCTGCCATTTTAGATACGGTATCATCCCAACGAGGTTGTAGTGCTAGCGAGACTAAATTTTCGGTGAGCTTTTGCATAGATATTACCTTTGAATAGTTACGTCTAATGTAGGCAGTTTTATCACAAGCAGCAAGCGCTATTGACGCTAATATCTCGCCCAGCTAAGAAAAAACAAAAAATTAGCATAAAGCATGGACAAGAGTGCAGCAGCACACAGCGCATAGTGGTGCCTTTAAGCTGTAGCGTACAGATCAAGTGTAAAACAGAGCAAGCCGTCAGCTAATGTTTGTTGCTGTACAAAGCCTAATTTTTGGGCAGAAACAATAGCTGCTGCATTAGCATGATGAATGCGCTTGGTTACGCGTTGTAAGCTGCTATCTTGCTTGGCTGTTTCTATCAACAACTGGCTGAGGTAAGTACCCAACCCCAACTTTTGCCAGTTGGGTAATAGCATGCGGCCAAGTTCTGCCTCGGCCTGGCCGGGAATTTTATACAGCATTGCCAGCCCAATGGCTTGTTGGCTGGGGCGGTGTTGTACCAGAAAATAAGCCGGGCCTTGAGTTTGCTGCAAGATCTGCTGCAAGCGTAAAGCCGCCTCCTTCCCACTTAGTGGTGGTTGAATATGCTGCATAACCTGTGGACAGCTAAACAGTGCGATAAAAATTGGCTCTGCAGCAACCGTAACGGGCGTGAGCGTTAAAACTGCGCTAGCTGGCTGCATCGGTTGCTGTATCTAGCGCAGCAAGCTTGGCCAGTAATTCGGTGTTGGGGATGGGCTTACTGGCTGGCGGGATCACTAAAGTCGTTTTGCCAGCCACTTTTGCACTAGCCAGTACGTTTAGTGGTAAAATGTCGATACGCGGTTGTTCGGTTGGCAGGCTGGCCGCTTCGTACAGCGTGATGTGATGGGTTTTAGGATAAAACTGCTGAAGGTAATCGACCAAAAGTTGGCGGTAGCTGGCCGGGGTGTTAAAACGGGCTAAACTACGATCGCCAGCGACACCCAATTGCCATAACATTAAGTAGGCGGCGGTATCGATAGTGCGCTGAAAAAACATAAACTGGCTGCTTTCATAGTGCTGGCAACCAAAACTGCCCGGATCGATGCCAAGGTCAGCATATAGGCAATCTTCGGCTGAAATACCTGGCAGCATTTTGCTAAAATAACCTAATTGACGCGCCTGACGCACCGCTTCATGCGGCACCCAGGCAAATACCCCCGGATGGCCATAAAATGCGCCAACCACTTTTTTGCCGGCGGTTACTTCTGCCAGCATAGCCGCCACCATTAGCTGATAACTCTGCTGTCGCGAGCTGCCTTGCTGATAATAGGGCTGTAACGATCGGGTATCCGTATGCATTTCTGCCAGCCATCGCTCTGTTAGCAGATCTGCCACCAGTACAAACACCACATCGGCTTGCAGAATATAGTTACGGCTTAACGGGTCAAGATGGGCGCCAAGCATAATACCGGTCCCGACACAAATCAGGCTACCTTTACGCATAAATGGCTCCCATTAAGGTTGAATTGTTTAAGGTTTGCTGGGCAATTGCTGTTGTAATAGTGTCAGTATATCTCGGCTCTTGGTGAGTAACCTGAGCTGGCTAAATAAACTTTGTGCTTCCGGGTATTGTAATTTTAGGTAGCTAAACCATTGCTTTACCCGGTTTGCATAATATTTGCCTTTATCGCCTGCTATTTCAAATTCAGAATAACGCATCAGCAGCTCTAACACAGCCAGCCAGGGCAAAGGCGGTTTACCCTGACGGATATGCTGTGCCAGATTAGGCATCGCCAGTGCGCCGCGACCTAGCATAATATCGGTACAATCACTTTGCTGCTGACAAAGCAACGCTTGCTCGGCATTCCAGATTTCGCCATTGGCAATAATGGGGATAGTTACCTGCTGTTTGATTTTTGCAATCCAGGGCCAATAGGCCGGCGGCCGATAACCATCGCTTTTTGTGCGGGCATGAATCGCTAAACTACTGGCACCAGCTTCAGCGATAGCTGCGGCGTTGGCAATGGCCAGGCTGGTATCTTCATAACCTAGGCGAATTTTTGCGCTAACCGGAAAATTGCTCGGTACGGCTTCGCGTACGGTTTTGACAATTTGATATAAGGTTTCAGTTTCTTTGAGCAATACTGCACCACCGCGGCTTTTATTTACGGCTTTGGCAGGGCAACCAAAGTTTAAGTCGACACCGGGTGAGCCTAATTCTACCGCCCGGGCGGCATTTTCAGCTAACCAATGCGGTTCCTGGCCAAGCAATTGCACACGTACTGGTGTACCCGCGCGAGTTTTGCCGCCTTGTAACAGTTCGGGGCAAAGCCGGGTAAAGACCCTGGCAGGCAGTTTTTGATCGACAACCCGGATAAACTCGGTGATACAAAGGTCATAACCGCCAATTTGCGTTAGCATCTCGCGCATTAAATGATCCACCACGCCCTCCATTGGGGCTAGCACAATTTGCATTTAATGTTGCTCTTTTACGTTGTTGCGGTTGCGGCGGCAACGCTCAGAGCAATAACGCACTTCATGCCAGTTTAGTTGCCATTTTTTGCGCCAACTAAAGTTAAGGCCGCATACCGGACAGGTTTTTTCCGGTAGCGTTACTTTCTTATGTGCCATAGTGAGTGACCAAAGTGAAGGCGCATTTTGTGTAGAGGTATCATCGGCGAGTTATACGCTGTAAATCGTTTGTAAGTCCTGCCGGTGCATCAGCTCGGCCAACTCTGGCAGTTGCAAGGGTTCTAACTCCAACACTTCCAAGATAGCCGTTTGCTGGTTTTGCCACTCTGGATCGACATTGATGCCGAATAATTGCCGACTTTCGCCACTTAAATACTCCGCTATTTTTAATACGGCAAAGCGTTGATGCTCGTCTATATTATCGGTCGCCAATAACAGGGTAGGGCTATGATGATAAGCAACCACATTACATAGAGTATCGGTAAGGCCCCAAGACTCTGCCACCAGATACCCTAAAACCTCATGGCTAGTTTGAAAAAACTGTTCTTCAATGGCACTGGAGCTAAAATTCTCCATCAAGCCGCGCTGCATAATAGCCGGGTACTGGTTGCTTTGCTGGCTAATCAGCGCCATACCGGCATTGCGGAATAGGCCTAATGAATAACAGTCATCCTGAAATTGCTGGTTAAAGTTAAGCTGCTTGGCCAGCGCCATTGCCAAATTGGCAGTATGCAAAGCGTTATTCCAGAGTCTTTGGCTAAAAGCGTCCTGACGGCCATCTTCCAAAGCAAAACGCAGCAATACGCTGCGGGCAAGCGACACGACCCGGTTTAACCCTAAATAACGACATGCTTGCTCTACCGAGGTAATTTTAGTGCGCAAGCCAAAAAAGGCGGAGTTAACCACTTTTAGCGTAAAACCGGCGGTACCGATATCAAGGGCGATCAACGCCGCGATACGATTTAAGTCAGGTTCAGCCGCACTTAATTGCTGTTGGATATGCCGCAAAACCTGGGGCTGTGGCGGAATAGTAAAGCCTTGTAAAGCATGCTCTATCAGGGCCATATTAATCGCTTTGACCATCTTGCCTACTCCGTGCTCAGGTTAGTTTGATTCGTTATGAATCTAGGTATGGCCGGCCTAACATCAATTGCTGGGCAAGTTGTTGCTCAGTTTGTTGTTCGGTAAGCTGTAAATCATTAAATTGCACATCAAACTGCAATAACTCATCATCGGGTAAGCTAACGGCAACCAGTTTATCCGGTACCTGACCTACTTGCCGATATGCATTAATGGCAACTTGTGCAGCTTGTTCCATTAATGTCAGAAACTGACCTAACGGGTATTGCTGAAAAATATCAGCATCCAGGTGGGCCCAACCTAAAAGATCACCGCTTATGCTGCCGTCTGCATGGTCAGTAAATAACATGGACACAGCAGCACAGTTAGGGTTCTCACCCGGTTCAAATTGCTCAGCGTCTTCTGCCGAGAAAAGCAGCACATAGCCAAATCCTGGGCAGCCTTCTGCATCCATTTCGTCGAACGACGTATCGTACAACAAGAATAATTGATTATCAGACATGGCTTAATTCCCAAGGTAAAAACAAAGCGCTATTCTACCTGAGGCTGCGCTGCGGCTAAAGCCCTGTCTGACATTCTCTGCAAACAACTCATCGTTTTTTTGCCTAGGGACTTTATAGCCGACAGCGCGCTGGTTAATGACAGTCTGCAATCATCCCACCTTAACCTTCGAACTCATCTGTATGGGGCACGGGCATTTCAAGTAGTAAAGCCAGTAAATTAATTAATCCTTGCTCGGCTGTACTAAATTGTTGATCCGCTTTTACCGCCGCCAGAATGGCTTGCCATATTTGCTCTTTGTTGGCCGGCGATGTGTGTAATAGTGGCAATATTGCTTGATTTAACTCGCTAAATTGTACTTCCGGTTTAGCGTGACTGGCTGGTAGCCCAAGCTTCTGTATAGCTGCCTGCCAAGCATTGTGTTTTGCACTAGCGTCTCCTGCACAATCCGCCACTGCGCTGAGCAGAGGTAACAACAGTGGTAACAGATCGGCTAGTTTTTGTTGATGAACATGGCGAATAAGCTGTTTTGTATCAAACTGACTGGCAACAACATGCTCGATAAAACTTAGACAAAGCCATTGCCGCAAATCCATTGGCGAGCTGGCTAACTGCTGCAGTAATTTATTAAATTGCTGAAAATCTTCGGCGGATAATTGCTTTAAAGCAGGTACCGACATCTGCAGTAATTGTACTTGTTGAGGCAATGGCAAACGCTGTACTGCATCCGTTAACTGATCAACTTCGTTCAGTAGTGAAGCGCCGCCGTAAGCTTTAATAAGCTGAAGTTGACTGGTGAAGCCCTGAGTATCATTTGCAGGAGTAAAGGCGTTTTTTAATAACATCGCACATACAATGGCTTTTGCTGGTATGGGTTGATGACTGCTTTGTGTTAGCAGCATGGGGATTGCCGCTAGCATGGCTTTTCGGCGTTTTTCTTCCGGCTGTTCTTGGCTTTGTGCCGGGCTAATTTTTTGTTCGGTATTGGGGCTGAGAAAGCGGCCGTTCCAACTGGGATCCACACGGCGAATGCGTTTCTCCAATGGTGGATGAGTAGCAAAGATGGCTGCCCAGCGGCTGATTGCTTCCCCAAAAAACAAATGACTGACCTCATCCGCATTAGCGTGACGGACGCGAGAGCCTGCTTTATAACCGCCAATACGCTTTAAGGCACCAGCAATACCGCGTGGGTTCCTGCTAAATTGCACGGCGGAAGCATCAGCTAGATACTCACGCTGGCGGCTAACGGCTGCCTTGATTAAATTACCGAAAAAAGAACCAAGATAACCTATTACCACTAAGCCCAAACCGAGTAACATGATACCCGCCGCACCATCATTGCGCTTGCGGCTTGATAGGGCAATTCGGGGGCCTCTGCCAGCACGTAGCAAGTAATAGCCAATATGACCGATAAATAAAATACCGTTTAAAATAGCAATTAGGCGAATATTCATCCGCATGTCGCCATTTAAAATATGACTAAACTCATGAGCCACGACACCTTGCAGTTCATCGCGACTCAACTGTTCGATACAACCCTGAGTTACACCTATAACCGCATCTGCCGGACTATAACCGGCCGCAAAAGCATTAATACCCTGCTCGGGTAACCAGTAAACTGGCGGCACCGGTAAATTAGCCGCTAACGCCATTTCCTCTACCACATTAAGCAAGCGTCGTTTGAGCGGGTCCTGGCTATCAGGAGCAATGCGTTCGCCGCCCAAAGCTTCTGCAATGCTGCGCCCTCCGAGTTTCAGCTGGTGCCATTTCGCCATAATAGCCAGACCGACAACCGTAATGACCACTAAGCTGATGATAGTAATGACTTCCCACGGCAGCTGCAGCCCTTGCTGCTCCTGAAAAAAGCCAAAACTTAGCATCACTAACAAGTTAGTGAGCACAATCAATGCAAGCACGGCTAGCATAAATAACAGGATCAAAATTTTGGTATTACGTCTGGCCAGGTCTTGTTGCTGAAAAAAATTAGTGGCCATTGTTTAAAAGCTAACCTTGGGTACCTGTTGAATTTGTGCGCTGTCGGCGAATTCCAGTAATTTGGCATCTTGAGCATGACCAAAACTTGCTGCAAAAAACATCGGAGGGAAGCTTTGCTTATAGCTATTATAGTCGGTTACTGCATCGTTAAATGCCTGACGAGCGAAGGCAATTCGGTTTTCAGTGCTGGTTAGCTCTTCGGTTAACTGCATCATATTCTGATTAGCTTTTAAATCAGGGTAGGCTTCCATCACCATACTAAAACGGCTCATAGCGCCCTGCAGTGCTCCTTCAGCCGAAGCTAACTGACCAATAGCGCTAGCATCGCCCGGGTTATTGGCGGCGACTTTTAAGCCAGCAATAGCGGCATTACGTGCACTAATGACGGCTTCTAAGGTTTCCCGCTCATGCTGCATGTAGGCTTTCGCTGTTTCAACTAAATTGGGAATTAAGTCATAGCGCCGCTTTAGTTGTACTTCTATTTGCGCAAAGGCATTTTGAAAACGATTCTTCAGTTTCACTAACTGGTTAAAGATGCTGATGATATAGAACACAGCCACGGCGATTAGCGTTAAAATAATAAGTAGGGTCATAATAGGCTCCAACATAATGTTGCGTATATTGTTAACGATATTTTAATCTTGTGTCTAGCGCTTTGTTTTAAAGGGCTGCTGATATTTGCTCTGTGCTGGGGTATTATATACCTGAGTAACTTCAAAATAAGAATTTGAGCCTCGCACCACGGCATTGAAACGCGTATCTTGAAGTCACTTGTTTTAAACCTTATTTGATTCGGGAGAGCATATGAGCGACTTTCAGCGTATTTCAATAGCCCAGGCAAAACAACTTATTCAGGATAACGCTGTTATCGCCGATATCCGTGATGAGCAGAGCTTTGTGCAAGGGCATATGGCTGGGGCTTTCCATTTAACTAATACCAGCATCGGCCAGTTTATGCGCGAGCATGATTTTGG
The DNA here is from genome assembly GCF_014653435.1 of Alishewanella longhuensis. Classification (GTDB taxonomy): domain Bacteria; phylum Pseudomonadota; class Gammaproteobacteria; order Enterobacterales; family Alteromonadaceae; genus Alishewanella; species Alishewanella longhuensis. The sequence continues at coordinate 35,320 of NZ_BNAO01000010.1, read as the reverse complement.
CCAGCCCGTGGTGGTGGTTTGCTATCACGGCAATTCGAGTCAGGGGGCTGCTCAATATTTGGCAGAACAAGGATATGAGCGAGTATTCAGTATGGATGGTGGTTTTGAGAGTTGGCGTGGTCAAGAGCCTTATTTAAGTGCCAACAATAGCGATCATGATGCATAAATTTGTCGAGTTTCAATCGGCAAAAGCCGCATTATTATTTGCCGACTACTGTAAAACTCAGGGGCTGCAAGTTCTTGTTGAGCAGCATGGGCAGGCGAGTGCTTTGCTCGCCCCGGCCGAGCAGATACCACAGTTGCAAACTTTACTGGAGCAGTTTTTACAAGATCCTGCGCATCCGCGCTATCAGGCTGCAGCTTGGCAGCAGAGTAATATAGTTACTACGTCGGTAGCTAGCGGCAGTGTGCCATTTGCTGTTTTGTGGCGGGCGCCATTAACTAGCATACTCTTACTGCTCACCATAGCGGTTTATCTGTGGCAACAACTCGACTTTGCTGGGGCCAACGCCGCGTTGCAATTAACGCAACCGGCGCAGTTTTGGCGCTGGCTTACGCCAATAGTACTTCATTTTTCACTAACACATTTAGTCTTTAATCTATGCTGGTGGGTATTATTAGGGCATAAAATAGAACAGCAGACTAACAGTGCTAACTTGCTGCAGCTGGCACTGAGTAGTGCGGTAATCTCTAATGGTTTACAGCTCGCACTGGCCGGGCCGAATTTTGGCGGTTTATCTGGGGTCGTCTATGCGCTTTTTGGTTACTGCTGGTTATATGACAAACTTAAAGGCACACAATTTTATCCGGTGACTAATGGTTTAGCTGCTTTTATGGTCTTGTGGTTGGCGCTGGGTTTTATGGATGTGCTTTGGGTGAATATGGCAAACTGGGCCCACTTGGGTGGTTTGCTATGTGGTTTGGGATGGGCCTGGCTTAGCAAAGGTGTCAGACCCACATGAGAGTGTTACTGGTATAAATACTTAGTGAAAAGCACATCCTGAATCATTGTTTGGCCGGTTTCACGTTTTAAAATAAGCTGTAATTGTTCCAGAATTTGTTGCCGTACTTCTTCTCGCCCGGTCAGCGATTTAATTTTTTGCTCGGGCTGTTTACTTAAGATACCGATAATAGTATCGAGAATAATAGGTTCATGATACTCAATGGTTCTGAGTAAATCTCTACTTGGCAGCATAAGCTCTACTGACACTCTAACATAGCCCAGTGTTCGTCGGTTATCTGCCACATAATTGGTCACAATATCCGGATCAAAACCATAATAAACGACTTCGGTAGGCGCTTGCTTTTGTGCTTTAACAGGTATGACGGCGCAGCCTAACAGCAAAATGGTAGCTAGCATCAGCTTGAGAAGTTTCACGATGTTGAATCCTATTGCCAAAGATTATCGTTGATATGCTAATAGTATCAGTAGTTACTATAATTACCTAGCATGCCCTAATTACAGCTGAAAATTATCTGTGCTCTTGCTATGATGCGGTAACTTTTTTACCGGTAATTTAGTAAAAATAATGACCGCTGTTTTATCTTTAGACGCACGCTGGCAACTCGCCAGCTTAAGCAATTTACCTGTGGCGTTAAGTCCCTGGTTACTTGAATCAGCTTCTTTAACTGCGCGCTTGAAAGCACACAGTAGTACTTTTCGCTTACAGTTGCTGGGTGAGAGCAAAATGGCGTTACCTGCATTTTTGCAGCCTTGTTTTCCTGAGCCGACGGGTGACTGTATCCGGCGTGAAGTGTTGATGTGGTGTAATCATCAGCCGGCAGTTTATGCACAGAGCTGGTTACCGGCCCAAAGTCTACAACACTTACAGCAATTTGCCTTGCTGGGCGAGCAACCTTTGGGGGAATTATTGTTTCAGTTTGCCGACGTAGTGCGCAGCCCGATAGAGGTAGCCCAATTGTCACTGCTTACCACCGACTATCCGATTGCCGCCGCTGACTATTGGGCCCGCCGCTCGGTATTTACGGTTGCTGGGCAACCTCTGCTCGTTGCAGAGGTATTTTTGCCAGGAGTACAGCAATTATGCATTGGCAGTTAAGTTGGCAGCGTAAAGCTAGCTATTGGCAACTTATGCGAATGGATAAACCCATTGGTATTTACTTGTTGCTGTGGCCTACCTGGTGGGCGTTATGGCTCGCTGCCGAAGGGATCCCTGAGGCCAGTGTTTGGCTTATTTTTAGTTTAGGTGTCGTCTTAATGCGTGCCGCAGGCTGTGTAATTAACGACTTTGCCGATCGCAAAGTAGATGGTAAGGTGGAGCGTACAAAAAATCGCCCTCTGGCAACGGGGGCGGTCTCAGCACAGGAGGCGCTGCAGCTTTTTAGCCTACTACTAGCCTGTGCCGCTATCTTACTAGTCTTCCTCAATAATCAAACGCGCCTGCTGGCGCTAGTGGCAGTGCTGCTGGCAAGTAGTTATCCCTTTATGAAGCGCTATACGCATTTACCCCAGGTCGTGTTGGGCGCAGCTTATAGTTGGGGGATCCCTATGGCTTTTATGGCAATTCAGGGCGAAGTGCCTTTTTATGCCTGGTTGCTTTATTTGGCTAATTTATGTTGGACCGTCGCATATGATACCTTTTATGCTTTAGTAGACCGGCCAGATGATCTGCAGGTAGGTATTAAATCTACTGCAATTTTATTCGGCGCTTATGCGCAACCTATTATCGCTCTGTTGCAGTTGTTGTTCTTAGGTTTGCTAGTTTGGATTGGCACAATGGCGTTAATGGCCTGGCCATTTTATTTGGGGCTTGGATTAGCCGTGCCTGCTTTTGTTTATCAACATTATTTGGCAAAGCAAAGCCGACAAGGTGCCTTTCAAGCGTTCTTGCATAACCATTATGTTGGTTTGATTATTTTTTTAGGGCTTTTTGTAAGCCTGGGATGGTCTTGATGAAAGTATGGTTATTGGCAGTAATATTGCTATTGACAAGCTGCGCAGCAGTAACGGAAACACAATCTTTTCCTCTGGCTAAATTGCAGCTTAATCATCTAACAGTGCTGGTACAATTAGCTGCGACACCGGAGCTGCGGGCTAAAGGGTTGATGTTTCAGCAGCAAGCAGACCCTGGGATGTTGTTAATGTACCAACAGCCGCAACATATCAGTTTGTGGATGCGTAATACCAGCATGCCTCTTGATGTGGCTTTTATTGATAGTTATTGGCGTATTCATCATATTCGTCAGCTTGAACCCTTTGATGAAACTGCAGTTTCCTCTGAAATCGCAGTTATTGCTGCGCTGGAAATGCCCAGAGGTTGGTTTGCTGCCAACAACTTGGCAGCAGGAGCACAGTTAACGCTTTTAGATTAGGAGGTGTTGCTGTTTACTGTGCTAAGTCCCTGGGTCTACCATACCATTTAAGCTGTTGTTGCGGCGGAACCAGCCAGCAATACTATAACGCTCGTCAATCGCAGGTAACACCTGATGCGGAAAACGTTCGCTTTCAAATAACAATAAGCCAGTAGCAGTAGGTGTTATGGTGCTTAGTAATCTATCCTCTGCATCAAAAAGCTGCAGTTCACCGCCTTGCTCCACATTATTTAAGTAGCTTACTGTTGTGAGCACCCGGTTAGAGCGGCCTTTAAACGCATCCAGATGTTTTTGATAAAAATCCCCCTCGGCATAACGGGCATAGTGACACTCAAAGTCGAATAACCCCATAAAAAATCGTTGGTTAAAGACTTGCTGTAGTTGAGTCATTATTGCCAGATAATCTTGCTGAGGCTGACTAGTACCGTCTAACCAGGCTGTTTTATCGCGCCTTATTTGCGCATTTAACAGATGCGCTTGCTGTCTACCCACCCCCGCTTGCTGTAAGGTTTGTCGCTTAAGATCAGCTAATAATGCCTGATTCAATGCTATAGGTAGAAAATTAGGCACCCAAACCCAGCCATGGAGGTAAAACTGTGCTATCAATTCGTTGAATGGCTCATTTGCTTTGTGTTGCATACTCTGTTCTCAGCCATGACAAAATAAATGCCGTTAGTTTGCCATATCATTTGCATTACGGCGATAGTGAGCCAGATGTAGATTCACGGCGTAAGTATGGCGAAATACAGGAGAGAAACTATGCGGATTTTAGGTTTAGCCATTTTAGGCTTGGTGGCAGGATGTAGCCAGTCGGTGCAAGACTATAAAGCTGAGACACCGGTGTTATCGTTAAAAGAGTTTTTTGCTGGTTCAGGTAAAGCCTATGGCGTGCTGCAAGACTGGCGTGGCCGGCAGACTTTACGCTTTACTGCAGATCTCTGCGGTGAATGGTCGGGAGATAAAGGTAATCTTTACGAGGTGTTTTACTTTAGCGATGGCAGAATAGAACAGCGTCATTGGCGTTTACAGCAGTTTGCAGATGGTAAGATAACAGGTACTGCCGACGATGTAGTGGGAAATGCTCAAGGTCAATTAGCGGGTAATGCACTTTACTGGCAGTATGTGCTGCGCATTCCGTATGATGGTTCGACGTTAGATGTTACCGTGAAAGACTGGTTATACTTGGTAGACAAACAAAACCTGATTAATCGCACCAGTATGCATAAATTTGGTATTAAGGTGGCTGATCTAACCCTTTCCATTCAGCAGCTTGAACCGCAAGCTAACTGCGAGGCATTAAAAATGCAGGTAGCAGAACTTGCGGCAGAGGCAAAAATAAAGGTCAATCCGCTCTAGCCGCATCAGCTAAGTGATTGTTGGAAAATGGTGCCGACTAGAGTCGGCGCGCAACCGGATATTGCACAAAAATCTGATTAACCACCCGAGCCATCGCTTCGCGAGGTTGTTCTATATCCTGTTTATTTAATACTCCCTCAGCGATACCTTCCCAAACCAATTGTTTCCGAGCGGCGTCTATCACATCAATATTGACGGTACCTACTTTGTAGCGAACCGTTTCAATCTCCTGTTGATAGTAGGGGAAAGGGCTATAAAAACCGCGGCGATAATGGTAATACCCGTAATAAGGTGTTGCCGCCGTGGTGGTGGTCCGAATATCTGCCCGTTGTTCAACGTTAGAATTAAAATTTACCAGTAGTTGAGGATCTTGATCGCTGTAACGATAGCCACGCGCAGTCATTTCAGCAGTCACTGCTGCTTTTAAATGCTGAGTTACCAGTGAAGTATAACCACTGCGATCGGTGGCGAGTTGCTGCATAAAACCGAAGGTTTGGTAATTAGCCAGATTAGCGTCGGGGGCTAGGTCGGAGCGTACTTTGGGACCGCTGGCACAGGCGGCTAACCAAAAGGCACAGCTCAAAATGAGTAGATTTCGGCAAACACGAAACAATAATGGCTCTTTCATAAACACCTGCCTTGATAACACACGGTTTGTGGTTTTTACTGCTGCACTATTGTAAAGGATCAGCCAGTAAAGCATTTAAATTAACGAGTTAGACTTATAAATTGCTTTGAAAGTTCCCTGCACCTATTTGGACTGCAGCAGCTTTATTAAAACACTATGAGTATAATACACCTGCTTTACTGGAAAGTGATGTGTGCTTTTACTTAACTGTGGTTAAATATATCAAACATGCCAGCATTACACCCACTGAGCTAAAAATTAGCAGGATCTTTATGAAGCAAAAAGCCAACAACTTTCAATTGATGCGTGAATTAAGTTTACATCAACAAGCTGCGATAGCCGCAACGCTCATGGAACGTATGTTACCCAATTACCAATTGTTTGCCGAAGTCAGCCAATTTGGTGATAGTAAGCTGCTGCGCAATATCCTGGATTTGTGTTGGGAATGGCTTACTGTTAAGAAAGTAAAAATTAACTTTGAACGTTTGGCAGAAGAATTGGAACTGGTAACACCTGAAGTTAGCCAATTTGATATGTTTGGTGTCTATCCGGCTGTCGACTGCGCTACTGCTTTAGATATGATGTTAAACGGCATTTGCCAGCAAGATCCGGCTGAATTTGTTAATGTTGCCAAGATCTCGCAAGCTACAGTCGCGCGCTTAATCGAATATGAAGCCGAAGATATCGATGTCACCACAGAAGCTGAACTTAAAAAGATTGTGCGGGATCATCCGCTAATGCATTACGAAATGGAATGTTTGGCTGAGTTAATCGAACTGGTACGGCCAATGCATCCGGTGGGGCGTGAGCAAATGCAGCAATTAAAAGCCTGGGTAAAAGAGCAAGGCTTAACCAATCTGGCGATGGAGTTACCGCTTCATGTCGCGGCAACCCCTGCTACCCTGGCACAGCCAGAATAGCGAACACCGATAATGCCAAGTACGTTAAAGTGCTTGGCTACTGCCGTAACCACAAACGATAAGCCAATTGACCGGCAATATTTTCTTTCAGTAACTGCCAGTTAGCGGGCATACTGGTTAGGGCGAGTTCCTTTTCAGTTTCCAGATAAATTAGGGCATTGTCGGTTAGCCAACCATTTTGCTCTAATGCCTGACAGCAGGGCAGAGCCAGCGCCTGTCGAAATGGTGGATCTATTAGCACCAAACTATATTGTCGCTTGGCTGGTTGTTGCAAAAAACTTAAACAATCCTTATTAAGTACCTCAGCGTTGTCCGCTTTTAATTGTTGTAAGTGCTGCTGTAGCTGCTTTGCCAAAGCTGGCGCTTTTTCTACCATCGTAACAAATGCAGCATAACGCGACAGCGCTTCGATACCTAAGCTGCCACTACCGGCAAAACAATCTAGTACCGTGCTTTGGGCTGTGTCGTGCATTAACCAGTTAAATAAGGTTTCTTTTACCCGATCTGTGGTAGGTCTAAGCCCGAGTGCGTCGGCAACGGGCAGGCGTTTGCCTCGCCATTTACCACTAATAATTCTAACAAAGCCTGGTTGGGCGTGGCTGGACGAGCGGCTTTTCGGTTGTTTCATCTATTGCTTTTTGCCTGCATCATAAAGGTGTTAGTATAAGGCTAATTTTATCCTAGTTTTCCGACTCTGACACAAAAGCATATGACAAAACAAAATAAACTCTTCTCCTGGCTTGGCTTTGGCAAAAAAAACACTGAACAACCAGCTCCTGAAACAGACACTGATGTTAAAAGTGCTGAGTCCGGTTCAACAGACCAGCAGGTCATAGAAAAGGTTGCAGACAGTAACCCAGCGACACTAAGCACCGATGCGCCATTGCCTACTGTAAGCGTGGTTGCTGATGCTGAGGTAGCAAAACCAGCAACTCCTGTGTTAAGTAACCCGGTGTTAGAGGAAACGAATCTCGACAATCAGGCTAGCTTAGAGCAACAAAACACCAATACCTCTGACAGCACAGCTACTGCCGCAGCAGCTATCCCCGTTAGCCAGGTCACAACGGCAGTGGATCAGCAAGCCGGAATAGCCGAGATTGCTGCTGAACCAGTGACAGCTAATGAACCCACTTCAGCAGTTGCTCCTTTAACAGCCGCTGAACCTAGGTTAGTCGCTGCGTCACCAGAACCAGTCAAAAAGCCGGGTTTTTTTGCCCGTTTAAAGCAAGGGTTAGCTAAAACCAGCCAAAATCTGGGTTCGGGACTGGCATCGCTATTTGTTGGGAAGAAGATTGATGATGAATTGTATGAAGAACTGGAAACCCAGTTATTGCTGGCTGATGTTGGCATGGATACCACTCAGAAGCTGATTAAACAACTCACCACTCATGCCGATCGTAAGGCGCTAAAAGACGCTGATTTGCTGTTTGATAAGCTACAGCAAGATATGGCCACCTTATTGCACGATGTAGAACAGCCTTTGTTACCCGTTGCCCAGGACGGTCCTTTTGTCATTTTAATGGTTGGGGTAAATGGGGTAGGCAAAACCACCACTATTGGCAAAATGGCACAACAATTTAAGCAGCAGGGTAAAAGTGTGATGTTGGCCGCAGGCGATACGTTTCGGGCTGCAGCGGTAGAGCAACTGCAGGTATGGGGTGATCGCAATAAAATACCGGTCATTGCTCAGCATACCGGTGCAGATAGTGCTTCAGTGATATTTGATGCCTACCAGGCAGCGAAAGCTCGCAAAGTAGATATTTTAATTGCTGATACCGCCGGTCGCTTACAAAATAAAGCCCATTTAATGGAAGAACTGAAGAAAATTGTGCGGGTGCTACAAAAAATAGACGTAAAAGCGCCACATGAAGTGATGTTAACCCTCGATGCCGGCACCGGTCAGAATGCGCTGAGTCAGGCCAGGCTGTTTAATGAAGCGGTGCCCTTGACGGGGATCAGTTTAACCAAGCTAGATGGCACGGCTAAAGGTGGGGTGATTTTTGCTATTGCCGATCAATTTAAAGTGCCTATTCGTTTTATTGGGGTGGGAGAGGCGATTGACGATTTACGCCAATTTGCAGCTAAAGACTTTATCCGGGCGCTGTTTAATAAGGACTAACCCCTATGTTGCAGTTTGATCAGGTCAGTAAAACCTATCCAGGCGGCTTTGTTGCGCTAGAACGTATCAATTTTCGTATCGCCAAAGGCGAAATGGTGTTTCTTACGGGGCATTCTGGGGCGGGTAAAAGCACAATTTTGAAACTGATTAGTATGATCGAACGGCCCAGTACCGGCCGGGTGATGATTAATAATATTGATTTGAGCCGGTTAAAGCGTAGCCAGGTGCCCTATGTGCGGCGTGATGTTGGCATTATTTTTCAGAATCACCGCTTGTTAATGAACCATACCGTCTTTGATAATGTGGCATTACCCTTAGTCATTGAGGGTTTTACCGGCAAAGAAATGGTAAAACGGGTACATGCAGCTTTAGATAAAGTAGGGTTGCTGGATAAACAGCGGTGCTTGCCAGAAACGTTATCCGGCGGTGAGCAGCAACGCGTGGGAATTGCCAGAGCCGTGGTTAATAAACCACCGTTGTTATTAGCTGATGAACCTACAGGTAACCTTGATCCCGAATTATCACGCGATATTATGCAGGTGTTTGAAGCTTTTAATCAGGTTGGGGTGTCGGTATTAGTTGCCACTCACGATTTAGGTTTAATCGCGCGTATGCGCTATCGCACTCTGACCCTAAAGCAAGGCAAAATGATTAATGATGGTTTAATGCCATTACAGGAGCCGGTATGAGTGTCCTGTTTAGCGGTCGCGCTAGTGGCGCAAAAGCTAACCGTATTAGTGCACTAAGACGTTTTTTGATGTTTTTCGTGCACCATTTTCGACAGGCATTGGCCAGCCTTGGAGAGTTGTGGCGCACCCCAACTGCCTCAGTTTTAACGATAGTGGTATTGGGTTTGAGTTTAACCTTACCAGCCACCTTGCATTTGTTGGTAAAAAACGCCCAGCAAATAAGTGGGAGTTTTGCCAAGGCTGCTGAGATAAACTTATTTATCCGTGATACTGCATCTGCCCAGCAAATACAGAGTTTAATCACCATTCTCAATGCTGATAAGCAAATTAGCAGCGTGCGGCATATAAGCAAAGAACAAGCCATGCTAGAGTTTCAGGAAGCATCGGGTTTTGGTGCCGCGTTAAGCTATTTAACTGATAATCCTTTGCCTGATGTATTAGTAGTGCAACCGGTTAATACCGATCCGAGCGCAGCCAGGGCGTTAATGCAGCAACTGAGCAACGAGCGTATAGTTGAATTTGCTAAGCTGGATTTAGAATGGCTTACCCGATTGGAAGCCATAGTAGGCTTGTTGCAACAAGCTGTTTTTGCTATTGCTTTGTTACTATTAAGCGCAGTACTGTTTATTGTCAGTAATACTATTCGTCTATCTATCATCAGCAAACGCGAAGAAATTGAAGTAATGAAGCTGGTAGGTGCTACCGATGCCTTTATTCAGCGGCCTTTCTTATATACCGGCTTTTGGTTCGGTGTGCTGGGCGGATTGTTGGCCTTTTTGGTGTCCGAGGCCTTACTTTGGTGGCTACGCGGTGCTATCAGTAAGATTACTGACTTATATCAAAGTGATTTTCAAATTCAGGCCATGAATTTAACAGAATTTTTAAGCATTATTTTGCTTGCAGTGCTGCTGGGCGTAGTCGGATCTTACTTGTCAGTACGCCGTCATATCCGGGCGATTGAGCCAGCAGGTCCATAGATCCCACAATTATTAAAATATTATTTCTTATAACAAGCCGTTCTTAAAGATCATGAAACTACTATTAGCACTCTCAGTCAAAGAGTGCTAATATCGGCGCATTGAGTTTAAAAAGGATGAGCAACACCATGACAAAATCAGCTTATATGCCACTTACAGTAGCAGCCAGCGGTAGTCTGGAAGCTTATACCCATGCCGTTAGTACCATTCCTATGTTAACTGCAGAGGAAGAGCGTAATCTGGCAGAACGTTTACAACAAGATGGTGACTTAGAAGCTGCCCGTCAGTTAATTATGTCGCACTTGCGCTTCGTTGTGCATATTGCCCGTAGCTACTCTGGCTACGGTTTGCCGGTTAGCGACCTGATTCAGGAAGGCAACATTGGCCTGATGAAGGCGGTAAAGCGCTTTGACCCAGCGGTTGGCGTGCGCTTAGTGTCGTTCGCGGTACATTGGATCAAAGCCGAAATTCATGAATATGTACTGAAAAACTGGCGTATTGTAAAAATCGCTACGACCAAAGCACAACGCAAATTATTCTTTAACCTACGTAAAGCCAAAAAACATTTGGGCTGGTTTAACCAGGAAGAAGTGAAAAACGTGGCGGAATCGCTTGGCGTAGCCGAACACGAAGTACGTGAAATGGAATCGCGGATGAGCAACTATGATATGCCATTCGACGCGCCCGATGATGATGAAGAAAGTGCTTACACTGCGCCAGTTTATTTTCTGGAAGATAAAGCCTCTGATTTAGCTGAACAGGTTGCTGATGATCAGTGGGATACAGCAGCGGTAGATCGTCTGCAAGCCGCCATGCGTACCTTGGATGATCGTAGCCAGGATATTGTTCGTGCTCGTTGGTTAGATAACCAAAAGCTAACATTGCAAGAGCTGGCAGAGCGGTATCAAGTCTCTGCGGAGCGAGTTCGTCAGTTAGAGAAAAATGCTATGAAGAAACTGCAACAAGCGCTAAGCAGCTAGCCACTCTGGATTGTCCCCCTTTAAATGAAGCTCTGGTAGTAAATCACCGGAGCTTCGTTTTTTCTGTCAAACGCCGAGCATTTATCTAGCCAAATGTGATTTACTGTAGCCTTGATTCAATTCGCAATCAGGTATTAGGTAGCTAAAAGTTCGTCTCGTGATGAAAACACCCTCTGATATAAAATAGCTAACAAGAAAAAGTTAACACTGCCGAATTTTACATTACAATAAAAGAAGTTAGCTAATTAACGGATACCTCTTGTGTACAGTACCGATTTTAATCAGAAGCGTAAGTTTATTGTGAAACTGGGCAAAATGCTGCACAAATACGGTACTCCAGCCTACCGCTTGGAAGCGCATTTAACTGAACTGACAACGCATCTGGGCTTAAAAGCCTCTTATATTATCTCCCCAACCTCTATGACCTTCGTAATTTGGACTGATGGTCATGAACAAGAATATACCCATGCGGCCAGGGTTAATCCTGGTGATTTAGACCTAGGTGCTTTATCTCGAACTGACGAGCTGGTAGACCAAGTACTGCGAGGTGAAGTGAGTCTGGATGAAGCTGATGCTCTGCTGGATGCTATAGATGTTCGCCCGAGTTCTTATGGTAAATTTGCGACGGCTTTAGCCATGATGGCTTCAGGGGGCGCTTTTGCCATGCTAATGGCGACCAGCTGGAATGATGTGCTCTGGTCTGCGTTATTATCTTTATTAGTCTATCTGTTTATGTTGTGGGCCCAGTATTCGCCACGTATTGCTAATATGTTGGAACCTTTGGTTGCTCTGGCCGCAGCGATAGCCGCTTGTGCTATAAGTCGTTATATCGATCCGGGGATAAATATACGCCTTGCTGTACTCTCGGCCATTATCTCATTTATTCCTGGTTTGGCGCTGACCATTGGTTTTGCCGAATTGGCCGCACGGCATTTGGTATCAGGTAACGCTCGCATTATGGATGCGTTAATGATGCTGTTTAAGCTTTACTTCGGCGCTTTTCTGGGGATTGCTATAGGTTTCTCCTTGTTTGGGGTGGTGGATTTTATCAAACCTGAAGCAATTTCGCGGCATTTCGCCTGGCTAGCGGTAGGTATTCTGGTGAGCTCGTTGATTGTGTTATTTAAAAGCCGGGGTAAATATACTTTGTGGTCATTGGCTGCAGGCTTTATCGCCTATGGTGTGAGTACCAGCGGTGCCAGTTTATTTGATTACACCATAGGGGCTTTTTTAGGCGCTTTTGCAGTTGGTATTTATAGTAATTTATTTACCCGATTGGCGAAGGCGCCAGCCGTTATTGTCGCTATGCATGGTTTAATTGTTCTGGTACCAGGTAGTAAAACTTATATAGGGCTGAATTCGCTGATTTCAGGTCAGGAGTTTGTCGTATCTGATGGTGTAGGGCAACAAACTTTTTTAATCCTGATGTCGCTGGTGGCGGGGCTTATTTTTGCTAACGTGGCTTTACCTCCAAAGAAAAGTTTGTAACTGCCTTGTTTGGTGTCTAGTCTTGGGTTAATTGGATGGCGGGTTCAGTGAAACCGGCGGCTATAACTTGATGGCTTGCCGGTAGTAGTGAAGAGATGGCTACCAGCTCAATACCTTCCGCGGCTAACTGGGGTAAACGTTGCTGCAGAAAACGATAGGTTTCAGGATAGGGATGACCAATAGCTATAGCAGTTTGGTGGCGTCTGGCGATATTGAGTAACTGTTGAAACTGTTTTTCAATTGCTCGTTGATTTTGCTCGTTATCTAAAAAAATATGGCGTGCTAGTATTGCCACGTTATGCTGCGCTGCATAGTGTTTAGCGGTACTTTTAGGTGTAGTCAGGCTATCAATAAAAAACAGCTGCCGCTGCCGTAAGTATTCCATGGTCCACGCCATTGGTTCGTCTTGTGCAGTGAAAAGACTCCCCATATGATTATTCATTCCTATCGCGTAAGGAATGTCGGCTAAGGCTAACTCCAGGGTTCGGTGAATTTGTTGACGCGACATGTCATGGGTCAATGCGCCCGGGCCCAAAGCATTTTGATTTGTGGCTTCCATAGGCATATGCAAAATAACATCTTTTTGTTGGTTAAAAGCTAGCTCAGCAGCATGTTTACCGTAAGGAGTATGAGGTAAGACGGCAAAGGTTAAGTCATAAGGTAAAGCTACCATTTTCAAATCAGATTTTTGGTAGCCGATATCGTCGATAATAATAGCAATACGAGGAGTCGCGATTGCCCACTCACTCAGTAGTAATATGCTTAGAGCCAACAAAAAGCGAACATGCACTACAACTCTTTCCTTAATGATTTTTTGTTAACACACCTTGGCTGTTTAGCAGTAATTTACCGCAAGTTAACCTCAGGGGCGAGCTAACCAAAGCAAAGGGTTGACCGCTTCGCCTTTTTCTCTTATTTCAAAATAGAGGCCAGCATCGGCCTGACCACCACTGGCGCCTACCAAAGCAATGGCTTCACCGGCTGTAACTCGGTCGCCTGGTTGTTTTAATAAGGTTTGATTATGACCGTACAACGACATAAAACCTGCGCCATGGTCCAACACTATCACCCAGCCATAACCTTTGAGCCAATCGGCATAAATTACTCGTCCTTCGGTGATGGCTTGCACATTGCTGCCATTAACTCCTTTAATTAGGATCCCTCTGGCAGGCATACCGCCTTGACGATTTTGCCCAAAGCGTTGTAATAGTTGTCCTTTTACGGGCCAGGGATATTTGCCTTTACCTGCTCCTAAGCCTGCCATGTCTTTACTTAATTCAGCCAGGCGTCGTAATTCATTAATGGTGTTTTGTAAGCTACCTTCATTCTGGCGTAAATAACTTAGTTGGTTACCTTGCTCAGTTAAAAGTGCCTGCAATTGCTTAATGGAGTCTTGTTGACTTGCCCGAGCTACAGTTAACTGTTGCTGCTGTTGTTCTAGGGCTTGCAGTTCTCGCTGCAGCAAGCGTTGTTGCTCAGCGAGCTTTGCCACAACCAGCTCTAAATCCTGCACCGTTTGATTAATTTTTGCCAGCTGCCGCATACGGGCCTGATTAAAATATTGATAGTACGTAAGAATGCGTTCTAATTGACCGGTGTCTTGTTGGTTTAGCAGTAGGCGGGAGTAGTCATGCTGGCCCATGCTATAGGCACTTTTTAACTGCGCCGCCAACAGCTGTTGTTGTTCAGCAAGTTGTTGCTGTAATTGTTGCTGCTGCAAGGTTAGCTTGGCGCTTTCTTGTTCTAACTGTTGCTTACGAGTCGAAGTTTGCCGCACTTTTAATGACGCATCTGCTAAAGCTTGATCAGCTTGTTGTAGCTTTTGCTCTGCTTGTTGTAACTGGCGTCGCTGTTGGCGCAGTTGTTGTTCGGTTTTTTTAATTTGGCTTTGTACTTGCTGCAGTTCTTGTTCGGCAGGGGGCTTCTGCTGAGCATATGCCTGATTTAACAATAAGTAACCTGACATCAATGCAATTAAGCACCAATGTACAGGTTGGTAATAATTTAACAGAGATCGCATTTATTGCAATTGCATCAAAACTTTGCCGCTCATTTCTGCAGGTTTGGCTAGACCTAATAAATGCAGCATAGTGGGTGCAATATCACTTAAGATGCCGCCTTCAATCACGGTTGCAGGACGGCCAACATAGATCAATGGCACTGGGCCGCTGGTATGTGCTGTGTGTGCTTGGCCTGATTCGGCGTCTTGCATCATTTCTGCATTACCATGGTCTGCGGTGATTAAACACTCACCACCCACTGCTTTTAATGCTTCAACAACTCTGCCAATACAGTGATCAACGGCTTCAACAGCCTTAATCGCTGCGCTCATAATGCCCGTGTGACCCACCATATCACCATTCGGGTAGTTACAAATAATCACATCAAATTTACCACTATGAATAGCGGCAACCAACTTGTCAGTGAGTTCGGCAGAGTTCATTTCAGGTTGCAAATCATAGGTAGCGACTTGTGGTGATGGAATTAAAATACGCTCTTCACCTGCAAACACCTCTTCACGTCCACCGGAGAAAAAGAAGGTAACATGGGCATATTTTTCAGTTTCTGAAATACGTAACTGGGTTTTTTGATGTTTGGCCAGCCATTCACCCAACACATTGTTCAGGCTCTCTGGTGGGTAAGCACAAGGTACCTTAATATCAGCGGCATACTCTGTCAGCATAATAAAACTGCTTAACTTAGGCTGAGCACTTCGTTCGAATCCGTTAAACTCAGGTTCAACAAAGGCGCGGGTAAACTGCCTGGCCCGGTCTGCTCTAAAGTTCATAAAAATCAGCGTATCGCCGTCAGCCATGGCGATAGGCTGCCCTTCAGGGGATAAGATCGTTGACGCTTTGACAAATTCATCATTTTCATCACGCGCATAGGCAGCCGCTAAAGCGGCACTGGCGCTGCTATATTGATAGAAACCTTTACCTTGGGTTAATAAGTCATAAGCTTGTTGTACCCGATCCCAGCGTTTATCCCGGTCCATCGCATAATAGCGGCCAATAATAGAGGCAATTTGCCCTTTGCCACTTTGCGCAAAATGCTGTTCAAAGAGGCTTAATGAGTTTGCGGCACTGCGTGGCGGTGTATCGCGACCGTCTAAAAAGGCGTGCAGATAAATACGGGTAGCACCTTGCTGTTCAGCCAGTTGCACCATCGCCAGTAAATGTTCTTCATGGCTATGTACACCACCAGGTGACAATAATCCCATAATATGAACTGCTTTATCCGCCTCCACTGCTTTTTTAACCGCATCAACCAACACGGGGTTATGAAAGAAGTCACCGTCATTAATCGCTTTAGTGATGCGGGTAAAATCTTGATAAACGACCCGGCCCGACCCCAGATTAACATGGCCTACTTCTGAGTTACCCATTTGACCTTCTGGCAGCCCCACATCTAAACCAGAGCCAGAGATTAGGCTGTGCGGATAGGCTTGCCATAGTGCGTCCATCACCGGGGTATTTGCCTGGGCAATGGCATTATTTTCGATTTGCTCGCGATAACCCCAACCGTCGAGAATAAGTAATACCAGGGGTTTTTTCGGTTGGTTCATAACATCTCCGTAAACAAGTCTGTAAGCAAGAAACAGCTGAAAAGGTTGAGGTTAGTATCTTACCGTTTTTTTGTTATTTCTCCAGCAATGATTCGTGCTTCGTAAGCGGCTTATAGTAGATAGGCTTACTTTTTTAGATGTCGATCTGGTTCAAAATCGGTATACTCAGCGCTGTTTTAATTTTAAATCTGAGAATAGGCAGTTATGAGTCAATTTATCGAATTTCTCGGCAACCATCCTTTGTTAAGTGGGATCTGGGTTGTATTATTTCTATTGATTGTGGGTAGTTGGTTAAAGTCGATGTTTTCTTCGATTAAAGCTATTTCGCCAACGCAATTAACCTTATTGGTGAACCGTGAAAATGCGGTAGTTGTGGATATTCGTAGCGAAGATGATTTCCGCAAAGGTCATATCACAGATGCGAAAAATATTAAGCAGGCAGAAATTGATAGCCAAAAATTGGCAGGCCTTGAAAAGCAAAAAGATGCTCCCATTATTGTAGTATGTCAGGCGGGTATGAGTGCCAGCAAAGCGGCAGCGTCTTTGGCTAAACAAGGCTTTACAAAAGTCTCAATTTTACAAGGTGGTATGGGGGCATGGACCGGTGCCAGCCTGCCAGTAGTGAAAACAAAGAGGTAATAATGGCTGAAGTCACTATTTACACTAAGGCATATTGTCCTTATTGTGTGCGTGCTATTGGTTTGCTGCGCGAAAAGCAGGTAGCTTATCAGGAAGTACGTATTGATTTGCAACCCGAGCGGCGCGATGAAATGATTAAACGCGCTGGCGGCCGTACTACGGTGCCACAGGTTTTTGTGAATGAGCAACACTTGGGTGGCTGCGATGATATTCTCGCACTCGATGCCGCTGGCAAACTTGACCCTTTATTACAAGCATAATTCAAAATAGGATTTATCATGGCAGAACAACAAGCAAATGGCGTAGCAGCGGAGCAGGCTGAGCAAGGTTTACAATTTGCAATTCAGCGTATTTTTGTGAAGGATATTTCTTTCGAAGCGCCTAATGCCCCTGCTATTTTTCGGAAAGAGTGGAAGCCAGAAGTTAAGTTAGATTTAGACACCCGTAGTGAAAAAATCGATGAGAATATTTATCAGGTCATCTTGTCATTAACGGTAACAACCACTGTAGGCGAAGAGACAGCGTTTTTATGTGAAGTGCAACAGGCAGGTATTTTCTCTATCGGTCAGTTAGAAGAAACACAGATGGCGCATATGCTAGCTGCATTTTGCCCGAATATTTTGTTCCCGTATGCTCGCGAAGCGGTGTCCAGTCTGGTTAATCGTGGTACTTTCCCACAGTTAAACCTGGCGCCAGTAAATTTTGACGCGCTGTTTGCTCAGTACTTACAGCAACGTCAGGGCGAAACTCAGCAGCTGAACGCATAAATGTTGCAGCCATCTGCAATAACCGTTTTAGGCGCAGGGTCTTATGGCACTGCGCTGGCTATTTGTTTAGCAAGAAACGGTAATGTCATAACACTTTGGGGGCGAAATGAGGCTGAGATAGCCTTAATGCAACAACAAGGTGTTAACCAGAAATATTTACCTGATACTAAATTACCTCCCACTTTGCAATTAACGGCAGACCTGGCTGCAGCAGTGCAAGCCAGTCGTGACATTTTGGTCGTGGTGCCTAGCCATGCTTTTGCGGAAACGCTACACCAACTTAAACCGTTATTAGCAACAAATGCCAGAATAGCGTGGGCAACTAAAGGTTTAGAGCCTGAAACTGGCCGTTTATTGCAGGATGTGGCAACGGACATCTTAGGAAACCAGGTGTCTTTGGCTGTATTATCCGGGCCTACTTTTGCTAAAGAGATGGCGGCAGGGTTACCAACAGCCATTTCGTTATCGTCAACGGATCCAGAGTTTATTCAGCAGCTTTCTGATTTACTCCATTGCGCAAAGAGCTTTCGGGTTTATACCAATCCTGACTTTATTGGCGTGCAGCTTGGTGGTGCAGTGAAAAACGTGATCGCCATAGGTGCCGGCATGGCCGATGGTATTGGTTTTGGTGCTAATGCCCGTACCGCACTTATTACTCGCGGTTTAGCCGAGATGTGCCGTTTGGGGTGCGCGCTGGGAGCTCAAAAGGATACCTTTATGGGGATGGCTGGATTGGGCGATCTGGTGTTAACTTGTACCGATAATCAATCAAGGAATCGTCGCTTTGGTTTGCTGTTGGGACAAGGTAAAGCAGTCGACGAGGCAATGCAAACCATAGGTCAGGTGGTTGAGGGGTATCGAAACGCCAAAGAAGTGTTTAACTTAGCACAGCGAGTTGGTGTAGAGATGCCCATTAGCGAGCAAATCTTTCAGGTGCTCTACCAGGGTAAAAATGTCCGCTTAGCGGCTCAGGACCTGCTTGGTCGAGAGCGCAAGGATGAAGCAACCTAAGGTTGCGTTATGTTTTAACGAATAATGGCGCTATAGGCGCCATTATTCGTTTACAGCTTTGATCTTGAGTAAACTGGCCTCTCGTAATAATAGTCTACCAATCTCTGACGCTGGCACCGCTTTACTGAAATGATAGCCTTGTTGGCTGTCGCACCCCATGATGTGTAGTAAGTAAGCCTGCTTTTCAGTTTCAATATTAGTTGCGGCCACATTAAGCTCAAGGTACCCCGTTAATCTGATTAAGGTTGCACAAATGTTCCGCTGCTGTTCCTGTTGATCTATCGCCTTTGTCAACGATGATGACAGTTTTACCCCATGTAAAGGATACTGCCTAAGCTGTGTCAGTGATGCGATGCCCTCGCCAAAATTGTCCAGTATCAGCTTAAAACCCATCCTAACCAAACTATGTAATCGCTCACGTAACCAAATCGTTGGGTGGTTAAAAATGCTTTCAGGTAGTTCCAGTTCAAATAAGTGCGCATTAACCTCATGCTCCTCCAGCACGGTAGCCATAAAGCTTAGAAAGTCAGCTTGTTCAAACTGCTGATTAGAAATATTCAGCGCGAGCCTGCCGCGCATCAGCCCTTCTTTTTGCCATAATTTTACCTGCTCACAAGCTTTACGGAAGACAAGCCGGTCTAGACGAATAATCAATCCTGTTTCTTCAACCAGAGGCATAAAGGTTGGAGGTGGTAACATGCCTCGAAACGGGCTTGGCCAGCGCAGCAGGGCTTCAAACCCAATGATACGGTTACTGCTAATACTCATTTGAGGTTGATAGTAAACTTCAAATTCTCCTTGTTTAGCACTGCGCTCCAATTCAGCTTCCAGTGCCAGATAATCGGGTGCTTGGAATTGACTGGCGCTATCGGCAAAGCAAAGGCTATTTTTGCCTTGTACTGCGGCTTTTTCTGCGGCTTTTTCTGCGCTTTTTATTATAGATTCAGCATCCAGACCATCATTTGGGCTGATACTAATGCCAATAAACACGTTCAGTGCGCGGCTTAGATTGTCGGCCTCTTGTTGGTCGAAGCAAGCAAGAACTTTGTGCGCAAGCTGATTAACATAAATAGTGCTGTTTTCATTACATAGGTGTGGGGGAACCAATACCGTGAACGCATCATGCTGATAACGCGCAAGTAATACTTTAAAAGGCAATGCTTGCTGTAAGCGAATAGCAACCTGCATCGCTAACTGGTTAAAGTCTGGTGGCGCTGCTACGGGGTATTCAGGAAATATCGGTGTGAGCTGAATGTACATCACCGCGGTAGCAGGGTAATGATCATCGCAGCTTTGTATCGTCATGCTGAGATGTTCTTCAAACAGCTTTTTATTAGGTAATAACGTATCGCTATCACGCAGCTGCTGTTGCAATTGTTGCTCATTTTCTCTGCGTAATTGGCTAATGTTTTGCCCGTAAAGTAAGTAGACCGGTGCGCGCAGTTTGTCCGGTTGAATAGCCTGGATACTCAGTTGAAAAGCTTCACTGCTCTGGCCGTTATAAAGCCAGGCTGTACCGTTCCAACTGCCATCAGTACGAAGATGATGCTTAATTCTGTAGTTTATGGATTCATTGGCCGTTGCGTCAGCAAACAGATTAAGGGGGGCAGATACAGTGGTGCTTTCCTCATGTTTTAGAAAGCGTTTTAGCGAGCTGCTGCCATTTTGCAGGCTCAAATTACGGTCAAGGACGGCGATAACTCCCTGAGTTTCAGACAATAGCTCGTTAAAGCTAGCTCGCAACCGTTGCAGCTTTTGTTGTCTCCTGCCTAAGCTATATAAGGCTAACGATAGCGCTAATATGACCAGGCAAAGTATGATCGAGGTAAATAAGAAAGCGCCCTCAACAAAGGTTTTACTGTTGGCAAAAGCTGGAGGCGCAGACAATAGCGCCACGGTAAAGAGCAATCCAAAATGTTGGGCCATTACGAAACTACTCCTGACTAATTTCTGACCAACTTTGACTATAGATGCTTTTAAGCTGCGGGTACAGCTGCTTTAGCAAAAATATCGGCGTGATTTACTACAAAGCGCTTTGCAAGTCGCGTTGCCAATAGTACATTTGCGCGGGTATTTTCTAAAGGTTTTTATTATGTTTCATGTTGCGTTGTTCGAACCGCGTATCGCACCCAATACCGGTAACATTATACGGTTGGTGGCAAATAATGGTTGCCAGCTGCATATCATTGAGCCTATGGGCTTTGACTTCGAAGAGAAGAAGTTACGTCGGGCCGGTCTGGATTACCATGATTTGGCTCGGGTGACTCGCTATGCCAATTATCAGCAATTTGCTATAGCGATGCAGGGGCGGCGTATTTTTGCAGTCACTACCAAGGGGCAGCAGTTTTACCATCAGGTGCAGTATCAGGCTGGTGATGTTTTGTTATTTGGTTCAGAGACCTCTGGTTTGCCTGACAGCGTCAGAGACGCTTTGCCAGCAGCGCAAAAAATCCGTATTCCGATGCAGCCCGATGCGCGTAGTTTAAATTTAGCCAATAGTGTGGCGATTGTAAGCTACGAGGCCTGGCGGCAGTTAGGTTGCCCCGGTGGCGTTTAGCAACGGCTAAGGAATTGGTTAATCGCTGAAAAGGCAGCGATACGCAGGAAATCCTGCTCCATCAGAATTTCATGCCTGGCACCAGGCAGCGCAACTAGCTGCTTTGGTAAATCAGCGGCCAATTGCGCAAACCAGCGCTGCTGTGCTTTATTGGCGACTACTTTATCCTCGGTGCTTTGCAGCATCAGTATTGGTGTTTGGCAGTGTCTGGCATGACGCTGCAATTCACGCATAGCAAGAATTGCTTGTTGCAACCATTGGCACGTTACACCACCAAGCTGCAGTTGCGGTTCCGTTTGATAACAATTTCTAAGTGCTTGATAACGTGCAGCACTGCCCGTCAGCTCATTTTCCAGAAACGGCTTATCGCGGTAGGCTAGTTGGCTGGGAAAGTAACGCTGTTGCTGTGGCGCTAAAGTGCGGATAACGCGGCAATACAAAAGGGCAGTGGGCTCTGCCAGCCACGCGGGGATAACTCCGGTATAGATACCAAACATTGGGGAGCATAGCACAGCGGCATGGAAAAACTGGTGCCACTCTTGCCATCTAGGCTGCGTTAATAAAGCGGCGCCGATGGCTGCCCCCATGGAATGAGCTAATAATATATGTTGTTGATACCCTGCCGGTTTAACGACATCACGTAAAAAGGTGACCAGGTCATGCTGATAGTCTTGAAAATCGGCGACATAGCCTAACTGGGTATCGTGTAGCATGCGGCCGGACCGACCTTGGCCACGATGATCTAAAATAAAAACACTATATCCAGCCTGACTCAGCTCGTAGATAAGCTCTGTGTATTTTATTGCTGTCTCTATACGGCCGCTACTAATCACCCAAACCCGATTTGCTCCAGGAGTGTGGCAATAGGTGTAGTGAATGGGCACCCCGGCGACACCGCTAAATTGTTCATGCTGCAGTTGTCGCCAAAAGGGGAGCAGTACTTCAGACCAATGTTCGGTTAACTGTGACTCAGCGCAAAGTTGCTGAATGGTGGGAAAGATGGGTTCAGACATGAGTTCAGTGTAGTGGCTCTGGTTGTGTGTAAAATGACAGTGATGGCAGTGGAAGTGTAACATTGACTTGAAGTCCACCGCCAGTAGGTAAAATGGCAACTACCTCTCCCTGATGCTGTCGAATTATTTGCGCTACTATAGCCAGACCTAAACCGGTACCTCCGGTGCTACCAGTGCGACTGTCACTTACCCGATAAAACGGCAGAAAAACATTATCCAGTAGCGTAGTGGGAATGCCCGGACCATAGTCGCGAATACTAAGGCAGAGCGCCTGTTGGTGCACCATAATGATGCATTCGATTTTGCTATTAGCTGGGCTGTATTTTAAGGCATTGCGTAAAATATTTTCGATAGCTCTGCCCAGTAAGCGGCTATCAGCTTCCAGCCATACTTGTCTTGGTGCCTGTAAAGTAATGCGCTGGCCTCTGGTGTCTGCGTCTAATTGATTGATGCTGATCACCTCTTCAGTTAGAGCGACAAGATCACAAGCATGTAGCTCTAACTGGTATTGACCAGCATCAAGACGGCTATAAGTTAATAGTTCGTCTAACATTAAATCGAGTCGTTCTAACTCGTTTTTGAGTCTGGGCAATTGCTGCAGGTCTTGCTGGCGCTCTGTTAAGCCAAGAGCCAGTTGTGCTCGAGCTAGTGGCGACCTTAGCTCGTGTGAAATATCACGCATCAAGCGCTGCTGGTTTTGTAGCAGGGCACTAATGCGTTCGGCCATAGTATTAAAGCTACGGCCCAGTTGCCCCAACTCGTCTTTACGCCGCGCTAAGTTAGGCACTCTGCTATCCAATTTACCTGCGGCAAACAGCAGGTTTTGTTGCACCAGTTCACGTAATGGTCTGGAAATCGAAATAGCCAGGATAAAACTCGCTGTGGCAGAGGTAAGTAGTAGCAATAGTATTAAGATGGGCTCTGACAAGCTACTTAAGCGCCACCAGGGTTGGGCTGGACGTTGTCGTTGCTGATAGAGTGCGAGTTGCTCGCCAGCAATAGCCAGCATAAAAGGTCCTGCCAGATGGCTATTATTATGACGCAGTAACCGGGGCCTGTTGAGCTGGTTTAGCTCAATTAGCCAGTTTTTATTAAAATTTCTGGGTAGCACATCGGGGGTTAGCAGAGTGTTTTGTTGCACATCAATCACTACCCAGCGGGAGTTTTCTGGGTGCTTTAGCCGCACTAGTAGCTGTGATACGGAAGTACTTTGGCTCAGTTGATTCACCTCTTGCTGAATTTGTGCCACTAGAGGCGGCGGCAAGCGGCGAATTTCGGTATCTTCAATTAATTGTCGACTTAGCAATAGTGTTAAGGTAACGGTAAGTAATAATACCAGCCAAAACCCAATGAAGATGCGACCGGCCAGTGAGTTAACTGGGTTTAGCCAATGTAACTTCATGCCTCTGTCCCGGTTAAAAACAAATACCCACTACCACGCAGTGTCTGGATTTTTTCTATTGGACTAAATACCCCTAACTTTTTACGGATATTACTAATGTGCATATCTAAACTACGGTCATACATTTGTAAACGGCGGCCAAGCACGCTTTTACTAAGTTCTTCTTTACTAAGTACTTCACCGGCGCGTCGCATTAATAACTCCAGTAACTGAAATTCAGTTGCGGTAAGAGTCACTAAATTGCCGCAACAGTTTACCTGGCGATTTTGTGTATTGAGTTCGACTTCGTTAACTTTCAATAAAGTCACCGTCTGTTGTGGTTCTTGCTGTGCCAGTTCAACCCGCCGTAGGATCGCTTTAATGCGCGCCACTAACTCTCGGGGATTAAAGGGTTTCGCCAGATAATCATCTGCACCTAGCTCCAAGCCAAGAATACGGTCAATGTCATCACCACGAGCCGTCAACATTAACACTGGGCAGTAGGCACCAGAACGCAGAGCTTTTAATACTGAAAGACCGTCCAGTCTTGGTAGCATAACATCTAATAAGATCAGATCTGCTCCTGCACTTGCCACCCGCTCTAAACCGGTCTGGCCATCGTGTACCGCTTCAAAAGTAAAGCCATCGAGCGCCAGATATTCTGAAACTAGCTGACAAAGTTCAGTATCGTCATCAATCATAAGAATTTTTGGCGGGGTATCTGGCATGCTACTTTCCTCATTATTACCTAATTTAAGTGTACGCTGTCCGTTTTTAGCTGTCAGGCTCTTTACAGAATCTTTACCTGCTCTTTGCGTTGCTTTGCATTGGCGGCGTTAAGCTGTAAGTGTCAAAACAGCGGAGAGCAGACGATGAAAGCGAAAACCTTACTAATTACTTTAAGTACCCTGATTGCATTGAGCGGTGTTGCTGTAGCAGATGAAATGAAACATGAACGCAAATTCAAAGCGCACGAGCAGCATAACCCAGCTTATATGCATAAAAAAATCTTTAGTCGATTAGATCTAACCTCTGAGCAGCGTACCGCAATCAAAGAGCTAATGGTCGCGCAACGGCAAAATCGGCCGGAGCGCGCCGCAGAGTCGAGAGATCGACAGGCATGGCAAGCACTGATGGATGCGCCACAGTTTGATATGACGAGTGCTCGTGAACTGTTGGAGAAAAAACAAGCCAGACAACTAGAGCGGCAATTGCAAGCTATGCAATTGCAGCATCAGATCCGGCAGCTGCTGACAGATGAGCAGCGGCAGCAACTCGACAGTCAACGCGGTAAGGCGCGGTTTGAGCGCACCAAGGAAGAGCGGCGAGTCAAACCGCAAAATGCGGATAGCTGATGCACTTTGCCAAGATCTGGGGCTAATCGACCCCGAGCTCTTTTAGTTTACGCGTTAATGTATTGCGGCCCCAACCGAGTTTGCGGGCCGCTTCTTGTTTATGACCATGGGTATAGCGTAACGCTTGCTCTAACACCACCTTCTCAAACGCAGGTGCCGCTTCAGCTAGAATATTATCTTCACCCGCTGCTAGCCGTTCATCCACCCATATGGCTAATAAAGATTGCCAATTACCATTAAAGGCGTCGGCAGGAATGTTGCTGATCACTTTAGTAGGTTGGGATAACTCAGGCGGCATATCCGCCACCACAATGTGTTTGCCACTAGCCATGACGGTGAGCCAGCGGCAGGTATTCTCCAATTGCCGGACGTTACCGGGCCAATCTAGTTGGGTGAGAAATTGCTCCGCTTCTTTACTTAGCGTTTTAGCCTCCACATTTAACTCAGTAGCCGCTTGGATTAAGAAATGCCTCGCTAATTTCGCAATGTCCTGACGGCGATCTTTTAACGTTGGTAAATGCACCCGAATAACATTAAGGCGATGAAATAAATCCTCGCGAAACTTGCCCTCTTGCGATAGCTGCTCAAGGTTCTGATGGGTTGCGGCAATAATTCGCACATCTACACTTACGGCCTGGTGGCCACCGACACGATAAAACTGGCCGTCGGCCAAAACTCTGAGTAGGCGGGTTTGCACATCAAGCGGCATATCGCCAATTTCATCTAAAAATAGTGTGCCGCCATCCGCTTGTTCAAAACGACCTTTGCGCAGTGTATTAGCACCGGTAAAGGCGCCCTTTTCATGACCAAAGAGTTCAGACTCAATCAAATCCTTAGGAATTGCCGCCATGTTTAACGCTATAAAGGGTTGCTCAGAGCGAGGACTATGTTTATGTAAAGCGCGTGCAACTAACTCTTTACCGGTACCAGACTGACCATTAATTAGCACACTGATGCTTGAGCGGGCTAAACGACCTATAGCCCTAAATACCTCCTGCATCGCGGGTGCTTCACCAATAATCTCCGGGTTAAGCGCTTGAGGTGCGGGTTGATGTTTTGCCAGCTGATTCTTACTGTGCTCTAACGCACGGCTGATCAGCGACACTGCGTCGTTAACGTCGAAGGGCTTTGGGAGGTATTCAAAGGCTCCCCGTTTAAAGGCATTGACGGCACTATCTAAATCCGAATGTGCGGTCATAATAATGACGGGTAAGTCAGGGCTAAGTTGCTGTAGTTTGGTTAACAATGCCATACCATCCGTACCTGGCATCCTAATATCCGATACGACTACAGCGGGTTGCTCATACTCTAATCGTTGTAACATCAGATCGGCTGAGGCAAAGCTCTCACATTGGATATCGGTTCGGCTAAGGGCTTTTTCCAGCACCCAGCGGATCGAATTGTCATCATCAATTATCCAGACAAATTGGTTCATAGATCTTCCTCACAGTCGGAAATTGGCAGATAAATCATAAAGGCAGTGTGACCTGGCCAGCTTTCACAATCAATCCAACCGCGTTGTTGGTGAATTAAAGTCTGTGCAATAGACAATCCCAAACCTGTGCCACCGGCTTTGCCGCTGACCATCGGATAAAATAAGGTATCTCGAATTGCGGTGGGGATCCCAGGGCCGTTATCAATCACCTTGATGCAAGCAACAAGTTTGTATCTTTTACCATGCAAGGTATGTTGATGCAGAATGCGACTTTGCAAACAAATCTGGCCACCATTGATCAGCGCTTGCTGCGCGTTGCGTACTATATTTAACAGTGCTTGTTCTAGTAATTCGGGATCAAACAGAAAAACTGGGATGCTCGGATCGTAATCACGCTGAAAATAGATTTGTGCCGGGTTGTCCATTTGCGCCAATTGTAAAACTTGCTCTGCCACTTGATGTAGATTACTGAGAAGTAATTGTGGTGGGCGGTAGGGCCCAAGGAGCCGGTCAACCAAATTTCGCAAGCGGTCAGCTTGAGCAATAATGAGCTGCGTATATTCTTTTTGCTCGTCATCTAAAGACTCTTCTAACAACTGCGCTGCGCCACGTAGTCCACCCAAAGGGTTTTTAATTTCGTGTGCTAAGCCGCGGATCAGCTCACGGGCAGCTAGATGCTGGTGTTGCTGAAGGCTTTCCATACTGATTTTGCGCTGCTGATCGACCTGGCGTAGTTCCAGTAGTAATTGTGCAGGCTGTTGTTCTACTACTACGGTAACAGCAATATCCATCAATAAATGCCTGCCATCGACCAGAACCGCTTGGACGTCACTAACACTGAAGGCCTGGCGACTCTCTAAGGCATTGTGTAAATGGCTGGCTTTTAAATCCAGATGTTGAAATAGACCAGGGAAATATTGTTGGCTAAGACGTTTCTCTCCCAATCCCAACACGGCACAACTGGCAGTATTAAAATAGCAAACCTTTAACTGTTGATTTAATAACAGCACTGCCGTGGTCAACTGATCAACTAAGGTATTGCTAAATGAGTCCTGTGGCATAACCTTTCCTCTTGCACCAAATTGGTGCAAAAAAAAGAAAGTGTATCGTGGCGCTCGCCAGAATTCACTTGCTATGCACTAATTTGGTCTAATTAAGCTGGCTCTATGTAAATAGAAGGTAGTTATTGGACTTGTTGCAATTAGCTTGCCGTTTTGATCAAGTAGTTCAAGTTGAATGTTATGCTCGCCCCGATCAATATCACGCAACACGAAGGTCGCACTGTTTTGTGGTTCGCCTTGAGGAAGACCATTCAGTAAAAGCCGCACTCTAAAGCCACGTTGAAAGCGAGGGGTTATCCGGCCTGAAATATAAACTGACCCTGTGTTATCACGGACTGTACCTTGATTTTCTGGTTGCATAATCTCAACTTGATAGGCTTCAGGTGGAGCGGCTTTTTTTTCGGGGAAGCGAACCTCAGTGGCTTCCATTAGGTTTGGACGCACAGTAAAACTGACTTCTTCAGCACCAGGTGCCGGAGTATCTGAAAAAATGAGAACACCGTTGGCGTCTCGACTAACGTAAATCTTTTTTTCCTGCGCCGTGGCTGGTGCTGGCATTAAAAATAACACTAGTAATATTAATAACAGCCAGAACGATCTCATCAGCTAGTCAATCCTCAATTAGGTCATCCTGACATTTTCTTAACTTTAGCTGGTAATTATCAAACTTTCTACAAAAAAAGCTCACCGAAGTGAGCTTTTGTTTTTAGTATAAAAGTATTATTTGTCTAGGTATTGTGATTCACAAAACGCACTCGAGTTAGACGCTATAGTATAGCTCAAACTCTAATGGATGAACGGCCATTGACACTTTACGCGCCTCTGCACGTTTAATGGCAATATAGGCATCAATCATACCATCTGACATTACGCCGCCCTTGGTGAAAATAGCGCGGTTTTTCTCAAGCTCATTTAACGCTTCATCAAGAGACGTGGCTACCTGAGGGATACCGGCAGCTTCTTCTGCTGGCAGATCGTACAAGTCTTTGTCCATGGCATCGCCAGGGTGGATCTTGTTCTGAATACCATCAATACCCGCCATTAACTGGGCAGTGAAAGCCAAGTACGGGTTCGCTGCTGGATCCGGGAAGCGGCACTCGATACGACGCGCTTTAGCGCTTGGCACCAATGGGATACGGATAGAGGCAGAGCGGTTACGGGCAGAGTAAGCCAGCATTACCGGTGCTTCAAAGTGCGGTACTAAACGCTTGTATGAGTTAGTTGATGGGTTAGTAAAGGCGTTTAAGGCTTTCGCATGCTTAATAATACCGCCGATATAGTACAGAGCCAGTTCTGATAAACCCGCATACTTATCACCAGCAAACAGGTTTACACCATCTTTGGCCAGTGACTGGTGGCAGTGCATACCTGAGCCGTTATCGCCAACCAAAGGTTTTGGCATAAAGGTTACGGTTTTGCCATACATATGGGCTACGTTATGAATAACGTATTTCATTTGCTGAATTTCATCGGCTTTTTTGGTTAGGGTATTAAAGCGGGTCGCAATTTCGTTTTGACCGGCAGTAGCAACCTCATGGTGGTGCGCTTCCACTACCTGGCCCATTTCTTCCAGTACCATACACATGGCGCTACGGATATCGTGGCCTGAATCTACTGGTGGTAATGGGAAGTAACCGCCTTTCACGCCAGGACGGTGACCTTTGTTACCTTCTTCATACGAGGTGCCAGAGTTCCAAGCGGCTTCAGTTGAATTTAACTTGAAGAATGAGCCTGACATGTCGGTATGGAACCGCACATCGTCAAACATAAAGAATTCTGGCTCTGGGCCAAACAATACCGTGTCGGCAATGCCGGTTGATTTTAAGTATTCTTCTGCGCGTTTAGCGATAGAACGTGGATCGCGATCGTAACCTTGCATAGTGCTCGGCTCGATAACATCACAGGTAATATTTAACGTTGTTTCTTCGAAGAATGGATCTAGTACTGCGCTTGATGCGTCTGGTAGTAAGATCATGTCGGAATCGTTGATGCCTTTCCAGCCAGTAATAGAAGAACCGTCGAACATTTTACCGTCTTCGAAGGTATCTTCAGAGATTTGGCTAACAGGTACACTCACGTGCTGCTCTTTACCTTTTGTATCAGTAAAGCGTAAATCAACAAACTTCACATCGTTTTCTTTGATAAGTTTAAGAACGTTTTCTACAGACATGCATTCCTCCAAGTGACCCAATTTGAGCATTTATCCGGTTGGTTGCCCTATTAAATGCGAGTTATATGCCAACATGTTAAGTTGTTGTAATTTATGGTTTTGTGTTTTTTCTTTCCTTGTTAATATGTGGCTGTGCATCATTTTGGTGCATCGCTGCATCTAAATGGTGCTTGGTGCGATGGTACTGAGTGTAGCGCAAAAGGTTGCTGTTGAAAAAAAAACTGCAAAAGGTTGCACGGAATTTTTCTTTCGCTGAAAAAAAAGAGTAGAATATGCGCCCTTTAGTTTTAAAATCGCGTTAGCCTGGTGGTCATTATGGTCATCTAGTGCCACAGAGGAAACATTTACATGAGCGTCACTGCTTCATCTTTAGACAAACTGCGTAATATCGCAATCATTGCCCACGTTGACCACGGCAAAACAACCATGGTTGATAGACTATTACAACAATCTGGTACTTTTGACTCGCGTGCCAAGCTGCAAGAGCGGGTAATGGACTCGAATGCCCAAGAGTCTGAGCGGGGTATTACTATCCTGGCGAAGAATACGTCAGTGCGTTGGAATGGCTATCAGATCAACATTCTGGACACCCCTGGTCACGCCGACTTTGGTGGTGAAGTAGAGCGGGTATTGTCTATGGCTGACTCGGTGCTGCTATTAGTTGATGCCGTGGAAGGCCCTATGCCGCAAACGCGTTTTGTAACTCAAAAAGCGTTTTCTCACGGTTTAAAGCCTATTGTTGTTATCAATAAAGTAGACAAGCCAGGTGCGCGGGTTAACTGGGTTATCGATCAGGTGTTCGATTTATTCGACAACTTAGGTGCTACTGACGAGCAATTAGACTTCCCTATCGTTTATGCGTCAGGCTTAAATGGTTGGGCTTCGTTAGAAGCTGATGTGAAAAAAGACGATATCAGCGACTTATTTAAAGCGATTGTTGACTATGTAGCGCCTCCTACAGTTGAAGTGGATGGCGAAACTCAGTTACAGGTATCGCAACTGGATTACTCAAGCTATTTAGGCATTATCGGTATTGGTCGTATTAAGCGCGGCTCACTAAAAGCTAACCAGCAAGTAACCATTATTGGTGCTGACGGCAGCAAGCGGAATGGTAAAGTAGGTCAGGTATTTGGTTACCTGGGCTTAGAGCGTATTGAAACACCAGAAGCCTCCGCCGGTGATATCGTCGCTTTCACTGGCTTAGGTGAGCTGAAGATCTCTGATACTATCTGTTCAACGACGAAAGTAGAAGCCTTACCGGCACTGCAAGTAGATGAGCCAACAGTTACCATGACCTTCCAAGTTAATACCTCACCGTTCGCCGGTAAAGAAGGTAAGTTTGTTACTTCACGTCAGATTTTAGAGCGTTTAACTAACGAGCTGAAACACAACGTAGCGCTACGCGTGCAAGAAACCGAAGATGGTGACAAGTTCAAAGTATCTGGCCGTGGTGAATTACACTTAGGCGTATTAATTGAAAATATGCGTCGTGAAGGTTTTGAATTAGCCGTTTCTCGTCCAGAAGTGATCATGAAAGTGGTCGATGGCGTGAAAATGGAGCCGCTGGAAAACGTCACTATTGACGTTGAAGAGCAGCATCAAGGTGCCATCATGGAAAAGATGGGCGAGCGTAAAGCCGAAATGACCGATATGCAGCCAGATGGTAAAGGTCGTATCCGTATGGACTTCTTAATGCCAAGCCGTGGTTTAATTGGTTTCCGTACTGAGTTTATGACCTTAACTTCAGGTACAGGCTTGATGTACAACAGCTTCTCACATTATGGTGATCATAAAGGTGGTACTATCGGCCAACGTACTAATGGCGTATTAATTTCCAATGCCATGGGTAAAGCTGCCGGTTACGCGATCTTCTCTTTGCAAGAGCGCGGCCGCATGTTTATCGGTCATGCCGAAGAAGTGTATGAAGGCCAGGTTATCGGTATTCACAGCCGTAGTAACGACTTAACCGTTAACTGCTTAAAAGGTAAACAACTGACTAACGTTCGTGCCTCTGGTACTGATGAAGCGATTAACCTGGTGCCGCCAATTCGTTATACTCTTGAGCAAGCCTTAGAGTTTATTGATGATGACGAGCTGGTAGAAGTAACACCTAAGTCTATTCGTATTCGTAAGCGTCATTTAACAGAAAACGATCGTAAGCGCGCCAGTCGCGGTTAAGATCAGTCACTGTTAAAAGCGAGTCATCAAAACCCCCGGTCATGGTACCGGGGTTTTTGTTTGTGAATGACTAGGATAATCTCTTACTCAGGGAGCAACTTGCTGTAAGAAAATGCCGCAGAGCCAGGCACCATAGGTACCAACGCCGTAACCTAGTACCGCCAGCAAAACACCAACAGGCGCCAATGCCGGGTTAAAAGCGGCTGCGACCACAGGCGCAGAAGCGGCACCGCCAACATTTGCCTGGCTGGCTACCGCCATATAAAACAACGGTGCTTTAATCAGCTTAGCCACAAACAACATCAAGCCAGCATGAAAGGCCATCCAAACAATACCTACCACAAACATTAGCGGATAATCCAGAATAGCAGCCACATCCATTTGTAAGCCGATAGTGGCCACCAGGATATATAGAAACAGCGTGCCTACTTTAGAGGCGCCCACTGCTTCCAGCTTATGGGCGCGGGTAGTGGATAAGATTAAACCTAGCGTGGTTGCCACTACCACTAGCCAAAAGAATTTGCTGGTAAGGCTATACAAGGCTAACTGAGGTGCTTCACGTTCAATCCAGGGGGAAATCAGATCCGCAAGCAGATGCGAAAAGCCAGTAACTCCGAAGGCAACAGCAATAATCAGCATCAAGTCTGTAAGTTGCGGAATGCGGGCATGCTCGGCCTGATACTGAGCAACTTTTTCTTGTAAATGGCGAATTGCCCGGGTATCCGCCCCGGTTTTCTTATCAAAATAATCGGCTCGGCTGGCCATTAATAGTAGTACCGCCATCCAAATATTGGCGACTATCACATCGACTGTAATCATTACCGAGAAGATACTGCCATCTACCTCAAAGACTTCTTTCATCGCTGCCTGATTAGCACCTCCGCCAATCCAACTGCCGGCAATGGTAGTCATACCGCGCCAGATATCACCACCTAAGGCGTCAGGGTAAAGTGTACCCAACATCAATAGCGCTAAAGGTCCGCCAATCACAATACCTAAAGTACCGGTAAAAAACATAATTAACGCTTTAGGGCCTAAACCTAAGATCGCCTTAAAATCAACACTGAGTGTTAACAATACCAGGCTTGCCGGTAGTAAGTAGCGTGATGCCATTTTATAAAGTGCAGAGTTCTCGCCATCAATAATGCCAAAGCTGTTAAAGAGTGACGGGATAAAGTAGCAAAGTAGCAGAGCAGGGACATAGCGGTAAAAGGCTTTACAGTAACGGTGTTGGCTTTGGCTGGTATAAAACACCAGGCCAAGTATCACAGCCAATATGCCCAGTACTACGGCATCGTTGGTAATGAGTGCGGCATTATTCTGCATAATAATTACAAGCTTTAATTAAAATATAAGAATAAAGATACCGCAGTATTCACCTGGCTGACTAGTGACTTTGGTTAAAGCAACGAAAAAAAAGCATCAGCAACCAGCAGTAAACAGACTAGTGCGACATTTTGTCGCACCAGCTCTGCAGCAATACGGAGCTATTTAGCGTACACTGGAGACGCCTGAGTGTAGTTTAGTCAGTCGCGATAGTCGCACAGATAAAACTAAACTTGATGCTTATCAAATCCGCAACGACTGATCTTAAGTATTATAAATGGCAACAATGCAGGAGATACACAATGAATAATATAAATAGACGTAGTTTTTTTAAGATTTCTGCCGGTGCAGTAATAGGGTTAACCGCTGGTGGTATCAGCTTACGCGCTTTTGCCGCCGAGCAAATTAAGCTGGACGATCCTTTGGCTGCCGCCATGAAATACACCCATAAATCAGAGAAAGAAGGCCAAAATTGCGCTAACTGTAATCTGATCCAAGGTGAAGATGGTCAGGAATGGCGTCCATGCGCAATCTTCCCAGGTAAGTTAGTTGCCTCTGAAGGATGGTGTGCGGCCTGGGTGAAGAAAGTTTAAGGCTGTTGTTATTTCTGCTTAGAGCATCAGTATCCTATGCTGCTGCTCTATTTTACTGTCTATCACTAGCATTTTTAGCGGGCAAGCTTTGGACACTATCAATGTGCATTAGCCACATCGCCCAGAAATCATTGCGCATCAATATCGCTGTACAATCAAAAAAGTAAAATCACTCATCAAGGCTATAGGCTGGGCGAAACTAACTTAGCAGCATTTACAATACCAAGTGTATCAAGGTAATTGGGTTTGTTGTATGAATAGTGCGCAAAGGCTGTACCGGCTTTTGTTCCTGTATTTGTATATTTAGCCTTGACAGCGGCAAAACTATAGTCATTCTTAAGTTTAATGAAAATATTGATTAAATGAATGATGTCGTTGTGCTGTCGGGTTGTGAATTACCAGCGTAGAGAGCTGACCGACATCCTGTGATATCTAACCATTTCTGTTTTTCTGCTCAGGCAGATGGAATAATTAATAGCTGTTGCTCAAACAAGGATTGCATCATGAGTGCCCGCCCTAAAAACTCAATATTTAACACTTCGCTCAAACTCCTGTATCCTGCTATGTTGTTGGTTTTGTCGCTGGCCAGTGCGGCGGCAAAGGCTGAATCGGCTGGTTGTGCTGCTGTGAATGCGCATTGGGATAACAGAGCTGTGTCAACTAGCTGGGTGGCTGAGTTTACTTCCTATTCTGCAGCTGATTTTTTAGCGAGCGATACAATTGTATTTTCTATTTTTGGTACCGCTGCGGCTAGTGGCGACTTTGAGTTCGGAATAGGGTGGGACTTAGCCGCTGAGCAAGAGTATGCATATCATTGGAGTTTCAATCAAAGTTGGGTGACTGGTGGTCCAGCGACACAGATCACTGGGGCTCAGATTCTTGCTAATGGTCCACTGCAGATATCTGCTCAACTGACACTGGTACCCAATACACTTTTTGTTGACATAACCTGTACCAGCGCAGCTCCTGCGAATAACGCTCCCACCGATATCTCTCTGTCTGCCAATACTCTGAACCAAAGTGCTGCTGCGAATACTGTAGTCGGCACTTTAAGTTCTACCGATGCTGATGGTGGTGATAGCCATACCTATACTCTGGTTGCTGGAGCAGGCAGCACGGACAATGCCTTATTCAATATCAGCGGTAATCAGCTCAGAGCCACAAACCCCGCTGCTATTGCCGCAGGTAACCGCTCTGTCAGGGTCCGCACCACAGACAGTGGTAGTGGTAACCTCACTTTCGAGAAAGTATTTACCATCGTTGTGACAGATAATGTAGCGCCTACTGTGACTATAGTGGTGGCTGACACTGCATTACGTATAGGTGAAACATCTTTGGTTACCTTCACTTTTAGTGAAGCGGTGACAGGGTTTACCAATGCAGACCTGACGATTGCTAACGGTACTTTAAGCCCTGTTAGCAGTAGCGACGGCGGTATTACCTGGACCGCGACGTTGACGCCGGGTAGCAACATTACTGACGCTACTAATGTGATCACGCTGAACAACGCTGGCGTCAGTGACTTGGCAGGCAATGCCGGCACAGGCACAACCAATTCCAACAATTATGCCATTGATACACAGCGTCCGACCGCCAGTATCGTAGTTGCTGATACCGCTCTGGCCATTGGTGAAACTTCGCTGGTGACGATTACCTTTAACGAAGCGGTAACCGGTTTTACCCTGGCTGACTTGACTGTTGCAAATGGTGCTTTAAGTGGTTTGAGCAGTAGCGACGGCGGCATCACCTGGACTGCAACATTGACGCCGGGTAGCAATA
>NZ_BNAO01000009.1:138769-177588 GCF_014653435.1 Alishewanella longhuensis | reverse complement strand
TGCACTAAAGCTAGGAATTCGATAAGCCACAGTTTGGTTTGGCGCCGGCTGAACGCCCCGAGCGCTGCGAGTGGCATGAAGACACCTCATTCAATAGAAAAGCCCTACTCGAAAGAGTGGGGATTTTTTATTGGCTGTGATTCTGGCGGTATACTGCTCGAGCAGGGCGACCCCATGCGACCAGTTCGTCAGGAACAAACATCGCACTTCGCCCAAGCGGCCTATGCACGAAGAGCCAAACTAAACGCTTACACCACACCCAGACTCCGGTAAGCCTGTCGTACCGAAGCCATCCTGCGATAGTGATATAAAAGACTAACTAAGGAATACACGAAGTTACTAACAGAGAGCTAGCTGCATCCGACTTTGTAAAAGCGACAAAGATCTGTAGCAGTCACTATTTGCGGATCAAATTACCATTAAGATCAAAGGTCCATTCTGCGGAACCCAGCTCCTTTAACAATACGGTTACTTCTGACAATGGTCTTGCGGCAATAAATTGCTTTTGGGTATCGAGAAAGATCAGCCATTCGCTGGCTTGATTACCTATATCTTGTTCATTAAATTGGCTATGCATACCCATATAGAGTGGCATTATGCTACGCCAGCCTTGCTCTAAGCGGAAAATGTAACGGCTCTGGTAGTCGGGATGAAGAAAATTGGCTTGTTCTATGACATTTAGTTGTGTGCGATCGAATACTCTAGCGATAGCGACACTGCTGGAACGTTGCAGGTAGCTACGTAATAGTTGTAGTTGTTGTGTGTTCGCCGTTTCGTTTCGGTTGTACGTTAGACTGCTTACCATCGGCTCAGCGATCTCTAAGGCAAAAAGCTGTAATTCATAGAAATCCAGATTTTCCCGATAGCGAATAAATTCATCACAGCTGCCGGTTTCCAGAGGCTCTCGGGGTTGTAAACGCTGCCAGTCACCGGCTTGCCGGCTGGTGAACAAAAAATCCTGATACGGTAGCTGCAGCTTGGCTTCTACTGCCGATCGTAATAGCTGTAAATCCGGTAAGCCGGTTTGGCGGTAGTCTCGTTGTGATTGGCATTCTTCATATTGCAAGCTAAGCACACTATAGGCTTGCTGCGCTGCCAAGGCGGACTGGACTAGGCTGCGCTCTGATTGGCTAAGATGTTCCAGACTCGGCTGGCTGGTGGCAAGTAATAACGATAACAGACTAAGCATAGGATCTCCGCAAATTTTCCTGACTGTACCAGCTTTCTGAAGCCAGCCCAACATTTCTGCAACGCTTAATGATGTTTGGCGACGTTTTGCTGCATAAGTTTAATAATCGCGGCTTTACCAGTGAGTTGAAAACGTTTTGCAATAAGTGACCAAGGCTGTTTTTGCCAGCAGCGGGCGATAAAAATGGCAGTTGCCAGCGGATCTAACTGTATCCGGTACTGGTTAAACCAATAGACCAGTAATGTTGCCACCAGTTCATAAGGTCGTTGCCCTAAAGCAAACAAACTAAGTTGCTGCAGCTCGGCAGGGCTAAGCATGCGCTGAGACGGTCTAATTAGCGTAAGCAGTAACGCTGGCTCTAGATCTGAAGGGTATTCGCAAAGTTCCAGATACAGTTGCTGCGAAAAATGTTGAGATAGACGGCTTACTCTATCAGCGTCACCTTGTAAGGCTTTACATACTAAAACCGAGGGTTCAGCACTGGCTTTATCCAGTTGCTGGCCAAGGCGGATTGGCTGAAAACCATTGCGCTGCCAAAAGTCCAGTAAAGTCGGTGTTGCGCCGAAGCTACTACCAATATAGTGATAACCATCAGTGGCAAGCTCCCGGCTGACTAAATGTAGTAACTGGCTGCCCATCCCTTGCTGCTGTAAGCCGGGGACGATGGCGATGCGCATAATACGTGCCAGTTTTGCACTAGCCAGCTCAGGCTCGGCAAGGTGGAAGGCTAAGCTTTGCGCTAACAAATGCCCCTGTACCCGCCGCTTACCCTGATAGATCTGCTCGGTGAGTTCGGGGTTAAGTTCGCCTTCGCTGCTGAGCAGCACGCAGCCAAGCAATTGGCTATTTTGCTCCAGGGTATACACCGATATGGCGGCATTTTCTAACAACACCAGCAAATCTTTGACCTGGGTTTGATAGTGGGCAAAGCTGAGCAAGGCAAAGACCTGCTGCAGCTTTGCTGGTTCGGCCAGCCAATCGTGATGTTGATAATGCTTTAACACCAAAGCTTGAGTACTGTCATATTCTGGCTCGGGCAAGTCTAGTTTTAACAGAAAGCTATGTCGGATTAACTGCTCCAGTGGATCCTGTTGTTGATAACGAATTGGCTCGGTTAAGCGTAGCTGCCGCCAGTCAGGACATTGTTGCGCTAAATAAGGCTGAAACCTTAATTGAAAGCCTCTGCCTGTGCCCTCATAGCCGTGCTCGGTACTCGCAAACACCAACCGGCTGTAGTGATCGACCAGCCGTTGTAATTGAGGAGCTGGCAGTGCTGCAGCCTCATCTACCAGGATCAAGTCAGCAGCGGGCAGGTCAGCCAATAACTGATCAATAGCGATATATTGCAGAGCTCTTTGCCGCAACTGATGGACTTGGCTGGCAAAGTGCGCAATAGCAACACTCGCTTGAACCTGAGAGGGGGCTGTTATCAGTATTCGTTGTTTACCCAGCTTGGCCAGCTGGGCAGCGGCCAACCCCAAAGCACTGGATTTACCACAACCACGATCGGCAGTTAATACCAGAGGGCGACGCCGATGGCCTGTTACTACCTTTACAATCGCTGTGACTGCTGTCTCTTGCTCGGCTGTTTTAAAAGGTGGATTACATGAAGTCACCACGGCAAGCGGAGGAAAGATAGGGTGATGCAGAATCTGAACGTCACGATCCGCGGTGAGTTGGGCGTGCAGTAGATTGGCTTGTCGCAAGGTTTTTAGCCAAAAAGCAGTAAAACCTTGAGCACCTGCCGGCGGCGTCAGAGGGTAGGATAATAACGGTTGATGTTGCGGATTGGGCTGCGCCAACCAGCTGTCGGTTGGCGGTGTCAGCAGCAGCCACAAGCCACCGGCTTTTAAGGCGCCACTGGCGGCGGCGATCTGATCGCCGTTAAAGCCGTTACAGGCGTTAATAATCAACCAGTCGCATTCGGTGCCCAGCAACTGATGCGCTTTCGCCTGCTGCAGTGGTGTGCATTGCTCTGGCACCTCACTACCCAGCCACCAACACTGTTGTGGCGTGAACTGCGCCAGCAATTGTTTGGTAAGGTTCAATAAGGCGGCAGGTTCACCTTGCAGCCATACCGGTAGCCGAACCCGATGCTCAGCAGCCTGCTTTAACAAATGGCCAAGCTGCTGCAGGAGCATTTAGATCGCTTCCAGCCTAGCGTAAGCGGTCATCAGCCACTTACTGCCCAGCTGATCAAAGTTGACTTGAATACGCGATTGCGGGCCGCTGCCTTCGTAATTAAGTACAGTGCCTTCGCCAAACTTTTCATGCAGTACCCGCTGTCCCAGTTTAAAACCGGTATTCTCAAAAGCACTATGGCTGGCGGCGTTACTAAAGCGATTAAATTGCGCTGGTTGGCTAACCTGGGTTTTTAAGCGGATCTCTTCCACACATTCTGCCGGTATTTCCCGCAAAAAACGTGAGGGTTTGGGATATTGCTCCTGGCCATATAAGCGGCGGCTTTGCGCATGGCATAAGTACAGCTTTTGCATGGCGCGGGTCATACCAACGTAACAAAGACGGCGCTCTTCCTCTAAGCGGGTTGGGTCATCACCGCTTTGTTGGCTGGGAAACATGCCTTCTTCCAGACCGCAAATAAACACCAGCGGGAATTCTAAACCTTTAGCAGAGTGTAAGGTCATCAGTTGCACGGCATCGGAATGTTCTTCTGCCTGATATTCACCGGCTTCCAATGCGGCCTGGGATAAAAAAGCCGCCAGTGGGCTCATTTCTTCTTGTAGTACGCTATCAAAGTTCTGACAGGCGGTAATTAGTTCGTTTAAGTTTTCTATGCGCGTTTGCGCCTTTTCACCTTTTTCTGCCTGATACATGGCATATAAACCCGATTTCTTAATCACATGCTCGGCTTGCTCATGCAAAGGTAGGTCGGTAAGTTCAGTATCCAACTGGGTGACTAATTGCATAAACTGGTCAATCGCGCTGGCAGCACGGCCGCTTAATTGCTTTTCTGCCAGCATTTGCTCAAGGGTCTGCCATAAGGTTTGTTGGCTGGCTCTGGCCTGCTGTCGCACTTTGTTCATGGTGGTTTCACCAATACCACGGGCTGGAGTATTAATTACCCGCTCCATAGCCGCATCGTCCTGACGATTGTTAATCAGGCGTAAGTAGGCAAGGGCATCTTTAATTTCCTGGCGCTCATAAAAGCGTAGGCCGCCATAGATGCGATAATGTAAGCCCTCTTGAATAAGCGCTTCTTCTAACACCCGCGACTGGGCATTATTGCGATATAAAATGGCGGCTTCGGTTAGTGGATTGCCTTTGTTGTGCCAATCACGAATACGGCTAACAATAAAGCGCGCCTCGTCTAACTCGTTAAAGGCATTATAAACAGCGATGGTTTCGCCTTCGCTGCCATCGGTCCAGAGATCTTTACCCAAGCGGCCCTGATTATTACTAATCACTGCATTGGCAGCTTTTAGAATGGTTGAAGTAGAGCGGTAGTTTTGCTCCAGGCGGATGGTATCAGCACCGTCAAAATCTTTTAAAAACTGCTGAATATTTTCAACACGGGCACCGCGCCAGCCATAGATAGATTGATCATCATCACCAACAATCATCACTTTAGCCGCGCTACCGGCCAGTAGGCGTAACCAATTATATTGAATGGCGTTGGTATCCTGAAACTCGTCTACCAGGATATGCCGGAAGCGTTGCTGATAATGGCCGCGAACATCGCTATGGTTTTTTAACAGTTCAAAACTGCGCAGCAAAATTTCGGCAAAATCAACCAAACCTGCTCTGTCGCACATCTCCTGATAAGCAGCATAAATTTTCACCATTTGCTGCAGGCTATAATCTGCCTCCGCATCTATGCTACCGGGTCTTTGCCCTTCATCTTTACGCGCATTGATAAACCATTGAATTTGCTTAGCTGGCCAGTGTTTTTCATCCAGATTGAGCGCTTTTAATACCCGTTTAACCAAGCGGTGCTGATCGTCTGAGTCAATAATCTGAAAGCCTTGTGGCAAACCGGCTTCCTGATAATGGGCACGCAGCATACGATGCGACAAGCCATGGAATGTGCCCATCCACAGGTTATTTAAACTGACACCAATAGTGCTTTCAATCCGGCCACGCATTTCTTGAGCGGCTTTATTGGTAAAGGTTACGGCTAGCAAACTGAATGGGGCGACTCTTTCTACCTGCATTAGCCAAGCCAAACGATGCACCAGCACCCGGGTTTTGCCACTACCGGCTCCTGCGAGTACCAGCATATGTTGCGGCGGTGCTGCTACCGCATCGCGTTGTTTATCGTTTAGCCCATCCAGCAGGTAAGATACATCCATCAGAAAGTCTCATTAAATAGCATGCCTGCCATTATAGCAGGCACACTCGGCAGGCCAAGGGAATTAGTGGATAAATAACCAGTTAACTGGCTTTGCTTAGCGGTTTAGTCTTAGTCAGTTTGCTGCATCATTGGCAGAACAAGTACATTGCTTAAGAAACAGCGAAGTGCTGTAGCTGTTGTAAATGACTTAACCGGATATGCGGTAACACAGCAACCGGCTGCTGGTAGTGGTCCAGCCAGGCAGCCTGACAGCCAGCTTTTAAAGCACCCAGGACATCAGCGCGATGGCTATCACCGATATGCAAAATAGCCTCTGGCTTAACGTTAAGTCGCGCTGCAGCAGTTAAAAACAGATCGGGATAGGGTTTCATTCTACCGTCTGGGCCTGCTTGCAGGCTAAAAGCAAATAAGTCGCCAAGCCCCATTTTTTTGATACAGGCATTGCCGTTGGTAATGGCGATCAGTTGGTATTGTTTGGCGAGTTCGGTAAGTAATTGTGTTACGTCTGGCGCTATGCTGATTGTTGTTCGGGCTTGCCAAAATGCATCGTAAGCCAGTTCGGCAATTTCACCGGCTTCGCACGATATTAAACCCAGTTCGATTAAGCCTGCCTCTATCCCTAATAACCGCCAACGCCCTATATCATGGCGGATCTCCGGCTGAGTTTTGGCCAGTAAACGGCGTTGTTGCCACCAGAAGTCACTGCCATAACCTTTAGTAATGGGAGCATGCTGCGTCAGGCTATCTAGCATGGCGGCTTCAGCTGCTGCTATCACCGGCTTGTTGTCGTACAAGGTATCGTCTAAATCAAAAGACAGCACCGATATCGGGTTAAGCGCTTTATAAATATGCATTATTTTTTCCTCGCCCGTGGGTGGGCGCTATCGTACACCTTCGCCAAGTGTTGAAAATCTAAATGGGTATACACCTGGGTGGTACTTAAATTGGCATGGCCTAATAACTCTTGTACGCCGCGCAGGTCACCACTGGATTGCAATAAATGGCTGGCAAAGGAGTGACGGAGCATATGCGGGTGTAAATGCTGGCCCAGGCCTTGCTGTTTAGCCCAGTGCAGCACCCGCTCCCGCACTTGCCTTGGCGAGATACGTTTTCGCTCAATACTTAAGAACAGAGCTTGTTGCTCTGCTAGCGGCAATTCTGGGCTAAGTAAGGCAGGTCGTTGCGCCAGCCAGGCTTTTAGCGCCTTAATCGCGACTGATCCAACCGGCAGCAAACGGGTTTTATTGCCTTTACCCGTGACCCTGACTTGTGCCTCGCTAAGATTAAGATCCGGTAAATTAATGGCAACCAGCTCTGCTAAACGTAGTCCGGAGGAGTAAAACAGCTCTAACATGGCCTTATCACGACAGGCCAGGATATCTTCGCTGCTATCAAAGCTCAGCAGCTGCGTTAATTGTTCAATTTCTAATTGCTTGGGCAGGGTTTTGCTGGCTTTGGGCAGTTTTAAATACTGCGCCGGATTCGTCTCGGTTAGGCCCATTTGCTGTGCATAGCGATAAAAGCTGCGTAGGGTTGACGCGGCTAAGGCTAAGCTGCGGGCACTAAGATTTTCTTTACGAAATTGCAGTAATTGCCGCTGCACTTGTTTATCGGTGAGCGCAAACCAACCAAGGGCGGCCGTGTCAGTTTGGTTGGCCCAGGCTTGCGCCATTTTGTTTAATTGTTGTTGGTAGCTTTGCAGGGTTTGCTTGCTGTAACCACGCTCTAATCGCAGGTAGTCCAGAAAGCGTTGCACTGGCGTAAGCCAATGCAACGGTAACTCAGGCACTGACATAAGGGGGCAATATCAAGGCTAACAAGGTAACCAGATGGCGTAAAAACAACACATCCATCCCCGGTTGGAAATGATCATCCAGCTCACTACCAAAAGCTAAGATAGCCAAGGGCTCCTTGCTATCAGCATTGTTGTTTTTATCGATCCGCAATAGCGCCACTGAGTGCACCTGTGCCGGGAACAGACCTTGCTGCTCTTCCTGATTTAACCGGCCAAGGTAAACGTTTTGTGCTTGTAAGCGGCGGTTAAGTAGCAACTGATGAGGTTGTAAGTTCGCTTTACCTTGCTCTAAGCCTAGTAAACGGCAGTATTTAACCTGCGGCATGGCATCGGCGAATTGTTGTAAGGCGACGGTAATATCGTTAAAGGTTGTAGCCTGATGAATGCTGATATGCAGCGCATTAAGCGCAATAAAGATATGCTCGTTTTGCCGGGCTACGGACATTAAGCGGGTAATATCCTCTTCCAGCATATAGATTTTCTCGCGTTGTAGCTCCAGTTGCCGCTCAACCAAACTCACAGTGCCGCGTTGCTGATGCGGTAAGCGCAATTGCGGTAATAGCGTAGGGTAATGCTGAAAAAAGTCAGGATTTTGTTGTAAATAGTCCTCAACCACAGATGCGGCGAGCAGCTCTTTTTCTTGGATCAGGCTGTCTGTCATAAGGTTAGTTGTCCATCAAACACATGTTCTGCCGGGCCAGTCATCTTAACGGGCTGACCAGGGCCATTCCAGCGAATTTGCAAGGAACCACCAGGTAAATCGACCCGTACCTGTTGCCCGAGCTTTTTTTGTAGTTGGCCCACGACTACCGCAGCA
This sequence comes from Alishewanella longhuensis, assembly GCF_014653435.1. GTDB lineage: Bacteria > Pseudomonadota > Gammaproteobacteria > Enterobacterales > Alteromonadaceae > Alishewanella > Alishewanella longhuensis. Next base: position 169,475 of record NZ_BNAO01000009.1, on the reverse strand, counting down.
CAGGCTCCAGTACCACAGGCCAGGGTTTCGCCGGCGCCACGTTCCCACACCCTAAGCTTAATATGTTGTGGTGACAACACCTGCATAAAACCAATATTGGCTTTTTCCGGAAAACGCTCATGGGTTTCTAATTGTGGCCCTAGCGTTTTTACCTCGGCGGTCAGCACATCTTCCACATCCAATACGGCATGCGGGTTACCCATCGAGGCAACGCCGCAAAATACGGTTTGCTGCTCGGTAAGCATAATGTAGGTAGCTTCCTGCTTTTGTGCTTTAAACGGCACCTTGGCGGGTTCCAATTGCGGTATGCCCATATTCACTGTCACCTGACCATCTTGCTCGACATAGAGGGTGATCTTACCCGACTTAGTGCTCACATTGATTTTGGTCTTATTGGTTAACCCGCGATAGCGCACAAATTTAGCAAAGCAACGCGCGCCGTTGCCGCATTGCTCTACCTCAGAACCATCGGCATTAAAAATTCGGTAATGGAAATCCAAGTCCGGATCATAGGGCGGCTCTACCATTAATAACTGGTCAAAACCGACGCCAAAATTACGATCGGCGAGTTGTTTAATTTGTTCTTTGGTCAGGAAAATATTCTGGCTGACGGCGTCAACCATCATAAAGTCATTTCCCAGGCCGTGCATTTTGGTGAAGTTAAGAAGCATGATGACCTTAAATACTTAGTCTGCCAGAATCTGTTCGCCCTGCCAGAGATCCTGCCATTGCTCTCTGGCGCGGATTAGGTGGCAACGCTCACCATCGACCATAATTTCTGCGGCTCTTGGCCGGCTGTTATAATTAGAGCTCATGGTAAAGCCATAGGCACCCGCAGAGCGCACGGCCAGCAGATCGCCTTCGCTTATCGCTAACTCGCGATCTTTACCAAGAAAATCGCCGGTTTCGCACACCGGCCCCACCACATCATAAAGTTGTTTGCCCAGAGTGTTGTTTAACACTACCGGTACAATATTCATCCAAGCGCTGTATAGCGCTGGGCGAATTAAATCGTTCATTGCTGCGTCAACAATAGCAAAGTGCTTTTCTTGACCCGGTTTTAAAAACTCGACTTTGGTTAGCAGAATCCCGGCGTTGGCCATAATGGCGCGGCCTGGCTCCATAATAAGTTCCAGCTCTGGGTAGCTGCTTAAACGAGCAACCACTTTGCTAATGTAATCTGCGGGTAAAGGCGGTTGTTCTTGATCATAAGTTACGCCAAGGCCACCACCAATATCGATATGTTTTAACTGAATGCCATCTGCTTTTAGGACATCAATTAAATGCAGTAATTTTTCTAAAGCTTCTAGAAATGGTTGGGTTTCAGTCAGTTGTGAGCCGATATGGCAATCAACACCCACTAACTCAATATGGCTTAGCTCACGCGCTGCCCGGTAAATATCCGGCGCTAATAGAATATCGATACCAAATTTATTGGCTTTTAAACCGGTCGAAATATAGGGGTGGGTTTTGGCATCGATATCAGGGTTTACTCTAAGCGATACCGGTGCTTTTTTACCCAGACTTTGCGCTACCTCTTGCAAGCGATGCAGCTCGCTTACCGATTCAACATTAAAACATTTAATACCCAGCTGCAGTGCAAAACGCATTTCGTCTGCCGTCTTGCCCACGCCAGAGAATACTACTTTGGCAGGATCGCCGCCGGCGGCAATCACCCGGCGTAATTCACCGCCGGAAACCAGATCAAAACCGCTACCGAGTTTCGCGAGTACATTTAATACGGCTAAATTGCTATTGGCTTTTACTGCGTAGCACACCAAGCTATGTGGATGTGCTGCCGCAGCATCCGCGAAAGCATGATAGTGTTTTTCAATAGTGGCTTTCGAATAAACATAGGTTGGGGTGCCGTAATTGGCAGCGATAGTGGGTAGTGCAACTTGTTCGGCGAATAATGTATCACCCTGATAATTAAAGTAATCCAATCTGGTCACCCTTGCTGTTCTGTTGGTTCGGTTATCTTTTGCGGCTGCGGCTCTGCCACTTCCGGCTTGGGCTGTGGTATGGTAAGCGGACCTTTCTGGCCGCAAGCGCTTAACAGCGCAGTGCATAAAAGCCCGCTAAGCAGCAGGCATAACGAGCGTGAAATTCGCTGAGCGTGCATGGTTTTTTATTTCATTAATTAATTGACGCTCTATAATCGCATCCTTAGCAGTAAAAGCAAACAGGTGAAGCAGATGAATGATCTAGAATATGAAGAATTAACTGACCAGATGTTACTGGCCGTGGAAGAAGGTATCGAGCAACAAGAGCTTGATCTGGATTACGAGTCAAATGGTGGTCTGCTCGCTATTACCTTTCCTGACAACAGCAAAATCATTATTAATAAACAACCACCGTTACAGCAGCTTTGGGTAGCCACTAAGTTTAATGGTCATCATTTTGAATGGCGTGACGGCCAGTGGATTGATAACCGCACCGGTACGGAATTCTGGCAACTCTTAAATGACGCTGCGTCAAAGCAAGCCGGTGTATCAGTTGTATTAGGACCGCAATAAGATGGCATTACTTCCTTTTGTTGATGTGCCAGCACAAGGCAAACCGCAGGCGGTCGTTGTTTGGTTACATGGGTTAGGTGATTCCGGCCATGGATTCTCACCCATAGTGCCAGAGTTACGCTTACCGGCTAATGCCGGTATTCGCTTTTTATTTCCACATGCACCAGAGATCCCGGTAACCATTAACGGTGGCATGCGGATGCGGGCTTGGTACGATATTAAAACTATGGATCTGACCAACCGCGCAGATGAAGCGGGTGTAAGGCAATCGGCAGAAGCCGTTAAAGCCTTGTTGGATAAACTCATTAGCGAAGACATACCCAGTGAGCGCATTATGCTGGCTGGTTTTAGTCAGGGCGGCGTGATCACTTTACATTTATTGCCAAGGCTGCCCTATAAATTAGCCGGCTTTATGGCGTTATCGACCTATATGGCATGCCCGGAAAAGCTGGCGGCCGAACAACTGACGCATAATAAAAATACGCCGGTGTTTATTGCCCATGGTACTCAGGATCCGGTCGTGCCATTAGCCGCTGGTCAACAGGCTTACCAAGCATACAAAGCCGCGGGTTTTAGCGTAAGCTGGCGTGATTACCGCATGCCGCACAGTGTTTGTGCGCAAGAGATTGACGAAATAAGCCGTTTTATACAAAGTCGGCTGCTAGCTAAAGCCGAGGATTAATACTATGCAACTTATCCGTATTGCTACCCGCAAAAGCGCGCTGGCGCTGTGGCAAGCTGAGTTTGTTAAAGCCGAATTAATTAAGCATCATCCAAGATTGCAGGTTGAGTTGGTGCCGATGTCTACCCAGGGCGATAAAATCCTCGATACGCCATTGGCGAAAATTGGTGGCAAAGGTTTGTTCGTAAAAGAGTTGGAAACTGCTATTTTAGAGGGCCGTGCCGATATTGCCGTGCATAGCATGAAGGATGTTCCGGTGGAGTTTCCGCCAGGTTTAATGCTTAGCACCATTTGCGAGCGGGAAGATCCGCGCGATGCCTTTGTGTCTAATCAGTTTTCTTCGTTGGCGCAATTGCCAGCCGGTGCTGTGGTTGGCACTTCCAGCTTGCGTCGTCAATGCCAGTTAAAGGCCTTAAGGCCTGATTTACAGGTCCGCGATTTGCGTGGCAATGTGAATACCCGTTTAAGCAAACTGGATAACGGTGAGTTTGCGGCCATTATTCTGGCGGCGGCAGGCTTAATTCGTTTAGGTTTTGCTGCGCGTATTGCCAGCTATTTACCGGTAGAGCTGAGTTTACCCGCCAATGGCCAGGGCGCAGTGGGTATAGAATGCCGTAGCGACGATAACGCCGTGCAGGCACTTTTGGCGCCGCTGGAACATAGCATTACCCGGCATAGTGTTTTGGCCGAGCGGGCCATGAATCGTCGATTACAAGGCGGTTGTCAGGTACCTATTGGTGCTTTTGCTGTGCAAGATGGCGATGAACTCTGGCTCAGAGGTTTAGTCGGGTCATTGGATGGCCAACAAATTATTCGCGATGAGCTAAAGGGCTCTGTGGCGCAAGCGGAGCAATTGGGTCAGCAGCTGGCTGAGCGCTTGTTAGCGGCCGGTGCGGGTGACATTCTAAACGCCGTTTATCACGGAAGCTGAAACAGACTATGTTTTTAATTACCCGTCCTGCCGGCAAAGCCGATCATTTACTGGAAGCCTTGGATAGCCATGATATTGGCTATCTATATCAACCTGTAATCACCACGCAAATGGTGCAGTTAAAAGCCAGAGATATTAAGCTGCTGACGCAGGCGGAGTTATTAATTTTTGTTAGTTTAAGTGCCGTGCACACGCTAGAGCAACAGATGTCAGCTGCTGATATTACTGCGCCTTTATTAGCGGTAGGCGAGACGACTGCAGCAGCGCTGGCGCGTTGGGCTGGGCGCCCGGTGATAGTGCCGCAAGATCAGCGCAGCGAAGGTCTGCTTAGCTTAGCGGAGTTACAACAGGTTGCAGGTAAGCAGATCGTGGTGGTGAGGGGTAATGCCGGACGAGAGCTTATCAAGCAAACATTAACAGGGCGTGGAGCTTTAGTGCGATACGTACAAAGTTACAGCCGGATCCCCTTACCTTTAGATGGTGCGCAACTGTGTAAGCAATGGCAGCAACAGGCAATACATTGTATTGTTGCTACCAGCAACGAAATTTTGCAGCGGATCTTTAGTTTAGTGCCCAGCGAGCAACACAGCTGGCTTTGCCAGCAACACTGGATCCTGGTCAGCCCCAGAGCGCGCGACAGTGCACTGGCATTGGGTATCTTACCGCGACGTATTCATCTGGCCAGCAGTGCGAACGATGATGCCTTGCTGGATGCTATTAAGCAGTTTAAGAAGGACGTGCTATGAGTGAACAAATAATAACTGCTAAAACCACTGAAGTGGAGGCCCCATTAGCAGAGCTAAAAGCGGAGCTAGAGGCAGAGCAAACAGCGCCAGTGATAAAAAACAGTAATGCCCTTGCCTGGCTGGCATTGCTCTTGGGACTGCTAATGGCGACAGGTATTGCAGCGGCTGCTTATTGGCTCTGGCCACAATGGCTGCAAGTGCAGCAGCAACAACTGCAAACTGCCCAAGCTGGGCAAAGTACTGAACAACGAGTACAGCAATTATTAAGCGCTGCGACAGAACAACAAACTGCAGCACTAGCAGCACAACAGCAGCAGTTAAGCAGTTGGCAGCAGCAACAAGTACAGCTACAGCAACAATATACCGAGCAATTGCAATTACAGGTGCAGGCGCTACGGCAACAAATTCAGCAAAGCGAAAGCGCACCGCCACAGCATTGGATGTTAATGGAAGTGCGGTTTTTACTGCAGCGCGCGAGTCAGAATCTGGTATTACAGCAAGATGTAGCAAGTGCGATAGCCTTACTGCAAGCGGCTGATAAGCAACTTACTGAGTTAAATAACCCGGCCTTACTGGTGGTGCGCCAAGCCATCACTACGGATCTTACCGCTTTGCAAAAACTCAGCTTGCCCGATGTCACTAGCGTACATCTGCAGTTGGCCCAATTGCGCTTGCAAAGTAGCCAATTGCCGTTAAAGCAACAGCAAGAGCAACTCATCAGCTTGCCCCAACCTGATGCTGAACTAGCCAATTGGCGGCAAAATTTGGCGGCTTATTGGCAGCAAAGCTGGAGTAAGCTGTTTCAGGTACGCGCTACTTTGCCAGACGATTTTTATAGCCTGACCAGCGAACAGCAAGTTACCGTCAGTTTAAGTTTGCAGCAGCAATTAATGTTAGCTGAGATGGCGTTATTGCAGCAGCAGCCAGAGGTTTATCAAGCGGCATTGCGCCAGGCCAGTGATTTATTACAACGCTATTTTATGGCTGATAGTACTGCAGTGCAGCAGGCTAGTAGTCAGTTGGTGGCTTTAGCTAAAGCTGCAGTAAGCCAGCCAACACTGCCGGTATTGCAGAGCGTACAGCAATTAGAACGACAACTTGCTGCAATGACGGAGGCCAGTTATGAGTAAGCTGTTATTACTCACAGCCTTGTTAATTCTGGCCATGCTATTGGGGCCAGTACTCATTAACAACCCCGGCTACATTAAAATTATTGTTGCGGGTTACACTATTGAAATGACTCTGTTGGGCTTATTGCTGGCGCTACTTGCGACAATAATTGTGTTGTCCATATTAGGTATCTTGGTAAAGAAACTGGCACGCTGGCAGCATATTTCGTTTAACTTTTTGCGCTCACGACGCGAACGCAAAGCACGGCAGGCCTTTGCCAACGGCTTACAAGCTTATGCCCGGCAGCAATGGCAGTTAGCCAGCGAGCAATTACAACTTGCCTTACAAGATCATCATTATTTAAATGAGAAGCGTATGCTGGCAAGTTATGCCAATTTGTATGCGGGTAACACGAGCCAGGCGACTGAGCTTGCGGCGACCTTGGTTGCTGAAGATAGTAATAGCGCTTTTGTGCAGGCCGACTTACTAATGCAGCAAGGCCAAGCAGGCCAAGCTTGTCAGGTGTTGGCGTCACATCTAGATGCAGCTGCTAAAGATGCTGCGCTTGGTCAGCTTTATTTACAAGCGCTGCAACAAGCGGGGCAATGGCGGCAATTACTGCAAACGGTGCCACAGGCCATTAATCAGCGTTGGTTTAGCAAAGCGCAATGGCAATATCAACGCTTCGCCATCTACCCATTGGCCCTGCAGCAACTAAGTTTGCAACAGGGTTTTAGCGAAGATGCCGATTTCTGGCAAGGCTTACCGACAAAGGAGCGAAAATCGAATGCCGCTATACTGGGCTTAGCCTGGGCACAGGCACAAGCCGGTTTGTGTGAGCAAGCCGAGCAAAAACTGGTGCAGTCGTTAAGCATTAACGACTTAGCGGCAGCTTGGCCTTATTTACGGCAGATCCCGCTGGGCCGCTCGGTATTAAAGCTGCGTAAAACAGTGCAACATTGGCTGCGGGATAACCCTACTAACGGCTATCTATTTGCTGTACTGGCCTATCTGGCTGAACAAGAGGGCGATCGCGAGCAAGCGGCGATGGCCTGGCAAAAAGTAAAACAATATCAACCCGATCTGTGCTAGCACCGCTGCAAAGCCTGGCGCCGGTAGCCAACGCCGATGCCAGGGTGCTGATTTTAGGTAGTATGCCCGGTGCCGTCTCGCTGGCGCAGCAACAATATTATGCTCACCCGCGCAATGCGTTCTGGCCCATTATGGCCAGCCTGTATGGTTTTACTGCTGATTTACCCTATGCCTCTCGTTTACAGCAGTTAGTTGCAAATGGTGTAGCGCTGTGGGATGTCTTGGCGCACTGTGAACGGCAGGGGAGTCTGGATAGCGCCATTCGTAATGAACGGGCGAATGATTTTGATAGCTTTTTTGCGGCCCACCCACAGATAAGCGTGGTAGCCTTGAACGGCGGTAAAGCAGCGCAAAGTTTTCAAAAACATGTCATACCACATCTTACCTCACCAATTCCCCGCGTCTTGGCTTTACCTTCAACCAGCCCCGCTTATGCCGCTATGCCTTTTAGTCAAAAATTACAGCTCTGGCAGCAAATTACCGGGAATTTTTCGCTTTAAACCGCGTCTTAGCATTCGGGTAATACTTAGTTAGTCGCTTAGCGCAAGGAGTGGGCATGCAGCAAAACTGGCACCGCGGCTATTTATGGCCAGTTAGCTTGGCATTGCTGATCCATCTGGTATTTTTTGCCTTACTGTTAAGACCCTTACCTGTCTCGCCGCCGGCTATTGTTGAGCCCGTATCGAGTTATTTGTATACGCCCCCTAAGCCCGTTGTACCAGCAGAGCCTCTGCTGACTGAAGTAGTCGCAGCTGTATTGCCGGCAGAGCCTGATGAAACAAACGTTGCCACTCAGGCTGCTCCCAATACACGCAGCCCCATCGAGGAAGAGGCGTTTTCCACGGCAACGGGGAGTACAGAGCAGTATGAAGTACTAAGTGATACGTTAACAACGGAACAGACTAGTGTCGACGCTGACGCTAGGTTAGTCTCGGAACATGCCGCTACATCCTCTACCGCCGCCAGTTTGGCAGAGCGTGCATTATCGGGTATTGCGCAACAATATAGTGCGCCAGTAGCAGACTACGCCGGCTGGTCACAGCAACAAAAGCAGCCCCGTTTGACCGTGGCTAAAGAACATCAGCAACTTAGCTCTGAGGCTGAAAATGCCGCCAGGGGCGTAGGTATGCAAATGGTTAAGCTGGGAGATCGTTGTTTGATTGTTGATCCCGCGCTTAGCGGATTTGAACAGTTGATGGATGCAAAAGGTATACCGTGCAAAGAAAGCGATGATGCGGTGTTATTTAGGCAAGTTATGAGTAAATGGTTAGATCGTTAGCCTCTTCATTATGGGTTGTTATAAATTTTTACCCGACAGGCTTATTTCGGCATCCTGAATATGAACCATTTAACTGAATTGAGCAGCGCAGTGACATCTTGGCTTGTTTTAAGTAATGTTTTAGTTAAATATGAGTTTAATTTTTCTCAGGGAGAGTTTAAATGAAATGGTTAATCTGTTTGTTGTTATGTAGTGCCTGTTTTAGCAGCAAAGCAAATTGGTTAAGTGCAATGGAAGCCTATGAAAATGCCAGCTTTGCGCAAGCAGAATTAGCTTTTTCAAAATTACTTACTCTGGGCAATAAAGATGCCGTCTTCAATTTGGGAGTCATGGCTTATAACGGCGAGGGGCAAGTTAGCAATTTGCCGTTGGCTGCTGCTTATTTTCAGTTAGCCACTGAGCTTAAACACCCTGAAGCCGAGCGGCTCTTTACCGCGGTCTCTAACCAACTTACCGATGAGCATAAAAAACAGTTGGAACAATACTATACCAAGCTCCGTAGCGATGTTTTTTTTATCAATTACCAAGAGCAGCAACAAGCCTCAGTAAGACCAAGCAGACTCAAGGCGTTAACAAAGGTCGCGCCAGAGTACCCTAAAAGCGCATTACGGGATAATTTGTTTGGTTATGTGACGTTGCGTTTACTGGTCGATGGTGAAGGCAGAGTGCATGCTGCGGATGCTATAGATAGCTACCCTGCGGCTGTTTTTGATGAGGTGGCAATTCAGGCGATAAAGCAATGGCGTTATGAAGCCACTGGCCGCTTTCACGTGCAGTCTGCACAATTCGATTTTGCCATAAGTGGCGGCATCAGGCCTCTTATCATAGAGCGTTGGCTAAAAAGCTCAAAATTATGGTCCTTGGCTGTCGAAGGCTCGCCAGCGCATCAAGAAGCCTTGGGCACGGTATTGCATGTTATTAATACGCAAAGTCAAAAGGAGCTGAATTTTTTCAAGGTGGCTGAGCCTGATGCTGCGCGCGTGCCCACTATGCAAGCGTTAGAGGCCGAGGCTGAGTTTCATTTTTTTGTAACAGACTTCAGTGGCAAAGCTATTGTGCAATTGGCCAGAAACGGGACTATTACCGAAGTACTCGATGATTCAAATTTAACTTCTCCTGCAGCAAGCCAGTTAATTGGGCAACAGGTGAAAGGCCGCGGTAAGATTGCAGCGGGTAACTATGTGTTACGTCAATCCTTTGGGTCAGTCGAGAACAGGGTTTCGGTTGAAAAAATAGTCGACCTGCCAAACACCTTAGATGGCTATTACTGGTGGCGCAAAGCCGCCAAAAATGGCGATCTTAGGGCGCAACGTAATTTAGCTGCCCGCTTTAATTCCTGGAAAGAGTATTTATTATTGCAAGAAGACCCGGTGGTGATGGCATGGGTCGGGGTGGATTTATTGCTGAACGGTGAGAAAGACCAGGGCATTTATTGGTTAGAGAAAGCGATAGCGCTGCATTACCCTCAGGCTAGCCAACTAAAAACCCTGTTGCTATAAATAACTAATGAAACTTTGCTGGCGCCACCTGAGAGCAGCTGTGTTCTGTCAGATGGTCGCCAGGATAATTAGTTCGCCAGATGTTGTTCCAATCTGCTACGCAACTCGCCGTCAATGGTGACGGCTTTACCGGTTTTTTGGTTTAAGCACACAAAAGTAACTTGCGCATCGGCGGCCACAGCATCAGTCCCCGCAATCCGCACCTCTTGCGAAACGACCGCACTTTTACCGGCAACTTTGCTAAATTGGGTGTACACTTCCAACGTTTGCCCCATAGTGGCGGCGACTTTGTAGTTGATATTAATATTGACGATGACCCAAGCCAGGCCATGGGCTGCAAACCATTCGATATCACCACTATCTTCTAAATATCCCCAGCGCGCTTCTTCTAAGAACTCCAGATAGCGTGCGTTATTTACATGCTGGTATATATCCAGGTGGTAGCCGCGAACTTTAATCAGCGTTTTATGTTGCATCGTTTCGCTCTTTGTTTAGTGTATTTACTCTGATTTTGGCATAGGCGGTCGTCTTGTTCCAGCATAAATATAAGCTAGGTATTTTTTATATTTAAAATTAATGACGCCGTCTTGCTATTTAATATGGATAAAATTAACAATTTTAATGAAACTATTTAAATATAGTTTTTTTTTGTCTATTATGGCTAAGCTGTATTTGGTTACGATATGAATAATTTAAACTTTTTATGGATATCAAAATTCTAAGCAGGGACTTTTAAATGCGAATAGTTTTTTTAATATTATTTTTGGTCGCAACTTTTGGTGTTCGCGCTGATTGGTTGGTTGCATTACAGGCATATGAGAATAAAAAATATTCTGCAGCCAAAGTTGGGTTTGAAAATTTGCTGCCGCTGGGTAATGCAGACGCAGCTTTCAATTTAGCTGTTATGGCGTACTATGGTGAAGGGCAAGAAGTTAATCTTGAAGAGGCGTTATCTCATTTTTTATTAGCCGAAAAGTTACAGCATCCACAGGCTACAGAGATAGTAAAACGTATATATCAAGAGGCCAGCGCCGCGCAGCGGGTAGCGGCAGAAGATGCTGCATCAAAGGCTTTTTCGGCTGTTATCATTAAACAAGATGCTAAAGCATATCAGTTGAGTCGAGAACACGCACCAGCACAAATTAGCACACCAATGCCAGATATCCCAGATGATGTATCAAGGAAAAACCCCTTCGGTTATATAGTTTTACAATTCTTGGTAGACGGTAGTGGCCGAGTGCAAGTTGTAGATGCGATAGATGGTTTTCCCGAGGGAGTTTTTGATTCCTACACTTTTAGAGCTATGCGTCGTTGGCAATATGAAGCAACAGGTAAGCCACACTTACTGTCGGTTAAATTAAATTTCTGGGTAAAGGGTGCAATGAATGGGCGCTCAGCTAATCAAGTTCTAAGTCATCAGAACCTATGGCAATATGCTCAGATTGGCTCTGGCCGACATCAGGAAATGCTGGGTAGCGTTTTAAACTTAGTTTCGATGGTTTCAGGTGCTTTGGTATATGTCGAGCCATCTCTATCCGAGCCACAGTCCGCGCCTGATTTATCTGCGTGGTTCGAAACTAAAAAGCTAGAAGTAAATATATCCTCGTTAGAGGGCAGTGTTAGTGTTCAAACTAATGAGCAGGGTGAAATTGTTCGGTTGCTTGATATAAGCAGTTTGTATAAACCAGAACCAGAAAAAATATTAGGTTTAAAAGTTAGGGGAGCTGCGGCGGGCATATTTGAATTAACGAAAAATATTAGTCAGGATCGTTCGTTCAGTAGAATAAGTAAGAGAGATGGCATTATTATTCAACAATATTTGCCGGTACACGCTATGCTAACTCCTGGATTTTGGTGGAAAAAAGCTGCAGTGAATGGCGATCGCCGTGCTCAGCGTATTCTGGGAGCACAACGTGAAGATTGGCAATTCTATCTTTTACAGCAGCAAGACCCTATGGCGATGGCTTGGCATGGTGCGCGCTTAATTCTGGATGGTGAACGAACTGAAGGTGTTACTTTACTGGAGCAAGCAAAAACCGCAGGTTACAAGCCTGCGGCCGATTTGATAGAGGTGCTGGCGCAATAGTTATATATAGGCAAAAGCATCTGCAAACATATGCTCGCGCTGGCCACCTTGCTCAGCAAAGGCCTCGCGGGCAACGCCAGCCATCGCAAAGGGGCCTGCCATATAAATGTCATAGGCCTCAAGTGAAACAAAATCATGCAGTACCGCTTCATGTACCAAGCCTGTCCTACCTGACCAAGAAGTAGCTGCTTGTTGCACGACTGGGATAAAACGGAATTTAGAATTAGTTGCCGCCCATTGCTCAAGCTCGGCCTGATAATAAAGCGCCTGTTCATTCCGTACCCCCCAGTATAAAAATACCGGCTTATTTTGCTTTGCTGCTTCGATTGCCATGGCGATGCTGTACACGTAGGAAAAACCTGTGCCTCCTGCCAGTAAAATAACAGGCCTGTCACTCTGGGCGTGCCACTGCGCCTGACCTAAGCCAACTTCTACTTGCACTGGGGCCGCTAATGCATGCTGCTGTTGTAAGTGACTCATCGCGACACTAGACCAGCTATCACCTTCCGGAGTGCCAATATGTAACTCCAGCAATGCTTGCTCAGGTATGCTGGCGATCGAAAAAGGGCGCTTATCAGTGGGTGTTATACAAAGTTGTAGATACTGCCCAGCAGTAAACTGCACTGGCATTGAGGGGGCTAATAACACTTTACTAACCACCGGGGTTAAGGCTTCAATAGAAACAACCTGACAAGCAATAGCGTTCATAAACATCTCGTGTTAAGCGGCGCTCAGCCGCGAATAAAGGGGTGGTGAAGCTCTAAATCTGAGTCAGCATAGGCTAAGCAGCAGTAAACAAAGAACTGCTGCCGGTCCGTTTCAGTCAGCGGGCTAGGCGGCGCGTAATTTACCTTGCCGCTGCGCAACTTACAGACACAACTGGTACAAACACCTTGTTGGCAGCGATAGGGGAAATCTATGCCTTGCCTAAGCGCTGCCTGCAAAATAGTTTCGTTAGCGTCTACCGCAAATTGCAACTTTGCTGGCTGCACCGTTACCAGGAAACTCATCTTTGTTTATCCGGTAGCGGAATACCTAAACTGGGCCAAAGTGTATCAATCCGTTGTTTAATCTCATCTGACATCACAATGGGTTCGCCCCATTCCCGGGTGGTTTCTCCTGGCCATTTATTCGTTGCATCCATGCCCATTTTCGAGCCTAAACCTGATACTGGCGAGGCAAAATCCAAATAATCTATAGGTGTATTCTCTACCAGAGTTGTATCTCTGGCGGGATCCATCCGGGTGGTAATAGCCCAAATCACATCTTGCCAGTCGCGGGCATTAATATCATCGTCGCAGACTATCACAAATTTAGTGTACATAAATTGGCGTAAGAAAGACCAAACGCCCATCATTACCCGCTTCGCGTGCCCAGGATACTGCTTCTTCATCGTCACTACTGCTAAGCGATACGAACAGCCTTCTGGCGGCAGATAAAAATCGGTGATTTCTGGAAATTGCTTTTGCAATATAGGTACAAACACCTCATTAAGCGCAACCCCGAGAATCGCTGGTTCATCTGGTGGTCTACCCGTGTAGGTACTGTGGTAAATCGGATCTTGGCGGTGGGTAATATGGGTTACGGTGAATACTGGAAAGCTATCGACTTCGTTATAATAACCAGTATGATCGCCATAAGGTCCTTCCGGTGCCATTTCCCCTGGCTCTATATAGCCTTCGAGTACAAATTCGGCGTTAGCTGGAACTTGTAAATCATTACTGACACATTTTACGACCTCGGTATTATCACCCCGTAATAGACCGGCAAAACCATATTCAGATAGCGTGTCGGGTACCGGAGTTACCGCACCCAGAATGGTCGCTGGATCAGCACCCAGCGCAACTGCAACCGGAAAACGTTCACCGGGGTGAGCTTTTTGCCACTCAAAGAAATCCAGGGCGCCACCACGATGTGATAACCAGCGCATAATCACCTTATTTTTACCCAGCACTTGCTGACGATAAATACCGAGGTTCTGCCGCTCTTTATGCGGTCCCTTGGTGACGGTTAGGCCCCAGGTAATTAAGGGCGCGGCATCTCCAGGCCAGCAAGTCATCACAGGCAGTTTGGTTAAGTCAACCTGATCACCGCTTAACACAACTTGTTGGCAAACCGCTTTTTTCACCTGCTTCACCGACATATTCAGTACTTGCTTAAAAATCGGCAATTTACTAAACGCATCCTTTAAGCCTTTCGGCGGTTCCGGTTCTTTGAGAAATGCCAGCAATTTACCGACTTCACGCAATGCGCTAACATCCTCTTGTCCCATGCCAAGCGCCACCCGCTGTGGTGTGCCAAATAAATTCGCGAGTACTGGTATATCGTAGCCTTTGGGATTTTCAAATAATAATGCCGGGCCGCCAGCTCTTAGTGTTCTATCGGCTATCTCGGTCATTTCCAAGACAGGATCAATTTGTTGTGTTATCCGAACTAACTCACCGCGTTGCTCTAACTGGTGAATAAAGTCCCGCAAATCTTTGTATTTCATGTGTTACCTTTTAAGGGCCTGTTTGGCTGCACCAAGACACTGTTGGCTATTATACAGTTCTAAGCTGGTACTGCCAGTTTTGGCCGATTGGATGACAATTATCGGCGTTTACTGCAAAACAATGTCTGTTATACGTAAACAGTGCCGAAAGGGGTTAGCGGGTTTTAACAAGAATCTTTTTTACTTAATTACTCGCATATTTTCTGGTGTCTGGCTTTAAGGTTTTGCTCAACTATTCTTAGCAGTCTATGCTATAGGTCAAGTGTTTAATATAAGTCACCATAATACCCTTGTCGTAAGCCATTTAAGCTGGGGGAGTTAAATCACTCTTTCGCTTAAATATATAAAACTAAAGCTTTCACTAGTGTTTTTTGATAAAAATAAGCTACTAACCCTTTTGAGGTCATTTTTTTATGCAGTTCCCAGACTCAGTAAAACAGCAAAGCTGTAGTGATTGCTTAAGTGGTCAAGACTTGGGTTTTCAAATTCGTATGGCATTTCAGCCTATTATAGATTGGCAAACCAAAACTATTTTTGCTTATGAAGCTCTGGTGCGAGGACCTAATGGTGAAGGTGCTGGTTGGGTATTCGAACGTATTAATGATAAAAACAAATATTATTTTGATCAGGCTTGCCGGGTTAAAGCAATAGAGACAGCGGCAAAATTGGGCTGCGAGACATTTTTAAACATTAATTTTTTACCTAATGCTGTATATAACCCGGAAACTTGTATTAAAGCCACCATAGAAGCTGCGGATTTATATGGGTTTGATTTAACCAAGCTGATTTTTGAAGTAACTGAGGGCGAAGAAATTCCCGATAAAGATCATTTAAACCGGATTTTTCGCAGTTATGCGAAGCGCGGTTTTCAAACTGCTATAGATGATTATGGGTCGGGTTATGCGACCCTGGAATGGTTAATCGAGTTAAAGCCTCATATTCTGAAGTTAGACATGCAATTAATTCGGAATATTCATCTTAATCCAGCGAAACAACATATTGTTTGTAAGACGATTGAGCAGTGTGAGCTGCAAGGGGCCAAAGTATTGGCAGAGGGGATCGAAACGAAAGAAGAGTTAGAGTATCTCACGGGAATTGGTATTCGTTATTTGCAGGGTTACTATTTTGCTAAACCTGAACTAGAAAGATTGGCGCCGCTGTCTGCTATCCAAGGCCTTTCCTAGTTTTCATAAAAATCAGGCGCTATGTTAGCGCCTGATGTCAGTTAGAAATATCTTAGAAGTTGTAAGCTACCCTGCCATAAAATAAACGACCAGAACGACCAAAAGGTGAATAATTTGAAAAAGACGTGGCACCTGTCGTATTCAAATTAATCGGGAACGGATCTGGATATTTATCAAAGATATTATCTGCACCAAAAGCCAAGGTCCAATTGTCATTAAACTCGTACCGCGCCTCCAGATCGATCAGCGTTTTCGGGGTTAAGATAAAATCTGTCGCTTCTGAGGTGCCAGGTGTTAATACTTCACCATAGCGTGTTGCTTTTAACGTTGCACTAAGATTGTCGTAACTCCAGTTTACCGTGGCACCCAATTTATCTTTTGGCGTACCTTTTTCAAAGGTTAACACGTTGACCCGACCAAACAGCACTGGGGCAGGGTTTAATTGTGACAGCTGAGCGGTCTCTGGCACGGCAGTCACTTTCGTTTTGTTGTAGTTACCTACTAACGTAAAGTCAAATAGCCCTAGCTGGTCGGTTGGTAAAGACCAGTTCACAACGACATCAACCCCTTGTGTCTCGGTATCTACACCATTAATAAAGAACCTACCACCGCCAATGCCGATAAAGCCTTGTGAG
Source organism: Alishewanella longhuensis (assembly GCF_014653435.1). Taxonomy (GTDB): domain Bacteria; phylum Pseudomonadota; class Gammaproteobacteria; order Enterobacterales; family Alteromonadaceae; genus Alishewanella; species Alishewanella longhuensis. The sequence goes on along the minus strand of NZ_BNAO01000009.1, from coordinate 153,224 downwards.
GTAAGGTATTCGCGGACGTTAACTGCGGTTAGGTTCTCAGATAAGACTATGCGATCCTTAATATCGATGCGATAGCCATCAATAGTGACTGACACGCCACCCAGGCGGAATACGGTACCTAATGAATAGTTTACCGATTTCTCAGCATCCAATGCCGTTGCTCCCAACGCTTGCGCGATCGGATCGCTTACCGGAAAAGTAGTGATATCAAAAGGAACGCCGCCAATGAAGTTAGTTGAGGTAGCAGTGAAATTTTGCTGTTGCAATGAAGGGGCTCTGAAACCATTTTGGATAGAACCACGTAAAGCAAAATTATCAGTAAAATCATATCGTAAAGCGGCTTTGCCGGTTAAGTTGCTGCCAAAATCAGAATAATCTTCAGCGCGAACAGCGACAGAGCCTAACATGTTGTCAGTAAGATTTGCTTCAAGATCTAAATAAACACCGATCGCCCGCCGTGTATCGCGTGTTTCGTTTGATGGTCTGAACCCCGGGAATACCTGAGCGCCGGACGCGGTGGGATTGCCATTAGGCAGCAATACGCCACCGTTGCGCCAAGAGTCTGGTTCACCAGCGAAAATGCTATAGCGTTCACGACGAAGCTCAACGCCTGTGGCAACGTTTAATGGTGATGCCAAAGCGGCTACGTTAAATGAACGAACACCAGAGAGGTTAAATACGCTTTGGCCATAACGGAAGCCGCCAGCATCAAATTCAGTTTTGCTGCTAGGGCCAATAGAGCGATTGAGCGTGTTCTCGATGGTAAATGCCATACGGTTTTGACCCCACACTAGCGAGGTATCTACGGTCCATTCACCCACATCAAATTCATACCCCACGGCGGCACTGGCGTCAGTGACATCAGGAGCAATAATGGGTAAGAAACCATCTGGGTAGATTTCGATAATATTTCGGTCATCTCTGGCTGTGCGATAGAAACCACCTGATCTTGCTTCGCGATCTTGATAGCTTAGCCAGCCATAGATTTTACCGTTTTCCAGCGTTTTACCTGCATTGGCAAAAAGTGTGAACTGTTCCAGTTCAGGTTCGCCATACCAGGCGTTAAAACGGTTAAAGAGAGCTTCACGTGGGTCGAACTCACCATTTACCAGAGCATATTGCTGGCGGTAATCCCAGCCACCGCGCTCCGTTTTCTCGGCATCTTTGTATTCTGCCGACACGGTTAAAAAAGCATTGTTGCCTAAATCGAAACCACGCCAACCGCTAAGAGTAAGCGTTTCACCATCTGTTCTGCTGCGCTCAATAGACGATGGTGCACTCCAGGTTGCACCTGCGGGTGGTGTAGTGGTCGGCGTACTGTACCTAGTCTCACGCCAGCCGTAAGAAGTGGTAAAATTACCGCCTTCGCTAGCCTCTCGCAATCTTACATTAAGTACGCCAGCGATAGCATCGGAACCATATTGGGCTGAAGCACCGTCACGAAGCACTTCTACAGAACTAATTGCTGCAGTGGGAATGGTGTTAAGGTCGACGGCGGAAGAGCCGCGACCAACAGAGCCATTCACATTTACCAAGGACGCGGCATGACGACGTTTCGAATTGACCAACACCAAGGATTGATCTGGCCCTAAACCTCGTAAGGTCGCAGGGCGCACCGTATCGGTGCCGTCGGTAAGACCTGGGCGCGGAAAATTAAATGAAGGTAGTGCCGTTGAAAGTAACTGATTTAACTCCGTTGAGCCTGCTCGTTGCAGCATCTCCGTACTGACAATATCAATTGGCACAGCTGTGTCAGATACTGAGCGTCCTGCTACACGGGTACCGGTAACAACAATTTGCTCAATTTTTTCAGCTTTTTCTTCGGTAGTATCCTGCTGCGCGAAAGCGGCAGGACTGAGCAGTGTAACAGCAACTGCTAGTGCGAGCGGATGTGGCTTGAAGCTGCGCATATGTGATATCTCCAAATTATTTTTATTAAAGCAATGACTTTAACAACCTGATCCTGGGGTCAGTACAACAATTAAAGATTTCATAATTGCCCATTGACTATGGCATAGTCTTTGGGAGACTTCCAGAAGTCTTGTAAAACAAAGGTTTTTTTGTTTCTGCTCCGGGGCCTAGGATGGATAATTGGTGGTTTTTAGTTAATCTTACTCGGTAAATGGCATTTTTAGTTTGTTATTCAGCTTACTTTCAAATTAAATTTGCAGCGAATGCCAAATATCATTAAGCACAGGTGTTAATTAGTTTATGCTTAGAGCAGGATCTATTTTAAGAACATGAGCAAGTATCCAGGTGCAACACATCATTTCGGCAGTTTGGCGAAGCGTCATTAACATCTATATAGAGGCTCGAAAGTCTTGGAGAAAGCTATCTCCCGCTTTCTTAAGCATGCTTCTGCTAATAAGCGTGCTGCACTTTAGCTACTCAGCTGCTACTAGTAAGAAGTTGACTATCGATTTTGCTCTTTTTCATCAAAAGATGGCTGGTAAATATGGCGACACGCGGACCGAGCTTTCTCAGCAATGGGAGCGGATGTTACTTGGGCTGACCGATTTAGATGATCTTGAAAAATTAAGACGGGTAAACCAGTTTTTTCAAAATAATGTACGGTTCAAATCAGATCAAGCATTGTGGGGTGTCAGTGACTACTGGGCAACACCTTTGGAAACCTTAGGTAAAGGTTTTGGTGATTGTGAAGACTATGCAATTGCTAAGTATATTAGCCTTAGGTTTGCAGGAATAGACGATACTAAACTGAGATTAATTTATGTTCGGGCCAGAATGGGTGGTCCTCATAGTTCAGTGTTTGAGCCTCACATGGTGCTGGGATATTATGCTGATCCCATGGCAGAACCTCTCATTTTAGATAATTTAGTGAATACGGTGGCGTTGGCATCAGAGCGCACAGATTTATCGCCAGTGTTTAGTTTTAATAGTGAAGGTCTATGGGCGGGGCATTTAAGTGCTAATCAAGCGGCTTCTAGCCCTACCGCGCGATTGTCTCGTTGGCGTGATGTTTTGGAACGGATGCAACAAGATGGCATCGGTTTTTAGTTGTGGAAAAGTATTTTATTCGTGGTTTGGCTTAACTTAGAGAGTGCAAAATGTCTTTAATAAAACAACTTTGGGTTGTTATCGCAGTAGTATTGGTTCTGGCTTTTGTTAGTAGTTTTTCTATTAGCAGCTACAGCGCCAGAAATTACTTCTCAGAGCAGCTGAACATTAAGAATATTGATAATGCCAATATGCTGGCGCTTTCTATTTCACAGCTTGAAAAAGATCCGACTTTAATAGAATTATTGGTAGCGGCTCAGTTTGACACCGGACATTACCAAAAAATTGCCTTGATTCTTGCTAATGGCGATACCTTCTTAGTGAAAGAGTATGAAGCAGTTGTCGCTGATTCGGTACCCGATTGGTTCAGTACATTAGTCCCACTTAACGTTTTGCCGGGAGTTGCGCAGATACAGGATGGTTGGCAACAATTTGGTACTTTATATGTTGAAAGTCATAGTAGATTTGCGCAGCAAGCCTTGTGGCAAAGTACATCACAAATGTTTTTCTGGTTTGCAGTAGTAGCGTTGTTTTCCGGTGCAATTGGCAGTTTGATTCTTAAAGTGATTACCAGGCCGTTAGATGATGTTGTAGCTCAGGCTGAAGCGATAGGGGGGCGGCGTTTTATCACGTCACAGGAGCCCAGAACACTTGAGTTTGGCCGAGTTGTTCGTGCTATGAACTTATTATCATTACGTGTACGCAATATGCTTGAGACTGAAAACAAGCGTTTGGACGAAATGCGTATTAAATTTCAATTGGATGAATTAACAGGTTTAAACAACAGAACGACTTTTATGGCGGCCTTGGATGCTGCGCTGGCTAGCGATGACAAAACAGAGCCTCATATGATTTGCATGCTTAGAGTTTTCGATTTGCGTGTGATTAATCAGAAACTGGGCCATAAAGCCACTGACAAACTACTATGTGACGTTGCTACTCTTTTACAACAGCAGGGGAAAAGGTTTGAGGCCCAAGTGGGTTCAGTCACACTTGCACGGATCAACAGTAGTGACTTTGCCATCTTATTAACGCAAGCTGATGATATAAAAGAAATTCATAATTCTATTCAACAGTCTTTGTTACAGTTACAACAAGCGCATGCCGCTAAAGTAAACATTTATTTTCCATTAGCAGCAACTGTATTTTTAAGTAGCGAAGCGAAGCCAGATATTTTAATCAGATTAGACAACGTATTGGCTAATGCCGAGTTGACGGAAGAGGCTGGTATAGAATTGGCTTATGTCCCTGAACAAGGACAAATGTTTCGCAGCGCGGCTGAGTGGCGTGAGGCGCTTAGTACTGCGATAAACAATAATCACATTACCTTAAAACAATACCCTGTTTGTTATTTTGATGGAACGCTGTTTCACAGCGAAGCCATGGTCAGAGTCAGTCTGGCTGGAGAACAACGGTCGGCCGGATGCTTTATTGCATGGGCGAGGCGTCTCGGTTTATTGCCTCAGCTAGATGTTGCAGTAATTCGCCAGGCGCTGACAATACTACAAGGTTCTGAGACACTTATTCTTGCCGTGAATATGACGATCGATACGATCAAAGATCATGCAATAAAAAATACCATCTTAAAATTACTACAAACTCAGCCCGAGTTAGGTAAAAGGCTATCTTTAGAATTTAACGAGCAAGCTGTGATAGCAGAAATTGAAGCGTTTAGAGATTTTGTCAGAGTAGCAAAGGGGCTTGGAATTATCTTAGGAGTGCAAGCGGCGGGGAATCAATTTGCTCAGTTAAAAGATATTCAAGAGCTAGGTTTAGATTATTTGAAAGTGGATGCATCATTAATTAGGCAGTTATATACATCCCCTCAAGATGCGAAAGATTTTATCGGGGGCTTCTGTGGTTTAGGGCACTCGCTGGGCTTAACGATGATTGCTGAGGGTGTCGTTGATGGCTATGACATCTCATTGTTGCAGCAAGTAGGCCTTGATGCGATTACCGGGCCTGCTGTAAGAGCGGGGTAGTGCGGAGTGCGGATGCGCAGTTGATTTTGACAAGCTGCGCAGATAAGAAAAACTAAAGATCTAAGTTAACAGTTTCTTCGTCAGGATTGTCCGATACCAGATTTAAGGTAGCAATTCTGTGCCGGATATGTTGACGCGAAAGTAGTTTCTGTTGAGCTGCTTTGGGTAAATCGGTAAATTGAATAATACCTTTAATTGTTAGTAAATCGATAACATCCTCTAGTACCCTTATAAGATCTTTATCCGACTTCTTAAATTCGACAACCGGCGAGCTTTCTTGCTGATTCTGGATAAAATCAATCAACTCGTATGAGTCAGCATCCAGATATTCCTCTGCAATACCTGAAATACGCTCTTTACTGACAAGCACTATTTCATTATTTGCATTTCTTCTTACGAACATTTTAGCCTCCTTGGCTAATTCGAAATGTAAGCTAGGCTTTGAGCTTCAATATTAGCTGAAATCTGTCACTAACCTCCAATTTCGAAAAGATAGATGATAGATGCTCCTTCACTGTTCGTTCAGATATGGCTAGCCTTCTGGCAATCTCTTTGTTGCTCAAGCCGGTTTTAATTTCCTTAACAACATCTAGCTCCCTTTTCGTAAGCTTATTTAATTCTTCATCATTCTTTATGGGCATCTTCACTGTTAAAGAGCCGATAAGTCCAGTGACTATAGACGCGGGCAACCATAAAGCGCCATTTGTTACTGCATTTGCAGCTTGTTCTAGTATGGTTGTATTCGAAAATAGATCAAGGTACCCTTTGGCACCGGCGTTTAATGCTGCGATTACTTCATCTGTACTGCCATTTCGGGTTAAGGCGAGTACCTGATTACCATTGCTATGATAAAATTTTATGATGTCCTGCCAGTGTGGAATGCCTGTGACAACCCAAATTAAAGTGTTGGAAAAAGTCTCATCCTTTGTAAACACTGTTTGAATTAACGCCTCGGGCATGAGTTCTAGCCAACGTGGGCTAATCAGCTCGTTTTCCGTATAAATAATATGATTTAGTTTCATCGTTCCGTCATCGCCTGTGAAGTTGCTCTTAACACCGGTTTTAAAAGGTATTCCAAGACTGTTTTCTTCCCAGTCACTATATCAACCTGAGTTGTCATTCCTGGTATTATTAGGAGTTCATCATTAAAACCAAGATCATGTGTTTTCAATCTGACCAAGTAAAAAGTATTTTCATGCTCATCCGTGATGGTGTCAGCGCTAATATGCTGTACTTCCGCCGTCAAACCACCATAAACTGCAAAGTCGTAAGCTGTAAATTTTATCATTGCACTTTGGCCCGGCCGGATAAACGCGATATCTTTAGGGGGGATTCTTGCTTCAATAATAAGTTGATCATCTAAAGGAATAATTTCCAAGACATCTCTACCTGGAGTGATAACGCCGCCCAAAGTATTAAAATAGAGCCTTTGTACCGTGCCTCTGACAGGAGAGCGGATTTCTGTTTGCTTCACTTTGTCTGCCAGTCCTGCTTCCGCCTCGGTGAGACTTTCTAGCTTTGCTCTGGATTCAGCGAGCTGACTTTGCCAGCGGTTGAGCATAGTTAATTCGGTTTCGCGCAATTTGTTCGTTGCTTCAGCTATTGCAGCTTGTGCTCTGGCAATATTCGCTTGTGAGCGTCTTAATTCTCCCGTTAGATTTGCAACATCACGCTCCAGCCGAATAATATCGACATCGGATACAGCGCCAGAGGCGAGCAGTGGTTTGGTAACACGCAGCTCTCTGCTGGTTAATTCTAAAGTGGTACTAAATTGTACTTCGGCAGCTTGAATTTCCCGGAGTTCCTCCTGCCGTTGCAACATCTGATTTCTAATTGCTGACTGTTGCTCAGCTAATTCCGCTTTGCTGGTCTCATAGAGTTGTTGCTCTTGCTGCACAATATAGGGAGCTTCAGACATCAATTCATCAGGAAATATCAGTTCTGTTTTTGCTGTTAGGGCTCTTAACCTTGCGACTTCAGCGGTAAGTGCAAAAAATTGTGCTCTGCTTTCTCTTAGGTTTGCTACAAATCGCGTTGGATCTATTCGCAGTAAAGGATCCCCCGCGTCTACGATTTGCCCTTCGCGTACAAAGATAGCCTCAACAATACCGCCGTCTAATGACTGTATTACTTGTAATTGCTGAGAAGGAATGACTTTACCGTCCCCTCTGGCAACCTCGTCCAAGGGAGCAAATGCGGCCCAAATAATTAATATTAAAATAGCCAATAACATAGTGTAAAGCAAAGCTCTGGCTCTAAGCGGCTCTTGTTGAACCCTTGCCCACTCTGCATCAACAACCCAGTCACTATGCTGTGTTGGCGTTAGCCAACGACCAAAAAATCGCTCCAGTAAATTTGCTTCGGCGGGTAATTGTGTCAATGAAGCTATTTTTTCAAAGCCACGTTGCTCAATGCTTTTTTCTTTTGCTTTATTCATTAGTTGGCACTCCCAACGCGTCCTTGACGCAGAGCATCCAACACCATTTCTTTCGGCCCATCCGCAACTATTTTACCCGCATCTATAACGATGATTCTCTCTGCCAGAGTGAGTAAGGAGCTACGATGCGTGACAATAATCATTGTTTTACCCACGGAGTATTGCGCAAGCTTTTGCTTTAGTACCTCTTCACTGGAGTGATCGAGTGCTCCGCTGGGTTCATCAAGCAGTAATATAGATGGTTGGTTAATTAGGGCTCTCGCTATAGCAATTGATTGGCGTTGACCGCCAGAGAGTAGTTTGCCACTTTCACCTACTTGCATATTAAAACCGGCGGGGTGTTTATTCGCAAAAGGGAGAATGCCTGCTAGTTCAGCGGCTTTTAAGATTTCGTCGTCATTAGCTTGCGGATGAGCCGTGATGATATTTTCTTTGAGCGTTCCAAAAAATAAGGATATATCCTGTGGTACATAACCAATGTTTCGTCTTAACTCAGTTGGATTAAGTTGTCTGCTATCTATACCATCAATTAACACCGCTCCAGACTCAGGATCATAGAGGCCAAGAATAAGCCGTTCCAAAGTGCTTTTGCCAGAGCCATTCTTTCCCAGAATGGCAACGTGCTCACCTGCTTTAATTTTGAAGTTGACACCGGATAAAGCTAAGGTTTCGGCGGCAGGATATTTGAAATTAACTTGGCGGAATTCGATATCACCTTTTAATACGGGTCGACTAATTTGATTGTTTTTGCTCTCGTTCTCTGTTGGTCTAGTCATGATTTCATCTAACGATTTCATGGCTGTGGCTGCGTTGTGATATTGAGAGAGCAATCCAGCAACCTGACTAATAGGAGCGATGGCCCTTGAAGAGAGCATGTAGGCCCCTATCAGTCCACCTTGTGTCATTTGGCCATCAATTAGCAGATATACGCCGACAACCATAATAACGATAGATACCGCATGCTGAACAAACATAGAGGTGTTGGTAATAGTCGCCGACAGAAAGCGCATTTTTGCTCCAGTACGGCTAATAAAAATAGTGGCCTTCTCCCAAACGGATTGGATATGATTTTCTGCGTTAAAGCTCTTTACGTTTTCTATGTTAGAAATGCTCTCTACTAAGGTAGAGTTTCTCATTGCGCTGGCACGCATCGATGCTTCAGATAGCGATTTCATTTTTTGTTGCGCCATAAGGGCGTAAAATATGATGAAAGCGCCGCCAAGTATGATAGGGATTATTAAAGGCCAGCTAATCAAAGCGATTATTGTTATAAATAATAAAACGAAAGGAAGATCGACTAAAGTGACTACGGTAAGCGAACCTGTGAAACTACGAATAGATTCAAAGGATTGCACATTAGAAGTAAAAGAGCCTGTAGAATCAGGTCTATTGATTAACTTCATGCCCATCACTTTTTCCATAATTGTGGACGAAAGCTGAACATCTGCTCTGCTTGCCGCTAAGTCAACAAACCAGCTTCGCATTAATCTGAGCGCCAGATCTGCCAGTAGCGCAAGTAAAATGCCCACTGATAAAACCCAGAGTGTATCAGTGGCATGATTGGGTACGACTCTGTCATAGATATTCATGACATAGAGTGGCATTGCAACTGCAAGTAAATTGATTACCAGTGCTGCAATTACAACATCACGATACAATCTGCGATTATCTTTTATAACGCTCCAAAACCAGTGGCGTTCTTTTAGGTTGCGGATGATCGGTGCACGTTTATCAAATTGGAATTCAGGACGGCAATAAATTAATTGACCGGCATAGCGACCGGTGAGCTCTGTAAGTGGAATGACCTGACTACTATTAGGTAGATCTGGAAAGATTATTTCCGCAGTATTGTCAGTTAGGTTTAATTTATTTAGTACACAACACTGCTTGTCTGCAAGCAATAAGACGGCAGGTAACAGATTGGGATTTATCGCTTCGAATTGTCTATTAGCCATTTTACTGCTAAAGCCAATCTTCTTAGCTGCCCTGGCGAACACGGAAGGTGTTAAGCAACCATTAATCAAAGGGAGTCCAGATAAAATGGACTCTTTACTAAACTCTCGATGGTGGCTGAGTGCAATAATTGCCAAGCATTCAGCTAAAGGATCGAAATGTTCTTTCTGTGACTCCATTTTGGACAAATTTCCTTACTACAACTACGACAGCTTTAAATATTTCGGGCAGCTACAATTCAGCTAGCTGCCCTAACACTACGTTAATTCCAGCAAAAGCTATTTAGGAGTGACACTCGCTTCAATTCTGCGGTTCTGGCTATGCGCTTGCTCTGAGTTACCCGCTACTTTTGGGCGGCTCGAAGCATAACCTTTGGCGCTAATGCGATCTGCACTTATACCAAACCGCTGGCCTAGGATAGCGGCAACAGCTTTCGCCCGTCTTTCAGACAGTATTTGGTTGTACCACTCTTTACCTACTGCAGACGTGTGACCTTGAATTTCTACTTTAGTATTTGGGTAACGTTTTAAATAGTTGGCCAGAGCGGTAATATCCTCAGTATAGCTTTGATCGATAATATCTGAGTCATGGGCAAAGAACACGTTTAAACCGATGGTTACTTGTTTTTCCTCAAATACAGAGCAACCATTAGCATCAACTTTATCGCCTTTAGGTGTGTCCGGACAGTCATCACGATAATTGGGAACACCATCGCCGTCATCATCTCTTAAAGAAGAAAGTTGATTATCAATTTCAGTTACGCCGCAGATTTCTTCAGGAGTCGCTTCTAATGGCTCTGCACCAAGGTCGGCGAGTGTTGGCAAACCGGTACGAGCAACATCAACCGAGCTTAACAGCTGTCCCATGCCTGCAAGTGTTCTAGTAACTGCAAGGCTTAAATCATAATTAGCATTGGTAAAAGCGCGGGCTGCCTGAAAGTATTCATTTTCCGAATCCAGCACATCGAGTAAGGTACGTTGGCCTATATCAAACTGGTTTTTGTAAGCCGTTCTAACTTTATCTGAAGATAGCCGATGTTGATTTAAAACAGGAATTTGCTCACTGATTTTGTTGACATCATTATATGCAATTTGTAGCGTCTGTCTGATATCAACACAGACTTTATCTCTTAAATCTTTAGCAACGTTGACCTCCTCTAGTGCTCTACGCACGGCGGTTTGATCTCTATTGCCATTATAAATGTTATATCTAAACTCAAGACCAATACGCCCTTCAGTTTGGCTGTTCTTTTGCCATAAGTCATCGTAATTTTGTGTGCCGTAGCGCGCAGTTAAATTCAACTGAGGACGAAAACCAGCTTTACTTGAATCTACCGCTGACTCTGTAGCCGAAATATTTCTTATCGCGGCATGAAATGCTGGGTTCGTTCTATAAGCTGTAGAAATCGTTTCGTTTGCAGAAGACGGCAAAAAATTGGGTCCTAAGCGAACCGGGGCCAATTGACTTGGTGGCATTTGGCCAACAATTCTTAAATAACGGGCACTGACATCATGTAAATTAGACAGCTCAACAAGCACGTTAGACTCTGCCAACGAAACCCGGCCACTAATTTGCTCCAAATCAGCAGCTCTAGCCACTCCAGCTCTGCTGCTTTGTTCAATTTGTTTATAAACATCTAAGTGCTTAGAGAGGTTTTCCTGAGCAAGAGCAACCAGTTCCCTTTGCCTCAGTACATCTTGATAAGCTGCGATAGCTGCCGCTGCGGTGCTCTCAACTTTGTCTAGTAATTCGAAGTATCTGACAAGTTGTACTTGGGAGAAGCGTTTAACTTCGTTACGTGTTCTGCCGCCGTCATATACCATTTGGTTAAATGACAATTCAGCATAACCGGCGTTTAACTGCCGCTCGATGCCATAGTCTCGTCGTTGGTGACCGAAACCGGAATTTAAATCTAATGTTGGTTTATAGCCAGCTTGAGCTAAACCTACATCATGACCGGAGACTAAGAAGGTATGCCACGCAGCCTGAACTTCTGGATTAGACTCAATAGCTCTCTTAGTAATATCGGCAACGGTTAGTTCTGAAGCGCTGGCCGAGTTAATACCAAGGGCTAGCAAAATCAATGTAGCAATTTTGTTTGTTTTCATAACGTCACATCCAGTGTGTTACTTAAGTTTATGTTAATTAGGGGAGCTTTGGTTAACCTCCCCTTCCGGAAAATGATATTTTTATGTAAATAATTAGCCGATCAACAGGGTTTTGCTTTTTAAGGTATTGCAAAAAACACAAAAACAATGTAGAGGCTGAGTTTTTTTATCGCAAGGCCTTGTAAATCATTAGTCATTAAAATGCTTTTATCAAGCTTGGTGGCGATTGCTTACCGCTATTTAATAGTACTTTTATACTATTTTTATGAAAATCAGCACCTTGGTGAATAAAAATAACCTAAAAGTAGTGTTTTGGCAATGAGTGTTTTCTACACAATATTAGCTTTAGCTAGGCCCTCGGGATCAACTTTTTACAATGCGGCGAAAAAATAACCTGTACTTCAGTACGGTATCAGCACACTTATTTTTGTCGTATGGTGATGTAATAGAGTAATAGTATAGACAAAGGAATAGTTATGAGCCCAGTTATCGCGGTAGTTGCAACAGCAACAAATAATGTTGTTATACAGTCAGAAGATGGTAGTACCCGTATCGCAGTTGAAGGAGAGCAACTCCAGGCCGGTGATAAGATAGTCACGCCAGAAGGTGGCGAGGCAACATTACTTGTCGACGGTAAAGAGCTTATAAAAGTTCCTGGTAATCAAACGTTACAGTTGACTCCAGACATTCTTGCAAGCCAGGAGCCTGCGCCAGATGAGCGTAAAGTAGAAGAAGCTGCAGCCGACGAACTATTACAACTTTTAGACGGTGAAGGTGACCTACTTGATGAGTTAGGTGAGACAGCAGCTGGCGCTGGAGCGGATGACGGCCCTGATGGTGAAGGTGGCTCCATAGTCAGATTAATAAGAATTTCTGAAAGCACCACGCCGGTTGGTTATGAATATTCACCTCTTAGTTCGGAGGACGATGCTTTCGGCGAACCTGAAGCTGACGCTGTCCCTCCTCAACCAGTTATTATTACGTTAACTGTTGAAAGTTCAGTTACTGAGGGCGGTAGCTATACTGTAGTTGCTACCTTAAACAACCCTGTTACTGGTGCGCCTTTTGTAATACAGCTAAATGACGGTTCTACTATTACTATCCCCGTAGGCGAGTCAACAGGAACAGTCACTGTTCCTGTGCGTGAAGATGATGTTTATGTGCAAGGTGACGAAGTCATTAATATTAATGTCACATCAACTTCTGGCGGCAACTTCTCCACAGTTGATTCTTCATCGTCGGTAGCAGTGATTGTTACTGATAATAACGATGTCACAGTTATAACTTTAGAAACGCCAGAGGTAGTTGTAGAAGGCGTAAGTGTTATTGTTACCGCTACCGTGAGCAATCCTGTGACTGGTTCGCCACTAGTGATCACTTTAAGCAATGGAAGCACTATTACTATCCCGGTTGGTGAAACCTCAGGTGCTGTCGAAGTTAGCAGTCGTGAAGATGATTTTTATATTCAAGGTGATGAATCTTTAACCTTCTCTATTAGTAATGTAAATGGTGGTAACTTTGAAGCGCTAGATTCAAGCAGTTCTTCCACTACAGTGGTTATAGATGATAATGATTTAACAACAATTACCCTCACATCCCCAGCCGAAGTGGTTGAAGGTGATACCATTACTGTTACTGCCACCGTAAGCAATCCTGTCACCGGTACACCATTGGTGATTGATTTAGGTAATGGCGTTACTATCACTATTCCAGTAGGTGAAAGCACTGGAAGTGTAGACATTGGTACTCGTGAAAATGATGTTTATGTACAGGGTAACGAGCAAGTTGACTTTGCGATTACCAATGTAACAGGTGGTAATTATGAAGCGCTTGATACCACAAGTACGGCTTCAACTAGTGTTACTGACGATAACGATGTTACTTCAATCATTCTTACTTCAACCGAACAAGTTATTGAGGGTGAATCTATTACAGTAACTGCTACGGTCGGCCAACCCGTTACTGGCTCACCTTTAGTGGTAAATCTGGACAACGGATTAACTATAGTTATCGCTGTTGGTGAAAGCTCCGCATCAATTGAAGTCGACACTCGCGCTGATGATTTCTATGTTCAAGGCACGGACGATATCACGTTTGCCATTAGTGATGTGTCTGGCGGTGAATTTGAAGCGCTAGATACCAGCAGCACAACTAGTAGTTCGGTAGTTGATGATAACGACGTGACCACTATTACATTAACAGGCCCAAGTGAAGTGGTTGAGGGCCAGGATATTACTGTAACTGCTACCGTTAGCAACCCTGTTACTGAGGCGCCTTTAGTTATCGATTTGGGCAATGGTAATATCATTACGATTCCTGTGGGTGAGAGTAGCGGTAGTGCTACCGTCGGGGTTCGTCCTGAGGACGCCAATGTTCAAGGTAATGAGCAAATTGATTTTGCCATCGTCGGTACTTCAGGTGGTAATTACGAAGCGCTGGATACCAGTAGTACTTTGAGTACCACTGTAGTTGATAGCGGCATTGAGACAAATCTGGTACTCACATCAACTAGTGAAGTGATCGAAGGTGAGTTGATTACGGTTACAGCCACAGTCAGCAACGTGGTGGCGGGTACGCCATTAGTGGTGGATTTGGGTAATGGCGTGAGCATTACCATCCCGGTTGGTGCAAGCAGCGGCTCGACCACGGTGGATACACGGGACGATGATGTGTATCTGCAAGGTACTGATGCGGTGACGTTTGAAGTGGTCGGCACCACGGGTGGTACCTTCGACTCGCTGAATACCGATACTAGCACTACTACGAATGTGGTTGATGACGCGGATGTGACCACCATCACGTTAAGTGTCCCTGATGTTGTGATAGAGGGCGAACCCATTACAATTACAGCAAGTGTGGATAATCCGGTAACGGGGACTCCGCTGGTGATTGATTTAGGCAATGGCACCAGCATCACTATTGCCGTAGGGGCGAGTACTGGCTCTACGACGGTAGAA
>NZ_BNAO01000009.1:136798-138469 GCF_014653435.1 Alishewanella longhuensis | reverse complement strand
GCGCTGGATACGAGCAGCACAGCGAGCACGGTGGTGACGGATAGCGGCGCTGAAACGACCTTAGTATTGACCTCCGATAGCGAAGTGATCGAGGGTGAACTCATCACCGTGACCGCGACAGTTAACAATGTGGTGACAGGTAGTCCACTAGTGGTGGATTTGGGTAATGGCGTTAGCATTACCATCCCGGTTGGTGCAAGCAGCGGCTCGACCACAGTCGATACGCGTGAAGATGATGTCTATCTGCAAGGTACTGATACCCTGACCTTTGAGGTGGTGGGTACCAGCGGCGGTAACTTTGATGCGCTGAATACGGACAGTACTACCAGCACTGATGTGGTGGATGATGACGATGCAACAGTGATCACTCTGAATGGCCCTGAAGGGGTCACAGAAGGTGGCCAAATAACAGTTACTGCTACCGTAAATAACGCTCCTCAAGAAACGCCTTTGGTTATCACTTTAACGAACGGTGAGCAAATCACTATTGCTGTAGGTGAAACAGTTGGTTCAGTTTCGTTTGATAGTCGCGAAGATGATATTTACCAGCAAGGTGATGAGGTTCTGTCCTTGGGCATTGCCTCAGCAACAGGCGGTAACTATGAGGCATTAGACCTAACATCGTCAGTGTCTGTTGGCATTATAGATAACTCCGATGAGACTGTATTAACACTGGGTAATGTTGAGTATCTTGAAGGCAGCGTAGGCGCTGTGATATCCGCGACCTTAAGCGCTACCCCACTGGAAACCTTAGTTGTAACGTTGAGTAACGGCGCGACAATTGTTTTTACTACAGATTATGAGCCTGGCACAGAAGTCACGTCCTCACCGTTCGATGTGCCTGTTCTAGAGCATGGTGAGCCAGGTTCTGATACTGATACTAGCTTGCAGGTTGTGGTAGGAGTGATTGACTTTACAGGCGGGCAGTTTGAAAATCTTACTTTTGTTGATGGTAGTTTAACAATTATTGACGATGTACCGGTAGCGGCCAATTATGAGGCGGGTAGCCTGGTAGAAGATGGTACAGAGACTACGTTAACGGGTAATGTGTTAACGGAAGGCAGTTTCGGAGCTGATGGCGCGGCGACGACCGATGCGCTGACGTTTGATGGCGTGGTTGCGACACTGGATGATGTTGCAGTGGATTTGTCGGATTACGGTACCTTAACGTTGAATGCTGCGACGGGTGCGTGGAGCTTTGTGCTGGATAACAGCCTACCAGCGGTACAGGCGCTGAATGAAGGTCAGACCGTTGCGGTGGTGATTGGCTATACCCGTACGGATGCAGATGGTGACACGGCGTCAGGTACGGTGAGTTTTGATATTGCCGGTGAGAATGACGGTGCAACAATTACCCCGAATGCGGATACAGAAGCGGGTGAAGGTACGGTATTTGAAGCGGGTCTGGTGGATGGTGCCTCTGACAGTGAAACGACGACAGGCAGTATTACCGTCAGTGCGACCGATGGTATTGCGAGTATTACTATTGGTGGTGTGACCTATACGCTGGCTGAGCTGCAGGGTGATGTGAGTGGCTTGGCGACGGTTGATACGGGTGAGGGTACCCTGACGATTACCGGTTACACCGGCACGGCGACCGGTGGTGAGGTGGCGTATAGCTACACCCTAAATGCAGCGCAAACCCATACGCAGCCGGACAATGATGCGACC
>NZ_BNAO01000009.1:0-136774 GCF_014653435.1 Alishewanella longhuensis | reverse complement strand
TTGACGGACAGCATTGCGGTGTCGGTAGCAGGTGTAGGCGGGACCAGTGCGAACGGTACTGTGGTGATCACTATTGTAGACGATGTACCAACCATAAGCGTAGGTGACGCGTTAGAAGTAGTTTCTGGTGGTACAGAGGGGGCTGTGGCAGGCAGCCTGTCTTATGACTTTGGTGCGGATGGCGCGGGCAGTCTGGAGGTGAATAACGAAACATTTGCGATCCCGACAGTGGGTAATCCTACACAAATTATAGGTACACACGGTACCTTAACGGTCAATGTCGATGGTAGTTACAGCTATCAGGCGAACCCGAACACTACTGGTGAGACAGATAGCTTTGAGTTTGTGATAACAGATGCAGATGGTGACACGGTAGAAGCGACGTTAAATGTCGCTATCGTGAACCAGCCACCTGTTGGCAACCCAGATGAATATTTAGGGGCAGCGGGCATTGTTGAAGGCACAGGTGCTACAGACTTTAGTTCCGTACTAGTAAACGATGTTGACCCAGATGGTGATTCACTAACTGTAACGCAGTTCTCAGCTAACGCTAATGGTTCTGGTGCGGTAACAGCAAATGGTGTAACTACTATAACTACTGCTTTTGGTGGTGTAGTGATCATGAATGCTGACGGTACCTTTACTTATGATGCCACTAATGTGGTAAGGGATCATGCGGATGCGACACCTGATGTCGATAGTTTCTATTATCAGGCTATAGATCCTTTTGGTGGCGCTACTAACTGGATACAAGTTAAAGTCGGTATTAGTGACTCCACGCCAACCGCTGAAGACGATCAGGCTAGTGTTGTAGCTGGCGAGTCTACCTCTGGTAATGTGCTTACCAATGATTCCGGCTTAGACGAGCCGTTAAGTGTAACGGGTGTATCTCATTCAACAGCGGGCAGTGTTAACTTTAACAATCCGGCAGATGTGAAAACAGATGGCGATGGGAAGCAGTATATTGAATTGACCACCGGCGCGGGAACTTTACAGCTGTATGCAGATGGAAGTTACACTTACACCGCAAACCCAGTAAATACTACAGTTGTTGTCTCGGGCTCCAATTTAGCGGAGTGGACATCTAGCGTTGATCTGTTTGGTTTTGTTGGCGCGCCGGTAAATGGCTCTGGCAACTTGAATTTAAGCGCTTTAACTGTAGCTGCACAAAATGCGATTAGTTGGAATGGCGGCAGCAAACCAGGGGTTGGGGTGTCTATACGTCAATCTGGTAAAGTTGATGATGGTGAATATGTTGTGATTAATCTTGGTGGGCCGGCAACATCCGCTGCGATTAGTGTAAACCAATTTAACGCCTCGCAAGCTCAGTACTCAATTTGGTCTGCTTATGATGCCCAAGGTAATTTGGTCGGAACGGGTACCTTTGAGGGGGTGAACTCCAACGGTACAGTCGCGACGTTGAATATCTCGGAAAATGATGTAACAGGTCCATTTAGCTATATTAGTGTTGGCTTTGATACCAATGGCCAAAATTCAAACGCTGGTTTTGTGATCAATGGCTTGGCTTACTCTGTAGTGCCTGAAAACAGTGAAGATAGCTTTACCTATTATATGCAAGACCAAGATGGATCTGCCGCTAGCGCCGAGCTGGTAATTAATATTGGTAATGCACCAGAATTATCAATTCCTGAGCCTGACGATGCAGAGATTGTTCTGCAACCACAGCAAACGACTATTTTTGAGGATGGTGAAGCAACGGGTAATGTCTTAGATGGCGCCGATGACGCAGATCGAGACATATTGGCCGTTACAACCTTTACGGTGAATGGCAATACCTATAGCGCTGGCGTTAGTGCAAATATTGCAAACGTTGGTACCTTCGTGGTTAATGCTGATGGCTCCTATACCTTCACACCTGCGGCAAACTGGAATGGTGTAGTACCGGTAGTGAGCTTTGGTGTTACTGACGGTTTTACTACTGTTACGTCAACACTGGCTGTTACCGTTACGCCAGTTAACGATGCGCCAACTTCAGCAGATAGCGGTACTACAATTTCAGAAAGTAACAGTACTTATACATTTAAACTAAGTGATTTTGCTTTTGCTGATGCAGTTGATGCGGCGACAGGTCAAGTGCATAACTTGTTAAATGTAATTATTACTGAGCTACCTGCTAATGGCACACTTTTCTTAAATGGTGCTCCAGTGGTTGTAGGGCAGAGTATTAGCGTAGCTAATATCGCTGGTAATGCGCTAACCTACACCGCGGCAAACAATGGTAGTACTTCCGCTTCCTTTAAATTCAACGTGCAAGATAACGGCGGCACTGCAAATGGTGGTATTGATACCTCTGCAGATTACAATTTTAATATCGATATAGGCCGCATCACTACCGTTGGCAACGGAAATGACACTATTAGTGGTGGTGCAGGTAATGATGTATTGTTAGGAGATATCGGAGGTAGCCTATTAACGTTTACACCTGGCACAAATTATAATATTGCCTTAATTGTTGACACATCAGGCAGTATGGCACGGAACTTGGCAGGTAACATTACAAGTGACCCTGCAGCCTCTCGAATGACATTAGTTAAAGCGGCGCTGAATAAACTGGCTAACGATTTGGCAGGGCATGATGGTGTTGTGAATTTAAGCCTAATTGGTTTTGCAATGAATGCAACGGTTGCGTTCCAAGCAAGTAATTTGCAAAACGGAGCTGCGTTAAATGACTTGATAACCGCTATTAATAATTTAGTTGCATCTGGAGGTACTAACTACGAAGCAGCATTTAATTCAGCTGTAACTTGGTTTGGCGCTCAACCCTCGGTCGGTTTTGAAAACCTCACTTACTTCTTAACCGATGGAGATCCAACATATTATCTAAACAATGATGGCTCTATAGGAGGTAACGGTTCAGATACTACGGCTGTAGTGCTACAAGAATCTGTTAACGCGTTCCTGCCACTGAGTAATTTGAGTTCGGTAATTGCTGTAGGTATTGGTAGTGAAGGCGTTAACCAAGATTTCTTGAAGTTTTTTGATAACAGCGACGCTATTGGACAAGGCTCAGTTGTAGCCAGTTTGGGCTGGACTACGGTTGCAAGCTTTACTGATGGTGGAACAACTGGCATTAATAGTGCGAACGGTTGGTCTTTGGTTGGCAACGGTGCAGTAGCTGTTATTAATAACAATGGCACAAACAATGACTATCTTCGTTTAAGTGATGCGCGAAACAGTGGCCAACAACAGGTATCTACATTTACATCACAGCCAATAAATGTCGGGACTGACGGAGGTATTCGTTTCCAGTTTAGAGGTCTTAGTGATAATAATGCTAACGACACTGCAAATTGGCGCTTATTGGATTCAAATGGTACGGTTGTAGCTAGTGGTAATCTATCCGTTCAGGAAACAAATTTCACTACTGTGCTGGCGGCTAACAATCTGTCATCAGGATCTTATCGCTTGCAATTTGTCCTGCTAGATAATTCTAATAACCAGTCAGACCTGCAAATACGTATTGATAATATTGCAGTTACTGGGACAGCAATTGTAACTGGAGCAGTTGGTCAGCCAACCGTTATCGATTCCGCTAGCGAGCTAGAAGCGGCATTACAATCGGGTGCAACTAATAATGAATTGGCTGCTGTCGGCAACGACACCATCAACGGTGGTGACGGTAACGATATTATCTTCGGTGATGTGGTGAATACCGATGGCAATGTCTTAGATTGGGCAAGCGTTGGTGGTCGCCCGGCAAACTTGGTTGAGGGTGCTGGTCTAAATGGCTTAAAGGTATTCTTAAAACTGCAAAATGGTGGCACAGATCCAACCGATGCGCAGTTGTATGAATATATTCGCGATAACCATGCTGACTTCAATGTTGCTGGCGACACTCGCGGCGGTAATGATGTCCTTAAAGGTGGTGCTGGCGATGATATTATTTATGGCCAGGGCGGTAACGATACTATCTACGGTGGTGCCGGTAACGACATCCTTTATGGTGGTACAGGAGCAGATACCTTTGTTTGGGAACTAGGTGATGAAGGTGAAGCCGGTGATCCAGCACGCGATATCGTAAAAGATTTCAACCTAACTGAAGGTGACAAGTTGGTGCTGGGTGATTTATTACCGGGTATAGATGAAGATAACTGGGGTGATTATCTGGAAGTGCTGTTTGAAGGTGGTAATACGATAATTCGTATCAAGACGGATCCATCTTCAGATGTTACCCAAGAAATTGTGCTGGAAAGTGTAAACGATATGACCGAGCAAGATATTATCGACCATATCTTGCAATACAAAGGCGATATCTAATGGTGTAAGCCGTAAACATCATTTAGTCTTGCGTTAACATTAATTAGAAGAGGCAAATTGCTATTTGCCTCTTCTTTTTTATAATAGCGCCAAATAATTTGGAGTGCGCTAGATGAATGAGTTAACAGTACCTGCACCGGCCGGCCTGCAAGCAAAAGTACTAAGTTTGTTAGCTAGGCCTTGGTTGCAACATACGTTATTGGCCTTAATTTTAATAAATGCTGCTTTGTTAGGCTTGGAAACCTCCGCTGCGGTTATGGCGGTCGCGGCTGACCCTATAATATGGTTAGACAAACTTATTTTAACGGTATTTGTAGTGGAAATTGTGCTACGAATTTATGCACACCGTTTATCCTTTTTTAAAGATGCCTGGAGTTTATTTGATTTTATTGTAGTGGCTATTGCCTTAGTGCCTGCCAGCGGGCCTTTTGCGGTATTGCGGGCGCTCAGGGTGTTAAGGGTGCTGCGGGTGCTGACCTTTGTGCCTTCAATGAAAAAAATCGTCGGCGCTTTGGTGCAATCACTGAATGGCATGCTGTCTATTGCCATGGTGTTAGGGTTGGTTTATTACGTATCGGCGGTAATGGCGACTAAGTTGTTTGGTGAGGCGTTTCCAGAGTGGTTTGGTAGTCTAGGCGCTACGCTTTATACCCTATTCCAGGTGATGACCCTGGAAAGTTGGTCTATGGGTATTTCGCGGCCGGTGATGGAACAGTTTCCTTATGCCTGGGCCTTTTTTGTGCCTTTTATCCTTATTGCGACTTTCACCATGTTAAACCTGTTTATTGCGGTTATTGTGAATGCTGTGCAAAGCATGCATGACGAAGAGCATAAAGAAGAA
Source organism: Alishewanella longhuensis (assembly GCF_014653435.1). Classification (GTDB taxonomy): domain Bacteria; phylum Pseudomonadota; class Gammaproteobacteria; order Enterobacterales; family Alteromonadaceae; genus Alishewanella; species Alishewanella longhuensis. The sequence goes on along the minus strand of NZ_BNAO01000009.1, from coordinate 131,655 downwards.
ATTGATGCGAAACAGCAGCTACAACAGGATTTAGTGGCGCAAATGCAGCAGCTGCAGGCTGAATTGGCAGCATTGCGAGCTCAGTTGCCGCCGAAAGATAGTACCTAGCAGCTTAGGACAGTGCCGCAGCAAAGATAGCTCTGTTGTTGCGGCGGTGCCGTATAAATTTAATAACGCTAGTCTGGTGCTTTAACGCTAAATGTCTAACAAACCTTTTATGCCAATGCTCTCTGGAAACTCCCTGCTTTTGCTTTAGTGACAGGAGCATCAGCCTTTTCAATGAGCTTAGTTTTATGCTCATGGGCGTCAGTCTATTGTCAGCCTGGCCAGGCATCCAATAAGTTGAGGTGGAGTATTTAGTCGGAACCTACTCCGCTTGGTGCATAAAACTTTCCAAATCCTGACCTGTCAACTTACTAATGCTACTAAACATAAACCAGATAGCAAAAAACAATACCAGCATGCTGGGGAGCACTATTACCGGATAGCTTAGCCAGGTCATTTTACCCAGCTCCTCGTTAAAGGCGGTCGTGCCCGGTGGGCTCACCAGAATAATTTTGGCGAGTAGATAATTTAAAGCCGATGAGAGAAAAAACGATGCGGCAACCAGGTAGCCGGATTGGGCTAGCTTTTTTTCAAATAACGCTGTGTTAGCGCGTTGGTCCAAGGCTTGATACAGTTTAGTGGTATCTAGCAAATCACCATTTAAAATAAATTTCTTTACAAGAGGATAGCGAGTGTACTGGCTAATTAACACGGCTAGACCAATAGCGCCGGGAATGGCAGCCTCTTTTATCGCAATATATTCAGCATCCAATTTTAATAGTGCTATACCACCGGTAAGTAGTACGCTAATCACCCCTAGTACCGAAAAAAAGTTTACTTTGCCCGCGCGTTTTAAATCCCAAATGCCAAAACATACCGGGAAGGCCAGCGCCACTATCAAGCCCCACACTGGTCCTAACTGAGCTTCACCGCTAAATTTGCTTAAAATGACTGCTGGGATAACAACATTAATTAAAAGATTGGATAAAAAGCCGCTACTTTTCTTACTGGCTTGTTGTTCGGGATTACTACGCATAACCAAAAAGCTCCTAACTGTTGAGTCGCCAGTATAACGGTAAACAAACGTAAGCTGCAGTGTTAAGTGTAGTCGCAAGGTTATTGCTCTGGATAACCGAACATCTCAGCCAACTGATCACGATGACGTCTCGATACCGGTAACACTGCACCACATTTCAGCATAATATGCGCATCGCCTTTATCACCAGGTCTAAGCTCGGCAATATCTTGCTTACGCACTAAGTAGCTACGATGCACCCTGGCGAATAGCGCCGGATCTAATTTTTGTTGTAACGACGTCATACTCTCGCGCAGCAAGTAGCATTTAGCCTGAGAGTAAACATAAATTTCTACATAGTTACCGGCACTTTGGATCCAACGGATATCGTTAACATCAACCAATCGCAAGCGACCTGGATCACGGATAGTTAAACGATCGACATACTGCAGTGTTGGTTCTGCCTTGTTTGTAACCAAGGTGTCAATAATACGGCTGCACGCTTTTAGTAATGCTTGTTGAAAACGACCTGGGCTAAAGGGTTTTAGCAGGTAATCTACTGCGCTTAAATCAAAGGCATGCACTGCGTAATCAGCTGAACCGCTACAAAGGATCACCGCAGACTGGTGGTTGAGCTGTTTGAGTACCGTCAAGCCATCTAAAACAGGTAGCTCCACATCCAAAATAATAATATCCGGCTGATGCAACTTGGCCAGTTTCAATGCATCTGCGCCGTTATCTGTCTCGGCGGCAATGGCAAACTGTGGTTGTTGCTCAAGCAAATGGCGGATGCCTGCACGTGATAGGGGCTCGTCGTCCACGATTAAACAGCTTAATTTCATCATTGGTTCGCTTAATGCAAAAATGAGCAATTAGAATAAGTGATAAACATGGGGAGTACCGCTCCTCAGCCAGCCAAGTAGAAACAGCGTCTAGTTTAATCCAGATACATTCGTGAATGTATCCATCTCGTCCCGAAAACAAGTTTATTGGTAGCTTAATTGTTATTTTTATAATCAAGTTTTTGCAAATTTGCTTGTTTTTACTTAGTCGCTCATCCCGTATTTCATACCTTTAGCCACAGCAACCCTGCTTTTTGTGTCTTTTCGCTAGACCCCATCGTGCAGCAGCAGTAGCTTCGCGCGGGTTGCATGCTTCTTAAGCACTTCAAAAACATCTAATAACAACGCAGTCGGCAAATGGCTGTGATCCAGAGGGAATATTATGCAAAGATCAAGATTAAATAACGCCGTGCGTTTGGCCATCTTGGCTGCTCCAGTTGCCTTAGCAGGTTTGAGTACGTCAGCTATGGCGCAGGAAGAAACGGCGAAGGTTGAGCGAATTGAAGTTACCGGCTCACGTATTAAACGTATTGGTGAACTGGCGCCTACGCCTATCACGGTGATCTCGGGTGATGCTATTGTGTCAGCAGGTGTGGTTAACGTCGGTGACTTATTGCACAAGATGCCGAACACCCTGGTAGGTTTATCACCAGAGACCAGCAATAATACAGTCTTTGCCAGCGGTTTAAACAATACCGATTTGCGTGGTTTGGGTTCTAGCCGCACTCTGGTGCTAGTGAATGGCCGCCGCTTTGTTGCTGGTGCACCAGGTAGCTCAGCCGTAGATTTAAACAATATCCCAACGGCTATCGTCGAACGGGTAGAAATTACCACCGGTGGTGCTTCGGCGGTATATGGCTCTGACGCCATCGCAGGGGTGGTAAATATCATTACCAAAAAATCTTATGATGGTATCACTGTCGATGTTTCGACTACGCAGCCAACACAGAGCGGTGGTGAAGAAGAGTACGCCTCTATCACCTTTGGCTCTGAAGCAGGCAAAGCCTCTTTTATCACCAACTTAAGCTGGGCACGCCAAAAACAAATTAGCTATATGGATCGCGATTACTTACGTGATGCGCCTATTGTTATCAGAAACCCTCGGGTTGGTGCTGATGATTTTGATCCAAAAACAGAACCTAATGCGGTGTTTGAAGGCCTATATGGGCGTCAGGTATTAGCGGCTTATGATAAAACCGGTACCTTTGTGGTTGGTGGTAAGCGTTATAACTTCTCTGATAGTGGTCAATTAAAACAGATGGGCTTAGGGCAAGCACTGCCAGCAAACCCAAATGGCCGGGTAGACTATCTGGGTGGTGAAGGGTACGACTTTGCGGAAAACCAGTTCTTAAGAACGCCGCTTGATCGGATAAATTTCTTCACCAGCATGAATTACGATATCAATGACAATCATGCCTTTACTGCCGAATTTACTTACTCTAAATCAGACGCTTATGGTGAAAGTTCACCAGCCTTTATGACCTTTGGTGTTTTTGGTGATAATGCCTTACTACCGCAGGCGGCGCGTGACCTGATCTTAAGTACTGCTAACGTTGACAATCCAAATGGTCGGGTGAATATGGGCTATCTGGCGTCTGATTTCGGTAATCGCCGTTATAGCCAGGACAGAACCTTGGCACGCCTTGCCTTAGGTTTAGAAGGGTATATTGGTGATTATTCATACGAGGTGTATGCCACGTCGGGCCATGTGCAGGCCGATACCGAATGGTATGGCGAAATGTTTGAACAGCGTTTTTATGATGCGGTAGATTCAATAGTGGTAGGTGGCGAAGTGGTGTGTCGTAGTGAAGCCGCACGTGCTAACGGTTGTTTACCACTGGATATTTTTGGTCGTGGTATTTACGATCAGGCTGCCTATAACTGGGTTAGCACGGATGCGATGCGTCGCTCCTCTATTCAACAGCACGTGATAGGGGCTTCGGTAAGCGGCGAGTTGTTCGAATTGCCAGCCGGTGGTTTAGCAGGTGCCTTAACTGCAGAGTATCGTAAAGAAAAAGCTGACACCCTGCCTGATCCTGCAATGCGCGATGGTTTACTATTCAACAACCAATCTGCTCCTTTAGCGGGTGAGTTTGATGTAAGTGAAGTGGCGGCAGAGATTTCAGTACCTTTATTAGCCGATCTGCCTTTTGCCGACACCTTAACCTTTGAAAGTGCCTTCCGCTGGATGGATTATTCAACGTCAGGTAACGATACGGCCTGGAAAATTGGCGTAAACTGGGCAGTTAATGATGAGCTACGTGTCCGGGTAAATCGCTCTAAATCGGTGCGTGCACCGAATATTGGTGAGTTATATAACCCACCAGGTCAAACCTTCCGCTCTATTACCGATTGGTGCGCATCAAGTCGTGCTAATGCGTTACCAGAAAAATATGCCGATAATATTCGGGCAAACTGTGCGGCTCAGGGTATTCCAACCACCTTCGAGCCATCTGAAGATTGGTTTAGCTCAACCCGGCCGGGCTTTATTGTCGGTAATACCGATCTGAAGAACGAAGTGGCGAAAGATATCACTATTGGCTTTGTATACACCCCAGACTTTATTGAAAATTTAAGTCTGACCGTGGACTACTGGAAGTTTGATATCGACAATATGATTAACAGCTTCACCGGCACTGCCCTGGTGACGTTATGTTATCAGTCAGACTCATTAGACAACCCTTACTGCCCGCTGATTGAGCGTGATCCAGAAACCAAAGAAATTGTGAATTACTTCGAGAAGCCCGTTAACTCTGCAGTTAGCCGTACGTCAGGCTTTGATATTGAAGCGAATTACCGGATCGATACTGAATTAGGTAACTTTGGTTTCCGCTTAATTAGTACTTATCTGCAAGAGCGGATGTACAACTCGACAGGCCGTCCGGATGATGAAGTGATTAACACTGGCGAGGTATTAAGACCTAAGTGGAAACACCGCTGGACTACAGACTATACCTATGACGGTTTCTCTGCAGCGCTAACCATGACGCATCGTTCAGCTACGGTATTGTCTAATACCTGGTCGCCTAACGTGAACAATTACAATGATGTGCCATCGTACACCACCTTCGATTTAACGACACGTTACAATGTGACGGATAATTTACAGGTGCGGGCCGGTGTGTTGAATATGTTTGACAGAAACCCACCACGTCAACCAGGTGTGTTTGCAGAAGGTGCAGCCTTTGATGTGATTGGTCGCCGTCTGACGGCTGGGGTGAAATACGACTTCTAATCACTACTAGACTAAGCGCACGGCAGCTATCGCGTAGCGCTTAGTTCCAAATGTTTTGTTAAAGCCGGCGTCTTCCTCCCTGGGGGCGCTGGTTTTTTTATATTAAGTGATCGCACGTGGTGAAAAAATGTCTGGGTGGCTGAAACACATCATAGTTGAGTACCAACACAGAACAGGCTAGGGTGGTTAGAACTTTTCGATAAGCAGTGGAGCACGGGTATGGATCAATATGCTGCCCTTAGGGCAAATGTCGGGTTACTGGGTACAGAACTGGGCGAAACGCTGCGTCAGCATCTGGGTGATGCGGTACTAGAGCGAGTGGAGCAAATTCGCCAATTGTCTAAAGAGGCACGGCAGGGCGATAGCAAACAGGCTGAGCAGTTACGGCAAGTCTTAACCGCACTAAGCGACGATGAGTTATTACCGGTAGCGCGGGCTTTTGCCCAGTTTTTAAATCTAGCAAACTTGGCCGAGCAACACTTTAGTGTTAGCCAGGCGGGTCGGCACAGTATTGAGAAACCAGAGCCGCTGACCGAGTTGTTTCAGCGCTTAAAAGACGCCGCACTGCAAAAAGGTGATATCAATCAGGCCGTGCGGGATCTATCGATAGAATTGGTGCTCACCGCGCATCCCACCGAGGTCGCACGCCGCACCCTTATTCATAAACTGAGTGAAATCGCGGCGTGTTTAGCGCAGCTGGAGCAGCAACATACGCCCTGGCAGCAGCAACAGCTGCAATTACGCCTAACGGAGTTAATTAGCCAGGCTTGGCATACCAATGAAATCCGCGAGCAACGCCCGACACCGGTAGATGAAGCCAAATCCGGTTTTGCGGTGATCGAAAGCTCGCTCTGGCAAGCGGTGCCCGACTTTTTACGTGAGCTCGATGCAGACTTAAATAAAGCCATGGGCACTGGGTTACCACTGGATGCGGCACCGATCCGCTTTTCTTCCTGGATGGGCGGTGATCGCGATGGTAATCCTTTTGTTACGGCCAAAGTAACCCGTCAGGTATTATTACTCAGTCGTTGGAAAGCCGCAGACCTCTTTATTCATGATCTCGATTTACTTTCTACCGAATTGTCGATGAACACAGGAACGGCAGAGTTGTTAGCCGCCAGTGAGCAAGCTTCTGAGCCTTATCGTGCGGTATTAAACAAGTTACGGCAGCAACTTATTTATACCCGCGATTGGTTAACCGAAGCGTTAAAGCATGATCGGTTACAACGTCCTGCTGATTTACTCTGGCACAATCAGCAATTACTGGAACCGCTGTTACTCTGTTATCAATCGTTACTCGCCAATGGTATGCAATTGATTGCCCGTGGCCGTTTAACGGATACCCTGCGCCGGGCTTATGCCTTTGGTTTAACCCTGCTGAAATTAGATGTACGGCAAGATGCTGGCCGCCATGCAGAGGTATTTGCCGAGCTTACCCGTTATCTGGGGCTGGGCGATTATGGCGCCTGGACGGAAAGTGATCGCCAGGCCTTTTTACTGCGCGAGCTTGCCAATAAGCGGCCATTATTCCCCAAAAGCTGGCAGCCCTCTGCCGAGGTGCAGGAAGTGTTGGATACCTGCGATATCGTGGCCCGGCATGGCAGTGAGGCACTGAGTACCTATGTTATTTCGATGGCTGGCAAACCCTCTGATGTATTAGCGGTACAATTGTTATTAAAAGAAGCGGGCATTAGCTTCCCGATGCCAGTCGCTCCCCTATTTGAAACCTTAAGCGATTTACAAAATGCGCCCGATTGTATGCGGCAGTTACTGAGCATTGATTGGTATCGGGGTTATATTAATGGCCGGCAGGAAGTGATGATTGGCTATTCTGATTCGGCCAAAGATGCCGGTGTACTGGCAGCGGCCTGGGCGCAATATAGTGCGCAGGAAGCTCTGGTTAAGCTGAGCGGCGACTATGGTGTTAAGTTAACCTTATTCCATGGCCGTGGCGGTACTATTGGCCGTGGCGGTGGCCCAGCGCATGCGGCTATTTTATCGCAGCCACCGGGTTCATTGGCGGGCGGTTTACGGGTAACCGAACAAGGCGAGATGATCCGCTTTAAGTTTGGCTTGCCTGAGTTAGCTGTGCGCAGCCTGGCGCTTTACGCCAGCGCCGTATTAGAAGGCATGCTATTGCCACCGCCAGTGCCTAAAGCCAGTTGGCGTAAGCTGATGAGCCAGTTAGCGGCAGATTCCTGCGACGCGTATCGGGCTGTGGTGCGGCATAACAAAGACTTTGTGCCTTATTTTCGTGCCGCCACGCCAGAGCAAGAGCTGGGTAAATTGCCTCTAGGTAGCCGCCCGGCTAAGCGTAACCCAACCGGTGGTGTTGAGAGCTTGCGGGCTATTCCCTGGATCTTTGCCTGGTCGCAAAACCGCTTAATGTTACCCGCCTGGCTTGGCGCGGGTAATGCCTTGGCCAAAGCGGTCGCTGCAGATAACAGTGCCCTGTTAGATGAGATGCAGCAGCAATGGCCATTCTTTGCTACCCGTCTATCGATGCTGGAAATGGTATTTCTAAAAGCGGATCCTGAAATTTCAGCTTATTACGATAAGGTGTTAGTTCCTGAGGAGCTGCAGGGCTTAGGCCAGCAACTGCGGCAGCAATTAGCGGCAGATCGTGAACTGTTATTAAAACTGATCCATAGCGATACCCTGATGGCAAAAGAGGGCTGGATCCGCGAGTCGATAATGCTGCGCAATACCTATGTTGATCCCCTGCATATTCTGCAGGTCGAGCTGTTAAAGCGTGCGCGGCAGCAGCCGGATCAGATCAGTGCGCAAAGTAACCGGGCACTAATGGTAACCATTGCCGGTATTGCGGCGGGTATGCGTAACTCGGGTTAACGCAAAGCTAGTTGGTCTAGCGTGCTAGGCCCAGTGTAGCGCCATTTTAGTCAAGGATGATAACGGCTAAGATGGCGCCTGTTATTGCGAGCAGGCAAAGCTTCTCTTTTATCAAAACGAATCAGAAAGCAGCGTGTTTAGAAAAAACCGCAGTTGCGTGATCGGTTAAAGCCCATAAAGCTCCAACGGCAGCCCGTCTGGGTCCTGAAAGAAAGTAAAACGCTTGTCGGTATATTCGTCTACCCGAATGGCTTCCACTGCAACACCCTGTTGCTTTAGGTAACTTACCCAATGATCGAGATCGGTTACCGCAAAGGCCAAATGCCGCAGTCCTTGAGCTTCAGGTTGGCTGGGCCGTGCCGGCGCACCAGGAAAGCTAAACAGTTCCAGCTGACTACCGTCGGCTAGCTGTAAGTCTAGTTTCCAGGATTGCCTGGCTTCGCGGTAATGCTCAGCCAGAATCTTTAGCCCCAGCACCTCAGTATAAAAGGTTTTGCTGCGCTGATAATCACTACAAATCAGCGCCACATGATGGATACCATTAAAGGTAGGTTGTTGCATTACAGTATTTTCTTAATCTCAGTTTTTAAATTGTTGTCTTTGGTACTGTCTTGTAATGGCTTTAACAGTGCCTCGGCCGCCGGCCTTTGTTCGGTGGCTAAATAGAGTTGGGCTAAGCGGAACTGTGCCCAATCAGTAAATTCCGCTGGCGTATTGTCGTCGGCTAAAAAACGTTGTAATGCGTTAATACCTTGCTGATGTTCGGCTTTTGCCAGCACTGTGGCCCGGCCTAATTGATATAGTGCCATTAAACGGCTGCGCTCGGCGTCGATATCGGCAGCGTCTTGTTCGCTGGCTAACGCAAATTGCTGCATAGCGCCCTGGTAATCACGGCTTTGTGCCCGTTTTAAGCCCTGTAAAAAATACGGTTCGGGGCGGCTTTGTAACGCAGGGGCTTGTGCTAATAAGGCCTCTGCCGCCTCGGTTTGATCTTGCTGTAACAGTAGCTCTAATTCCAGTAATTGGCCTTTTACCGGTGCCAACTGTTGTAAGGTTTTAGTCAGTTCCATCGCTTTGGTTTTGTCACCACCGGCTACACCCGGCGCCTGCGCATAATATTTAGCAAGCGCCTGCAGATACTCGGCATTCTCCGGAGCCAGTTGGTGTGCTTGCTCAAAGGCTTTAGCGCAGCGTTTGGCCAGCCCTAAGGCACTTAACATACTGGCTTGTTGCGCGGCATCGCAACTGGCACGGCCATACCAGAATTGGTATTCAGCATTATCTGCTTTTGCTTTTACCGCCCGAGCTAACAGCTTCTCAGCTTGTTCTACGTCACCCAGTGCTAATTCGCTGCGGCCTAAAGATGCCAGCAAAAACGCATCTTTGGTTTTGCTATTTACCTTTGGCGCCAGTATGGCTTTCGCATCCGCATAGGCTTTTTGTTGCAAAAGTGCTGCTACCTGCTGTTCCAGCTCAGTATTGGCCATGGTATTAAAGCTTACACCCAGCAGCAATAGCGTAAAAATATGTTTCATAGTCTTCCTTGTAAGTTTATTGACCGTGTTAAGACCTGCTAATTCAGCAAAAGTTTATTGCTGATACGCTAATACCCAGTTAATAAAGAGTTCTGTACCGGTTTTTAGCGCTTTCTCATCAGCATAAAAATGCGGAGAGTGATTGGCCGGTGCTTTCGCCGGGTCCTGTCCCTCAGGAGTAATACCTAAAAACACAAAGAGGCCAGGTGTTTCCAGTGCATAATAAGAGAAATCTTCAGCACCTGTTACCAGCGGGCTTTCCAGTACCTTATCTACACCTGCTACCTGTTGCAATATGGGTAAAGAGCGTGCAGTAAGCTCAGGGTTATTCAGTGTGACCGGATAGCCTTCTACGATTTTTACCTCTGCTTCAGCCCCGGTTACAGCCGCACTCGCTTCTGCTGCTCTTTTCAGTAAGCCAAAAATTTGCTGGCGAATACCCATATCAAAATTGCGAATGGTACCTTCCAGATAGACTTCGTCCGGAATAATATTATTGCGCACCCCGCCTTCAACAATACCAAAGCTGACAACCGCTGGCGCTTTGGTAATATTAATTTGGCGGCTAACTATAGTTTGCACATTATTAATAATTTGCGCGGCAGCCACTATAGGGTCCACGCCGCCCCAAGGGGCTGAACCGTGGGTTTGCCGGCCCTTTACTGTTATTTCAAAGCGGTCAGAAGAGGCCATTAATGGCCCGGAGCGATACTGCACTACACCGGTATTCGCCGGTGCCCAGACATGGATGCCAAATACCGCTTCGGGTTTCTCTTTGGCAAACAGGCCTTGCTTTAACATCAGCTCCGCGCCACCTTCTTCGCCGGATGGCGCGCCTTCTTCGGCCGGTTGAAAAATAAACATCACCTTGCCAGTTAGCTGCGCTTTGTGTTTAACCAGATAATCAGCTGCACCCATCAACATAGCAACATGTAAGTCATGGCCACAAGCATGCATTACGCCAACCTCTTTACCGCGATACTCCCCTTTAGCAACAGAGCGAAACGGCAAATCTGTTTGTTCTGTGACCGGTAGCGCATCCATATCGGCGCGTAGGGCTAAAAAGGGGCCAGGTTTGCCACTATCTAAAATGGCCACGACACCAGTATGGGCAATACCCGTTTGTACGGTTAATCCCAATTGCTGTAAATGCTCTGCCACCACCTTAGCAGTGCGAAACTCACGATTACTAAGTTCAGGGTGTTGGTGTAAATCGCGGCGCCAGCTAATAACCTGTTGCTCCAGCTCCGGGCTGATCCTTAAGGTGTCGGCATGTGATGAGGCGGGGTTAAAGGCCAGAGTGGCAAGTAACATAGCGGCAGCAAGCGGGCGTAATAGCATGGTAGATCTCCGGGCTGAGGATGTTGTTGAAAGTGCGGTAGCGAGCGGTGTTAGCTACTATGCGCAAATTGGCTTAATAAATCCAGTGTGTGTTGGATATCGGCAGTGCTGATATCTAAATGACACACCCAACGGATCCGTTTTAGTGTACCGCTGGCACTGGCATAGTTGCTGCTGGTGAGTTGTATCTGCTTTGATGCCAAAAAGGCAACCAGCTCGTCAGCCAGCATCGCTGGTAAATCGGTAAACAGAATATTGGTTTGGGGTGGCTGTACGCTAAGTAGCTCGGCAAAGCGGCCTTGCCCGGCTAAGGCCGCTAAGCCATCGGCCAAAAGGCGGGCATTAGCATGATCTTCCGCCAGTCGGTCAATATGGTTTTGCAAGGCATAATGGCCTGCTGCCGCCAAAAGCCCGGTTTGCCGCATACCACCGCCCAGCATTTTTCTTACGCGCTTGGCCTTTTTTATTAACTCCTGCGAGCCTAACAATAATGAGCCAATGGGGGCCCCTAAGCCTTTTGATAAACAAATGGACACCGAGTCATAGCCCTGGCACAGCGTTTTCGCCATCTGTTGTGGGCTAAGCTGATGCTGCGGGGCTAAGGCCACAGCCGCGTTAAAAAGGCGGGCACCATCAATATGGCATTGTAAGTTATGTTGTTTCGCCAGGGTGGCAACCTGCTGCATATAGCTAAGGGGTAACACCTTACCGCCTACGGTATTTTCAATCACAATAAGCCGGGTACGGGCAAAGTGTGGGTCGTCTGGTTTAATGGCATCGACAATATCTGTAACTGCAAGTGTGCCATCGGGTTGCAGGGCGATGGGCTGTGGCTGAATCGAACCCAGTACCGCCATGCCACCGCCTTCCCACTTATAGGTATGCCATTGCTGGCCAACAATAGCCTCATCACCCCGTTGGCAGTGGCTCATCATGGCAATTAAATTGGTTTGGGTGCCGCTGGGCGCAAATAAGGCGGCTTCAAAGCCCAGTAGCTCAGCCGCATAGTGTTGCAAGGCGAGTGTACTGGGATCATCATTAAACACATCATCGCCTAAAGGGGCGTCAAACATTACCGCTTTCATGGCGGCGCTGGGTCTGGTTACCGTATCACTGCGAAAATCTGGCATCTGGTCTCATCTTTTTCAGTTAGCACTGGCGCTCAGGCTAGATTGCTGGCAGGCTAAAAGCAAGTATTCTGAGGCTGTTAGCGGCTGGATAGCGATAGCGGTTTAACATAGTGAATACAGCAGTCTTCAGGGAGAGTGGGAGTCACAATGGCAGTCGATTATTTTTTTGAACCTGGGCTGGGTCATGGCTTAGCGCATGATCCAATGAACAGTATTATTGCGCCAAGGCCAATAGGCTGGATCTCGAGTGTGAGTAATAGCGGCCAGGTGAATCTGGCGCCTTACAGCTTTTTTAATTTATTTAATTATCAGCCACCGATTATTGGTTTTGCCAGTACCGCTTGGAAAGACTCAGTGCAAAATATCCAGCAAACCGGTGAGTTTTGCTGGAATCTGGTAAATCGTAGCCTGGTTAATGCTATGAATCAGACGAGCGCCAGTGTAGCACCAGAGGTAAATGAATTTGAGCTGGCGGGTTTAACGATGCTGCCTTCGAAACTCATTCGGGCACCGCAAGTAGCAGCAAGCCCAGTACGCTTTGAATGTAAACTAACACAGCTTTTTCCATTAAATACGGCGTCTGGTAAGCAACTGGACACCTGGATGGTCTTGGGCGAAGTAATAGGTGTGCATATCGATCCTAAACTGTTAAAGGATGGTGTGTTCGATACCTTAGCGGCTGATCCCGTGCTACGTGGCGGTGGGCCTGGGGATTATTATGCGTTAAGTGCTGCCCAAAAATTTACGCTACAGCGCCCTAAAATTTAGTACATAGCCGTAATGGCTGCTTTGCTGTCGGTGTGCAGGCACGCGTCAAAGCACCAACGCTTGTTAAGAATAAAAAGAAGGAGCAGAAGATGTACCAAAACAAGATGCGCCAAACCGCTTTTTCACTAGTTACTGCGATCATACTGGGTTTCACTGTGGGGCAGACGGCGGCGGCATCTGCCAGCGAGCTGTCAGCGACGACACTGCCACTGTTTGATGAAGCAGCGCTTGCTGCCTTAACCCAATTTGATACACCCGGTATGGCACTGGCCGTGGTCAAAGATGGTCAGCTGGTGCATCTGGCCGGTTATGGTGAGCGTGAGCTGTCATCTGCCGCACCGGTAACGGCCGACACCTACTTTCGGCTGGCTTCTGCTTCAAAAGCCTTTACTGCCGCCAGCGTAGCGATTTTGGTCGACGAGGGTAAGCTAAGTTGGGACGACAAGGTAATACAGCATTTACCCGAATTTAAAATGCAAGATCCCTGGGTGACGGCAGAGTTTACAGTACGGGATCTCCTTAGTCAGCGTAGCGGTTTAGCCGGTGCGGCAGGAGATAGCATGATCTGGCCTGAACCCAGTGGTTTTAGCCGGGATGAAGTGATCCACAATCTGCGCTACCTTACACCGCTAACCAGTTTTAGGGCCAATTATGCCTATAGCAATGTGCTCTACATAACTGCAGCAGAGTTGGTGGCCCGGGTAGCGGCTAAGCCCTGGCATGAGTTTGTCGCCGAACGTATTTTTCAGCCACTGCAAATGCAGTGCTACGCCGGTCCAATGCCAGAGGCCGCCCTACAAAATGTGGCCTTACCGTATAGCTTTAGTGGTACTGACGGTTTTGCGGCTATTGAGCGTAATGCAATTAACGGTGCTATGTTAATGTCAGCCGCCGCCGGAGGCATTGTTTGTAGTGCCAGCGATATGAGTAAATGGCTGGGTTTTTTACTCTCTTCAGCCGGCACAACAACCGCCGCCCCGGTTAGCCGGGCGCAGCTGGCACAAATGTGGGCGCCGCACACCATTATGGGCGTATCAGCTACCGATCGGGAGCTGGATTTTACTAACTTTAGTGCTTATGGCCTAGGCTGGCGCATGGCCGATATGCATGGTGTTAAGGTTGTCCACCATACTGGCACTTTGTCGGGCTTTCAGGCGCATGTGGTATTGATACCGGATCGGCAGCTAGGCTTAGTGGTGCTTAACAATGGCTCGAATAGCGGCGCACGACAGGCGGTGGTACAAACGGTATTAAAGTATTATTTAGCACCCGAGCTACAGCGCGATTGGGTGGGCTATTATGCTGAACAACAGCAACGCCGGGCGCAAGGTACAGGTGCTGCGGCGTTACCGGTGGGTACTGGCGAGGTGTTGCTGGCACTACAGGATTACGCGGGAACCTATGCCGATCGCTGGTTTGGTGCTATTAGCATTACCCAAACTGAAACGGGTTTAAGTTTTCAATCGGCGCGCATGCAAAATTTACAAGGAATATTAGAACCCTTTGCCGATCACAGCTTTGTAGTGCGTTGGCATGATGCTAATGTGGCACGCCCTGCACTCATTCACTTTCAGCTAAATAATCGCCGTCAGGTAACCGGTTTTCGGTTAGAGCCTTATGTTGCAGAGCCTGGGGAGCGCCATGAATATCGGGATATGCAGTTTCTCAGGAGTAAGCTATAGAAAAGGGCAGCTGATGCTGCCCCTTACTTGTATTGGCTTAGCCCAACTCAACGATTAGTAGAAACTAATCTTAAAATCGACACCAATAACTCTTGGCTCGTTTACAAAACCGGTCAGGTTGCTAAAGTCGATAGCACCTTTTAAGTTGTCCTGATCAGTGATATTGCGGCCAAACACACCTACTTCGTAGTTATGTTGATAGTTGATATAAGCTACCCGTAAACCCGCTTCATAGTTGTTATTGGTATGAAACTCGGCAGACTCATACAAAAACAGGTTGGTTTTGCCCTGGCGCTGATAATCGGCAAATACATAGAGCTCACCACCTGGCAATGGATAATCATAACGGGCGTTTAACGTTAGAATTGTTTCCGGTGCTTGTGGAAATGGATTGCCATTAATCAACGCCAAGCCATCGGTTGTGGTTGGATTTAACACGGTACACAGTCCTGAGCCGCACGGCGCCACCGTTAAGGTGTCATCTTTTAGCTCGGTTTTGTTATAGCTAAAACCACCGCCTAAACTCAGGTTCTGCAGGACGCGATAATCAAAATCGACTTCAAAACCATAACCGGTGCCTTTATCGGCATTAATTAACTGGTTGCCCTGCGTTTGCCCACCAATAGCTGATAATTGAATGTCATCGATAATGTAGTAAAACAAGGCGGCATTTAAGCGCAGCGTATTGTTTAATAAATCAGACTTAGTACCTACTTCGAAGGAGGTGATGGTTTCCGCATCTGCTACTGAAGGCGGTGCTTCAAAAGCGACATCACGGCCCTGAATAGTTTGTGCCCGGAAGCCCTCTGCTACCCGGCCAAACAGGCTGGTAGTGTTGGTTAAGCGGTAGTTAGCGCTTAGCTCCCAGCTGATCTGATCGTCTTTAACCTTGATCGGCGCATAATCTTGTATCTCTGCAAAGCCTATGACCAATGCAAAGCCATCCACGTTTTGCTGACCGACAGAGAAGGTTTTCTCATCTTCGGTATAACGTAAACCACCGGTCAGGGTTAGCTTATCGTTAACCTTGTACGAGGTTTGACCAAACAGTGCCCAACTGGTATTGCCATGAAAGACTTCAGTTGCGCCAAAAAAACCATCGATGGTGTTTACACCAAATGATGAGTCAAAATAGAAAGCACCGGTTTGCCAGCTCAGTGCGCTACTAGTATCACTGGCAAGCCGAATTTCCTGAGTCACTTGTTTTAAATCTTTTAACTGATCTTCAGTGACTGCTGAGTCTGGGTTTGCTGGACCGGCTTGGTTCGGATTTCCGCCGTCAATATCACCAATACCGCCGCCTTTTGCTTTCTCTAAGGCAGAAATAGAGGTCAGCGTCATACCATCAAATTTAATGTCTAACTTTAATGACGTACCCCAGGCATCGTAGCTTTGTACGTTATTACCCGATGCATCATAGGCAACCACATCGCGATCATAATTTTCGTTCAGCTTATTGCTGCCCGGTGTCAGGATATTTTTGCGAAAGATGGTAGAGGTACCATCATAGCTACGGCTATGCACGTTTAATAAGGCATCAACCTGGTCGGACTCATATAAAAACTGCACACGACCGGCACGCTCATCATAGCCACCCATTACATCTTTCTGGCCGGTAAAGCTGTTGTCTATCCAGTTGCTACGATGTTGTGATAAGAAAGAGGCCCGGGCAGACAGTGAGTCTGTTAAACCACCACCAACAGCACCTTCGAAGTGCGCTGTACCTAAGGTACCTGCGGTTGTTTTTAAATAAGCATCAAAATCTTGCCGTGGTTTTACTGTATCAAATTTAATAATGCCCGCAGTTGTGTTACGTCCAAATAAGGTACCTTGTGGCCCACGGATCACCTCAACCTGCTGCACATCAAATAGCGGAAAACTTTTCAGGATCACGTTTTCCATCACCACATCGTCCATCACGATGGATACCGGTTGTGACGCCGCTAAATCAAAATCGGTATTGCCCAAACCGCGGATATAAAAGCGCGGTGCCGCACGGCCGTTAGAGCTTTCTGCATATAAGCCTGGTACTTTAATGGCCAGCGCAGTAATGTCATCGCCTGAGGAGAAAATACTGTCAAACTTTTCGCCCGATAAGGTCGCTACCGAAATCGGCACTTCCTGAATGCTCTGGCTGCGCCGTTGCGCGGTAATGGTAATGGTTTCCAGTTTTTTCTCTTCAGTCTCCAGGTTTTTGTCACTATCCTGCGCCAGTAAGGCAGGAGAAAAACCGAGTGTTGTCCCAAAGAGCGCAGCCTGAACTGCTGCCACTAAGGCCGATTTGCCGAATAGGGTCATTAACGTGATACCTTCATTTAAATTATGGGCGTTGTGTTTGAGTAAACTCTCTTGTTTACTGCCAGGTTTGCCACACTGGAGTGACCACAGCAACTTGCCCGGCAGGCTTGGTAATATAGCAGTTTATCGCGTTTTTTGCTGCAATTAGCTGAATTTTCGTTCGTCTTACCTGACAAAGTGATCGCTTGTGTTGTAATAACGTAACGTGAGTAAATGACTTTGCTATCAAAATTCAGAGTTCTGTTGATAGAGTACTGAATAGCGTTATCAAAGCTTTAAAGGGCAACATTAATGCGACTACTCGTGACACTGTTATGCAGTATTTTATTGTGCTTTAGTGCAGCGGCCGCGGCGTCAAGCAGCGGTTGGCAGCAAGCTAAGCATTTACAGGCTGAGCTGGTCAGTGAATACCAGACGGTACAAGCTGGACAATCCGTCTTGCTGGCGCTGCATTTTATTCCCGATGAGCACTGGCATACTTACTGGATCAATCCAGGCGATTCTGGCTTGCCAACCAGTATTGACTGGCACTTACCGCAGGGCGTGACTGCCGGGTCAATACAATGGCCAACGCCGCAGTTTTTTTCCATTCCCCCTATGATGAATTACGGCTTTGCCGGCCCGACGGTGTTATTAACCGAGCTTAAGATCCCGACAGACTTTGCTCAGAAAGAACTGGAAATCGCTGCCAAAGTAGATTGGTTGGTCTGTGAGGAAATTTGTATTCCGGCTGAGGCGAGTTTTCAATTTAGTATCCCGGTATCCGAAAACGCCGAGCGTTCTGCTTACGCGGCTGAGCTGATTAGCAAAGCACAGGCGAGTCAGCCGCAGCCTTTAGCGTTAAGTGGTTACTATGATATTGCTGGTGACAGTTTTTCTGCCGCTATCGCCGGTTTGCCGGATGAAGATTTTCAAGGCTTTTTTGTCGCAGCGACTGAGCTGGTCGATCATGCCGCCCCACAACAGCTGTTATTTAGCGAGGGCGAATGGTTACTGCGGCAAAAGCTCAATACCTATTTTACTCAGGCGCC
The DNA here is from genome assembly GCF_014653435.1 of Alishewanella longhuensis. Lineage (GTDB taxonomy): Bacteria > Pseudomonadota > Gammaproteobacteria > Enterobacterales > Alteromonadaceae > Alishewanella > Alishewanella longhuensis. The sequence continues at coordinate 113,883 of NZ_BNAO01000009.1, read as the reverse complement.
TGAACAATTCGAGTTGGTGCTGGTAAGCGCTAATGGTCAGGGTTATAGCCTGAGCTTAAAAGCAGCAGAACATCTGGCCGTGGCAGGGCAGCTAGAGACAAGCAACAGCGGGCAGGCGTTGTGGTTAGTGTTGCTGATGGCTGCCGCCGGTGGTTTTATTCTTAATTTAATGCCCTGTGTGTTTCCGGTGTTATCGTTAAAGGCGCTAAGTATTGCTGGCAATAGCGGGCAGCGCAAACAGCAACAAAGCGATGCTTTGTGGTATAGCCTGGGGGTAGTGCTAAGTTTTGTGGCGCTTGCTGGCGTGCTACTTGCCCTGCGCGCTGCCGGGGCGGCAGTGGGCTGGGGATTCCAGTTACAAAGCCCGCTGTTAGTTGCCGCTTTAGCCTATTTATTGTTTGCGTTGGGCTTAAGCTTATCGGGCCTGGTGCAATTTGGCTTAGGGTTAATGAACGCCGGTGGTGGCTTAACGCAGCAAAAAGGCGCTAAAGGCTCGTTTTTTACCGGTGTATTGGCAGTGGTCGTTGCCAGCCCTTGCACTGCGCCCTTTATGGGGGGCGCTCTGGGTTATGCGGTAACCCAGCCGCCAGCGCTGGCGCTGCTGGTGTTTGTTGCCTTGGGTTTAGGGATGGCGTTACCCTTTTTATTATTGGCCTACATTCCGGCGTTGGCGCGGCTACTACCCAAACCCGGTGCCTGGATGGATACGTTAAAACAGTTACTGGCTTATCCGTTGTATCTGAGCGCTATCTGGTTAGCCTGGGTATTTGGCCGGCAAACCGGTATTGATGCGCTGGCGTTATTGCTCTGTGGTGCCGTGGCGCTGGCAGCGGCTTGCTGGCTCTGGGGGCGTTGGCAGTTAAGCCAGCAAGGCAAGGCAGAGCCCGTATTTGCGGTAGGCTTTGTTGTGCTGGCGCTCTGGCTGGTATGGTTTGCTACACCAACAGGGCTGGTGGCAACTTCTGCTCAAGCCACGGCTGCACACTGGCAGAGCTGGAGTGCAGAGAAGCAGGCACAGCTGCAAGCCGCAGGTAAGCCGGTGTTAGTGAATATGACAGCAGACTGGTGCATTACCTGTTTGGTTAATGAGCGGGTAGCGCTTAATACGGATAGCAGCAAGGCCGCTTTGGCACTTTATGATGTGACCTATCTAAAAGGTGATTGGACACGCCGCGATGCGGCAATCACCGCCTATTTGCATCAGTATCAGCGCGATGGTGTGCCTTTATACGTGTTGTATTGGCCAGGCCAGCCAGCGGAAGTGTTACCACAGATTTTAACGCCGGATACCCTCCGGCAAACCTTAGAGCGGCTTAGTAAGCAATAAAGCCGCAGTGTAATTTTACTTTACTAATTTCAATGCAACAGGAGTGATTATATGAAAAAGATGAAACTGTTAGCCGTGGCCGCTGCAGCGCTGTTCGCCGGTAGTTTGGCTGCCGCGCCACAAGTTGGCCAACCAGCACCTGCTTTTACCGTAAAAGACTCAGCTGGGCAGGTACATAGCTTACAAGATTTTGCCGGCAAAAATGTGGTTCTGGAGTGGACTAACCACGATTGTCCTTTTGTCGTAAAACATTACCAGGGCAATATGCAGCAATTGCAACAAGAAATGACCTCAGCTGATGTGGTGTGGTTAAGTGTGATCTCGTCGGCGCCGGGGAAACAAGGCCATGTTGATCAGGCCAAATCAGATGAGCTAACCAGTAGCCGCAGTGCTGCACCAACCGCAGTGATTTTTGACGAAGATGGCGTAATGGGTAAGGCCTATGATGCCCGTACTACTCCACATATGTACGTGATTGATAAAAACGGCGTACTGCAATATATGGGCGGCATCGACAGTATCCCATCAGCAAAAGTAGAAGATATTGCCAAGGCAACCCCGTATTTTGCTAATGCGGGCAAAGCGGTGTTAGCAGGGCAAACGCCTGATCCTGCGGTAACCCGGCCTTATGGCTGCAGTATCAAATACTAAAAGCTGAACAGCTTTAGCCGCAAGCTGCTGCAATCAAATTGGTTGTCGCAGCTTTTTTATCGTTTTTCCTACGTCGCGTTTTATTGTAAATGCAGACACGTAATTTATAACTTAATATCGTTGTAACTGGTTGAGTAACCTGATTTTTACAACAATAATGTCGCCAGGTAAATACGGCTTTGTCCTTCATGTGACGAGTAGTAACTGATATAGAGCTGTTTGTCCTGCAACACCATGCCGGCGTAGCTGCAATCGCCACCAGAGGGCAAGGCCTGCCACTCGGTAAGCTGACCACTGTGCCGATCTACCCAGCAAAGGCTGGTCCTTATCCGCTCATCGTACAGCCGCACACAAGCCAGTAAGCGTCCATCCGCTAGTGCTAACCACTGCGGGCCGCCAATCCGGCAGCCAATATCCTGCCAGTGCCATTCGTTATAAGGTGGCTTGGCTTGGCCAAATAGCCCATGCTCTGGATCGCGACGCAGCAGGCACAGTGCGGTACCATCGGTCGCAAACACTAAACCGCTCTCATTAGCGTAACTGCTGCTGTAAATGTCTGGGGTAATAGGCTGAAAGTCTATACCGTTTTCAGTGGTATAGGCGCGCACAAAACGTGGCTCGCCGCCGCATTTGTAACCTAGCGCTAACCCCTGATGCTGCTGCCAGTTCAGGCGCCAGATCCAGATATTCGGCTCACCAATAGTCACAGCATCTGACCAGTACAAACCATCTACTGAAAACCAGGCAAAGCTTTGATGGCTCTGCTGGCTGTTGTCATGTAAGGCACCCGCACCATACAGCATCAGTCGACCATCGGTTAGAAGGCTAAATTTAGCATCACGCAAGTCAGCTGATGGATGGGTTATTAGGGCCACACTTTGCCAATGTTGTCCTTGATCGATGGAACGTAGTAAGCGAAAAGCGCCGTCTGCTGACACATGAGCACTGCCTTCGCGAAAGACACACCAAAGCGCATCCTGCCAAGCAATCAGATCGGTAAAGGCATTATGTGTCGCTGCTTGCCAGATACATTGAATATTCATTTACGAACCCTGTTAAGCGGTAATAGCAGACTGGATGATTGGTTGCTAAACATGATAGTGCTATTCCGCGGCAATAGGTGGCAGGAGTTGCAGTCCATACTGTGCTAGGGCATGTTGTAAAGCAGGCTGTTGCAACAGATGTTGCACCCACTGATACAAGGTGGCGATATCAAGTGGATGCTCCGCACGCAGCAGGAGCTGATGCTGATAACTTTGGTCAATGCGCTCTGAGATCAGCAAGGTCTCACGGTATTGCGGATGTAAATCCAGATATTGTGATAAGAAAGATCGGGTCACTATGGCGGTATCGGTACGTTGTTTGAAAACAAGCTCTATGCTGGCATGGTGATCAGTTACGGGAACAAGCAAATACTGGCTGCTCAATAACTCTGGAGCAGTTTGATAATCAGCAATGCGATAATGATAACCCAGAATGCCGGCCATACTTTTTCCGCTAAGATCATCAAACCATTGCTGCGATTCGGCCCTACTGCGTAGCGCAATAAAAACTTCATCATCTTTGGCAAAGGCTGGCGACTGTTGTAGTTCGATAGCGCGTTGTTGCCAGCCCCAATTTATATCTTCAAAGAAAATGGCGTCAAACAAACCCTGTTGAAAATCCTGATGACGACGAATAGCGGTGGTCATAACCAGTTCAAAGTGATACTCCTGCTGCAATTGATTTAGTTGTGCAATTAGCTCAACAAGTAAGCCTGTGGCCTGGTCTTGCTGAAATTGTACATAAGGTGGAAACTCGTAAGCGCCAACCCGCACCGGGACTTTGGCGAAAGCCATTGGTAACAGCAGCATTAACAAACATGACAGCGTACGTACTGTGTTCTTGTACACGGCTTTCATACCTTACCAATATCTTCAAACCACAATTCAGGTGCGGCGGCGATAAAGTCTTGCATCAGCTTTATACATTCCTCGTCCTGCACTATGCTAAGTTCCACGCCGCGGCTACGGACATAGGCTTCAGGCCCCTGAAAAGTTTGGTTTTCACCAACGACTATTTTCGGTATGCCATACAGTAAGGCGGTGCCACTACACATATCGCATGGCGATAAAGTAGAGTAGAGGGTGGCTTTTTTATAGTCAGCCGATGACAAACGACCCGCTTGCTCCAGGCAATGCATTTCGGCATGCAATATAGCACTGCCTTGCTGTACCCGCTGGTTATGGCCGCGGCCAACAATTTTGCCATCGATCACCAGGACAGAGCCAATAGGGATGCCACCTGCTGCTAAACCTTTTTTGGCTTCATCAATGGCCGCTTGTAAAAAGGGATCGCGCATTTTAATCTCCTTAACGTTTCTTACTCAGCCTAGCTGTTTTAAGGCATTTGAGCCATGTTTTTCGTAACGCCTCGCTCAGCCGTGGCTAAGTGTAAGTTTGGCGCCATATTAGCCAGCGTAATTCAGATTTTGCAGTGGTCTTGCTAAAAATGCCACTTGATTAACACATTTACATTTCTTTCATGGCTTCGCAGGTGTTCGCTATCAGCAACACCAAATTTGTTTTGCCACAGCACATACTCGATACCCAGCCAAAGCGGACTCTCGAGCCCCAAATGGGGGCTGATTAGCCATTTAAGTTGCGGTGTAAGATTTAGATTAGCACGTTGGTCAACACTGCCACTTGCCCAGTCTAGAAAACCATCCAGCAGAAATTGTTGTTCGCCAATCTGAAAAGGATAGGCCCAGACCAGGGTTAATTGCCAATTATCAGCGACTTTGTCGTTGTTGCGTCGATAAAGATTGGTTTGGAAAAAACGAAATCCCGGTATGGCTAAATCTAAACCGATACCATATAAAACATTGGTCGCGAAGCTGCTCATTTCTATATGTGCGGCAAGCAACACATCTTGCACCGGGCCAAATTGATAATTGAGATGGCTATTTTTCGCTAAACTAAAACGCGGCTGGATTTCGGCATAGTTGGTGCGATTACCATCTTGAAAACGCATATGATCAAGAAAAAAGAAATTATCACCCCAGCTGGTTTGAGCGGCGTGTTCAATGGTAAGTACCTGCCGGGTTGGTTCACCTAAACGGTAGTTTTCACCATAAAGGTAAGTTAACCGATAATCCTGCCACAGCACCTTGGAGTTGCTTTGCGAAGAGAATAATGCACAGAGTATTAAAAAAATGCGCATCGCGAACCCCTTTAAAACCTCAACACGCCCTAAGTTAAGCCTGCTTATTTAATTGTCGCAAGCTCGGTCGGGTGTAAAATCAACTACACTAAGTATAGGCTTTGCTAAGAGGAGCTGTGGATGCGAAGTTTATATTTTGGGTTATGTTTAGTCTTTGCTATATCTTATCCTGCACTGGCAGAGCCTCCTAGGGTGCAGGTGCTGGTTGGTTTACATAAGCCTCCTTATATTGATCTGACTTCTGGCTCTGGATATGAACTAGAGTTGTTAACTGCCTTGTTTGCAGCGGCAGGGATGCGTGCAGAATTTACTCATGTACCGAACGGTCGTTTGCTTCCTTTGTTTAAAAGCGGCGCATTTGATGCAGTGACATTGCAGCCGATGCATAGCACCTTGCCAGAATATTTCTACAGCTGCCCTTATATTCATTACCAAAACGTCGTGACGACGTTAGCTGACGGTAAACTGGATATTCAAAGCTTAGCCGATTTAGCTCGGCAGCGCGTTATTGCGTTTCAGACAGCTGAACAGGTGCTTGGTGAAGAATTCCGCTGGGCGGTTACGCAAATGATGGATTACAGTGAAACCGTCGATCAGCAAGCGCAAGTTGATATGCTGTTACGGGGCAGAGCGGACGCCATAATATTAGATCGTAATATCTTAGGTCACCATTTGGATGCATTAGCTGCAGAGCCTGCACTGAAGCTTTTTAACTTACCCGGCGGCTTTTATCGGCTGGCTTTTCATCGTCCAGAGCTTGCTGCTGCCTTTGGTGAGGCGCAGCAGCACTTGTGGCAACAACCCGCTTTTACCGAACTGCAGTTAAGGTATTTCCGGCAAGCCAACCAAAATCTGCAGCCGGCTTGCGATCAGCAACGTCGTTAATCCGTTTGTAAAGCGGTGATAGGATCTAACTCTGAGGCTTTAATGGCTGGATAGACGCCAAAAGCGATACCAATTAAAGCGCAGATGCTAAAGCTAAGCACTATCGCCGGCAACGACCAGGACACCGCCCAGCCCGAGTAAAATGCAATCAGCTCGGAGAGAATAATCCCAAACAGAATACCGGCGATGCCGCCAACAATAGCAATGGTAAAACTTTCGGCCACAAACTGCAGTTTAATATCGCGCTTAGTTGCGCCAATGGCACGTAGCAAACCAATTTCTTTGGTGCGCTCTAACACGGTGGCCAGCATAATGTTCATAATGCCAATACCCCCTACCAGCAGGGAAATACCGGCAACACAGGACATAACAATATTAAAAATTTTCTGAGTTTGCTCTTGTTGTGCCAGCAGTGCAGCCGGTACGATCAGGCGGAAATCATCAATATCATTGTGGCGTTGCTGTAACAAATGATTGAGCATGCGCGCAGCCACTGCGCTGTTTGCGCCTTCTGCCAGTTGCAGCCGAAAGGAGCTGAGTTCTGCTTCCAATGGTACGCTGCGAAAGCGGTTTTGCGCGGTTTGCAAAGGCATAAACAATTGGTTCTGCTCACCGCCCAGCTTGATGCCCTGAAATTCGTTTTGGCTGTTGTAGGGTTCAGCCAGCACACCAATAACTTGTAACCAGACATGGTTCGCTTTTACATACTGGCCTAAGGCATCACCTGCAGGAAATAAATTGGCGGCCATTTGCGAGCCGAGTACCGCGACCTGGGCCGCATAAAGATCCTCTTGCTCGGTAAAGTTTCGACCGCTGGCCAAAGGGAGGCTGCTGAGCTCCATATAGCTGGGCAGTACGCCTACCGCAACGCCTTCACTTTTGCCGCTATGGCTGATAATGGCGTAAGTTTCCAGTTGGCGCTCCGCACTAAAACCCGTAATGCCCGGTAAAGTGCTTACCGCCGCCTGCAAATCACTTTGGCTAACCCCCAGAGAATGTTTACGGTGCTCTAATAGAGTTTTTTCGTCAAAACTTTTACTTTCAACAATAATATTACGCAGCCCCATGGTTTCAATAGTTTTTAAGGCTTCGCGCTCCGCACCTTCACCGATGTTTAGCATGGCAATTACTGCACCTACCCCAAAAATCATCCCCAGCAAGGTTAAAAATGTCCGCAGTTTATGCTGTGCCAACTCGGCCAGCGTATCTTTTAGCATGGCGCTATGTTTCATTTTATTGCTCCGGTGGCAGTAAACTAATGCGATCGCCAGCACTAAGGCCAGCGGTAATTTCGGCGTGAGTGAGACTTTTGGCGCCCAAGGTCACCTGTTGCCGCTGCAAACTGCCGCCTTGTTGTTGCCAGACATATTGGCCTTGTTCATCATTAAAGATAGCTTGTAGTGGGATAGCCACGACCTCTGCTAGGGTATTGGCTTGGATCTCGGCGCGTATCTTAGCACCCGGTAAGAAAAAATCCTGTTGGGCACTTGGCTCTACAATCACTTCAATATAGCGCCGCGGATCCCGTCGCTCGCGTGATTGAGCAACCTGACCAACACTTTTTACCCGGCCTTCCAGTACTTGCTCTGGACGCGCTGTTAAGCGAAAAGACACTAACTGATCTACCGCCAAGCCAACCGCCTCTTGTTCAATAATTTGCAGTTTCAGATGTTGCAGGCTTAGATCCGGAATACTGCCAATTTTTTCTCCCGGAAATACCATACGGCCAACTTCAGGTTTTTCACCGCGCCAGTTGGTGTCGTAAAGCAAAATACCATGATGTGGCGCTCGTATTTCCAGTGCGGCTAAGCCAGTTTCTGCTTGCTCCAACAAACCCTGTTGCTGCCCTTTTTGCAGTTGCAATAAATCTAGCTCGCCTTGGGAGCGAGCCGCAAAGCTTTGTTGCTGCCAGTTTAAGTAAGACTGCTTTTCACCCAAAAATTCTTTATTTTGCATGGAGTCCAGAATTTCCAGCCGTGAGCGAATTTGTACATCGTCGATGCTAAAGCGATCGGCAAAGGCAAACTCTTGCTGCACTAAGCGCTGATCCAGCCCAATATTGGTCAGTTCAGCTTGTTGCTGTGAGCCTTTAAAATCCTGATCTGCCAGTACACCGGACAGTGCATTGGCGGCATCGCGGCGACTACGCTCTAGCTGGGTAGCGTCAAAACGGATCACTAAATCGCCCGGTGCGACGCTACTGTACTCAGCGGTTAGCTCAGCAATAAAACGCGGGCCGCGGGTACTTTGTGGCGCATTAATATTAATGGCATTAACGGCATAGAGTTCGCCTTCAGCCTGAATTCGATGTTCCAGCGCAGTAAGTTGTACCTGCAGTAAGGCGGTATTTTCTGGCGCCTTACCACAGGCGCTCAGGAAGCAAAGGGAACTGACGATAACGACTAGATGGCGCATTATTCGGCTCCCTGCGTTAAACGAATTTGTAAACGGGCGCTCATCCCGGGGCGCATAATGCTGACATCGGTTTCATCCAGCTTAATACGGGCATCCACTACACGGCTGAGGTTTTCCGCGGTTTTGTTGCGTACGGCAGTGCCTAAGTCGGTGAGAATGCCGCTAAAATTGCGCTCAGGATAGGCGTCCAAAGTGATCTGTACCGTCAAACCAGACCGCAAATATTTTAAATCGACCTCATCAATTTCGGTTTTGACATACAGGCTTTCTAACTGACTGACCTCGGCAATGGGCTGGCCAAATTGAACGGTGTCGCCTACGGAAGATTTTTCACCATTGTAGTCAGGCACATAGACCATAATTCCTGCAAGGGGCGCTGTGATTTGCAATGAGGCAACTTCACGTTGTAATTGCTGTACTTCGGCAGTCAAACGCGCAATCTTCGAAGAAATAATTTGCTCCTCGGCCGCGCGTTGTTGCTGATGAAAGTCTAAGCGGCTTTGTGCCAGCTGATACTGACTTTGGGCAATAGTATAATCAATCTGCGCTTTACGGCGGTCATTCTCTGAGCGTGAGTGATCCACAATTTCCGCTTTGCGTTGTTCACGATCATGATCATTCTTGCGTTCCGCCAGCTGCAGCTTTAGCTCTTCGTAGCGTTGCTCGTCGGTGGTTAAACGATTGGCTAGCTCTTGCTGGGCACTACGTAATTCAATATTTTTATTACGTAACTCGTCTTGTACCGTTTGGCTATCAAAAGCGATAACCGGCATGCCGGGCTCTAGCAGAGTGCCTTCGGCTGCCATTTCTCTAATATTGTACTGCCACATTCGGCCGACACTAGGGGGCGACACAGTATAAAAGCTGGCTGCCGCCAACTGGCCCGTAGCGCGAACGTGCTGGCGCTGCTGTGGGCTACTGCTGGTTTCCGGGGCGGGGGAGCAACTAGCCAGTAGCAGTAAACCTAAGCTTGCTGTAATAGCGATTAACCGTTTTTTACTCATCTTAGCGTACCTCCAGCAACAGGCCCATGCCTAATAAAGGCTGAGCTACCGGCAGGCTGTTGGCCGTAAATTTGGCTCTATAATACAAGGCATTACCCCAAGACTGCCGCTTTTCGCCTTGTCCTGCCAATAGTTGCAGGCTTACCGGAAATTGCTGCTCTGGGGCGATATCAAAGCGGGCACTGATGGCGGTGGCTTGCTGTAAGCGCGGCACGTCTACTTCGTGCACCCAGGCCTCGACATAAAGCCCCTCCAACTCAGTGACTTCAGCAATTAACCAACCAGGTTGGGCGGTAACACCGGCAAACAGCTTAGTGCGATACCAGGGATGCAAACTATAGCTAATAGCACCATCGCGCTCGGCGTAAACACTCATTTTGGTGAGGTTTTGCTCTGCTTCGGCCAGCTCTGCAGCGGTTTTTTCAATTTGTAATTGTTGTTTAAATAAGGCGGTTTGTTGTTCTTGCCTGGCAGTAGCCAGTGTTTCGCGGGCTTTTTTTAGTTCGGTAGTAGCGCGTTGTTGTAGTAGCTGGTTATTTTCATAGTCGTACAGGCTAAGATTATCTTTGGGTACTGCCGCATCAATGTCTGCTTTTTCTAACAATAATTGCCGTCGCGCTAGCTCAAATTCTGCTTCCATCACTTTTAACGCATGCTGACTTTCTAGCTGCTTTAATTGTTCCTGGGTGCTGATGAGCTGATTTTTTAACCGCTCTATATTGGCCTGAATAGTGCCAGCGTCGAACACCGCCACTAAATCACCGGCTTTTACCGCTTCAGCTTCCGGTTTTAACCATTGCACCTGAATGCGCCAGGTATCACTCATCGGCGCGACAATGTTTTGCCGGTACTCTGATACCAGACTGCCGGTAAGCAATAGCGGTAAGTCACTTTGTAATTGTTGACTCAAACTCGCGGCAAGTAACAAGCTTAAACCGAACATGCACTATCCTCCAAAATTTGCCCATCGCGCATCTTAATCACCCGTTGTGCATAGGCCGCGATATCATCCTCGTGGGTAACCATCACTACGGTATTACCATTGCGGTGTAGTTCGGTTAAGAGCTGCATAATTTCGACTGAGGTTTTGCTATCGAGGTTACCGGTTGGCTCATCGGCAAAAATCACTTTGGGATTGTTAATTAAAGCCCGTGCTATGGCGACGCGTTGCCGCTGTCCGCCTGACATCTCAGCAGGTTTATGATGCATACGATGGCCAAGCCCCACTTGCTGTAACAATCGTTCGGCGCGCTGCAATGCTTCATCAGTAGGCGTGTCGGTGTAGCGCAGTGGCAAGGCAACGTTTTCGGCAGCACTTAAGCGGGGTAATAAATGAAAAGACTGAAAGATAAAGCCAATATGCTGGTTGCGCATGGCAGAAAGCTGCTCGTCATCCAGCTCACTGACGCTGGCGCCCGCTAATTTGTAGTGGCCACTGCTTGGGGTATCCAAACAGCCCAGGATATTCATTAAGGTCGATTTACCTGACCCAGAGCTACCCATAATGGCGACAAATTCGTTTTCAGCAATCGTTAAGCTGACATCGCGTAGGGCTTTTACCTGAGTATCGCCACTACCAAAAAACTTACAAAGCGCGCTGGCTGCTATCATCGCGGTTCCCTGTTGTAATAGATTATTAACAACAGTGTGCCATGGCTGCCCAATTGCAGCCAGCGACCTGTATTCGCAAAAATGTAAGCAGTTATTGCAGCGTTGATAACGGGGCGATATTCCGGTATTTGAGCTTGTAAATCAGGGGTTTTAACCCTAGTTAGCGCTTTAGTGTTTGCACTAAAGCCAATAGCTGCTCTATCGATGTGAGGTTCTGCCGGGCGAGAATTAAACGGCGGCCCAGCTCAATAGCATGGGTTTCGCAGCTAGCCCGGGTTTTTGCATCGCTAATTTTCTCCAAATCGGCTACATGCGCTAAGCCAACGGTGCGGCGAATTAATTCACAGCCGGCATAGCCAATCGCATCGGCAAACACCTGCTGTAAAAACCGGGCCTGATAGCGCTCATTTTGTAACGCCGGATCCTGGGTAGCCGTTTGTTGCAGGTGGCTAAAGGTTTCAGCAAACTGTTGCCATAACGCTTGAATTTGCGATAACAGGTATTGTTGCTGTTTTAGCACTTGTTGTGGATCGCTAAATAACCCGGCGCTCGCCACGTAGTTAATCAGCAAATTACCCATTAAGGAGCCGACATCAAAACCAATAGGGCCATAAAAACCAAATTCAGCGTCGATAACTTTGCAGTTTTCTTCGTTAATAAAAATGCTGCCACTGTGCACATCACCATGCAGTAACGCCTGAGGTTTGGATAAAAAGTCAGCTTTTAATGCTGCGACTTCGGCTTTTAACTCCTCGTCTTGCCAGAGCTCGCGTGCCCTTGGTTGAATAAGGCTGTGGATATTATTGCGCTCGTGGTTGCAGTAAGGATCGGTAAAAAACAAATCTTCGGTTATTAAACATAGGTCTGGGTTAATAAATTGTGCCACTGCCGCTTTTTTTGCCGGGCCGGTTAATACAAAGTCGCTGGTATAAAACAAGGTTTGCGCCAGATACTGCGCCAACTGTGCTGCTAAGTGGCTAAAATGTTTACCTTTGATTAAGGCCGTGCGCAAGATGTCATACTGCTTTAGGTCTTCCATTAAAATCGCCGATAACTCGCGGTCGAAATGTAATACCTCTACCGTATGTTCCGGGCAAAAACGCGCATGTAGCTGCAATACTTCGGCTTCTATCCGCGCACGGTCGGTACTCAGTGGCCAGCTTTCGCCCACGCAGCGGGCATAGGGCAGGGCTTGTTTAACGATAAGTGAGGTACCTTTATCATTGACTACCCGAAACACCAGGTTAAGGTTGCCATCGCCAAACTCGGCCGCGCTAAGTTTGCTATGTTCACCAAAGAGCTCACTATGCTCATCGGCAAAACGCATCGCCTGTTCGGGAGTAAAGATATGATAAGCCGTCATCTAAAAAAGCCTCTGTTGCTTGTATCGGAAAACGAAAGCTTGCATAATCGCAAAACTTCTAGACGTCCGCAACGCTAAATGGATATATGTTATGAAAAACTTGCTGGCACTTAGCCTAAAAACTGTTCAGGGCGAGCTCTACGTATTAGATCAAACGCTATTACCGCACCAGCAAAACTGGCTGCATTGCACCACCGTAGCACAGATGGTGACCTTGATTCAGCGCTTACAGCTGCGCGGAGCCCCGGCGATTGGTATTGGTGCCAGCTTATTGCTGGCATATCGGGCGACTCAGGGGGATAGCCGTGAACAACTGCTGCAAGCGGCTGAAATACTGCGCGCTGCCCGGCCTACCGCAGTAAATTTAATGAATAACCTCGATTCGATGATTCAGGCCTTACGGCAAGCCGATTTTGCCGATGCCGCAGTCGCTTGCGCCGAAGCGTTATTCGCCGAAGATGTGGCCCTGTGCCAAAACATGGCCGAGCATGGCGCTGAGTTAGTACAGCCAAATGAGCGGCTATTAACACATTGCAATACCGGTGGGTTAGCCACTGCGGGTGTCGGCACAGCCTTAGGGGTGATTAACCTGGCGCAGCAGCAGGGTAAAACTATTCAGCTTTGGGTCGATGAAACCCGGCCGTTGTTGCAAGGTGGTCGCTTAACGGCCTGGGAGTGCCAGCAGTTGGGTATTCCTTATCAGCTTATTTGCGACAATATGGCTGGCATGCTGATGGCGCGTGGCGAAGTGGATCGCATCTTTGTCGGCGCCGATCGTATTGCCGCCAATGGGGACTTTGCCAATAAAGTGGGCACTTACAGCTTAGCTGTGCTGGCGCATTATCACAAAGTACCGTTTTACGTGGTGGCCCCTCATACCACCATCGATTTAAGCTGCCCGGATGGTAGCGCTATCCCGATTGAACAGCGCGCAGCCGATGAAATACGAGGGGTAAGTGGTGCCTTTGGCCAAACGCTGTGGGCACCGGAACAAGCGTCGGTATTTAACCCGGCGTTTGACGTGACCCCCGCCAGTTTAGTGACGGGTTGGGTGCTGGATACCGGGGTCTATAATCAGCAGCAAATTGCTGATGGAGTGTTAGAACATATTGTTAGTCATTGACGTGTTTTTGATCATTTAGACTTTTTTAATACATGCACAGTGGCAATCAGCTAAAGTTCGTCTAGTTTTAAAAAGACGTGGTTTATGACGTTAATATTAAAACTCGAAGGAATTTTTATGAAGAAGATTGTAACCTGTTTGGTGCTCTCTGTTGGTTTATCCGCGGTAAATGCGATTGCAGAAACAGATGACGAAGTGGTTTATTCGACAGAAGCCTATTGCTTGCTCAGCCTTGCTGGCGCAGAGCAAAGCTATTTAACCGCGTACGCGAGAAAGCTGGGCATGACGCCATCACGGTCTGTGTGTAACAACTTTAAGCAAATTGCTGAAGAGAGTACACCAAAAGAATGGAACTACGCGGGTGGTCGCCCTTACCCTGGTAGTGCTATTCGCTTAAGTAAAAGCCAAATTGAGTTATTAAAAGCCAGTAAAACCAGCAATTAATCTTCATCCTCAAGGTGCTATTGCTGCTATTAAGTGGCAATGGCCCTTTATAAAACTCCAGTTGCGTTTAAAAATGATTTTTTGACAGCTCCGGCCAGCTTTGTAAAGATAGCGAACCGAGCTACTAATTTGTTGTTATCGTATGAACCGCAGTTTTTTTACCTCAAGTCTCTTAATTGGAATAATACTGTTACTTGTTTTGATAGCAGTAACCCCAGTATCTGCCAGTGATACCATTGATCAGGGAGATAGTTATCAGGTTACCCAGCAAGCTCAGATGAGCGGGCTCGCGAGGACGATACAGCTTACTGTGTTGTACGTACCTGCCGAAGGCTTTGCTTATATTAATCCGCAAGGGCAACTAACCGGGGTTAGCGTAGAAATTATGCAAGACTTTGCCAGTTGGCTAAAGCAACAACATCAGCTAGCGGTGCAGCTTAACTTTGTTAGTGAGACAAATTGGCAGCAGTTTTATCAACGTATCGTGCACGCACAAGGTGGCGTCTTTGGTTTGGGCAATGTCACCATTACTGAGCCCCGCAAACAAGAACTTGCCTTTTCACCGCCTTATTTGCATAACATCGCTGCGCTTATTACCCATCAGGATATATCGCCATTGCCAGAGTGGCAGGCATTGCCTAAGCAGTTTGCGAAGCTAAAGCCGCTCGCCTTTAGCGGCACCTTGCATGAACAACGGATCAACCGCTTGCGCGATCAATATCAGCCCAATGCTATAGTGCAGCAGGTAAGCAGTAACCCAGATTTATTAGCCAAGGTAGCCAGTGGTCAATATTATGCCTACGTTGATGCCTATAATTACTGGCGCGCCCGTGAAGCAGGTATGCCACTGCGTGATCATCCTATAGCCGCAGAAAGTGGCGAAACCTTTGGGTTTATTATGCCGCACAGCAATGATTGGGCAGGCTTGCTAGAGGCGTTCTTTGCCGCAGACGGCGGCTATTTGCAAAGCCCACGTTATCAGCAAGTGTTAACTGAACAACTGGGTGCTGAGCTTGCGCAGTTGTTGCTGAAAAACCAGAGTGAGTAAAAGAAGGTGGGTTATGTCCAGATATTTCGCCTATATAAAAAAAGTTTCATCTGCAAAACTTGATTAGAACATTAATGCTAATTGGGTTGCAGGCTGTTAGTGCCTGCTCCAATCTGGGGTGACTAGCGCGACGTTGTTAGCAGAGGCATGATTTTTTGGCAAAAAAAGGCCCGACTTATTCAATCGGGCTAAGACAAGGTAGACAGGTAAGGGTAGGTTACACCCTTCAACAACTTTAACCGCTGTATTCGAATCTCGAACACGGGTTAACTATAAGCCGTACCAATCAGCTGTACAAACGATAAAAAAAAACCTGACAAGTGAAAAAAATTCACCTGTCATAAAGGAACTTTTGTCAGAAAGATGCTGGCGGTTTACGCTTGCCAGCTTGCAAGTATATGTTGATTGATTAAGGCGTGATCTAGTGTTTAAGTGACTGGTGGTAAAGCAAAATCGGTGCTATTAAAGCTTTGCAGGATCCAATCTATCAGCAGTTTAATTTCTGGCCGCTCGGAATCGGAATCATGCTGTACCAGATAATAACGATCGCGGCTTACCAATTCTTGCTCAAATAACTTGACCAAAGAGCCGCTACTAAACCAGGCATGGCTAATAGGCATAGGGATCAGCGCTACGCCTAAGCCCTGCTGCGCAGCGCGGGCGACGCTAAACATGCTATCGAGCTGCATAATTTGCTTGGGTTGAAATTGATGAAAGCCCACTCGCTCGGCCCATTGATGCCAGGCGGTAGGGCGGGCCTGATGCAGGATGAGCGGGGTTTTTTCTAAAATGCGATAGCCTTTGCCATGCAGTCTTTGAAATAACGCCGGGTTACAGGCCGGTAAATAGCTGATTGGAAAGAGATCATAAACGGTGCCTTCGACCGGCTTTTTGCCGGATAAGATCACCGAGACATCGGTATACTTGGGGCCTTCGCGGCGAGACTTTACCGTTTCCAGCTTGATATTGATATTCGGGTATTGCTCAGACCAACCGCGTAAGCGCGGCACAAACAGCTCGCTGGCAAAAAACTCGGGCATAGAGATACTGACTTCCAGTACACGCTCTACCTGGCTAAACTGATTAATGGTTTGGCTAAGCTGCTCTAACAGCGGCTTTATCTCCAGATAAAACTGTTTTCCCGTTTCCGTGAGTTCTATCGCCCGGGTTTTCCGCTCAAACAGGCTAAGGTTTAAGTTATCTTCTAATTGTTTAATTTGATGGCTAACTGCAGACGGCGTTAGATAAAGCTGCTTCGCAGTTTCTTTAAAGCTAAGGCATTCAGCGGCCACACAGAAACAACGTAAGCCACGTAGCGGGGTTTGCAACGACATTCAATCTTACCTGCAATTAAGCATCCAGTTAGTAGATATATCCAAACAACTTCACGATAGCGTGTCGTTTAGCCTGAAGTGACTTGGGTATAGCATTAAAGTATGACAAATTTACTGCAAGAGCTGAACCATTATATAAAAATAACCTTGTTACAGGCGGTAATTGCGGTTTTATTTTTACTGCGAGCCGTGGTTGCCCTGATTTAGGGCAACCACTAAGCCTTTAATCCAATAAGGGGAATTGCCGCGATAAGGTGGCACCGGTAAAGTGCGCGACCCAACCTTCGGTATTATTAAATAAACGGATGGCAGTAAAGTCAGGCTCAGTGCCCATATCAAACCAGTGTGGCGTATTGGCCGGCACACTAATCAAATCATTTTGTTGGCACAGCACTTGATACACTTCATCGTCTAAATGCAGGCAAAACAAGCCTTGGCCACGTACGAAAAACCGTACTTCGTCTTCAGTATGAATATGTTCATCCAAAAACTTCTGCCGTAGGGTTGCTTTGTCCGGGTGGTTTGGGCTTAAGGAAATCACGTCAACGGTAATATAGCCTTGCTGCTGTTTTAAGCGCGTTATATCGTCGGCATAAGCCGCCATTACCTGCTCGGTAGTGCTGTCGGCGGTAATGGGGGCTGCGGCTTGCCATTGTTCGAAGCGTACGCCTTTTTGCTGTAGTTTTTCTGTAATCAGCGTTACATCTTCCGTCTGCAAGCAGAGATCCTGAGGTTGGTTTACCGAAAAAATACGCAATGAACTCATAGCTTATGCCTCTATCTGAGAAAAATCGTGGGCGATGGCATGATCGCCAGCGGCTTGCTGCTCGCGGATCAATTGCACCGTAGCAATGCCTAATTCTCTGGCGGGATCTAACTCGGCGACCACATCGGATAAAAATAACACCTGATTAGGTGGAAGTTGTAGTTGCTGTAAAATGGCGGCATAGCTGGCCAGTTCGCGTTTCGCGCCAATGCGGGTATCAAAATAGCCACTTAATAGCGGCGTAAGATCGCCAGCATCACTGTACTTAAACAGTAACTGCTGTGCAGCGACTGAGCCTGAGCTATAAATATACAGCTTAATGCCTTGCGCATGCCAGGCCTGTAATTGCGTTACCACATCTGGATATAAATGGCCGGTAAAATGGCCTTGCTCGTAACCCGCGCGCCAAATCATGCCCTGTAGGCTTTTTAGCGGGGTAATTTTTTGGTCGGCATCCAGCCAGCTAAGCAGGGCACTAATGCATTGCTCAATATCAGCGTCAGGCTGCTGTAACTGCTGGCGCACCGCGGCGAGTTCTTGCGCCACTTCAGGTTGCTGGCACTGGCTACGTACAAAGGCAGGTAAATGCTGCCGGGCATAGGGAAATAACACCTCGGTCACAAAACTAATGCGGCTGGTTGTGCCTTCGATATCGGTAATAATGGCGGAATACTTCACGGCTTTCCTGTCAGTTTAATACGTTCAAGTTCGCAGTTTATAAGAAATTCCCAACCTTCTAAATGCCTTTTTGCCTGTTCTAAGCTGTAGCCCCAAACATAAAGCCCATGACCGCGTACTAACAAACCAAAATTCAGCGGCTTAGTTTGCCAACAGTGTTTTACTTGTTGTGCTAGGGCAGGAATATTCTGGGTATTATCGAAAATGGCCAGCGGCAAGCTTTGTTCGTGGCTGGTGACACCTGTTATCGCCTTTTGCATTTCATAACCGCTAAAAAAATACTGCTCAGTGCTGATAATGCGGGAAAACACAGTGGCCGCAACGGAGTGGGTATGCAGTACCACTTTAATAGCCGGATCGAGCTGATAAAGCTGGGCATGCAGCGCGGTTTCGGCCGAGGGTTTACCTAGTGGGCTAAAGAGTTCTTCCTGCTGCCAGCTTACCGGCAGTAAATCTTGCGGGCTAAGCTCGCCTTTATCTCTGCCCGAGGCGGTGACTAAGGCGGTGTTTTCATCCTGGCGAATAGAGAAATTACCGCCGGTAGCCGGTACCCAATGGCGGCTGGCGATCCAGCGTCCCAGGCTACAGAGTGCTACGGCGTTCGGATTGAGTTGTTGAATATGTGTCATATGATTCATGGTTATCAGACCTGATTGCGACATCCTGGCTGCTATTAACACAACCTTGTTTTGAACTTTGATTTGTTCCAGCGTTGTCGGAGTTAAGGTAAAAGCAGCTCAGAGCGTGTAACAATATTAGCTCTATACCCAACACCCCCGTACCTTCAAGGATGAAGGGTATATACGTTTGAACGTTTAGATGTCTATACTTAAAACCTGCCAAATGATAGCATTGATGCAGGTTTTCGCAACTTTTTCTCTGCTTATGTCGATTATCTCCAAGTTACCTGCGGTGGGTACCACCATCTTTAGTCAGATGTCGCAATTAGCCGCGCAGCAGCAAGCCATTAATTTATCTCAGGGGTTTCCGGATTTTCCGGCGGATAGCAGCTTGCTGGCCCGCTTAGCGGCGCATAGTCAGGCAGGGTTAAATCAATATGCTCCTATGCCAGGGGTAGTCGCCTTACGTGAGCAAATAGCCGCGTTAACTTCACACTGCTATCAGCGAGAGGTCAGTGCTGAGACTGAGATCACTGTCACCTCCGGCGCCACAGAGGCGTTATTTGTGGCGATTCAAATGCTGGTACAGCAGGGCGATGAAGTGCTCCTGTTTGACCCTGCTTATGATAGCTACAGCCCGGCAATTCAATTGGCCGGTGGCGTGCCGGTGCATCTACGCTTAGAAGCACCAAGCTATCAGGTGGACTGGCAGCAGGTTGCTGCGGCCATTACGCCGCGTACCCGCTTGATTATTGTTAATAGCCCGCATAACCCAACCGGTATGGTATTTAACCGGGCCGATTGGCAGGCGCTAGAGCAGTTGGTGTGCCAGCATGGCTTATATTGTATTAGCGATGAAGTGTATGAACATATGGTGTTTGATGCCAAGCCTCAATTGAGTGCTCATGGCTTTGCCGCGCTGGCTGAGCGCACTGTGGTGGTGTCGTCTTTTGGCAAAACCTTTCATGTTACCGGTTGGAAGCTCGGTTACGCCATCGCACCCGCCGCCTTAACGGCAGAGTTTCGCAAGATCCACCAGTATGTGACCTTTGCCAGCTTTACCCCGGCACAATATGCCATTGCCGATATGCTGGCAGCACATCCAGAGCAGGTCGCAGGCCTTGGTGTTTTTTATCAGCAAAAGCGCGATTTTTTTGCAAAGCAACTCGCGGCTAGCCGTTTTCGCTTGTTACCCTGCCAAGGCACCTATTTTCAGCTGGTCGATTACCGTGCTATTGCCCCTGAACTTACAGATGTCGAATTTTGCCAATGGCTAACGGTACAGCATAAGGTAGCCGCTATTCCCTTATCGGTGTTTTATCAGCAAGGCTCAGAGGCGCGGATCATTCGCCTCTGCTTTGCCAAACAGCAACAAACACTGGCTGCTGCAGCGGAGCTATTATGTCAACTTTAACGGTCGCGGTATTGCAAACTGCACTTGTCTGGCAAGATTGCCCGGCGAATATACAGCAGCTTACGGCACAATTGGCAACACTAAAGCCAGTTGATCTTATTGTGCTGCCAGAAATGTTTGCCAGTGGTTTTAGTATGGACAGCACGCAAATTGCCGAGCCAGAGCCTGGGCCAGCCCTTTGCTGGATGCAGGCGCAGGCCGCACAATATCAGTGTGCTATTACGGGATCTTTAGCGGTGCGTACCCAAGCTGGTGCCCTGGTTAATCGTTTGTATTTTGTTACGCCCGATGGTCAGGTACAGTATTACGATAAGCGGCATTTATTCCGGATGGCCGGTGAGCATCAGGCATATCAGGCTGGCCGCGAGCGGGTTATTGTCAGTTATCGCGGCTGGCGTATCTTGCTGCAGGTTTGCTACGATTTACGCTTTCCGGTATTTAGCCGTAATCACGGTGACTACGATGCGATGATTTATGTAGCCAATTGGCCAGCTGCTCGTAGCCGTGCCTGGTGGCTGTTATTGCAAGCCCGTGCTATTGAAAATCAAGCTTATGTGTTTGGCTGCAACCGGGTAGGGTTGGATGCTAATGCCATCGATTATGCAGGTGATAGCTTAATCGTCGATTATTTAGGCCAGCCACTGGCAGAGTTAGCGCCAGCGCAAGCCGGGGTGTTGTATGCCGTGGCCGATTTGGCCGCCCTGACAACCTTTAGAGCTAAGTTCCCGGCGCAGTTGGATGCAGACGATTTTAGCCTTAACTAGCATCAGATAATGTCTCTGGTTTTTTGGTGAGACAGAGCAGTACGGCCGGCGTTCGCCGGTCTATTTTTTTGGAGTAAGCCATGTCGCGCAGCGCGCCTACCGCCGTTATTTTCAGCGGTTTTTTTCTATTGGGAAATCTCATTATTCTTTGGGGCTTATTATTGCCCGATATGGCGGCGGCACTGGGCATGTCTGCAACCATCAGTGGGCTGTTTTTTAGCTTGATGTCGCTTGGCACTATTATCGGCGCCATCCTGGGCGGCAAGTACGCACAGCGCTTTCATTTTCTGCGCTTATTTGCTGCCTTGGCATTTTGTGAAGTGGTATTGCTGTTGTTGCTCTCTGTTATCCCGTCGTGGTACTGGCTGTTGCCGCTGATTGTGCTGGTGGGCATGACCTATTCTATTATGTTTACTATTGGCCATACGCTTATTGCCAGGCTATTTGCTAATAAAAGAGCTGCTATGATGGGGCTGATGGACTTTATGTTTAGCCTGGGCACCTTAACGGCACCATTGTGGGTGGTTGCGTTATTTTGGGTATTGGATGACTGGCGCTGGCCAGTGCGGATTATTGCGCTGGGGCTTTTGCTCGTTGGGCTTTATAGCTGGCAAGTCGCGAAAGCGCAGCCCATGCTGGCGGCAGCTAGCCAGTCGAGTGGCCGAAGCTTGTCGTATGGTAATGTCTTACGGCAGCCGTTATTTATGCTGCTGTTACTCGTTATGATTGGCTATGGTGCAGCAGAGTGGGGTCAGGGTAATTGGTTTGTCAGCTATGCAGTTGATGGTTTGGGGTTAGCATCAGAGCAAGCGCGTTTGCTGCTAGCCTGGTTTACTGGCGGTATGGTACTTAGCCGGCTTGGGTTTGCGCTATTGCTGCGCTGGTTAAGTGCCGCTTCGCTTATGCTGCTGTTGGGTATTTTGGCACTCAGTGGCGCCTTACTTATTAAATGGGGTGTGGGTATCTCGTTGCTGACTGCCGGCAACTTCCTACTTGGGCTGGGTATTGGTGGTTTATTTCCATTAATGCTGGCAACCGTAATGGATATAGATAGCGACAATGGCCCGGTGCTATCCGGCATTGCCAGCATTGGTAGCTCTATCGGTTTTCAGTTTGCCGGCTTGGCTACCGGTTTGTGGGCGCAGCAGGCGGGTATTCTGCAAGCCTATTGGCTGGTGCCGTTAGCCTGCGGTTGGTTATTGTTAATGCTTGTGCTGTTTTCTCGGCGACTTAGCCGCTTACACCAGTGAGCGCTTGACCTTAACGTAAAACAACGCAAAACTATATGCCCATTAGCAATAGAGTTTTTGCCGTGACTACAATTAATTGGGCAGCCTTACAAACGGCTGCCAAACAAGCCGCCGCGCAGGCTTATGCGCCCTATAGTCAGTTTCCGGTTGGTGTAGCAGTACTGGCAGAAAACGGCCAGATCTTTAGCGGTTGTAATGTTGAAAACGCCTCTTACGGTGGCACTGTTTGCGCCGAGCGCAATGCGATTGCGGCGGCCGTAGTGGCTGGGCAGCGCAAATTCAGCGTCTTAATGGTCTATACCCCACAAGAAAAACTGACACCACCTTGTGGTATTTGCCGGCAAGTGATTGCAGAGTTTTTCTTACCGGAAAGCCCCATTGCCAGTTGTAATCATCTTGGGCAGCAACAAAGCTGGAGCTTACAGCAATTATTGCCCGACGCCTTTACCCCGACTTATCTGGCCGCCAGTAATAAAATTAACAAGGAGTGATAACCAAGATGGCAATTCCACAGGAAATAATTAAAACCAAACGTAATGGCCAGATGTTAGCCGAAGCCGAAATTCAGCAATTTGTTAAAGGCTTGACCGATGACAGTTTTAGCGACAGTCAGGCGGCTGCGTTGGCAATGGCGATTTATTTAAATGGCATGACAGTGCCAGAAACAGTAGCGCTGACCTTAGCCATGCGAGATTCCGGCACGGTATTAAACTGGCAGGGCAAGTTAGATGGTCCGGTAGTTGATAAGCACAGCACCGGTGGCGTGGGTGATAAAGTGACGTTAATGCTGGCGCCGATGGTAGCAGCCTGCGGCGCCTATATGCCCAGTATTGCCGGGCGCGGTTTGGGCCATACTGGCGGTACCGTCGATAAGTTAGAGGCGATTCCGGGTTACAGCTGTACCCAGTCGTTAAGTCGCATTCAACAGTTACTGCCAGAGCTGGGCTGTGTCATTGTTGGCCAAAGTAGCGAGCTGGCACCAGCCGATCGTCGCTTATATGGCATTCGTGATGTTACCGCGACTGTGGAGTCTATCCCGTTAATTACCGCCTCTATTTTATCGAAGAAGCTGTCAGAAGGGCTGGATGCGCTAGTGATGGATGTCAAGGTGGGTAATGGCGCCATTATGGCCACCGCCAATGACGCCCAGGCCTTGGCACATAGTATCGTAAATACCGCGACCGGTGCTGGTGTTGCTACCCGGGCATTGATTACTGATATGAATCAAATCCTTGGCACTACCGCAGGTAATGCGTTAGAAGTAGTGGAAACGCTGGATTATTTAACCGGTAAATACCGCGAGCCGCGTTTGCATCAGCTAACACTAGAACTCGGTGCCAATATGTTACTGCTGGGCAAATTATATCAAGATAAAGCCTCGGCTATTGCGGCGCTGGAACACAGCTTAAGCTCGGGTAAAGCTGCAGAAATTTTCGCAAAAATGGTGTCTGCTATGGGCGGGCCTAACGACCTGCTAGAGCGGCCAGAGCAGTATCTGGCAATAGCGCCGGTAGTACAGGCTATTTTGGCACCACAAAGCGGGAAACTGCACTATACTCACACTGTTGGCTTAGGTATGGCCGTTGTGCGGCTGGGTGGTGGGCGTTCGCACCCGGCCCAGCAAATTGATCCTGCAGTCGGTTTTAGTGCTATTCTGCCAGCTGGGGTCGAAGTGGTCGCTGGCCAGCGTCTGGCGTTGGTGCATGCTTCTTCTATTGACGCTGCGACCAAGGCGACTTCAGAGTTTCTGGCTGCCTGCACCTTTGGCGATTCAGCTGATCATCAGAGTTTGCCACCTTTAGTGCACCAGTTGATCGGTTGATGCTTGTTGCGGTGCCGGGGATGGTACGATGAAAGGGAGTTTAGATGTTAACATTTGCCATCATGGCGCTAGCATCGCTATTGCCGCAAACAGAACAAAAAGCTGCGACTGTCGTATGGTTACAAACCGACTGGGCACCGCATCAAATTGTCGAGGGCCCTTTTCAGGGGCAAGGTACTTTTGATGTTTTACAGCAGCGCTTAACCGCCTTATTACCCCAATACCAACACCAGTTGCGGCTAACCAGCCTGGGCAGAATAGAATCGTATTTTTTGAATACTGATGAGACGGTTTGTGCTACTGGTGCGCTTTACACTGAAGAAAGAAGCAAAACACGTTTTTACTCTTTGCCTTTAGCCGTAGGCCCCGGCTTTGCGATTAATTATGTTGCAGGCAGCTTTGTTGAATCTTTACTGGATCAGCAATGGCAACTGGACTTACGTAAATTAGTCCAGCATCCGGAGTTGCTCGGGGCATATCAGCCTAATCGCCATTATCCAGAGGTGATGCTGCAAGCCATAACGCAATCTGGTGCAGCCTTGCTGGCAAGTGCTTTTACCAGTGAATTAAATGCGGCTGCTTTGCTACTGTCTAAACGGGTAGATTACGTGATTGAGTATCCGGAGCGCTTACAGTTTTATCAGCGCACTTTAAAAGCGCAGCAGATAATAAAAAGCGCTGCGATGTTAGATGCCAAGCCGCAGTCTGTTTCTTATATCACCTGTAATAAAACCGTATTAGCCGAGAATTTAATTAACGATATCAACAAGGTTATCCCAGATCTCTGGTTAGCCGAGGATTACGCTGACGTCTTATTTTTCTGGCTGGATGAAAATGCGATAAAGATTTTAATGCCGACATTTGAAAGCATTCGCGAGCAAATGGCAGAAAAAAACCGGCTGTAGTAGCCGGTTATTCTGATTAAGATTTTTGCCGTTTCATAGCATCGAAAAATTCGTCGTTAGTTTTGGTCATCGACAACTTATCGATCAGGAACTCCATGCAATCTGTTTCATCCATCGGATGCAGAATGCGGCGCAGAATCCACATTTTTTGCAGTTCTTCCGGCGATGCCAAAAGCTCTTCGCGACGGGTACCTGAGCGGTTAAAATCAATGGCTGGGAATACGCGGCGTTCCGCAATTTTCCGCGAGAGATGCAGTTCCATATTACCGGTACCTTTGAATTCTTCGTAAATTACCTCGTCCATTTTCGAACCGGTATCAACCAAAGCGGTGGCAATAATGGTTAAACTGCCGCCTTCTTCTACATTACGCGCTGCACCAAAGAAACGTTTTGGCTTATGCAGGGCGTTGGCATCGACACCACCGGTTAACACCTTGCCTGAGCTTGGAATAACAGTGTTATAAGCGCGGGCTAAGCGGGTAATGGAGTCGAGCAGGATAATAACGTCTTTTTTATGTTCAACCAGACGCTTGGCTTTTTCGATAACCATTTCGGCCACTTGTACGTGGCGGCTGGCCGGTTCATCGAAGGTCGAGGCGATAACTTCGCCTTTAACCAGACGCTGCATTTCGGTAACTTCTTCTGGCCGCTCATCAATCAGCAATACCATCAGCACACATTCAGGATGATTAGCGGCGATGGACTGTGCAATATTTTGCAGCAAAATGGTCTTACCGGCTTTTGGTGGCGCGACAATTAAACCACGCTGGCCGCGGCCAATGGGTGACGCTAAGTCGAGTACCCGTGCCGTGATATCTTCACGGCTGCCATTACCGCGCTCCATCCGTAAACGAGAGTTAGCATGTAAAGGCGTTAAGTTTTCAAATAAAATCTTATTACGGGCGTGCTCTGGTTTGCCGAAGTTTACTTCGCTCACTTTTAAAAGTGCAAAGTAACGTTCACCTTCTTTCGGTGGCCGGATTAAACCCGAAATGCTATCGCCAGTCCGTAAGTTAAAGCGGCGAATTTGACTGGGAGAAACATAGATATCGTCAGGGCCAGCCAAGTAAGAACTGTCTGAAGACCGCAGAAAACCGAAGCCATCTTGTAAGATCTCCAGTACGCCGTCACCGTAGATTTCTTCACCGTTTTTGGCATGGGCTTTAAGAATGGCGAAGATGATATCTTGTTTGCGCAGGCGGGCCATATTTTCCTGGCCCATAGACTCGGCTAACTCAACCAGTTCGCTAATTGGCTTCAGTTTCAGTTCTGTTAAATGCATATTTGATGGGTTCTTGTTGGTAAAAACAGATTAAATGCTTATCAGCTCGATAAAATTAGGATAGAAGTTGGTTTATTCGACGGACAAGCGTGGTTTCAGATATTTGCTACTGCACACAATAGCAGCTGTGACTAGTTACGTCCAGCGCACAATAAAAAAAGGCGTACAAAAAATACGCCTTTCTTGCGAATTTAGATATTGCTATCCAAAAACTGTTTTAACTGCGTTTTAGATAACGCCCCTACTTTAGTGGCTGCCACCTGACCATTTTTGAACAGCAATAAGGTTGGAATACCACGAATACCAAATTTTGGCGGCGTATTAGGATTTTGATCGATGTTAACCTTAGCGACGGCGACTTTGCCGGCGTATTCAGTCGCTACATCGTCCAGTATCGGCGCGATCATTTTACAAGGGCCACACCACTCTGCCCAGAAGTCTACCAGTACTGGAACTTCTGCTTTTAACACGTCAGTTTCAAAACTGTCGTCAGAAACCTGTAAAATATGTTCGCTCATCTATTTCTCCGTTCAGGCTGTGCAGTTACACTGCTAAAATATACTATCAATTTAATCGCGGCTGTTTCTTATTGCAAGCGTAACAGTTATGCTAGGCAGGTATGAATAAAACACACTTAACATCGCATAAATTCGCCGATTTCGCATTGGCGCCACAGGTTCTTGACGCGCTTAACGCTCAAGGTTATAGCTATTGTACGCCAATTCAGGCGCAATGTTTACCCCTTGCATTAGCAGGTAAAGATATTGCAGGCCAGGCGCAAACAGGTACAGGTAAAACGTTAGCGTTCTTAACGGCTACGTTCCACCACTTGTTAACCCACGAACCTAAGGGTTCCGGCCAACCAAGAGCCATTATTATGGCTCCTACGCGTGAACTTGCTGTTCAGATCCACAACGACGCCGTTATTTTGGCGCAAAAATCTAACCTGCGTCTAGGTTTGATTTATGGGGGCGAGGGTTACGATTCTCAACGCCAGTTGCTGGAACAAGGCGTAGATATTTTAATTGGTACCACAGGCCGGTTAATTGACTATTTAAAACAAGGCCTGTTTGAGCTGTCACAAATTCAGGTGGTGGTACTGGATGAAGCCGACCGGATGTTTGATCTGGGCTTTATCAAAGACATCCGCTTTATGTTTAATCGTATGCCACCCGTGACGGAACGCTTGAGCTTATTATTTTCTGCTACTTTATCTTATAAAGTACAGGAATTGGCTTTCGAAAAGATGAATCAGCCGGTGCATATCCATATCGCACCAGAAGAAATGACCGGTAGCCGGATCAGCGAAGAGCTGTTTTACCCCGCGCATGAACATAAAATGCCTTTGTTATTAACCCTGCTCGAGGAAGAGTGGCCAGACAAAGCCATAGTGTTTGCTAATACCAAACATGCCTGTGAAGACGTTTATCACTGGTTGGATACGGACGGCCATCGCGTAGGTTTATTAACCGGTGATGTGATTCAGAAAAAACGTCTGAAAATCCTGGACGATTTTACCACCGGTAAGTTAGATATTTTAGTGGCAACCGATGTTGCTGCCCGTGGCTTACACATTCCAAAAGTTAGCCATGTATTTAATTATGATTTACCGGATGACTGTGAAGATTATGTGCACAGGATTGGCCGTACTGGCCGCGCGGGTGAAAGCGGCAAAGCCATTAGTTTTGCCTGTGAACGCTATGCGTTAAATTTAACAGCAATAGAAGACTATATCCGTCATCCTATTGCTGTTACCCAGTATGACGCCGAGGCGCTATTAACCGACCTTACACCGCCAAAACCTCGGGTTCGGCGTCGGCCAGGTCAGGCACGCAGCGGCTCCGGTAGCAGAAGTAACAGTGGGCGTTCTCCTAATGGCTCAAGATCCCCGCGCAGCCGCCCTCGCTAATAGTTCCGATAGCAGCGACCTCGCTGCTTTGGCTAATTCACCGCATAGCGATATCTATGCGGTAATTGATCTTGGCTCCAACAGCTTTCATATGCTTATGGTCAAGGTGGTTGGTGGCTCGGTGCAAGTGATTGGCCGGGTTAAACGCAAGGTGCGTTTAGCCGCTGGCTTAAACGATAATTTGGTGCTTAGTCACAAAGCGATGAAGCGCGGCTGGGAATGCCTGGCGTTATTTGCTGAGCGTTTGCAAGATATCCCACCGCAAAATATCCGTATTGTTGGCACTGCTACGCTACGGTTAGCACAAAATGTGAAAACCTTTCTGCAAGAAGCTGAAGCCATACTTGGACAAAAAGTTCAGGTGATCAGTGGTGAAGACGAAGCCCGTATTATTTATCTTGGTGTAGCCCATACCTCAAATAGTGAAAGTAATCGCTTAGTGATTGATATTGGTGGTGCCAGTACCGAAGTAGTGATTGGTCAGGGGTTTACACCAAAGTTATTAAGTAGCCTCAATATGGGCTGTGTGACATTTTTAGAGCGTTATTTTAGCGATCAGCAACTAAGTGAAGAGAATTTTCAGGCCGCTATTGATGCGGCAGAGCGTGAAATACAACAGATAAAGCAAAGTTTCCTGGATGAAGGTTGGCAAATTGCTGTTGGCGCTTCGGGCACTGTGCAAGCCATGCAAGAAATTTTGGTGGCGCAGGGTAAAGACGAAGTGATCACCTTGCAGCGGCTGGAAGATATTATGCAGCAGGCGATGGCATGCGGTCCGGTCGAGCAATTGAATATTCTGGGGTTAGCGCAAGAACGTAAGCAGGTATTTGCCTCGGGTCTGGCCATTTTAATTGCCTTGTTCCGCCAGTTACAAATACCCGGTATGACCCTCTCGGGCGGTGCACTGCGTGAAGGTGTGCTCTATAGCATGTTGCCGCAGCTGCAAGATACTAATGTGCGTAGTCGTACAGTGAATAGCCTGATGGTGCGCTATTTTATCGATCAACAACATGCTGAGCGGGTAGCAGAAATGGCTGCTGAGCTGGCGGAGCAGCTGCAAAGCCGCTGGGACTTACAGCGTTTTGAGGGCCACAGCATGTTGCGCTCTGGCGCCTTGTTACACGAGCTGGGCCTGTTAATAGAGTATAAAAACCATCATCATCATGGCGCTTATATTATTAACCATTCTGATTTACCTGGCTTTACCCGTGCCCAGCAACAGTTGGTGATGGCGCTGGTTTATAATCATCGGGCCGATATTGCCCGGGAGATCATTGCCCGTCAAACCATGACCTCAGTACTTTTAACGGTACGTTTGACCCGCATTTTACGCTTAGCGGTCATTCTCTCAATGCGCCGCCGGCATGAAGCCTTGCCGCAGGTGAACATTAGCGCCAAAGCAGAATCCCTTACCTTACATATGCCTGCCGGCTGGCTGGAGCAACACCCGCTAATGCGGGCGGAGTTGGAGCAAGAGGTACAGTATCAGCAACAGGCAGGCTGGGAACTGATTATTCAATAGCACAATATCTGGCTTTATTGCTTAAGCCAGATAGCCACTTTTTTGGCGAAATAAGTGAGGATACCATCGGCACCCGCCCGTTTAAACGCCAGTAATGACTCCATAATCACGGGCTGTTCCGCTAACCAACCATTTTGGATAGCCGCCATATGCATGGCATATTCGCCACTCACCTGATAAGCAAAGGTCGGGACGCCGAATTCATCTTTGACCCGGCGCACAATGTCCAGGTAGGGCATACCCGGTTTCACCATCACCATATCAGCACCTTCTTCTAGATCCATAGCAACCTCATGCAAGGCTTCGTTGCTGTTGGCAGGATCCATCTGATAGTTCTTTTTATTGCCGCCTTTTAAATTGCCTGCTGAGCCAACGGCATCCCGGAAGGGGCCGTAGTAGCTGGACGCATATTTAGCGGAATAGGCCATAATACGAGTATTTACAAAGCCTGCTTCTTCCAAGGCTTCACGAATAGCACCAATGCGGCCATCCATCATATCGGAAGGGGCCACAATATCTGCCCCTGCGGCGGCGTGTGACAATGCCTGTTTGACCAGCGCTTCAGTTGTAATATCATTCAGCACATAGCCCTGTTCATTAATAATGCCATCCTGACCATGGGTGGTAAAAGGATCTAAGGCGACATCGGTAATAATACCCAGCTCAGGGGCATGCTGTTTCAGCAATCGCACTGCGCGCTGCGCTAGGCCCTCTGGGTTCCACGCCTCTTCTGCCGTTACAGACTTTTTATCTGCCGGTGTTACCGGAAACAGCGCAATAGCTGGGATACCCAACGCGACCAGTTCATGGGCTTCGGCCAGTAACAGATCTAAACTCAGGCGTTCAATGCCCGGCATGGAGGCAATGCTTTCCCGTTTATTTTCGCCTTCAATAATAAACATTGGGTAAATTAAATCATGCACCGTTAGCTGGTTTTCAGCCATTAAACGGCGACTAAAATCATGCTCACGCATCCGGCGCAGGCGGCTGGCAGGAAAAAAACGATTAGTGTGCATCTGGGGTGTCCTCGACGGGTAATTGCAACAAGCGACAACTGTTCTGATAACTCTGCTCAGCTATCTGCTGCACGCTTGCGCCAGTTAAACGGGCAACTTCGCTACCTATAGCAGCCAGTAAAGCCGGGCTATTGCAGCGTGGTCTGGGGCGAATAGTTCTTGGTGTTAAATAAGGGGCATCAGTTTCCAGGATCAGCCTGTCTGCAGGGATATAGGCTAAGGCTTGCTGTAAGTCCTGACCGCGTCGCTCGTCACAAAGCCAGCCAGTGATCCCAATATAGAGGCCTAAATCCAGGTAGGCTTTTAGCTGATGGCTATCGCCGGTAAAACAATGGGCAATGCCAGCGATGGGTGGCTGAGCTTTTAGCATGGCAATTTGGGTAGCAAAGGCGTCACGCTCATGTAAATACACCGGCAACTTTGCTTGTTGTGATAATGCCAGTTGCGCTTCAAATACCCGCTGTTGCTGTATTCTGGGCGAGAAATCACGATTAAAATCCAACCCGCACTCACCAATAGCAACAACCGAAGGCGCCAGCAGTTGTTGCTGCAACTGCGCTAGCCAATTTTTTGCAACGAAGGCAGCCTGATGCGGATGCACGCCGGCAGTATTAAAACAACCGGAGTGCTGTTGGCAAAAGTCGGTATTTTTCTGGCTTTCTGATAAGTCACTGCTTATCAGTAAACAGCGTTGCACGCCCGCGGCACGGGCAGCTTCGATAATAGCCACTTCCTGGCCGGCAAACTGTGGACTAAACAGGTTTACGCCACAATCAAACCAGCGCATCTTAGTCTTCGCGTTTTACTTTTAGCGTACGGTTGTTGTTATCATTGCCAAGATAAAAAGCGCCTAACATACCGCGTTTGATAAAGTGCCGCTCACCAACCTTAATTGGGTAAGTGCCAGAGGCGGTTTGCCGCCATACCTGACCATTGTCAAATTCGATAATCATTTCTTTGCGTGGGCTATAGGTAATCTTGCTAACGATAGCAGAGACTTTATCTGCAGTATCATCAGTTTTTTTGTGCTCTAAACCAAAATCGTTGTTGCCGGCCGGCCGGGTAGCTTTGGCTTCAGCGCTACGACCTGATGCAGCCGGCGTTGCGGCAACTGGCGCATTGGGTGTTTTTATTTCATCGTAACAGACTAGCCTTTTCAGGGCATTTTGCTCTGTACGGCATTGCTCTAAGGCTGAGGATAGTGAGGTTTGTGCCAGCAATGCCGGGCTAAGTAACAAAGCCATTAAGCTGGCGCTGCAGAGTAAAATTTTATTCATTGTTGTAGTTCCTCGGTAGAGTCATCTGCTTTTGGTACGTAAAAGCGGCTTAGCCACAAACCCACTTCAAATAATAAGCACATTGGAATTGCTAATAATACTTGTGATAACACATCCGGTGGCGTAAGTAACATACCGACAATAAAAGCGGCCACGATAATATAGGGGCGTTTTTCAGCCAACGCTTGCCGGGAAACACTACCACTCCAGACCAGTAGTAAGATAGCAATAGGAATTTCAAAAGATAAGCCAAAGGCAAAAAACAGTTTTAATACAAAATCCAGATAGCTACTGATATCAGTGGCGATAGTAACACCCTCAGGGGCAACGCTGGTAAAAAAGGCGAAAACCAGTGGAAATACAATAAAATAGGCGAAGGCAATACCGGCGTAAAATAACAGGGTGCTACTAAAAACCAGAGGTGCCATTAAACGCTTTTCTTTGCTGTATAGCGCCGGCGCAATAAATTGCCAGACTTGCAGCAGGATATAAGGTATGGCTAAACAAATGGCAACGATAAACGTCAGTTTAAAGGGCGCAAAAAAAGGCGCTGCGACATCGGTAGCTATCATGCTAGTGCCCTCTGGGAGCACCGCGAGCAAAGGTTGCGCTAACAGTGCGTATATATCGCGGGCGAAATAGGCCAAAGCGATAAATACCAGTAGCACTGCAACAATGCAACGTAGTAAACGATTACGCAGTTCCAGCAGGTGGCCTAACAGGCTGTCAGGATCCGGTTTTGTTTTCATCTTTTACAGCGGTCTCAATCAGGGGTTGCTCTGCAGGTGTGGCAACGGCATTGTTAGTTGCATCAGGCAAAAGTTGGGCATTAGCTGGACGTACCGAGTTAGCTGCTTCAGTGAGCTCTTTTAAAGCGGCTGTTTCATCTGCAGTAAGGTTTAGCATGCCTTTGGCTTCTGCATCTTTCAGTTTTTGATGTAACTCATGTACCCGCAGATTGTCATTCAACTCAGCTTGCATTTGATAGCCAAACTGTTTGATGCTTCTTACGGTTTTCATGGTACTGCGTATCGCACCGGGCAAGCGTTCAGGCCCTAATACCAGTAGGGCCACAACCGCAATAATCAGCAGCTCCCAAAAACCCATAATTATACTTTATCTTTGTCAGTAGTATGTTGGTTACTTGTTGCGGCATCGGCGGCAGGCTTAGTCTGCTCGGCAATTTGTGCTGGTTTCGTTTCAGCTTTTAACTCAGCGTCGTCTTTTTGCTCTTCATCTTTAATGGAGTTGCGGAAGCCTTTTATTGCTGAGCCTAAATCAGTACCAATACCGCGCAGCTTTTTGGTGCCAAATAGCAGCACTATAATGGCTAAAATGATCAGCAAATTCCAAATACTAATACCACCAAAACCCATGTTAACTTCCTCGTTTTATTACCTAAAATGCCGGGTAGGCACCTTACTGCGACTAAGCGGATTATGCCAGTGAAGCTTTTATGGCAAATACGACAGCGGCTGCGCCAAGCGTAGCGGCTAACCAGCCTGTACTAATACTGAACGCTATACTAGCACTAATCAGGCAAGCTGCCGCAAGAATAGCGCTAATTATTTGTTGTTTGCTCTGTTGCTGCTGCTGTTGCATTTGCTGCATTTGTAGCAGCAAGGCTTGCTGTTGTCTGGGCCCTTGCTCCAGATAACGATGCAGTAGTTCTGGCATCTGCGGCATTTTTTCAGCCCAAAACGGCAGATTTTCTTTTATCTGACGCCAGATAGCGGGCAGCCCCACCTGTTGTTTGACCCAATTTTCCAAAAAAGGTTTGGCGGTTTTCCACAGATCTAGCTGTGGGTAGAGTTGTCTGCCAAGACCTTCAATGTACAACAGGGTTTTTTGTAATAATACCAATTGCGGTTGCACCTGCATTTCAAAGCGCCGCGCGGTATTAAACAGGTTGAGCAATACATGGCCAAAGGAAATTTCGGCCAGTGGTTTTTGAAAAATAGGCTCGCACACGGTACGAATCGCGCTTTCGAATTCTTCTACCTTGGTGTGCGCGGGTACCCAACCGGAGTCTAAATGCAGCTGGGCGACTTTGCGATAATCACGGTTAAAAAAGGCCACAAAGTTTTCCGCTAGATAGCGCTTATCTTCAGCGTTTAAGGTACCCACTATGCCGCAGTCAATGCCAATATATTTCGGGTTTTCTGGGTGATCATAGGAAACAAAAATATTACCCGGGTGCATATCAGCATGGAAAAAACTGTCGCGAAATACCTGGGTGAAAAACACCTCTACGCCACGTTTTGCCAGCAGCTCCATATTGGTGCCTTGCGCTTCCAATGCAGGAATATCGGAAACTGGGATACCATAAATACGCTCCATTACCATCACGTTACTGCGGCAATGATCGGCATAAACAAAAGGAATATACAGTGAGTCTGATTCGGCAAAATTGCGCCGCAATTGAATGGCATTCGCGGCTTCGCGCTGTAAATCCAGTTCATCTAAGATGGTTTTGCGATATTCTGCGACGACCTCGCGTGGGCGTAAGCGTTTGCCATCGGGCAAAAAACGGGCGGCCATCACAGCCAGGCTATCCATAAGTGCCAAGTCAGCAAGAATTTGCTTGCGGATCCCAGGGCGAATGACTTTGATCACGACATCCGCTAAGCTACCATCTGCTTGTTTAAGTTGCGCGGTATGAACTTGTGCAATAGAGGCAGATGCCAGTGGTATCAATTCAAAGTGCGCGAATAATTCACTGATCTCTGTCAGTTCAAGCGCTTCTTCAATCAGGCGTTGTGCTTCTTCGCCCGCAAAGGGTGCCACTTTATCCTGCAGAATGGCTAACTCGTCGACCAGGGCTGCGGGTAGCAGATCTCGGCGGGTCGACAGCATTTGACCAAACTTGATCCAAACCGGCCCCAGGCTTTGCAGTGCCAACCGTAGGCGGGCACCTATACTGTGCTCCGGGTAGCGATTGCGCAACCAAAACAGACTGCCACGCAGCAGTTTTGCGTACCAAGGTTGCCATTGTGCCGGGATTAATTCATCCAGGCCGTATTGTAACAAGGTTTTCTGGATCTGGTAAAAACGGCTTATCCGCACCTATTACTCCTGAAGTTTGCTTAGCTGGCGGCGCAATAACTCTACTCTGGCTTGCAATTCACTAAGTTGTTGGTTGAATTGTTCGGTTTCAGCGCGGCTTGGTGCGAGCAATAACTCATCTTGTGCTAGCTCAAGTTGTAACTGGGCCAGTTGGGAATTTTTTAGCTTAATATACTGCTGTAATTGCGTTAGGGTGCTGCTTATTTTATAAGCAAGGGCGTCACCCATATAATGCGATAACGCCAGCTGCCAATCGGGGCTTAGCTGTTGCACAAACTGCGAAAAAAGCTGAGCAACTTGCAAATCACCCTCTATTTGCAAGGCATCAGATTTGATTAAACGAGTTAATTGGCTCGGATCTCTAAGCTGTTTTAGGGTGCGAATGTCTGCACTGATCTGACAATCGGTTGCATCGTTATGTTGGTTAAATAACAGGGCATCCTGGCAAGCACTGACTACTAAAGTGAGCTTGAGATCTCGCAGTGTTACCGATAGCTGTTTGTCTTGCAAACGTTTTAACGCAGGTTGACAAGCTGGGTCCAGCGCTATCAATTTACGACTGACATTCTCTGCTGTGGCACAGAGCAGCTGAGGTAACAGCGGCAGCATTAGAATTTATAGCCCCGATGTAAGGCGACTATACCACCCGTCATATTGTAGTAGCTGACTTCGGCAAAGCCTGCTGCTGCCATCATCTGCTTTAATGTTTCTTGGTCCGGGTGCATGCGGATCGACTCAGCCAGATACTGATAGCTTTCTTTATCGTTGGCGATTAGCTGGCCCATAAACGGCAATAGCCGGAACGAATAAAGATCATAGGCTTTGCTAAGCCAATCGTGAGTAGGTTTAGAGAATTCCAGTACCAGTAAGCGGCCACCTGGTTTTAATACCCTGAACATAGAACGCAAAGCCGCATCTTTATCGGTCACATTTCTTAGGCCAAAACCGATAGAAATGATGTCAAAGCTGTTATCGGCAAAAGGTAAAGCTTCGGCGTTGGCTTGCACAAATTCAATATTGTTGATTAGGCCGAGATCGCGCAGTTTGTCGCGGCCAACATTAAGCATCGATTCGTTGATGTCAGCGAGTATCACTTTACCGTTAGCGCCGACGCGCTTCGAGAACAGGGCGGCGATATCGCCGGTACCTCCGGCAAGATCCAAGACTTGCTGGCCCGGTCTTACGCCGCTGCAGTCAATGGCAAACCGCTTCCATAAGCGGTGGATCCCCATGGACATTACATCATTCATAATGTCATATTTAGCCGCGACAGAATGAAATACATCTGCGACCATGGCGACTTTTTGTTCGGCGGGTACCGATTTATAACCAAAATGCGTGGTGGAGTTGCTAGGTTCGCTCATAACAGTGCCTGATTGCGATTGATAAGCGGCTAGTGTAAAAGATTACGCTGGCTGAGCCAACAGCCGCAGTCAATCAAGGGTAGAAAATTAGCGCTTTGTGTGAACCTTGCTATACAGAGGCTAACATAGCTTCGCTGGCAACCTGATTGCGACCTCGCTGTTTCGCCAACTGCATAACATTGTTGGTCCGAGCTAAAAACTGGTACCAGTTTTCTGAGGCATGATAGAGGGCAACGCCCAGTGAAATAGTCACCTTGGGTAGACTTTTCTTGTCCCGGGCGGAAATAAAGCGGAGTTTCTCTACGCCTTTGCGCACTTGCTCAGCAATCTCGGCCGCGGTACGCAAATCAACATCAGGTAACAGTAATAAGAATTCTTCACCGCCAGCGCGTATTGGCATGCCACTTTCTTGTACATAGCTGCCAACCTTACGTGCCACTCTCGACAAAATAATGTCACCAATGGTGTGGCCATAATCCTGATTAAACCGGCTAAAGTGATCGAGATCTACCGAAATGGCAGCGATACGCCGATCAGGCTGCTCGCTTAGCCATAATTCTACCTGATTCTGCATGGCCACTCTATTGTACAGGCCGGTAAGTGGATCTTGTAAACGTTGTTTTTTTAGTTGCTCGATTTCATTGCGTAATTGATGGCTTTGTTGGTTAGCACTAATCAGCTGCTGATTGAGCTGTTGCTGTTGCTTACGGTAAGACAAGGTAACTTGCTTTAACTCAGCTAAAGCCGGTGGCATGGGTATCGCATCCTGCTCCAGCTTAAAAACGGTATGATCAAGCTGGTCAATAAAGTTTTCGGTTGCTTCGGCGGCAAGATCTGTATAGCCCGACAGGCGACTAACCATACCAGATACGTCTTGTAATAATTGTTCTTGTTGCTGCTGTTCGGGGACTAAATAACGATTGTAGAGCTCCGCCATAATGAAATCATCAAAACAGGCTTTTGCAGCCAATTTCTGTTCAATGGCCTGACAGAGCTCGCTATTGTTACCGCTAATGTATTCGTAGCCCACAGTGTAATTTGTAGGATGTGCGGCCAGTTGATTGTGCTTTAAAAATGCACCAACCTGGGCGGCTTTGTCCATGGCTTGCTGCATCGTATCTTTATACTTCATAGCACGAATCAGAGCTCCAATAGCGGTAACAAGTTAATTAACAATTTCTATAGTACGTGATAAAACAGGACTGGCAATATGTTTTCAGAATAATTTCAGAGATATGTCGAAATTACCGTCAGTTGGGCCCAAATAAGGTCGAGTTTAACAGCGATAGAAGCGGTAGAGTGGGCAATTGACGCGGCCCGCTGCCATGTGCAGTCTCTAAAAAGCGGTTACAATCATCGGTAGCGTTATTGCTGTGCTGCAGTTAGCCCGCTGTAAACATAAACTTTAGTACTACGGATTTGCGAAAACTAATGGCACTGCGGTTACCTTAATAGAACACAGGTAAGGCTAAAGGGTCTCGAATAGAAGAATAAACAGGGAACTGAATATGAATAGAATTAATAAGGCGTTTAGCTTGCTCGCAGGTGCAATGTTGTTAGCTGGTTGTGCCAGCAAAGCTCCTGAGGTAGCCACCCCGACCTTTGCTGAGTTGGCGGCACAGATTTGGCAAGCCGAAACAACATTGCGCACGCCAGCACCTGGCAACTTAACCGATATGTCGATGGCTGGGCTGGCCGAGCGGCAACAACAGCGGTTGTTATTGCAACAACGATTACTTGCCGTTGATGTGACTAAATTATCTGAGCAAGAGCAAATTGATCATGCCATTTTGGCCTACAGATTGGCAGATGAAATTGATCAATATCGCTTTGACGCACATTTTATGCCGTTAACGTCTGAATCGGGTTTTCATACCTTTTTAGCGATGAGTTTTCAGCGAAGCGTCTTGCGTCAAGCGGACGATTATCAGTTGTATTTACAGCGGTTAGCTGCCATTCCAGGCTATATGACACAGCAAACTGCGTTGATGCGGGAAGGTTTAGCGCGAGGCATTACACAGCCCAAGGTGGTGTTAGCGGGGTTTGAACAAAGTATCAGCTCTTATATCGCTGTCGATGCCGAGCAAAGTGTATTTTTCCAACCCTTGCAGCGTAAACCGGACAGCCTGGACGAGCAGCAATGGCAGCAGTTCCGGCAACAAGCTGCTGAATTAATTCGTACCCAGGTGAATCCTGCTTATCAGGCATTTTACAACTTTATGGTCGCCGACTATTTACCAGGTGCTCGCGAGGACATTGCTGCCAGTTCACTACCGAATGGCAGTGCTTTTTATCAAAACCGTTTAGAGCATTACACTACTTTGCAATTAACCCCTGCGCAGGTACATCAAACGGGGTTGGCTGAAGTGGCCAGAATTCGTGCAGAGATGCAGCAAGTTATCGACAGTCTGGGCTTTGAAGGCAGTTTTGCAGACTTCATCAATTATCTACGCACGGATCCGCAGTTTTATCCTACCTCGGCAGATGAGTTATTAAGGTATGCGGCCTGGTTATCCAAACGTGCTGATGCCCAGTTACCGCGTTTCTTCAATTTGCTGCCACGCACACCTTATGGGGTGGTAGAAGTGCCTGCAGAAATTGCCCCTAAATATACTACTGGCCGCTATTCCGGGGCCTCTCGTGATGATCAAGCGGGCTTTTACTGGGTGAACACCTACGCACTGAATCGGCGACCACTCTATGAAATGGAAGCGTTAACGTTACACGAAGCAGTACCGGGACATCATTTGCAAATTTCGTTAGCGCGAGAGCAAAGTGAATTGGCAGATTTTCGTCGTTCATTTTATACCTCGGCTTTTGGCGAAGGCTGGGGATTGTATGCCGAGTACTTAGGGCTGGAAATGGGCTTTTATCAGGACCCTTACAGCAACTTTGGCCGTTTAACTTATGAGATGTGGCGTGCCGCCAGATTAGTCGTTGACACCGGTATGCATACTAAAGGCTGGACCCGGCAACAAGCGATGGATTTTCTGGCAGAGAATACTGCGCTATCCATGCATAATGTGCAAACCGAGATCGATCGTTATATCAGTTGGCCAGCACAAGCCTTGTCATATAAGTTAGGTGAGCTCACTATCAAGCGTTTACGCAAGCAGGCCGAGGAACAGCTGGCTGATCGTTTTGATATTCGTGAGTTTCATGCTGTGGTGCTGGGTAATGGTAGCGTACCGCTAGCGGTGTTAGAACAGCAGGTTGAGCGTTATATAAAACAAAAGCAGCAGCAATAAAACATGCTGTAACAATAACGCCGGCAGTTGCCGGCGTTATTGTATTATTAATGTCTTAAGATCAGTGACGGCTCGGTATCAATCTGCCCATCATTATCAATAGCGGCCAGCTTACCGGCAAAATCCAGTATCGCTAGTTGGCCGGCCGGCAACTGCCTGACAAACTGCAACTGATAACCGTAGCGTTGTAGTTCGGCGACAGAAAATTTCTGCGCGAGCGTAAGCTGTTCCCAAAGCACATGAAGGTCTTTCGCCGTCTGGCGCCGCTCTGTTATTTTCATGGCGTGCATATTCGTGGCTCCAAAACAGGTTAGATGCTTCAGTAAGAGCGCCAGTTTGGCTACAAGTTCAACAGATCTTGCCACTGCTGCGCAGTAACGGGCATCACAGACAATCTACTGCCTTTTTGCACTAAAGGTAAGCCGGCCATTTCGGGACAAGCTTTAATTTTGTCTAGAGAAATGAGTTGCGGTAATTTCTCTACAAAAATCAAGTCTACTGCGACCCAACGGGGTTGTGCATCTGAGGCTTTGGCATCAAAGTAGGGACTTTGGTTATTGAATTGGCTGGGATCCGGATAGGCTGCCCGCACCACCTTAGCAATACCTGCCACGCCAATTAACTTACAGCTAGAATGATAAATAAAGACCTGATCGCCCACCGCGACGGAATCTCGTAAAAAATTGCGCGCCTGATAATTACGTACGCCTTCCCAAACAATGGCTTTGTTGGGTTCACGTGCAAAATCATCAATACTGCATTCCTCAGGTTCGGTTTTAAATAACCAATAGTTCATTTTGCCAGACTCCTCTATTTACGGCAGAATAACAGCACTTTAAATCACAGCATAGGCCAGAGTATGAGTCAGGTATTAGCCAATTTATTATCTTTACTAAAGCTAGAAACTATAGAGCTTGGGCTATATCGTGGTCAGAGTCAGGATTTGGGCTTCAAAGCCGTGTTCGGTGGCCAGGTAATGGGGCAGGCGTTATCGGCTGCTAAAGAAACCTTGCCGGAAGAGCGCAAGGTGCATTCCTTTCATTCTTATTTTTTGCGGCCGGGCGATGCCAGCAAGCCCATCGTTTATGAAGTTGAAAATATTCGGGATGGGAAAAGTTTTAGCACTCGCAGAGTCAGTGCTATTCAGTTTGGTAAACCCATTTTTTATATGACGGCCTCTTTTCAAACCGAAGAGCAGGGATTTGAGCATCAAACACCCATGCCAGCCGTACCCGGACCTGATGAGTTAGTGTCTGATTTAGATTTTTATCAGCAGCATGCCGCACAAATTCCGGAAAAGTTGCGCAGCAAGTTTATTTGTGAAAAACCGATAGAAATGCGACCAGTGGATTTTCAAAATCCCTTTTCACCGCAAGTGAGCGCGCCAAAGCGTTTTGTTTGGTTTAAAGCCAATGGCAATATGCCGGATGATGTCAGGGTACATAAATATTTGTTAGCGTATGCCTCGGACTTTAATTTTTTACCTACGGCACTGCAGCCACATGGTCGCTCTTTTATGGCGCCGCAGATGCAAGTTGCCACCATTGATCATGCTATGTGGTTTCATCACGATTTCCGTTTTGATGATTGGTTGCTGTACGCGGTAGATAGCCCCGCCGCTTCAGGCGGCCGGGGCTTGGTACAGGGCCAGTTTTTTAGTCGGGATGGCAAGCTGGTGGCTACCACCATCCAGCAAGGCGTGATTCGGGAGTATCAGGTCTGAGGGATCTGCTCTGGCATAATGCTGTTAATACTTTGCAATACCTCGCTGCGTAGCAATAGGTTAACGGTTTTAGCCAGATTGGCCAAACTTGCCGTGGCATTTACTCTATTGTCTTGATCCAATTGGGTATAGCCCTCGGCTTTTAACGCCTGACTAAGGGTGGCAAACAGGTTTTTGTCATAATATTCTGGGGCATTAATGCCATGCAGGGCCAGTAGTCGCTGCGCCAGCTGATGGCTTTGCTGCTCCAGTTCTGCGCGATTGAGTGGGCCATGAGCCCGCAGTAAGTTAAATACCATCGCATAGCGTTGTAAAGTATGTTCGGCATTATGCGCTAAGAGGTCAAGCATAAAGTATTCGCGGCTATGTTGAGCGGGCGCCTGATACAAGTCGCCATCTTGGAGCAATAATCCCTGGCTGGTTAATTGCTGCAAAATCGTTTTGCTGTACTGGCTAACTGAAGGGACATATAAATACAGCTCTTGGCGTAATAAACCGTAGAGTTGTTCGACCAGTATCAAAAGTTGCTGTTGGTGTAACTGCCCCTGACGCAGCACAGCTGCCGCTAAAATAGCGGGTAGGATAAATAAATGCAGTACGTTATTGCGGTAATAACTCATCAATACGGCATTAGCCGGGGTTAAGCTGATTAACTCACCAAAGCTATCGCGTGACACCTGAATTTTCTGCATCTTTTCTGCGTGGTCTATCATTTGCTCCGGGCTCATTTCCGGCAAACTCACTAAGCGGTGGTAGGGTGCTTGCTGCTGCAGTTGCAGATAACAGGTTAATTGCTGTAGCAGTTCCTGTCGGGTTAAGGTTTGTTTGTCACTGGCCAGTAAACAAAGAGCCAACATATTTATACTATTTAAGGCTGCAGCCTGATTAATATGTCGCATTATTTGATCTGATAATTTGGCAACCACTGGATTAAGCCATTGCGGTTTAGGTGCCTCTAACGCGTTAATTTCACCTTTCCAATCTGGCGCTTGTTGGTTTAAATATTGATTCAGCGAGATTGGCTCGCCGAAATTAACATAACCATAGCCGTAATCCCGTAAATTACGGATGGCTTTTAAAACGCCGGTTACCGATTCTTTCTTTTTGCCAGAGCCTTGTAGTTCGCTCAGGTAAGTATTGACCTCCATCACATGTTCGTAGCCCAGATAAACCGGTACTAAGGTCACTGGTCGATCAATACCTCTAAGCATCGATTGCACTGTCATTGCCAGCATGCCGGTTTTTGGGGTTAATAAACGACCGGTGCGGCTGCGGCCACCTTCGGTATAGTATTTAACCGCATAACCTTTCATAAAAAGCAGACTTAAGTATTCACGAAACACCGCGGAGTAAAGTTTATTACCGCTAAAGCTACGCCGGATAAAAAAAGCACCGCCGCGGCGAAACAAGGTGCCCGCTGGCCAGAAGTTCAAATTAATACCAGCAGCGATATGGGGCGGCACCAAGCCCTGATGATAGATAATATAGCTAAGTAGCAGATAATCCATATGGCTGCGATGACAGGGAACATAGACGATTTCGTGCCCTTTTTGCGCTAGATCGCGCAACATGTCGGCATTATTAATTTTGATGCCGTTATATAGCCTTTGCCACAACCAACTGAGTATCCGATCGCCAAAACGTAAGGTAGAAGTACGATAATCAGCTGCAATCTCTTGCAGTAACTTGCGGGCTTCTTGCTGAGCAGCACTAGGACTGATGCGTTTACTGCTTGCTTCATCTGCGATGGCTTTTTTCAGGGCAGGGGTCGCTAATAGTGCATTAAACAGCTGGCTGCGATTCATTAATTTTGGACCGGTAGCAGCTAATCGCTGCCGGTAAAAGTGAATTCGTGACATTCGTAACAGCTTACGGGCCGT
Source organism: Alishewanella longhuensis (assembly GCF_014653435.1). GTDB lineage: Bacteria > Pseudomonadota > Gammaproteobacteria > Enterobacterales > Alteromonadaceae > Alishewanella > Alishewanella longhuensis. The sequence continues at coordinate 70,971 of NZ_BNAO01000009.1, read as the reverse complement.
GTCTTCGGCAGCGCCAAACTGGGCGGCCATTTGTTGTAAATCGACTGGTTTACTCAGACGCACCAGAGTATGGCGCCCTGAGATCAATACAATGACTAATTTTGCTAACCAATTAGGCGAGTGCGCTTCGCCTAGCAGCCATTTAATGCTGTTTTCTTTTCCGGGTGCACGGCCCCATAAAATGGCGGCCGGCATTAATTGTGCTTGTAAGGTTGGGTCTGCCAAATGGGCTGCTAACAATGCTTGACCTTGTTGTAGTGCCTGTGTTTTAGCGCGGCCGCCTATTAGCTGATGTGGTTTCTCCAAAAAAAGAGTGCGTGGTAATTGCTGACCATTAAGCGAAACAGATGCTAAAGGATCGGGCAGGGACAATTGCTGACAGACCCGGCGCAAGGTTGCCAGATCGCTGGCCGATTCGGTATGGCAGATATAAAATAAGGGCCGCTCAGTTACTATTCCTAACTGATTTAGTGGATTGTCTGGCACGATTTTAAATTTAACTAACAGCCGCAGTGGCCATTTCAAAAGCCTGGTAAACAGCGATAAGCTCGACAACATACCCAAAGATACCTAAATAAAAATTAATATTGCTTAGGTGGAGTTTAACATATCTTCGCCTCTGCACTTTTTAGCTAATACATTTTGTCTAAAATTAACTGCCACTAAGGTGCTCACAGCGAAAGGCGTAACACTTGGCATTTTGTAAAAGGCTGTATATACTCACAGTAAATACTGTATAGGTAGCCAGCATTATGAGACCACTTACGCCACGTCAGGCAGAAATTCTGCAACTTATTAAAGATTATCAGCAAGAAACAGGTATGCCGCCCACTCGAGCGGAAATTGCGCTGAAATTGGGGTTTAAATCAGCGAATGCCGCAGAAGAGCACTTAAAAGCGTTGGCAAAAAAAGGCGTGATTGAAATGCTGCCCGGAACATCCCGTGGTATCCGGTTGCTGGAAGATGACAATGCTCCCGAGCAGTTGGGCTTACCACTAATTGGTAAAGTAGCAGCAGGTCAGCCGATTTTAGCGGCAGAGCATGTACAAAATCATTATCAAATAGATGCGCATTTATTTAAACCTCATGCCGATTTTCTGTTAAAGGTGCAAGGGATGAGCATGCAGGACATCGGTATTTTGGACGGTGATCTATTAGCGGTGCATAAAACCAGTCAGGCTGAGCCTGGTCAGGTAATCGTGGCTCGCGTTGATGATGAGGTCACGGTAAAGCGTTTTCAGCGGAATGGTCATCAGGTATTACTGTTGCCAGAAAACCCAGAGTTTGAGGTGATTAAGGTGGATCTGCGCCAACAGCATTTTGCCGTGGAGGGCTTGGCTGTAGGGGTTATTCGCAATGGCTCCTGGTTATAAAGTACCTCTGACTCAATAAGTTATTTTACTGCTGCGCTGGTATGACCAGAAGGTTTTATCGGCGCTTTTGCATTTTAGGGGTTTACATAATCTCAATACTGGATAATTCTTAGTCGGTGACTGCTTAAAAAATAATAAAGGATAGCAGTAACTGATTTCAGCGCTTGCCTCGAAATCACTTAAAACAATAACAATAAAAAATTGCGAAACTTATCACATAGATTCGGTTGGGTGGGTAGTTAAAAACCGTGTAGTTCTGTGTACTTAGTTTCTGCAATTGCGTTGCAAATGACAGAGGAGAAGTACAGTGACAAACGCACGTTGTCTGGTTTGGTCGCTGCCGACCCTGCTTTTTGCCGCATCGGCAACTGCATCAACATCTATGCCTTTAAATATGACAAAAGGTGTTACGGAAATTAGTCAGCAGGTTTATCAACTGCATATGACGATTTTCTGGATTTGTTGCGTTATCGGTGCTGTGGTGTTTGGGATTATGTTTTGGTCCATCATTCGCCATCGTAAAGCAAGAGGGGTGCAGCCGGCTTCATTTCATGAAAGCACTAAAATAGAAATTCTTTGGACAGCCATTCCGATTGTTATTCTCATTGGTATGGCTATTCCTGCCACTAAAACGTTAATCGCAATGGAAGACACTACTGCGGCTGACGTGACAGTGCTAGTTACTGGGTCGCAGTGGAAATGGCATTACAAATATCTGGAACATGATGTTGAGTATTTCTCATTACTTGCCACGCCCCGCGAGCAAATAGCCAACAAATTGGCTAAAGGCGAAAACTACCTGTTGGAAGTTGATCGACCTTTAGTTATTCCTACCGGCAAGAAAGTACGTTTTCTAATGACGTCTGATGACGTAATCCATTCCTGGTGGGTACCTGCTTTTGCTATTAAAAAAGATGCTAATCCAGGTTTTATTAATGAGGCCTGGACTCGAGTAGACCACCCCGGTATCTATCGCGGTCAATGTGCTGAACTCTGTGGTAAAGATCATGGCTTTATGCCGATAGTGGTGATAGCTAAAGACCCCGCCGATTATCAAGCCTGGATAGTACAAGAAGAAACTCGGATTGCCGCAGCTAAAGCGGCTGAGCGCGAACTACTCGCCATGAACATGAGCATGCAAGAGTTAATGAGCACGGGAGAGCGGGTTTATCAGGGGTGGTGTGTCGCTTGCCATCAGGCGACGGGCGGCGGTTTACCGGGAATTTTCCCTGCCATTAAAGGTAGTCAGTTGGTGCTAACTGATCGCGCTGCGCATATTGATATTATCGTTAATGGTAAGCCTGGTACCGCCATGCAAGCATTTGGCCGGCAATTGAGCTTAAAAGAACTCGCCGCAGTCATTACCTATACCCGTAATGCATTTGATAATAACACCGGTGACACCGTGCAGGCTGCCGATGTGTTCGCTGTTCAGCAAGGCAAGGGAGAATAACGGATGTCAGCTATTACCTCAGAACATGATGATCATGCGCATGATCATAAGCCTAGCGGCATAAAGCGCTGGCTTTTTACAACTAACCACAAAGATATCGGTAGCATGTACCTTATCTTTGCTCTGCTTATGTTTTTTATTGGTGGTGCCATGGCAATGGTGATCCGATTGGAGTTATTTCAACCGGGTATGCAATTTGTTGAGCCGCAATTTTTTAACCAAATGACCACAGTGCATGGCCTCATTATGGTGTTTGGTGCCGTAATGCCTGCCTTTACCGGTTTAGCTAACTGGATGATTCCTATCATGATTGGTGCGCCAGATATGGCATTACCCCGCATGAATAACTGGAGTTTCTGGATTTTACCTTTTGCCTTTTTAATTCTTATTTTGAGCTTGTTTATGCCTGGTGGCGGCCCCGATTTTGGCTGGACTTTCTATGCGCCACTCTCCACAACCTACAGTAACGACAGTACCGCACTGTTTGTATTCGCGGTGCATATTATGGGTATTTCCTCCATTATGGGGGCAATTAACGTTATTGTGACTATTTGGAACATGCGCGCGCCGGGCATGACCTGGATGAAAATGCCGCTGTTTGTTTGGACTTGGTTTATCACGGCTTTTTTATTGATAATGGTGATGCCAGTTTTGGCTACCGTGGTAACGATGGTGCTGACGGATAAATACTTCGGTACCAGCTTTTTTGACGCGGCAGGTGGCGGTGATCCGGTGTTGTTTCAGCATATCTTTTGGTTCTTTGGTCATCCAGAAGTTTATATTATGATCTTACCTGCTTTTGGTATTGTCTCAGCCATTATCCCCACCTTCGCTCGCAAACGGCTTTTTGGTTATGCTTCAATGGTATACGCTACAGCCAGTATTGCCATTTTGTCCTTTTTGGTTTGGGCGCATCATATGTTTACAACAGGAATGCCGGTTTTTGCCACCCTGTTTTTTATGTATGCGACCATGTTAATAGCGGTGCCGACTGGGGTGAAGGTATTTAACTGGGTAGCAACCATGTGGCGGGGAGCTATGACCTTTGAAGTGCCGATGATGTTTGCGCTGGCTTTTATTGTGCTGTTCACTATTGGCGGTTTCTCAGGCTTAATGCTGGCAATTACACCGGCCGATTTCCAATACCATGATACCTATTTTGTGGTGGCGCACTTTCACTATGTGTTAGTGACTGGTGCTGTATTTTCTATTATTGCCGCTGCTTATTATTGGTTACCTAAGTGGACCGGCTATATGTACGATGAGCGTCTGGGCCAACTGCATTTTTGGTGTTCGCTAATTTCCGTCAACTTGCTATTTTTCCCAATGCATTTTGTGGGGTTAGCGGGTATGCCGCGCCGCATACCAGACTATGCACTGCAATTTGCCGACTTTAATGCCTTTATCAGTGTCGGTGGTTTCCTGTTTGGCCTGTCTCAGCTCATTTTTGTATGGGTGGTAGTGAAATGTGCCCGTGGTGGTGAAAAGGCAACGGCTCAGGTTTGGGAAGGGGCTGAAGGCCTGGAGTGGGAGATCCCGTCGCCTGCGCCTTATCACACCTTTGATACGCCACCGGTGATTAAATAGGACACAGCTATGCAAGCACATCGCGCTTTAGTGAGTAAATTATTGCTGGTCGCGCTACTGATGTTTGGCTTTGGTTATGCCTTAGTGCCCTTGTACGAGGTATTTTGTGAGGTTACCGGTCTTAATGGTAAAACCTCCAACACACCTGCTGCAATGTTGGTCGATGGGGTAGATACCAGCCGTGAAATTACCATTGAATTTTTAGCCAGGCCGAATAAAGACATGCCTTGGATCTTTAAACCGGAGATTCGCCGGATGACGGTGCATCCGGGAGAGGTTCATGTGATGAATTACCTGGCAGAAAACCCGACTTCACAATTTATCGTAGGGCAGGCGGTACCGTCGGTATCGCCTGGGCAGGCTGCCCTGTACTTGCATAAGATTGAATGTTTCTGTTTTACCCAACAACAATTAGCTGCTGGCAAAAATATGTTAATGCCAGTGCAGTTTTATGTGGACCCCGCGCTGCCAGCGCAGTTTAACACCATTACGCTGAACTATACCTTGTACGATGTGACGGCAAGCTGGCAGCCTGAGACGCAAATAGAAAAAATTGGGGAATAAAATGAGTAAAACCTATGAAAAGTATTATGTGCCAGCGCAAAGCCCCTGGCCAATAGTAGGTGCCGTAGCATTATTTTGTATTGCCTTTGGTGCCGGGCACTATGTGATTGATATGAGTAAACAGCAAAGCGGTTTTGGTGGTTGGTTGTTGCTGTTGGGGCTGGCTATCTTGGTTTTTATGTTAGTTGGCTGGTTTCGTAATGTGATTGAAGAGTCAATGACTGGCTTGTATAGCAGCCAAATGGATCGCTCATTTCGCCAGGGTATGAGTTGGTTTATTTTATCCGAAGTTATGTTCTTTATGGCGTTCTTCGGTGCCCTATTTTACGGCCGCTTTATTGCCATGGAGTGGTTAGGTGGTGCCAGTAACAATGCCATGACACATGCCATACTCTGGCCAGAGTTTCTGCCATCCTGGCCGCTGCTGAAAACGCCAGGTGGTATTGAAACTCAGGCCATGCCGGCCTGGGGCTTACCGGCAATTAATACAGCGATTTTAATTATCTCGTCCATAACCTTGCATTTTGCTCACACTGGGCTGAACCAAAATAAACGTGGTCAACTTAAGTTTATGCTGGGTTTGACCTTGGTGCTGGGGGCAATATTTCTCTGTTTACAAGGCTATGAATACGTACATGCTTATCGTGATTTGGGATTACGGTTAGATTCAGGTTTTTACGGCAACACCTTTTTTCTGTTAACCGGTTTTCATGGCGTGCATGTTACCTTGGGTGCGGTTATTTTGTTGTTCGTATTTTTCCGGGTACTCAAGGGGCATTTTACCCCTGAAAAACACTTTGCGTTTCAAGCTGGGGCTTGGTACTGGCACTTTGTTGACGTGGTTTGGATTTGTTTATTCTTCTTCGTCTACGTGTTGTAACACCAGTACCTTTTTTGCCTGAGTTAGTATGGCCGTGGGTTAGGGGTAATTAAACCTGCGGCTATAGCAACTAAAATAAGCACCAGTGCAATGGCAGAGAAAAGTACGCGTTTACCCAAAAAGTGTGACATAGGTACGGTGCTGTCTTGCTGGCGTAACATCGCTAAGCCGGCGCGAAACAGATTAAAAAGAATAAATAATAATAATAATGTGATGATTATTTTAATCAGCATAAATAACTCCGGAGTTTGACTGATGCAGTTTACGTTGTTCGGTCACAAATTTTTCGTTAACCGCCTTTGGTTAATGATTACTCTGGCTGCTTTTGCCATTTTAATCAAGTTGTCGTACTGGCAATGGCAGCGGGCAGCAGAAAAAACAGTGCAATTGCAGCAACTCGCTGTGCAGCAGCAACAAGGCCCGGTATTGGGTGCAAGCTTGCTGGCACAGGCAGTGACCGAGGTTGACGGCTTGGTCGTTAGGGATCAAGCCTATTGGCTACCACCTTACGTTTGGCTTTTGGATAATCAAATTGTAGAAGGGCGTGTTGGTTATGATGTGATCATTCCGGTGCAATTTGCTGATGCCAGTAGTTTGGTATTGGTAAATCTGGGATGGTTGGCGGCGCCCGGCAGTCGGCAACAGCTGCCACAACCAGAGATCCCTGAAGTGTTGCAACTGGATGCGCTGGCTAGAACCAAATTGGGTGGCGTGCTGCTTGGCCAGAACCTGGAAGGTAACAGTTACCCCATGCGTATGCAGCAAGTTGACTTTGCTACTTTGCAACAACAACTTCCCTTATCACTTTACCCTGCTTTACTGTATCAGCAACAGCCTTCTGCTTTTATCCCACATTACCAACCTGTGGTGCTGCCACCAGAAAAACATCGCGGCTATGCGTTGCAATGGTTTGGTTTGGCGATAGCGGTGCTAGGTGTGGCAATTGCCGCCAGCATCCAGCCCAAAATAAGAGTAACCGGAGAAAAACATGAATAAGAATAAATTTTTATTACTCTTTATCCTTTGTTGTGTGCTGCCTTTGCTTGCCGCAAAGTTGGTGCTGGAATTCGGTTGGTTTAACCCAGGTAGTTCCAGCCAGGGGCAGTGGTTGCAGCAAGAAATTTACTTACTAGACGATGCCAGTAAGCAGCCAAACCACTGGCGTATAGCGGTCGTGGCGGAAGAATGTCAGCAACAACGTTGTCAGCAAGCGTTACATACGGTACAGCAGCTCTATTTAGGGCTGGGGCGGAAACAAAAGCAGGTGCAACCGGTGTTTGTCGGCCAAACCTTGCCTGCCGATTATCCGGTATTTCAGTTACATCAAACTCAAGCTGCCAGTCAATTACAAAATCAGATAATTCTGGTTGATCAACAAGGTTTAGCTTTGCTCAGTTACCCAATGCCGGAGCAAGCGGAGCAAATGGCTGCTACTGCAAAAGCGATACGCGCTGATCTGATGAAGTTACTTAATTATGATAGGACCAGCGTATGAAGCAGCTAAAGCAAATGACGCCAAAGCAATATTACCAACAAGGAGTGTCAGTATGACAATACAGAAAAAGCTAATTACTTTTACCTTGTGCTGGACCATGCTGGTAATTATTTTGGGTGCTTATACCCGGTTAACCGACGCCGGGCTAGGTTGTCCGGATTGGCCTGGCTGCTACGGCTTTCTAAAGGTACCGCATAAGGCGGAAAAAATGGAGCTGGCAGCAGCCCGTTTTCCAGAGCGGCCGCTGGAGCATCATAAAGCCTGGAATGAAATGATTCATCGCTATTTGGCAGGCACGCTCGGTCTGTTGATTGGTGCGTTGTTTATCATCAGTTGGCGCCAAAGAAAGCGCTTAACCGTCTTGCCCTCGGCTTTATTAGCCATCGTTATATTTCAGGCGACCTTAGGTGCCTGGACGGTCACTATGGGTTTACTGCCGATCGTGGTATTGGCGCATTTGCTCTTTGGTTTTATTTTATTTAGTTTGTTGGCGCTCTATTGGCTGCAGCAACGGCCTGCCTGGCGCAATTCAGAAGTCCGGTTGCAGGCATTAAAGCCGCTGGCACTGCTGGCGTTGGTCGTGGTGGTATTGCAGATTGCGCTAGGCGGCTGGACTGCAGCCAACTACGCTGCCTTAGCCTGTATTGATTTACCACTTTGTGAGGCGGGTTGGAGCAATCGTTTGGCTTTTGCTGAGGCCTTTGATTTACATCTGGGGCATGACGATTACGAATATGGCGTGATGTCACAAGATGCCAGAGCGACGATTCATGTGCTGCATCGATTGGGAGCCATAGTCACGCTTTCTATCGTTGCTTGGTTTAGCTGGCGTCTATATCGTTTGGCTGAAACAACCTTAATGCAGCGTTTTGCTCAGGCTATAGCGCTGGTTTTGCTGCTACAGTTTGTGTTGGGCTTATTAAATATTGTGCTGCATCTACCTTTAGCGAATGCCGTTGCCCATAACTTTGTTGGGGCAAATTTAATGATGTTGCTGGTGGTGACTTATTATCAAATTAGTAGGCCGCAAGGCAGGGAGGTTTAAATGGCGACGATACTTTTATCCCGGCAGCACAGCCGGTTATGGCGTGATTATCTGGAGTTGACCAAACCTAAGGTGGTGGCGCTACTGGTATTAACTGCCTGGGTTGGTATGGTGTTGGCCAGTGACAGTCTGGCGTCCTGGCCTTTGCTAATTAGTGCAACCTTAGGCATAGGCTTGCTATCAGCCGCTGCGGCAGCGCTAAACCATGTGGTTGATCAACGGATCGATGCCTTAATGGCGCGTACCCATAGCAGGCCGGTAGCGCGTGGCAGGGTAAGCAGTAAAAACGCCATAGTCTTTGCCTGTAGTTTGGCGTTAAGTGGTTTTCTGTTGCTCTATTTTACGGTAAACCCGTTAACCGCTTGGTTAACGTTGCTGAGTTTATTTGGTTATGCCGTGGTGTACACCATGTTCTTAAAACGTGCTACCCCACAGAATATTGTTATTGGTGGTTTGGCTGGCGCTATGCCGCCGTTGTTGGGTTGGACGGCCGTGAGCGGTGAGTTACACGGCCATGCATTGTTGCTGGTAATGATTATTTTTGCCTGGACGCCACCGCATTTTTGGGCACTGGCCATTCATCGGCGCGATGATTATGCCAGAGTGAATATGCCGATGTTGCCGGTAACCCATGGTATCGATTTTACCAAAAGTGCCATCCTACTTTATACCCTATTACTGTGTTTGGTGTGCTTACTGCCCTATATCGTGGGGATGACAGGGGCCATTTACCTGGTGGGGAGCACGTTGTTGAACCTGCGCTTCTTACAATACGCCTGGAAGTTAAAATTTGCCGCCGACAGTAGCACCGCCATGGCGACTTTTAAGTTTTCGATTGTGCATTTAATGGTACTCTTTCTGGTATTACTGGTTGACCATTATTTCAAGGTGCTGGCGCTTTATGTCTGATAAATTAACACTGAGTAAATTGGCTTTTCCGCTATTACTTATCGCTTCGTTAATTGCGGGGGTGGCTTCCTATCTGTTCTGGCAGCAGCAGGCAGAGCCGAAACAGGCGTTAGTCTATCCGCAAGCGCGCAATCTGGTTGAATTTACCTTAATTGATCAACATGGCAATACGGTGGGGCGGGAAGATCTTTATCAGCAATGGACGTTAGCCTTTGTCGGTTATACCTATTGCCCGGATATTTGCCCGCTTACCCTGGCCAAGTTGGCAGGGGCCCAGGAAGAACTGGCGGCGATGGTGCAAGAGCCATTAAAGATCTGGTTTATCTCGGTCGACCCACAACGAGATACGCCAACGCAAATTAATGATTATGTGAATTATTTTCAGCAACCGGCAATACTGGGGGTAACTGCAGGTCATGATCAGTTGTTCCCCTTTGTCCGGCAACTGGGGTTGATGTATGCGATGAGTAGCAATGCTGAAGGCAATTATCTGGTTGATCACAGCGCTTCTGTGGTGCTGATTAATCCACAAGGTCAATTGGTCGCCATGTTTAAGCCTGAAATGGTAGTTGGGCAGCCGCCGGTCATTAATACCGAGCAGCTGCTAGCAGACTTTCCATTAGTGCTGGCGCGTTTACGCTAACATAAAGTTAGTTTAACCAGGGCTGCGAATACCAGTAAAAGTAACCGCGTTTGCTTAGTGAGGGCGCAGTACAATTGTAACGGCTACGTCCTCTGTTTACTGGTTTGCTGGCTTTGACTTCAAAGGTGGTCGCATTGAGCCAGGTTGGTTCTAATACTTCAGAACCCGCATAGCAGCGCAACTGCTCCGCCCTAAAATCTTCTATTTTTAATTCCAGGCGTAATACAGGCGGATTGCTGCTAATCACCTGATTGGCCGCTAAATAGCCGGTGATCGGAAAGGCGAGGGTGCGAAACTTCTGACTCAAGTCTTTTAAATCGGCATATTGGCCTGCTGCCGGATAGCGCGGAATGCGGGTTAGTTTGGTCAGTGGGCCAATAGCGCCAGATTGCTGACCTATGCCGATAAAACCTAATTTGCTCATTAACGCCTCTAGCGCATCGCTAAATTCACCATAAGGATAAGCCAGCCATTGATGGCTTTGTCCGGTTTCTTCTTTGATGCGTTGTTCGGCCTGCAAAATACTTTGTTGCATCCGCTTTAACCAATCAGCCTCGCTTTCACCTTGCTCAGGCCGGGCCATATGCTCATGCCACATGGCATGGTTGGCTACCAGCACGCCCTCATCAGCCATTTGCTTTACCTGTTGCCAGCTGAGTACCGGTCCAACCCGATCGTCAATGGCACCAGGGCTGATAAAAATGGTATAGGGGTAACCAAATTCCTGCAAAATGGGATGCGCTGTGGTGAAGTTGTTTTCATAGCTGTCATCAAAGGTAATCACCACGGCATTATCGGCAATAGGCTTACCGGTTTTCAGCTGGTCAATTAGCACGTCCAGGCCAATGACCTGAAAGTTGTTGTCGCGTAAATAATTTAAGTGCTCGCGAAACTCGGCAGAGGTAACACTGCTGACGCGTGGCGTATCTTCAGCCACATGGTGATAGATTAACATTACCGCGGCGCTGGCTGGCAGTTGCCATAGCAAGAAAACAAACAGCAAAAATACACGCATAAAAAAGCCCCGCTTAACTAAAGTACGGAGCTGTTATAGCACAGACAGCGAAAAAAAGCTGCTGGCGCGTGCTAGCTGCAATGCTATCTATTAAGCACTAAAGCTTAGTAGTAGGAGTGCTCACCGCGTTGATGTTCAGTAATATCTTTCACACCGCTCAGCTCGCCAATAAAGCGGTTTAGCAGCTCTTTTTCAATGCCTTCTTTTAGCGTCAGATCAACTTGTGAACAGCCATTACAGCCGCCACCAAATTGCAGTATGGCGACACCTGCCTCGGTAAGCTCCATTACAGTTACACGGCCACCATGGTTAGCTAATTGCGGGTTAATCTCGCTATCGATAACATACTGCACGCGCTCTAACAGAGGTGCGTTGTCATTCACCTTGCGTACTTTGGCATTCGGCGCTTTTAACGTTAACTGAGAGCCCATCTGATCGGTCACAAAATCAATTTCTGCATCAACTAAAAAGGGTTTACTCTCTTCATCGACCACGGCGTCAAAGCCAGTAAAGCTTAACCGAATATCGGTATCTTCTACCGCATCAGCCGGGCAGTAAGATACGCCACACTCCGCTTGCGCCGTACCAGGGTTAACAACAAAGACCCGAATGTTGGTGCCAGCCGGTTGCTTTTCCAGCAGCTTGGCAAAGTGCGTTTGTGCCTGTTCAGAAATAGTGATCATAGTAGTACCTGACTAAATTACTAGGTTATGCCGTATAATACTCCTACTGTTGCAGCGATGCCAGTCCCGCTTGAGTTTTGTGCAGCTTTCTGGCTAACTTAGCCCCGAAGAATAGGGTACCCCCTAAGGGAGAACAATGAAAAAACTGGCTTTCTTTATTTTGCTCTGCTGTGTATGGCAGGCACAAGCGACATATTTTAATGAAACGGTGGCACGTGAAGTACCGGCACCTGAGCAAACACTGGGTTTTCCAGTGGGTGAATGGCATGCCCGGCACGATCAAATTCAACGTTATTTCGAGGTTTTGGCAACGCAGTCTGCGCGGGCACAACTTGAAGTGATAGGTACCACACATGAGCTGCGGCCTTTGTTGCAGTTAGTGGTTTCGTCACCAGATAATCTGGCGCGTTTGGATGAAATCCGCCAGCAGCATTTAGCGCAAGTACGCGGTAGTCGCGCAGTGAGTGAGAATAGTCCGGTGATTATCTGGTTGGGCTATGGCGTGCATGGTAACGAGCCAAGTGCGGCCAATGCAGCCTTGGTGTTGGCGCATTATCTTACTGCCAGCAACAATCCTGAAGTACAACAATGGTTGCAACAAGCGGTGATTTTAATTCAGCCCAGCTTAAACCCGGATGGTCATGATCGCTTTGCGCTTTGGGCGAATATGCATCGCGGCAAAACGCCAGTGGCTGATCCGCAGCATCGTGAACATGTTGAGCCTTGGCCTAATGGTCGCCCCAATCATTACTGGTTTGATTTAAACCGGGATTGGTTGTTACTACAACATCCGGAAAGTCAGGCGCGTATCGCCCAATTCCATAAATGGCAACCGAATATCGTGGGTGATTTCCATGAAATGGGCACCAATAGCAGCTATTTTTTTCAGCCGGGAATTCCGAGCCGTAATTATCCCCTCACGCCAGAGCGTAACTTTGAGTTGACGCGTATTCTGGCTGGTTTTCATGCTCAGGCCTTTGACCAGCGCGGTCAGCTATATTACACCGAAGAAAGCTTTGACGATTTTTATGTCGGTAAAGGCTCTACCTATCCTGATATCACGGGTAGCGTGGGTATTTTGTTTGAACAAGCCAGTAGTCGTGGCCATGTGCAGGAATCAATCAATGGTTTACTGACCTTTGCCGATACAATAAAAAATCAGTTCGATGCTTCCTTGTCAACTATCCGTGGTGCGGTTGCTAATCGGCAAGCTTTACTCAGTTACCAGCAGGAGTTCTTTCAAAGTGCTACCCAGCAGGCTCGTGCCGAAAGGGTTAAGGGCTATATTTTAACTGAAGCCCAAGATCGCAGCCGATTAGAGGCTTTGCTGCAATTGTTGGCTCAGCATCAGATTGCCGTCTATCCACTTACGCAAGACTGGCAGTATGAGCAAACGCAATTTCGCGCAGGCCAAAGTTATTATGTGCCCCTGCAACAAACGCAATATCGTTTAGTAAAGGCCGCTTTTAGTACGGAAAAAAGCTTTAACGACAATACGTTTTATGATGTATCGGCTTGGACATTACCTTATGCCTACAATATTGCGTTTACTGCGGTAAACCGTGAGCCAGGGCGGGCAGCAGCTGAGCAACCCTGGCAATGGCAGCCTAGACAAAGACAAACCAGCCCGCAAGCAGATGGCTACGCCTACGTGTTAAATTGGCAGGATCAATTAGCTCCTGTTGCGTTACATGCCATGTTAAGCGAGGGCTTAATAGTACGTGCCGCTTTGGGAGATTTTACCGGCAATACGCCGCAAGGTAACCGTAATTTTAAAGCTGGCGCCATGGTCGTTGCCGCTGGCTTGCAGCAGCACCCAGATTGGTTTTTCCGCTTACAAAGAATACAAGAGCGTTTTAACTTGCCGGTGTACACCCTAACTACCGGGTTAACCAGTCGCGGTAGTGATTTAGGTAGCAATAATTTTACGCCAGTGCAGTTACCACAGGTGCTTTTGATTGCAGGTCCTGGCGTTAATTCAACCGAGGCAGGGGAAGTTTGGTACAACCTGGAGCGCTTAGCGGGTATTTCACCGACGATGGTTGAGCCAGAGCGCTTAAACCGGATAAATTTGCACCGTTATACGCATATTATTTTGCCTGATGGTGATTATCGCAACTGGCAAGAGACTGAAATAAATCGCTTGCGGCAATGGGCGCAACAAGGTGGCGTGCTTTGGGGACATAAACGGGGCGCAGCCTGGCTGGTCGATGCCAAGCTGCTACAAGCCGGAGTTTGGTCTGGGAGCGAGATGAGTAAACTGATTCCACAGCAAGACCTCAGTTATGCGGACAAAGAGGCGCTGGCGGGTAAACAACGTATTGCCGGTGCAATCTTTAATGCGGAGCTCGATCTTAGTCATCCCTTGACCTTTGGTATTAACCGTAAAGATTTACCAATATTTAAAAACAGTAATATGCTGTTGCAGCCTAGTTCGTCACCCTTCGTCAATGTGGCCTGGTACAGCAATGAACCACATTTAGCGGGTTACACTGCTGCAGAATATATACCGCGCATCGCACAGGGTGCCGCATTGGTAGCGCATAATCTTGGTAGAGGTAGGGTTATTGGTATGACAGATAACCCGGTTTTCCGTGGTTATTTCCAGGGTTCTAGCCGATTACTAATTAATGCGATCTATTTGGGGCAAAGTTTTAATGCGGTCGTTCAAGCTGAAGAATGATCGGCATTCGGGGTTACTGCTAACGTCCACAAGCTGAGCTGAGTCACTCCATGCTGTTTGAGTATTATGGCCAGCTGATTGGCTGTGGTACCGGTGGTTACCACATCATCAACCAGGGCAACATGTGCAGGTAACAGCTGTACTGTTGCCAGCGAGAAAGCGCCAGCAAGATTTTGCTGGCGCTGTAGCCGGTTTAAGCCAACCTGACTTGCGGTTTCCTTACGTCGTTGTAACACGTCCAGCAATGGAATGCCTAGCTGCGTAGCGACGCACTCTGCCAGAATTTTCGCCTGATTAAAACCGCGCTTACGTTCTTTCTTTGGGGTCATAGGTACATATACAATAGCTGCTGGTAGCGGTTGCCCAGCTTGTTGGTAACGCAATAGTAGCGCCTGAAATTGTTGTTGCAATAAACGCGCGGCAAATAGATCACCATGAAACTTCCAGCGACGGATCCAATGTTGGTAAGGGAGTTGATACCAACCCAAGCTAAGTAGCCGGTCAAAGTGAGCCTTTGGTAAACCAGCACTGACAGCAGGTAACCATAGCAGGTTATAATGGCATAACTGATAGGGGAGTTGTGGTAATGCCCCTTGGCATTCTGAGCAAAGTAACTCTTGGTGTTGTTGCACCGGTAATGAGCACCACAAGCAGGGTGAGGGTAGCAGTTTTTGCCACAGCCAACGTAATTTGTCTACAAAAGGCATAATACTATTAGCATTCTAAAACATAAGGTAAGCATGGCAGAGAATCAGAAAATTGCTCAGCCCTCGTTGGTGCTTTTTCATGGCTGGGGATTAAATAGTGGGGTTTGGCAAGGTGTTAAAGCGCTTTTGCCAGATCGGTGCAATTTGATCACGCCTGATTTGCCGGGGTTTGGCCAAAATCGTGATTTTCCAGCATCTTATCAGTTAGCAGAGGTCGTGGCGCAGCTCGCTGAGCAAGTTCCGGACAATAGCTATGTATGTGGTTGGTCGCTTGGTGGTTTGTTGGCTATTGCTTTAGCCAAACAATATCCGCATAAAGTCGCCCGTCTGGGGCTATGTGCAGCATCGCCGTGCTTTTTAGCAACCACGGATTGGCCTGGAATGCAAGCTAAGGTATTGCAGCAGTTTGCTGCGGCACTGAGCGAAAATATTGCGCTGACTATTCAACGGTTTTTAGCGATTCAAGCAATGGGATCTGAACATGCACGCGCTGATATTCAGCAGTTACGTCAAACTATAGCGGCTTACCCGTTACCTGAGCCGGCTGCTGTACAGGGGGCTTTACGTTTGTTAGCTGAACAAGACTTGCGCAACCTACTACCGAGCTTATCTCAACCTGTTAGTGGCTGCTTTGGTCGGTTAGATTCGTTAGTGCCTGTAGGTGTGGTGCCGCTGCTACAACAATTAGTACCCAGCGGCAAATTTACTGTGTTTGAGAAAGCGTCGCATGCCCCCTTTATTTCACATCTACCCGATTTTGTACAATGGCTAACTAATTGGGCCGAACTTGCAGATTAGCTTTCTTTTTTGATGGTTTTGGTCAATAATTGAGCTATGGTGTTTTCTAGGAGTGAAGTTATGCAAATACAATCTGCGTTTAATGCGGGTATGCAAGGTTTGCAACGCGCCTCTGCCGGTATTACTGAGGAAACGATTAATATCAATCGGCAAACACAACAGAATCGCCAACAGGAACAAGATGTGGCGGTGCAAGAACGGTCTGAGACTACGCCGGTGCAAACACAAACAGCGACATCAACACAGGATGTGACGCAGTCTCTAGTGCGTATGGAACAGCAGCAACAGCAAGCCCAAGCAAATGTTCGCTCGTTGCGCACTGCAGATGAGATGCTGGGCAGTATTATAGACGTTCGCGTTTGAAGTGTATGAGCTAGCTTATGCAAATTACCTCGTACTACCCCAACGTCAGCATTAACACCGCCAACCCTCCGACGGAGCAAGCGCGGCGTGATATGCAACGGCGTGAATTGGTAGAACCTGTGCGTGAGATGGAGAAAGGCGCGGCAGAGCGTGGGGTAAATAGCGATGAGCGTAATCGTAGTGCCGGAAGCAATAATCCAGCAGTTACCCTGTATGACAGCAACGGCAAAGAAACAGAAACCCAGCAAGCGATAACTGGGCGAGAGGAGGAATCCTCATCTTCAGATCAACAATCTTCTTCCGAGCAACAATCTTCGCAACAGGAGCAAGCGGAACAGCAAGCCAGTGCTGAGCAGCAAGAGCTACGTGAGTTACAGGCCCGCGATCAGGAGGTTCGGGCGCATGAACAAGCGCATGCCACGGTCGGAGGCCGCTATGCCGGTACTCCTAGCTACGAATATCAGCAAGGTCCTGATGGCCGTCGTTATGCAGTAGGTGGTGAAGTGCAGATTGACCTGGCACCGGTTGCCGGCGACCCGCAAGCCACTATTCAAAAAATGCAGCAGGTTAAGGCTGCTGCCATGGCGCCGGCAGAGCCATCGGCTGCAGATCGCAGCATAGCCTCGGAAGCGACTAATCGTTTGTTGCAAGCTCAAGCCGAACTGATTGCTGAGCAATCACAGCAGCGTAATACGTCCTCCCCGACAGCGGCGACACAAACCGGCTCATCCGCATTAGCAAGCGATGATAGTGCTGTTGAGAGTGACGCTAAGGTTGCTGATATCGTCATACCACAACGTGAGCGGTTAGAACGTTCGCCGCTGATGCAACAACGTAGTGCTGTTATTCAGAACTTTTATCAATTGGCGACGGAGCCCAGCGTCAAACAATACCTACAGCAAGCCTAACCTCTGATTATCAAAAGCCCCGATTTGTATAAAAATCCGCTGTTCAGCGCGCGGCATATCCTAAAAAAGTTCATCTGCCTAAATAGATTAAAAATAGAGATAAAAACGGCTGAGAATAGTGCTTACGCCGGATGTTGTAGATTGTTCCCCTCCAAATATTAATTCATGCTGCCATACAACGCTGTTGTTACCCGATTGTTCGGGTTAACGCACTGGCCAATTTAAATATCATTAACAGGATATCGCAATGATACGATGGATACTTGCAGCCTTAATTTTACTACCTGCACTTGCTTACTATGTCTCGAACTTCATTTCTGTCACTGGCACCGAGCCTACTCCAGTAGCACAGAACACTCTCCTGCTAGCTGATGATGGTCCTTACGCTTTTTTTGACGAAACTGAGACCCAACTCACCGTGAAATGGCTTTGTGCACAGCAAGTCATAGAACAGCAACAAACGGTAGCCGAAGTCATAGTGCCTCGCTGTGCTTATAACAAGCCAATTGCAGTGCGTCCTACCAATCAAGTCGCAGTGCCAAGTCGCGCAGAGGCCAGCTCACTTGCGGTATTAAGCGATATTCCCGTTAACCGCTGCAGAAGCGCGCTATGAAGCACCAGATTATAGCGAGGCTTTACATGCCTTGGTCTATGTGAGTAACGAATCAGGCTATATGGAGATTTGGCGCGCCGATGCCCAAATGGAACAGCGCGAGCAGTTAACTCAACTCTTTGGCATGGTGAAATACCCGCAGTGGTCTAATGATGGCCGTTATATTGCTTTTGTTGGCCGCTTGCCAGCAGAAGAGAATGATAAGTTAATGCTGCTTGAGGTTAAAACAGGCCGGTTAACCCAATTACAAACTGGCGTGCGTTGGCATGGCCAGATTAGTTGGTGGTATGACGATAGTGCGGTTATTTTCTCGCACAATGGTAACTTATTCAGTATCACTATTCAGGATAAGCAAGTACAGCAGCTTACTACTCGTGGTGGGGTTTGGGCGCAAATGCCTGCCGCCGACAAACTGTATTTTAGTAAAGGCCGTAACCGCGGCCTGTGGCAGTTATTACCAAATGGCCAGGAAGTGCAACTATTAAGTGGCCAGATCTTTAGCTCCAGAACGGCCTGGGCGGTCGCAGATAACAAGATTTATTTTTTACAACAAAAGCCTGGCCAGCTTTTAGTCAGCTATTACGATACTGAGCAGCAACAGACCAAAGATCTCATCTTGTTGCCTCCAGACCAACTACACTTGCAAAGTGTGATGAGCTTTGACACCGTTAACCAGCGTTTGTTGTTTGAATTATCGATGTTACCGCGGGCCGACATCCATAAGATGCGCCACCCGCAATTGCAGTAGTTAAGCCTGCACTATAAATAGCGCAGGCTAGCTGACTACTTTTTCAGTTTAGACAAGGCGGCAGCAAACGCATTACCCATGGCGGCATTGCTGCTATCTGTTGCCGGTTTCGGTGTCGCTTTTGCGGCTTTTACCGGCGCTTTATTGCCGGCATTTTCGTTGCGCGGGCTGGCTTGCTCATCTAACCGCATGGTCAGGGCAATACGTTTACGCGCTTGATCCACTTCTAATACTTTTACTTTTACAATGTCACCGGCTTTCACCACCTGATGCGGATCACTGACAAATTTATCTGCCAGCGATGAGATATGCACCAAACCATCCTGATGCACACCAATATCCACAAAGGCCCCAAAGTTGGTGACGTTAGTCACCACGCCCTCCAGTAACATGCCGGGTTCCAGATCTGACAGCTTTTCTACCCCGTCTTTAAAGTTAGCCATTTTAAACTCTGGCCGTGGGTCCCGCCCTGGTTTATCCAGCTCTTTTAAAATATCGGCAATGGTCAGTAAGCCGAAGTGCTCATCGACGAATTGAGCCGGGTCGACTTTATGTAGAAAGCTGCTGTTACCAATAATCTGCTCGACGCTTTTTTGATGCGCAGCCAGAATTTTTTCTACCAGTGGGTAAGCTTCCGGGTGCACGCCGGAGGCATCCAGTGGATTTTTGCCATCATTGATACGTAAAAAGCCTGCTGCTTGCTCATAGGCTTTAGGGCCAAGGCGAGGCACTTTTAATAGCTGTTTGCGCTCGGTAAAACGGCCATTTTCATCACGGTACTGCACAATATTTTGTGCCAGCGTTTTATTTAAACCAGCCACACGGGCAAGCAGTGCGGCAGAGGCGGTATTCAAATCAACACCAACCGCATTTACGCAATCCTCCACCACGGCATCCAGCGATTTGGTTAACAAGCTTTGGTTAACATCATGCTGATATTGGCCAACGCCTATGGCTTTGGGCTCTATTTTTACCAGCTCGGCCAGTGGATCTTGCAGGCGGCGACCAATAGATACTGCTCCCCGTAGTGATACATCCAGCTCCGGGAATTCCAACGCGGCCAGCTCAGAGGCAGAGTAAACTGAGGCACCGGCTTCCGATACCATAATTTTACTCAGTCGCTGCTGCGGCAGCGCTTTAAGAACTTCGCCGGCCAGCTTATCGGTTTCTCGCGATGCTGTGCCATTACCCACAGCTATCAGTTCAATCTGATATTCTTTGCAAAGGGCAATTAATATCTGTAGCGATCTGTCCCATTGATTCTGCGGCGCATGTGGGTAAATAGTGGTGTAGTTAAGCAACTTACCGGTTTCATCCAGGGCTGTTACTTTTACGCCGGTACGTAGCCCTGGATCCAGCGCCAGGGTCGGGCGCATACCGGCAGGGGCTGACATTAGTAAGTCTTTTAAGTTACGGGCAAACACATTAATGGCTTCTGCCTCGGCGCGCTCGCGCAGCTCACTGAGTAAATCGTTTTCCAGATGCAGCTGCAATTTAACTTTCCAGGTCCATTGCACCACGGTACGCAAGAAAGCATCGGCGGGCCGATCAAGCTGCCGGATAGTAAAATGCTCGGCCACCATTTGCTCACAAATGGCATGCGGTTGCTCCGCCGTGGCATCTGGCACTAATTGCAGTTGTAAAATACCTTCGTTGCGACCACGGAACATCGCCAGGGCGCGATGGGATGGTACGTTTTTTAACGACTCACTATGTGAAAAGTAATCACTAAACTTGGCGCCCTCTGCTTCTTTGCCAGCAGCCACGCTGCTTTGCAGCTGAGCATTTGCGCTTAAATATTGGCGCAAACGAGCCAGTAAGTCGGCGTCTTCGGCAAATTGCTCCATTAAAATATATTTGGCTCCCTCTAGCACGGCTTTGGCATCCACGTAACCGGCGTCTGGGTTGAGATAGTCCAATGCTGCTTGTTCCGGGTTTAGCAGTGGGTTAGCCAACAAAGCCTGGGCCAGCGGTTGCATGCCGGCTTCAATTGCTAGCTGGCCTTTGGTCCGTCTTTTAGTTTTGTAGGGCAGATATAAATCTTCCAGCCGGGTTTTGTTATCGGCGGCCAAAATTTCCTTCTCTAAGGCAGGTGTCAGTTTGCCCTGCTCAGCGATGGTTTTTAAGATGACCTGCCGCCGGTCTTCTAATTCACGTAAATAGCTTAAGCGCTGATCGAGCGTACGTAGCTGGGTGTCATCCAATGCGCCTGTCACTTCTTTGCGGTAGCGGGCAATAAAAGGGACTGTTGCCCCTTCATCTAATAAGGCAATGGCGGCGGCAACTTGCTCAGGACGAGCCGCAATTTCCGCAGCGATCTGCTTAACAATCATAGACATAGTTTTTCCTGCTAGCTGTTGGCATCTGGATATTGAATGTCCAGGATATACCAGTCTCTACTTCCTGTTGGCGTTTGCACTGTCGCCATATCATCAATTTGCTTTTTTAACAGTGCGCGGGCCATGGGTGAATCGATGGAGATATAGTCATTGCGGCCATAAATTTCATCCGGGCCGACAATACGAAAGCTTAAGGTGTTGCCATCATCATCTTCTATGCTTACCCAGGCACCAAAAAATACCCGGCCAGCCTGTTGTGGTGAATAGTCAACAATAGTGAGGTTTTCCAACCGTTTGCGCAAAAAGCGTAAGCGGCCGTCGATCTGCCTAAGCAGTCGCTTGTTGTATTGATAATCGGCATTTTCTGAGCGATCGCCCAAGCTGGCAGCCCAGGTGACAATTTTTGTTACTTCGGGTCGTTTTTTAAACCAAAGCTCGTCATGTTCATTTTTTAGCTGCTGATAACCTGCGCGGGTGATCAGCAAGGTTTTACTAATAGGTCTTTTCACTGTTCTGCGTTCGCCTTGCTGGTAAAGAGTAAAGCAGCGTTGCAAACCGGTTGCCCGCAATGCGGCCGATTATCGGCTAAAGTCCCAGCCGGCGTAAAGCTTTTTAGCCAATTTATGCCTTTTGTTACAGGTCCAACACTAAGTTAGCACTGGTTGAAAAATAAACTAAAACTACACTAAATAAGGTTAAACCTGAGTTTAAGAGGTGTAGATCATGAAAAGGGTAATGAAAGGTATTTTACTGGTTAGTTTGTTCAGTTTGAGTGCTTGTAGCACTCATCATACGTTATCGGCACGGGCGCAGATTGACCAGGAGTATATAAAGCAAGTAGAAGCCGCCTCGCGTAAAGCGAGCCATAGTCCTCGTATTTATTGGGTTAATCCGCCGGTGAAAAAAACGCCGGAAACCGATACGCCAGATAACTGAAAAACTTTGTAACATTCTTTGTACCGCCAGGCTAATGCAAAGGCGGTATTTTCGTTTATAGTGACCCTAAAACCTGAATAAGGATAGCGCAGTGGTCACAGAGACAACCAAAATTCTTGTAGTAGACGATGATTTACGTTTACGCGCCTTGTTGGAAAGGTATCTGGTTGAACAAGGTTATCAGGTACGTAGCGTTGCTAACTTTGAACAAATGCAGCGTTTAATGGAGCGTGAACATTTTCATTTGCTAGTGCTGGATTTAATGCTACCTGGCGAAGATGGTTTAGCCATTTGCCGTAAACTACGCCAGCAAGAAAATGATATTCCTATCATCATGCTAACAGCTAAAGGAGATGAAGTTGATCGTATTATTGGTCTGGAAATGGGCGCAGACGATTATCTGCCAAAACCCTTTAACCCTCGAGAGCTATTAGCGCGTATTCGCGCAGTGCTGCGTCGGAAAACCAAAGAAGCACCGGGCGCGCCCAGTCAGGAAGAAAGCATCATTGAATTCGGGCCTTTTCGCTTTAATCTGGCAACCCGCGAGATGTTTAAAGGCGAGCAAGCACTGCCTTTGACTAGCGGTGAATATGCTGTGTTGAAGGTATTAGTCAGTCATCCACGTGAGCCCTTATCCCGTGATAAATTGATGAATCAGGCCCGTGGCCGTGATTACTCTGCCATGGAGCGAAGTATCGATGTGCAGGTATCGCGTTTACGCCGGATGCTAGAAGATGATGCGACGAACCCGCGGTATATTCAAACGGTCTGGGGTTTAGGTTATGTGTTTGTGCCAGATGGTCGTTTAAATTAATGCGTATCTTTCCGCGTAGTGCCTTTGGCCAAACGGTATTTTTAATTGGTTTTTTGCTATTGATTAATCAGCTGGTGTCGTATTTTTCAGTGGCATTTTATGTGATCAAACCTAGCACCCAACAGATTAGTCACCTTATTTCCAGACAAGTAAACTTATTACTACCTGTTACAACACTGACTGCAGAAGAACAAGCTCTAATAAGTAAACATGTGCAGACAATAACTGGCAGCCAGTTATTTTCTGCAGAGCAAGCTATGTTACATGGCCTGGCCAATGCCAGCTATTACAGTTATTTCTCGCAACAAATGTCGCAAGAGCTGCAAACTGAAGCAGAAGTTAGAATTTCACAAACGGATAATTTTGTGTTTTGGGTGCGTTCAGCTGCTGCGCCTGATTATTGGGTGAGAGTACCTTTGGCTGGATTAGAAGAGACCAGTTTTCCATTACTCACATTTTATTTACTGATGATTGGTGTGCTTAGCGTTATTGGCGGCTGGTTATTGGCGCGTCATTTAAACCGACCATTGCAAAGTTTACAGTTAGCGGCCATACAAGTTGGTCGCGGTGAGTTTCCTGCACCTTTGTCGGAGGAGGCGGGCGCCACAGAGATCATTGCCGTAACCAAGGCATTCAATTATATGGCCAGTGGTATTCGCCAGTTAGAGCAAGATCGCGCTTTGCTGATGGCCGGCGTTTCGCATGATTTACGTACACCGCTTACCCGCATCCGCTTAGCATCTGAGATGATGACCGAACAGGACAGTTGGATCCGCGAAGGGATCGTTAATGATATTGAAGATATGAATGCGATTATTGATCAGTTTATCGATTATTTACGCCATCATAAGCAAGAAGAACTCCAGCACATTAATTTAAATGATTTGATAGAAGAGACCGTACAAGCTGAGCAAGTGCAACAGCGACAGCTGGTTACCCGTTTAGATCAGCAGCTGCCTCCCATTTGGTGCAGGCGCATCGCGATGAAACGGGTATTGAATAACTTACTGGAGAATGCTTTACGTTACAGTGAAGGTGATATTGAAATCAGCAGTGGCTATGAGCGCAGTCAAAAACGCATCTATTTGGAAATTCGTGATCATGGTCCCGGTATTCCTGAACATAAAATGCAAGCTATGTTTAGCCCCTTTGTGCAAGGAGATGAAGCACGTGGTAGTGGTGGTTCAGGTTTGGGATTAGCCATCATTAAAAAAATTATTGATATGCATCAGGGGGAAATTAGGCTACATAATCATGCCTATGGTGGTTTGGTGGTGACGGTGTTATTACCTTCAAAGTTTTCTAATTAAAACAAAACTAACAGCGACAATGTCAATAGTTCTAATTGTCGCTGTAGTTAAGTCGAGCGATTCTAAAGCTTATCGTGAATATCTTGCAGATCCTGTGCCGTAAAATGGTACGAGGTATTGCAGTATTCACAAGACATATCTAAGCCACCCAGAGCGACTTGTTCAGCTACCACCGCACGACCTAGACTAAAGAGGGCTGTTTCGCATTTTTCTTTTGAGCAGCCACAAATAAAGCGGATGGCTTGTGTTGGGAATACTTCAACCTGTTCCTGATGAAACAAACGATATAGCACTTCTTCTGCCGGCAGATTTAATAGCTCTGTGGCAGTAAGGGTATCGCTTAGCGTCACTAAGTCATTAAAGTCTTCCCGAGCTTTATCCTGCTCTACCGGCAGTACCTGCAGTAATAAGCCTGCTGCTCTATGTTGTGCGGTAATGTCAGTAAAGATATACAAACGGGTAGGTAATTGCTCTGATTGCGCAAAGTAGGCTTCAAGTGTGGTTGTTAAACTATTGCCGGTTAGCGGAATAATGCCCTGATAGCGTTCGCCTTGTTTGGGGGTGATGGTTACGACTAAATAGCCGTTGCCCACAAGCTCGTTAAAACTTTCTCCTTGCAGCTCTGACTGTAAGCGGGCGACTCCCCTAAATTGCTGCAAATGGTTACCGTTGACGGCCGCAAATTTTACTGGGCCGTCACCTTGCAATTGCATGGCTATTTCACCCTCAAACTTTAAGGTGGCAGTTAATAAACTGGTAGCAACCACCAGTTCTGCCAGAAGCTGCTTCACGGGTAAGGGATATTGATGGTTTTCCAACATTTGCTGCAAACTGTCATTAATATAACTTAGCTCACCTCTGACATGCTTGTGCTGAAATAAAAAACGTACTAGTGCATCCGACGCCATGGTTAGGTTCTCACTGCTGGGACTTTAATAATAACAATTGCCGCCGTTCCTTTTTATCTGGCTTAGTATCCGGGTGTGGGGCAAATAAAGAATTCGTCTTGCGTAACTCTGCTCGAACTGCGCGTTGCTCAATGCTCTGGGCAGTCTCCTGATACAG
This sequence comes from Alishewanella longhuensis, assembly GCF_014653435.1. GTDB lineage: Bacteria > Pseudomonadota > Gammaproteobacteria > Enterobacterales > Alteromonadaceae > Alishewanella > Alishewanella longhuensis. Next base: position 46,040 of record NZ_BNAO01000009.1, on the reverse strand, counting down.
CTGTTGTGCCAGTGGTGCCGATAGACGCTTTTCGGTCAGCCCAAGCACGATAACAATTTTGTCGTCCGTGCCTTGCGCTAGTTTGATGGTGGCTCCGGGTTCAACTAATCGGCTGGCTTTGCAACGCTGGCCATTATAATGCACTTTACCGCCTTCGATCATCTCTTTTGCTAACGCCCTGGTTTTATAAAACCGACAGCCCCAAAGCCACTTATCCAAGCGTATCCCAGCCGAAGCCTGGCCATTACCTTTCTGCTCAAGTGTCATACTTTACCTATATGCTAAACAACATCTATTAGCTATTTTATTTGATTACCAGACAAAGGGTATGTTAAGAGTCGTTCTTGTTAGTCAGGTTATTATAGAGCAAAAGTACTTAATCGCTTACAGCGTCGCCTACTTTTCGCGTTATAAGTTTGTAAATAGGCATATCAAAGCTTGTTGACAGCTAAGCAACTCAGTAAGATGCTGTTAGAACAAAATTAAGAATCATGCTATGAATCAGACCTTGCCTTTACCAATAAATCAACTGCGCCAACAATTGCTGCGTATTCCAGTCGCTTTTGTGCGGGGCACGGTGAATTTGATTTTAGTTATTTTGCTAGCTTGGTTGTTAGCTAAATTTAGCTGGCAGTTCTTACCAAAGCCGGAAAGCGTTTTACCTGTGTTGCCTGTGCAGGCAACCGCTAACAGGTCTGTGCCTCAGGACCTGACAAATTTAACCCGCTATCCTTTATTTGGCAAAGCCGAACCTGTGGTGGCTACTACACCAGTTGCGGTCACTGAAGCACCGAAAACACAATTAAACGTTAAGCTTACTGGTTTGGTTGCGGTACCAGCAAAACCAGAGGCGGGTAGCGCTGTTATTGAACATCGTGGCACCGAGGCAACTTACGCTGTGGGGGATATGCTGGAGGGTACACGGGCGAAGCTGCATCAAGTATTAGATGATCGTGTGCTACTGGAACAGAATGGTCGTTTTGAAACCTTAATGCTAGATGGGGTTGAATTTACCCGCATCGCTCAGGCAAATGCAGGTTTGGGACGTGAAGATAATCCTGAGCTTGTTGCTGCACAAGAACCTATATTAATAGCAGAGCCGATAGCGACCGGTTTTAATAACCCGGAATTGCAAGCGCAGCGTGATGAAATTATGGCTGAGCCAATGAAATTTTTTGACTATGTGCGGGTAACACCCGTGCAACGTGACGGTCAATTAGCAGGATATCGGCTTATGCCAGGCAAAGATGCGGCGATGTTTCAACAGCTCGGTTTTCAGCAGGGCGATTTAGCCATCGAAATTAATGGTGTGCCGCTAAATGATATTCAGCAAGCGGGACGCATTATTAACGATTTGCGTGATGCGAGCGAGGCAGCAATAAAGATTGAAAGGGATGGCGAAATCAGAGATATTCTGGTTAGCCTGTCACAGTAGTATAACGATAAGAATTGGTTAATCTCTCATGAAATCAGGTTTTTTCTCGCGCCATAAAGGCCGTACACTGGCTAGCCTGTTACTGGCTGGCTTACTCAGCTTTGCTGTGGCTGCAGACAGTGATGTTAAATACTCTCCCAATTTTAAAGGTACGGATATTAATGAGTTTATTAATATCGTCGGGATGAATCTTAAAAAAACCATTATCGTGGATCCGCAGGTACGTGGCCGCATTAACGTGCGTAGTTACGATATGCTTACCGAAGACCAGTACTATCAGTTTTTCTTAAATGTGCTGGAAGTATATGGCTTTGCTGTAGTGGAAATGGATAGTGGCATCATTAAAGTGGTGCGTAATAAAGATGCTAAGACTTCCAACATTCCGGTAGTAGGGGACGAAAACCCGGGCTACGGTGATGAGATGGTGACCCGTGTCGTACCGGTGCGGAATGTTTCGGTACGTGATTTAGCACCGTTGTTGCGGCAGTTTGTTAATCAGGCCGGTGGCGGTCATGTCGTTAACTATGATCCCTCTAATGTCATTATGATGACCGGATCGGCTGCTTTAGTGGCTAGGTTGGTTGACATTATCCAACGGGTAGATAAGGCCGGTGATCAAGAGTTAGAGATCCTAAAACTTAATTTTGCCTCTGCCGGCGAAATTGTACGCATTTTAGAAAGTATCTATCGCTCGCAAGGTCGGGGCGAGCAACCAGACTTTTTAGTGCCGAAAATTGTCGCAGATGAACGCACGAACAGTGTAATTGTGAGTGGCGAAGCTCAAGCCCGACAAAGAGTGATTGAGCTAGCACGGCGCTTGGACGCTGAATTACAAACCAGCGGTAATACCCGGGTTATTTACCTAAAATATGCCAAAGCCGACGAGCTGGTACCGGTATTAAAAGGCGTTAGTGATTCTATTGTCGCCGAGGTGCAGGGTGGGCAAGGCGCTAACCCGCAAACTGCCAGACGCAGCACAGGGCGGGAAATTAGTATCGAGGCTCATGCCGATAGCAACTCGCTGGTTATTACCGCGCAGCCCGATATGATGCGGTCCCTGGAAGAGGTGGTGCGGCAACTGGATATCCGTCGCGCGCAAGTGCTGGTCGAAGCCATTATTGTGGAAGTATTTGAAGGCGATGGGACTGACTTTGGTGTGCAGTGGTTAAATAAAAACGGCGGAGGTACTAACTTTACTGGGGGTAACACTATACCCATTCTCAATATTGCTGCCGGAGCTGCTCAGGCTTCACAAATTACAAAGGGAACTACACAAACAGTCGCCAATCCGAGTGGTGGTTCCACCACCACCAGCACGCCTGACTCCAACCGTGACTATTCAGGCTTAGCCGATGCCTTACAAGGCTTAAATGGCGCCTTGCTGGGTTTCTATAATGGTAACTGGGCGGCAATTCTCCAGGCCGTTCGCTCCAGCACCAATTCTAATGTGCTGGCAACACCGCATATTACCACTATGGATAATCAGGAAGCGTTTTTCCTGGTGGGTCAGGAAGTTCCTGTGATTACCGGCTCAACAACCGGCTCTAACAATACCAATCCATTTCAGCAAGTACAGCGCCAGGAAGTGGGTATTAAATTAAAAGTAACACCGCAAATTAATGAAGGTAATGCTGTACAGCTTATCATTGAGCAAGAGGTGTCCAGTATTAGCGGCGCTACCGCGGTAGATATTATTACCAATAAACGTGAAATCCGCACCACAGTGATGACCGATGACGGCGCCACTATTGTGCTTGGCGGCTTAATTGACGAAGATGTGCAAGAGAGTGAGTCTAAGGTGCCATTACTGGGTGATATTCCGGTGCTAGGGCATTTATTTAAGTCTACCAGTGTCACTAAACGCAAGCGCAATCTTATGGTATTTATTAAAGCGACCATAGTGCGTGATGGCACTGCTATCAGCGGTATTAGCAAACAAAAATACAATTTCATCCGCGCCGAGCAATTAAAGCGCGATGCCGAAGGGATCCGTTTAATGCCCAATACCTCGCAAGCGGTATTACCTGAGTGGGACGAGAGCCTGAAACTGCCACCGAGTTTCGAGCAATATATGGAGCAGCAAAACCAGCAGCAGGATGAAGGGAAAAAACAGCAATGAGTGCCGCCATAACCGAAACGGAGATAGCGCCGGTTAGCAGTAAAATCCGGCTGCCTTTTGGCTTTGCTAAACGTTACGGCGTGTTATTACAACAGCAAGTAGATAGCTGGGTGCTTTACGTGCAGCCGGGGACGCAACCGCAGGCGCTGTTGGAAGTGCGTCGTTTGCTGGCCGAGCCCTTTGTGGTGCAAAAATTGGATGCACTGGCTTTTGAAGCGTTGTTGGAAGCGTCGTATCAGCGAGATTCTTCGGAAGCGCAGCAATTAATGGAAGATATCGGTAACGAAGTCGATTTAGCGTCCTTAGCAGAAGATATTCAGGAAACGGAAGATCTGCTGGAAAACGAAGATGATGCACCTATTATCAAACTCATTAACGCCATGTTAGGCGAAGCCATTAAATTGGGCGCGTCTGATATCCATATTGAAACCTTTGAGAAAGCCTTGATTATTCGCTTTCGGGTGGATGGGTTGCTAAGAGAAGTACTTAGACCGCATCGCCGGCTATCAAGCCTGCTGGTGTCGCGGATTAAAGTTATGGCAAAGCTGGATATCGCCGAAAAACGGGTACCGCAAGATGGCCGTATTAGCTTACGTATTGCTGGCCGAGCCGTTGATGTGCGTGTCTCTACCATGCCATCTAGCCACGGCGAGCGGGCGGTGCTGCGTTTGTTAGACAAAAATAACTCCCATCTTAATTTAGCTGATTTAGGGATGAAACCCGGGGTAGAAAAATTATTCGCCCAGCTTATTTTAAAACCGCATGGCATTATTTTGGTCACCGGCCCAACCGGCTCGGGTAAAAGTACTACGCTTTATGCCGGTCTTAGCGAAATTAATACCAAAGATCGTAATATTCTGACAGTAGAAGATCCCATAGAGTACGAACTGGAGGGGATAGGCCAAACCCAGGTGAATACCAAGGTTAATATGACCTTTGCCCGTGGTTTAAGAGCGATTTTACGCCAAGATCCCGATGTGGTGATGGTAGGGGAGATTCGCGATTTAGAAACGGCACAAATTGCCGTACAAGCCAGTTTAACAGGGCACTTGGTACTGTCTACCTTGCACACTAATACCGCCGCCGGTGCCGTGACACGGTTAGAAGATATGGGCATAGAAGCCTTTTTGCTCTCGTCCAGTTTGTTGGGTGTTTTAGCGCAACGCCTGGTGCGAACCTTATGCCCACACTGCAAAGAAGCACATCAGCCTGATAAAGAAGAGCGTAACTTACTTGATCTTACCAAAAAAGATGAGGTAGTGATCTATCGTGCGACAGGTTGTGAACACTGTAATTTTAGTGGTTATAAAGGCCGTACCGGTATTCATGAACTGATTATGGTGGACGATGCGATGCGGGAGATGATCCACAACGGCAAAGGCGAGCAAAGTATCGAAAAATATGCCCGGCAGTTCACGCCCAGCATTCGGGCTGACGGTTTCGCCAAAGTGCTTGCCGGTATCACGACGCTAGAGGAAGTGCTGCGTGTGACCCGTGAGGATCTGTAATGGCTGCTTTTGAATATCAGGCACTGGATGTGCGGGGTAAAAAAGCCAAAGGCGTGCTGGAGGCGGACAATGCGCGTCAGGCAAGGCAGTTATTACGCGAGCGAAAACTCACACCCCTAACAGTGGAATTAGCATCGCAACAAGAAAAACTGTTAGCCAGTGGTAAGAGTTGGTTTAAACGCAAAATTTCGGCGTCGGAGCTGGCGCTGATTACCCGACAGCTTGCGACATTAGTCGCGGCAGCTTTGCCGATAGAAAGTGCTTTGCTGGCAGTAGCAGAACAATGTGACAAGCCTCGTCTAAAAAATATGATGATGTCTGTTCGCTCCAAGGTTGTTGAGGGCTATAGCCTGGCGGAGGGCCTGGCTGAGTTTCCCCATGTGTTTGATCATCTGTTTCGATCTATGGTGGCGGCGGGTGAGAAGTCTGGTCATTTGGATCAGGTGCTCAACCGTTTGGCCGATTACACCGAGCAACGACAACATATGCGCAACCAAATCTTGATGGCCTCGGTCTATCCGGTGGTGATGGTGGTTGTCTCGTTATTGGTTATCGGCATTTTACTTGCGGCGGTTGTACCAAAAATTACTGAGCAATTCGAGCATATGGGGCAGCAATTGCCGGCACTAACTCGCTTTATGATCAGTGCCAGCGAGGTCGTGCAGCAACACGGTATCTGGGTGATCATTCTACTGATGCTGGCGCTGGTGGGCTGGCGGCGAATGCTTACCAAGCCCAAGTTTAAATTGAATTATGATAGGCGTATCTTAAGGGTAAAGGTGATAGGCCGTATCGTTAACAGCGTAAACACCGCCAGGTTTGCCCGTACCCTAAGCATTTTGAATGCCAGTGGCGTACCGTTATTAGAGGCAATGCGTATTAGCGCCGATGTGTTATCCAATACCCATATGCGGCAAAGTGTAGCGGAGGCGGCTGCCAGAGTAAGAGAAGGTACTTCACTCCGCGCCGCCTTGGAGCAAACCAAATTGTTTCCGCCGATGATGTTGCATATGATTGCCAGCGGGGAAAAAAGTGGGCAGCTTGATGCAATGTTAGAGCGGGCGGCAGATACTTTGGATCGTGAATTTGAGATGACGATGACCGTTTCGCTGGAAATTTTTAAGCCGTTGGTGGTTATTATATTGGCAGTAATAGTGTGTTTAATAGTAATGGCCATCTTACTGCCAATCCTTGAACTTAATAATATGGTAGGAAAATATTGAAATGAAGAAAAGTGCCGGTTTTACCTTACTTGAAGTAATGGTAGTTATTGTAATTCTGGGGCTGCTGGCGAGCTTTGTTGTGCCTAACCTAATGGGTAACCAAGAAGAAGCTGCGCGCCAGAAAGTCGTCGTCGATATTCAGCAATTAGAGAATGCGCTGGATATGTACCGCTTGCGTAACAGTTTCTATCCAACTACAGAACAAGGCCTGCAGGCTTTGGTTACTGCAGCTACCTCACAGCCGGTGCCACGCGTGTTCCCGGCAGATGGCTTTATTCGCCGCTTGCCAAGAGATCCCTGGGGTGAGGACTATATTTTAGTCAGTCCCGGACAAATGGGCAGAATAGATGTTTTTAGTAAAGGACCTGACCGGGTTGCCGGCACCGATGATGATATTGGTAACTGGAATCTGGACGGTGCCAGCTCAGGCAATAATTAATGCCAAAACGCACAGGCTTTACTTTACTGGAAGTCTTACTGGTTATTGTTTTAATCGGTATTCTAGCCAGTGTAGTGGTATTGAACTTTACTGGTGATACTGCCGAAGAGCAGGTCAACAAAGAGGCTGTGCGTTTTCAGCAGGTATTTCAGTTTATTGCCGAGACCGCGCAATTACGGCAACAGGAATGGGGCCTAGTGGTTACGGAAAACAGCTACGCCTTCGCCTACTTTAATGATAATGGCTGGCAATGGGTGCAAGAACCCACGGCAGCCAGAAAGTATGCGTTGCCTGAAAGGATCAGCCTGCAGCTGGAACTGGATGGTTTACCTGGCGCAGAGCAAAACTTACTAAGCCAATTAGAGTGGCAACAGGACGAAGACACTTCGCTGACGGCAACAAGCACAGAAAACAAGCCACCGTTACCACAAGTGTTTATTTTGTCCTCTGGTGAGATTAGCCCATTTCGGCTCAGTTTTAACGCTTCGGCGGACCTTAAGGTCTTTAAAGCGCAACTTGGTACCGATTTTAGTATCCCATTAACCCGTTACAGTGCGGACGATAACTAATGGTCAGATACCGAAACATCCTATCCGGCAAAGGTTTCACCTTGCTAGAGTTGCTGGTGGCATTGGTTATTTTTGCTACTGCAGGGGTGGCTATTATGCAGGCTAGCTCTAACCACTTACGGGCGGTTTGGCAACTAGAGGAGCTAACGATCGCCGGCTTTATTGCTAACAACCAATTACAACTTGCTTTGCTGGAACCAAGCTGGCCACCCCGGGAGTTGCAACAGGGCGAGGTTGTCATGGCAAACCGCAACTGGCTTTGGCAATTAAGGGCGACCCCCGTACCCGATCCGGATTTACGCGAGTTAAATATTACGATCAGTTTAGCGGAACAGCCGGATGTGATGATTTATCAGCTCAAAACCTATGTTGGGCGTCCTGATGAGCAGTAAGGGGTTTACCTTTTTAGAAATGTTGCTCGCCATGTTGCTGTTTGCTTTGGTAGGTTTAGCATCAGTCGCGGTGTTAAGCAGCGTAACTAATAGTGATCAGGCTTCACAGGCTGCTATGTTGCGGTTGCAGCAGGTACAGCGCACTATGCTGATGCTGGAGCGCGACTTTATGCAAATTAGTGCGCGTTATGTGCGCCTAGAGGGCGATCCGCCAAAACAAGAGCGACTCTGGGGTGAGCAATACCTGTTGGCCAGTGAAGACCATGGTGTGAGTTTTACCCAGCAAGGCTGGCGTAATCCCGGTATGATTTTACCGCGTAGCGAAGTGCAAGGTGTGGCTTATCGGTTACAGCAAGGGCAGCTACAGCGTTTATTTACCCTCTATGTGGATGCGGTGAACAATACTGAACCGCAGCAACAACTCTTGTTAGAGGGGGTCGAGGCGTTTGAAATCACCTATTTGTTTGACGATAAATGGGAAGAGCGCTGGCATCATCAGTATTTACCGCAAGCGGTAAAGGTGCGTCTCGTCCAGCAAGACTTTGGTGACCTAGAACGTATTTTTGTTCTACCCAATGGCTTATGGCGTAGAGGTCAGCAATGAACTGTTACTGTCGGCAGCGCGGTGTTGCGTTATTAACGGTGCTGATGATTGTCGCCATTGTCGCGGTTATTGCGGTAGCAATGAGTGGTCGCTTACAGCTGCAGCTGCAGCGTCAGCAAAATCTGCAACAGCAGCAGCAAGCTTTTTGGTATGGCATGTCAGCAGAAGCCTTTGCCCGTGTTTTGCTGCGCCGATCTTTAGAGGATGCCGCAACGGTACATCTAGGTCAGGACTGGGCGCAACAAGGCGCCAGCTTTATGGTTGAGGACGGCCAAATTGCCGGGGAGATTTTGGATTTAAATAGTTGTTTTAATCTAAATGCTTTACAACAACAACCCGAAAGAACCCAAGCTGGGCAACCACAGCAGACCTTAGCACAACGCAGCTTTCAGCGCTTGCTGGAGCAAGTAGCACCAGAATTGAGCCTGCCGGCAGAGTATTTAACTGCCAGAGTGAGTGATTGGTTGGATGAAGACAGCTTGTTAAATACGGCCGGTGGTGCAGAGCAAGACGATTATGCCGGTTTGCTGTTTCCGTATTACACCGCCAATAGTCTTATGGTGTCGGAAAGCGAACTGCGATTAATGCTGGACCTGACAGCGGCGGATTATCAATTGCTGCTGCCTTATATTTGCGTGATACCACAGAGCGATACGCTAAAACTCAATGTAAATACCCTGACCGAGGATACGGCGGTACTGTTGGCAGCACTATTACCGGAATTAAGCTCAGCGCAGGCTCAGGAAGTCATTTTGAGTCGCCCGGAAGATGGCTTTAGTGATATAGAAAGCTTTTTACAACATTCGGTTTTAGCGGGTATTACCGTGCCAGAAGACGTTAAGTCAGTACTGACTGTAAGATCCGAACACTTTAAACTGCAGGCAACTACGGCCTATCTTGAATCAGGATTCAGATTAACCGTGACATTCAAACGAGAAGAAAATAATGCAATCAGGGTTTTGGCTCGGCGTTTTGGAGGCCAGGGATGAATGAACAATTAATTATCAGGCTGGGCAGCAAGGCTGAGCACAGTATTAGTTGGTTAGTTTGGTCAGAGCTAACGCAAGAGGTGATCGCTAGCGGTGAGATAGCGGCTGCAACTGAACTCTCTGCCTTAGCAGAGCGATTGGGTAAACGCCCGGTAGTGGCTTTGGTACCGGCTGCGGATGTCGTGTTAAAGAAAGTGGCCTTGCCTGCGAAGCCAAATAAACAGTTATTGCAAGCGTTGCCTTATATGCTAGAAGAAGAGCATGCAGAAGATATTGATAAGCTCTATCTAGCCTTAGGTAAGGCTGAGCTCGTCGCCGGTCAGTACTGGCAGCAGGTTGCGTTGTGTCAGCGACAGCGTATTGAGCAATGGTTGGATTGGCTGCAAGTAGCAGGCTTTAGTGTCAGCCGCTTATTACCCGATGCATTATTACTACCGGCAGAAACAGTGCCATGTTGTATTGAACTACAACAGCAATGGTTGTTACGACAAGATGAGTGGCAAGCTACAGCAGTGGAAAGTGGCTGGTGGCCAGACTATCTGGCATTAGCGAATTTCCCTGTCATTACTAGCTATAGTCCATGGCCGGCACATATTCTGCAAGAAAATCAAGCCGCGATGCCTGAGTTACCCTTGGCATTGTTAGCTAGAGGCCTAAGTAAAACCGATTTCACGATGTTACAAGGTACTTACGCGCCGCAACGCCGACAAAATCAACATTGGTTACAATGGCGGTTTAGCGTGGCCTTAGTGAGTGCTTGCGTGGTGCTGTACTTATTGCAGCTGGCAGGCCAGGTGTGGCAACAACAGCAACAACTTAGCCAGCTTGAGCAACAGCTACGTGCAGAATATCTGCAGGTGTTTCCGGGCGAGCGTATAACAAACTTATCGCGGCAACTACAACAAAAACTACAAAATGTTGGGGCGGGTGGTGAGCAGCAACACTTTTTGGGCTTGTTGGCCGCACTGCAATTGCGCTTAGAAAGCATACCGGATATTCGTTTAGACTCGTTACGTTATGATGCCAATCGTCAGGAATTACGTTTTACTGCTAGTGCTGCGGGTTTCCCCAGTTTTGAACAATTGAAATTGCAGATAGAACAGGCAGGTTATAGTGTCGAGCAAGGCGCACTCAGTAATGACGGTAATAGAGTACAAGGCTCGGTTGTGATGCGAGGTAAATTATGAAGTCGCAGATCTTGCGTTGGTGGTATGGCTTAGCTGTACGTGAGCAAAAGCTGCTGCTGGTAGCAGGACCACTACTGTTGTTAGGGCTTTTTTATTGGGGGCTGTGGCAGCCGCTACATCAAGCTAAGCAGCGCAATGCCAGCGCTTTACAGCAGCTTGAACAGCAACTTCTTGCGTTCCAGCAAGCGAGGCCATTGTTACAACAGGCTGCTGCTGGTCCAGAGCGCACGGGGGGCAGTTTAGCGCAAATTGTTAGTAATAGCGCCCGGAGTTTTAATATCCGCGTTAGCCGTATGCAACCGCAGAACGAGCAGTTACAGCTGGTACTGGAAGATCTGGCGTTTGACCAGTTATTACCGTGGTTGCATCAACTACAGTATCAAAACGGTGTGCGTTTGGTTAATTTAGATGTGGCCGTTACCGATCGCCCAGGTGTCGTGCGTGTCAGAAGAATGGTTATTGAATAATATGAGAAAGCATTGGAAGTTAGCTCTGCTTGGATTCGTTTTATATCTGGTATTTTTATTCGTTTTAACTCCGGCCAGCTGGTGGCTGCGTTTAGCACCTTTACCGGCTGGAGTGCAGCTAGGACCAGTTTCAGGGACTTTGTGGCGGGGTGAAATTCAGCAATTATCCTACCAACAGCTGCGCTTACCTGCTGTTAGCTGGCAATTAAACCCTTGGTCATTGCTTGGCTTATCAGCCAGATTACAGGTGCAGAGTGGCTCATTACAAGTGCCCGAGCAGCCTTATCTGCAAGCCACAATAAAGGCCGGTTTTGGCAGTATCAGGTTACAAAACACCATGCTAAAGCTGCCGGTGGCCAATTTGTTACCCTATTTACAATTGCCACTACCGGTGCAGGCTACGGGCGAATTGCTGATCGACATTCAGCAACTGCAATTAGCGCAACAGCAGTGTCTGGGTTTGCAAGGGCAAGCAAGTTGGCTAGATGCCAGCTTACAGCCACCTACAGGCACCTGGCTGGATTTAAAGCATATTCATGCCAGCTTAAGTTGTGAAGAGGGGCAGCCAGTACTGATCACGGATCCGGAAAATCTGTTATCGTTGGCGGTTCGGGTAACGGTTTCACCTGCCGGTAACTTGAGAGTGCAGGGCAGTTTACTGCCCGATGCCAGTTTACCAGAGGAGGTGCATCAGGCGATGCGCTTTGTCGGCCAGCCTGATGCAAATGGCCGTTACTCGCTTAACTTTTAACGACGGCTTTGATAAATATCTGCTAGTAGCACCTGATAGTCTGTAATGGCAGGAAACTCAGCAAAGGTTGTATGGGGTTTTTGGCTATCTGGATTAGCCACTGCCAGTAAATGCTTAATGCCATACTGTTTTGCCGACTGCAGTATGGGTAAGCTATCGTCGACAAAAAGGGTGCGGTTGGGATCAAATCCCAGCCGGTGTTGCAGGCGTTGCCACAGCGCCTGGCTTTCTTTAGTTACACCAAATTCATGAGTAGAGATCAGCTGCTCGATGTAGTTTGCCAAGTCCGTCCGCTCAATTTTCAGTGATAGACTATCCGGGTGAGCATTAGTGACCAGCACGACATGGCGACCGGTTTTTTTTAGTGCAGTTAAAAACTCAGGAACATCAGCACGCATCTGGATCTTATGCATAATTTCCCGTTTCAGCTCGGTAATAGGTAGCTGCAGGCGTTTCCCCCAGTAATCCAAACAATACCACTCCAGTTTACCTTGTAAGTGCTGATACTCGGTCATTAGTTCTGTGGTCGCTGCTTGTTCGCTTATCCCCGCGATTTCAGCCCAACGTTTTGGTAGATGCACTTGCCAAAAATAATTATCAAAGTGTAAATCCAGTAGTGTTCCATCCATATCCAGCAGTACGGTATCTATTTCGGACCATTGCAGCATAGGTTTTTCCTATTATTCGTTTTATAGTACGCCATAATCTAGTTTAACAGAGAGCAAAGTATGACGCAGCGTTACAGCGACAAACAGAAGCCGGAAATTCTTGCCCAAGAGATCATCGCGCAAAGTCGCTTGTTTAAAGTTGAGCAATTGCAGCTTCGTTTTAGTAATGGTGAAGAACGCACTTATGAAAGGATGCGTGGCAGTAATCGTGGCGCTGTGATGATTATCGCTTGTCCTGATCCAGATAATTTTTATCTGGTGCGTGAATATTGCGCCGGTACCCATGATTATCAGCTGGGTTTTCCAAAAGGATTAATTGATCCCGGCGAGGACATATTGACCGCGGCTAACCGCGAATTAAAAGAAGAGATAGGTTTTGGTGCCGGACGTTTTATCCAGTTAAAATCACTGGCTTTAGCACCCGGCTATTTTAATGCTACAATGCACATAGTATTGGCCTTTGACTTATATGCAGAGCGCCTGGCTGGGGATGAACCTGAACCACTAGAGTTAATCACTTGGTCGCGGCAGCACACCGCAGCTTTACTGCAACAGGCTGATTTTACCGAAGCGCGAAGCGTAGCGGCTTTGTTGCTTGCTCAACAGTATTTGGAAGCTCATCCGGATGTTTTTAAGCAAACTGCTTGAACCTGTAAAAACCACAGCCCGTGAAGCAGGGGCTATTTTGTGGCAAATGTATCAAAGTGGTGATTTTACTGAACATAACAAGCAGGATCTCAGTCCGGTAACCTCTGCTGATCTTGCAGCAAACGCTCATATCATTGCTAAATTATCTGCACTTACGCCAGAAATCCCGATCATTTCTGAAGAAACGCATTTAGTGCCGTTAACCCAGCGGTACGACTGGCCACGCTACTGGCTAATTGATCCTATGGATGGTACCCAGGAATTTGTGGCGCGCAGTGGCGACTTTGCTGTTAGCATCGCCTTGGTGGAGCATGGCTGGCCAGCTTTGGGGGTTATTTACTGGCCAAAGGAAGACATACTTTATTATGCAACCCGTGGCAATGGTGCTTTTAAACAGCAAAAAAATCTGATCAATCGCATTCAGGTGCACCAACATCAACCCGGTGAGCAATTGCGCATTGCCGTTAGTCGTCGTCAACCCTTAGAACCCATTACCGCCTTACTGAATGCCGACCAGCAAGTGCAATATATTCCACTGGGTAGCTGCTCGTTGAAAAGTTGTCTGGTCGCTGAAGGTAAAGCAGATTGTTATTTACGGCTTGGCCCTACCGGCGAATGGGATACTGGCGCGGTGCAGGTTATTGTTGAAGAAGCGGGCGGTAAAATTCTGGATAGTCAGTTTTCGGCGCTAAGTTACAATCAGCGAGAAACCTTAGCTAATCCTGATTTTATGGTGATAGGTCAGGCTGAGTTACCCTGGCAACAGCTGATTAAAGCCAAATCTACAGCCCGCATTTTGTAATAAAATTACCAGTTTTAGTAATTAAGCAACTGGCTAGAGGCCGCGTATTTATTGCCTTATAGCCTAATTAGCCTGAAAACATAACTATCTTTTAGTGCCAAAAAACGCTATTATACGCGGGTGTTTTTTGAGCAGAAAGCAGCCTTCTGCTCAAAGAGCAACAAATTAATTAAGTCCGCTAGAGACTGCCCCTTACCTACAGTACCCTTAGGAGTCTACACATGTCCGATCTGGATTTGGGCCAATATGGCATCACGAATGTCACGGAAGTCATCTACAACCCATCATATGATTTGCTGTTTGCTGAAGAAACGCGCAGTGATTTAGCAGGGTATGAACAAGGTAAACTGACGGAACTCGGCGCGGTTTCAGTTGATACTGGGATCTTTACCGGCCGTTCGCCAAAAGATAAGTATATTGTACGTGATGACACCACCCGCGATACCGTGTGGTGGTCAGATCAGGGCAAAAATGACAATAAGCCGATCAGTACTGAAGTGTGGACTGATCTAAAAGCATTGGTCACAAAACAGTTATCGGGCAAGCGTTTGTTTGTAGTAGATACCTATTGCGGTGCCAATGCCGATACGCGCCTAGCTGTGCGTTTTATCACTGAGGTAGCGTGGCAGGCACACTTCGTAAAAAATATGTTTATCCGACCAACGGACGAAGAGCTGAAAAGCTATAAGCCGGATTTTATCGTGATGAACGGTGCTAAGTGCACTAACCCAGATTGGCAAAAGCATGGTCTTAACTCTGAAAACTTTGTTGCCTTTAATTTAACTGAGCGTATTCAGTTAATTGGTGGTACCTGGTACGGCGGTGAGATGAAAAAAGGTATGTTCTCGATGATGAACTACTTTTTACCATTACAAGGCATTGCGTCAATGCACTGTTCTGCCAACGTAGGTCAGGACGGTGATGTGGCGGTGTTCTTTGGTTTGTCTGGTACAGGTAAAACCACCTTATCCACCGATCCTAAGCGCCAGTTAATTGGTGATGATGAACATGGCTGGGATGATGACGGCGTCTTTAATTTTGAAGGCGGTTGTTATGCTAAAACTATTAATTTGTCGAAAGAAAACGAGCCAGATATCTACAATGCGATCCGTCGCGATGCGTTGTTAGAAAACGTCAGTGTTGCTGCCGATGGTACCATTGATTTTAACGATGGTTCGAAAACGGAAAATACTCGCGTTTCATATCCTATCTACCATATCGATAATATTGTGACGCCAGTATCTAAAGCCGGCCATGCTAAGAAAGTTATTTTCTTAACCGCTGATGCTTTTGGCGTATTACCACCGGTATCGAAGTTAACTAAAGATCAGGCCAAATATCACTTCCTGTCAGGTTTCACCGCCAAGTTAGCAGGCACTGAGCGTGGTATTACCGAGCCTACTCCTACTTTCTCTAGTTGTTTTGGTGCCGCTTTCTTAAGCCTGCATCCAACCAAATATGCAGAAGTATTAGGTAAGCGGATGGAAGCGTCTGGTGCAGAAGCCTATCTGGTCAATACTGGCTGGAATGGTACCGGCAAGCGAATTTCAATCAAGGCCACCCGTGCCATTATCGATGCTATCCTAGATGGCAGCATCGAAAATGCCGAGTTTGTGCAACTGCCGTATTTCAATCTGGCTATTCCAACACATCTGCATGATGTAGAAGATGGCATCCTGGATCCGCGGGCAACCTATGCCAATACTGCAGACTGGGAAGTTAAGGCTAAAGATTTGGCAAAACGTTTCGTAGATAACTTTGTTAAGTTTACTGATAACGATGAAGGTAAAGCCTTAGTTGCTGCTGGTCCGCAGTTGTAACGCTAAAGCCTAAAGCTAAAACCCTGCACTGCAGGGTTTTTTTTCGCCTTAAAAAAGGTGATTTTTCAGAAAAACAGCGGAGATACCCGTCCAGTAACTTGGCAAAAGTAATTTTTTTGTATTTTTATGTTTCTTGATGTTGACAACTGAATTCAGTTGCATACACTGATGGAAATAGCAGCACTGTTTAAAAAAAGGCCAAGCTATGACCAACAAAACGGTACCCTTTAGTGCCAGAATTAGTGTAGAAGATGCCGAGTTTATTAGCACACTTGCTTATGAAGGCGCCCATACTCCCTCAGACAAGTTACGTGCCTTACTGGCTGAAACCCGCAGCCGCTATGCCAGTTATGATGACTTTGCCGGGAATCTGGCGCAAATGGACGAGTGGTGCAAACAGCTTAGCCGGCCGCTATTGGTCCGGCAACAACAGCTACAGATTAGAACCGATACGGTTAACCGTTTACTGTCTGGTTTACCAGAGCTTTTGGCGTTACTACAAACCTTAGGCGCTCGCAGTAATGGCCTGAATATTCGTGAGTTACAACAAGCAGAGCAACAAGTTACGCAACAAGTGTTAAATATAGTGTCATCACTTTTGCCCTTGGCGGTAACTCAGCCGCAAAGCACGGCAGAGCACGATGGCCTTTTTAAACTTGCTGAGTTAATTACTCAGCATCGTCTGGCAGTACAAGGAGCACAGTGATGAGTGAAAGTATTACCCGCCGGGTCGCCCGGTTAGTCAGTGGCAGCGTGAATGCCTTAGTGGATGCGGTAGAAAATAGCGCGCCAGAAACCGTGATGGAGCAAGCCATCCGTGAGTTAGACACCGCTATTGCCGATACCCGTACCGAGTTAGGTCAACAGGTGGCGCAAAAACATCTTGCTAGCAAAAAGCTGATGGAAGAAAACAGCCGTTATGAAGCCTTATCTGAACAATTACAGATTGCTGTAGCCAATGGTCGGGACGATCTCGCCGAAGCGGGTATAGCTGAGCAAATGGATATCGAAGCACGTATTCCGGTACTGGAAGCTTCAATAGCAGATTGCGCCGCACGTGAAAAAGAGTTGGAAGGCTTTATTCAGGCATTGCAGGCAAAGAAACGCGAAATGCGTGCTGAGTTACAAGCTTTTGTAGCCGCGCAGCAAGCCAAAGCCACTGCAGGTAGTGAAGCAGCTACAGGGCGTAAAGACTCTGCCGAGCAAAAAGCTGAACGGGCGGCAGATGCGTTTGGTCGGATCCTGGAACGTAACTCGGGTATTGCCGGGCGGGATACCGCTTTAGGCAATGCTGGTAAGCTGGCCGAGCTGGAAGAGTTGAGCAGAAAAAACCGGGTGTCTGAGCGCTTAGCGGCCTTAAAAGCAGGCAAAGCCTAATGTTGGAATTGTTGCTTGCCAGCGAAAATCTGGTATTCAGTATCGCCTTGTTGCTAATGCTGTTGCTCGGTGTGTTAGAGCTGGTAGCGCTTGTTTTCGGTGGCAGTATGACGTCATCATTTGATGGGGTCTTACCGGAAGTCGAGCTCAGCCCGCATACTGAAGTAGGGCAATTGGATGCTGACAGTGCGCTAAGCCGGTTTTTTGGCTGGCTGCGCATTGGCGAAGTGCCTCTGCTAATGCTGTTGGTGGTGTTCTTACTCAGCTTTGGCTTGTTAGGTCTGATACTACAGAGCATGTTGCAATCGGTATTAGGGGTAATGGCGCCGGCTTGGTTAGCGGTACCTGCCGTGTTCGTGCTGAGTTTGCCTGCGGTGCGGCTGGGTGGCGGCGTATTACAACGCATCATGCCGCGTGATGAAACCACGGCAGTAACGAGTGATAGCCTGCTAGGCCGTATCGCCGTGATTACCTTGGGCACCGCTAAACATCAATATGCAGCAGAAGCCAGAGTAAAGGATCAACATGGCTACCAGCACTATGTGCAGGTAGAACCCGACAACGCTTTAGAAACATTTGAGCAAGGCACCGAAGTCCTCTTATTGACCCGACAGGGGGCAATTTACAAAGCAATTAAAAACGATAATCCACATTTAAGTGAAACAGACAAATAAGCTGTCTGCGCAACGGAAAGTAACCACATAAAAGGAGATAGTATGCAATTAGAGAATTTTTCACATATTTTTATTATTGCTGGCGCTGTGCTGGTTGCCCTGATCATTCTTGGGATGATTTTGGCCCGACTGTATAAAAGAGCAACCAAAGAGATTTCTTTTGTACGTACCGGCTTTCGCGGCGAAAAAGTGATTATGAACGGCGGAGCCATAGTGTTACCGGTACTACATGAAATTATTCCGGTAAATATGAATACGTTACGTTTAGAAGTTCGCCGGGCGGCTGAACAAGCATTGATCACTCGAGATCGGATGCGGGCAGACGTAACTGCTGAGTTTTATGTACGGGTTAAACCGACCGTGGATGCTATTGCCAATGCCGCGCAAACCTTGGGTTTAAAAACCATGAACCCGCAGGAGTTAAAAGAGCTGGTAGAAGGTAAGTTTGTTGATGCGCTCCGCTCTGTTGCTGCCGAGATGGCGATGGAAGAGCTGCACGAAAAGCGCGTTGACTTTGTGCAAAAAGTGCAACATGTGGTATCTGAAGATCTGTTAAAGAATGGTCTGGAGTTAGAGTCGGTATCTTTAACGGGTTTAGACCAAACTGCCTTTGAGCATTTTAATCCACAAAATGCGTTTGATGCTGAAGGTTTAACCAAGCTTACCCAGGCGATTGAATCACGCCGGAAGATCCGCAACGATATTGAGCAGGAAACCGACTTAGCCATTAAAACCAAAAACCTGGAAGCAGAGCGCGCTAAGCTGCAAATATCGCGCGAAGAAGAATACGCGAAGTTAGAGCAAGAGCGTGAAGTTTCTATTCGCCGGGCATCACAAATGGCGGAAATCGCTCGCGAGCAAGCTGAGAAAAAGCGTGAAGCAGAAGAAGCTCAGATTGCCGCACAGCGTGAGATTGATCTGAAGCGCATTAATTCAGAGCGCGATATCGACAATGAGACCATTCAAAAAGAACGTGCGGTACGGGAAATGGAAATCGCCAAGCAGCGCGCGGTAGAGCAGGCAGAAATTGAGCGACAAAAAGCTATCGAGTTGGCCTCGCAGGAAAAAGCCATTGCAGTTGCTGAAAAGTCCCGCTCGGAATCTGAAGCCAAAGCTGAAGCAGATAAAGCTCGCGCCCTGGCAGTAAGACAAGAAGAGGGCGTATTAACCGTGCGGCAAACCGAGCAAGCAGAGCGGGCTAAGCAGGTGGAATTGATTATGGCACGGCAATTAGCCGAAAAAGAAGCCATTCAGTTAGTAGTCTCGGCAGAAGCTGAGAAAAAGGCGGCGGAAGATCAGGCCGAAGCCATGCGGGTTGCAGCTCAGGGTGAAGCTGACAAAGTGCGTTTATCCGCCAAGGGTAAGGCGGATGCCGAATTACTGCTGGCAGATGCTAAGGCGCGTTCCTATGAAGTAGAAGCTGAAGGTAAGAAAGCGATTAACGCTGCGGCTAATATGCTGTCAGCAGAGCAAATTGCCATGCAGGTACGCTTAGCGCTGATTGAGAATTTACCCGAGATTATTGCGCAAAGTGTTAAACCAATGGAGCAGATTAGTGATATTAAGATCCTGCAGGTCAATGGTATGGGCGGTGCAGGAGCCGGCGGTGCTGGCGGTAGTGAAAGCACTGAAGGCAATGGCTCATTGGCTGATCAGGTCGTTAATAGTGCCTTACGTTACCGGGCGCAAGCCCCAATCTTAGATTCACTATTATCTGAAATTGGCTTAAAAGCCGGTGATATTAATGGTATTGCCGATGCGGTCAAAAAACCGCTGTGATCTGGCGAAGACAAATCCGTTTCAGCAAAGCAGGACCTTAGCGTTCGACGGCAGTTGCAATAGTAGAGGGCGACTGCCCTACTTGCTGAAAACGGGATAGTGGTTATTGATATAAGGCAGCTTACGCTGCCTTATTACTTTTTACAGCCTGTACAGGTAGCGCTGCCAGGTGTTGTTGTTGCTCCGCCCAATGCAGCAAGGTTAAACTACCGTCGTGTTGTTCCACCAGAGCGGTACAGCTATCAATCCAGTCACCATCGTTACAGTAAATAATACCCTCTTCAATGACCAGCTCAGGATGGTGAATATGACCACACACCACACCATCATAGCCGCCTCTTTTTGCCTTATTAATCGCAGCTTGCCGATAGCGTGCAATGGCTTTCAGCGCGCCAGGGACTCGGCTTTTGATATAGGCGGCCAGACTAAAATAGCGGCCACCCATTAAACGACGGCCACGGTTATACCAGCGATTGAGAAAGAGCAGCAAATCATAGAGGTTATCACCCAGCCAGCTTTGAAAACGGCCAAAACTGACTTCTTTATCAAATTCGTCGCCATGTAATAGCAGTAAGGTTTTGCCTTGTGCTGTGGTATGACTAGCGCGCAGCGCTATCTTGATATTGCCAAAGCTTTTGCCTTTATATAAGCGCATTGCTTCATCATGATTACCAGGGATATAAATAATTTCACTACCTTGCTCGGCTTTTTGAAGTAAGCATTGCAAGACTTTATTTTGTGCTGCCGGCCAATGTACCTGCTTTTGCATGGCCCAAAGATCAACAATATCACCGAGTAGATAAATTGTCTCAGCCTGGTTTTGTTGTAAAAAGCTGAGCAGATACTCAGCCTGACAGTCTTTACAGCCCAGATGAACATCGGAAATAAAGATAGTGCGGCAGCTTAGCATGTTATTGTCCCTTGGCTGATTCAAGCAAGGCTAAGCTTGTGCTTTGGATATGACCATTGTATGACAACTAGTTGACGTTTTATTGACCAAGTTTTGTTATATACCCGAATATACCCAAGTGACTTCAAGGTTCTGAAACGCGCATATTGAAGTGACTTGGGTATAAACCATTATGCAGGCTTAAGCTTTGCCCCAAGGGATTGTTTGGTTTCACTGCGTTTGCAGTTATTGCGGCAAATGTGAAAGTAAAAATGCCGGGATACGGGTGTTTAGCCAAAACTGTGGTTTTAGCGGGTGCCTGCCGTTAACAAAGCCAACATGGCCACCGTTTTGGCAAAGTTGATAGTCGATAAAAGGGCTAAGCTCATTTGCTTGTGGAATCACAGCATCCGTTAAAAAGGGATCATCTTTAGCATGAATAATCAGCGTAGGAATGTGGATCTGCTTTAAAAATGCCATGCCACTGGCGCGCTGGTAATACTCTTTGGCATTGAAAAAACCGTGGATTGGCGCGGTGTAATGTTCATCAAATTCTTCAATACTGCGCATACCTTGGATCTGCTCTGGCGTCAGCGGCAGTGGAAACTTGGGATGGCTGGCTAATTTTTGTAAAGTAGCGGCCTTTAACCGTTTTAGTAGATAGCTTTGGTATATTTTACTACTACCCTGATTAATGCGCTTGGCGCAAGCGGCCAAAGATAAAGGCGGGCAAACCGCAACGGCGGCCCTAAGAGGGTTTTGTTCTGCTTGTTCACCGCAGTATTTTACCAATACATTCGCTCCCAGCGAGAAGCCAACCGCACTAAGAGGCATCTTGGGGAAGCGCTGCTGTAACATGCCAATCACTTCTGCCAGATCAGCGGTATCACCACTATGATAAGCGCGGGCTAACTTATTGGGTTGGCCATTACAGCCACGAAAATGCATCAGAACACAGGGTAAGCCCTGTTGTTTTAACGCTGCCATTAGCCCCTGAATATAATGGCTATTAATGTCACCAGCCAGGCCGTGCAGTAAAATGACCAAGGGGCGCTGTTCGGTCTTGGCTAGCTTTTCACTCCAGTTCAGTTGCAGGTGATCGCCGTCGCGCAGGGTAAAAATTTCTGCTTCAGTGACTAATTTGTGCTTTGGGCTGAGGTATTTGGCAAAGATAGTTTGTAAATGCGCATTGCGCAGCCACCAGGGAGCGTAAAAGTGTTGCGTGGTGTTAGCTGGTCTGAGGTCTGCTTGCAAAAATCACCGTCCTGATAAAGAATGGGTTAAAGGTTTTTAAAACTGGACTGTTATGCACAGACGTCAATTTCTCATAGCGGGGTTAGCACTAGCCGGGAGTGCCGCTTTAGGCATTAAGGTGTGGCATTATAGCCTGAGTCCACAGCCCGATAACAGAAGCCTGGTGCTGGCAGCCATTTTACCTGCCTTATTATATGGTGCCTTACCACAAGATGAGCAAGCTGCTATCACCGCTTTACAACGCACAGAGCAAGCGGTGATCGATTTTATGTCCTTCTTACCCTTACGCCAGCAACAACAGCTGGATCAGTTGTTTAACTTACTGGCACACCGCTTCAGCCGGTTGGGGTTAACCGGTTATTGGCAGACCTTAGCTATGCTTAGCGCTAGCGAACGGCTGGCGCTGATGCAAAGTTGGCGCGACAGTTATTTAACGGTATTACAACAGGCTTATCATGGTTTACGTGAGCTATTGTATGGCGCTTATTATGGGCAGCCTGAACATTGGCAAAATCTTGCTTATACCGCGCCGAGGTTTCGATGAACATACCCAGTCATATCGATGCCAGTACCTTACTAAGCGATCAACACTTTGCAGTGGATGTGGTTATTATTGGCTCCGGAGCGGGTGGCGGTATTGCTGCCGAACTCTGTGCGAAAGCAGGTTTAAAGGTGCTATTGCTGGAAGAGGGGGCCTGGTATCAGCGTGAACATTTTGTGATGGAAGAACGCTGGGCTTATCCGCAGCTATATCAGGAAGGGGCGGCCCGCAAAACCCGCGATCAAGCCATTAGCATTTTGCAGGGGCGTACTGTTGGTGGTTCTACCACGGTAAACTGGACCACCTCTATTCGCACTCCGCAGCCGACCTTAGCTTATTGGCAGAGTGAATTCGGACTTGATTTTAGCGCTGAGAGCCTTAAGCCTTACTTTGAATTAGCCGAGCAACGGCTCAATATTCACCCCTGGCCAGTACCGCCAAATGCCAATAATGCGAAATTACAGCAAGGTTGTGAAGCTTTGGGCTGGGAATATACGGTGATTAATCGCAATGTAAATGGCTGTGCCAACCTGGGGTATTGTGGCATGGGCTGCCCGATTAATGCTAAGCAGTCGATGCTGGTTAGCACCATTCCAGAGGCAATGCGTCTGGGCGCGACCTTAATCTCACGTATTTCCGTGCGGCGCATACTTTGGCAGCACGATAAGGTTATTGGTTTGGAAGCAGTGCCGGTGGATCAGTATTTTCAGCCTAGAACCGATATCAAGTT
This sequence comes from Alishewanella longhuensis, assembly GCF_014653435.1. Lineage (GTDB taxonomy): Bacteria > Pseudomonadota > Gammaproteobacteria > Enterobacterales > Alteromonadaceae > Alishewanella > Alishewanella longhuensis. The sequence goes on along the minus strand of NZ_BNAO01000009.1, from coordinate 23,175 downwards.
AACCGTGACGGCTAGGCACTATATTGTTGCAGCCGGAGCCATTGGCTCTCCTGCGTTGTTACTACGCTCTAAGGTGCCTAATCCTTCCGGCCGTTTAGGTAAACACACTTACCTGCATCCCACAGTCATTTCCGGTGCCGTTTTCGCTGAGCAGATTAATGGCCACAGTGGGGCGCCGCAATCGATTTACTCTGATCAGTTTGTCTGGCCTGCCGATAGTAGCCAGGCAGGTTATAAACTGGAAGTGCCACCAAATCATCCGGTATTAATGGCCACCAAATTAACCGGCATGGCCGAGCAGCATGCGGTCTTAATGCAGCAGTTTAACCAATTGCAGGTAACGATAGCCTTGCTCCGCGATGGCTTTCATCCGCAAAGTCAGGGTGGCGCAGTGCAGCTGGATAGTGCCGGACAACCGGTATTGGACTATCCGTTGACTGATTATTTATGGCAAGGGATGCGCCGGGCGCTCTTATCGATGGCCGAGTTGCAGTTTGCCGCCGGTGCTTTGCAGGTTTTACCGATTAATCATCAGGCAGAGGCTTATCGCAACTGGTCTCAAGCTAAAGCGGCTATCGCTAACTTACCCATGGCACCGTTGCAACAAACGGTGGTATCTGCGCATGTGATGGGGGGCTGTAATATGAGCGCTTCGGCCCAGCGCGGTGTTGTAAACCAGGAGGGCAGACATTTTCAGTTAGAGAATTTATCGGTATTTGATGGCTCTGTATTGCCAAGCAGCTTGGGAGCTAACCCACAGTTAACTATTTACGGCTTAATTTGGCGTAATAGTCAGCGTTTGTTGGCAGAGCTTCATCGCTAGAGCTAAGGTTGCTGGCGCAGTTTGCTACCTATTCTGATAAGAGCAAATGTTAAATCCAGCTCTGTGCTATGTATTAATAATCAAAATGTACTATTTTAATGGTAGGCTTAGTTGCATCTGTGTTTGCAAAGAGAGTTGTCATGCCTGCACCCTTGTGTAATGCGTTGGGAGACTATGTTGATCTGCTGTTGGATGCGGTTTGCGCAGTTGACAGGGAGGGTCGTTTTGAATTTTTGAGTAGTGGTGCAGAGCGGATCTTTGGTTATCCGGCAGCAGAAATGCTTGGTAAAAGCATGTTAAGTTTTGTTCACCCAGCCGATCGTGCTAAAACGCTCGAAGCTGCCAGTGCCATCAATACCGGCCAGATCAGGCTGGATTTTGAAAATCGTTATATACGTAAAGATGGGCAGATTGTGCATTTACTCTGGTCCGCGCGCTGGTCTGCCGACAAACAACAACGTGTAGCTGTTGCCCGTGATATTAGTAAGCTAAAACAAGCTGAAACCCGGCAACGTGCGTTATATGCTATCTCGGAAGCCGCCTTTGCTGCAGAGAACTTGCCTGCGCTGTATTATCACTTGCAGGAGATAGTACAACAACTTATCCCAATCGATGGTTTCGTAATTGCCCGCCTAACTGCTGCGGATACCCTAACTTTGGCTTATCAATATATCGCAGGAGGCTTTGGTCTAGAAAGTGTGCTTGCGGAGGATTGTTATGTTCGCCTACTTGCAGCAGATAGTAATGGTTTGCCTTCAGTAGTGCAGTGTATTAATCAGCAAAGTGCTTGGTTGGGTGTTACTTTAAAGTCTCCAGAGAAGTTACTAGGCGCGTTGATTGTAAAAACGCCTGAACCGTTGGCCGTCGTCGGAAACGACGATGCCGAATTGCTGGAGTTTGTTGCGCAACATATTGCTACTGCTATCGAGCGCAAAGAGCTGTTGGCGCGTTTACATCATTATGCTTTATATGATGACCTGACGCAGCTCCCCAAACGCGAGCTTTTTTACGATCGTTGCCGCCAGGGCTTAGCCAATGCGCAGCGTAATAGTACTCGTCTTGCGATTTGCTATCTGGATTTAGATGGCTTTAAGCCGGTAAACGATGTGTTTGGTCATGCCATTGGTGATGCTTTATTGCAGCAAGTTGCTTTACGCTTACAACAAAGTTTGCGTAAGAATGATACGGTGTCCCGTTTTGGTGGGGATGAGTTTGTCGTGCTGTTTAGTGACGTCACCTCCGCCGCCGCAGTTCTGGCAAAAACTGAGACTATTCGGCTTGAATTGAGTCGCCCCTTTATCCTAGGTTCTCATGTGATTAGCATAACCCCTAGTATCGGTATAGCACTTTACCCAGAACAAGGCGAAACCGCCGAGCAGCTATTAGCGCTGGCTGACCAGGCTATGTATCAGGCAAAACAGCAGGGGGGTAATTGTTGTGTGTTACGTTAGCTATGGTTGTTTTTTATCCGCTGCCCTAAGACAGAAAAATAGTGTAACCACAATTCACTGAGTTTCATTGTTGTATTCATGTCTGGATAGATGCCCAGTTTTGCGGCGTTACTGGCTAGAGTCCCAGCAACTAGAAAATGATTTTTTAACGGTTGGTTTTGAATCACTTTTTCAAAAGCTCTGGCTGACATTTCTTCCGGTAACGCTAGATAAAGTCGCTTGGCTGCTTCGTCTAATTTCTGGCAGTGCAGGAAAAAGGGGCTGGGAGTTTGTTGATCTGTAGCGAGTAATAGCGTGCTGAAAGTACTATCGAGTAGTAGATTTAATGGATGTGGCTTTACTGGTGTATTGTTTAGCCATAAACGGCTGGCAAAGGTTCCTGTCGGAGCGATTGTAGTGTACATTTTTGCGGCGATATAATGATCAAAAGCATGCCACCACTCGTGCGCCAAACTGCCTGCTCCTGCATTTTTAGCCAAGGCCAGTATGCGGCCTTTCGGCTGATAATAAGCACAAACACCGGGTTGACCGCCAATGCCAAAGGTGAGTGCCAGGGAGCCTCTTAACGAAATAACCTCAGCAGGTACCTGTAAAATCTGTTGTAAATCGGCAAAGGCATCAAAAAACAAATTGGCAGCAAGTTGCTGCTCAGCAGCAGTTACCCAACGGCCAATATGGATGCTATTAAAACCAAAGATAGTGACCAGATCGGCAAAGCTGACATCGGCACCGCCGCGATGCGGTGGACCATTGCGGTAAAACTGACGTTGAATGCGAGGAGTGTGCGGCATGGCGCTATAGTAGCGATTGCTACAGCCTTACTGCAACAAAAAAGCGGGCCATCCTGCTCGGAGTAACACGACAGCCCGCAGACCTGACTGGTAAGCTTTACGCCGTTAAGCTATCAAAAATACGCAAAAAGGTTGGTTGTTGCCGGATGGCTAAAGGCATCCGTAACCGTCTGGCTAAGTCCTGTGCATGGATAAGGCCACGGATCTGGTGATTGTCTCGGTCGACCACCAAGCAGTACTGCTCGCCGCTAGATTGCAGAGTGTTAATGATATCGGCGATGGTGCAGTTTTGTAGTTGCTGATAGGCTAAGGCTTTAACACTGTCGCGAGGCCGCATCAGATCACGTACTTTAATCTCATGCCGATCCGCGCCTTGGATCACCTGGCGCATAATGGCTTGCTCAGACAGTTGTTCGATATGAATTAACCCTGTCATCTCTTCCTCAGCATCAACCACCAGTTTTAATTGGCAATGCTCTTGTTGCATCATTTCAAGCGCGCTGGCTGCCGAGGTATTACCTTCAATAATAGTCGGCTGGCTTTGTTTGAAGTCAGTAAAGACGCTTAACGCTGGGGTATTTAGAGTTGTTTCAGCGAAATCCGTAGGTTGTATTAACTGGTCTACGGCATCCAGATTAAATAAGGCTAATTTTTTCATGATCAAATCCACACAATAGAGGGCGCGCAGAGGCCGCGCCATTAAACATCTTAAGGTTTTATAACAAGGTGTGTGATTAGACGATGGGTGGGGCTCGGGCGGTATCGGGGCTACTGCTAAAGGCTAACCAGGGGGAAGTATAGGTATTGATGCTTGTCTCAGCTTTAACAAAGCTAAGTAGCAGTATTACTGGGGAAGTGCTATCGGGCTCATCCGGCTCCTGATCTGCCGCACTGACCGAGTGATTACCAGAGTTTTGTTGATAATGGACTGCTTGAAACTGGTTATCAGCCAGCGGTGATAACCGTTGATCATGCGCATTGCCCGTGTCTGTTGTTACCAACAGACTCAGGTAAAGTAGCGCTATGAACAGGTTAAACAATCGCATCTGTATTATCTGCAGCTTTAAAATTGATCTATATCAATAATGACTACTCCGATGCAAAACTACAAGGGGCAGCAAAGAAAAATCTAAACGTTGGTCGTGAATAATTGGGTATATACCGAAGATCATGCTTTTCAACAAGCAGTTGTGCTGGTGTTCTATTTTAGGTAAGCAAATAAATTAGGATTTAAAAATGCCCTCTCCGTTCGAGTGGCTATGGTGGCGCTGACAGCCAAGCGCGCTGGCGCTGGCTGTTGCGAAAGTAGGAAATAGACTCTATGTTCAATCCGGCCTTAAGGTTGTTGCAGCATCTGTAGCGCTAATGCCTCTGCCACGCGGATACCATCGATAGCGGCAGACAAAATACCGCCAGCATACCCCGCGCCTTCACCCGCTGGATACAAGCCCTTGACATTCAGACTTTGCAAATCTGCACCGCGCTTAATGCAAATGGGCGAAGAGGTGCGGGTTTCAACTGCTGTGAGCAGGCCATCGGCTTTGGCAAAACCGCGAATTTGTTTTTCGAATGCGGGTATGGCTTCACGGATAGCTGCTGTAGCATAGTCAGGTAATAAAGCCGATAAATCGGTAAGTTTAATGCCTGGGGTATAAGAAGGTTGCACTGCACCCAGGTCGGCAGAGGATGAGCCTTTTAGAAAATCACCTATCAGTTGCGCTGGCGCATGATAATCAGCACCACCTAAGTGAAAGGCGGCTTGCTCCAATTTCCGTTGCAGCTCAATACCCGCCAGCGGGTGCCCCGGATAATCCTGCTCTGGGTGAATACCTACCACGATAGCGCTATTGGCGTTACGTTCATGTCGTGAATACTGACTCATACCGTTAGTAACCACACCGCCGGTTTCGGAAGCTGCAGCGACAACGGTGCCCCCCGGGCACATACAGAAACTATAAACAGTACGACCATTTTTACAGTGGTGCACCAGTTTGTAGTCTGCGGCACCCAAGATTGGATTTCCGGCATTGGGTCCCCAGCGGCAGCTATCAATCATTGACTGTTCATGCTCGATCCGAAAACCCACAGAAAAAGGTTTTGCCTCGATATAGACACCCGCGTCATACAGCATTTGAAAAGTATCGCGGGCGCTATGACCAACTGCCAGAACTAAATGCCGACAGTTAAGCCGCTCGCCGTTGTTCAGCGTAATACCGGTTAGTTGCTTATCTTCAATATGGATATGATCGACCCGACTGCTAAAACGAATTTCTCCGCCCAAAGCAATAATATTTGCCCGCATTTTTTCGACCATAGAGACCAATTTAAAGGTGCCGATATGCGGTTTGCTCACGTACATAATCTCTTCCGGCGCGCCTGCAGTCACAAATTCGGTTAATACTTTGCGGCCATAGTGTTTGGGGTCTTTAATTTGGCTGTACAATTTACCATCAGAAAAAGTGCCGGCACCGCCTTCACCATATTGTACATTTGACTCGGTATTGAGTTCTTGTCCACGCCAGAAACCAAAAGTATCTTTGGTGCGCTCTCGCACCGCTTTGCCTCGCTCCAGGATAATGGGTTTAAAGCCCATCTGAGCTAACAGTAAGCCGGCAAATAAACCACAGGGCCCCAAGCCTACCACTACTGGCCGCTCGGTTAAGGTGGCTGGTGCCTGAGCGACAAATTTGTAGCGTGTGTCGGGTGACGGACTAACATGCGGATCTTTAGCAAACTGTTGTAACAGTTGTTGCTCGTTGGCTACGTCCAAATCAAGCGTATAAATTAGCTGAATATCAGACTTCTTGCGGGCATCAATGCCGCGTTTAAACACGGTAAAATGGTGTAAATCACCTTCAGTAATGGCTAACTTGGCCAAAATAATGGCTTTAAGTTCGGCCATTTCATCCTGATGATGTAAAGGTAATTTAATTTCGGTTAAACGTAGCATAACAAGATAATCCAGTGATATTTAGCGCAAGAGCCAGGCCGGTAAGTCCGGCAAGAAGCCGTATTTTACGTGATCTTACTGCTGCTGTCCGCAGTCGCTTGCGATTCTCTGTTGTTTTTCGTTACGGCTGCAGTATGATCGTATGCTGTAAGTATGAGGATAACGCTATGGCCTTTGTAGTAGGCGAAAACTGTATCAAATGTAAATACACCGATTGTGTGGCGGTATGCCCGGTAGATGCGTTTTTTGAAGGCCCAAACTTTTTAGCCATAAGCCCGGATATTTGCATCGACTGCGGCCTATGTGAACCGGAGTGCCCGGCGCAAGCGATTTTTCAGGAAGATAAGTTACCTGCTGGGCAAGAAGACTTTACCGCCTTAAATGCTGAGTTGGCAACACTATGGCCGAATATTCGAGAAGTGAAAGCCCCGCCAGCCGATGCAGATCAGTGGAACGGCGTGCCGGATAAGCTGCATTTACTGGCGCTGGAATAGGAAGGTCAGCTCTTAGCGGGTGGTGCCAGCACCATATCAAAGACCCAGGGCCTTAGGGCTACCATTAACCCCACCCCTTTTTTGTCTGCGGGCCCGGTTGCCAAATCTAATTCCGCCAATTCGGCAAACTGCTCACTTAACTGGCTTAGACGGCGCTGCAAAATGCTGATTGAAGCACTGGACAGCTCGGCGGTGTCCAGCCTGAGTATATGCTCTGGGCCGCTAAAGCTGTTATCGATGAACATCATTTTCACCTGCTGCTCATAGCGCCGACGCACCGGGCCATGTTGCTGCCACTGGATATCCCGTGCCACCAGCAAGCGAACTTTGTTGTGGGGCTGCAGCTCAATCAGTTTTAAGCGATCCAGCGCTGCCAGCAGCCTTGTTGCTTTCAGTTCATTTAACTGATAGTTGCTATTAATGTCGGCTGTTTGCCAGCCATTAAGCAGCAGATATAAATATGTCAGTAAGGTAGGGTCATCTGCCAGAGCCTGTTCTTGCACATGACTTAACTGTCTTGGCAGGCTGCTTTTGGCTATGGCACTCATTTTTGCCAGTTCATACAAATTGGTATCCAGTACCTTACAAATTTGCTCCAGCCGACTCAGGGTAAAACTTTGCTGGGCAAAAATTCGTTTAACACTGGCTTCGCTTAGTTGAAGTTGTTCTGCCAGTTGGCGGTAGCTAATACCTCTGGCTTTCAGGCAGCGCTTGAGTGTCGTTATTAGTTGACCGGTTTGATCCATCATAGTTGCCTTTTCTAAGTCTTTAGGTAGCGTAAAATACTACTTAAATTATTTCTATAGCATAAGTTGATACCTGTCGGCTAGTGTGTGGCTTCACCATTCAGACAGAAGCTGAGTTATGTCTAAAAAACCAATGCAGGGTATTGTTGTTAACGATGTGCATGCCAAATTAAATTCAACTGCAATGAAAAGCTGCCTGCAGCCGACCACTGTAGCTGAGGTAGTAAAGGTGGTGCAGCAAGCAAATGAAGATAATGTTGCTGTCAGCGTTGCCGGTGGCCGCCATGCCATGGGCGGCCAGCAGTTTGTTACCGACGGCCTGCTGCTGGACCTGAGCCGGCTAAACCAGCTGCAGCACTTTAACCCTGAGTTGGGGCAGGTAACGGTGCAGGCCGGTATGCAGTGGCCGGATTTAATGCGTCAATTGCATGTGATGCAACAAGGCCGGGTAACGCAGTGGGGGATCAGGCAAAAGCAAACTGGCGCTGACCGGCTGAGTATAGGTGGTGCGATTGCCGCCAATATCCATGGCCGTGGCCTGGACATGGCACCTTTTGTAGCAGATGTAGTCAGTTTTGAGCTGGTTAACGCTAAAGGCGAACTGCAGCATTGTAACCGCCAACAAAATGCCGATCTATTCCGGTTGGTGGTTGGCGGCTATGGGTTATTTGGCATAGTGGTAACCGCAACTCTGCAACTGGTGCCACGACAACAGGTGGTGCGTGAGGTTGCGTTTTGTAGTTTAGCTGAAATGATTAAGACTGTGCCGCAACGGGTGCAAGCCGATTATTTGTACGGCGATTTTCAGTTTGAGACGGCGCCAGAGTCCGGTGGTTTTTTACGCCATGGAGTATTTTCCTGCTACCGGCCGGTAGCTGCCACTCCGATGGCTAAACAACAATTGCGCTTGAGCAAAGCTAATTGGCAACAGTTGTTGTATCTGGCTCATACCGATAAAGCGGAAGCCTTTAGCCGTTTTGCTGAGTTCTACCTAGCATCCAGTGGTCAGCGTTACTGGTCTGACAGCCATCAATTAAGTATTTATCTGGACGACTACCATCTTAAACTAGATCAACAGTTAGCGCGGTGCTGTGCCGGTAGTGAAATGATTACCGAGCTTTATGTACCATTGCCTGCGCTGGAGCAGTTTATGGCAGCCTGCGCAGCCGACTTTCGCCAGCATAATGTCGATTTAATTTATGGCACGGTGCGTTTCATCCGTCAGGATACCGAGAGTGCTCTGGCCTGGGCCAGACAAGACTATGCCTGCGTTATCTTTAATCTGCATATTGATCATCAATCTGCTGCTCTTGCCAGAGCGGCAAGTCATTTCCGGCGGTTAATTGATATCGCCATTGACTTTCAGGGGAGTTACTTCCTGACCTATCACCCTTTCGCCACTAAACAGCAAGTGCTGGCCTGCTATCCGCAGTTTGCAGAGTTTTTAAAGCAAAAACGCCAGTATGATCCGGCGCTACGTTTCCAAAGCAACTGGTACCGGCATTACAGTGAAATGTTTAGCGAGGAGCTACAATGAGTAATACCAGCTTACTGATCTGCGCCAGTCAGTGCTGGCCAAAAAGGGTTAAAGCCGTTGAAGGCTTTAGCCACCAGTTGGCTCAGCAAGTATTACAGCGCAGTGGCTGGCGCGGCCGGCTACTGCTGGCTTTGCTGCGCTGGCCTAGCGGGCGCACATTACTTAGGTGCCTGCTGCATGCAAGCTTGCCGGGAATTATGGCGCATTATCATTGGCGCAAGCAGCATATTGCCGCGTGGTTGCAACAGCAAATTACCCAAAATGGTATTCAACAGCTGGTTATTATAGGTGCCGGTTTTGATGGATTAGGCGCCCAGCATAGTGCTGCGCATCCGCAACTACAAGTCATTGAAATTGACCGTCCTACTACTATCAAAACCAAGCAAGCGGCACTAAGGCAACTTAATGCTTTGCAGCCAAACTTATGTCTGCAAGCGGCTAATCTCGCTTATTGTAGTATTGTTGACTTACTGACAGAAACGGCTGCATTTTCTGCCTGTCGTCCGACCCTGGTATTGGCAGAGGGAGTACTGATGTATCTGCCAGACACGGCTATAAAAACTCTATTGCAGCAGCTACAACACAGCGTGCAAGCACCGTTAACACTGGTGGCCAGCCACATGCAGCTTAATCCGCAGGGTAAGCCTGGCTTTGTAAAGCAGGGCTGGCTGGTCGATACGGCGCTGACATTGAGTGGTGAACGTTTTGTCTCAGGTGTATCGCTGCAAGCGCTGCCTGATTGGCTAATGAATATGGGATTTAATTTGCAACAGCTGGCAGCTGCCGGGCAGTTGGATAATCCCGATCCGTGCCCAGGCGAACTGCTATTTTACGCGACAGCGAAGCCAACTCATTCGTAATCTGTTGGCCTAGTTCTGCTTTGAATCGGTTGTGTCGTGGTCAATTTTATAAATAAAATAAACGGCGTAAAAAATACACAGGCCAATCACAATAGCCAAGCCACTAAACGAAATAAAGATTACCGGGTCGTTTAAAAATTCATGCCATAGGTTCATCACTTTTTCCTCCCAAGGTTTACTGTATACAGTTTAGGCAGGCAAAAGGCACCATGGCATGATGCAGATCAAGCTTTAAAGCGCGCCGAGCGGGATCTGGGCGCTGACTTGACGTAGATCAATAAGATCAGCGCTAAGTGCTTCGGTTAAGGTTAAGTCTAGTTGCTGTAAATACAGCATCAAGTTATCAGCGGTTGTTACTTTCGTAAAGGTGAACTGGCGGCAGAGCAGTTGCTGCTCGATTTGCTCGGCGATAAGCTCAGTGCTGAGCAGGTTTTGTTTCAATTGTGATTGCTGCGTATTATCCAAAGGCAGCCCGGCTATGTGCTGCCGACACTGGCGCAATATTTGCGTTACCTGGCTATTCAGAGGCACTATTTCCAAGATCGCTGCTGCCAGATTATCCTGATTGGTCTGCCAGGCTAAACGCTCTGCATAGCAAAGTGCCAGTATGACATTTACATTGGCGTGATACTTGTCTTGCCAACGTAAACAAAGCTCTTTCACCTCTGGGTAGCAGGCTAAACTGAATTGCCAGAGCTGTTCAGGATTTAACTGCTGCGTTGCTACTGTACTCATGCAGCGCCACCATTTTGCTGCCAAAACTGGTCAGTTCGCTGTTCTAGCTGTTCTTGCGCCTCAAACCACTGTTCTTCAATAGCCGAGAGTGTGCTATTAGCAGCACTTTGCTCTGCCAAAAGTTTAGTGAGCTGGGCCTTTTGCTTGGCGTCGTATATATCCGGATCAGCTAATTGTTGTTCCAACTGCGCTAATTGCGCAGTAAGTTGCTGCTGTTGGAGCTCTAATTTATCGATTTTTTGCTTTAGCGGTCTGAGCAAATTACGTAGTTCGGCTTCCAAACGCTTTTGGTCTTTACGCTGCACCGCACTGTTACTAATAGTTGTATCGCTGGCATTGTTTTGCGTCTGTAAATTTGCCTGTGTTTGTCTGGCATCTTGTTGCAACCATTGGTAGTAGTCAGCTAAATCGCCATCAAAAGGTGCGACCTTACCATGGGCCACTAAGTAAAATTCGTCAGTGGTGCTGCTAAGTAAGTGCCTGTCATGCGACACCACGACAATGGCGCCGGCGAAGTCTTGCAAAGCCATGACAATGGCTTCGCGCATATCTAAGTCTAAATGGTTGGTCGGTTCGTCCAGCAATAGTAAATTTGGGCGCTGATAAACCAGTAAGGCCAAGACTAGCCTGGCTTTCTCGCCACCCGAAAAAGGCGCACAGGCCTCCAGCGCTTTGTCACCATGGAAACCAAAGCCCCCCAGAAAATCACGCAGCTTTTGTTCTGGCACCAGAGGATCTAAACGCACTAGATGCTGCAGCGGGGAATCTTGTGGGCGTAAGGTTTCTAGCTGGTGCTGCGCAAAGTACCCCAGACTGACGCCATTGGCATACCAGACTTCACCACTTTTGGGTTTAAGTTCGCCGGATAGTAACTTGATTAAAGTGGATTTACCTGCGCCATTGCGACCTAATAAACCAATACGGCTACCGGGCAAGAGTTGAAAATTAATATTACTGAGGATAACTTTATCCGCATAACCTGCTTGTACATTATCCATTTTTAGCAGTGGATTAGGTAAAGACTTTGGTTCGCGGAAGCTAAAGCTAAAGGGCGAATCGATATGCGCTGGCGCCAACAAGGTCATCCGTTCTAACGCCTTAATCCGGCTTTGCGCTTGTCTCGCTTTGGTTGCTTGCGCTTTAAAGCGGTCAATAAACTGCTGTAGATGTGCCACCTGACGCTGTTGCTTCTCAAAATTGGCCTGATGCTGTGAGAGTTGCTCAGCGCGCTGGCGCTCAAACTGACTGTAGTTACCTTTATAAAGTGTTAAACACTGGCGCTCAATATGTACAGTGTTATCGGTTACCGCGTCCAGAAAATCCCGATCATGGCTGATTAACAGCAGGGTGCCAGGGTAATTACTTAGGTATTTCTCCAGCCAAAGTACAGCATCCAAATCAAGGTGGTTGGTAGGTTCATCGAGTAACAGTAAGTCTGCCGGTTTCATTAAGGCTTTGGCTAAATTCATCCGCATACGCCAACCACCCGAAAACGACTTAACAGGTAAGCCTTGCATCTCGCCACTGAAGCCTAAACCAGCCAGCAGCGTGCCGGCTTTCGCTTCTGCTCTATAACCATCCAAGGCTTCAATTTGTTGATGGACAACGGCCAGATCACTTTCACTGCATTGGCTGCGGGCTTTAAGCAGCAGTGGGAACAGGGCTTCATCCCCTTGTAGCACATAGTCTAAGGCAGAGCAGTCAAGTGCTGGGGTTTCCTGCGCCACAGTAGCGATAACCCAGGCCGCAGGCATACTGACATTACCGGTATCGGCGTGTAGTTTTCCCTGCAGCAAGGCAAATAAGCTGGATTTACCGCAGCCATTGGCGCCGACAATTCCCACCTTTTGCCCCGGAAATACGGTAAGATCGGCACCACTAAATAGCGCATTAATGCCGCGGCGTAACTCTACCTGCTGTAGCTGGATCATGTTTTTCCCTGTACCAGTGAACTAAGTGGGCAATTTTACGCTATATCCGAGATAAACCAAGGGCTGTTGCATAAATTCATGTGCGCTTTGCCGGGTGAAATAATGAGGAACCTAATGACACAACGTAAAAAGAAACGCTTTATTGCCGGTGCCAGCTGCCCGGAATGTAAGGCAACCGACACCATGAGCTTGTTCATAGAGAACAATATTGAGAAGGTTGAGTGTGTCGCCTGTGGTTATCAGATGACGCAACCAGAGCCGCAAGTGGTAAGTTCGACTCGTAGTAATGAGTTAGTGATAGGTGTCTTTAAACCTGAATAGGGGATATCTTTGCCTAGTAATGTGGCGGTGGTGGCTCTTCTTCCGGGCGTAAGATGCCACTTTCCTCCGGCATTTGCTGCAGTTTTTCGGCCAGCATTAAAATTTGGCGTTGTAATTGCTCAATACGTTTTTGATGGGCCAATAATTCTTGATGCAAGCTATTAACAGTGTCTTCCTGAAAAGCAATTTTGCTCTCCAGCTCAATCAGATGTAGTTGAATATCTGAAGTTTCGTTATTCATAATTTATTTTCCATACTTCGGCTAAACCACTGGAGCTTTCGCTGATTATACGCTCTGCGTCAAGAAAAGCGACCGCATGCACCACGGCGCTGGCGGGCCGACTGCCGACTCGGGGGGATACCCGCCAACGTTGTAGTTCTTTGCCTGTAGTGACTTCCCATAATACTAAATTTCGTGTGGGGGCGCCGGTAAGTAAATATTTGCCATCGGTACTAAAGCGTACTGCACTAAACACTTGCTGCCTGGCGAGCATCTGCAGTTGGCTGACTCTTGCTCCTGTTTGGATATCCCAAATTTGTGCCAGTTGTTGACTATCGGCAGTAAAGGCATAGCGCCCTTGTGGATCTAAGGCAACCTTAGTAACCCGGCTGGGATGCGTGAAACTATATAGAATTTGTGCGGTCTGAGTGTCCCAGAGGTAGGCACTATAGTCATTGCTACCGGTGAGAGCATAACGGCCGTTAGGTGACATTGCGACGCTGTTGATGCGTTCAGTGTGTCCTAGAAAATCTAACCGCCTGCCACTACTTAAAGTGATATGTTGTACCGTGTTATCACTTTTGCCCAGTAATAGATGTGCACCATTGTTGGATACAGCGACATCACGGATACCGAACTGATCGGTTTGCCAATAGCCAACATTTTGACCATCACTGGTGCGCCATAAAGAAAAAGTATGCTGGTCGGCGGTCAATACATGGCTATTGTCTTCGCTCAAGGCAAGGTTAAACACCAGGTTTTCCACATCGTCTTGATGGCGCCATTGGTACAACAGGGCATTTTGTTGCAGGTCCCAAAAAGCAATACCATCTTGGACTGATGAGACTACGGCATAACTGCCGTCAGATGAAAGCGCCGCGGCATAACTGACATTGGCAACATGTTGCCATTGTTCTAGTGGTTGAGTTTCTACTTTACTGCAAGCACAGAGTACCAAACTCAGAAAAAAGACAGGATATTTCATCTTAGGTGTTAACCTCATCCGTACAAAGCGTTAGTATAGCTGAGCGAACTGCACCCTATTAAATCATACTTTGGCAGCTGAGCTGTCAAACTTTGGAGAAAAGAATGCGTTTAAAAACTAAACTTACCCTTGTTGCTGTTGCATTACTGACGTTAAGTGCATGTGGTAAAGATGAAAAAGCACCGGCGGCACCGGTATTAGATACAGACCAAGCAAAGCAAGCTTATAGTTTAGGTGTGTCTGCAGGCCGTTACCTGCAGAGTACAGTGGAAGAATACAACAAAATCTCTGTTGATTTAAATGCCGAGTTAATTTTACGTGGTGTACAAGATGGTATTGCCGGCAAGTCAGAAGTTTCTGAGGAAGAGATTCAACAATTACTAACGGCATTAGATGAAACCTACCGTACCGAACAAACTAAATTGGCAGAAGCCGCCGCTAACGCAGCAAAAGCAGCAGGTGAAGCATTTTTAGCGGAAAACGCACAAAAAGAAGGCGTGACTGTAACGGAGTCGGGTTTACAGTATGAAGTAGTGCAAGCTGCAGATGGCGTTAAGCCAGTTGCTGCTGATACGGTAAAAGTGCATTACACGGGTACTTTAATTGATGGTACTGTGTTTGATAGCTCAGTTGAACGCGGTGAGCCGATTGAGTTTCCACTAAATCGGGTTATTCCTGGCTGGACTGAAGGTGTACAGCTGATGAGTGTAGGGTCAAAATTCCGTTTCACTATTCCATCTGAGCTTGCTTATGGTGATCGCGATATGGGGACTATTCCACCAAACAGCGTATTAGTATTTGACGTTGAATTACTAGATGTAACTAAAGCACAGTAATTAATGCCATTCACCAATAAAAAAGCGGCTTTGCCGCTTTTTTATTAATCATTTAAGCTGAGGTCGTTTCATCCTGATGTTTGACATAGAGGGTTTCGATTAATTTATCTTCCAACGCAAAGCGTTCTTCCAGCGCCTGACCCAGGGAAGATAATTCATTATCGAAAGCACCACTATTGCGAGTGCTTAGATGCTCGGCATACTTATCATTAAACTCTAACGCCAAGTCAGTAGAAATCGCAATTTTTGGATATAAAGAGTCAGCTAGCTTTCGGCTGTCTGTACCGTTTATAGCGCATTGAGTGACAATTTGTTCGTACACCTCGAAATGCCCAGCCGACAGGTAATCCATTAAAAGCTGACAAAACTCAATTATCTTCTCTTGCGAGGGCATGGTATGACGATCTTTTTCAAATGGCGGTAAGCCAGCCAGCTTGCAATAGCTAACGATTAATTGCCGTCGCTCATCAAGCCAATTGTCAATGGCTAATAGGCTGCCGCCCCATTTTTTTTGCGCCTGCTGTACGCGGGTGTACATTAGCTTCTCCTTAGATGCAGTAACCTTTCTGCAATACTGTCTAATTAAAAGAATTTCCTGCAAAAGATCAACCGTTTTTTTATTGGTCTGCTCAGTAAACCCCAGTATCATAGCAAAGTTGTCGTTAATTCATAGGAACCTGTTGCCGATGATCAAACATAGTCTTGCCTTGCCCGCCACTGAACACGGCTATTGGTTTATCGTTAGTCAGGGCCGAATATTTCTGCAAGAAAATGAGAGTGTACCTTGTTGTGCATTGAAAGCATTGCCTTTTGATTTTACTGAGGCACAAATTTGTTGGTTAGGAGAGCACAAACAGCAAAATTGTTATTTGCTTGTTTTTGACGATCGTATCATCGACGAGCAACATTGGCATTCTGCAAGAACTTTGTTATCGCAAGGAGAGGAACTTTTTCAACTGGCAGCCAGGGCAACTCAAGTTGCCTTATATCTGCAAACACATCGTTTTTGCGGTCAGTGCGGCAGCACCATGCGTTTAGTTAACTGGGAGCTTGCTACCTTATGTCCGAAATGTGGCCATCGATGTTATCCGCGTATAGCGCCCTGTGTATTGGTGGCGATCGTCAAAGATGACGAAATCTTATTGGCGCGCTCCAGCAGGCACAAAGCCGGTTTCTTTTCTATTTTAGCCGGTTTTGTAGAATCAGCAGAAACCCTAGAGCAAGCTGCAATACGTGAAGTAAAAGAAGAGGTAGGTATTGATATAACCAATTTGCGCTATATTGGCAGCCAACCTTGGCCTTTTCCACATTCGTTGATGACGGGTTTTATCGCCGATTATGTTGGCGGCGATATTGTGTGTCAGCCGCAAGAAATTGCAGAAGCGTATTGGTGTAAATTAACTGATTTGCCGGAAACACCCAGTATTCATACCTTGTCGGGTCAACTGATTGCGTTGGTACAGCAATTAAAATTGCAGAAATAAAAAAGCCACTAAACGTGGCTTCAAATTTGGAACTCATGGTCTCGTTAAACGAGCTTCTCGCTTGTTATATCTTCACTAGCGCAGGTAGTTTATACCAGATCATTTTCGATGAAACAAGGTCTGCTGATTAAAAAAATGAACCTTAACTGAATATTTTTGCAGTTTACGTAAAGGTAAGGGAGTAAGCATTTAGATGCAGATCATAGAGCTTGGCTTGCTTAAGTGCTAAAATAATCACAAATTTAGAATGGCGGAAATGTTATGCAATTAAAGAACGATCGATATCTCAGAGCACTACTTCGGCAGCCAGTTGATCAAACTCCAATCTGGATGATGCGTCAGGCAGGTCGTTATTTACCAGAGTACCGCGCTATCAGAACACAGGCTGGTGATTTTATGTCACTCTGTAAAAACCCAGAGTTAGCGTGTGAAGTCACTTTGCAACCCTTGCGTCGTTATCCTTTGGATGCCGCTATTTTGTTTAGTGATATCTTGACCATTCCTGATGCCATGGGTTTAGGGCTAACCTTTGGTGTGGGTGAAGGTCCCCGTTTTAGTAAACCTATCCGTGATTTCATGGACGTGGTGCATTTGCCAATTCCTGATCCAGAGCAAGAATTACGTTACGTGATGGATGCAGTACGGACTATTCGTCGTGAATTAGATGGCAGTGTGCCGCTAATTGGCTTTTCAGGAAGTCCCTGGACTCTGGCAACCTATATGGTTGAGGGCAGTGGCAGTAAAACCTTTAGCATTATTAAAAAGATGATGTATAGCGAACCTGAGATACTGCATATGTTGCTGGACAAATTAGCGCAAAGTGTCATTTTGTATCTTAATGCGCAAATTGCCGCCGGCGCCCAAGCTGTGATGATTTTTGATACCTGGGGTGGTGTGCTGACTCCCAGAGATTATAAAGAATACTCGTTAAGCTATATGCAAACCATTATCGATGGTCTGACCCGTGAAGCAGATGGCCGTAAAGTTCCGGTAACGCTCTTTACCAAAAATGGTGGTCAGTGGCTGGAGATGATGGCTGCAACCGGTTGTGATGCACTAGGGCTCGATTGGACAACCGATATCAGCCAGGCAAGGGCTAGAGTTGGTGATAAGGTTGCCTTACAGGGCAATATGGATCCGTCAGTGTTGCTCGGCACACCAGAGCGTATTCGTCAGGAGGTCCAGACTATTCTCGATGGGTTCGGACAAGGTACTGGCCATATATTTAATTTAGGTCATGGTATTACACCTGATGTCGATCCAGAAAATGCGGGTGTATTTATTGAAGCCGTGCAGGACTTTAGTCGCACTTATCATATGAATACTGAGATAGAAGCTTAAGTGATGATGGCGTAGCGGTGAGATGCTGGCTACGCCATTTTTGTTTGATTAAAACAACCGGTTCAAACCATTAAGTGCTGCCACCCGATAGGCTTCAGCCATCGTTGGATAGTTAAAGGTGGTATGCACAAAGTAATTTAGGTTATTCCCGCCATTTTTCTGCATCATAATGGCCTGACCAATGTGCACGATCTCTGCGGCACGCTCGCCAAAACAATGTATTCCCAAAATCTCCAATGTTTCCCGGTGAAATAACAGTTTTAAACTTCCTGCGCTGGTATTGGCAATCTGCGCTCTTGCTAAGTGTTTAAATTGCGCTCTGCCTACCTCGTAAGGAATTTTAGCTGCTGTCAATTCTTGTTCTGTTTTTCCTACAGAAGACATTTCGGGAATAGTATAAATACCCGCGGGAATATCGGCGATTAGGTGCCCGTCTAAATTACCCTTTACAATAGCTTCACCGGCGAGTCGACCTTGGTCATAGGCGGCGCTGGCAAGACTAGGGTACCCAATAACATCACCTACAGCATAGATGTTATCAATTGAGGTTTGATATTTCCCGTTTACCTTGAGCAGGCCCCGACCATCAGCTTCCAGACCTACCTTATCAAGTGCCAGCATATCCGTATTACCGGTGCGGCCATTGGCGAATAAGAAGCAATCTGCCTTCATTTTTTTACCTGATTGCAGGTGCAGTATCACGCCATCATCTCGCCCTTCTATATGGGAAAACTCTTCGCCATGGCGAATAGTCATGCCTGAGTTCCAAAAATGATAGCTGAGTGAATCCGATATTTCGGCATCCATAAAAGAGAGTAAGCGATCACGCGTGTTGACCAAATCAACCCGCACGCCCAAACCACGGAAAATAGATGCGTATTCGCAACCGATTACCCCTGCGCCAAAAATGATGATGTGACGAGGATCATGTGCCAACGATAAAATAGTATCACTGTCGTAAATTCTGGGGTGAGTAAAGTCAACATGTGCTGGCCGGTAGGGGCGGGAGCCACTAGCAATAACAATGGTCTCGGCGCTTAACACATAGCTGCTGCCGTCGGTGTTGCTAATTTCCAGATGATGATTGTCAATGAAGCGGGCTTCACCCTGATAAATTTTCACCAGGTTGCGATCATAAAAACCGGTACGTAATCTAACCTGCTTATGAATAACGCCTGCTGCATGTTTGAGGATTTGCGAAAAAGTAAGGCCTTTGACTTGCTCTTCGACCTGAAACAAGGGATTTTCGTTAAACTCAATTAATCTGCTAACAGAGTGACGTAAAGCCTTCGACGGAATAGTACCCCAATGAGTACAGCCGCCGCCAACTGCATGGTAGCGCTCAATTGCGGCAACGGTCTTACCGCTTTTAGCTAGGTACATTGCAGCACCTTCACCACCGGGGCCTGTCCCAATAACAATGGCATCATAGTCATATTGAGGTTGTTTTTTGGAAAATTTAGCTGTCACGACGTTGATTCTCGCGCTGGTTCACAGTGCAAATTAGCATAACAGGTATCAATAACAAAAAAAGAGGCAAAGCCTCTTTTTTGAATAAGTTAGTGTAACCCTAGCTTAGTGGAAAGCAGCGGTTAAGCGTTGCCAATGGTTTTGCTGCTGCTGTAAGTGTTGCTTTAGCTCTTGATAGCGTTGCGCAAACTCCGAAGCATTATACTGATTTAACAAAGCGGCGTGCTTTTGCTGCAGTAATTCTTTCTTAACTTGGTAATACTCTTGCAACTTCGCGACTAATAATTGGTATTCTTGCTCCAGAAGTTGCAGTAATTGCTCTGAGTTAGGCAATAACCTGGCTTTGTCCTGTGCCCGTTTTAGTTGCATTTTTGCAACGGCCTGAGCAATGCGGTCCTCGGGTACAATACGCAAGTTGCGGGTTAGTTTTAGCCAGGAACAGGTTTTAATTAACCATTTGGTTGGATCAAACTGCCACCAACGGATACCGTTGCGATAATCATACTCAAAGATATGATGATAATTATGATAACCCTCGCCATAAGTTAAAAAGGCTAGAATGCCATTGTCTCTGGCACTATTTTGATCCGTATAAGGTTGTCTACCCCAGATATGTGCTAAAGAATTAATAAAAAAGGTAAAATGATGACTGAGCACTAAGCGCAGTACACCAACACTTAATAACATGCCCCAGATACTGCCAATCAAAAAGCCGAGTAACAGCGGGATACCAATATTGGTCAGCAATGCCAGCAGTAAATAGTGTTTATGCTGGAACGCTAAAATGGGATTTTTTTGTAAATCGCGGACATTATTGTAATCATAGTAGCTGTCACCCTGATAATCACGCAACATCCAGCCAATATGACTAAACCAGAAACCTCTATTGGCAGAATAAGGATCTTTGTCATCCTTATCAACATGGCGATGATGATCGCGATGATCAGAAGACCAATGGATAACGCTATTTTGCAATGCAAAGGCCCCACCAATCGCAAAAACCCATTGTAAAAAAGGATGTGCATCGTAGGTTTTGTGTGACCATAAACGATGGTAACCGGCAGTAATAGAAATACCACAGTAGCCCATACAGAGAATTGCTGCGATAATTTCAGCTGCAGTAAAGCCTACTGTCAGGGCATAATAGGGAACCGCTATAGCGGCAACCAGGAAGGTCGAACTGAACAACAACACATTTGTCCAGATAATTGGGTGTTTTTTCATGAGACCACACTTTGAGCTTACAACTGTAAGCTAATTTACCCAGCGCGCTACGGTAGGTCAAGGTAAATCGGTTGTATAACACTAGGAATGGGATGCACAGTGAGTAGAGCTGAACAAAAAGAACGAACCCGGCAAGCCATTATCAATGCAGCGTTTTCACAACTAAGTGCAGAGAAAGGTTTTGCCAGCTTAAGTTTACGTGAAGTAACCCGTGAAGCAGGAATAGCACCAACCTCATTCTACCGGCATTTTGCCGATATGGATGAATTAGGCTTAACCTTAGTCGATGAAGCAGGGTTGATGTTACGACAGTTAATGCGTCAGGCTCGCTTACGGATTGAGAAAAATGGCAGCGTAATCAATACCTCCGTGCAAACCTTTATGGAGTTTGTTGCAGACAATAGCAATGTGTTTCGTTTACTTCTGCGTGAGCGCTCTGGAACCTCCGCTGCATTTCGTGCTGCTGTCGCCCGTGAAATTCAGCATTTCTCAGCAGAGCTCGCCCACTATTTACGTAAGCAAACGGAATGTTCGGCGGAGCAGGCGCAATTGCAGGCAGAAGCAATGGTTACCTTGGTGTTTCATACTGGGGCTGATGCCTTGGATGCACCAAAAGAACAATATGCGCAACTTACCCGCAGAACCGTGTTGCAGCTACGCTGGCTGGCACATGGTGCCGCCAGCTACGGTCGTAAAAGCCAGGCCTGAGTTAGCGCCGCTTTAGCCAAACACCTGTTTCGATATGATGGGTGTATGGGAACTGATCAAATAACGCCAGTTTCTCTACCTGATGCGTTTTAGCTAAAACATCCAGATTAGCAGCCAAGGTTTCCGGGTTGCAGGAGATGTATAAAATATCGTCAAAGCCGCTTACTAGCGCTAAGGTTGCTGGATCTAGCCCCGCTCTTGGTGGATCAACAAGTACGGTATTTAATGCTAAGTCCGCCAGTTCAATATGCTTTAGGCTGGAACCGGCGACTAACGCCGCGGCAACATCTTCCGCCGACATCTGCAAAACTTTTACATTATTAATGTTATTTAGGTTGATATTGTATTCAGCTGATTTGATTGAGCTGCGAGCCAGCTCAGTGGCGACAACCTGATTAAAGTAGGGAGCCAGTGCCAATGAAAAATTACCATTACCGCAGTATAATTCTAATAAATCCCCCTTTAGCTGCTTAGCAATATCTGCGGCCCACTGCAGCATCTGTTGGTTAACCCCAGCGTTAGGTTGGGTAAAGCTACTTTCTACTTGTTGATAGCGTAAAATTTGATTGGCGACCACAAAGGATTCTGTGACAAAATCCTGGCTAAGCACCACTTTTTGCTTACGTGAACGACCAATAAAACGAATATTAAAAGATGTTGCCAGTTCCGTAGTGAGCTTTTCAGCCTCCGCTATCCACTGTTCATCAAGCTTACGCTTGTAAATCATACTAACGAGCAACTCACCAGAGGTAGTGGCCAGATAGTCAACCTGATAAAGCTTATAACGTAATTCATGATTAAACTGAATCTGCTTTAACAGTAGCGGCATAAAGTCGGCTATTAGCTTGCAAGCTACTGGGAAGTAATCAATGCGTACTGGTTGTCGGCTTTGTGGATCAAACATCGCATGATAGATGTCGTCTCCGTTATGCCAAATACGAAATTCTGCCCGTTGCCGGAAATGCTCAGGAGTAGAACGATATAGTTCTGGCGTTGTGGCACAGACAGAATGTACTAATTGCGTTAAGCGGTTTGCTTTCTCAGCTAACTGCGTTTCATACTGAGAGGGGAAAACCTGACCTATAGACATGAGCTTCTCTATTTTACATATAAAGAGGTATTTTATGCTTTTTTGGAAAGATAACCAAATTCAAATCTAACGGCTAGCCACTAGATTCGGTTAATGAGCTTCTGTAAATAAGGATGTGTATTAGAACAACGGCTGAAATAGCAGAATCGAAGTTTTAGATGTTCGGAGGTAAATTACGCAGCTAAGTAGACTACCTAGCGTATTGACCCGCAAATTATTGCGGGTCAATATCAGATTCAGATCACTAGTCTGTTAGGTTCTCTTCATCTTGTCGTTCACGTGCTTCCCGCACTTTGAGTGTGCGTTCTTGAAACTCAAAATCATTTAACTTGCTAATCATCTTATTTGCATCGGGTGCTGCCACCTCCACAAAACCAAAACCACGACGACGGCCAGTTTGTCGGTCTTTCATCAAGCGCACATTTATAACGGTACCAAATCGAGAGAATAGTTCTTTAACCGCCTCTTCATTTGCGCGATAAGGCAGGTTTCCTACATATAGGGTCGCTGACTCGCCTTGAAAGCTTGTTGTGCTGGTTTCAGCATTTGGTGATTCGCTAGTAGATCTAGCAGAACTTTTAAAGTCTACCAAAATAGGTACCAAGATACCGCAGACCAGAACACCGGCAGTAAATGCCCAGGCCGCCGAGAGAGGAAGGGTAATTAGAAAAGAGAAAGTAACAAAAGCAATAACTGCTAGTGCTAAAGTAAAAGGTAGAAACGAACGTAAAGTTGATGACATGATAAATTCCTGCAGCTAAACCAAAAGAGATTCTTCTTATATAAAAGCCTCTATATCTTAACGACTATTTTGTGAACAGCCAACAACTAAAATCATAGCGGATCATTGATAAAAGGTAGAATTTTGTACAAAATGAAGCTTTAGTAGTCAATCAGTAGCAAAGTAGTCATTTTTTATAAAAAAGCTATTGCACCAATTCTAAAACACCCTATAATGCGCGCCATGCCACGGGGCGCTGCGCTAAACGAGAGTGAAGCCGGTAACCGGGTGAGAAAAGCGAGTTGCAAAAATCTTTTAAAAAGACGCTTGACAGCAAGTTTAAAATCACTAAAATGGCCGCCTCGCTTCAGGGTGCTAACGAAAGCCTCGAAAAGCAGAGTGAAGCAAGAAGTGAAGTAAAAAGTAGAGTCGAACGTGACGAAGAGTTTTAAAAAGA
>NZ_BNAO01000008.1:62539-188525 GCF_014653435.1 Alishewanella longhuensis | reverse complement strand
CACCGCATGTCGGTAGTAGAGCCGGTGTTTGGCAATATTGGCACCAACAAAGGGCTAAAACGGTTTAGTTTGCGCGGTAAAACCAAAGTACAAGGCCAATGGCAGTTGTTCTGTATGGTGCATAACTTAGAGAAAGTAAGCCGATATGGCAAAGTGGGGTAAAGCAAAGTGAAGAGTGGCCTAAACTCCGCTAATAGCGCGGCTATAAAAGCAAATTAACGTCAACATAAATCTTGTCTTGAAATTCCCACCAGAAACATGCAGAGTTGATAACAAATAATAAACAGAATGGCCGAGGTAGAAATGTTGTGCGCGCAACAGGTTTTTCTACAGGCTCGTTATGTGCTGGGAGTGATATGAATCGGATTTCTACATCTAACCCTTTCCACATGGCCTTCTCAGTGTTTTCTTTAGGTTTTTTATTTGTTTTAACATTGATTTTTATTTTGTCTGGGAATTTTGAGGACGCCCCATTTTTAACATTAATACCAATCCTGATGTTTATTTTTGGCTGCATTTTCTTCAAAAAAATTATTTGGTCAGCCGCTGATGATGTTCTTGATTATAATGATCATTTGCTTATAAAAAATGGTGCTGTTGAGCAAACTATTTTTTTAAAAGATATCTTATCCGTTGAGGGACGGCTGGGTTCTCCAGAGAGGATAATTATTAGTTTTAGAGATTCAAGAGGTGAAGTTATGAAAGTAATGTTTCACCCAAAGACGAGAATTTTTACGTTCTCAGTACATCCTGTTGTTTTGGATCTAAACAGGCGGCTTCGTGATGCGAAAAGCGTATAAAAAACGCCACCAAGACGCTGCTTTGCGGCTCGACTCGCAACAAGTTACTCGCGTTTGTGGCGGGCGTTAAATTAAAAGTAGTTTTGCGAAAAATTATAATTATTCAAAATAACTTAGGATTAATTTTATGATGGGCGGAATAAGTATTTGGCATTTATTATTAATAATGGTTTTGCCACTGATTCATGTAATTCTCTCAAGCCGTTCACACGGTGGTGCAAAATTAGGCTGGTCATTAGCGGTTGTATTTTTTCCGGTACTGGGGTACATCATTTACTTGATAGTGACTCAGCCTGCAAGGAAGACTGAACAGAGTTAATAAAATTTAACAAGGCCTGTCAGCATCGCTTCTTTTGGTCGCTGGACCTTTGCCGCTGCTGGCAGTAGTGGTGTGACTTTCCACGTCAAGCAGATTGAGTAAAATCCTACTCATTAAAGGCATAATCGCAGTTGCGCTTGCCAGGCGATATCGACGATTTCTTTACTCAGATGTTCCTGTCGTTTTTGTAGCTCGGTAGAGACCTTAGCGGCATAACAGATAACTGTATATCACCAGAGCACAGCACTAACGCTAATTTTATTGTGCCACCCTTGTCGGGTTTAATAGGCAACTTCCAAGAATTCTCTATGCGCATCTAAGCCGATAAAAGTTATGCTATTGTTAACCATACTGACCTCAAGTATTGTATCTTCAATAAATAGGGTGTGGCTTTGGTTGCGAAACTAACCGACCAACTTGGCGGTCAGCACCTTGTGGGGAATCATTATGTCTAGGCGGCATATCAGGCCGAGAACGCGTAACCGCAAATTCCAAAAACTAGGGAGAGATCTATGAACACAGCATCGAAACCACTGAGTGAGCCCGTCTTGCGCCGTCTTACCAATGACGCTGTTACTACGTTTCTCGGCGAGGCGGCACGCTATGAGGCGGTCGCTCGACCTGGCCTGCAATTGGCCTTGTGCAACGAAGCGGTTGCGGACATGAATATGTTAATTGTTGGTGCCGGCGCTGACCACGATCACTTCCGGGACATGTTGAATTTGTGCCTGGGGCGACAGCTTCCGTTTCTCGCTATTATCTTCCCCGAAGCCGACAAGGCACTCGACGGTATCGCAGCCGATCTAGGCCTGGCCTATGCGGTGGACTTCCCGTTTATGGTGCGTGATGACGTGCCACTCGAGCCGTCTGGCAACCCCGATGTTGAAGTCGTGTGCGCGTCTGGTACTGAGGACGCTGATGCAAGCGCGGATGTGTTGGTTTCAGCCTATAGTATGCCCAAGGACAGTGTACTTCGAGCCCTGCCCGCGTCCTTATTCGATTCGACAGGTGTTGATGTTTACGTCGCTCGTACCAATGGCGAGGCAGTGGGAAGCGTTACGTTGACTTATCACGGCGATACCTGCGGCATTTGGGCGATGGGGACGGATGCGTCACGCCAGCGTGGCGGGATCGGTCTTACGCTCCTGACTACAGCGATGGCGCAAGCACGCAATAACGGGATCCGGCGCTTTTTCCTCGGCGCAACGCCCGCAGGTTATCGTCTCTATGAGAAGCTAGGCTTCGAGACGGTTTGCACCGCCCGTGTTTGGGTATCCGGTGAAACCCACCAGGCCTAGCGGAGCGCTTTGCCGTCTGAAATCTTGCGAGCGTAAGACGAGACCTGAAATAGGAAGAGCCGGTGTACAAATTTCGCCAAAGAATTGTGATACCAAGCTAAGGTGATACCGCATAACAAATCAAGCCTGCATGAAGAGCTTATAATGCCTCTACTTGAGGCATTATAAGCAGTAAGAAAAATTATTAGAATTGAACCAGAACATAGAAAACTTATTACACATTGCATTCATGCCAAATGGTTCAAAATGCTATTTTTTTGTTAAAAACAAAGGGAAGTAAAAAATAGTCATGTTTATTATAAAGTTGCTTAATGTATCAATCATCGCTTGTCTAAACCTTGCCAGTGCTAGCGTTGACGTAAAGGCGCAGCATCCTAAGTATATCTCAATCACTTTTGATGATGTTCCCATCCATGGTGAATTTACTTTACCGGCGCAATCACTTAAAGAAATTAACCAACAACTCCTTGATACCCTCAAAAAATATGAGATAAAAGCAACGGGCTTTGTTAATGAAAGCCATCTTAAAAACAATCCAGAATTATTGCAGTCTCTGTTATCAGATTGGCACAAACATGGGCACACTCTTGGCAACCATACCTTTTCACATATTTCCTATCATCAAGCCGACTTAAACACCTATCTAGCGGACATTCAAAAGGGCGCGACAATAACGCAAACAGTGCTAGGCGAACAAAAGCAAAAATTTTTTCGCCCTCCTTATTTGCATGCTGGCGCCACTGATAATGCGCAACAGATGCTCGATAACGGTTTGGAAAAGCTAGGCCTCACGTTAGTTCCTGTGACGATGGAAAATGCAGATTACGTGTTTGATGCGCCCTATACCGTCCAGCTTAAAAATAAACACGTATCAGCGGTAAATATTTATAAGCAGTACCTGGCATTTACGGAGCGGAGATTAGATTTTTACGAAAGTGCCAGCGCCAAGATGTTTGAGCAGCCAGTGCCACACATATTAATGCTGCATGTTAATCAATTAAATGCCGATAGTTTAGACAGCATTCTGATGTCCTTGCAATCACGTGGTTATCAGTTTCAAAGCTTAGAGAAAACCTTACAACACCCGGTATACTCTCAGCCAACTCAAGCATTTAAATTTGGCATTCACTGGCTATTTCGCTGGGATAAATCTAACGAAAATAAAGTGAACTGGGCAACAGAGCCGGAGCCTTCTGCTGATGCGTTTGCTGAACATCAACAAGCCGTTACAACACTAAAAAGTGGCAAACTATAAGTTAAAATCTATGTCTATAAGTTCAAATAAACACATGAAAAACGGCTGTACCAGACATATTTCCGCTTTCACCTTTTTGCGTAGCAAAAAAGCCGCCATCAAAAGTTTGTTCGGTTAGCAGAGTGTTATGTGAATGTCTGAGTATTTAAATAAGATGAGATTAATCAAACCTTGCAAGACTCATATCGAAGATTTAATGAAATGGTTTTCTTGTGAACAAGAGCTTAGAGATTGGACTGGACCTAACTTCAGGTATCCTTATGATTTCGTTTCATTTAGTGCAGATCTTAATTTGGATTTATTGAAGGCATTCTCGCTAGTAGATGATAAATCTAATCTGTTAGCATTTGGTCAATATTATTTACGGTTGAATAGGTGTCATTTGGCTCGGCTGGTAGTAAGCCCCAATTTTCGAGGAAAAGGGATCGCCAAAGAATTAATAATGAGGCTTAGTGAATTAGGTACTACTGAATTAAAAGTTAATGCTTGTTCTCTATTTGTGCTCAAGCACAATAAATCTGCAATTAAAGCTTACGAAAAATTTGGGTTTTCAGAGAGTGACTATCCTGATAGGTTACCAATAGAAAATTGTATCTATATGATTAAATTGTAAATTAACATAACAAGGCCAGTCAGTAACGACCGCTGCATGCTGCGACGTCAATGGCTGAACACGCGTCGCCCATGTGTTTAAAATTGAGCTTTTTTGGGGATTATTGCTGAAAGCTTTGCCTATATTAATCTCTAATAACACCATGTTGTTAATTCAGTTGAGCAATGCCGCAAAGCCAGCTTTCTCTGGTTGGCTTTGCGGCTAGAGGGCCGCAGGGAAACGGCCCGGCGGTCGCTGCCAGTGCTATTGGAAGGCAGCCAGATCAGCGCCAATATTGATGTGGAACACGGTGCTATCAATAATCAGCGGCGCGACAGAACTGCACCCTGCCAGGTAATTCCTTGCCTGTTACAGTGAGTTGCTTTCAGCCATTTTACTGAGCTGATTTTCAAAAATGCGTTTTACAAAGTCTTCGACGGCCTCCTGGTAACCGGGTGATTGCTTGACTCTATTTGCAAACAGATTAGCCAGGCGCTCGTGTTCTAAATTGTTTGGATCTGCAAAAGGAAATGTCGCTACCGGACCCCGCAAGGATATGTATTCTTCTGGCAAGCCTGTCGTGCTGTGCCAAAACATATGATTACCGCCCGGTATTACTGTAAATTGTGCCTTGTTATTATGTTTCAAAAACGCTTGCATAAGCGGCAGGTTTTTATGATGAGGAACCATAGGATCATTGCCAGCATAGAGTACTAGTACCGGCTTGGTAAGCTTTTCCAGAGCAGGTTTAGGATCAAAGTTATAGATATGACATAAATAATGCACTTTATAAACAGGGCAAACATGCGTCAGCATATCAAGAAAGCGCTGTTGGCGTTTAGCTGCGGTGGTAGCCCTGATCGCACTTTTGCCTTTGCGGGTGTCTGACTCAACTTTATCTGTGTAGATCTGCTGGCGCACGATTTCAGCGGGCGCAGCTGCCAGAACCAATGCTTGCACGCGAGGATCATCCGCCATCAAAGGAGTGACATAAGCCCCCTGACTATGTGCGTAAATAACCACCTCCTGGCCATTAACATCATTGCGTGTATTTAACCAATCCAATGCAGCTACGACATTGCTGGCTCTGTTATAGAAGGTTTCGTTTTCCCAATTGCCGGTGGAAGGGGATACGCCTTTTTTTCCTAACGTTAATACGGCAATTCCCTGCGCCAGCAGTGATCTATGCAGAGGACTTTCCGCTGTTAAGATGCCATCGCGTGAACCTGATACAACCAGCATTACCGGAGCGCTTACAGAATTTGCTGGGCGCATAAAGGTTGACGCTATGAGGTGCGAACCAGAGGGGACAAAAACCTTTTGTAGAAAATAGGATTTGCCACTTTGTGGGTCAACTATAACTCTTCCATCATCTGGCCAAGTCTGTTGTGCCTTCAGAGAGTTTTGAGCACTACTACAGCCGATGACAAGGCATAATATGACTATTACAAAAATAAAAAGGTATATTTTTTTCATAACTGTTTTCCGTTTAATAGGTTATTCACGTGTTTCAAGGGATTGTTGTTGCCAGGCTTTACTCTGATGTTCGAGGTAATCACCTGTGCGTGTTGCTGCTTCTTCACCGCAAATTCTCGCGAGCAAATAAAGTGCAGCGTCAATGCCTGAGGTTAATCCTCCTGCACAAAGTATTTGGCCGTTATCAATAAAACGCTTTTCAGTGCTAAGTGAAATATTGGGAAATTCATCAGAAAATTTTTGCCAGAAATCATGATGAGTAGCTGCTGTGCGCCGAGCCAGTAAGCCGGCTCTGGCTAAGTGAAAAGCCCCTGTGCAGACAGACAAAATTACCGCCCCCGCAGTGGCTTGAGCAATCAACCATTCCTGACATGCGGTATCCATTTTTTGTGCAGGTACCACGACGATATCCGCACTGGGATGAAAGTCATTTATACTGAAATGTGCGTCGGCTCTAAAACCGCCACTCATAAGAAGCACACCTTTACAGGTAGAAATGGTGTGCAACTGAAAGCTAATGTTACCGCTGAACAAATTTGCATCCTGAAACACCTCCCAGGGACCTGCCGTATCCATTACATTGGTTGCATCACCGAGTAAAAAAAATACATTAAAAATATGGTTATCGTCATTAATACAATGGTTATCTAAAATGTCATTTTTCATCTGTTACCCTCCCGCTATCCAATGCTTAGACTAAACAAATAAAATGTTCATCTGTTAGGACAAAGCCGCGTCAATTTATGCCATTATCTGTGCATTAATGATTCAATAGAGCTGATCTAATGTTTCCACTACGAGCCACCCATAGGGTTGCGATGTTGATTTACCCAGATGCGCAAATTCTTGATATTGCCGGACCATTGGAGGTTTTTTCTCGAACCAGTCGTTGGTTACAACAACAGGGGCATTATCAGGGGCAGGCATACAGCATTGAATTGGTTGCTGAAAAATGCGGTTTGGTGACAACATCTGGCGGGATTTCTGTCTTTGCTAATGTGGATTGCACAACCGATATTCGTTGTGACACTGCATTGGTGGCAGGCGGAATAGGCTTTGTTGACGCAATGCAGCGACCATTAATACTCGATTGGCTGAAGCAACAATATCAACAATGTCAACGGATCGGATCTATATGTACAGGGGCTTTAGTCCTGGCTGCAGCGGGGCTACTTAATGGCAAGTCAGCGACAACCCACTGGGAGTATTTGAAACTTTTAGCCCGCAATACTACGAACTGCCAGATTGAAACTAATGTTTTGTATGTTCAAAGTGGCAATACTTTTACCTCGGCGGGTGTAACGGCAGGTATTGATATGGCGCTGTCTATGGTTGAGAGTGATTGGGGAAAATCTGTTGCGACAGCAGTCGCAGAGCAGCTTTTACTTGAGCGTAGAAGAAGGGCTACGCAACCGCAAAAAAGTCGCTATTTAGAAGTTGAAAAGCGCACTGACCGATTTGGTGAGCTTCAAATTTGGATCCTTGAGCATCTTAGCCGTAATCTTACGGTAAACGTACTTGCTCAGAGAATGGCAATGAGTCCAAGGCATTTTGCTCGGCAATTCAAAAAATACACGGGTATGACATCAGCAGATTATGTTGCGCAGGCGCGCTTAGATGAAGCCAAAAGATTAATGGCTGGCGGATTAACGCGCTTAAAAGATGTGGCAAGAGAAGCAGGCTTTAGTAGTGAGCAGCAACTAAGACGGGCTCTGCAGCGTGTAGACTAATACTTAACTAAGTGAGAGCTCGCCATATTGTTTTAGAGCACTTATTTTAACTCATTATTAGTAACGCGTTGAATTTTCAACTGAGGCATATGATGGATAGTGAAATTGTAGAACAAGCAGAGCATCGTAAATGGATAGAAGTCTGGGAAGCCTCTGTCAGGGCAATCCATACGGCTGTGCCGCTTAGCAAAGCACTAAGCTTTTTAGGCGCTGCATTTGAGATGTTGGTTTTGCTGATTATTTTGCTAGTCGTATAACCTGATAAATAGTAAATATCTATGCCATAGCGGGTTTTTGAGGTTATAAATTTTGAAAACAAAAAAGCCTGTTTTTAAACAGGCCTTAATTGGTCGGTACGAGAGGATTCGAACCTCCGACCCCTTCACCCCCAGCGAAGTGCGCTACCAAGCTGCGCTACGTACCGACGTAGGGCGTATCATAATGATTCTTGGACTAATTGCAATGCGCTTTTGTGCAACTGCAGGTTTTTTCAGCAAAGCACCGCGTATTTTTAAGATTTGTGGTGCTAACTACGATAAAGTTAAGTAAAAGCAGCGGCTAGAGGTTGAAAATAGCTGGGTTTATATATTTTTTTAACCAAGTTATTTTGTTATTCGGCGTAGCACTCTGGTTAAATCTTACTGAACGGGTAGAATAGTGCACCTGTTTACTTAGAGTGTTGTAAAAGCGTGACCGACGTTCAAACTGACCCATTTGCTGATATCCGGCCTTATCATGATAGCGAAGTGCAAGCGGCGATTCGCCGTTTAATTGCTGATCAAGAGTTTATTGACGCCATTTTGCATTATCGTTTTCCGCACCTGGCAGGCACTTTTGGCTGGGTATTATCACCTGCTGTTAAGTTTTTTTTAAAACGTAAATGGGCCAAGCTAAGAACGGTGGCGCAGGTCCAATTGCAGGTTGCTACTTTTATGGATCAAATGATTGCCAAGTCGACTGCT
Organism: Alishewanella longhuensis; assembly: GCF_014653435.1. Classification (GTDB taxonomy): domain Bacteria; phylum Pseudomonadota; class Gammaproteobacteria; order Enterobacterales; family Alteromonadaceae; genus Alishewanella; species Alishewanella longhuensis. The sequence continues at coordinate 180,093 of NZ_BNAO01000008.1, read as the reverse complement.
AAAGTCACTTATAGCGGTATTGAGCAGCTAGATCCGCATAAATCATATTTGTTTATCTCTAATCATCGTGACATTGCCATGGATCCAGCGCTGGTTAACTGGAGCTTGCATCAGCAGGGTTTTGATACGTTACGTATTGCCATTGGCGATAATTTGCTACGCAAAGCCTGTGCGACCGAGCTGATGAAGCTTAATAAAAGCTTTATCGTAAAGCGAGGCGCGAAAGGGCCGCGGGAAATGCTGAAAAACTTGTCGCAGCTATCGGGCTATATAAACCATTCGCTGGAAGAGGGGCAGTCTATTTGGATTGCCCAAAGAGAAGGCCGAGCAAAAGATGGCAATGACCAGACGGATCCGGCCATTTTAAAAATGTTTTTTATGGAAGGTAAAAAACGTGGTGAGAGCTTTAGCCAATATTTAGCAAGCTTACAGATTGTGCCGGTATGTTTATCTTATGAATTTGATCCTTGTGATAAAGATAAAGTGAATGAACTGTGGCATAAGCAACAACATGGCAATTATCAGAAAGGCGAATTTGAGGATATTGATACCATTATTAAAGGAATAGTGGGTTTTAAAGGTCGGGTTCATGTGGCTTTTGGTCAACCTCTTACTGATATTCCGGACGATGCCGACACACTGGCGGCACAGATTGATCAACAGATTTGGCAACAGTATCGTTTATTCCCCGTCAACTATTTAGCTGCAGGGCTAGCAGAGCAAGTGGTTGATGAGAAAAGCTACCAATGCTGGCAAGAAAAATTGGCTGCTTTGCCTTTGGAGGCTCAGCCACTTTTAACAAAAATGTATGCAGCACCTGTTGAGAAGCAGGCAAAAATAGCCTGATGCGTTATCTGATTGCTGTGACACTGTTATGGGCGTTTTCATTTAGCCTCATTGGCGTTTACTTAGCCGGGCAGGTTGATCCATACTTTGCCGTGCTAAGCCGGGTAGGTTTAGCGCTGTTGATATTTGTTCCTTTTTTACTGCGTTATCGCGGTACTGGTGCTGATGCGCTAATGCTGGCTTTGCTTGGTGCGGTGCAACTGGGTCTAATGTACATTTTTTATTACCAGTCGTTTTTATTGCTTAGTGTGCCTCAGGTATTGGTGTTTACCATCTTTACCCCCATTTACATTACACTGTTATACGATGCATTAAGTCGGCGTTTTAATGCGCGTTTTTTAACTGCTGCGCTGTTGGCGGTATTGGCTGCTGCGGTAATGCGAGATGGTATACCTGCACCAGATTATTGGCTGGGTTTTGCTATAGTGCAGGGTGCTAATTTGTGTTTTGCAGCGGGGCAGGTTGGCTACAAGAGGTTTATGGAACCCAAGCCATCTTACAGCGCGCAGCATACTCAGTTTGGTTGGTTTTATGTAGGGGCTTTAGCGGTGGCGCTGCCAGCGTGGTTGTTATTGGGCAGTGCGCAGTATCCGCAAGATACTACACAATGGTTGGTATTGCTGTGGTTGGGGCTGGTGGCTTCTGGTGGCGGCTATTTTTGGTGGAATAAAGGCGCTTCACAGGTATCCAGTGGTACCTTAGCAGTGATGAACAATGCGCTTATCCCAGCGGGTTTATTAGTTAACCTGTTGATTTGGAATAGAGACGCTGATTTGCTGCGACTGAGCGCTGGTATAGCAATTTTACTATTTTCGTTATGGCTGTGTCGTAACGCCTTGTTACAGGAGAAATAAGTTTGGCCAGGCAAGTAAGCTACAGCTTTAAAGGTAAGAAAAAGGTTATTGCATTTAGTTACGATCGCTTTCACGATTTGTTCGAAGCGGTTGCTGCTGCGGAGGGCATAGATTTAACCGCCTTTTTAGCGATGGAAAAGCAATTACTGCAAACCGCGAAAGATAAAGCAGCCGTAAAAAATTACCGCTTGCAGACATTCAGTAAAATGGGGTTTGCAGATATTGCCTTTGTGCGAGAGAATCCAGAAACTTAATTGATCGAAGCGGCTGAACCTGAGGGCTTGGCCTGGCCACAGCATCGCTATGGCGTAAAGTGGCCATTCGATTTAGTTGATATAACGAATAAAGAGATGTGTATGAAGATTACCAGCAATTTTGACAGCGGCAATATTGAAATTATTGAAGCAACAGATCCAACCAATATCCAGTTAGCTATCCGCAAAGACAATCAGTCAGACTTTTATCAGTGGTTTCATTTTCGTTTAAACAGCACCCATGCTCAGGTACACAAAATTCATATCGTTAATGCTGGCCAATCGGCTTACCCCGATGGCTGGAAAGAATATCATGCGGTCGCTTCTTACGATCGACAAACCTGGTTTCGGGTAGAAAGTGAGTACGATGGTAAGACTTTAACGATTACTCATTACCCGGAAGCTGAATCGGTTTATTTTGCTTATTTTGCGCCATATAGCTACGAGCGTCATCAGGACCTGTTGCATCAGGCCCAGAATGACTACAACTGCCAGTTGGTTGAACTAGGTGAAACCTTAGACGGCCGCGATATGACTATGCTGGTAGTCGGTGAGCCAGATGAAAGTAAAAAGAAGGTTTGGATTATTGCCAGACAACATCCCGGTGAAACAATGGCTGAATGGTACGTTGAAGGTCTACTGGATCGGCTGTTAGATGAAGACGACGGTGTAGCCCGTGCCTTACTAAGCAAAGCAGTATTTTATATAGTGCCGAATATGAACCCAGACGGCAGTGTGCGCGGTCATTTACGTACCAATGCTGCTGGTGTTAACCTGAATCGTGAATGGCAAAACCCCAGCATGGAAAAAAGCCCGGAAGTTTTTTTGGTTCGGCAAAAAATGTTAGAAGTTGGTTTGGATATGCTACTGGACGTGCATGGTGATGAAAACCTACCGTACAACTTTGTGGCAGGCTCTGAAGGTGTGCCTTCTTACAATACTAAAATGCAGCAACTCGAAGAGGCGTTCAAAGCGGCCATGTTGTTGGTGACGCCTGAGTTTCAAACGGAATTTGGTTACAAGCGTGACGAGCCGGGCAAAGCAAATTTAACCGTGGCATCAAATTGGGTTGCAGAACAGTTTAAATGTTTGGCTTATACCTTAGAGATGCCGTTTAAAGATAATGCCAATTTACCTGACGAGGCCTTTGGTTGGTCAGATGTGCGCTCAATGAAATTAGGTCAGGATTCGCTTACCGCTATTCTGGCAGTAGTAGACGACTTACGTTAGGACTTTAGCATGGCTATTATTTCGTGCCCGGTATGTGAGCACCGGATCTCTAATAAGGCAACTGAATGCCCAAAATGTAAAACCGACCTTACCGCGGCGACGCCAGAGAAGCTGGCGGCAAAGCACAGAGATAAGATGTTACGTCAGTCGCAATCATTGATGAATCAATCTATGTTGGCGTTGCTGTTATTCTTAGCCGGTTTTGGTATTTTGTATTGGTGGCAACCAGAGAACGGTAGTTATAACGAATATGTGTCGACGGCGGCTATTGCTTTAGGTTTCTGTTGGTATGTGGTATGTCGGGCCCGGATAATTTGGTTAAAGCGAAAAAAATAGTATGGATTTTACCTCGCTAGTCAGCGCTATGGCGCCTGAAACTTACGAAAAACTGGCTGATGCCGTGGCTACTGGCCGCTGGGCTGATGGTACTGCGCTAAGTGATGAACAAAAAGCGCAAACGCTCCAGTTGGTGATGGCTTATCAGTCTAAGATTTTAAAATCTGAAGATATTTTCACTGTTGGCCCGGATGGGCAAATAGTACACAAATCTAAGGCTGAGCTGAAAAAACAATTTTCGGATCCTGCCGCTATTGCAAGGTTTACGCACGATGATCTTTAAACGCTGGTTCAAACCCAAGTGGCAGCATGCTGATGCGGCCATTAGGCTACAAGCAATACAAACACTTCAAGCTACGGATAGCGATCATAAAAATATTCTGCACGAATTGGCGTTTAACGATGGTGCCGAGGCGGTACGTAAAGCGGCATTACACCAACTGAGTGACTTTGCCTTATGGTGGCAAGCCAGCAAGCATGATGCAGCTGAGCGCTTAAGGCTTTATGCTGAGCAACAATTGATTAGCCAGTTATTAGACGGTGAAGTAGAGAGTGCCCTAAAACAAAAATTTGTAGCACAGTGCAACCGCAGCAGTGTGCTGGAACAGTTAGCGTTAAAAGACAGCGATCCGCAGTTACGCTATACCTTACTACAACGTTTAGAAAAATCAGACTTAATACAGCAAAGCCTGCTTGATGCGACTTTTCCAGACAGTTATAAGCGCCAGCTACTTGAGCAAATCACAGATGAAAAACAACTGGAAAAGCTGAGTAAAGTGCTGAGTACGGAATTGGCCACTGAACTGAACGATCGGTTAGCCGCTCTGGCAGAGCAAAAGCAAAAACCAGTAAAGTTACGCAAAGAACTCACCCTGTTGTTGGCAAAGTTGAATGCTTTGCGTGAACGTAATCAAATAGAAGATATCCCGGCATTACAACAAGGTTTGGCAACGCAGTGGCAGCAATTAGCCACAGAGATGGCCTGTTTACCTAAAGATGAAGCCGACAGCATTAATGCCAAATACCAGCAGTTAACTGAACGCCTGGATAGCTGGATTGCGCCCAAACTCGCCGAGCTGGTTAAGGTGCAGGCCGCTGCTGAACAGCAAAGGCAGCAGTTAGCTAATTATCAGCGCCTGCAGCAGGCCATTGTAGCGTTAGAGCAGCAGCTCGCAGCGCAAACACAACAAGGTGGTGCTGGACATGCTGTATTAGACCAAGCGTTAGTTGCGCTGACTGAAGAATGGCGGGTAACAGCGCTTTCCGCTGAGCAACAGCGTAAGCTACAGACGGCGCTACTGCAATTACAACAGCAGTGCCAGCAATTACCGCAAATCGCTGCCACGTTGTTAGCCTTAAAGCAATTGGCCGCAGATTTTAGCACTCAAGAGGTACCACAAACACCTGAGCAATTAACTGAGGCAGAGCATCAACTAAGAGAATTTATCCAGGCTTGGCGTGTTCAAGCTAAGTTGTTGGTTATTGCGATGCCGGCCGAGCTTAATACGCAATTTCAACAGTTGAAACAAGCGTGGCAAGCGGCTATTGAATCACTAAAGCAGCAGCAGCAAAAAGGCGTGAAACAATTACGCAGTAAATGCGCCGAATTTAAGCGTTTACATGCTGCTGGTCGTTATAGAGTTTTGTTTGGACTTTATAAAGGTATCGGTGATGATTACCAGCAATTATCGGTAGTGGCCCAAAGCCAGCTTGAGAAAGAGTATGCTGAGGTCACCGCCTTACATGCCGAGTTAGAATCACTACAGCATTATATTGCTACGCCGCGCAAACAGGCACTACTTGCCGAAATGCAGCAATTAGCCACTGCTGAAGTTACTGATGCTAAGGCGCGGGCTGAGCAAGTGAAGCTTGCCAGAGCCAATTGGAATTCATTAGGTAGGGCAGAGCCGGCACAAGATGAAGAGCTTAATCAGGCCTTTGATCGTGCTTGCGAAGCCGCCTTTGAGCCATGTCGGCAGATTTTTGCTAAACTTGATGCCGAGCGTGCCTTGCATTTGCAGCAGCGTCAGCAGTTATTAGCTGAGCTAACTGTATTGCTAGACACCGAGCTGGAGGTCAAAGCGCTAGATCAGGCTTACCGGCAACTTAGTCAACGCTGGCGCGAAGCCGGTGCAGTGAATCGACGTGACTATCAGGCGTTGCAGCAGCAGTATCAACAGTTGTCTAACACTGTTAGAGAGCGGGTTAATGCCGGGCAGCAGGAGCAAGAAGCTGCCAAGTTAGCCCTTATTGAGGAAGCGAGAGCCGCGTTGGCTTTTGCTGACGGTGCGCAAACTGCTTCGGTACTTAAAGAGTTGCAGTTACGCTGGAAAGCGTTGGGTTTTGCCGGCCGTAAGCAAGATCAGGCATTATGGCTGGAGTTTAGGGCATTGTGCGATACGTTTTTTGCAAAACGTAATGAAGAATACAAAGCACAGCAGCAAGCCGAGCAACAAGCCTGGCAGCAGACCAATGACAGTTTAGTGCAATTGGCGGTGCAAGTTAATCAAGCAGATACGCTTTCGGCTGTCGCAGCATTGCAGGGGCAATTACGACAACTAAATGTGCCGGACAGTGCTGCAGCACGCCAGCAGTATCAACAAGTAGTGCAGCAGTTAGAGCAACGCTTGCAAAGTATTCAGCAACAGCAGCAGCGCACTGACTTACAGGTACTGTTTAGTGCTTTAGCAACGGGAGAGTTAAAGGCTGAGCAATGGCCTGCGGCCTATCGTGAGGCTTTAGCCATTAGCACGCCGGCGTTAAGTCGGCCAGAGCTAACCTTGGCTTTGGAGCTGATTAGTGGCAAAGATAGTGGCCAAAGTAGCTCGGCCGAAAAGCAACAGGTACAGTTGGCGTTATTGTCGTTAAAACATAATGCCGGTCAGCAACTAACGCTTGAACAGCTGTTACAGCAATGGTTAGCGCATGGTGCAGTAGCAGAGCAAGAGCAGCCGCTGTTAAAACGAGTGGCTGCGCTGTTCTAGGATGGGTGCTTAAAGTGTTAATTCGCCACGCAGATCTTGTTGCATCTGCTGGCGAACTTCTTCTGCAGTAAGCGGCTTACTAAGCAAATAGTGTAGCTTGGTCAGCGTCGCTTCTAACGTCATATCAAAGCCACTGATCACACCACTTGCCCGCAGGGCATTGCCGGTAGCATAGCCATCCATATTCACCTTACCTTTAAAGCACTGAGTACAGTTTACTAAGATTTGCCCACGTTCGCTGGCCGCTTTTAGCACTGCTAGCAACTCCTGACGCTGTGGCGCGTTACCTACCCCGAAAGACTTTATAATCAAGGCCCGCACGGGTGCGGCCAGCATATTGCTGATCACATCGGTGGTGATGCCAGGGTAAAGTGTTACCACGCTAATGGGTTGTGGCGTAATCTCGGCTATCTGCAGCGGTAAGGCGGCTGGACTGTTACTTAACTTACCTATGTTCAGCTTGATATGAATACCGGCTTCCAGCAGCGGTGGCAGATTAGGCGAAGCAAACGCATTAAAGCCATCTGCATCGGCTTTAGTTGCTCTGTTACCTCTAAACAGCTGGTTATTAAAGAATAACGCGACTTCAGCAATAGGATAATTTGCGGCCAGGTAGAGTGCGTTTAATAAATTAACCTGACCATCAGAGCGTAGTTGTGCCAAAGGGATTTGTGATCCAGTGATAATCACCGGCTTTTGCAGGTTTTCTAACATAAAAGATAAGGCTGAAGCGGTATAGGCCATGGTGTCGGTACCATGTAACACCACAAAGCCGTCGTACTGCTGATAGTTTGCCTGGATATCTTTAGCTATGCTGAGCCAATGGGTAGGGGTCATATCTGATGAGTCAATCACTGGGTGGTACTCATGGATATCAAATAACGGCATTTCTGGGCGGTAGAATTCGGGCATCCGCTTTACTGTGTCGGTTAAAAAACCTGGTACCGGAATAAACCCCTGGGTCGATTGCTGCATACCGATGGTGCCGCCAGTGTAGGCGACGTAAATACGTTTTCTTTGCATGGATTACCTTAAAAAAAGCAGCATAAAAAAATGCCCGGATAATACCGGGCATTGTAACCAGATTTACAGATGCTGTCAGTTAATCTGGCAGCTTAAGCAGTATGAATAGATACCATTAGGATCGTTAAACTGATTCATTAACACAAAATCTTGTTTAACTTGCTGGGTTAACTGGCGTAAAGCGCGGTTTTGCGGCTGCTCAGTTACACTGGGTAACCAACCTTTGGCTTTAGCACTACCAAAAATATCGGCCAGCAATTGCTCTGTAGGAGACAACTCGTGCTGCACGACGGTGACATCATATTGCGCTAGACCTGCCAGCTCAGCGGCTCTGGCGATGGCATCGTCAAAAGTCCCCAGTTTATCAACTAAGCCCAGTTCCAGTGCTTTACGCCCGGTCCAAACCCGTCCTTGAGCCACGTTATCTACTGCTTCTAAGGTCATATCCCGGTTTTCACCGACCATGCTTAAAAACTCGGTATAGCCACGTTCAATTAACAATTGCATCAAGTCTTTTGCCGGCTCAGTCAGTCCATTGAATACCGGTACACCGGCAGAGAAGCCTGCCAGCTCAGTAGTGCCAACACCGTCGACATTTAAGCCCAGTGTTTGCATGGCGTTTTCAAAGGTATGTAATAAACCAAAGATGCCGATTGAACCGGTAATAGTAGTCGGTGCGGCCCAAATTTCATTTGCTGGCGCGGCAATCCAGTAACCACCTGAGGCAGCTACTGCGCCCATTGAAGCGATAACAGGTTTACCGGCTTCACGTAATAAGGCAATCTCTTGACCAATGACTTCTGAAGCGAAAGCGCTACCACCGCCACTGTCGATGCGCAGTACTACGGCTTTTACTTTATCATCGTGCCGGGCACGGCGTAATAACGCTGCAGTTGAGTCACCGCCAATCATGCCCGCTTTGGCTGTACCATCGACAATCATGCCGCGCGCCACCACAACTGCGACTTTTTCGCTAAGTGGATTATCAAACTGTTTGGCCGGAAGCACCAGTTTAGCGTAGTCGGCAAAGGTCACATGATTATAAGTGTGTTTATCGTTTTTACCTACCACGGCGATCAGGCTGCGGCGGAATTCTTCACGGGTTTGTATGCTATCTACTAGCTTGCTATTTAATGCATACTGACCCAGATCACCTTCAGCTGCTTTGACTTTTTCGTACAGGGCAGTAAAGGTTTCGTCAAAGGTATCCAGCGCGAAATTGCGGCGCTGTGCAACTTGTTGTTTGTAATCTAGCCATAATTCATTTAACCAGGCACCGTTGGCTTCTTTAGCTTCTTCAGACATATCGTTGCGGGTAAAGGGTTCAACCGCTGATTTGTAAGTACCAACCCGAAACACATGGGTGCTGATTTTAAGCTTTTCCAGCGCGTTTTTATAGAACATAGGGTAGCTACCATAACCTTCTAAAATAACGGCACCCATCGGTTCTAAGCTAATCTCATCGGCATAGCTGGCTAAAAAATACTGGTTTTGCGCATAATAAGCACCATAGGCAAAAACCTTTTTACCACTGGCTTTAAAAGCTTCAATCGCTTTACCCACAGCCTGCAGCTTGTCTAAAGAGGCGCCACCTAAGCCAGATAGGTCCAGCACCATGGCCTGGATACGATTGTCTTTACTGGCGTGATTAATCACTTTAATGACTTCAGAAACCAAGACTTCCGGCCGTTCTTCCTGACCGCCTAAACTCTCGTTTAATGCTGCTGAAATAGGATCAACATAACGTTTTTCTTCAACTAAATCGCCACGTAAGTTGAGGTACAGCGCTGAGGTCTCTGCGACCTTAACTTTGTCATCACCGCCAAAAATCGCGGCTGCCAACAGTACTACCAGCAAAATAAAAATAACATTCAGGACGGTAGAGCGGAACCCTTTGTAAACTGCCCAAATTGCGCCAAAGAAGCGCCGAATTAACCCTTTCTTTTTTTCCGACATATCAAGTGTCCTGTTAGCTGACTGCTTAAAAGCAATTACATTTAGAAGTAACCAAGGTTAATGCTAACGAATTCTACGCTAAAGGCGAACCGGAATTTGTAAGAAAATGTATATCTCTTGCTTAAGCTAGCTAAAGCAGCTACATTCTAACGATTTGACAGGTACGACCAGAGAGGCTGAAAGTGGCATATCAACAATTATTACAACCACTGGATTTGGGGTTTACCCAACTAAAGAACCGCGTGATCATGGGCTCTATGCACACCGGTTTAGAAGAGGAAAAGCACGGCTTTACTAAGCTTGCAGCCTTTTATGCAGAGCGGGCTAAAGGTGGCGTAGGATTAATTATTACCGGCGGGATTAGCCCTAATTTTCGCGGGAATTTAGTGCCTTTTGGTTGCCAATTGAGTTTTTGGTGGCAGGTGGCCAAGCATAAAAAAGTTACCGAGGCAGTACATCAGTACGACGGTGCGAAAATTTGCTTACAATTATTACATGCGGGGCGTTATGGTTATCATCCTTTTAACGTGGCGCCCAGTAAAATTAAATCACCAATCACCCCATTTAAGCCAGCGGAGCTGTCCGATAGACAAATTCGTAGCACCATTAAGGATTTTGCCCACGCTGCCAGCTTAGCGAAAAAGGCCGGTTACGATGGTGTGGAGATTATGGGCTCAGAGGGCTATTTAATTAATCAGTTTATCTGTCAGCGCACGAATCAACGCAGTGATAGTTGGGGTGGGAGTTTTGAAAATCGAAGCCGCTTCGCTCTGGAGACAGTAAAAGCTGTACGTGAAAAGTGTGGTGATGATTTTATTATTATTTATCGTTTATCCATGTTAGACCTGGTTGAAGACGGTAATACTTTTGAAGAAGTTGTGGCATTGGGTAAAGCAGTTGCAAAAATGGGTGCAACTTTAATTAACACCGGCATCGGCTGGCATGAAGCTCGTATTCCGACCATTACTACCCGGGTGCCGCGCGCTGCCTTTAGTTGGATCACCGAGCGGGTGCGCAAAGAGCTATCAATACCGGTAATTGCCACCAATCGCATTAATGACCCGCAAGTTGCAGAAGATATTTTAGCGAATGGCCAAGCCGATCTAGTGTGTATGGCTCGGCCGTTTTTAGCGGATGCCGATTTTGTAAATAAGGCTGCAGCAGATCAAGCGGATACCATTAATACCTGTATTGCTTGTAATCAGGCCTGTTTAGATCATATTTTTCAACAAAAGCGCGCCAGCTGTTTGGTAAACCCTCGTGCCTGTTATGAGACTGAGCTTAACTTTACGCCGGCTACTACGCGCAAAAAGCTGGCCGTAGTGGGCGCAGGCCCTGCTGGTTTGGCTTTTAGCGTTTATGCGGCGCAACGTGGCCATGAAGTTCATTTATTTGATAAGTCACATCAGATTGGCGGTCAGTTCAACTATGCTAAACAGATCCCCGGCAAAGAAGAGTTTCACGAAACGCTACGTTACTTTGGCCGTATGATAGAGCTGCATGCCATTAAACTACACCTGAATTCAGTGCAAACTGCCGAGACCCTAGCTGCGGCAGGTTTTGATGAAATTATTCTGGCAACTGGCATAGTACCGCGCGATATTGGCTTGGCAGGGCAAGATCATCCTAAGGTGTTAAGCTATTTAGATGTATTACGCGATCACAAAGCGGTTGGCAAACATGTGGCAGTTATTGGTGCCGGTGGTATTGGTTTTGACGTTGCCGAATATTTAACTGAAGATCACTCGCTGACCTTGCAACCCGATGCCTGGTTAGTGGACTGGGGCGTGGATAAGGCCTATCAGGCACGCGGTGCGTTATTACCCAATAAACAGCCTGAACCGGCGCAGCGTAAAATTTATTTGTTACAGCGTAAAGCGAGTAAAGTCGGAGCTGGGCTGGGTAAAACCTCGGGTTGGGCACATAGGGCCTCGTTATTGAAAAAAGGGGTCGAGATGTTAGCGGGGGTGAATTATGTCAAGGTGGATGACGATGGCCTTTGGATCACTATTGATGATCAGGAACGCTGTTTACCGGTGGACAACGTGATTATTTGTGCCGGACAGGTGCCGTTACGTGAATTACAACAAGACTTGATTGCACAAGGACAAAAGGTGCACCTGATAGGCGGTGCTGATGTTGCTGCCGAATTAGATGCTAAGCGGGCAATACGGCAGGGCGCTGAATTGGCTGCTGCTATATAAACCTCAGAGCCTAACTGATTATCAACATTTCGCGCACATTTTTACCTTAGTTACCGCGGCTGCCCCTAAAAAGGGCAGCCGCGTTGTTTTCAGGCGTAACGCGCACTACTTTAAAGCAAAATTTGATGCTATGGTAATAACAGGCGCTGAGATTACCGGGTTTCAAGCGGTACTACCCATTCTTATTCCAGCCAAGCTTAATATGGATTTTTATGGTATTGGTTTTGCATTTAATTTTTGTAATAAATAAAGCCGCAGCAGCGGCTAACGAAATAATGGGGAGAGCATATGTCTGGAGTGTTAACAATGATTCTGGCGGGCGGCGAAGGAACTCGACTGTCACCTTTAACCTCACTCAGGGCGAAACCAGCAGTGCCCTTTGGTGGTAATTATCGGATCATTGATTTTGTGTTAAATAATTTTGTGAACTCAGATCTATTGCAGATTTTTGTGATCACCCAATTTAAATCACACTCATTAATGAAACACCTAAGTCGGGCCTGGCGAGTAGGTGGGGTTACAAACCGTTTTATCGATCCTATTCCGGCACAGATGCAAACCGGTAAGCATTGGTACCTGGGGACCGCTGATGCCATCTATCAAAATTTGCATTTAATCGAAGGTTTAGACCCAGAGCACGTCTGCGTGTTTGGCGGTGATCACATTTATAAGATGGATGTACGGCAAATGCTGGATTTCCATCGTAACAAAAATGCGAAATTAACTGTTGCGGCCATTCCTGTGCCTGTCTCGCAAGCACATGAGTTCGGTGTTATTGAAGTAGACGAAACAGGCAGGATGATTGGTTTTGAAGAAAAACCAAAAGTTAATCCTAAAACCATTCCGGGTCAGCCTGATATGGTATTAGCGTCAATGGGTAACTACATTTTCGAAGCGAATTGTTTGGTGGAGGTGTTAAACGAAGACGCTAAGCAGGCTGATTCAAAACACGATTTTGGTCATAACATCATCCCGACACTTTTTCCGCAGGGTGAGGTGTATGTCTATGATTTTTCGACCAACAGGATACGGGGTGAATCAGAAAGTAGCGCAGGCTACTGGCGTGATGTTGGTACTATAGATTCCTATTACGAAGCCAATATGGATCTGATCTCTATTAATCCTCCTTTTGATGTCTACAACCGTTATTGGCCATTACGCAGCTATAATCCGCCTATGCCGCCAGCTAAGTTTGTGCATGATCAAACTAACCGAACAGGACAAGCGATAAGCTCGATGGTAGCGGCAGGTTGTATTGTCAGTGGTGCTATCGTTTATCAATCAATACTTGGTTATAACGTGCATGTACACAGCCATAGCTATATCGAAAAATGTGTGTTGATGGGCAATAATGATATTGGCCGGGGTTGCCGAATTCGGCGAGCGATTATCGATAAAGATGTTAAAATTGCCGCTGGTACTGTGATAGGTGAAGATATCGAAGCAGATCGCAAGCGTTTTCATATTTCAGCCGAGGGCGTAGTAGTTATTCCCAAAGGTGCTCGAGTTGGTTTTGATGAAGAATAACGGTCTAAGCAGCCATTAAGGATACATAGTGCGGATTTTGTTGTTATGCAGTGAGTTTGAAGGCTTGATTAAAACAGGGGGCTTGGCTGATGCCTGTAAAGGTATCGCCAGCAGCCTGCAGGCAGCCGGGCATCAGGTAACAGTGATGCTGCCACGTTACAGTAACTTATATAGCCGACCGACGGCGCAGTGGCAGTCGGTGTTTGTTAACCTAGGTGGTGTGGAATACGGTTGTGCAGTCAGGCAGCTTAGGTTTGCCGGTATCGATGTAAGATTGGTTGAACACGATGATTTTTTTCATCGTGAACGACCTTACGATGATGGTAGCTATGGTTATGCAGACAACCCGCTACGCTTTGCATTTTTTTGTAAAGTAGCGCTGGAATGGTGCCGACAACATATGCCAGACGTTGAGCTGATTCATGGTCATGATTGGCAAACTGCCGTGGCGGCAGCGTACTTAAAGCAGCATTATGCTGCCGATCCGGTGCTTGGCAGGGTGCCTTATATTTTTACTGTGCATAACGGTGCTTACCAGCTAACTTGCGATAAAGGCTGGTTTGGTAAACTCGATTTAGCTGCCGGTGATGATCATTTCCTGAATATGTTAGAGCAGGGCGTGCGTTATGCCAGCAAGATTAGCACGGTTAGTAAAGGGTATCGTGATGAGCTGCTAAGTGAACCTGCAGCAAATGGTTTGGCAACCTTGTACCAACAGCGTGCAGCCGATTTTGTCGGAATACTAAACGGCTGTGATTATCAGCAATGGGATCCGGCAACTGATTTAGCCCTGGTGCAGAATTATCAGCAGAGCGATTTAGCAGGTAAGGCTGCGTGCAAAGCGTATTTGCGACACCGCTTCAATTTATCGGAAACTGCGGTTCCGTTATTTGTAGCGGTTAGCCGTATTACTGGGCAGAAAGGTTTTGACTATCTGATCCCCGCTTTACGGCGCTGGCTGCCTAACACTAAAGCCCAAATTTTTATGGTGGGCACGGGTGATCTTCAGTATTGTCGTCAGTTATATCAATTACAGGACGATTATCCTGCGCAGTTTCGGTTTTTTGAAGGTTTTGACGAAACCCTAGCACACCAAACGGAAGCCGCAGGTGATTTTTTCTTAATGCCATCACTATTTGAACCTTGCGGTTTAAACCAACTGTATAGTTTAAAGTATGGCACTGTGCCGCTGGTGCGGTTAACGGGCGGTTTGCGTGATACCGTGACGCCCTGGCCAGCAGAGAATGCCACTGGTATTGGTTTTACTGACGTTAGCATAGAGGCCTTGCTGGCTGCTCTAGAACAAGCCGAACAACTCTACCAACAAGTCAACGATTATCGAGCAGTACAACAGCGGGGTATGCAGCAAAACTTTAGCTGGCAAGCTGCGGTGACTGAGTATTTGGATCTTTATCAGCAGGCGTTAAAATAAGCAGCTTGTTGACTTAGTATGCAGTTGATTGGGGTTAGCGAAATTTGCCGTGAGAAGAAGGTAAATTTTTGATAGCCTGCGCAAAAATATAACGATAGGTTGAGTTTATGGATGCATTAACGCTATTAACGACCCGCTATTCATCGCCACGGTTAACTGAGCCTGCACCGGGTGGTGAGGCATTGGAACTGATCAAACGTGCTGCTATACAAGTGCCGGACCATGGCGCTTTGCGCCCTTGGCGTTTTGTAATTGCTGAAGGACGGGAAGCGTTAGATCGTTTGGGCGATATTTTTGCCGAGGCAGCGATTGAAGAAGATCCCAGTATTTCAGTGGAAATGCAAGAGCGCGCCAGGCAATTACCGCTTAGGGCGCCGATGGTGATTACGTGTATTGCTAAAGTGATTGAGCATCCTAAGGTGCCTGCAGCCGAGCAAATACAGTCTGCGGCTTGTGCTGTAATGGCCATGCAGCAAATGGCATTTGCTTTGGGCTTTGGTGGTGTGTGGCGTACCGGTGCTTATGCCCAGCAGGACTACGTTAAGCAGGCTTTTGCTTTACAGGCAGATGACGAGATAGTGGGTTTTCTGTATCTGGGCACCAGCACTGCAGCTGCGCCACAACGTACCCCGTTAGATCCTGACAATTATTTTAGTCAGTTTTAAAGCTTAGCACTTTTAAAGCTCACTTTGGTAAAAGGCTAGTCTGCTGCGAGTTAGCCGCAGTATTGGTAGTATGATAAACAATAAACCCGCGAAATCGCGGGTTTATGCTGAGCGTTAATAATTGATAGCAACGCTCAGTCTAACGCCATTAGGCTGATTTAGAACTCAGCATTGCCCGGGGTACGTGGGAAGGCGATAACATCCCGCACGTTACCCACGCCTGTGACATAAGACACTAAACGTTCAAAGCCCAGGCCAAAGCCAGAGTGGGGCACGGTACCGTACCGGCGCAGATCTCGGTACCAGCTATAGTCTTCTTTATTCAAGCCCATTTCGTCTAAGCGGCGATCGAAGTGCTCTAAACGCTCTTCCCGCTGGCTACCACCAATAATTTCGCCAATACCTGGAGCGAGTACGTCCATCGCGGCTACTGTTTTACCGTCATCATTTAAGCGCATGTAAAAGGCTTTAATGTCTTTCGGGTAATTTTGCATAATGATAGGACCACCAATATGCTCCTCGGCTAAATAGCGTTCATGTTCAGATTGTAAATCGACACCCCATTCCACTGGGTATTCAAATTTCTTACCACAGTTTTTCAGGATTTCGATAGCATCGGTATAGTCCATCCGCACAAAGCTCGAGCTAACGACTTGTTCCAAACGTTCAATGGCTTTGGGATCGATACGCTCGGCAAAAAAGGCCATATCATCGGCACGCTCAGTCAGTACGGCTTTTAAAACATACTTCAGCAAATCTTCAGCTAACTGCGCAACATCTTTTAGCTCGGCGAAAGCCACTTCAGGCTCAATCATCCAGAATTCAGCTAAGTGACGGCTGGTGTTAGAATTTTCCGCACGGAAGGTGGGGCCAAAGGTATAAATTTTCGACATGGCACAGGCATAGGTTTCGCCGTTAAGCTGACCTGATACGGTTAGATAGGTTTCTTTACCAAAGAAATCCTGGCTAAAATCGATTGCGCCTTTGTCATCACGAGGCAGGTTTTGTAAGTCCAGGGTACTTACCCGGAACATCTCACCGGCACCTTCAGTGTCTGAACCAGTAATAATCGGCGTGCTGATCCAGTAATAACCTTGCTCATGGAAAAATCGATGAATAGCCTGGGCTAAACAATGACGCACCCGGGTTACCGCACCCATGATATTGGTGCGTGGACGTAAATGGGCATGCTCTCGTAGGTATTCCATACTGTGGCGTTTTGGTGCCATCGGATAGGTATCCGGGTTTTCAACCCAGCCAACTACTGCAACATGGTCCGCTTGAATTTCAAAGGCCTGGCCCTGACCTTCAGAGCGGGCGATAACGCCTGAAACGATGACTGAACACGATGTGGTCAGGCGTTTAATTTCGGTCTCGTAATTATTTAAATTTGCTGGGGCAACAGCTTGCACCGCGTCGAAGCAGCTACCGTCATGAACGGCTAAAAATGAGATCCCAGCTTTGGAATCGCGGCGGGTGCGGATCCACCCTTTAACAGTGATCTTTTCGCCGATGGCGTAACGACCAGCTAACACATCTTTGATTACGGCGTGCGTCATGCAAACAACTCCCGAGCGTGCAATAGGGGGTGAGGGCAGGCCCTCTGATTTTAAAAGCAGTAATGATACTGTGCCAGTAGCTGAACACAAGCAAAAAATGGCGGCTATTTTGAAAAATAAGCGCAGTAGGAGCGAGTAAATCGCAATTAAGGTATGGCTGTTTGAGTTATTTGCACCGAGATTTGTTGTAAGTTGGGCAAATAGAGCAGGCTGCGCCTATCTTCACTTAAAATAACTTTATTATTAGCCTGCCAGTTTCGGCTAAAACGCCGGTCACTATCAAGCACAAAGGCAGTAAGGTTGTCGCTTAGCGTGAGCCGCTTTCCGTCAGCCAGTGCTGCCAGCAAAGTGAGTTTAAAACCCTGCTGTGCGTTTAGCGTTCCTTGTTTGTAGGTAGCACTCAGGGTAAAACCGTTTAACAGCAGTTCGTTACTACCACTGCGAAGATTACGGCCGCTAAGTAAAATAAGGTTACCAGTTAAACCAAAATGCTGCATATTGGTTTGCCAGACACTGCCATCGTCCAGTGTCATAGTGTTACCCTCATGCGCGGCCAACCGGGCAACTTTATACTGCAGGGGTTCACCCGGCTGCAACGGTGTTTGTTGCGCTGTCACACTGAGGCTGATACCGGCGACTAAGCCGGTAACGATTTTAGTGGCATGGCGTAGCATAAAACGCTGAAGAACCCTTTGACTCATTGCGGTTGCGTTGCCTGATATAATGTTCTAATCCAACGTGCTTCGGTAATAAAGTTCCAATGCCAGCTTTTAAATTTTTCACCTAAGCCTTGTGTAATCATTTGTTCTTCTGTTAGGCCTTGCTCGCGCATTTGTTGTACCTCTGCCAGCGTTTGCTCTAGCATCGACAGTTCTGCTGCTAAACCGGCTTTATTGGTCAGCTCGCCATGACCAGGGATCACCTGAGTGTTGTCATCAATTTTCGATAACACATAACGAGTATTTTCAATATATTGCTGCACATTTCCACCATTACTGGTGTCGACAAACGGGAAACGGCCCTGAAACATTAAGTCGCCCATATGCACAATATTCTGCTCCGGAAACCAGATCAGGATGTCGCCATCGGTATGGCTAGCCGGCATAGGTTCCAGTATCAGTGTTGTAGAACCATGTTGTAGCGTAGTGGTTTGCTCAATGGTGGTTTTAGGCAGGCCGGCAGGATCAAAGTTAGCGTTGTTACTTAAGCGTAGCTGCACATTTTTGTGGGCAATAATATTAGCGTTTGCTGCCAGTGCGGCGTTACCGCCAACATGATCGCCATGCATATGGGTATTAATAAGTGTCGTTAACTCACCTTGGCTTAAAGTGCTGAGCTTGGCACGAATTTTATCGGCAAGTTCAGCATACTGGCTATCTATTAGCAGCACGCCATCAGGGTTCGCTACGGCAGCCATATTGCCACCCGAACCTGTTAACATAAAAATATTTTCTGCAACGGGCGTCGCGCTAATTTCAATATCCTTAAAACGGTCGGCTATCGCAAACTGGCTGGTCAGTAATAGCGTTGCGGCAGTTAAACCAGCGCAAAGCGTAGAGAAAGCATTAACACTTTTCATTATGAGTTCCTGTTGTTAGCTAAGTTATTGCTCTACGTACGTTATAAGGTGCAGTACGGATTATCGACTAGTTTATCGGCACACTTCGAACATAGCTTGAGTCAGTTTTGTTAATTGTGCCGCAGTGATGATAAAAGGAGGCATAACATAGATCAGGTTATTAAAAGGCCGGATCCAAACGCCGCGCTCGACAAAAGCAGCTTGTAGCTTCGCCACATCTACCTGCTCGTGCATTTCCAGTACGCCAATAGCACCGAGTACCCGCACAGCCTTTACTTTAGCAAGTTGTTGGCAAGGTGCAAGTTGCTCGGTTAATTGTTGTTCAATAGCCGTTACCTGTTGTTGCCATGTACCGCTGGCAATCAGTGCTAAGCTGGCAGATGCCACCGCACAGGCCAAGGGGTTTGCCATAAAGGTAGGGCCATGCATTAAGCCACCTGCTGCACTTAAACTGATGCCGCGTGCAACTTCATCTGTGCAGAGTGTGGCGGCTAACGTCATATAGCCGCCACTTAAGGCTTTACCCAAACATAGGATATCTGGGGCGATGGCGGCATGCTCACAGGCAAAGAGTTTTCCGGTACGGCCAAAGCCAGTGGCAATTTCATCTGCAATCAGCAATACCTGATATTGATCGCAAAGGGCTCTGGCGCGGCGTAAATATTCCGGGTGATAAAAACGCATACCGCCGTAGCCCTGAACTATGGGTTCGAGAATGAGCGCGGCAATCTGTTGATGCTCAGCCTCTAACAATTGGGCTAGCGGTAGCATGACATCCGGATTAAAAGACGCATGGAACGGGCAGTCGGGTGCCGGTAGAAAAAAATGCTGAGGTAACAGTTCGCTAAACATACTGTGCATGCTATCCAAGGGATCGCACACCGCCATGGCCGCAAAAGTGTCGCCATGATAGCCCTTACGTAAACTAACTAGCTTGGTTTTGGTAGATTGTGCGCTGGCTTGCCAGTATTGCAATGCCATTTTAATAGCGACTTCTACCGCGATTGAACCGCTATCGGCCAGAAAAACTTTGGTTAAATTGCCAGGGACCATCGCTAAAATTTGCTGACAGAGCCGAATGGCTGGCTCGTGAGTAATTCCACCAAACATGACGTGTGCCATTTTATGCAGCTGGTTGCTTACTGCGGCATTTAACAGCGGGTGGTTATAACCATGTACGGCAGACCACCAGGACGCAGTGCCATCCACCAGCCGTTGCCCGTTTTCCAGTTCTAATTCGCAACCATTGGCAGCAACCACAGGGTAAACCGGCAGCGGCGATATCATAGAGGTGTAGGGATGCCAGATATGTTCGCGGTCAAAAGCTAAATTTATGCTCATAATATAATCACTAGTAAAGTTTTGCTGGTGGTCAGCGTTGACAACTTGATGGCTGGCGCTAGACTAGCTGAAAAAAGCCATTTGCTCAAACCGCATTGCACCTGTTTTTTCTGAAAAATGCAGGAATGTACCGGTTGTCACTTGTTGTTTTGCGGTGGTTTGAGTCGGTGAGTAAAAAACGCTTATCACTATTTCCATAGGAATTTTTATGCAGGCTACCTCCAGCGCCATCAATGCTTCAAGCACGACGTCTACTCAGGTTTCTTCCGTTCGGCATAACTGGACGTTGGCCGAGGTCAATGCCTTGTTTGCGTTACCTTTTAATGATTTACTTTTTCAAGCACAAACAGTACATCGCGCCCACTTTACGCCGAACGAAGTACAAATTAGCACCTTATTATCGATTAAAACCGGTGCCTGTGCCGAGGATTGTAAATATTGTCCACAAAGCGGCCACTACAATACCGGTTTAGAGCGCGAGCGTTTGTTAGAGGTGGAAAAAGTGCTAACGCAGGCGCAAGCTGCGAAAGATAAAGGCGCCAGCCGCTTTTGTATGGGGGCGGCCTGGAGCAACCCTAAGCAAAGGGATATGCCTTATATTATTGAAATGGTGCGTGGAGTTAAAGCCATGGGCCTGGAAACCTGTATGACGCTTGGCATGTTAGACTCAGATCAAGCAAAGACCCTAGCCACAGCAGGTTTAGATTATTACAACCACAACTTAGATACCTCGCCGGAGTTTTACGGTGAAATTATCACTACCCGTACCTATCAGGATCGGTTAGATACCCTAAGTCATGTGCGTGATGCCGGCATGAAGGTCTGCTGTGGCGGTATTGTCGGCATGGGTGAAAGTGCCAATGATCGTTCTGCCTTATTAATGCAATTGGCTAACCTGCCGGAGCATCCGCAAAGTGTGCCGATTAATATGCTGGTTAAAGTAAAAGGCACACCACTGGAAAATGTGGACGATTTAGATGCCTTTGAGTTTATCCGCACCATTGCGGTGGCGCGTATTATGCTTCCTGAAAGTCATGTTCGTTTATCGGCAGGGCGTTCGCGCATGAATGAACAAATGCAGGCGCTGTGTTTCTTTGCTGGTGCCAACTCTATTTTTTACGGCGATAAACTCCTTACGACAGAAAACCCTGAAGCAGATGCCGATATGCTGCTATTTAAAAAATTAGGTATTAACCCGGAGCAGCGGCAGGATGTGTCGGATGAGGCACACGAGCTGGCATTGGCTGATGCTATTAAAGAGCAGCAAAACCCGCCGCTGTACCACGCTGCAGGTTAAGACATGCAGCTAGCACGCCTACAGCAGGCGCTGGCAGCGCGGCAGCAAGCAGGTTTGCGGCGGCAAAGTCAGGCGTTTACTCAGGTACAGGGTAGGCTGTTGCACTGTAATGGCAAGGCTTATTTAAACTTTTCGGCCAATGATTATTTGGATCTGGCCAGTGATAAGCTGTTGCAAGGGGCTTTAGCAGAGGGAGCCAGCCGCTATGGCGTTGGCAGCACCGGCTCACCATTGGTTACGGGGCATCACAGTGCGCATGCCGATTTAACCGCACAGTTGGCAGAGTGGTTGGGGTTTGAACGGGTGCTGTTATTTAGCTCGGGCTTTGCTGCCAATCAAACCATGTTAGGTAGCCTGGCGGCAGAGTCGGATCTGTTGCTGCTGGATAAACTCAGTCATGCCTCCTTAATTGATGCGGCTTTGCAGCATAAAGGCCGGTTTAAACGCTTTGCTCATAATGATCTGGCGGCGCTGTCTCGGCTGCTGCCAGCAATTCCCGGTGCAGATAGCCATAGCTTAGTAGTCACCGAAGGTGTCTTTAGTATGGATGGCGATAGCCCGGATTTAACAGCGATGGCCAGGCTTTGTGCTGAGCAAGATGCTGCTTTGTTGCTGGATGACGCACATGGGCTTGGCGTCTTAGGCGAAGAAGGCCGTGGTAGCTGGTTTGCACAGGGTCTGAAGCCTACCGATCTGTATTGCTACATGGCTAACTTTGGTAAGGCGCTTGGTGTTGGCGGCGCTTTTTTGGCCGGTCGCAAAACTCTAATCGATTATATTGAGCAGTTTGGCCGCCATTACATTTACAGCACGGCCTTATCACCAGCGCTTTGCTGTGCGGTGAGTAAAAGCATCGAGTTAGTGCGAACTGAGCAATGGCGTCGCGATAAACTGTACGACAATATTGCACTGTTTCAACAGCGGGCTGCCGCGGCGGGTTTACCTTGTTTGGCGGCAACTGGTGCTATTCAGGCGGTGATGCTGGGCAATAGCGAACACGCCGTCGCGGTAAGCCAGCAGTTAAGAGAGCAAGGGATTTGGTTAACGGCTATCCGGCCACCAACTGTCCCGCCAGGTACCGCCAGATTGCGGGTTACCCTGAGTGCGTCGCAACAGCCAGCAGATATTGAGTATTTAATTAAGATGTTACAACAGGCCTTATTATGTTAGCTGTGGCAGATCTGCCGATTATTACGCTTGAGCATACCGCTCTTGATTACGCAATCCCTGAGGGGAAAGATGTTGCGGCTTGCTTTAGTAAAGCCGCAGCCAGTTATAGCGGGGCAGCCCGTTTGCAGCGGCAAGTTGCTTATAGCGCGTTAGCCGCGCTAATAGCTAGCCGCCAGAGCTTGGGCCAGCAAGATCTGGGGCATCTACTGGATTTAGGGTGTGGCCCGGGCTGGTTGCAACCCGAGCTATGTCAGAAAGCAAAGCGCGTTACTGCCGTAGACTTAAGCGCTGGCATGCTGGCGCAGGCTGCACGTCAGGGGCTGGCCATTGATTATCTGTTGGCTGATGCGGCTGCCTTGCCACTGGCTGATAATAGCGTGGACACAGTGTTTTCAAGCCTGATGTTACAGTGGTGTCCAGCCCCTGAGCGGGTTTTTACCGAGGTAGCGCGCGTATTAAAACCGGGTGGCTGCGCAGTATTAACCACACTGGTGGCGGGCACCTTAGCAGAGTTAGCACAAGCCTTTGCATCAGTGGATCATCATGCGCATATTCATCCTTTTCTTAATACCGCTCAGCTTAGTGCGGCAACCACTAGCACTGCGCGCGGGATCTTAGATTGGCAACTGGACTCAGCCTGCTATCAATTGCCTTATGCAGATATTTTTACCTTAGCGCGTGAACTCAAAGCGCTGGGCGCCAGCCATTTAGCGCGCAGAGCGCAGCAAGGTTTAACGGGCAAAGGGTACTGGCAAAAAGTGGCGGCAGCTTATCCCCAACAAGCCATGCCAAACGCCTTGCTTGCCAGCTATCACGTTGTGCAACTGTTGGCGGTTAAACCAGCAGAGGGTAGCCCAAAAACAATTAGCCAACCTCAACGCGCCCTACGCTAAGTGAACTTTTTAGTTTAGTTATCAGGAATTCTAAAATGACAAAACGCTTTTTTGTTAGCGGCACCGATACCGACGCTGGGAAAACCTTTGTCAGTTGCTTGCTATTGCAGGGCTTTAGCCAGTTGGGCCTATCGGCTATTGGTGCTAAGCCAATTGCCGCAGGTGCTGAGCCCGCTCAGAACGGGCAGCTACAAAATAGTGACGCGTTACTGCTAAGGCAGTACTCTGGTATCGCGTTACCCTATCAGCAGCATAATCCCATTTGTTTAGCCCGGCCTGCGGCACCGCATTTAGCGGCCGCTGAGCTGAATCAGCTATTAGATGAGCAGCAGTTAACTGCCAACATAGAGCAATTGGCACAAAGCGGTGCAGAGCTGTTGTTAATTGAAGGCGCCGGTGGTTGGTTATTACCGCTATCCAGAGAGCGCTATCTGGCTGATTGGGTTGCCGCACAGCAATTACCGGTGGTGTTAGTGGTGGGAATAAAGTTAGGTTGTTTAAATCATGCCATGCTCACCGTGCGTGAAATTGAGCGCAGTGGTTGCCGCCTGGTAGGCTGGATAGCCAATATTATGCAACCTGAGATGTTGTTTTTAGCAGAAAATATTGCCGATTTGACCCAGCGTATTACCTCGCCTTTGTTAGGTGTTGTACCATTTCAGCCTGAGAGCGCCGGGCAGCCCGCGCTGGCAACACAGCTGGCCAGCGCCTTAGTAGCTCAACTTGCAGATTAGGCTGTTTTGTCCCGGTAAACTTAGGCAAGCCATTGTGTGCTAATGCCGCTTGCCTGAAGGCGCTTCCGTGTGGCGCGATTAACTGATGACATTAGGGTTAGCCGTGATTGAGCAGCGGCTGTGGCAGTACACTGTTAAAACGGCGACTTAATTCAGTATTTACCGCAATCGCATGTTTTTCACCGTTTAAAAACCAATAGGCACCAGCTTGACCTAATACCCTGACATCATCTGCCTGGCAATGTAAGGCACAGCCTTCCGGGATCCCAACCACTGGGGTTTGTGGATTGAGCACCATAAACTCGGCTAAGCGCATATCGCGGGTTTCGCCATGAAAATCGGCTGGTACGAAGTCGGTGTAGTGTGGATTAAGCTGGGCATTAAGAAAGTGTAAGGCCGCAAACGATGGGGGTTCTATAATTGGCATGTCGTTAGTGGTCCGAATACTGGCACCGGCAATATTCGCACCGGCACTCCAGCCAATATACGGCATGCCAGCGGTTACGCGTTCTTGAATCGGTTTAAGAATGTCATTTTTATACAATAGGTTAAGTAATTGGAAGGTGTTGCCGCCGCCAATCATTATTGCTTCTGCCTCGTGTACTGCTGTTTTAGCACAAGCAAACTGGTGGATGCCGTCAACCCTGATTGCTAAGCCGCTTAATGCCTGTTGCACCCTGGTAAGGTAGGCATCATGGCTTAACGTAACACCGGCATAAGGGATAAATAGCACAGACGAAACCGCGTTAAGGTGCTGTCGGATCCAGTCTAAATTGGGTGCCAGATACTCGCTGTTATTAGCGCGAGAACTACTAAGGAGTAATAAATTCACAAGAAACCTCAGCTACAGGAAGTGAGCAATTTTGCGCTATTGTACCGGAAGCAGGACACTTTTTCTTACAACTTTTCATCTTCCTTTAATGTAACCAACAATTGATTTTGCAGTCTGAGCCCATATAGTAAGAGTAATTCTTTTTTAAGGGGTAAGCAGTATGAAACGCGTGTTGTTATTTTTAGCAACTAACCTGGCGGTAATAGTGGTACTAAGTATAGTATTGAATATCGTCTTTACTATGTTCGGTATTAGCACCAACAGCATTGGTGGTTTGTTGGTGTTTGCAGCCATTTTTGGTTTTGGCGGTTCTTTTATTTCGTTATTAATGTCCAAGTGGATGGCCAAACGTTCTACGGGCGCGGTCGTCATCACCCAGCCGCGTAATGCCACTGAGCACTGGTTAGTTAATACCGTTGCGAAGCAGGCGAAGGCAGCGGGTATTGGCATGCCGGAAGTCGCTATTTACGACTCACCTGAAATGAATGCGTTTGCCACGGGAGCCAATCGTAACAATGCGTTAGTGGCAGTCTCTACCGGTTTAATGCGGAATATGAGCGAAGATGAGGTCGAAGCCGTATTGGCGCACGAGGTATCGCACATTGCTAATGGTGATATGGTTACGTTAACCTTGATCCAAGGTGTGGTTAATACCTTTGTGATTTTCCTGGCGCGACTGATTGCCGGTGCCATTCGCAATAACAATCAGCAACTAGGTCAGTTTGCTTACTTTGGTATCGTTATTGCGTTGGAAATCGTGTTTGGTATTTTGGCGAGCATTATTGTGATGTGGTTCTCACGTCAGCGTGAATACCGCGCCGATGCCGGGGCAGCACGTTTGGCTGGCGCGGGCAAAATGGTTAAAGCATTAGAGCGCTTAAAGTATAACCATGAAAGTCGCTTAGAAGGCAGTATGATGGCCTTTGGCATCTCAGGTAAAAAAGCCAAATCTGAGCTGTTTTTAAGCCATCCACCGCTGGAAAAACGTATTGCGGCGCTGCAAAACCGTCGTGAGTTTTAAGCTTTACTCCTAAGAACTAAGGCCCTAATAGGGCCTTAGTTCTTTTAGCGCTAGTACCACTTGTCCTGTGCTGCGTTTTCAACCAATATGGCCGGAATACCATATTAGGGTATTACCTATACTTTGCGCACAAACTCTGACTTTAAACTCATGGCGCCAAAACCATCAATCTTACAATCGATATCATGATCGCCCTCCACCAGACGGATATTTTTCACCTTAGTACCAATTTTTACCACTGAAGATGAGCCTTTCACTTTTAAGTCTTTAATTACGGTAACGGTATCACCATCTTGTAATTCATTGCCAGCGCTATCGCGAATCACCTTAGTTTGCTCTGTGCTTTCAGTTGCATTGGCAGACCATTCATGACCACAGGCCGGGCAAAGTAGTAAGTTAGCATCCTGGTAGGTGTAATCGGCCTGACAAGCCGGGCAGGCGGGTAAAGTAGACATGAGAGATTCCATTTTGGCGGCAGTGTTAGCAACACGCCCTCAATTAAACGCGCTAGTATAGCGCGCGTGTGCTAACAGCACTAGCTTTTAGGGGGGCTGAGTGAACCAAGCAGCAGTTATTCGTCTGTTGAATGCCCGCTATTTAGCGAACGGGCCTTTATCGAACTGGGAAAATTGTTATGCTGTGACCATTCGTACGCGTGTTTAATCGCGATTTTGCTGTTTTTAAAGGAGCCTTTATGATCCCAGCACCAATGATTGCTGCATTTAATCCACCGCGGCGGACCTTACTTGGCCCAGGACCGTCAGATGTGTATCCACAAGTGTTAGCGGCCCAAAGTAAACCTACGGTAGGGCATTTGGATCCGCTATTTGTCGCAATGATGGATGAATTAAAACAGTTGCTGCAATATGCTTTTCAAACCAAAAACGAGATGACCTTAGCTATTTCGGCGCCGGGCTCTGCCGGGATGGAAGCCTGCTTTGTTAATTTAGTTGAACCTGGCGAAAAGGTTATCGTGTGTCGTAATGGCGTCTTTGGCGAGCGGATGCGGCAAAATGTTGAGCGCTGTGGCGGTATCGCTGTAACTGTTGATAATGCCTGGGGAGAGCCGGTTGATCCTGAGGCGGTAGCACAAGCCTTAACACAACATCCAGATGCACGTTTTTTAGCCTTTGTGCATGCAGAGACCTCTACTGGCGCGCTCAGCGATGCCAAAACCCTATGTGCCCTTGCCAAGCAGCATAACTGTTTAAGTATTGTCGATGCCGTAACCTCCTTAGGCGGCGTCGAGCTAAGGGTGGATGACTGGGGCATTGATGCTATTTATTCTGGCAGTCAAAAATGTTTATCCTGTGTGCCGGGCTTATCACCGGTGTCTTTCTCGCCAGCCGCAGTGGCTAAAATCACCCAGCGTAAAACACCGGTACAAAGCTGGTTTTTAGATCAAAGCTTGGTGATGTCCTACTGGAGTGGAGGTGCTAAACGTGCTTATCATCACACGGCACCGGTAAATGCCCTTTATGCACTGCACGAAGCATTACGTATAGTGGCGGCCGAGGGCTTAGAGCAAGCTTGGGCAAGGCATCAGGCTATGCATCAGGAACTGCGTGCCGGTCTGGAGCAGTTGGATATTCAATTTGTGGTAGCAGAGCCTTATCGTTTACCCCAGTTAAATGCTATTTACATTCCTGCTGGCGTGGACGATGCCATGACTCGTAGCAGCCTGTTACAGCAGTTTAATTTAGAAATTGGAGCGGGGTTAGGGGCGTTAGCGGGCAAAGCCTGGCGTATTGGTTTAATGGGCTATGGCGCCAGACGCGAAAATATTGCCCTTTGTTTGCAAGCGTTGCAGCAATTACAGCGTTAACGCCTGTCACCAACAGTATAACTTAGCTGAACAACAGCCCATGCTTAGTCGCATGGGCTGTTTGCATTTTATTGATCGCTGTCTGCTATTTTTCTATCTTAGTTTACCCGCGGTTTAACTTAGTGGCTCTGGTCGTAAGCTAACGGTTCTGCTAGGTTGTGCTAAAAACTAAAAGTAGAAAAGGGGTTTTCGATGCGTCCAGCCGTAAAAGTGTTATCTTTGCTTATTGCCGGTATCTTCAGCAGCACTGTCGCCGCCAGCCAAGGGTATTATCGTTTTCCAAGCCTGCAACAGCAGCAGGTGGTTTTTACGGCAGAAGGCGATCTGTGGCTTGCCGGATTAAATCAACCACAGGCGCAGCGTTTAACCACCCATCCTGCTTTGGAAAGTCAGCCACTCCTTTCAAACGATGCTAAAACCCTCTATTTTGTTGCAAACTACGAGGGCGCTGAAGAAATTTACCAGATGCCGCTAAGCGGCGGTCAGGCACAGCGCCTAACCTTTGAAAATAGCCGGGTACGCCTGCAGCAAAGTTTAGGTGATGGTCGTATTCTGTATGCGACTGATAATGTTAGCGGTCCTGCTAATTACTGGGTGTTGCGGTTATTAGATCCTAAAACGGGGCAAGCAAGCACGTTGCCACTTGCCGATGCCGCCAGTGGTCAGCTGGATGAACAAAGTAATACCGTATTTTTTACCCGCTTTGGCTTACAGCTGACCGGTGATAACGCTAAGGTGTATCGCGGAGGCGCTATGGGTGAGCTATGGCGCTGGGCGATGGGTAGTCAGCAAGAAGCAGTGCGGTTACTGGCAGATCACCAGGGCTCTATTAGCCAACCTCAGCTCTACCAGGGGCGGGTGTACTTTATTAGCGATGTCGATGGCAATAGCAATATTTGGTCGGTAACTGCGGATGGCGCTGATTTAACCCAGCATAGCCAGCATCAGGATTGGCGTATCGGCCGCTTTAGTATCAGCGAGGGCAAAGCGGTCTATCAGTTAGGCGCTGATCTGTATCAATTGGATTTAGCCAGCAAGCAAAGCCAGCCAATAGCCATTTCCCTAACCTCTGATTTTGTGCAGCAGCGTGAACGCTGGTTAGATAAACCGTTGGCGTTTTTAACGCATACCTATGCCAATGCAGCCCAAAAGCAGGTGGTATTAACAGCCCGCAGTCAAATTGCCATTGCCAGCACCGGTAGCCGCCGCTTAGTCACTGTGCAAACGCCTGAGGGTAGCCGCTCTCGTGCCGCCATTCTTAGTTATGATGGTAACTGGGTGTATGCCATTAATGATGCCAGTGGCGAAAATGAGATCTGGCGTTTTGCTGCCGATGGCAGCGCTAAGGCCGAGCAATTAACCAAAGATGGCAAGGTATTTCGTTGGGGCTTACATCTATCACCCGATGGCCGTTATTTAGCGCATGATGATAAAAATGGCGATCTCTGGTTGTTAGATTTACAAAACGGCCAAAACAACAAAATTTATCAGCAGGGCTGGGGCCACAGTGCCTATAACGACGTTGTGTGGTCAGCCGACAGCCAATTACTAGCCTTTACCCTAAATCATCAACAACGGCCGCGCAGCCAGGTGGTGCTGTACAGTCTGTCAGATAAACGCAATGAAGTGCTTACCTCAGATAAGTATGAATCTTATTCACCGGCTTTTAGCCCTGATGGTTTGTGGTTGTACTTTTTGTCAAATCGTCAGTTTACCGCGACGCCAGGTAACCCCTGGGGCGATCGTAACCTAGGCCCAATGTTTGACAAACGTAGTCAGATATTTGCCCTAAGTTTAAAACAACAAGCCTGTTTTGGTTTTGCACCTGAGCAGGAAATTACCCTGTGCGATAATAAAGCGGCAGAAGACAGTACCAAAGGTCGCAACGCGCAGCGGCTAGATTGGCAGCAGTTAAGTAGCCGTTTATGGCAAGTACCGGTTGAGGCCGGTAATTACAGCCAGTTAACCGTTAATAATGAACGGTTGTTTTTACTCAGTCGTCAAACTGGCAGCAGAGCGGCAGAGCTGCAGCAAATCAAAATTGCCAGCAGTGGTGTCAAGGCCACGACTATTACTAATGATGTGGCGGAATATCAATTATCCCATAATGGTAAAACCTTGTTTATTCGAAAAGCAGGTCGGGATAATAATGGTGAGATGTTATTGGTACCGGCAGCAGAGCGCTTACCCGCAGAGTTAGCCGATTCCAGAGTGAATACCCGGCAGTGGCAATTAGCCATTAATCCGCAGCATGAATGGCAACAAATGTTTCGTGATGCCTGGCTAATGCACCGCGACTTTTTATTCGACAAAGGTATGCGGGGTTTAGATTGGGAAGCCACCCGTAAAAAATATCAGCCTTTGCTGGCACGAGTTACCGATCGTTATGAACTGGACGACATTTTTGCGCAAATGATGGGAGAGCTCAATGCCTTACACTCGCAAGTTCGGGGTGGCGAGTATCGACAAGATCCGCATGCCGCGGCTGCCGCGAGTTTAGGTGCGAGTTTAGTTGCCACAGCCGAAGGCATTAAAATTACCCATATTTACCAAACTGATCCAGAGTTACCGGCGCAGGCTGCGCCGCTAGCTAAACCCGGCGTACCGCTGCAAGTTGGCGATGTGATTACCGCGATTAACGGCCGCTCTGTGCCTGATTTGGTGACCTTAACTCAAGTGCTTCGTAATCAGGCGGGTAAGCAAGTGTTGGTTAATGCTAACCGCGGTAAACAGCATATCCAGGCCGTTGTTGAACCCATACCTGCAATGCAAGAGGCGATGCTACGCTATCAAGACTGGGTACAAACCAACTTACAAAAAGTCACCCAAGCCAGTGATGGTCAGTTCGGCTACTTACATTTGTATGCTATGGGGACTGGTGATATTGCTAGTTTTGCTCGTGAGTTTTATGCACAGTTTCAAAAAGAGGGCTTAATTATCGATGTTAGACGCAACAGAGGCGGCAATATCGACAGTTGGATCATTGAAAAATTACTACGCCGTGCCTGGTCGTTCTGGCAACCGACACATGGCGCGCCTTATACCAATATGCAGCAAGCCTTTCGTGGTCACTTAGTGGTATTGGCGGATCCGCTTACTTATTCAGATGGTGAAACCTTCTCTGCGGGTGTTCGTGCATTAGGCTTAGGACCAGTAATCGGGCAACGCACTGCAGGGGCAGGAGTATGGTTATCTGGGCGTAATCAACTCGCTGACAGCGGTATGGCCAGGGTAGCCGAAACGCCACAATTTGCGATAGATGGTCGTTATATTATTGAAGGTTATGGCGTAGAGCCGGATATTGAAGTGATTAATACTCCTTATGCAACCTTTAACGGTGAGGATGCTCAGTTAACCAAGGCAATAGCGCACTTAAAGCAGCAACTGGTCCAGCAACCTGTAGCACCTTTGAAAGCGGAACCGTTGACGCCAGCTATCGCCGTTGACATTAAAGCGCAATAGTATGAAAGCGACAAAAGTTTGCTTGCTTTTCTTTTATTAAAAGCTAAGGTGTTAACAAACAACAATAAAGGAATTAACTATGCAGTTTTCTACCGAATTAATTGATGAAATGCGGGTGCTGGCGTTGTTTAATCTTGATAGTGTGAATTCAGGGATCAAAGCGCATAGTGCGGCCGAGCCGCTTGTGCTAGCAGCAATAAGTCGGCTTTATGCGAAGGGCTTAATTAATCAACCCGATGGAGGTTATCTTACCGATTTAGGTATTCACTGTGCCGAGCAGTTACAAACGGCTCTACGGATTTTGGGTACCTCAGACGCGAGCTAAGGTCAGAGACGTAACTTTTTTAACAGCCGCCGCTGCTGCTTTATTTTTTGCTGCAGCAACTTGGCGGCATGTTCGTCGTTAGCGAAAACACTACGCTCGTATAGGTTGCGTAATTCATTAAAAAGTGCGGCATAGTTGGGGTGATGAATAGCGTAACCTTGCAACCAATTGGATACGGTTACGCCTACCTCAGGTTCACTTGCTAATGCGTGGCATAATTGTTGCCGTAAACGGTTAGGCGTGTACTGGTGTTTGAACCAGAAAAACCAAAGTAGCCAACCAACTGTGAATACTGCAATGATCAGCAAGCTAATCAGTAGGGTCGACCAATGTTGCCAGGCAGATAACTGTTGCCATAGCCGTTTTTGATCACTTTGATTAAACCCCAGTACCCATACCGACCAAAAGTAATCAAGATGCGACCACTGCATAGCCAGTTTTCCTAGCCAATTATCCTGCCAGCCATTTAATAATGCGCGTTCGCTTACTGAAAGCGTTTGCTCTAATCCCGCTAAGATTCGCTCTGGTGCTATTGCTGCGGTTGGATCAAAACGCTGCCATTCATTATCGAGTAAGTATTCCACCCAGGCGTGGGCATCGCGCTGTCGTACTAATAAATATTGTTGATTTTGTTGCCAATCTCCGCCTTGGTAGCCTCCGATGACGCGCGCAGGAATACCGGCTGCGCGCAGTATTACCGCGGTGGCTGACGCATAGTGACTACAGAAACCTACCTGGCTTTCAAATAAAAACTGATCGATAGCATTGTTACCTAAACGCGGCGGCGTAAGACTGTAGTAAAAACTCTGTTGTTGGAAATGCGCAGCCAAGGCTTGTACTATAGCGGTGCTATTGCCTTGATATTGCTTAGCGAGCTCTTGGCCAAAGCGACGGGTTTTCGGGTTGGCACTGTTTTGGCGTAAATTAAGTTGTTGCTCTGCAGCTGACTCCAGAGGTATAGCCTGCAGTACGCTCGTTAGCTGATAGCTGATACGTTGCGCCACAGTATTGGGGTAAGCAACTAATCCTGCTGGTCTGGTTCTGACTGGATCTGACCAGCTTAGGGTTAAGCCTAAGCTGAATAAATCACGCTGATAGTGCGGTTCTACTAAGAGTTGATATTGCAGCACCTCAGCTGCCGATATCGCTGTTGCCGCAGGCCGGTTCTGTGCTGAAAATCGCGTATTAATCTGCCAGCTACGGCCATCAAAATCTTCATAAACTTTGGCACGCCAATACCAATCTTCTCTGGCTGGCCGCGCAGTTTGAAAGCTAACCCTAAAAGCTAACGCATCGCTTTGCACTAAACGTTCGATACTGCCAGGATCCAGGCTATCACTTAGGCCGGTACTGGCAATATTTTGATTGGGCATCTGCCACAGCGGAGGTAAACGGGGAAACAATAAAAACAACCCGAGCCATAATGGCAGAGTTATTATCAGCAGTAGCGCAAGACGCCTTGGTTGTAGGCGAGCCTCGTTGGCAGCAAAGAGACGGTGTTGCAGATATAGATTTAGCCCAAGTAAGGAGGCAATTAAAAAAGCCAAGGCAATTTGTTGGTAAAAAATAAAGCTACAGGCGATGGCAAAATAGTGTACCCAAATGAGTTGTGCTGCGTCTTTTCGTTGATTTAGCGTGAAGTTACGGCCAATAGCCGCCAGCAGCAGAATATGCAGCATAAGGTTGAGCATACCTAACTGCTTAAGTTGTAACATAAGCAGCAACAGCATGGGTGCCAGCAACCAATTAACCTGACGCGGTGTAAAAGCACCTTGGTTACGGCCACTGCGCCAAGCTTGCCAACACAAAAGTAGAATAAAAAGGAGTGTATTCCAAACAGGTAATGCCGGTTGGTATAAGCCAATAAGGGTTGCCTGCAGCAAAAGTGCATACCAGATAAAATGCTTAGGTAATGGCAGCTGATTTGCTAGCATAAGGCTAACTCTTGTAAACAACGGGTCAAATGCATTTGTCCGGTAGCAGGATTAAGCTTAGTAAGCGGTGTTTGCAAACCGTAGACTGCCCCTTGCTGCTCTAAGGTAATTAATGTCTGACAGGCCTGACTTAACGCTTGCTCTAAGGCGACACCTTGCAAAGTCGGTATAACAATCCACTCTGGTAAATTTGTGATTGGTTGACTGAGTTGACGCACAACGGGTTGATTAGGCGCTGCGGGGAGTTTTTTCCACAAAATGCGTTTTGGGCTATCACCCTGTTGATAGGGTTTTAGCTCGTCTGGATCCAACGGTGAGGCTGAACTGTGCGCGTGCTCAGCTGCCTGATCAACACTACCCAATGCGGTTTGCGTCGTCTCAGGCTTGGGGTACACCCAAATTTGCGCGTTAAGCGCTGGATAGCTCCAAGCGCGAAATAACCCCAGGGGATAATGACTACTGAGCAATAAGCGGGGCAATGGATAACAGCCGCGGTTAAGCCGTGGCAGCAGTAGATCAAATTGAGCTTCGCCTTGTAAAAGGGGTACCAATTGCGTTAGCCGCTGGCCTTTGAGGCCAATTTGTAGCATTTGAGACTCTGTTTTTTTTAAATGAAGTACTAAGGTGGCCGGCGTTTCGGCATAGGTTGCACTATCTTGGGAAACGGTTATTTGCAGCTGATGCAAATTATAAAAAGCGCTTAACATGGCATAGAGCATGGTGCTCAGAAAAACAAAGCTCGTTAATAAAATAAGATTGTTTTGATAGTTAGTACCCAGTAGATAAAGCAGTAACATTAAAAAAATAAACCAACAACCAAAGCGGCTGGGTAAAATATAAATGACACCCTGGCCCAAGCGCACGTTATTGCTGGCGGGCTGGCGACTGTCTAACCAGCGCTCGAAACGCTGCTGCAGTACCCGGCGAAAAGTATTGCTAGTCATAATTGGCAAGCGGTGCTTTTCAGTAATTTGTTACTTAACACATGCTCGCCAGCCGTGCTTTGCGGATTAAGTCTATGCTCAGCAACATAAGGAAAAATGCGTTGCACATCGTCGGCTGTTACAAAATCACGGCCATTAATAAATGCCATGGCTTTAGCCGCGCGGACTATGGCTTTCGCTGCTCGTGGAGAAAGCGGTAATTGTTCTTTGCTGTTGCGGCTGGCATGCACCAGAGCAAGAATATATTCCAACACGTTATCTTGTATTTGTAGCTTGGGAACTTGTTGCTGCAGTGCACGCAGTTGTTCCGGTGCCAAAGGCTCTGTTAGCAAGTGTAAGCGTGAGCCTAAACGTTCATCTTGTAACAATTGTAGCTCTGCTGCTTTATCAGGAAAGCCCAGAGAAATACGAAACAGAAACCGATCTAGCTGTGATTCAGGTAGGGCGGAGGTTCCCGCATGGAACAGCGGGTTTTGAGTAGCGATCACAAAAAAAGGGCTTGGCAGCACCCGGGTATCACCGTCTATCGAGACCTGACGCTCTTCCATGGCTTCTAAAAGTGCGCTTTGAGTTTTTGGGCTAGCACGATTAATTTCATCGGCTAATAATACCTGGCTAAAGATGGGACCAGGCTGGAAATAAAATTGCGATGAGCGGGTATCGTAAATGTTCATGCCCAACAAATCACCGGGTAATAGATCGTTGGTAAATTGCACCCTTTTATAACTTAAACCTGCTGCATTAGCCAGGGCGTGGGCTAGAGTGGTTTTGCCCATGCCAGGCAAATCTTCCAGCAACAAATGACCTTCAGCTAACAAACAACACAAGGCCAGTCGAATTTGCTCTGCTTTACCTAAAATAACGCGGTTTAAGTTTTGTTCTACTCGGTGCAGTTCTGCTAACAAGTTACCTCCTGCTACTTATTGTGATGCGTTAACCACAATACGCAGTGGTTGGGCTCTTAGTTTTGTGGTTCTTGTAACCAGCGTACCAGCTCAGTCCTATTTCTACTGTGTGTCTTTTTAAAAATCGCTGAAACATGCACTTTCACTGTATTGGCACTGATCTGCAATTGTTCTGCAATTTCTTTATTACGAGCGCCTTCCGCAATTAACATGCTAATTCGCTGCTCCTGGTCCGTTAATAAAGATGGAATTTTAATACGGCGATTAGATTGTTCACGTAATTGAAACAAGGCATCAAGCGTATCTGACATGACTTTTCGGCCATAATACAGCTGGCCGGCCATCATTGTTTGTAATGCCCGTTTGACCATATCGGGTTGTTCGTCGTGATAAATAACGCCGCGCAGGCCAGCAAAGATAGCTCTGCTAGGTTCAATTAATTGTCGTTCTGCCTGAAATACGAATAATGGCACCTGTCTGCTAATACTCAATAACTTAGCAGAAAAGCCTTTTTTAACGGAGGTCTCATTACTGAACTGATAGCCAGCTAAAATTCCTTTATATTGGCGCATTTGGCCAAAACTGGCTAGTGAACATTGTTCTACATCTATACCTACAGACTGAGCATGACGAGCTGTGCTTAGTTGTGTGGTCTCATCGGTAAGTAAGATCAGACGGGCAAACCTTTCCATAATTAACACCTTTATCGCAAGTAAAATAACTATATAACGGCAAGCTGTATTTTGAAAAGTAAAGTCTGTTGCAGAATACACTATTTGTTGCTTTCCACGTCATTTGCCGCTTATTTATTAAGCAATTCATCAGTTGCTAAATAAATGAGCTTAGCCGTTAAGATTTTTGCAGTTAGTTACTAATTTAGACAGCCTTGCTGCCAAAGGGCGAAAAAGTACTATTTGAGGATTGAATTTACGTCCAGAAGTCTATAAGTTTAGCGGGTGTGTAATCAACCTATAGGAATGACATCGTGACCACCTGGACGCCACAAAGTTGGCGCAATCTGCCGATCCAGCAGCAACCACAGTATCAGGATCAGCAATTATTAGCGCAAGTAGAACAGCAACTGCATAAATACCCGCCTTTAGTTTTTGCGCAAGAAACGCGGGATTTATTTAGTCAGCTCGGCCAGGTGGCCGAGGGTAATGGTTTCTTGCTGCAAGGTGGCGATTGTGCGGAAAGCTTTAATGACTTTAATGCACCAAAGATTCGCGATACCTTTAAAGTCTTGATGCAAATGGCGGTGGTATTAACTTATGCGGGTGGACTACCGGTAGTAAAAGTTGCCCGCATGGCCGGCCAATACGCCAAGCCGCGTTCCAGTGATTTAGAAACCATTGATGGTATTTCTTTACCCAGTTATCGGGGCGACATCGTCAATAGTTTTGAGTTTACTGAGCAAGCAAGGCAACCTGATCCTAATCGTTTGGTTACTGCTTATCATCACTCAGCGGCGACGATGAATTTATTACGGGCCTTTGCCCAAGGTGGTCTGGCCGATCTTCATCAGGTCAGCGCCTGGAATATGGGCTTTGTGGAATCGAATCCGCTGAAGGAGCGCTATCAGAGCGTTGCCACCCGTATTCAGGAAGCGCTGCGTTTTATGGAAATTTGTGGTATCACTGCACAAAACTCGCCATCTATCCGCGAAACACAGTTATATACCTCGCATGAAGCTTTATTGTTGAATTATGAGGAAGCCTTAACCCGTCGTGATACCTTAACCGGCAAATGGTACGACTGCTCGGCGCATATGGTATGGATTGGCGAGCGCACCCGGCAACTGGACCATGCCCATTTGGAGTTTTTCCGCGGCATTCATAACCCGGTTGGGGTAAAAATTGGCCCCGGCATGCAAGAGGATGAGTTGATCCGTTTAATCGATGCGTTAAACCCGCAAAATACCGCCGGCCGTTTAACCCTGATCACGCGAATGGGAGCTGATAAGCTGGCTGATAAATTGCCTGCGCTGGTGCGCCGTGTGAAGCAAGAGGGCCGTAAAGTGGTGTGGAGTTCCGATCCGATGCACGGCAACACGGTAAAAGCCAGCAACGATTATAAAACCCGCGACTTTGAAGCCATTCTGCGGGAAATTCGCAATTTCTTTGCAGTACACAAAGCGGAAGGCACTCATGCTGGTGGTATTCATTTAGAGATGACCGGCGAGCATGTGACGGAGTGTACCGGTGGTGCTTATGGTTTAAGTGAAAGCGATTTATCATCACGTTACTTTACCCAGTGCGATCCTCGCCTAAATGCTGATCAGGTACTGGAGTTGGCATTTTTAATTGCGGATACCTTAAGTTCCGCACGTAAATAGTTATTGTGAAACGCGATTCGCGAAGGGGCCTAGCGCCCCTTTTTTTATGTAGTTGCTGAAATTTTGCTAAGCTGTACTTTTTAGCACCATGATACAATTCCTCTTGGCAACTCAAACAACAGATGCAAACTGCTAATACTTTTGTCGTTTTAAGCCTGTACGGGAAATAATTTTGGCGGAAATCTCTTCAATTGAAAGTTGAGTAGAATTGATATACGGGATTTGCTCACGTTGATATAGCAATTCAACCTCTTTTAATTCCAGTGCGCATTGCTTCACTGAAGCATAGCGGCTATTGGGTCGTCGCTGCTCCCTGATTTGACTTAAGCGCTCTGCGGTAATGGTTAAGCCGAACAACTTAGCTTGATGTTTTTTAAGTTCTGGTGGCAATTTTAGTTCGCTCATATCTTCTTCAACAAAGGGATAATTAGCAGCTTTAATACCATATTGCAGCGCCAAATAGAGGCTGGTAGGCGTTTTACCTGAGCGACTGACGCCTACCAGAATAATATCTGCCTGATTGAAGTTTTTCATATTGGCACCATCATCATTGGCCAGCGCATAGTTAACGGCGTCTATCCGAAAATCGTAGGTTTTTTCGTGCATGC
The DNA here is from genome assembly GCF_014653435.1 of Alishewanella longhuensis. Classification (GTDB taxonomy): domain Bacteria; phylum Pseudomonadota; class Gammaproteobacteria; order Enterobacterales; family Alteromonadaceae; genus Alishewanella; species Alishewanella longhuensis. The sequence goes on along the minus strand of NZ_BNAO01000008.1, from coordinate 142,018 downwards.
TATGGGTGCGATGGGTTTTCGGTACCGGTGCCATGCCCAGCTCTTTTTGTAATGGCTCCACAAAGGCATTTAAGAAGTCATAACAGATGCCATCACTTTGGCTAATTAATAACCTTAAGGCTTCATCAACGAAGGTGTGAAACACCAGAGGCCGTAATCCTGTAGTTTTATAACAATCATTAATTCGTTGTATTACCTGAGTAGCCGCTTCAATATTTTCAATAAAGGGCAGGGTAATATGCTCAAATTGTGCTGGAAACATCGTTAAAAGGGCATGGCCAAACACTTCGGCGGTAATGGCTGTGCCGTCTGAAACATAAAAAGCTGTGCGCACAAAAACTCCCAATTTCGTAATAAATCTACATAAAAATTAAGGTTTTAAAACCCTATAGGCTAAGTGTAGAATCAAGCATAGTGTAGTCAATACTGTAAGCTTACATGCTCGGCAACAAAAATTGGAGATTAAGGTGCAAGAATTCATCATTTGGTATCAGGACCTCGGTATGCATGATGTCGAACGGGTCGGTGGTAAAAATGCGTCACTCGGCGAGATGATTAGCAATCTGGCATCGGTTGGGGTACAGGTCCCTGGCGGTTTTGCCACAACAGCCTATGCTTTTAACCAATTTTTAGAGCAAAGCGGCGTTAATGAGCGCATTTATCAGCTGCTGGATGGATTGGATGTCGATGATGTTTCTACGCTGGCTGCAGCTGGCAAGCAAATTAGACAGTGGGTTATAGATACACCTTTCCAGCCCGAGCTGGAGCAGGCGATTTTGCATGCCTATCAACAGTTACATTCTGATGATAAGGCCGATGTATCCTTTGCAGTGCGCTCCTCAGCTACCGCTGAGGATATGCCGGATGCTTCTTTTGCTGGACAGCAAGAAACCTTTCTAAATGTACGTGGTTATGATGCGGTGATTGTGGCAATTAAGCATGTGTTCGCCTCTTTATTTAACGACCGAGCTATTTCTTACCGGGTACACCAGGGCTATGATCATCGCGGTGTGGCACTCTCTGCAGGGGTGCAGCGAATGGTACGCTCTGATCTAGCCACTTCTGGCGTGATGTTTAGTATTGATACGGAGTCGGGTTTTGATCAGGTCGTCTTTATCACTTCATCTTACGGTTTAGGGGAAATGGTGGTGCAGGGCGCAGTTAACCCTGATGAGTTTTATGTGCACAAGCCCACTCTGACAGCCGGTCGGCCTGCGGTGGTGAAACGAAACATCGGTAGCAAAGCGGTACAGATGGTGTACTCGTCTGAGCAAGAGCATGGTAAGCAAGTGAAGATTGAAGAAGTTCCAGCGCAAAAACGTCGTGCTTTTTCATTGACCGATGCGGAAGTCGAACAACTCGCGCAGCAAGCGATATTGATAGAGCAGCATTATGGCCGCCCTATGGATATAGAATGGGCTAAAGATGGTAACGATGGCAAGTTGTATATCGTACAGGCACGGCCAGAAACGGTAAAAAGCCGTGAAGACAACGCTTCCATAGAGCGTTATCAGCTCGCGAAACGCAGTACCGTATTGGTTGAAGGTCGGGCTATTGGCCAGCGTATAGGTGCGGGCACCGCCAAAGTTTTGGCCGATATTTCGCAAATGGATCAAATTAAAGCGGGTGATGTACTGGTTACCGACATGACGGATCCCGACTGGGAGCCGATTATGAAGCGAGCCTCTGCCATAGTGACTAACCGTGGAGGTCGTACTTGTCATGCGGCTATTATTGCGCGCGAGTTGGGTATTCCTGCGGTGGTCGGTTGTGGCGATGCCACCGCTAAAATTAAGGATGGTGAACCGGTTACGGTATCTTGCGCCGAAGGTGATACCGGCTTTGTGTATCAGGGCGAATTGGATTTCTCGATTGTGACCAGTCAGGTAGATAAGATGCCGGCGCTTGACATTAAAGTGATGATGAACGTGGGCAACCCAGAGCGGGCTTTTGCTTTCTCGCGTCTGCCACATGCCGGTGTGGGGTTAGCACGATTGGAGTTTATTATTAACCGTATGATTGGCGTACATCCGAAAGCCTTAATTAATTACGCGTCGCAAAGCAGTGAGATTAAAGCCAGTATTGACGAGCTAAGCGCTGGTTATGCTGATCCGGTTGAGTTCTATATTGCTAAACTGACTGAGGGTATTGCGACCCTGGCGTGTGCCTTTGCGCCAGAAAAAGTCATAGTGCGGATGTCAGATTTTAAATCGAATGAGTACGCTAACCTCGTTGGTGGGCGTCAGTATGAGCCGCATGAAGAAAACCCGATGATTGGCTTCCGTGGTGCATCCCGTTATTTATCAGAAGATTTCCGTGATTGTTTTGCGCTGGAAGTAGAAGCGTTAAAACGAGTGCGCAATAGCATGGGCTTTAGCAATATCGAAGTAATGATCCCCTTTGTCAGAACCTTAGAAGAAGCTGCGGGAGTTATCGATTTGCTCGCGGCACATGGCTTAAAACGCGGTGACAATGGTTTACGGGTGATTATGATGTGTGAGCTCCCTTCTAATGCCTTATTAGCGGAGGAGTTCTTGCAGTATTTTGATGGTTTCTCGATTGGCTCGAATGATTTAACCCAGTTAACACTTGGTTTAGATCGCGATAGTGGCTTAATTGCGCATTTATTTGATGAGCGTAATCCGGCCATTAAAAAGCTGCTGGAAATGGCCATTCAAACCTGTAAAGCCCAAGGCAAATATATCGGTATCTGTGGCCAAGGGCCTTCGGACCATGAAGATTTTGCTGCCTGGTTAATGGCACAGGGGATTGAGAGCGTGTCACTTAACCCTGATACGGTAGTCGATACCTGGCTGTATTTAGCTAAACAGTTTGCTAAGCACTAAGTATAGTGTATTACGCCCTTTAATATTCGCTAAATCATCATGTCAAAGCCCTAGGTGTCTGTAGAGACTTAGGGCTTTTTTATCTTACTGCGCGGAAGATAGCCATTTTGTCAGTAATTAGCATAAATACGGATTTTCTGGCGCTGATGCGCGCCAACGGCATAGCTAAATGTGACAGCTTATGGCAAATTATTAGCGGGAACATAACAGAGAAATCCAAATATCGTCGGAACCACGCGTTAACACAGCGCCTTTTCGACAATTAAGGATCTAAAAACATAACATCCAGGGGATATCCATGCAGGAGTTGGTCAATACCATTAATAGTTATGTCTGGAGCGAGGCACTGATTTATTTGTGCTTAGGCGCCGGCTTATTTTATTCAATTTTAACGCGCTTTGCGCAAGTACGGCATTTTAAAGAAATGTGTAAGCTGCTGTTAAATAATAGCAGCTCAGATAAAGGGATCTCATCCTTTCAGGCATTGGCAGTGTCTTTATCGGGTCGGGTTGGGGTAGGTAATATTGCCGGTGTGGCTGCGGCGATCGGTTTTGGTGGCCCTGGTGCTGTATTTTGGATGTGGGTAGTCGCCTTTTTAGGGGCTAGCACCGCTTTTGCTGAATCTACGTTAGGTCAGGTATATAAAGTAGAAGAGAATGGCCAGTATCGTGGTGGCCCGGCGTACTATTTTGAACGCTGCCTGGGCTGGCGCTGGTTAGGCATTTTATTTGCCGTGTCGGCCATTATTGGCTGCGGTATTTTCTTACCGGGTGTGCAGGCTAATGCGGTAGGTAATGCGGTAACTCAGGTATTTGGCGACGGGAATATGGTTAGCACCAGTTTTGGCGAAGTCGGTACCAATAAGCTTGCTGCACTGGCACTGATTCTGATTGTGCTGGCCTTTATTATTTTCGGCGGTATTAGACGGATTGCTAATTTTACCCAGGTGGTAGTGCCTTTTATGGCGTTGGGCTATATCGTGATGGCGCTGATAATTGTGTTTTTGAACCTGGATAAAGTGCCTGGCATTTTTGGTCTGATTTTATCTGATGCCTTTACCGCACAAGCTGGCTTTGGTGCTGCCATTGGCTGGGGGGTAAAGCGGGGTATCTATTCTAATGAAGCAGGTCAGGGCACAGGGCCCCATGCCGCCGCGGCCGCTGAGGTTGATCACCCGGCACAACAAGGTTTGGTGCAGGCTTTTTCTGTCTATGTCGATACTTTATTTGTCTGTACCGCCACTGCACTGATGATCTTAATCACGCAACAATACAATGTGGTAGGCACCTTACCTGAAGGCCAGTTTATTGTGCAAAATGTTGCAGCTGATACGGTTATTGGCTCTGCCGCCTTTACTCAGATGGCGCTTAATAGTGTCTTTGGTAACTTTGGTCAGGTGTTTGTCGGTATTGCGCTGTTTTTCTTCGCTTTTACCACTATTCTGGCGTACTACTATATTACCGAGACCAATGTGGCTTACTTAAACCGCATTTTTAACAACAAACTGCCGTTAATCGCCTTTAAAATTATCCTGATGTCGATGGTAGCCTACGGCACAGTAAATGCGGCTGGTTATGTGTGGGATATCGGTGATATTGGTGTAGGTTTAATGGCTTGGATCAACGTCTTGGGGATCCTAGTTATTTTCTTTGTGCATAAACCTGCCATCTTATGTTTAAAAGATTACGAAGAGCAAAAGAAAGCCGGTGGCCCTATTACCTTTGATCCGGTAAAACTGGGGATTAAAAATGCGACCTTTTGGGAAAAGCGCTTAGCTAAAGCGCAAGAGCAAGACAAGCAGTAATAGATGTTAGATTAAAAAGCCCCGAATAATTCGGGGCTTTTTTGTTGATGTTATGTCTCTCTGATCAGCCTGTAACGGACTTTCCTAACCTTTACTCCACGCCGATAAAGCCACCAGTTTGATGAGCCCATAATTGGGCGTAGATGCCGCCTGCGGCTACCAGCTCAGCGTGGGTGCCTTGTTCTACGATACGGCCCTGATCTAATACAATTAATCTGTCCATCTGCGCAATAGTGGACAAGCGATGAGCAATGGCAATCACCGTTTTGTTTTGCATTAAGGTATTAAGGCTGGCCTGAATCGCGGCTTCTACTTCAGAATCCAGGGCAGAAGTTGCTTCGTCTAGAATTAATACCGGAGCATTCTTTAGCAACACTCGGGCGATAGCAATACGCTGGCGCTGACCACCAGAGAGTTTTACACCACGCTCGCCGACTTGTGCATCCAGACCTTTATTGCCTTTTAAGTCGGTTAAATCCTGGATAAACAGGCTTGCTTCAGCCTGATCTGCAGCTGTGAGCAGTTCCTGCTCGCTGGCATCGGGTTTACCATAGCTGATGTTATCGCGCACCGAGCGGTGTAATAACGAGGTATCTTGCGTTACCATAGCGATATGTTTACGCAAACTTTCTTGTGAAACGGTGCTGATGTCCTGACCGTCGATTAAGATTTTGCCAGACTCCACATCATAAAACCGCAGTAATAGATTAACCAGGGTCGATTTACCTGCACCAGAGCGGCCAACTAAGCCAATTTTCTCACCTGGTTTAATCTCTAGGCTAAGCGCAGAGAGCACTGCTGGCTTGTCGCCTGTTACCGTCTCTTTACCATAGTTAAAACTTACGGCATCAAAACGAATTGCACCGGTGCTGACTTTAAGTTCAGTAGCATTGGCTTTGTCTTGTACCTGAGCAGGTTGTGACAGCGTTGCGACACCATCAGCAACAGTACCAATATTTTCAAACAGGCTACTCACTTCCCACATGATCCACTGTGCCATACCGTTTAAACGTAGCGCCAAGCTTACTGCTATGGCAATAGCCCCCACGGTGATGGCACTGCCAGCCCAAAGATAAAGCGACAAGGCGGCAACACTAAACACCAGCAAGTAGTTGAGGGTTTGTACCGACACACTTAAGCCAGTGGCTAAGCGCATTTGCTGATACACTGGTTTTAAAAATACCTCCATACTGTCACGAGCATAGGCTTCTTCACGTTGGGTATAAGAGAACAGTTTAATGGTGTTGATATTGGTATAGCTGTCGACAATACGGCCGGTCATTTCTGAGCGAGCATCAGCCTGCGCGGTAGCGACCCTTTTTAAGCGAGGCACAAAGTACAGCTGTAACACGATATAGAATACCAGCCAAACCAACATGGGGATGATCAATCGTAGATCAGCGTCGGCGACAAAATATAACATCGCCGAGAAATAAACGAGTACGTACACCAGCACATCCAGCAGCTTCATTACCGTTTCGCGCACCGCTAACGAGGTTTGCATGACTTTGGTGGCAATACGCCCGGCGAAATCGTTTTGGTAAAAGCTGACGCTTTGGCGCAGCAAATAGCGATGCGCTTGCCAGCGGATGGCCATCGGATAATTGCCGAGCAAGGTTTGGTGTACCAAGGCAGAATGAAACAAGGTCAATAGTGGTAATAACACGATAGTCACCAATCCCATCCAGATAAGCGTTGCCCGCTCTTCAGTAAAAAAACTGTCTGGGTTTTTCGTAACCAACCAATCGACTAGCTGCCCCATAAAACTGAATAATGATACCTCCAAAATGGCCAGTAGCGCCGAGCTAATGGACATCACCACAAGTGGCCACTCCATACCTTTAGTATAATGGCGGCAGAATGCCAATAAGCCTGTTGGTGGCTGGGTAGGTTCGTGTTCTGGAAAAGGGCGGGTTAAACGTTCAAAAAATCCAAACATGTAAAATATCCATAAAAAACGCACGGCAAAGTGGTGCGGTATCAACTATTGTAACGTAGATACGGGCTGAAGTGCTCTTGAGTTTTCTGCTCAAAGCCCCAACTTAGCGTTTTTGCTGCAGTATTTTTATCGAGACCATTAATGAGCATTAAACTTATTACTTCAACGCTGTTACCCACGCCTTTTGCAGAGTTTCGCTTGCATGGCTTTGAAGCGGCTAATGGCAAAGAACATGTTGCCTTAACTTTGGGCGATATCACAACAGATGAACCGGTGTTAGCGCGGGTGCATTCGGAATGTTTAACCGGAGACGCTTTATTTAGTCTGCGTTGTGATTGCGGGCCGCAGTTAGAAGCCGCCATGAAGCGAATTGCCGAAACAGGCAGGGGCGTTATTTTATATCTGCGTCAGGAAGGTCGGGGCATAGGCCTAATTAACAAAATTCGCGCTTACGCTGAACAAGATAAGGGCTTAGATACTGTTGAAGCAAATGAGATCCTAGGGTTCTTACCTGATCAACGTGAATACGGTATAGCGGCCGAAATGTTCGCACAGCTTGGTGTGCAACAAATTCGTTTGTTAACTAATAATCCGCGTAAGTTAAAAGCCTTACAGGATGCCGGTGTGAATGTGCTGGAGCGCGTGCAGCATAGGGTGAAAACCACCGCACATAGCCATCGCTATCTTGCCACTAAAGCGGCAAAAATGGGGCATATGGAGTAAAGGTTTTCTCAGTTATTGAGTACGCTGATTAGGTTTACTTATTATCGGTATTGTGACAGGCAGTAAAGCTGGCTTTTTTCCTCGTTACGGCTTAATGCCTGCAAGGGGTTAGTGTTATACTGCCATCACCATAAGTTTGTGTGGCCAGGAAGTATGATCCCAAAGCTTAATCCGGAGCTGGCGCTTGATGCCAGCGTTGTTGCTTTTACTAAAGCACTGGTGAATGCTGGTTTTACTGGTGATATTGAAACCAGTTATGCCAGTCGTTTAGCGGTGGCCACCGATAATAGTGTTTATCAGGCATTACCACAGGCAGTGCTGTTACCACGTTGCACTGATGATCTGGTCATTATGACTTCTCTGGCACAAACATCTAGTTTTAGCCATCTTAAATTTAGCCCGCGCGGCGGTGGGACCGGGACTAACGGTCAGGCCCTTACTGAACATCTTGTTGTCGACTTATCCCGCCATATGCGGCAAATTCTTGAACTTAATATTCAGGAACGCTGGGTGCGGGTGCAAGCTGGGGTGATTAAAGATCAGCTTAATGCTTTTTTAAAACCTTATGGTTTTTTCTTTGCCCCCGATCTGTCCACGTCAAACCGCGCCACTATTGGAGGTATGATTAATACAGATGCCTCAGGGCAAGGCTCTCTGGTCTATGGTAAAACCAGCGATCATGTATTGGCGCTAAAAACTGTGCTAATCGACGGCAATGTGCTCAATACCCATAAAATGCCGACCTATGAAGCAGAACATCGGGCTGAACAGCCAAACAGTATTGGCCGTATCTATCAGCAAGTACTATCGAGTTGCCGTGATAAACGAAGCTTGATCTTAGAGAAGTTTCCGCGCTTAAACCGTTTCTTAACCGGTTACGATTTAGAGCATGTGTTTAACGACGATCTTAGTGAGTTTGATTTATCTCGGGTTATTACCGGCTCCGAGGGCTCTTTGGGTTTCGTCAGCGAAGCTAAACTGAATATTACGCCTATCGCTAAATTTAAGTGTCTGGTTAATATCAAATACGATAGCTTTGAAAGTGCCTTGCGTAATTCGCCGTTTTTAGTGGCTGCAGCTGCCACTTCGGTTGAGACGGTCGATAGCAAGGTATTAGATTTAGCCCGTAATGACATCATTTGGCATCAGGTAAAAGACTTGATAACAGACGTGCCCGGCAAGGATATGCAAGGGCTTAACATGGTGGAGTATAACAGCGAGCAGCAGGCCGATATTGAAGAAAAAATAGCGGCACTGACGGCCAAATTAGAGCAGGCGATGGCTGAGGGGCGAGAAGGGATTATCGGCTATCAGCTAACTTATGATAATACCGCCATTAATCATATTTATGCCATGCGTAAAAAAGCGGTAGGCCTGCTTGGTAACACCAAAGGCGCTGAAAAACCTATTGCTTTTGCCGAAGATACTGCGGTACCGCCAGAGAATCTAGCCGATTTTATTCTTGAGTTTAGGGCCTTGCTGGATAGCCATCAGTTGCATTATGGTATGTTTGGCCATGTCGATGCCGGGGTGTTGCATGTACGGCCAGCGCTGGACTTGTGCGATCCAGAGCAGGAAAAGTTGCTGCGCCACATCTCAGATCAAGTGGTTGCCTTAACGGCAAAATATGGTGGCTTGATGTGGGGGGAGCACGGTAAAGGGTATCGCAGTGAATATGGGCCGGCGTTTTTTGGCGATGAGCTGTTTACCGAGCTGCGTAAAATTAAAGCCGCCTTTGATCCACGCAATAGAGTGAACCCCGGTAAAATTTGTACGCCTTTGCAAAGTGCCGATAGCTTAGTCAGTGTCGATGGCCAAAAACGTGCATGGTTTGACAAACAAATTCCGGTGGCAGTGAAAGACAGTTTTGACAGCAGTTTAAACTGTAATGGTAATGGTCTTTGCTTCAATTATGAAGAAAGCTCACCCATGTGCCCCTCTAGCAAGATCACCAAGGATCGTCGGCATAGCCCCAAAGGACGTGCAGGCTTGATGCGTGAGTGGTTGCGGTTAAACGAGCAGCAGGGTGTTGATATTCTGGCAACTGAGCAACAGCTGTTAACACAAAGCCAGGGAATGAGTGCACTGTGGCAAAAGCTAAAAAATAGCTGGGGAAAACGGCAGGGTGATGCTGATTTTTCCCATGAAGTAAAAGAAGCAATGGATGGCTGTTTAGCCTGTAAAGCCTGTGCTGGGCAATGTCCTATTAAAGTGGATGTGCCATCTTTTCGAGCGCGCTTTTTACAACTTTACCATAGCCGCTACTTGCGTCCGGCAAAAGATTATGTGGTAGCCAATATTGAGCGTACAGCGCCGCTTCTGGCAAAGGCACCCAGATTCGTCAATTTTTTCCTAAAGCAATCTTTAATACAAAAAGGTTTAGCGCAGGGCATAGGTTATGTTGATACCCCCTTATTGTCGGTGCCGACTTTAGCAGAGCGGATACAAGGCCAATATGCTTTTGATCTGGCAGTATTAACAGCCCTATCGGATAATGAGCGCGCCAATACCGTCTTATTGGTACAAGATCCTTTTACCAGTTTTTATGAAGCAGAGTTAGTTGCCGATACCCTGACCTTATTAGAGAAGCTCGGTTATCAACCGGTGCTATTGCCGTTTTTACCTAATGGTAAACCGCAACATGTAAAAGGCTTTTTGCGTCAGTTTGCGAAAACGGCTAAAAACGCGGCCGACTTTTTGAATCAGTTGCAGCAATTAGCTTTGCCGATGCTTGGGTTAGATGCCTCGCTGGCGTTAGTCTATCGTGACGAGTACAACAAAGCATTAGGTAAAGCGCGCGGTGATTTTCAGGTGCAACTATTGCACGAATGGCTAGCGGATAAGCCCTTACCAGTGCTAGCGCAAAGCGCCGAGTTTGCGCTACTCGCCCATTGTACTGAGAAAACCGCCTTACCCGCGACCGAGAAAACCTGGCAGCAGATATTTAGTAAAGCGGGCTTAATCTTAAAACCCGTTAGTGTTGGCTGTTGTGGTATGGCGGGAACTTATGGTCACGAGTTACAACAACTCGACAATAGCAAAGCTTTATTCGAGCTAAGTTGGCGTAAACCAGTGGAAAGCTTCGGCACAGAGCGGTTGTTAGTCACGGGTTTTTCTTGTCGAAGCCAGGTTAAGCGTTTAGTAGGCGATAAACCTAGACACCCTGTGCAGGCATTATTAGCGCTGTTAAACTAGCAGCGATAGGGCAAGGCGTAAAAATAAAACACCCGGCATTGCCGGGTGTTTGCTTATTACGGTTTTCTAAATTTTAGGATGTTAGAAGCGATAAACGCCTTTTAGGTAATAGTAACCGCCATTAATGCCCATGGGCGACGTTTCGAAATATTTGGCACCCAAGATATCACTCATCCAGCTAGGTAACCGCTCTGGTTTAGTATCGAATAAGTTTTGCGCACCAACCGCAACGGTGAAGCTATCTGTCAAATGATAAGCTAACTCAACATCGAAGGTTACTTTGGCTGAACCATTACCGGTTAAATCAGGATCATCTGCATGTACGCCCTGGAAGCTACCATAGTAGTTACCACGAACAAACATATCGATATCTTGCCATTGTTGATTCCACGTTAAAGTCGCACGGTGATCGGGTAAGTCTTTTTCAAGTCTGGACACTTTGAAATCGCCGGTAACAGCGGTAAAACGTTTTACTTCAGTGTCTGTCCAGTTGTATGCCAAACTAAAGGTACTTCTACCGTCTAGTAAGCTGGTGCTGTAGTTGGCAACCAGATCTAAACCGGTAGTCACCGTATCAAAGTCGTTGGTCAGGAAGGTGACTTTAGATAAAGATTCCACACCACGCACACCTGCGGCACGTAGTACATCACGATCACTTTGACTGACGTTAAACTCGGTTGATTGACTGATCCTATCGTCTACTTCAATGCGGAATAAGTCAGCGGTAAAGAAGAAACCACTGCCGCTATATACCAGACCCAGTGTATAACTTCTTGACTCTTCCGGGGTAAGCTCTTTGCCGCCTTTAAGTAGTGAAACCGGGTGGGTTGGCGGTAATAGCGCCACATCTTGCAGCTCACCTTCGAAAATGGCGGTACGGACGTTGCGCACATTAGCTTGGCCTACTGTAGGTGCACGGAAGCCTGTGCTGTGTGAACCTCGCAATGCCCAGTCATCATTTAACCGATATTGACCAGTGATTTTATAGTTGGTGGTGTTACCAAAGCTATCGTAATCTTCAAAACGCAGTGCTGCGGCCATCAGTAACTTTTCTGTGAATTCCGCTTCGACATCGATATAAGCCGCATAGTTACGACGTACATTTAAACCCGCATCGTCTGGCTGAAAACCAGGGAAACCATTTGAGCCATTTGTTAGTTGACTAACGTAAGGGCCAATTTCCCAAGAGGCAACTTCACCCGCGACAATTTCAAAGCTCTCTTCTGTCCACTGTAAACCTGACGCAAAAGCAATGTCATTGTAGAGGCCTGCGTTGATAAACTTTACAAAGTCGGCAGTAAAGTTTTTCTCTAACTGAATATATTTACCAGCATCAAAATCGGTTGGGGTATCAGGGCCTAATGACGCATTGACCGTATTAATGATTTTAAAGGACGACTCGTTACGGCCAACAGAGCCAGAGAAATCGTAAAACACACCTTGGAATAGGCCTGATTTAAATTCCCCTTTAGTTCCTGCAGTTAATGACGTATCTGTTATGTTACCACCGAAATTAGGTGTAAAGCCGCCTGGGAACATTGAGAAAAACGTAAAACAGTTGCTTGGTAAAGCCGCCACGCGTGCAGTAATTTCATTATGATTTAGCTTACGCTCACCATCAAATAGTGAGACGTTGCTACAGTTACCCATACCCGTGGTGTCGATAACTTCCAGCGATTGTCCGCCGTCGTTAGAAAATACACCACCGCGGGTGTGCGGATTACGATAATAAAAACCACCGGTGACATCACGTTCCGAATAGTTACCAAAAATGTAGGCTTCCCGATCGTTACCTAAATCTAAACCGGCATTACCAAAGATGGTAATATCATCTTTAATTTTCGGTGAACCCCATACTTGCGCGATAGGCGCGACAAAGGGGTTGCCGGCATCAATTAAACCTTGAGCATCCCCACGTTGCACACTGCGGCTGGTAGCATCAACATTTTTATACTGCATACTTAGGTTAACAAAACCATTGTCGGTTAATGGCATACCGATATTAGCTGCGATCTCCGTGGAGGTGCCGTCGCCAGCAAAGTATTCGCCTTGTTTTACCTCAATACTGCCGCCGTTATCAGCGTCTTTCAGCACAAAGTTAATTACACCGGCAATAGCGTCTGAACCATATTGTGCCGCCGCGCCATCACGCAATACTTCTACTTGTTTAAGTGCGATACCGGGGATCACCGAAATATCAGGACCTTGTGCTCCGTCGTTTAGACCACCACCTAAAAAGGTTATTACCGAAGCGCGATGACGCCGCTTACCGTTTAGTAAAATCAAGGTACTGTCTGAAGATAAACCACGCAAATTTACTGGGCGGATCAGTGTAGCTGCATCACTGATCGGGGTGGTTTGCACGTTTAATGATGGAACTGTGGTGGTTAGCATATTTAACATATCGCTGCTGCCACTCTTCATTAATTCATCGCCACCGATAATATCTACCGGCACGGGAGAATCGGCAATAGAGCGAGGCGCAGAGCGGGTACCCACAACGGCAATTTTTTCAACTTTTTCTTCTGTTGCAGCCGCATCTTGAGCGAAAGTGCTGCTAGAATAGACGCCCAAGGCTAAGCCCGAGGCCAGAGCATATTTTACTGCCCGGCTTACCGGGTGGTAGTAATTCGTTTTTTTCATGGCTATTTCCTGGATAGAAGTTTAATTGTTATGCGGACGCTTCGCTGTTTTATTTTGGCGCCTCTTTAACCATATTTTATTAACAGCGTGCTGTCTATCTTATTTATAGCGCATCTCGGCGCAATTGCTGATTTTTTGTACGAAGCTTAATCGTTATAGGGACAAGGTTTGCAAAAACTGAAGATCACACCGTCAAACACAACACCCTGGCAACTTTGCCCGCTAGAGCCTGAGTTTTTTCAAGTGGTGGTTTCTCTTGCTAATAAGGTACATGGTGAGGGCTATTTAACACTAAATAGCTTAGCTTCAATGGTTGCTAGGGGCTGCTTGGCAGGAAAAAATGCAAGCTATGTCGCAGTACTGGAGGATAAGGTAGTCGCCTATCGCTTAAGCTTTGCCGCCGGTCAATGGCAACCTGATCAATGGTGTAGTGTAGCGGATTGGCCGGTAAACACTACGACCATGGCTTATTTTAAGTCTGTTGCGGTCAGCCAGCAATTTCAAGGGTATGGTATAGGTCAGGCATTATTACAACAATCTATTAGAGTATTAAAGCAGCAAGGTGCTGAAGGCGGCTTAGCGCATCTATGGCGAGAATCCCCCAATAACAGTGCTGTCCGTTACTTTAGCAAAGCCGGAGCAACACTTGTTGCTATCCATGAAAATCGTTGGCAGCATTTATCAGCGCAAGGTTATATCTGTCCGCGTTGTGATGCACTATGTAGTTGCAGTGCTGCTGAAATGGTATTGATGTTTTAATCTTGTGGATACGTCTGAGTAAAACCTAATTAAAGCAGATAATAATGGGAGAGATATGACTTTTTGGCCAGAGTTTTTTTTAATTGCCACCGCACATCTGTTAGCGGTAGCAAGTCCAGGTCCTGATTTTGCTATCGTGCTGCGTTATGCGGTGCGTTATGGTAGAAAAACAGCAGTTTATGCCAGTTTAGGTATTGGTTGTGCCATTCTGTTGCATGTTACCTATTCCTTGGTGGGTATAGGTGTACTTATTAAAACTACCCCCTGGTTGTTTCAGGTGCTCTCTGTCGCCGCCGCATTGTATTTAATTTATTTGGGGCAGGGTGCTATTCGTGCAAAGGCGCCAGCGCTGCACGCGACTGCCGAGCTAACGGCTAAAACTGAAGATTTACCCAAGAACAGAGCAGCATTTACCGCTGGCTTTATTACTAATGGGTTAAACCCAAAAGCGACGTTATTTTTCTTATCTTTGTTTGCGGTAGTTATTTCTGCGCAAACGCCTTTTCTCTATAAAGCTTTTTATGGCATCTACATGGCGTTAGCTACTGCAGCCTGGTTTGCTTTGTTATCGTTTTTACTTACCCAAAGCAAAGTACGGCAATTTTTATTGGCGAAGGGATTTTGGTTTGACCGCTTAATGGGGATCTTACTGTTATTGCTGGCTGGCCATTTATTGCTAAGCAGTTTTGCCGCTTAACTTGGTGTTTGCTTTGCTTCCCGTTATAATGCGCGCCGCCGCTACGGCATGATAAGTAAGTTGCACTGGATTTACGATCCAGCCAAGCAAGAGGATAGAAAATGTTTGTTGTCGCTGCACTTTATAAATTTGTTGAATTGCCGGATTATCAGGAACTGCGTGAACCCTTATATAACCATATGGTAATGCATAAGGTAAAAGGTACTTTATTACTGGCCGCCGAAGGGATTAATGGCACCATTTCAGGGCCGCGTGAGGGTATTGATGCGGTTATCCGTTGGTTAGAGGCCGACGGTCGTTTTTCAGGTATGAGCTATAAAGAGTCCTTTGCGGAGGAACAAGCTTTTTACCGGACGAAAGTTAAACTGAAAAAAGAAATTGTGACCATGGGGGTCGAAGGTATCGATCCTAAGCATATCGTTGGCACCTATGTTAAAGGCGAAGACTGGAACCAGCTGATCAGTGATCCAGACACCATCCTGATTGATACCCGTAATGACTATGAAGTTGCTATTGGTACTTTTGAGGGGGCGGTTAATCCAAATACCACTAACTTCCGTGAGTTTCCAAAGTGGGCGGCAGAGAACCTGGATAAAACCAAACATAAAAAAGTTGCCATGTTTTGTACTGGTGGTATTCGCTGTGAGAAATCGACTGCTTTCTTAAAAGAGCAGGGTTTTGCCGAGGTGTACCACTTAGATGGTGGCATTTTGAAATATCTGGAAGAAATGCCAGAAGAAAAAAGTAAGTGGCAAGGTGAGTGCTTTGTTTTTGACCAGCGGGTAGCCGTAAAACACGGGTTAGCGCAAGGCAGTTATGATCAATGTTACGCTTGTCGTATGCCGTTATCACAGCAAGAAATGGTATCTGAGCATTATGTGAAGGGCTTAAGCTGTCCACATTGCTTTGAAAAAACCACTGCTGAACAAAAAGCGGCTTTTGCGGAGCGGCAACGCCAGGTTGAGTTAGCCAAACAACGCGGTGAAAAACATATCCGTGATGGGAAATTTGAGTAAAACCCGTTATTAAAACTATTCCAGTCTTAAAAGCCAGCATGCTGGCTTTTTTTATTGCTCAAAAGTTACTGTGGTAAACCTTCTAATTAATCGAACCAATCATCAGCAATAATGCGATTTTACTTTGAGTCGCATGCGATATGATGACCTCGATAGCAATAATCAATTTCAACATACTGATTTTAGATCCCATCAGGGTAAATAGCATAAGCAGGAGCCAAATATGCTGAAAAATAGTGCATCCCATTATGGTTTAATCAGTGTTGTACTGCATTGGCTAGTCGCGCTAACCGTATTTGCGTTATTTGCCGTGGGTTTTTGGATGGTTGATTTGAGTTATTACAATCAATGGTATCGCACAGCACCCTATTGGCATAAGAGTATCGGTATTTTGCTCGCCATGGTTATGATCTTCCGCCTGTTGTGGCGTGCTGTAAGCCCTCCGCCGTTACCTCTGCGCTCGCATCGAAATTGGGAGAAACGGGTAGCAGCACTGGTCCAGTTTTTCCTGTATGTAGGGATTTTTGTTTTAGTGCTGAGCGGCTACTTGATCTCGACGGAAGATGGTCGAGCAATAGCGGTATTTACCTGGTTTAGCGTGCCTGCTTTAGGGGCCTTATTTGCCAATCAAGCCGATATTGCAGGCTTAGTGCATGAATACACCGCTTACGTTTTGATCTCGTTGGCAGTGTTGCATGGCTTGGCTGCGTTAAAACATCATTTTATTGATAAAGATCAGACATTAAAGCGTATCTTTGGTCGTAAATCGTAACTTAGGAAATTTGGAGCTTATTATGAAAAAATTACTATTAGCCGTATCTATGGCGGCTATGATGACAGTGCCAGTACAGGCAGCTGATTATGTTATTGATACAGAAGGCGCTCATGCGTTTATACAGTTTAAAATTAGCCATTTAGGTTACAGCTGGTTATATGGCCGTTTTAATACATTTTCCGGTGATTTCAGTTATGACGCTAGCAAACTGGAGGCATCAAAAATTCAATTAAGTATTGATACTAATAGTGTGGATTCAAACCACGCGGAGCGTGACAAACACTTACGCAGCAGCGACTTTTTAAATGTGAGTAAGCACCCAAAAGCGACCTTTGTTAGCACCAAAATTGTGCCTAAAGATGGTGAAGCTTTCGACTTACACGGTAACCTGACATTGAACGGTGTTACCAAAGAGGTGGTCATTGCAGCAGAGAAACTGGGTGAGGGTACAGATCCCTGGGGCGGTTACCGTGCTGGCTTTGCCGGTACCACCACATTAACCCTGAAAGATTTTGCTATTAATACCGATTTAGGTCCGGCTTCTGCTACGGTACAACTGGATTTAACAGTTGAAGGTATTCGTAAATAAGCTTCTCTAAGTGTAGGCAAATAGCAGGCTCAGCACTATTGTGCTGGGTCTGCTATATAACCAAGTGCTCTGGCTAATTCGTCACGCGCTTCCAGGAAATCTTGCTCATCGCTGTTAAATTTAGCAACCTCGGCGTAGAGCGCTTTGGCCTTATCTACCTCACCCTCATTGATGTACAGTTGGGCTAAGCGCAATTTAGCCCGGTGTAATCTGGGTTGTTGGCTGTTTTGATAGAAATCCAGGTAGTTTTCTAAAGCAGCTATGCCAGCAACCTGATGCTTACCACTGAAAACGGCCAGGCGACCAATCTGAAACTGTGTGCTTTGTTGCTGCAGTGGCTCAGTTAACAAAGGCAAAGCCTGCATATAGGTCTCTTGCGCAACTAAAAATGCACGTTGTTGCACTAATAACGCCGCTTTACGTAACAGTAAATCGGTGTTGTTTGGATTGAGGTTTAATTGCTGTTCGAGTAATTGCAAAGCATCACTAAGCCGTGTTTCATTGGCCGCTATAGTCACTTTCGCCAACACGCCCTGGGTGCTATCTATTTGACTTAACAATTCAGCGCGTTCTGCTGCTAACTCTTTGCTACCACCAGCATTTGCAGGGGCAGTTTGATAAAAACTGATTAGAGCCTGTTGCGCTTGAAAGTTGGTTGGCTCCAATAAAACGGCTTTATGCAATAACTCTAGCGCATCACTCGCTCTTTTCCGGGCATTAAACACGCTGCCGCTGTTTGCTAAAGCCAATTTATTTAAGGCTGCTTGCGTTAAGATACCACTGTGTTCAGGATGTTCTGTTACCAGTTCATTTAATAACGTATTCGCTTCTTCCCGAAATTGTTGCTGAATTAAGGTGCGAACTTGCAATAGCATCAAATCAGGATCTTGGCGAGCATTGGGTTGCGCGGCAAGGTCCGCAAGCAACTGTTGATAATGCGCCCGGTCAAATAACTGTTGGAACTCAGCTGGAATAGCCGCGTTTGCAGGTAAGCTTAATAACAACGAGAACAAAACAGATTTCATCATTTAATCTAGTAGCTAAGAGTGAATTAATAGGGTAATTTTGCGCGAAATAGTAAAAAATAGCTATGTTATTTGGGGATTTCTATACTAATGTCGCCAATAGGTACACTGCAGCAAGGAAGGAATTCGCCTTTACGCACAAAGGCTAAAGGTTCTTGTAAGTAGCGAACTTCACCCGAAATTAACTTGCAACGGCAGGCACCACAGAAGCCCTCGCGACATTGAAAGCTAACACTTTGTTTATGTTGCTCCAGAAATACCAGCAAATTATGCTGGCCGCTGTCGTATGACAGCGGCATTTGTGCATTAACAATGACCTTTGACATTAAGATTAAAGATCAAAATCGCCAAACTCATCACTATCGACTTCGTTATCAATTTGCCCAACCAAATAAGAGCTAATCTCTGATTCTTGTGGTGCTACCTGTACGTTGTCAGAGACCAACCAGGTATTTATCCAGGGGATTGGGTTTTGGGTGGTAGCAAAACGTGGTTTTAAGCCAACGGCTTGCATACGGCTATTAGTAATATATTCCACATACTGGCAGAGGATATCTTTGTTTAAACCGATCATAGAACCGTCTTTAAACAAATAGGCTGCCCAGTCTTTTTCTTGCTCGGCTGCCAGCATAAAAATAGCATACGCATCTTCTTCGCATTCACGGGCTATTTCTGCCATTTCCGGATCGTCATCACCGCTGGCCATAATATTCAGGATATGTTGGGTGCCAGTAAGGTGCAGAGCTTCGTCCCGGGCAATAAGGCGGATAATTTTGGCGTTACCTTCCATTAATTCGCGTTCTGCAAAGGCAAAGCTGCAAGCAAAGCTAACATAAAAGCGAATAGCCTCCAGCACATTAACTGACATCATACAAAGGTAGAGGCGCTTTTTCAGTTCCCGCAAGGTGATGCTTTCTATATTGCCATTGATATTGTGGTTGCCTTCACCACAACGCTGATACAGGTTTACGCCATCAATTAACGCATCATAGTAACGGGTAACATCTTGCGCCCGCTCCAGGATCTTTTCATTGAGCATAATATCGTCGAACACCTTGTGCGGCTCGGCCGTGATATTACGTACAATATGGGTATAGCTGCGGCTGTGGATCGTTTCACTAAAGGCCCAGGTTTCAATCCAGGTTTCTAGCTCGGGAATAGACACTATGGGTAACAGCGCGACATTAGGTGAACGGCCTTGTACCGAGTCAAGCAGGGTTTGGTACTTAAGATTACTTAAGAAAATATGCTTTTCGTGGTCAGGCAACTGCTGAAAATCAATACGATCTTTACTGACATCAATTTCCTCTGGCCGCCAGAAAAAGCTAAGTTGTTTTTCAATCAGCTTTTCAAAAATGGGGTATTTCTGCTGATCATAGCGGGAGACATTCACAGCATTACCAAAGAACATTGGTTCCTTGAGTTGATCGTTAATGTTGCGGTTGAAAGTTGTGTACGCCATGCTAGTTATTAATCCTGAAAACATCGTTGCGAAAAACAAAGTTGTGAAAAGTGCCGTTATCAAAAAAGAGCGGTGTCACCGCTCTTAAAATGATTAAATTTTACAGGCTCCACCGGCGCAACCATCATCCTCTGCGCTGGCTTTAATATCATCCTGAATATCGGATGCACCATCACGGGTGTTGTGGTAATACATGGTTTTTACCCCCAGCTTGTAAGCGTTCAATAGATCTTTTAGCAATACTTTCATTGGCACCTTACCGCCATCAAACTTTGCTGGATCATAATTGGTGTTTGCCGAGATCGTTTGATCAATAAATTTCTGCATAATGGCCACCAGTGCCAGATATCCATCGTTTGACGGAATATCCCACAGCAACTCATATTGATCTTTTAAGCGATCATATTCTGGTACAACTTGTTTCAGAATACCGTCTTTACTGGCTTTCACGCTGATATGGCCGCGTGGCGGCTCGATACCATTGGTGGCATTAGAAATCTGCGACGAAGTTTCTGATGGCATCAGTGCTGACAGCGTTGAGTTACGTAAGCCATATTGCAGTATATCTTTACGTAGCTGCTCCCAATCCAGATGCAAAGGTTCCTGACAAACTTTATCTAAATCTTTTTTGTAGGTATCAATAGGCAATATGCCTTGCGCATAGGTGGTTTCATTAAACTTCGGGCAAGGACCACGTTCTTGCGCCAGTTTTACCGAGGCTTTTAACAGATAATATTGAATGGCTTCAAAAGTACGGTGCGTTAAACCATTGGCTGAGCCATCAGAATATTTGACAGCATTTTTCGCCAGATAATAAGCGTAATTGATCACGCCTACCCCCAGTGTGCGGCGAGCAATGGAAGCTGAATAAGCCGCTGGAATGGGGTAGTCCTGATAGTCTAATAAACTATCTAAAGAACGTACGGCCAGCTCTGCTAATTCGTCTAGTTCGACTAAATCGGTAATCGCACCCAGGTTAAATGCGGACAGGGTGCAAAGCGCAATTTCACCCTCAGGATCGTTAACATGCGACAACGGCTTAGTAGGCAAAGCGATTTCTAAACAGAGGTTGCTTTGTCTAACCGGAGCCAGCTCTGGGTTGAACGGGCTGTGGGTGTTGCAGTGATCGACGTTTTGTAAATAGATACGGCCAGTACTAGCACGTTCTTGCATAAAGAGCGTAAAGAGTTCAATGGCTTTAATGCGTTTTTTACGAATAGCGCTATCTGCTTCGTATTTTACATATAGCGCTTCAAAACGTTCCTGATTTTCAAAAAACGCATCATAAAGGCCCGGTACATCTGATGGACTAAATAAGGTGATGTAATCGTCTTTAATTAAACGCTGGTACATTAAGCGGTTGAATTGCACCCCATAATCCAGATGCCGCACCCGGTTCTCTTCCACACCCCGGTTGTTTTTCAATACCAGTAAAGATTCTACTTCTAAGTGCCATAGCGGATAGAACAGAGTTGCTGCGCCACCGCGTACACCACCTTGCGAACAGCTTTTAACGGCGGTTTGAAAGTGCTTATAAAATGGGATACAGCCAGTATGAAAGGCTTCGCCGTTACGGATAGGGCTACCTAAAGCCCGGATCCGCCCCGCGTTAATACCAATGCCCGCGCGCTGACTAACATATTTAACAATGGCGCTGGAGGTGGCATTGATAGAATCTAAACTGTCGCCACATTCGATCAAGACACAAGAACTAAATTGACGGGTAGGGGTGCGCACACCTGACATAATGGGCGTAGGCAGTGAAATTTTAAATAAAGACGTCGCATCGTAAAAGCGGCGAACATAATCCAGGCGGTTGCTCTTTGGATAATTAGCAAATAAACAGGCAGCAACCAACATATAGAGAAACTGAGCGCTTTCATAAATTTCACCGGTTACCCGGTTCTGTACTAAATATTTACCTTCTAGCTGTTTTACGGCTGCATAGCTAAAGTTTAAATCGCGGCTATGATCGATAAAGCCATTTAGTTGTTCAATTTCTTCAGGCGTGTAATCGGCTAAAATATGCGCATCGTAGCGTTTTGCTTCAACCATCTTTACAACGTGTTGATAAAGATGGGGTGGCTCGAATTGGCCATACGCTTTTTTGCGTAAATGAAACACAGCAAGCCGTGCAGCCATATATTGATAATCAGGTGTTTCCTTCGCAATCAGATCAGCAGCTGCTTTAATAATGGTCTCGTGAATATCAGAAGATTTAATACCATCATAAAACTGAATATGTGATTTTAGTTCAACCTGTGACACCGAGACGTTCGTCAAGCCTTCGGCTGCCCAGGTAATAACCCGATGAATTTTGTCTAAATCCAGAGGCTCACGCCGACCATCGCGCTTAGTCACAAAAAGAGTTTGAGTCATCGCTGAAGTGTTCCATTTCTTTTATAAATTTGATTAAACCGCACTTAGCACGCGGCGAGAAAATACACAGACGTTGCTGACGAATTACACAACATATGGGTGTATTTCAAAAGACGATCACAAGATAGTGTGTATTTGTTGATTTTGCAAGGGAAGGGAACAGGCTATTTTAGGCAGAGAACCGCAAGGGTGAGTAGCTGCTAACCTGCGGCTCAGTGTGCGTGTTCTTGCCTGATTTAGGCAAGCTTTTTTAACGGAATTTTTCTTAAAAAATTATTTGTTCTATAAATGAGCTTTTTAAGTCCAACCAGTTATTTGGCCGCTAAAGATCTACGGCCATCACCATGTTACGACAAATTATGCCGGTTTGCGTGCCACGACAAAATAGTTCACATCTAAACCGGGCCCCATTTTAAAGCTGTTATGCAGCGGATTAAAATGCAAGCCCGTGGCATCTACTAAAGACAATCCCGCATTTTCGATATGGCGCATCAAAACGGATGGTCTGATAAATTTAGCGTATTGGTGTGTACCTTTAGGAACCAGTCGTAGCAGATACTCGGCGCCTAAAATAGCAAATAAGTAGGCTTTAGGTGTTTTATTAATGGTGGAAAAGACTAAGGTTGCGCCTGGTGCAGCCAGATCAGCACAAGCCTGGATCACTGAGGCAGGATCGGGCACGTGTTCCAGCATCTCCATACAGGTTACCAGCTCAAAACTACCAGGGGATAATTTAGCGAAGTCTTCCGCTGTACTTTGTTGGTAATTTACCGTTAAACCACTTTCTAAAGCGTGCAGCCTGGCGACATTCAAACCATCAGTGGCCATATCGATGCCAGTGACCTCGGCGCCGGCCCGTGCCATACTTTCTGCCAAAATGCCGCCACCGCAGCCGACATCAATAGCTTTGCGACCAAATAAGCCACCCAGCTGGTCACTAATGTAAGAGAGTCGGGTCGGGTTTAACAGATGCAAGGGTTTAAACTCGCCTTCAGGATCCCACCAGCGGGCGGCAATATCATTAAATTTGGCAATTTCCGCCGGATCTACATTGTTATGTGTTGTCATTATTCAAACCTGGTTGTTTTTCGCTATTATAAAGCCTTGATCTGTTATGGCAAAGGCGGCAATCTAAGCACCCTGCATAATCAGGCATGGCAAGGTGCTTTTTATGTGGTAGAATCCGTCGTTGTCTCGCGCTAAACAAAGGCAAGAAAAGCGAGTTATCTATCTGATTTAAGGGAAAATAACGTTTTATGACAGATCTGGCCAAAGAAATAGTCCCAATTAATATCGAAGAGGAATTAAAAAATTCCTACCTCGATTATGCGATGAGCGTCATTGTTGGCCGCGCCTTACCCGATGTACGGGATGGTTTAAAGCCGGTACACCGTCGCGTCTTATTCGCCATGAAAGAGCTCGGTAACGATTGGAATAAAGCCTATAAAAAGTCGGCTCGTGTAGTCGGTGACGTTATCGGTAAATACCATCCTCATGGTGATAGTGCGGTATACGATACTATAGTGCGAATGGCTCAACCTTTTTCGCTACGCTATATGTTGGTGGATGGTCAGGGTAACTTCGGTTCGATTGACGGTGACTCAGCAGCGGCGATGCGTTATACCGAAGTGCGGATGGCCAGGATAGCGCATGAGCTATTAGCCGATCTGGATAAAGAAACGGTTGATTTTGTACCTAACTATGACGGTACCGAGTTAATTCCTGCGGTATTACCTACCAAAGTACCTAATCTATTGGTTAACGGCTCTTCTGGTATTGCTGTAGGTATGGCTACTAACATTCCGCCGCATAACCTCAACGAAGTGATTGATGGTTGTTTAGCGCTAATTGCTAATCCAGATATTGAATTGCACGAGTTAATGCAGCTAATCCCAGGGCCAGATTTCCCTACAGCCGCCATTATCAACGGCCGTAAAGGTATTGAAGAAGCGTACCGCACTGGCCGTGGCAAGGTTTATATCCGCGCCAAAACCTTTATTGAAACGGACGAGAAAACCGGCCGTGAAGCTATTATTGTTTATGAAATTCCGTATCAGGTTAACAAAGCCCGCCTAATTGAAAAAATTGCCGACTTGGTTAAAGAAAAACGTATTGAGGGCATTTCGGCGCTGCGCGATGAGTCTGATAAAGACGGTATGCGCATTGTTATCGAACTTAAGCGTGGCGAATCGACGGATGTGATGCTAAACCAGCTGTATACCAACACTCAGATGCAAACAGTGTTTGGTATCAATATGGTGGCCTTGGCAAACAATCAACCGAAATTGCTAAGCTTAAAAGAGATGCTGGAATACTTTATCCTGCATCGCCGTGAAGTGGTTACCCGTCGTACCGTTTATGATTTACGTAAGGCACGTGACAGAGCACATATCTTAGAAGGCTTAGCCATAGCGCTGGCTAATATTGATGAAATTATTGAGCTGATTAAAAACTCAGCCAGTCCAGCGGAAGCGAAAGCGGGCTTAGTGGCTCGTGGTTGGCAGCTTGGCGATGTTTCTGCCATGTTAGAGCGTGCTGGTGAAAATGCTGCGCGTCCAGAGTGGTTAGAAGCCCATTTTGGCATTCGTGAAGGCATGTATTTCCTAACCGAACAACAAGCGCAAGCCATTCTTGATTTACGCTTGCATAAGTTAACCGGGCTGGAACATGACAAGATCCTGGCAGAATATAAAGAACTACTGCAACTGATTGCCGAGTTACTGCATATCTTAGGTAGCCCAGAGCGTCTGATGGAAGTGATCTGTGAAGAGTTAGCTGCCATCAAAGCGCAATATGGCGACGCTCGCCGTACTGAAATCCAGGATAATATGCTGGATATCAATATGGAAGACTTGATCACCGAAGAAGATGTCGTCGTGACCTTGTCACACTTGGGTTATGCGAAGTATCAGCCGATTACTGACTACGAAGCACAGCGTCGTGGCGGCCGTGGTAAAGCGGCCACTACGGTAAAAGATGAAGATTTTGTTGATAAGCTGCTAGTAGCTAGCACCCACGATACCATTTTATGCTTCTCAAACCGTGGTCGCATGTACTGGATGAAGGTATATCAATTGCCTCTGGCCAGCCGCACGGCTCGCGGCAAACCTATCGTAAACTTATTGCCGCTAGAAGAAGGCGAACGTATTAATGCCATTCTGCCTGTTCGTGAATACGAAGAAGGCAAATATGTGTTTATGGCAACGGCTAATGGTACTGTGAAGAAAACGGCTTTAACCGAATATTCACGGCCACGGGCTAATGGCATTATTGCTGTGAACCTGAACGAAGGCGATCGCCTGATTGATGTAGGCATTACAGACGGCACTAATGAAATTATGCTGTTCTCTGATGATGGTAAGGTTGTGCGCTTTACCGAAGATCAGGTTCGTGGTATGGGCCGCACCGCCACCGGTGTACGTGGTATTAAACTACGTGAGGGCGGTAGTGTAGTGTCACTGATCATTCCAAACGGTGATGGTGCCATCTTAACAGTAACGGAAAATGGCTACGGCAAACGTACCTCGTTAACCGAATATCCGGCGAAGAGCCGTGCCACCCAGGGTGTGGTCTCCATTAAAGTATCAGAGCGGAATGGCCTGGTAGTGGGTGCAGTACAAGTTTCTGAAAGCGACGAAATAATGATGATTTCGAACAAAGGTACTTTAGTACGTACCCGCGTTAACGAAGTGTCAGAAGTGGGTCGTAACACCCAGGGCGTGATCTTAATCCGCACGCAAGAAGGCGAGAAAGTGGTAGGTGTAGAACGTATTGACGAAATTCAAGACGATGAAGCACTGACTGCACTGGCGGAAGGTAGCAGCCGTACGCCAGAAACGCAGGATAGCCAGTTAGCACAAGATGCGACAGGCGAAGAAGAGTAACAAACATAAAACGGGCGCTTTGGCGCTCGTTTTCTTTTTAAAATACTAAGAAAAATAACGTATTGTTTGTATGAATACCTTCGCTATTGGGCGTTAGCCGCGGCAAAGGTTTTACCAAGGCCAGTTAAACAACTCCATTATCTAACTCAAATAGTTAACGTAGAAGTGAGAAGTAAAATGACCACCTATAATTTTTGTGCTGGCCCGGCGATGTTGCCAGTTGATGTGATGCAACAGGCACAGCAGGAATTTATTAATTGGCATGGCCAAGGCTGTTCGGTGATGGAAGTAAGCCACCGCAGTAAGCCGTTTATTAAATTGGCTGCCGAAGCAGAGCAAGATTTACGTGATTTATTGGCAATACCGGCAAATTACAAAGTGCTCTTTATGCACGGCGGTGGCCGTGGCCAATTTTCGGCAGTGCCTCTTAATCTGATGCAAGCAGGCAAGAGCGCTGATTACATTATCTCGGGAGCCTGGTCTTTGGCTGCGGTAGAGGAAGCACAAAAGTTCGGTCAGGTGAATGCACAAGATATTCGCATTAGAACGGCTGAACAATTGCGTGGCCTGGTAAATACATCTAATTGGCAGTTAAATGAGAATGCTGCCTATGTGCATTGCTGTCCAAATGAAACGGTAGATGGCCTGGAGTTCACTGATTTACCGGTAACCTCAGTCCCTATCGTAGCCGATCTGTCATCGACTATTTTATCAAGACCGATTGATGTTAGCCGCTATGGGGTGATTTATGCGGGTGCCCAAAAAAATATTGGGCCATCAGGTTTAACACTGGCCATAGTGCGCGAAGATTTGTTACCGGCTAAAAACGCTGCTATTCCTGCAGTGTTAGATTATCGCTTAGCTGCTGAGAACGACAGTATGTTTAATACGCCGCCTACCTACGCCTGGTACTTAGCGGGCTTGGTGTTTAAGTGGTTAAAACAGCAAGGCGGTATTGCAGCAATGGCTGAGCGTAATCAACTAAAAGCCAATACCTTGTACCAGTATATAGACCAAAGTGGCTTTTACCGGAATGATGTTGATCCAACTTATCGCTCCTGGATGAATGTGCCGTTTTTCTTAGCCGATGAAAAGCTTAATGATCTTTTTGTGAGTCAGGCCGAACAGCATGGTTTACTGGCCTTAAAAGGTCATCGCATAGTCGGTGGCATGCGGGCCAGCATTTACAATGCGATGCCATTAGAGGGCGTGCAAACGCTGGTGAGCTTTATGCGTGAATTTGAGCGGGTAAACGGATGAAGACATTAACCTTAACGCCAATTAAACATATTGCCGGTGAAGTGCATTTACCGGGTTCTAAAAGTATTTCAAATCGCGTACTCCTTTTGGCGGCCTTGGCTGAAGGCGAAACCCAGATCACGAATTTATTAGATAGTGATGATGTTAAGCATATGCTTAATGCCTTAACCGCGCTTGGAGTTAAGTACCGGTTATCAGCATGCCGCACCCAGTGCGAAGTGCAGGGGCTGGGTGGCTTATTTCAACATACCGCTGCGCTGGAGTTGTTCTTAGGCAATGCAGGGACAGCCATGCGGCCACTCACTGCAGCTTTGGCGGCATCTAATGTGGATGTCACCCTAGTTGGCGAGCCACGAATGTATGAGCGACCAATAGGTCACTTGGTAGACGCGCTAAGGCAATGGCAGGCGGATATTCGCTACCTTGAGAATGATGGCTTTCCGCCACTACATATCAAAGGCAAAGCGCTAAGTGGTGGGCGCATTAGTATCGATGGCAGCATCTCTAGTCAGTTTTTAACCGCTGTTTTAATGGTGGCTCCACTTTTAGCAGGCGACAGTGAAATTGTCATTGAAGGCGAATTAGTCTCAAAACCTTATATCGACATTACACTGGCTTTGATGTCGCGCTTTGGTATTGAAGTGGAAAACCATAATTATCAACGGTTTTTGGTAACGGGTAACCGGTGTTATCGTTCGCCTGGGCAGTGGTTAGTTGAAGGTGATGCCTCTTCGGCGTCCTACTTTTTAGCAGCCGCTGCAATTAAAGGTGGCACCATTAAAGTCACCGGTATTGGTAAACATGCGGTGCAGGGCGATATCCACTTCGCTGATGCCTTGGAGGCGATGGGGGCCAGTGTTGAGTGGGCTGACGATTATATTGCGGTAACGCGTAACACCTTGCATGGTATTGACCGGGATTATAATGCCATTCCTGATGCGGCGATGACCATTGCGACCACGGCATTGTTTGCACAAGGTCCAACTGTCATTCGCAATATCTACAATTGGCGGGTAAAAGAAACGGATCGTCTCGCGGCGATGGCTACTGAGCTTCGCAAGGTAGGTGCTGAAGTAGAAGAAGGTCACGATTATATCAAAGTCACGCCACCGGCAGCACTTAAACATGCGAGTATTGCCACTTACAATGATCATCGGATGGCGATGTGCTTTTCGTTAGTGGCACTTAGCGATACCGCCGTAACTATTGAAGATCCAGACTGTACCGCCAAAACTTTTCCAAGTTATTTCGATGTTTTCAAAGGCTTAAGTCAGCAGTGATGCGATAATTATATCGACTTAAAGTAGAACGCGTAACCGTTTTCGTTACGCGTTTTTCTTTTTTAAGGCCAGTTGTAGATGTCGAATTAGCCGCAATTACTTTAAGGATAAGCACAGCAATTGTCATAAAAAGCTGTATAATAAGCGCCATTTTGAAACATCGATTAACCAGCTTTTTCACAGGGGGTAGGATGCCACAATTAGCACCAGTAGTTACCATCGACGGTCCGGGTGGTTCGGGTAAAGGCACGATCAGTCGTTTACTCGCTGAGCAACTGGGTTGGCAGTTACTTGATAGCGGCGCAATTTATCGGGTACTCGCGCTGGCTGCAATGCATCATCAAATTGCGCCCACTGACGAAGCCGCACTACAACCGCTGGCCGCACATCTGGACGTACAGTTTGCCAGCGACGCACAAGGGAATACCTTAGTGACGCTGGAAGGTGAGAATGTCAGCCAAACGATTCGTACTCAAGAAGTCGCGGATATGGCGTCTAAAATTGCGTCATTGCCCACGGTTCGTGAGGCATTATTGCGCCGGCAACGCGCCTTCGCGCAGGCACCAGGTTTAGTTGCCGATGGTCGTGACATGGGAACCGTGGTTTTTCCGCAAGCAGAAGTGAAAGTTTTCCTTACTGCCGATGCGCAAGAGCGCGCCAATAGACGTTATTTAGAGTTGAAAGCAAAGGGTTTTGATGTTAATATCGGCGACCTTTTGAGCGAGATCCAGACGCGGGACGAGCGCGATATGAATCGTGCAACGGCGCCGTTAAAACCGGCTGCAGATGCCCATATGTTGGACTCCACCAATAAATCTATTGAACAAGTGCTGCAAGAGGTGCTGCAGTTAGTTAACAGTAAGTTATCGTTAACCAGCTGATGAACCAGGCCAAGGCCGCATTTTGGACAGCCAGTGACAAGGATATTGCTGGTAAATTTAGCAACCCCATAACACATGACGTGAAATGGAGCACTTAACTGAAAAAGTGACTATGACTGAAAATTTTGCACTAATGTTTGAGGAAAGCCTCAAAGTAATCGAAACCCGCCCAGGTGCCATCGTTAAAGGTACTGTTGTAGCAATTCTGAAAGACGTTGTAATGGTTGACGCCGGTCTGAAATCAGAAGCTGCTATTCCTGTTGAGCAGTTCAAATCTCTGAACGGCGAAATAGAAGTTAGCGTGGGTGATATCATCGATGTAGCCTTAGACGCTATCGAAGATGGTTTCGGTGAGACCTTATTATCTCGTGAAAAAGCTAAGCGTCATGAAGCCTGGGTCCGCCTGGAAAAAGCTTGCGAAGATAAAGTAACCGTTATCGGTGTTATCACTGGTAAAGTTAAAGGTGGCTTCACAGTTGAAGTTGATGGCATCCGTGCTTTCCTGCCTGGTTCATTAGTTGACGTACGTCCAGTACGCGACACCCTGCACTTAGAAAACAAAGAACTTGAGTTCAAAGTTATCAAGCTGGATCAGAAGCGTAACAACGTGGTGGTATCACGTCGTGCTGTTATTGAATCAGAAAGCAGCCAAGAGCGCGATCAGCTGTTAGAAAACTTAGAAGAAGGCATGGAAGTCAAAGGTATCGTTAAGAACCTGACTGACTACGGTGCTTTCGTAGACTTAGGTGGCGTAGACGGTTTACTACATATCACTGATATGGCCTGGAAACGCGTTAAGCACCCAAGCGAAATCGTAAACGTTGGCGACGAAATTCCAGTAAAAGTACTGAAATTCGACCGCGAGAAGCAACGCGTTTCTTTAGGCCTGAAACAAATGGGCGAAGATCCGTGGGCAGCTATCGCTTCACGTTACCCAGAAGGTGCTCGCATCACTGGTCGCGTAACTAACCTGACTGATTACGGCTGCTTCGTAGAAATCGAAGAAGGCGTAGAAGGTTTAGTACACGTTTCAGAAATGGACTGGACCAACAAAAACATCCACCCATCTAAGGTTGTTAACCTAGGTGATTCTGTGGAAGTTATGGTTCTGGAAATCGACGAAGAACGTCGTCGTATTTCTTTAGGCCTGAAACAGTGTAAAGCTAACCCATGGGAAGAGTTCGCTAAGGGCTTCAACAAGGGCGATCGCGTAAGCGGTAAGATCAAGTCAATCACTGACTTCGGTATCTTCATCGGTTTAGATGGCGGCATCGATGGTCTGGTTCACTTATCTGACATCAGCTGGAACGCCACTGGCGAAGAAGCGGTTCGTGAATTCAAGAAAGGCGACGAAGTACACGCTGTGGTATTACAAGTTGACCCAGAGCGCGAGCGTATTTCTTTAGGTATCAAACAACTGGATGAAGATCCGTTCAATGGTTACCTTGCTGACAACAAAAAAGGTGCTATCGTTAAAGGTGAAGTAACTGCCGTTGACGCGAAAGGCGCTACTGTGATGTTAGAAGGTGCAGTTGAAGGTTATGTTCGTGTATCAGACATCGCTCGTGAGCGTATTGAAGATGCATCAACCGTACTGAAAGTTGGCGAAGAAGTTGAAGCTCGTTTAATGGGTGTGGATCGCAAAAACCGCGTAATCAGCCTGTCAATCAAAGCTAAATTCGAAGCTGAAGAAAAAGAAGCAATGGATACTGTTAATACCAAGCAGCAGCAAGAAGCTGACTTCGGTGGTAACGCCATGGCTGAAGCATTTAAGGCTGCTCAAAAGCAGGATTAATTGCTAATGAAGCAGGGGGCTTGTGCCCCTTGCTTTCTCTTACTGCAGGTTTGCCGGAGGGTCTATGACCAAGTCTGAATTGATTGAAAAGTTAGCTACAGATTTCCCCCATATTCAGGTCAAGGATGTTGAAGCATCTGTAAAAGAAATTCTTGAACAGATGGCACAATCACTTGCTTCCAGTGAGCGAATCGAAATTCGCGGTTTTGGTAGCTTTTCTCTGCATTACCGTGCACCACGTGTTGGCCGTAACCCAAAAACCGGCGATAAAGTGGAACTAGACGGCAAACATGTACCGCACTTTAAGCCAGGTAAAGAATTGCGCGATCGCGTAAAAGATAATACCTGATGCTACTGTTGCAGGTTACAGAAGCGGAGCTAAGTGTTGCGTAAAGTCCTATTTCTTATTTTTAGCATAGCCGTATTATTGCTGGGCTTTTTACTTGGCTCTACTAATCAACAGCTTACCGAGCTGAATTTATTAGTCGTTAAGCTCAATTTACGTGTAGTCGACATCGCTGTAATTTTCTTGATAGTTGGCATAGTACTGGGTTTGTTGTTTAGCTTATTCTTTGCCCTGCAACGTAAAACCAAACGCTGGTTGACTAACTCTACCGAAAAAACCTGATTTTTATGCCTGAATTGCTATTTCTGTTGCTTCCAGTTGCCGCCGCCTACGGTTGGTTTATGGGACGAAATAGCCTTAAGCATAAAGAGTTAAAGGGCAGGGCGAATATTACCCGCAACCTGTCTTCTGGTTTGAATTTTTTATTAACAGATCAAGAAGATAAAGCTATTGAGCAGCTATTAGAGTTGCTCGATATTGAAGCTGCGACCATAGACACCTATCTGGCCTTGGCCAACTTATTTCGGCGCAAAGGTGACTGGGATAAAGCTATTCGCATTCATGAAAAGTTACATAAGTTAAAATTACCTAAGCTACAAGCGCAGCAAATCCAATTTGAACTCGCCAAAGATTATTATTCTGCCGGTTTATTTGACCGCGCAGAGTATTTATTGCAGCAAATTGTCAGTTGCGAACCGCTACGAGAAGCCATACTTAAACAGTTATTCAGTATTTTTATGGCGACGCACGAACTCAATAAAGCTGTAGCACTGGCCGCTGAGGTGGAAAAAACCAAATCCAAGTCGTTGCGTATTGCGCT
Organism: Alishewanella longhuensis; assembly: GCF_014653435.1. Classification (GTDB taxonomy): domain Bacteria; phylum Pseudomonadota; class Gammaproteobacteria; order Enterobacterales; family Alteromonadaceae; genus Alishewanella; species Alishewanella longhuensis. The sequence goes on along the minus strand of NZ_BNAO01000008.1, from coordinate 109,900 downwards.
TGCCAATATGCATACGCAAACTTTGCAAGACAAGTTGTCTGAGCCTGCTCAAAGTGAAGTCCTGCCAACCGCTTATAGCAATAACTTAGCCGAGCTTGCCAGCCGCTATCCGCAAGCAGTGCGGCCACGTTATGAATTGGCTAAGTACGCGTTGTTACAACAAGACACTGCTACAGCGAAAGGCGCTTTGCTCAGTATTTTAAAGCAAAAGCCACAATGGAGCGCAGAGCTACTGCCGATGTTAAGTCAATGTCAGATGGATGCAGATGAGTGGTATCAGTTACTTACTCTGCTTGCTGATAAGCATCATAATATTAGTGCTCGTTTATTATTAAGTGAATGGCTAGCTGAACATGGCTCAACTAAAGCCGCAGAACACTATTTATTAGATAAGCTACGTCAACAACCTAATATTCGGCTGTTCCAAAAGTTATTACAACTACGCCAACAAGAATCGGCGCAAGCCGCCGAGGTATTGTCTTCGGTTGAAGAGCTGGTTAATGCCTATTTAGCCAGTAAAGTATTATATAATTGCCGCAGTTGCGGTTTTAAAACCCGTCAGCCTTATTGGCTATGTCCGTCTTGTCAGCAATGGGAAACGGTAGAACCCATTAGCGGTGTTGACGGTCGGTAGATCTCTAGCTCAAGGATTATTCATGTCTTGCCATACCCCTATTGTTGTTGCCCTGGATTACGAAAAGCAGGCCGATGCTTTGAATTTAGTTAGTCAACTTGACCCCAGTTTGTGTCGGTTAAAAGTCGGCAAAGAAATGTTTACCCGCTTTGGCCCACAGTTTGTTACCGCGCTTCAGCAGCAGCATTTCGATGTTTTTCTCGATTTAAAATTTCACGACATCCCGAATACGGTAGCAAAAGCCGTGCAAGCTGCTGCAGATTTAGGCGTATGGATGGTCAATGTTCATGCCAGTGGCGGTAGCCGTATGATGGTTGCGGCGAAAGATGCACTGACCTGTTTTGGCGCTAACCGGCCGAAACTTATTGCCGTGACAGTATTAACCAGTATGGAGCAAGCCGATCTGCTGGAATTAGGAATAACCTTAACACCTGCAGAGCAGGTATTGAGATTAGCGAGTTTAACTGCAAGTGCAGGCTTGGATGGTGTGGTGTGCTCCGCTCAGGAAGCAACACTATTAAAAAGTCAGTTTGGAAATGCATTTCAGTTGGTTACACCGGGGATCAGACCTGCAGATAGCGCTGCGGATGATCAGCGCCGGGTGATGACGCCACAGGCTGCCAAACAGGCTGGTGTTGATTATATGGTAATAGGTCGTCCTATTACTAAAGCTGCGGATCCATTAGCGGCCTTACAAAGTGTCGTGGCGCAATTAACCTAAGCCTCTGCCGTAACGATGAAAAAGGTAGGCTGAATGTAGTAGGGGATTAACACCTGAGATTCAGCCTGCAACTTAAATGGTATTTACTGCCGAGAAAGTTATCGAGTATAACGTAATCGAAAAAGCGCCATCCTGTTTATCCGCCAACATAATACTTATTTGACTAACATCGGCTAAGTTAAGTTTTGGCATGTTTCTGATGGCTTGCCCCCGATACTGGCCCCGAAATGCCGCCAGTGGCACATAATAATGCTGAGGCATGGTATCTGTTTCGAACTCTGCAACATAAGCAACGCCATTTGGAATAAATGGCGTTTTTAGACGTAATTGATACTTTCGACCATCAGCTAACGCATGCAAATAGAGACTATTTAATACCTTATCCCTTAAAGGTTTCGCTAAAGTAAACTCGGCAGAGGCAAAGCCGCCGTTATTAGCTAAGGATAAGTTACCAACAAACAATAAACCCGGAGGCTCATCAATAACAGCGATATTACCGGTAGAGCGACCACCCATAACGGTATCGTGAATAAGTCTGATCTGCGTAAAATGTTCAGGCTCGTAAAACGTTAAACTGATAGTTGAAGGCAAGTTGGCGAGCATAGTGTCAACCCTGGTATTTGCTGAGGCTTTAGTTATGGCTGTTTGTAATAAGACAGCCATAAAAGCGGTAATTATCATGTTAAAGCGCATAGCTAGGTCCAAGCGATTTTTTGTATAATACGCACACAACAGCAAAATAGATTGCATTTGCGGATACCAGCAAATCTAAAAGGCTTAGCTAGCCGTTTAACACAGCAATGAACGAGATACTGTGTTTATGAAACAACAAGTTGCTTGCGAGCTTTGCGGTAGACATTGTCTGCTAACATTTCATCATTTAATTCCTAAGAAAATGCACAGGCGTAGTTTTTTCCGGAGCCATTACAGCAAAGCCGAATTACAAAATGGCGTGATGCTCTGTGTAACATGTCATAAAACCATTCATCGTTTCTATGATGAAATGACGTTGGCCAAAAGGTTTAATACTTTATACGCGCTGCAAGCTGATGAGAAAATACAAAGCTACTTAGTTTGGGTGAAAAAGCAGAAGATACAGTAGTTTAGAGTAGTCAATAAGCTTGAAAAACTCTCTATTATGACGCAACTTATATAGCTCATAATGTATATTATGTTAAATTGACAATTGTAATGATACTATCATCACTATATTATTATCTGTATCACACTATTCGGCTTAGCACATGCTGCTTATATAAGGTTTTCCAATGGACTCTGATTTGCCCTTCTCTCAGGCTTGTGAAAATAATAAAGAACCGATTCTTGCCGTACTTAAACAAGCTTTTTACCAAACAACCACTGTATTGGAAATTGGCAGCGGTACTGGTCAGCATGCGGTGCACTTTGCTAGCCAATTAACACATCTGCGCTGGCAAGCCAGTGATCAGCAACATTACTTGCCAGATCTCAATGAGCGATTACGCAGAGCCGCTCTTCGTAATTTGCCTCAGGCACTCTGCTTAGATGTTACCCAGCAACAGTTACCGCCTGGCAACTTTGATGGCCTTTTTACCGCCAATACACTGCATATTATGAGTTTGTCAATGGTTGAAAGCATGTTTAAAAGGCTAAATCGGCTACTGAGTGAAAACGCAACACTTTGTATTTACGGGCCTTTCAACTACAACGGCACTTTTACCAGTGCGAGTAATCAGGCTTTTGATCAAAGCCTTAAAAGCCGTGATCCTGCTATGGGAATTCGTGATGTTGAACAAATACTAGTATTAGCCGAAGCACAAGGTTTTAGTTTACAGCAAGATCACGCTATGCCGGCTAATAACCGTTTATTATTGCTTCGACGATAATCAGCATTGTTCGGTCGCTTTATAAGGCAAAGCTTGCTTGGCAGCAGCGACATAAGCGGCAAGTTGCTGCGACTCTTGCATAAAATAGTTGTTAATTGCTGCCGATAATGGCGTATTGTCAAAAGCATAAGCGCCAAAACGTTTTACTGGTTCAAAACCCCGCTTTAACTTATGTTCGCCCTGGGCACCGGCATCAAAGTATTGCAGGCCATGTTTAATACAAAACGCAATTCCCTGGTAATAGCAGAGTTCAAAATGCAGTAAGTCGTTCTCTGCCAGGGCTCCCCAGTAACGCCCATAAAGTGTATCGTTACTCTTAAAACATAACGAGGCCGCAATAATATGGTCGGGTTGCTCAGGCGAAAACGCTGCAAATACCACTATCTGCTCTGCCATACTTTGCGCTATTAGGCTAAAACTGGCCTCACTGATGTAACCAGTGTGACCAGAGCGTTTAAGATAAGTGGCTTGATAACAGCGTATCAACTGTTGCCAGTGTGCAGCACCAAGCTCATCACCTGTAAGCGTTTTCAGAATTAAGTGCTGACAGCTAGCGCGCTCTTTTTGTAGTTGTTTGCGCTTTCGAGACGTTAAGCTGGCAAGAAAGTCTGTAAATTGCAGATAGCCTTTGTTCTGCCATAAAAATTGCACATCATGGCGTAGCCAAAAACCCTGCGCCATCAGTGACTGACATAAGACAGGATCGGGATAAAGCCACTGCACACTCGTTAACTGTTTAGCCGCAATAGCGTTTAGTAAGTACTGGCTTAAAAGCGGTAAGATCTCAGGTAATAATGCGTGATCAAGCAGACCTAAACGTGGCCCCGCCACCGGCGTAAACGGAATAGCCGCTACCCATTTAGGATAAAACGGCAGGCGATATTGCTCGTAGGCTTGTGCTATTTGCCAATCGAACAGGTATTCGCCATAAGAGTGCGTTTTTAAATAGCCTGGTACAGCAGCAATTAAGTGTTCATCTTGCCAAACAGTAAGATGCTGGCTGCGCCAACCACTGTTACCATCGACACTAGCGCCCTGCTCTAGCGCCTTTAAAAAAGCATAACGCGTAAAGGGAAAGTCTTGTGGAAACAATGGATCCCACTGCTTAGCCGTAACTTCGGCTAAGCTTGATAAAAAACGCAGGTTAATGCTCATACCAAGGCTTAGCTATTATCCTGCTTCTCTAAAAAATCTTTAAACTCAATGGTATAAAGCCTTAACAATACCATGGTTAACGCAAAAATAATGGGGCCATAAATTAAGCCTATCAAACCAAACAGCTGTAATCCGCCTAGGAGCGATAAGAAAATAAGTAAGGTGCTCATTTGCGAGCTACCCTGCATTAAGATAGGTCTTAAAATATTATCGATAGACCCTACTACAACGATGCCCCAGACCGCCAAAAAGATCCCCCAGCCCCAATCGCCAGTGAGTAATAAATATAAGCTGGCCGGTAACCAAATAAGCGCGGTCCCTACCGCTGGTATAAAGGAAGCAAACGCCATCATGGTGCCCCAGAACAAACCAGGAAAACCAGCCAGCGCCATAGCAATACCACCAGCAAAACCCTGAGCGATCGCCGTTAAGACAGATCCTAAAACCGCAGAACGTGCCACTTGTCTGGCTTCGTTTAACAACGCATCTTCTTGAGAACGGGATAAGGGTATTACCCAATACAGCGTATCAACAATCTTGTCGTGATCGCGTAGCAGGAAAAACAGGATAAATAACATCAAAATAAAACCAAAGACAAAACCCGTAATATCTCCAACCAGTTTGGTGCTCAAATCTAGCAGTTCTTTACTAAAGCTGGAGGCGAACTCCGTCATTTTTTCTATTAGAGATTGCGCAGTAAGGAAATCCGCAGGAATATATTCAGCCAATACTAGCTGCAATTGCTGTAAATAAGGATGCTGCAATAACTGCTCTGCACCACCGCTGTTTAACCAGGTATAGCTTTGCCGGGTAAAGGTTAGGCCTTGTTGTAAAATTGCCATAAAGACTAAAGATGCCGGCACCAATATCACGATCACCAACAAAACGCACGATAGGCTTGCAGCCAGGTTAGGTTTTCCAGGTAGCTTTTTTTCTATCCATTGATGCACAGGAAAACACAGCAAAGATAACACGAAAGCAAGTACTAGCGCACCAACGTAAGGCGCAATTAATAGGTAACTGGCATAGAGTGCGAGCAGTAGCGCGGCTATAAGAATATAGTGGCGCGATTCGACATCAAATTTATTCTGCATGTTCAAGTATCACTCCCTGTTTACTAGTACTAAGACGAAAGCCATCTTAGAATAAAATTACGCGTTAGTAACCGATTAATTTGGATTATTTAGAGGGGGTTAACATTTTTTAGATTTCACCTCTCGATTATCAGCAACACTTTCGTTTATACTGATAATCCCTTGGTAATACGGAGTGTTGTAATCAACTTGTATGAGTCTTTTAATCACCTTTGTGGTGCTATCTATTTCAGTGTCGTTTATTTGCTCGATACTGGAAGCTGCTCTCTTATCCATAACCCCCAGTTACATTGCCCAACAGAAACTTTCCAGACCTAAGCTTTATGAAAAACTTAAAGTACTGAAAGATAAAATTGATCAGCCTTTAGCCGCTATTCTTACGTTAAACACTGTTGCTCACACTGTTGGTGCTACCGGTGTTGGTGCGCAGGTTACTGTTGTGTTTGGTGATGGTTATCTTGGTATTGCTTCTGCGGTGATGACATTACTTATCCTTGTGCTGTCAGAGATCTTACCCAAAACGATTGGCGCCAGATATTGGCCAAAGCTAGCCCCCGTTTTACCCGCTTTACTAAATGGTATGATTTTTATTCTTAAGCCCTTTATTTGGTTATCAGATCAAGTGATGAAGCTTTTTGGCGGTGGGCAGCATGAGCACGATTTGCGGCAGGAAATTAAAGCTCTAACCATTTTAGGCCGTGAATTAAATAAGTTAGACGAAGATGAGCAACGTGTTATTGCCAATATTCTTGACTTACACGATGTTAAAGTACGCGACATTATGACACCGCGAACGGTTTGTGAAACTGCCAGGCCGGATGAAAAACTAGTCGATTTAGTTGAGCGTGTTAAAAAAGACCAATATTCCCGCTACCCCGTGATTGATCAGGATGAAGCACCGCTGGGTATCGTTTTTCGTTATGATATGTTAGATATTGCCGATAACTCCGTGGCTGCTGATATTATGAAGCCCGTTAAAATCATCTCGGATAAAATGAGTGTTGAGCAGCTAATGTCACAGCTGATGCGAGAGCAACAACACATGTGCCTGATTTATGATGAGTATGGCAGTTGGCTTGGTTTAGTCACGATGGAAGATGTGATTGAAGCCATTATAGGTCAGCCGATAATGGATGAAACCGATGATATTCCTAATATGCGCCGTTTTGCCAAGCGGCGCTGGGAACACAAACAAAAACAGCTTAGCGAAGAGTAAATAGATAAAGCCCCGTAATGGGGCTTTATCTTAAGCCGGGATATTGATGTTAAACTGGCTCTGCTGGTTGAATGCTTAGGGTCACCACCCTATCACCCACCATTTCAACGATTTTAAAGTGCCTGTCGGCATACTTAAACTCAGCTTGCTCTGCCAGGTTATTACCTAACATCCTTACACAGAGTCCTTCAAGGCTGATATCTTCTCTACCCTGATTTAACTTAGCGCCGTAACCATAACACCAATCGATATCGCTGAGCATAGTCGCGCCTTTCATCCGTAGTGGCCCTGCTGGTCTGCTGCCGGCAAAGCCTTTATCGGCGAAAGCTTGCTCAACAAAATCTTTATAATCGTCTTTTAGCACAATAAACAAGTGATCTTCAGGTTGTAGAATGGTTGAGCCGCGCGGGGCTATGACTTTCTCACCGCGGGTAATCATCGCTACGACCACGCCTTCTGGCAACGCCATTCGTGACAAACGTCGATATGCCGCTCTGGAGTTATCAGACAAGGTATATTCAACAATAGCGGCATCAACATCACCAAGCGACGTAATTTCCAGCGTGGCGGGTGCTTGTGCCTGGGGTTTCTCAATCAGGTTTAAACGCCGGGCTATCCAGGGTAAGGTAGACCCTTGCAAAGTCGCTGAGATCAGCACGACAAAGAATACAACATTAAATATCAGCTGAGCATTAGGTAAACCAAACATTAACGGGAAAATGGCCAGTATAATGGGCACCGAGCCTCTTAACCCCACCCAGGATACCAAGGTCGTCTCTCTTAGATTAAAACCAAAGAGTTTCATCAACGGAAAAACTGCCAGGGGTCTGGCGATAAAAACTAGCACGCCAGCAATTAAAATACCCTGCCACCAAACATCCAGCAGTGAGCTAGGAGTAATTAATAAGCCCAGCACCACAAACATGGTAATTTGACTGAGCCAGGCTAAGCCATCGTGAAATAAAAAGGTAGTACGCTGAAAGGCAAATTGGCTATTACCAATCATCACGCCGCAAATAAAAATAGCTAAAAAGCCACTGCCGCCGATGTTTGCTGCAAGTCCAAAGGCTAACAAACCCGATGCAGTAACCAGCACAGGATATAAACCACTGGCTTGCAAATGGATGCGATTAATCAATTTGATGACGGCATAACCGACGATTAAACCAATTATGGCTCCTAAGCCCATTTGCATCACGAATAATTGTAATAATGGTAGGCCTGGCTGCATATCGTTGACCAGTATTTCTAATAAACCGACTGTAAGGAATATCGCCATAGGATCGTTCGAGGCACTTTCTATTTCTAAGGTAGACTTCAAACGTGGGTTAAGATGAATACCGGCATTTCGCAGCAGTGAAAATACCGCCGCGGCATCGGTAGAGCCTACTATTGCCCCCAAGAGCATGCCGGTAATTAGGCTGATATCCAAAATATAGCTTGCCGCTGCACCAGTAATTACCGCAGTAACAAATACCCCTAAGGTGGCGAGCATCGACGCCGGCTTCCATACTTGCTTGATTGAACTTAACGGCGTTTGTAAGCCGCCATCAAATAGAATCAATGCCAACGCCAAGGTACCCAGAGCATGCGCCGCCTGAGGGCTATCAAAGCCAATACGGCCAATACCGTCTTCTCCTGCTAGCATCCCAACTAATAAGAACAGCACTAGCATAGGCAACCCTAACCGGGCAGAAATTTTACTGGAGAAAATGCCAAGTAATATCAGTACTGCAGCCAGTAAGATCAGTTTATCTACTACAAACATAATGTGGGGATCTTCTCTTGGGCTTAAAATTAAAAGTTAAACAACATAAAACCGACGCCAATACCATTTTGGCGACAGAGTTTTTTCACCGCTAAGTCCATCGTTAATTATTAGCAAATAATAACAGGTAAACATGACATTTCACTGAACCAATGTATTTTAGCAGATCTCTAAGCACAAAATATTGATTAGTATAGCTAAGTTTAAAAAGTAAACTACACCATCTAAATGTAACCCGGTGGCTTTACTACCTGTAAATATCGCTCATTATAGAGGTTTTATATTTATGAACTCATCGACTTATACCCCACCTAAAATTTGGCAATGGCAGCAGCAAAATGGCGGTGCCTTTGCCAATATTAACAGACCTGTGGCAGGTGCCACCCATGAAAAAGCCTTACCCGCGGGTAACCAGCCGCTGCAGCTGTACTCTTTAGCTACGCCAAATGGCGTTAAAGTCACTATTTTGTTGGAAGAGCTGGTGGCCGCAGGCATTAGCGCAGCGGAATACGACGCTTGGCTTATCAATATCCGTGAAGGACAACAGTTTAGTTCAGGTTTTGTTGCTATAAATCCTAATTCAAAAATCCCTGCCTTGGTTGATAACAGCACGGTACCGGCAACACGGGTCTTTGAATCTGCCAGTATTTTATTGTACCTCGCAGAAAAGTTTGGCGTTTTTATACCCAGGGAGCCAGCTAAGCGCACCGAAATGCTGAACTGGCTGTTTTGGCAAATGGGCAGTGCCCCCTTTTTAGGCGGCGGTTTTGGCCATTTTTATGCGTATGCTCCAGAGAAAATCGCCTATGCGATAGATCGCTATGCTATGGAGGCAAAACGGCAATTAGATGTATTAAATCAACAATTAGCAAAGAATACTTACATTTGCGGCGATGACTATACCATTGCCGATATGGCAATTTGGCCCTGGTATGGTGGTTTAGTGCTAGGTCGACTTTATGACGCGGCAGAGTTTTTATCGGTTAACGACTATCCCCATGTACTGCGCTGGGCAAAATTAATTGATAGCAGACCCGCGGTAAAACGCGGCTATGCGGTAAATCGTAATTTTGGTGCAGAGCCGCATCTTCCTGAACGCCACAGTGCGGCTGATTTTGTTGCCCTCGGCTTGTAAGCAACAGGCGCATTTAGGCGCCTGTATTAATCATTAGGCCTGAGCGAGCAACTCGGCTTCTTTTACCTGCTGGCGAAGTGCCAATTGCAGGCTGTCTGGCAGCTGCAGCTGCTTCGCCAGCTCGCTAAGGTAGCTTCGCTCCATAAAACTCTCTTCATCAATGACTAACAAACTGGCAAGATACATTTGTGCGGCGGTTTCTTGATCTTTAGCAAGACGGGCAACAGCGGTAGGGTCCAAAGGCTTTTTAAGTTCTGCGTCAACAAACTGGATAATTTGTGGCTCTGTAGTCAGTTTTGCGATCTCTGCATCAATAATTTCACGTTCCCGGTTATCAATATGCCCATCCGCTTTTGCGGCAGCAATAACTGCAACCAAAATAGCCTTACACTGCTGTTCTGGCAACACCGCATCAGGTGCCTGTGTTAACCTGTCCGTGTTAGTCTGCGCACTACTTTGGTTGTTTTGCTGCCAGTTATCAAAAGCTTTGTAAGCTAAAACCCCCAACGCGGCCATACCACCATAGGTCAACACTTTACCGCCTATCTTGCGCCCTTTTTTACTGCCTAGCAGTAAGCCCAGAGCACCACCTGCCAGCGCCGCGCCGCCCTTACCTTTTAACATCCCAGCCAAACCACTGCTAAGATCGTTGCCTGTTGTTTGAGCCGTAACCGCTGCGCCAGATTTTAATAATTTATCTAAAAAGGTTTTATTAATCATAAAATAAGCCCTAAAAATATCTTGCTCAATTAGAACAAGAAAATAGTAAATAATTCACTAATTATTTTGGACAATTCCCCGCCAGCCGGTAGCCTTGCTGCTCAGCTTCTGCACTTGTTTGAAAAATAATACGATTCGCCGGTGCCATACTTGAATAGTTTGGACAATCTGCCCGATGATAAACCCGGGAATTACGATTACCATGTATGGGTGAAACAATTGCCTGAGGCGTCTTTGAAATACTGCCAACGGCGGCAATGTTGCTGGGTACCCCGCTATTATTGGCCAGCCAACCTTGTGGGGTTAAGCCTACCCCACTTGTGTTAAAACCCAATTGCCAACTTTTTTCGCCAGTGACAAAAGGATTACTACGTTGGGTTAGTGCAGCAGTGCGATGATGACGCAGTAACTCTAGCTCAGAAACCGGATCTTGTTTATGCCAAGCAAGGTAAAGCTGCTGATCCTGACGACTCAAGGCTAGGTTGTAGCGATCTGCCATATAAAAAGCAACCCGGGCTATATCACCCCGGATATCGGCTTTTGGCTGGACTTTGCGATTTTTGGTATCAATTTTAATATCGCAGCGGCCAAACTGCGCACTAATATTTTCAGTGACCATCGCAAAGGGTAAATCAGAACGAATACCGTTAATTTGCCCTACAGCATAGGTCAGGTTAAATAAGTCAGCTTCGATCTTGTTGAAAATGGGATCTGTTGCCTGACAGTTTTTCCGCCCCCCATTTTGCCAGCACTTTAGCTGTTTACCTACCCAAGAAATCGGAATGATGTGTTCCACCTCTGAGCGTGCGGCTCTGGCAATTGTGGCCTCACTGGGTAAACCTCTTGGAGCATAAATAGCAAACCCGCAGGAGTCATGATCTACCCTACCGCCACTGCGGCCTACCCAGCTGATCTGACAATCACAATAAAAAGTGCGTTCACTACCCTGATAAATTTGTTTTAACTGTATTTTAGCTTGTTCAAAGTTAGCGGGCTCTGCAGCTAAACTTATACTAAAGAATATAGCGAATACTACCCAAGAAACCTTTAATATCACAACGATTACTACCGCGCTGGCCTGACGCTCCTGATGACTGCAAGTTCAAAAATGGCCAATTTTGAACGACTATCCTGTTGCGAGGCATCATGTTAACAAATTTTAATATGGCTCGGCGGGTTATTTATTGTGACGAAGCTTAAAAAACGCTATAACTTAAGGTACTAAACGATAAGGAAATATTTCAGTAATGCTGATTTTGGGATTTAGGCTGATTTTGCTTGCTTTGATAGTGTTGTCTTTGCCGGTAAAAGCGAGTGATTATCTGTTTAAAGCGCCTACCGATCCCCTTATCGCCCGACAATCTTCGGTTTATCATATATCTCAAGACAAAGACGGTTTTATTTGGTTTGGCTCAGATACCGACGGTCTTTTGCGCTACGATGGCAATCAAAGCATCAATTGGTTAAATCCTAATGCCAGTGGTGCAGCCAGGCTTAACATTAACACTGCCATTTTTACTGATAGCGGCGATCTGTGGCTAGCCAGTTGGCGTGATGGTTTACGCTACTACCCCAAAAACAAAACAGCTTATGCTTTTCCTATTGATGTTAGCAGCCGTAATGCTTTAGCAAGTCAGCGTGTACAAACCTTGTTTAAAGACAGTAAAAACCGGCTTTGGGTTGGAACTATCGAAGGGTTACATTACATCGATCTTGCCAGCCCCTATACTATTCAACGTATCGCCTTTGCGATGCCGCAGCATCCGCTTTATCAGCAGCGGATCTGGGGTATCACTGAATCTCCGGAAGGATTATGGGTCGCAACCTCACAGGGAATTGTGCTGCTTGATTTAGCGCTGCAGACTACGCAGCATTTCAATTTACCCACTGTTACCGATACCGATATTGCCAGAGCGAACGAAGCAAGGACTATCGAATATATTCACGAAGCCGTTTGGGCTGGCTCTGCTAATGGTGTCTTTAGTTATCAGCAGCTTTGCAACTGCTTTGTCCAATTGCATCAGCCAGCAGAGCTTGCATATCCCAGAGTGAACGCCCTACATCAAGGTATTGGTGCTACCCTCTGGGTGGGTGCTGCTAATGGTCTGTATCAGTTTGATACTGCAAAGCAAAATTGGTTAAAGACAGATGAACAGTACAATTTTTTACCCGATGTCGATGTCCGCAGTATTTTTTTAGATAAAGACCAGCAGTTATGGTTAGGAAGTCGTGAACAAAGTGTTTTTGTAGGGCATCAACAGTATCAAAGTTTTCAACTGTTATCGCGGCAGCTTCCTCAAGATATCGGTAGCGATATTAACGGCTTAACGACAGCTATCTATCATGATAAAACCGGTGCCTTATGGCTGGCTATCCAAGATAAGCTGTTTTATCGGGGGCCTGACAAAGTGTATTGGCAAACGATGGAAATACGGCAGCAATTTGGCATCAGGAAGGTGTACAGAATTACCGAGGATCCCAATGGCCAAATCTGGTTGGGCACAGACATAGGTCTGTTTCGCGTTGCCGATTTTACGCTTATCGCCGTCACTGCTCCTTTCGAGTTAGCAAAACTGCGAGTAGGCGCTGTCACCGAATTCGCTATTTCAGCCGCAGGTGATTTTTACCTGGGGCTGTGGCAACACGGTTTGATCTTCTGGCAACCTGCGTTAGTCAAGGCTAAATTGGAGTTGACAGAATTAAGTAAAACCAGTGGTGATCAAATTTATCACCTTAGCCAGGATGCAACAGGTAACTTTTTTGCGGTAAGCCGTTATTCAGGCTTATTTAGCAAAAGCACGACCGACAAGCAATGGGCACCGGTTTCGCTGGCTAAGCAAACCTTGGTCGATGGCTATAACTGCGTGTTACCTGAAAACGATAAGTTTCTTTGGTTGTGCTCTGAGTTTGGCCTATGGCGAGTGGATAGGAAAAGCTATGATTTAAAACAATACACCATCCAAGATGGCTTACCGAGCATGTTTATTAGTGCCGCTTTTTTTGATCACGAACAACGGTTCTGGGTATTAACCAATCAAGGGCCCGCCCGTTTTGATGCCTCGCTACAACGTTTTATCAGTTACAGTTTGCTGGATGGCTTGCCTGATTTGAGTATGCAGCGCAATAGTTACTCTGTTGGATCTGACGGTGAAACTTTGCTTGGCACACCAAATGGTGCCGTCCTAATGCACGTTGTACCGGAGCAAGAGAATTTACAAGCACCGCGTTTAGTGCTGGCGAAGTTGCTTATTAACGGTGTGGACCATACTCGGGAATATGAACAAGGCTCTGGTGTTATTGAATTACCATACTCGTATCGGGAACTTATTGTTGGCTACGCCATACTCGATTACCGGAACCCGGAAATGAATACTACCCGTACTCGTCTTCTGGGGTTGTCGAATCGTTGGAGTCCACACGATACCAATCATGAAGTCCGGTATGTCAATCTGCCTCCTGGGCAATATACGCTTGAAGTCGAAGGGCAAAATGCCAGAGGTATAGGTACCGACGGCCCCCTACGCTTACAAATTGTCGTTAAAGCGCCATGGTGGACAGCAACCTGGTTGTGGTTAGGTTTTATTGTCGTACTGTTCTTTGCAGCTGTCGCTTTTATGCAGCTACAACAACGACACCTTAATAAGCGCAATCAAAAACTACAGCAGTTGGTAGCTGCGCGCACCAGTGAGCTTGAAGCACTTACCGTAAAACTAAAACAACGTGCAGAGCATGATCCACTTACCGGGCTATTAAACCGGGCAGGTTTTACTGAAAGGTTTAAACAGTTGCTGCAAATTTCTAGCCGACAAAATCAAGTTGTGACATTGGTATTGATTGACCTTGACCATTTTAAAAAGCTCAATGACCAATATGGACATGATGCTGGCGACAAAGTGTTACTGCATTTTGCTAATTTACTAAGAAGCAGAGTAAGAGCGTCAGACAGCGCCGGCCGCTGGGGTGGAGAAGAATTTATTATTGCTTTGGGTAACTGCCGCGCCGAGGGCGCAAAGCTATTTTGTGAGGAATTACTAGACAGCTTGCAACAAACACCATGTCTCTATCATCAATCATCACTTAATTATACAGCGACCTTTGGGGTCGTCTCATTGCCGTTGACAATAGATAGCCTGGATGCCTGGATAAAGTTAGCCGATCTCGCCCTTTACCAAGGCAAAGCTTTAGGAAGAGCTCAAGTAGTTATTCATAACAACAATGCTTAGAAATTCAAGTCTGGTTAAGTGGAAGCCTGCCTTTGTTCGTAATACATACAGTCGGATCGGATAATGCGCATTTCGCTGGCATTAACCTAGAACTTTCAGTACTGTACGCGCTTTACGTCTCAACCGGAGTTTTTATGAGCACAGAGCACCTTTTTTCTGAATTGCAGCTTGCAGTTCAGCGCCTTCTTGAAAAAAATCAGCAACTAAGCAGCCAACTTCATCAGCTACAAGAGCAGCATGAATTACTGCAACTGGATGTACTGGAAAAAGATGAACAGCAAGAACAATTACAACAAAAAATGCAGACGTTATTAACCACTCTTAGTGAAGCCGCTGGCCGTTAATGAGTGATATTGAGTCTTGTACTGTACAGATTTTAGGGCGGCAATACCGCTTTAAACATCCCTCAGATAAACAGCAACAATTGACCTCTACTGCTGCAGAGTTAGATTTGCGTTTAAAGACTCAAGTCGCAGACTTACCCTTGGCAACCCGGGATCAGCTGTTGATTTTAACTGCTATAAATCTACTTAATGAGCTGTCAGAGCTACAGCAGCAAACCGCAACCTGCGTCGAGCAATTAGTAGCACAAATAAAAGAGGCTGGATAAACCAGCCTCTTATTGTTAATTACTAACCCGACGATAATGCCGGTATTCAGGTTTCCAAAAGTTATTTTCTATACGTTGTTGTAGTTGGTTATCGTCAACATCTAAAGCTAACCCTTGTTGCATGGCTACTTTAGCCACTGCAAAAGCAATTTTTTTACTTAAAGCGGAAAGTTCAGTGAAAGCAGGTAATAAACCACCCTGTCCAGTATTTGCCAGCGGCGAGTTAGCCGCTAAGGTCTCGCTGGCAGCACGAAGCATATCATCGCTGATCAACTTGGCTTTAACGGCAATAACACCAAGACCAATGCCTGGGAAAATATAGCTGTTATTACATTGAGTAATAAGATGCTGTTTACCATTAAAGTTTACTGGCTTAAAAGGGCTTCCGGTGGCGACAATCACCTCACCATCAGTCCATTCGATCACTTGCTCTGGTGTGGCTTCTATCTGGCGGGAAGGATTGCTAAGTGGGAAGATAATCGGCAGATCACAGCCCTTCTTCATAGCGCGAATGATTTGTTCGGTAAATAAGCCAGCCTGGCCTGATACACCAATCAGCACCGTTGGCTGAGCACAGTTCATAACATCTAATAAACTTGGAAACTCCCCGCTGTAACTCCAGTTGCTAATCGCCGCTTTACTTTGTACTAAGGCTTGCTGGAAGTCGCGTAGCTCAATCATCCCCTCAGCTAATAAACCAAAGCGATCAACCATATAAATTTGATTGCGAGCTTGAGCTTCACTGGCGCCCTCTGCCACCATTTGGCTGATGATTTGTTCCGCAATACCACAACCTGCTGAACCAGCACCAACAAAAACAACTTTTTGATCTTTTAACTGTGAACCTTTAGAGCGACAGGCGGCTAACAAAGTACCAACGGTTACTGCAGCGGTACCCTGGATATCATCATTAAAACAACAAATTTGCTCACGGTAACGCTGTAAAATCGGCATGGCGTTGGGCTGAGCAAAATCTTCAAACTGTATAATGGCTTCTGGCCAGCGACGTTTTACTGCTTGGAGAAAAAGATCAATAAACTCGTTATACTCATCCTGTGCTACACGTTTGTGCCTCAGCCCCATATACATTGGGTCATTCAGCAGCTTTTCGTTATTGGTGCCTACATCCAACATCACCGGTAAAGTATAAGCTGGGCTAATACCGCCACAAGCGGTGTATAGAGATAACTTGCCGATAGAAATGCCCATACCGCCAATACCTTGGTCCCCTAAACCCAGCACTCGCTCACCGTCTGTGACAACAATAACTTTTACTTTTGCTTTGGTGGCATTACGTAATACATCGTCTAAGTTATGACGATCTTCATAGCTAATAAAGAGTCCACGGGCACTGCGGTATATATCAGAAAACTGTTCACAGGCATCTCCGACCGTTGGGGTGTAGATGATGGGCAGCATTTCTTCGAGGTGCTGCTGCACTAAACGGTAAAAGAGCGTTTCGTTGTTGTCCTGAATTACCCGCAAATAGATATGTTTATTGATAGCATCTTCGAAGCTACGATATTGTTGGTAGCAGCGGCTTACTTGCTCTTCAATAGTTTCATAACGCGGGGGTAATAAGCCGGTCAGGTTAAAGGCGGCACGTTCTTCGCGGGTAAAGGCGCTGCCTTTATTTAATAATGGGGTTTCTAATAAAGCTGAACCGGCATAACCAGTATACAAAGGGCGCTTTGTTGAGATATTAGCAGACATGATCTAATCCGAAAATGACAGCTGCCACTTAAAAGTGGCAGGCAGATGGTATTAATAAAGGGTGCTGATCCTTGGGTTTAATACAGATAACACAAACAACCCTTCAGTATTGCAAAAATTAATCGCTTTAATTAAATCGGCTTGCTCAAGCTCTAAGAGCTCAATCAAGAAAGGATCGACTAAAGTCTTAATACTATAAAGCTCCGGATGCTGATTAGCCAGTGCTAAACGCACCGCAAGATGTACGACCAGTTGCTCCGGTGTCCTCGCTTCATAGTGGGTATTATGTTGTAGCGCTAGGGGCTCAACGATAGGATCGGGCAATTGCCAAAGGTTTAACAGCTCAGCACCGCAGATGGCGTAACTAAAACCTAAGATTTTTTGCTGTAACTGCCAGGGTTTTATCTCGGTAGTATATTCCTGGCAACGGGTCGCAATCTCTGGATTTTGTTGGGCCAGTATTAATTCACCGATATTGTGCAACAAACCAGAAACATAAGCTTTGTCAGCATGTTTAAAGCCAAGATGAGTAGCAAGGTATTTAGCAATCAATGCTGCATTAACGCTTTGCTCCCAAAACCGGTCTAAATCTATGGCATTGGTGTTTAACTGGCTACACGCTGAGCTAATACCGATACTTAAGATTAAATTATAAACCTGCGTCTTACCTAAAACTAATAAGGCTTTGCTTACCGAGTCTACTTGGTAAGGCAAACGATAAATTGCACTATTGGCTAATTTTAACAATTTAGAAGTAAGAACCGGATCTAGCAAAATAACGTCGGCAATATCGTCTAAATCCGCTGTATCTGATTCCAAAAGTTCGCGAACGCGGAAATAGCTATCCGGCAATGAAAAGAGTTCTACTACATTCTGCGCATACTGAAACGCATTCATTCTCGTTTCTCCGGTGGTAACTAATTTACATTAAATTAGTAACTGACTTAAGTGTTACTGTTACTTGTCATTTTACAAGGTTTCAGCTGAAAATTTTAGCTATATTTCTACTAAGCAGAGAAGTTACGATAAATAATAGGCAAAAGTAAATGGAAAAGAGCACAAAGCGATAACCTTGTGCTCTATTGTCTGCTGGTTAACCGTAAATTTGGAACAAGTCCGCATTAAGCCATAAATGCATAAAAATAGCCGCGATATAACCTAAAGCAATAACGGGTGCCCATTTTAAGTGGCCGGCAAAAGTATACATCCCTCTTGCTTGTCCCATCAATGCCACACCAGCGGCCGAACCGACAGATAATAAACTACCACCAACGCCGGCAGTTAGAGTAATTAATAGCCATTGGCCGTGTGACATTTCTGGTTGCATCGTTAGCACCGCAAACATTACCGGTATGTTGTCTATAACGGCAGATATTACACCCAGAGCCACGTTGGCATTGGTTGCGCCCCATTGGGTATATAATAAATCAGACATTACCGCAAGGTAACCAAGAAAGCCTAAACCACCAACACACATCACTACGCCGTAAAAAAACAGTAGGGTATCCCACTCAGCCCGTTGTACTTTACTGAAGACGTCAAAGGGCACCACTCCACCTAAACGACGCAAACGTTCCATATCTCCTGCTCGTTCAGCCATGGCTTTTTTGCGCGCCAGTGAGCCGGGTAAGGTCATTCTTAGGAAATAACCAAAGAACTGTAAATACCCCAGGCCCATCATCATGCCGAGCACTGGCGGTAAATGCAGGAAGGTGTGACAGGCAACAGCTGTACCAATGGTAAATAAGAACAAACAGACAATACGAATGGCACCGCGTTTTAACTCAACGTCTTCCTCTACCGCTGAAGGTTTACGTTTTTCGATAAAGAAACTCATAATAGCGGCAGGAATAACAAAATTAACTAATGCCGGTAAAAATAATACAAAAAATTCTTGAAACTTCACCAATCCCGCCTGCCAAACCATTAAGGTGGTAATATCGCCAAAGGGGCTAAAGGCACCGCCTGCATTTGCGGCAACAACGATATTAACGCAGCATAAATTGATAAATTTCTTATCGCCCTCTGCTACCTTCATTACTACAGCGCACATTAGTAATGCTGTAGTCAGGTTATCGGCCACCGGTGAGATAAAAAATGCCAAGAAGCCAGTTATCCAGAACAAGTTTTGATAACTAAAGCCTTTTTTGATCATCCAGGCCCGTAAGGCGTCAAACAGTAAACGCTCTTCCATTGCATTGATATAGGTCATTGCCACTAACAGGAATAACATTAACTCTGCAAATTCTAATAGGTTGTGCCTAAAAGCATCTTCTGTTACTCCGGGCAAACCATGCTGAATATAAACCCAGCCGATTAAGATCCAGATCAAGCCTGCCGCCACCAGTACCGGCTTAGATTTACGCATATGCAGCTTTTCTTCACCCATTACCAAGGCGTATGCTACAACAAAGATAGCGATACAAATAAAGCCAACAACCGAATTTGTAAGTTCTAATTGACCTGCTGAAGCAGCAAATGCCTGCGGGCTAAGCAACAGCAGTGCTGCAGCACAAAGCAATGTTAGGATGCGCATTTTTCAACCTATTTATTTTAATCAGTTTTCAAGAAGGGTCTTGCCCGGATTTTGGGCGGCCGGATAATAACACATCCGGATGGCTAGAGTGTCAGATGAAATGACAAAATACTACGATTAACTGCGAATTTTAGACCAAAGTGGTATGAGGGCGTGACTAATAATAAAGAGAGCTTTGCGCTCCCTTTATTATTAGTACCAGTAGTTTAATTTAAGCGACTAAACTACGTAACATCCAGGCATTTTTTTCATGCACTGTCATACGTTGTGTAAGCAGATCTAAGGTTACCTCGTCAGCGGCACCGTCTGCTACCGGCACAATAGAGCGTGCAGTTTTAGCAATAGCTTCCTGACCTTTCACCAGATCTTTAATCATTTCCTCGGCACTTGGAATACCGTCGGCTTCTTTTAAGCTAGTTAGTTTGGCATATTCTTTGTAGGAACCGGGCGCAAATTCACCTAAAGCACGAATACGCTCGGCAATGTCATCTACGGCAACAGCAAGCTCGGTATATTGGGTTTCGAATAACGTATGCAATGTTTGAAACATTGGTCCTGTTACGTTCCAATGATAATTGTGGGTTTTTAAATACAGTGTGTAGGTATCAGCTAGTAATACGGATAATCCATGCGCAATAGCCTTACGCTGTTCTTCATCAATGCCGATATTAATCTTCATAAAACTCCCCTGTGTTTAAGGTATCGCGATAGCGATAGCTAGAATGCTTACTACTAAAAGTAACAGTAGTTTGCTCAAGAATACACTGTCTATAGAGAAGAAATGGGGATAAATACCGAAAAATCAACAGCCACTGCAGGAAGTTTTCGCTACAGTGGCCATTTAGCTTAGCGCTGGGCTTGCTGTGCAGCTAATTGTTGTGCCAAATACTCTTCGTAGCTACCTACGAAATTACGCACGTCTTGCTCAGTAATCTCAATAATTCGGCTAGCCAAAGATGAGACAAATTCCCGATCGTGACTAACAAACAACAGCGTACCTTTGTAATGCTCTAACGCTAAGTTTAACGATTCAATTGATTCCATATCCAAATGGTTAGTTGGTTCATCCATGACCAGGATATTAGGGCGCTGCAACATTAGTTTGCCGAATAACATGCGGCCTTGTTCACCACCCGATAACACTTTAACGGATTTCTTAATTTCGTCTTGAGAAAATAACAAGCGTCCTAAAATACCGCGAATCGCTTGCTCATCGTCAGCAGGTTGCTTCCATTGGCTCATCCAATCAAACAGACTGAGGTCTTCCTCAAAGTCATGTGCATGGTCCTGTGCATAATAGCCGATGCTGACATTCTCAGACCATTTCACCGTGCCACTTTCCGGTGTCAGGTCGCCCACCAAACATTTTAGCAAGGTCGATTTACCGATACCGTTAGCACCTAAAATCGCCACTTTTTCGCCGACCTCAATAGTCAACTTTAAATCTTTTAACAAGTGTAAATCGCCAAAGCTTTTATTTAAGCCTTCAACTTCGAGCGCTAATCGATAAAGCTGTTTTTGTTGCTCGAAGCGAATAAAGGGGTTAACCCGGCTCGACGCTTTCACTTCTTCAAGTTGAATTTTTTCAATCTGCTTGGCGCGGCTAGTTGCCTGACGCGCTTTAGACGCATTAGCAGAGAAGCGACTCACGAAGGTCTGCAGCTCCGCAATCTGTGCTTTCTTCTTCGCGTTATCTGATAACAAACGTTCCCGGGCTTGAGTGGCAGCGGTCATATATTCATCATAGTTACCCGGATAAACCCGCAGTTCACCAAAATCGAGATCGGCCATGTGCGTACAAACGCTATTTAAAAAGTGCCGATCGTGCGAGATGATAACCATAGTAGAGTTCCGCTCTGCCAATACGTTTTCTAACCAGCGGATAGTGTTAATGTCCAAGTTGTTGGTAGGTTCGTCCAATAGCATGATCTCTGGATCCGCAAAGAGTACCTGTGCTAGCAATACCCTAAGTTTAAAGCCGGGTGCTACTGCTGACATCAAACCATTATGCAATTCAATAGGAATACCAACACCGAGCAAAAGTTCGCCGGCACGAGACTCGGCAGAATAGCCATCCATTTCACCAAAAGCGACTTCCAAATCGGCGACTTTCATGCCGTCTTCTTCGCTCATCTCGGCAGAGGCGTAAATGCGATCACGTTCAGATTTTACTTCCCAAAGCTCAGCATGCCCCATAATCACCGTATCGATGACGGTGTATTGTTCAAAAGCAAACTGATCCTGATGTAACTTTGCCACCCTATGGTTTGGCTCTACAAAAACATTACCCGCACTTGCTTCTAACTCCCGGCTTAAAATTTTCATAAAGGTCGACTTGCCGCAGCCGTTAGCGCCGATTAAACCATAGCGATTCCCATCGCTAAATTTAACAGAGATATTTTCAAACAACGGCTTAGCGCCGAATTGCATGGTAATGTTATTGGTTGAAAT
The DNA here is from genome assembly GCF_014653435.1 of Alishewanella longhuensis. Taxonomy (GTDB): domain Bacteria; phylum Pseudomonadota; class Gammaproteobacteria; order Enterobacterales; family Alteromonadaceae; genus Alishewanella; species Alishewanella longhuensis. The sequence continues at coordinate 88,059 of NZ_BNAO01000008.1, read as the reverse complement.
CACAAATTGGTCCGTTACTGGGTTAAAACAACTGAAAAAGGAGCGCTACTATACGCGCTTTAGCTGAAAAACTCAAAGCGCTACAACAGCGACAGTGTTACTTAAATAAATTCTATCAAAAGCAAAAGAACCGGCATTCAGCCGGTTCTTTTGCTTTTGGTTGCTTTACTTACAACGCTGCGGCAACGGCTTTAGCCGTAAGCTCTGTCACTTTATGCCAATCTTTAGCAGCAATGGCATTATCTGGTACTATCCAAGAGCCACCTACACAACTAACATTAGGCAGTGCTAAATACTCGCGATAGTTTTGTTCATTAATGCCGCCGGTTGGGCAAAAGCGAATATCGGCAAAAGGACCATAAATTGATTTTAAGGTTTTTACTCCACCGGCGGCTTCTGCCGGAAAAAACTTAAAGTGTGTATAACCTAAACTCATGCCTTCCATTAACTCAGAGATACTGGCAATGCCGGGAATTAATGGGATAGCTGCATCCTTACCAGCTTGCAGTAACTCACGTGTCATGCCTGGGCTGATGGCAAATTTAGCACCGGCGGCAATAACGGCATTAAGCTGCTCTGCATTAGTAACAGTACCGGCACCTACCACCGCCTCTGGCACCTGTTCAGCCAAAAGTTTAATCGCATCCAATGCAGCTGGCGTGCGTAATGTTACTTCTAATACCTTGATACCTCCAGCGAGCAAAGCTCGAGCCAAAGGAACTGCGTCATGTAAATCCTTAATCACGATCACCGGTACTACCGGCCCCATTGCAAACACCGCTGACGGTTGTAATTGCCAATTTGTAAATGCCATAACTTAACCCGCCAATGTTTGTTTTAAATATACTGCGGCGCCTAATAAACCTGGCTGCTCGGCAGTGACAATAAAAATAGGAATTTGCCGATTAAAATCGGTAAAGCGCCCTTTGGCTTCAAAACGAGCGCGAAACTCACTAGAACCTAACAAAGGGAGCAGCTTGGGAACTATGCCCCCTGCGACGTAGACACCACCGAAGGTGCTCAGTGTCAGTGCTAAGTCACCGGCAACACTGCCTAAACTGGCATAGAACTGTTGTACCGCGGCAGCCGCTAATGTTGAGCTACCACTTAATGCCTGTTGTCCTATTTCACCAGCACTTAATGCAGGAGTAGCAACTTGTTGCAAAGCCGCCAAGGCCTGATAGATCGCCTCCAACCCTGGGCCTGATAACAACCGCTCAGGAGACACATGACCGTATTGCGCGGCTAACTGGCGCTGAATAAACCATTCCTGTTCATTTTGTGGCGCCCAATCAACATGCCCGCCCTCGCCGGGCAATGGGATGAATTTATCGGCAACGGGTACCAAATGCGCTACGCCAAGGCCGGTACCGGCGCCTAATACTGCCATTGGTTTACCACGAACTGCTGACTGCCCACCAATTTGGATTTTTTGATCATCCGCTAATGCCGGTAAACACATGGCCACAGCCGTAAAGTCATTCATCACCAACAAGGTATTTAGCTTAAGCTGTTGCTGCATCCCTTTAATGGAAAACTGCCAGTGAAAGTTCGTCATGCGCACTTCGTCATCATTAACCGGACAAGCGATAGCAATAGCGACATCTTTGATATCCGTTAGCTGCTGCTCTTGTTGATAATGACTAAGCGCATCTGCCAAGCTCTCAAAGTCAGCGCAGGGGTAAACCGCGACTTGATCCAAAGCTAAGGTATCCAGGGCTACCCGACTAAAGCGGGCATTAGTACCGCCTATATCGGCGACAATGGCAAATTGGCGCATCTTAGCCATGTAAGTGCTCCTCGGTAATAAATAAACTGCAGGCCCCCTGCTCTGCCCCGGTAAGTTGCTGACGTAAGGCGCCAAACATTTCCCGGCCCATACCATAAAAATTAGTACTGAGATCAGTCGTTGCCAGAGGGCGAGCGGCCAATTCGGCGGCATCCACTAAAATATCTAGCTTACCGGTTTCACCGTCCACCAAAATCATGTCACCCGTTTGAATCCTGGCAATATTGCCACCGTCTACCGCTTCTGGTGTTAAATGGATGGCAGCTGGTACCTTGCCCGATGCGCCTGACATCCGACCATCAGTGACCAGCGCCACTTTATAGCCTTTGTCTTGTAATACACCCAGTGGCGGCGTTAACTTGTGAAGTTCTGGCATGCCACAAGCTTTTGGCCCCTGGAAACGCACCACTACCACGCAGTCTTTGTTTAATTCACCCGCTTTAAAGGCGGCATCTAACTCATGCTGGCTATGAAATACTACGGCAGGCGCCTTAACGACTTCGGTACCTGTGCGTAAAGACGAGGTTTTCATCACTGCGCGACCAATATTGCCGGCCATCAAAATTAAACCGCCATGGGCTTTAAAAGGTTTATCCGCTGAGGTTAATACCTCTAGATCTGACGACACCTCCGGACCATCAATCCAAACTAATTTACCCTCTTGCATCACTGGCGTTTGGGTATAACGACGTAAACCTGGACCTGCGATGGTTTGGACATCTTCGTGCAGCAAACCTTGATCTAACAAAGTCCGGATCAGGTAGGCCATACCGCCAGCTTGTTGGAAATGGTTAATATCAGCCTGCCCATTTGGATAAATTCGGGTAATCAGCGGTGTGGCATCAGACAGCTCAGCAAAGTCGTCCCAATTTACAATAAAGCCTGCAGAGCGCGCCACAGCAATGAGATGCATGGTGTGGTTGGTTGAGCCACCAGTCGCTAATAGCCCGACAATTCCATTAACCACGGCCTTAGCATCAACCAGTTTACCAATTGGCAGATAATCGGTACCCAACTCAGTTAAGCGGGTTACCTGCCGTGCAGCCGCTTTGGTCAACTCATCGCGCAGTTCTGTGCCCGGATTAACAAAAGACGAACCAGGTAAGTGTAAGCCCATCATTTCAACCACTAACTGGTTAGAATTTGCAGTGCCATAGAAGGTACAGGTTCCTGCCGAATGATAAGATTTTGATTCCGCTTCCAATAATTCTTCTTTGCCCACTTTACCTTCAGCAAATAGCTGGCGAACACGGGCTTTTTCTTTGTTAGGGATACCAGAGGGCATTGGGCCAGCAGGAACAAACACAAAGGGTAAATGACCAAAGCTTAACGCTGACATAAGCAAACCAGGGACGATTTTATCGCAAATGCCCAGCATTAAACCGCCATCAAACATATTATGCGATAGGCCGACTGCTGCTGACATTGCAATAATATCGCGGCTTAGCAGACTAAGCTCCATCCCTGGTTGGCCTTGGGTAACACCATCGCACATAGCAGGCACACCACCGGCAAATTGCGCAACGCTACCCACTTCGCTCACGGCCTGTTTAATCAGATCCGGATAAGTTTGGTAAGGTTGGTGCGCCGACAGCATGTCGTTGTAAGACGAGATAATGCCAATATTTGCTTTGGTTAAGCTGCGCAAATCAGATTTTTCAGCCGCATTACAGGCTGCAAAGCCATGGGCTAAATTGCCACAACTTAACACGCCACGGTGAGGCCCTTTTTTTCTGGCCTGCTCCAGCCGCGCCAAATAAATAGCCCGGCTTTTGCTGCTGCGAGCGATAATACGATCGGTAACCTGCTGAACCACTGGATTCATAATAACCTCTATTTCGGTGAGTACATCACATCGACGGCAACCGATGGATGGTGCAAGAAAGCCCTAATCGGCATTTGCACAGGATCGGTGTTTGCAAGTGCCTGTTGTAATACCGGGAACTTGTTTTCACCTACCAGATGTAAAAAAATATGTCTGCTATCAAGTAAACGTGTTTTGCTTAAACTAATACGCTGGAAAGGTGCTGATGTTGGTTCTGTCGCCAGTACCGCCGGCGCAGTATCACTTAAACCCGCTGTTAATTGCGCGCTACACGGAAACAAAGATGCCGTATGGCCATCTTCGCCCATCCCTAAAATTACCGCATCAAAGGTTGGTAAACCGGCAACTCTGGGCAAAATCTCCGGTATAGCCGCAAACGCATGCTCTGCTTCAGCATACAAACTAATAAACTTGGCTTTAGCCGCATAATGTTGCAGTAAGGTTGCTTTAACCAAACGCTCGTTACTCTGCTCTGAGTCCACCGGTAAGTAGCGATCATCTGCTAATAAAATGGTGACTTTTTCCCAGCTAAGAGGCGTCGAGGCAAGCGTCTGAAATAAAGCTTGCGGTGTCCGACCACCTGATACCACTAAATAAGCCGCATCTCGCTCGGCTATGGCCGTCGTTAAAATAGCAACCAGTTTGCTAGCGAAGTCATGGTTTAAGGCACTGCTGTCACTAAATTGATGTAATAAATGCATGCTTACTCGTCCCAATTTCTATCATCACGTGCCATCATAGAAATAGCCGATACCGGCCCCCAACTGCCGGCCTGGTATGATTTTGGCGGTTCATTACTAATGCGCCACGCATTGATGATGCCATCTACCCATTGCCAGGCTTGCTCAACTTCATCCCGGCGCACAAACAAATATTGATTACCCAGCATGGCTTCTAACAACAGACGCTCATAAGCATCAGCGATGCGCTGTGCTTTAAAGGTTTCATCAAAGCTTAGATCCAGCTTGCTTTGTTGCAGACGCATGCTCTCGCCAAGGCCAGGGATTTTATTCATAACCTGAATCTCTACCCCTTCATCTGGCTGTAAACGAATGATCAGTTTATTGGCAGGTAATTCACGATAGGTTTCATGAAAAATATTATGCGGCTGAGGCTTAAAGCAAATTACCACTTCGCTGTGCTTTTTCGGCATCCGCTTACCGGTTCTTAAATAAAACGGTACACCAGCCCAGCGCCAGTTATCGATATCCACTTTAATAGCAACAAAGGTTTCTGTTTTACTATTCGGCCGGGCGCCTTCTTCTTCCAGATAACCCGGTACGGCCTGGCCGGTCGTGAAGCCAGAAGCATATTGACCACGTACGGTTTTTTCCTGCACATTAGTATGATCAATACGGCGCAGTGCTTTAAGTACTTTTAACTTTTCATCACGAATGCTGTCAGCATCTAATCTGGCAGGCGGCTCCATCGCTATCAGCGAAAGCACTTGTAATAAGTGGTTTTGCACCATATCACGCATCTGACCAGCGTCGTCATAATAGCTCCAACGCCCTTCTACGCCGACTTCTTCTGCGACAGTAATTTGCACATGATCAATGGCATTGTGATCCCAGTTAGACGCAAAAATGGCGTTGGCAAAGCGCAATGCCAATAAGTTCAGTACGGTTTCTTTACCTAAATAGTGGTCTATACGATAAATTTGACATTCTTTAAAGTATTCAGCCACTTTATCGTTAATAATCCGGGATGAGGCCAAATCATGGCCGATAGGTTTTTCTAGTACCACCCGTGATGGTTCCGCGGCTAAGCCAGCCTCTGCCAAACCACGACATAAATCACCGAATAAAGAGGGTGGCGTGGCAAAGTAACTGACCGGAATGCGCTTTTCAATATCGACGACGGCAGAAAGTTTTTGGTAATCCGAGGTCTTGGTTAAATCTATCGCTACATAATGTAACTTAGCCGCTAGTGTTGTCCAAACTTGCTCGTCTAACGGCTCTTTTTTAAGAAAGCGCACCAAATTGGTTTTTACCAGTTCAATATAACCGGCGTTATCCATCTCATCGCGTGCCACGCCAACAATGCGCGAATCAGCACACAACAAGCCCGCCTTTTCTAACTGATATAATGCAGGTAGCAACTTCCTGCGGGCTAAATCGCCCTTGGTGCCAAACAGAATAAGATCACATGCTTGATTTTGCGTTGTGCTTGTCATAACTCAGCCTTGAAGAAGATGTAATTTTACAACACTTACCCCATACTAACGGAGTAAATGTGGCTTGTAAACGCTACATTGTGTAATTAAATTACAAAATGGTTTAATTTTTGACTATCTCTATATTATAGTGCAGCCTTGATCGCATTCCTTGGGATTTGTGGTAAATTTAGTACTGTTTTGTCTCACCTATTGAAATAACACAGTGTCACAAACAGTAAAAATACCAAAATATAACATAGCAAGCACGCCCCCTAAACTGTGGGGGAAGACAAGCGCAGGTATCCGCGAATGAATGTACTGGAAAAAATTGTTAGCACCGTCAATAACTTCAGCAAATCTGAACGTAAGGTGGCAGATGTTATTTTGGCTAATCCACAAATGACTATTCACAGCAGTATTGCGGCTCTGGCCAAAATGGCAGATGTGAGTGAACCTACCGTAAACCGTTTTTGTCGTCGTTTGGACACCAAAGGCTTTCCGGATTTCAAATTGCATTTAGCGCAAAGCCTGGCAAATGGCACTCCTTATGTTAATCGCCATGTTGAAGAAGAAGATGGCCCGGAAGCCTACACTGCCAAGATTTTTGAATCAACAATGGCAGCTTTAGATACTGCCCGGCAACGAGTGGATATTAACGCTATTAATCGTGCCGTTGATGTATTAACCCAGGCGAAGAAAATTTCGTTCTTTGGTCTGGGTGCGTCTGCCTCTGTTGCGCATGATGCGCAGAATAAGTTTTTCCGCTTTAACGTACCCGTTGTTTGCTTTGATGACATCGTCATGCAGCGCATGTCAGCCATTAATAGTAGCGATGGTGATGTGGTGGTATGTATTAGTCACACTGGCCGTACCAAAAATCTCTGTGATATTGCTGCCATTGCCCGCGAGAACGATGCCACAGTAATAGGTATTACTGCCTACGATAGCCCATTGGCCCGTGAGTGTACTCTGGTATTGTCGTTAGATGTGCCTGAAGATACTGATATGTATATGCCAATGGCCTCACGTGTAGCCCAGCTAGTACTAATTGATATATTAGCGACAGGCTTTACGCTGCGCCGTGGCAGTAAATTCCGTGAAAACCTGAAAAAGGTTAAAGACAGTTTACGCGGTTCACGTTTTGACAAAAAAGATCTGAATAACTAATTAACAGCTTCTAGTGCAATCTGTAATTTTAATTCAGCTTTGCGCTATATTCTGTAATAAAATTACATTAGACTAGCGCAACGCTAGTCTAATTGCGCTCAAACAGCAGGAGTTTTCGATGCCTAGAAGAACTAAAATTGTCGCCACCCTCGGCCCAGCTACCAGTACCCAAGCCACTATTGAAAAACTGATCCAGGCAGGTGCCAGTGTTTTTCGCCTGAATTTTTCTCATGGCGCAGCAGAAGATCACAAAGAGCGTGCACAGATGGTTAGAGCCGCGGCTGAAAAGCTCGGCTGTCATGTGGCGATTTTAGGCGATCTACAAGGCCCGAAAATTCGTGTCTCAACCTTTAAAGATGGCGCCGTTATCCTAGAAGAAGGCCAAAACTTCGTGCTGGATGCCGCGCTGCCAAAAGGCGAAGGTGATGTAAACCAAGTCGGCATCGACTATAAAGAATTACCGCAAGACGTTACACCTGGCGATTTACTGCTATTAGATGATGGCCGTATTCAGTTACAAGTTACCTCGGTGAATGGTGAACGTGTTAGCACCGTCGTTACAGTAGGCGGTAAGCTCAGCAATAATAAAGGCATCAACCGTCAAGGAGGCGGCTTAACCGCTCCGGCGCTAACTGAAAAAGACAAACGCGATATTATTACCGCAGCAGAAATTGATGTTGACTATTTAGCTGTGTCTTTCCCTCGCTGTGGCGACGATTTACGACTGGCGCGTGAGCTTGCGGTAGCTGCCGGCTCTGAAGCTCGCATTATGGCAAAGGTAGAGCGTGCCGAAGCAGTTGCCGATGATGAAACCTTAGATGATATTATTCGGGCGTCTGATGCTGTAATGGTAGCACGCGGTGATCTGGGTGTAGAAATTGGCGATGCCGAATTGGTAGGCCAACAAAAGCGTATTATCGCCCGCTCGCGTCAACTAAACCGCATCGTCATCACGGCGACGCAAATGATGGAAAGCATGATTGAAAGCCCAATGCCAACCCGCGCCGAGGTAATGGATGTTGCCAACGCTGTGCTAGATGGCACCGACGGCGTTATGCTGTCAGCCGAGACAGCCGCTGGTAAATATCCGGTTGAAACAGTTAAAGCGATGGTGCGGGTATGTAACGGTGCCGAGAAGCACCCCTCTATTCAAAGCTCTAAACACAGAATGAATTTAAGCTTCACCGAGGTCAGCGAAACTATTGCGCTATCGGCGATGTATGCAGCAAACCATTTAGAAGGTATCAAAGCGATTATTACTTTAACCGAGTCCGGTTATACGGCGAAGCTGATGTCGCGTATTACCTCATCACAACCCATTTATGCCCTGTCGCGCCATGTGAAAACCTTAAACAAAATGGCGATGTACCGTGGTGTTTATCCGGCGTTTTTTGACAGCACTGAGGTTGGTGTTGCTGAGCTAGCGGATCGCGCCATCGATGTAATTCGTGACAAAGCAGGCTTAAAGGCCGGTGATTTAGTCATAATGACACACGGTGATGTGATGCTGCAGGTAGGTGCTTCTAATACCTGCAAAATTGTTACTGTAAAATAACTGCCAGTAATGAAATAAAAAATGCCCCGCTTAGCCGGGGCATTTTTTATGGTGCTAACAGTAACCTTATTGTAGCAACGTTTTTATCGATCTTTATCGCCAGCCAAACTCAGCCGTTTATAACACATCGCGCTGTAACTTACGTACTTTGCGTGCGGCTCTATATTCTACAAATTGCGGCGCCAATGCGGTCAAGGCTGAACCAGCTACCACTAACAACGCGCCAAACCATGACCATAGGTTGAGTTGCTGTGGCACAAACTGCGGCCAAATCCAAGCCACGATATTGGCGCTAATAATCGTAATTAACGGTGTGATTGCAAGTACAGCACTGACCTTTGACGCTTCCCAGTGATGTAACGCCTCGGCAAAAGCACCGTAAGCAATAACAGTGTTTAAGCAACAAAACAACAGCAAAGACCATTGCAACACGGTTAAGCTGACCACAGGCTGAAAATCTGACACTGGGATAAAGGCAATAGTACCGGCGATGTAAATTAAATACATAATTTGCTTAGAGCTGTAATGCATAAGCAACTGCTTTTGTGCCAAAGCATAAGCTGCCCAAGTGATAGCTGCAACAATCATCATCAGCACCCCCCAGGTTTCACTACTGGCCTGCAGCACTAAAGTGAGTAAACGTTCATTAAAAAACAGCAGTAAACCGGTGACTAAAAGCACTGCCCCAACCTGCTGCAAAAATAATAAACGCTCTTTAAAGATGATAATACCGCCTAGCATCATTAAAAAAGGTGCCAACTGAATTAGCGTCTGGGCGGTTTCAGCAGTAAGTAAATTTAAGCTTGATAAGTAGAAAATGTAGTTAAGGAGTAAACCAATAACCGCCACTGCCATTAGCCAAGAAATTTTTAGCTGCTTCAATAGGGCTAATCTGGGTAATTTACCTCGCAGTCCCAACCAAACACCAACTAATATTGCTGCAACTAAAAAGCGAATTGCCGTTATGGTGTTAGCTGTAAAAACCTCAAGCAGTATTTTTAACGCTATGGGCAAAATACCCCATAATATTGCTGTGGTTAATGCCAGTAGCAAGCCTAAAAGAGTTTTACCGGTTATCTGGTGCATGAAACGCGTTTTCCTGAGCAAAAATCTGACAGAACGTCAGCAGTGCTATTGTCGCTTAAAAGCAGCAACACTGTCGCGGCATTTCTTTAAAATTGCGACAAATCAAAGTAATTTAACGATTTAGTACTATACTGGCCGCAGGTTAAAAGGAGAATTCTGTATGGCAACAATAAAACGCCTTGGCGTACTTACCTCCGGCGGCGATGCGCCTGGTATGAACGCCGCTATTCGCGCTGTGTTACTTACTGCCGCCAGTTACAATATTGAGGTGGTGGGTTTTAAACACGGCTACATTGGTTTGCTAGAGCAAGAATATAAAACCCTGATGCCACAGCATGTACAAAATATTATTCAACGTGGTGGTACCATTTTAAAAAGCGCACGTTGTCCGGCTTTGCAAACGCCTGAGGGCCCCAAGCTTGCGGCAGCCACCCTACACCAACTGAATATTGATGCGCTGATTGTGATTGGTGGTGATGGCAGCTTTAGAGGCGCTTTAGAAATTGCTAAACATTACCAGGGCCAGATTATAGGCGTGCCCGGCACTATTGATAATGATGTTGATGGTACAGACAATACTATAGGTTATGCCACCGCTATTGATACGGCGTTAGATGCTATTGATAAAATTCGTGATACGGCAGATGCCTTCGAACGCATCTTTTTAGTTGAACTGATGGGACGCCATAGCGGTTTTATTGCATTGTCGGCCGGAATAGCAGGCGGTGCTGAGCAAATTATTTGCCCGGAATTTGGCCCGCTAAGTGCGGAAGACTTACGCCGGGTGCTCACCCCTATCCAGCATGCCCAATTATTAATGGGTAAAGCCAGCTATATCATTGTGGTAGCGGAAAATAGCTACCCTGGCGGCACAACGGCGCTGGCAGATGCCCTAACCAAAGCGATAGGCATTGAGTGTCGGGCATGTATCTTGGGTCATATTCAACGGGGTGGCAGCCCGGTAGGTGCCGACCGCATTTTAGGCTCTAAGCTGGGTGCCTATGCCGTAGAACAATTGTTGCAGGGTGCTCATTTACAGATGGCTGGTGAGGTAAATGGTGAGCTTAGCTTGTATCCATTAGCGCTAACCGGCGAGCGCACCAAAGCGATAGATCCGTTTTTGGTGCGCTGGCAACAGCAAGTGGGAAGTGCTTAGTGGCTAAAGACCTGTTTTACCCGGTCTTTGTAACTGCGGCTTACTTTGACAGACTGGCCATTGGTGAGCACCAGTTGATGCTCACCATTGCTTAGCATCTGTAGTTTCGCAATAGTATGCACATTAACGATAGCAGAACGATGCACCCGCACGAATAGTCGGGGATCCAACTCTGCTTCCAGCTCTTTCATGGTACGACGCAAAATGTGGGTTTGCCCATCGCGGGTATGAATACACATATAGTCCCCCGCCGCGTCAACCCAATCAATTTCAGCAACCGGAACACGGGTAATTTCACCGCTGTCTTTAATGCTGATCGCTTCTGGAAACCGGCTACTGACGACCGGCTCAGCTTTATCTAAACGCTCCAAAATAATATCCGCTTGATCCCCGGTTAAACGGGCTACGGCTTCGGCTAACTGATCTTTATGTTTTTGATTATCAGACGCTGCATGATAGGTTAATACTTTATCGACCGCCGCTTTTAACCGCTCGGACTCTACCGGCTTTAGCACATAATCTACAGCATTAACCTCATAAGCGTTAAAAGCATATTGATCATAAGCAGTAACAAAGACGATGTACGGCAGCTTATTAATTTGCTGTTGTAGTTGCTTTAACACAGCAAAGCCATCCATGCCAGGCATCTCTACATCCAGAAAAACTAAATCCGGCGTAAGCTCCATAATAGCCGTTATTGCATCTGGGCCATTGGCACATTCTGCGACTACCTTTAATTCAGGGAATGCGGCCAGTCGCACCAGCATCCCTTTGCGTGCCAAAGGTTCGTCGTCTACTACTATGACATTAAGCATGTTCGGATTCCGTTTTTTCTAGTTGTAAGGGGATTCTAATATTTACTTTTACGCCCCGAGGCTCATTATGGGTTAACACTAAGGCAAAATCATTATCATACAACGCCGCCAGGCGCTCGCGGGTATTGACTAAACCAACCCCGCTGTCGCTATTATCGGCAACTTTCACGCTGCCATCAACTATTGACATACCGGGTCCGTTGTCTGCTACTTCCAGTAATAAGTCGTGCCCAAAGGTTTTGGCTCTGATGGTAATTTCGCCACCATTAACCTGGCTTGCTACCGCGTATTTAATAGCATTTTCAATTAGCGGCTGCAAAATTAAGCTTGGCACCAAGGCTTTTTCTGTACCTGGCTCTAATTCAATAACAATGCCCAGTCGTTCGGAGAAGCGAACCTTTTCAATTTCCAGGTACAAACGCGCTGCGTAGATTTCCTGCTCCAACATCACTTTGTTTATCGGATCTTTATACAGCGAGTAGCGTAAAAAATCGCTTAAACGGCTAACCATTTTGTTCGCCGTATCGTTGTCATTAATCAGCACCAAAGTAGAAATGGCGTTTAAGGTATTGAATAGAAAATGCGGATTAAGTTGATAACGCAACATTTTAAGCTGAGCTTCATGTGCCTTATTCATTGCCGTTAGCAGCTTTTGTTTCTCTAACTGTAAAGTTTGGTAATATTTAATACCAAAATACAGGCCACTCCAGCTTAGCATAACGTAAAAAGCGGCGGGTGTATCTCTGATATAGAGCAACCAATCTGCTGGCCGGTAACCGTGCCGGTAAATTTCCCAGTAATTAAAGTTACGAACTACAGTCCAAAGCATGGCGATAAGCAGCGCTACCATCAGCACTACAAAAATCATTTTCCAAGGTTCCCAAAACCATACCTTACGGTATAAATAGCGCAGCGGTATGGTCAACAGCCAACCGACATACGCATCTAAGCTAATAACAATTAAAAATGCATCTCTCGTATCCAGCATCAGTGAGCTGAGATAATTCACGATAGCAAAGCCGAGCCAACCTAAGGTATGCAGGATCCAGAACTGGCGATTTCTGTCTTCGAAGAGTCTGTTCAAATTTACTGCCAATTAACGCAAAACTAATAACACCATTATAGCGAGCAGTGTGACGAAAACCTTAGCCGCCTGCCTTGTTTAGCCAGACATTAATCGCAAGTGACTGAATAAAAGCCACCGTAAATATTCAGGGACAGTCATTCCGTCCCTAAACTGGTTAATAACGTATGTGCAAACGCTGTAAGATAAAGCCGAGCAGCCAGGCAGGCCCTATTAATAAAAAAGCTAAGTCTTGAAAGAACGAAGGTTTTTTACCCTCTATTTTGTGACCAATAAATTGCAATACCCACATTACTATGAAAATGAGTAAGGATAACAACCAGATCTCAATAACACTTTGCTGTTCTAACGCTCGCAGCACGGTAACAACGGCCGCTGAGAAAATGGTCATACCCAGGCCCAGGCTAAACGAAAGCAAAAAGTAAAACAGCAAAACGGGTACCAGCAATAACAAAGCCCAATTGATGCCCTGCTCAACAAAGCCGCTAAAGGGCATCGGGATCTGCCAAAGTAAACCGATAACAGTGGCATAGATGGTGGGTACAGCAAACCAGTGGATCAGTTTATTGGTTGGATGTTGATGGCTTACCGCATATTCGCTAAACCATTGTTCTGCTGATTTCATAACAGGCCCTGCTTATTATTGTTATCTATATTAGTTGCAAAATAACAAGGTCGGGCCAGTTATACAAGTGACTAACCTAAAACCGGTGTCGGTTTTCTGTTTTCATCCAGTGCCACAAAAGTAAAGCTGCCAGAGATGGCTTTATGCTGATTGTCGTCGTACATATGTTCAACAAAAATATCTACCTGTACTTTGATACTGGTACGACCAACATGCGCTACTCTGGCGACTAATTCTAAAATAGTACCTGCTGGGATAGACTCTTTAAAATCAACACGGTCAGAGCAGACCGTTACTAAGGGCTTACGACAAAAACGAGTAGCGGCTATAAACGCTGCTTCATCCATCCAGGCCAGTGCTTCGCCACCAAATAACGTATTATGATGATTGGTTCTTCCCGGAAATACTGTTTTGGTGACGCGGGTTACCGCGTATTCGATACGTTTACTAATTAAAGCTTCTTGTGACATGGAGATACCTAAAATGACTGACAGCCCGTATTATATAGATAAATAGGCGTCAGCGGCAGAGTTTAGCTGCTAACAAACTGCTGTAGAGTTGCTTGGTATCAAACCTGGGAGTTAGAACCTAAAGCAGATAGAGAGTTGTTGAATTAATTGGAGAGATGCTATGTCTGTTGTGCATTATCAACTAAACATTGCTGATTTAAGTTCCCGAACATTGCTTGTTAAACTCAGCTTTATCCCGCAGCAACCGGTGCACCAATTGCAGTTGCCCGCCTGGATCCCCGGTAGCTACATGATCCGTAATTTTGCCAGGCACATTACGCATATTCGCGCCTATGATGTAAATGGCGAACTCAGCTTATTGCAGCTCGATAAGCAAAGCTGGCAACTTTGCTGCGGGCAACAGCCTGTCACAATAGAATATCAGATTTATGCGAACGACTTATCAGTTAGAGCGGCATATATCGATGACGAAGTGGCAGTATTAAACCCTACCTGTGTATGCTTAGAAGTTTCTGAACTTAGCGAATTGCCGCAGCAAATCGAATTTAAAGAACATGAGGCACAGGTAAAACGCGTAACCAAAAACTGGCGAATTGCGACCGCGTTACCGCGGTTATCAGGTGAGCAGCTAAGTTGCCAAGGTATTTTTCAAGCGGCAAACTATCAGCAACTTATTGACAGCCCTATTATTGCCGGGATCTTTAGCCTACAGCAATTTAACCTGGACGGCGTGCCTCATTACATCGTGGTTACCGGGCAAAATATATTTGATGAGGCCCGGCTACTGGCGGATGTCAGCAAACTTTGTCAGGCGCAGCGTGATGTATTTGCAGCCTTGCCCGAGGACTTAAATCAATATTGGTTCTTATTGTGGGTCACAGAAAGTGGCTATGGCGGTTTAGAACATCAATTCAGTACGTTATTGCTTTGCAATCGTCACGATTTGCCTATTCCGGCATTAGCAGAGCAAGATGAGTCTTATCACACATTATTAGGGTTATTCAGCCATGAGTATTTCCATACCTGGTGGGTGAAACGACTAAAACCGGTAAACTTTCACCCTTATCGTTTAGATAAAGAGCAGTATAGTAGACAGCTCTGGATGTACGAAGGCTTTACCTCGTACTTTGATGATCTAGCTCTGGTGAAAGCCGGCGTGATCAGCCAGCAACAGTACTTAAAAGGGTTAGAAAAACTGATTTCCAGGGTTACACGTAACCCATCTGAGCAAGTGCAAAGCCTTACAGACAGCAGCTTTACCGCCTGGACCAAGTTTTATTTACAAGATGAGAACGCGGTAAATAGTATTGTCAGCTACTACGCTAAGGGTGCTTTGGTCGCGCTGATTTTGGACGCCGAATTGCAGCAACATGGCCATAGTTTAGCGGCGCTATGTAAAGCTCTCTATCAACAATACCTGATAACAGGGACTGCTGATGAGAGTATTTTTATTTTACTTAAGTCGTGGCAATTACCGGAGTTGGCCAAGGAACTGAACAGCTGGGTCAATCAAGCTGGTCGACTGCCACTTTCGACTGGCCTGGCGAAACTGGGTTTAACTTTAAATTGGCGCAGTCCACAACAGTTTGACGATCTTAGTGGCAGCACAGATAAAACAGCCGTAGCGAGCTTGGGTTGCAGTTTAAAGTACCAGGCCAATAATGTCTTTATTCATCAGCTTTATGTCGGCTCTGCAGCACATCAGGCAGGTTTAATGAGTGGGGATCAGCTTTTGGCCTTAGCCGGCTACAAAATTACCGAGCATAGCTTACCGCAGCTATTAAAACGCTTACCGATAGATTCAGCACAAAGCTTGGTGATATTTCGTAAAGATCGCTTATTAACCCTGACACTGCCGCTGCAAACAGCAAAGCCGAACGTTGCCATGCTCAGTGTAAGGGATAATAAAAAAGTTGAGACCTGGCTTAACGCCTAAGTTAAGAACACGCCAGAAATGCACTTTGGCAACTCTGGCGTGTTTAAGACAGTGAAGGTTGTAAATTTATCGATATGCTTAAGGCGCTAAACTAAGACGCTGCACCTGAGCGGGAGTAAACTCAGGCAACAACAATTGTGGATCTAATCGCTCTTGCAGCCAATTAATCCGCCAATCTAAATGCGGGCCAGTAACGCGGCCTGTCGCACCAACATCAGCAATTTGCTGGCCTTGGCTCACGGCATCACCTACTTTTACGGCAAAACGGTTTAAGTGCATAAAGGTAGATGTTACCCCATAACCATGGTCGATGATTAAGGTTAAGCCTGAAAAATATAGATCTTCAGCTAATAACACCTTACCATCCCAAGGTGAAAGCACCGGCGCACCGACTGGCGCGGCAATATCTAAGCCAAAATGTGGATTTCTTGGCTGACCGTTAAAAATACGCTGGCTACCATAAACGCCACTGATCCGCCCCGCAGCTGGCCGTAATGGCTCGGCGAAAATAGCAGTTTTATCAGTTAAGGCTGTGCGCACCTCTCTGACTTTCCGATTATCACTAGCAATACGGGCAGTAACCTCTTTAGGGGGTTCTACGTATTTTTGCTCTACGCCAGTAATCTTTTGAATGTCATAATCACGACCGGTAAAACGTAACGGCAACATATTGGTCTTACCGGCATAGATTACCTTGAGTTGATGATTAAGCGCTGCGTCACGGCCAATGCCGAATACAAAGCGACCGTCTGGCCCTACCTTAATCTGGGTTTCGTTAAACCACACCTCAGCGCCGGCTGGTGCTTGTGCCCGGATTAAACTGCCTTGGGTCAGTTTACCTTCTAATACCACTTCTGTCGCTGTTGCAGAAAAACTACTAGCGCAAAGCAATAGCGCCTTTACCCACGCCTTCATAGGCAACCACCTTATATTGTTTACTGTTATCAGCTTGTTTGAGTTGCTCTGCAATATAGTCTGCCAGGCACTCTACAGTGGTGTCACAGGGTACCACTTCGCAATGACTGGCGGGAATACAGAGCTCAAACCAGCCTTGCGCTGCCTGATAACGGAAGCTTAAATCTCCTGCTGCCGGAGTGAGGTACTCTAAGGCTGTTGCCTCCACCAGATCACTGTCGGTACCCAGATAGATATCTTGCCAACGCTCGCTCCAGCTTTTATTTAAACGCGGTGCCAGCATACCGTCTGCATAAATTTGAATAGTAGAGCGATGGCCATGCGCAATACGCTGGCAATTGCCATCATGCTTTTTCAAGCCATGGCTGTATTGATAATAGAAACCGCTAATAGCTTCTGTTCTTAAAGTTAAGCTAAGCTTTTCCACATTAGCGGGCAATAAAGGTTTAATTTGCTGCTCTAAATAGCTGCCAACGCTTTGCTCGTTGATCTCAGTGCCTGGAATAAAAGCAAAAGCTTCAGTTGGGCAAGCTAATTGTAAAGTACCGCGTGCACTCTGGTAACTCACCAGTACCATATCGTGTTGAATGCTTTGCGTTAACCCTGGGCAATCTGCTGCTATCGCCAATTTATGATCAACCAGCTTATCAATAGCCTGCTTAATCACTTTTTTAACTTTACCAAAATCAAATACCATAGCGGTATCATCAAGCTCGCCTTGCAGTTCTACATCGACAATAAAGCTCTCACCCAAGATACCGCGTTGCTGGTGCAGATAAGAAAAATCGATTACGGTAAGATCCCGCACAAATAAAATCATGACGCCTTCCTGAAATGAATGCTAAGCGAATTAGAACAGCATTATACCTTCGAAGCCGGATGGCGTCATCCTTCAGCGCTTGTGTTCATTCAGCCAGCTATTAAGAATACCCACCTGCCCTAATTTATGAGCGGCGTACATTAAACGAATTGCATTACTTAGTAAGGTACTATCATTCCATTGCGTTTTTTGCGCAATTTCTTCATAGCACTGCATCGCTTCCGGAGTTAAGTAACCGCGCAACTCCTTCTTACCAGAGTCTTTCTGCCGCTCGCGATAGCGCCGCTGTTTCTCTGCATTGGTTAACGCCTGACTTTTTTCGCTACTCATCCCACCACCACTTATCCACACAACTCCGGTACCGGCCCGACCAGTTTATCCACACGTCTCCGGTACCGGTCTGACCAGATAACGGAGTATTAAATGTGGATTTTTTTAAAACTATTACAAATCGGACTTGTTTAGCGTACAGCTGTTCGCTAAGCTGACGCAGCATTTTTATTGGATTAAACATACATGACTAAGAATAGCTTTACAAAAGAAGATTTAATTGCCTGCGCCAATGGCGAACTCTTTGGCCCAGGTAATAGCCAACTGCCGTCTGACAACATGTTAATGATGGACCGTATTCTGCACATTTCTGAAGAAGGTGGTTTATACGGTAAAGGCCAAATTATTGCCGAGTTAGACATTAACCCTGACTTGTGGTTCTTTGGCTGCCATTTTAAAGGCGATCCGGTGATGCCTGGTTGTTTGGGTTTAGATGCAATGTGGCAACTGGTTGGCTTCTTTTTAGGTTGGGCTGGTGGTCCAGGCAAAGGCCGCGCCCTAGGTGTGGGTGAGGTGAAATTCACTGGTCAGGTGCTGCCTACAGCCAAAAAAGTGACATACACCATTAATATGAAACGGGTTATTAAGCGTAAGCTGTTTATGGGTATTGGCGATGGTATCGTTAGTGTTGATGGCCGCGAGATTTACGCGGCAACAGATTTAAAAGTTGGTTTGTTCCAGGATACCTCTAGCTTTTAAGTTTACTGTGAATCTTCAGTAAAACATCCCCCCTAAAAACCATAAAGCCCCGTATATTTAACGGGGCTTTTGCCTGTTACTAAACCTGATGTCAGGTGCCTTTATTAAATAAACCGATATTACGGTCTTCCATGGCGGCTCGCCAACCCCCTAACCATTCTGAGCGAGCATCTAAATTCTGATAAGGGCAAATTTCTTTTGAACGGCCAGTAACACCAGCACGATAACCTTGAGCATGAGCACGTTCCAGACGATCACGTTTTTGTCTTTTCATACGGCAGTCTTCCTCAACTGAAATAATTTAGTAAGCAACAACGGGCCATAACACCACAATGTTACAATTAATAGATAGCTAAGAAGTGCAAAAGGTTCAAACGAATTTAAGTAAATATAGTACTTGACTTATGGTAACGGCATGACTTCGTTACAATTTAATGGCAATAAGTTTTTAGACGAAAATATTATAAAAAATTATTTATTGAGTACAAAATTGTAGCACTCAATACTGCAATCGCAGCAAATAAAAAAGCTGCCGAAGCAGCTTTAAAGACAAAAATAAACGTTATGCATTAAACTTTGCGACGACGCAGTAGAGGTAAAGCGCCAAGCAACATTAGCCAAAACATGGAAAAACTGCCGCTCTTACGTTCATAAGTAGCATCTTCACCATTACAATTTTCCACCTGACCATTGGCAATAGGACGTAATTTAACGGCAGTAGCTTGTTGCTGTTTTATCACTGTACCGTCTGTAGCAAGCTGCTCTTCACCGGTTGGCCCTAACAAAGGACGATTAATCAACGCCGTGGCTAGGATCTCACCATCATCGTTAATTGCGGTAGCCTCAACCAAAGTCGGGGCATCACAACCAACCAAATCATTTAGATCTCTGAAACTATCAGCGGTAGCATCATACATAAACGCATGGAAACGTCTGGTAGTGGTACCACCAATAATAACTTCAGCCCGACCAACGACCTGACCATTATTATTCAGATCTCTAGGTTCAGTGCTAGAGCTGTTAAAAAATCCATTCGGAAACTTTACGCTGTTACTGTTCATATCATAAACAAATAAGCGATTACGTACCAAACTATTGATATTTTTCAGAGCATAGCCAACAACCAGATTTTGATTATTGATATCAGTTGCAATACTGGCCAGCCATTCATTAGTGTCGATAAAACCTGTTACCTCTTCACCATTAAATATAGTTGCATGAGGCGCAGCATAGATACGTTGTTGTTCAAAACCAAAATTGTCGAAAACACGAATCTTACGGCTTATATCGGTATACAGTGAGTGGCCGACTGCAATATTATTATCATTTATAGCGTTAGCGCGGCTATAGTAAAACGGTGCTGGATAATCTTCTGATGTCGGAGCCTGCTCGCCCGTACCTTTCTCACCTAAAAAGCCCAAAGTGCTGTTAAGTATGGCTGTACCGTTATCATTAAGTTGCCAAATTGCCGCTCTTTCCTGATAACCTTGTGAAGCTATCTCGACAGTTTGAAAGTTACGTATCTGATTTAACAACGAGTTAATATTGATACCACGAGCAGCCATCTGGGCATTTAAACAAAACTGTACCGGTTGTAAATTACCATTACAGGCTGTTTCTACGGTCTCTGTAAGGCTGGCGCTAACGCCTGATGAGGTGAAACCTGCTACCATACCATTATTGTTAATGGCCTGAGCTGCCGACATACCCCCGCCTAAAGCGGTAAAAGCAGGAGGCAACACAGTACGTTGAGAGCCATCTGCAACATAACCTAATAAGTAGCCTGGCTCTGGTACCCATACGGTCGCAGGTTGTGGGATCACTGGCACTTCTGGCTCTTCTTCATCTTCACCCGGCACTATGATTGCCGTAAAGGTTTCTTTAAAAGAAGGCGCGCTGGCAGTACCAGCAATTTGCCCAAGATTATTCACGCCATAAGCAAACTCGTTATTGCCTTTGGTATTGGTAATATCGCGAAATACGACCTGCTCGGTAACACCATTTTGTGCCTGCCGAATCACCCGCAAATTACCGACTGGCTGAGAAAATAAACCGGCGTTACTGACTAAAAAATTAACTAAAATGCCTGTTACTGTGCTATCAACATTGCCATTTTTTGCATCGGCTAGCTGTTCTTCGGTAAGTAGTGCTTTGATGATTTCACTGTCGAAGTCAATTTCAGTTAAATCTACCTGAAAATCTAACAACACATTACCATTACTCACCACATCACCCTGCGGGGTCGCGGCTACACCACTGGTAGATTGAACTTTGTTGGTAGTATCTAATTCAACGATCTGATACACCGCGGCATTCGCCGTAAAAACTGTCAGCAACGGCAATACTGCTAGGCTGATCGGTGATAATTTCATGCATGGCCCCTAAAAATTTACGAAATTGCAGCTTCTAATTCTTCCCAGCGCTGATACGCCTGCGCCAGCTTCGACTCGGTTTCTTGTAATAGGTTCAACCGTTGCTGCGTGTAGTCTGCCGTGCCTTTAAAAAAGTCGGCATCATTAACCTCAGTTTGCAGTGCAGTTAGCTCAGCATCCAGTGTTTCAATTAAGGCTGGTAATAGCTCCAGCTCACGTTTTTCTTTATATGATAACTTCTTAGTGCTGCTAACAGAAGCCTCTGGCGCATTTTCTACTACTTTAGCTGTTGTCGCGGCTTCAGATACTGTTTTGCTGCTATTTTTCAAAGCACTATTATTTGATTGCCGCTGCTGCCAGGCTACGACTTCGTCATAACCACCGGTAATTTCGATAATTTTAGCATTTCCCGCAAACAGCAATGAGCTAGTCACGGTATTGTTTACAAATTCCCGATCGTGGCTTACCAACAGCACTGTACCTTGATATTGCTGCAGAATATCTTCTAAAAGCTCTAAGGTTTCCACGTCTAAATCGTTGGTTGGTTCATCGAGGATCAGCAAATTACTGGGTTTAGCAAAGAGCTTTGCCAATAATAAACGGTTTTTCTCACCACCCGATAAAGCGCGCACCGGGGTACGGGCGCGCATAGGCGGGAATAAGAAGTCTTGTAAGTAACTTAGCACATGGCGGCTATTGCCATTTTGCATAATTTCTTGCTTACCATCGGCCACGTTATCTTGTACGGTGGCGTTTAAATCCAGTGCCATACGATGCTGGTCAAAATAGGCGACTTCGATATTGGTGCCGCGTTTAATCTCGCCACTGTCTTGCTGATAATCGCCCAGTAATAGCTTAATAAGCGTCGATTTGCCCACGCCGTTCGGCCCTACTAATGCTATGCGATCGCCACGCATCACCAGCAAATCCAGGTTTTGTAAAATCGGCACACCGCCAAAGGCATGGCTTAACTGTTTTGCTTCAAATACCAGTTTACCGGAGCGGGCTGCTTGTTCGATATTAAAATCGACCTTGCCCAGCACTTCTACCCGAGCCGCACGTTCTTGACGCAGGGCTTTAAGTGCCCGAACCCGCCCTTCGTTACGGGTGCGACGCGCTTTAATCCCCTGGCGGATCCACACTTCTTCATCGGCCAGCTTCTTATCAAACAGGGCATTATGCTGCTGCTCGTCTTCTAGGATCTTTTGTTTGCGATCCAGATATTCCTGATAATTACCAGGGTGCGAAGTGAGCTGGCCGCGATCTAAATCGATAATGCGGGTGGCTAACGCACGGATAAAGGCCCTATCGTGCGAGATAAAAATAATGGCGCCGTTAAAGCTTAATAAAAATTGCTCTAACCAATTAATAGCGGCCACGTCTAAGTGGTTGGTCGGCTCATCCAATAATAAGATATCGGGCTTTGCAATCAGTGCACGGGCCAGTGCCGCTTTACGTAACCAACCCCCTGATAACGTCGCTAGGCTGTTTTCGCCGTCCATCGCAAATTGCTCACAGAGCATTTGCACGCGAGACTCTAATCCCCAACCATCGCGGGCATCTAATTCACTTTGCAGGCGCTCAAATAAGCGGTATTCGGCATCGCCCGCGCCTTCCAGGTTTTCTGATAAGGTATAAAACTGTTGCAACTTTTCCGCTAAATCGCCGGCGCCTTCGCGGATAAAATCAGCAATTTTTACATCCATTTTTGCCGGCGGATCTTGCTCTAAGCGGCTTAAAATAACGCCGTTGGTCATCACAATTTGGCCATCGTCCAAATTTTGCTGACCGGTCAACAATTTTAAAAAGGTCGATTTTCCGGCACCATTACGGCCCACTAAACAGACGCGCTCGCCAGTAAACAAGCTAAAATCGACATGATCTAATACCGGATGGGTACCAAAGGCTAAACTGGCCTGCTGAAAACGTAATAACTCCACTACTTTATATCCTTTGTATGCTGATCCAGCCACTGCTGCAATGAGATGGCATCAAACGGCCAATATAATAACTGCTCTGCCCCTTGGGCATCGGTGCAGGCAAGCACCGGAATATGCACCCGAAAACGCGCTAAGGCTTGCTCGTCATCGACAATATCCACAATCTGTAACTCGCCTGCCACACCGGCGGCCTTAACTAAGGCCTCGGCGTCTTCGCATAAATGGCAGCCCCAGGTGCTGTAAAGGGTGTATCGACTCACGGCCGGGTTAACTCAAAACAGACATGGATATTCGGGTTACGCTTAAAATCTTCTGGCAAGGTGGCGGCCGAGATATCTTTAATCTGCCAGCCGGCTTCAATAAGCGCAGCGCTATCAATTTTAAAGCGGCGCTTATTGTTGGAGAAAATGACTTTCGCGCCTGGCGCCATTTTGCCAATCAGCATATTTAGCATATTGACGTGATCGCGCTGCACATCCCAGCTATCTTCCATTCGTTTTGAATTAGAAAAAGTAGGCGGATCCACAAAGATCAAATCAAATAGATTGCGGTTACGCGCCAGCCACTGCAAGCAATCGGCTTGTTCAAACTGGTATTGCTTACCGTTTAAGCCATTTAGCATAAAGTTACGCTTGGCCCAATCCAGATAAGTATTCGACATATCAACCGTCGTCACGCTTTGCGCGCCACCCAGTGCAGCATGCACCGAGGCAGTACCGGTATAGGCAAAGAGGTTTAATACCCGCTTATCTTTGGCTTGTTGCTGAATTAAATGCCGGGTAATGCGATGATCTAAAAACAGGCCAGTATCTAAGTAATCGCGCAGGTTTACCCAAAACTTAGCACCATACTCCGACACTTCTTTGTATTGGCCAGCTTTAGCCAGTGCCTGATACTGATTCGTGCCCTTTTGCTTTTCGCGCACCTTTAAGATCATTTTATCCGGGTTTATACCCAGTACCGTTGGGACTTGGTTCACTACATCAAATAAGCGTTTTTGCGAGACGTGCTCATCTACCGTAGCCGGTGCCGCATACTCATGCACCACGACTTCGCCATCGTACCAATCAACTGCCACGTTATATTCTGGAATATCGGCATCGTATAACCGATAGCAATTTAAGCCTTCACGCTTGGCCCATTTTTGTAATTGCTTCAGGTTTTTCGCCAAGCGATTACCAAAGGAGCTACTTTCACTAAAAAACAGGGACGGTGCATTATTACTCACCTGCACCTGCTTTTCAGTTAAATCGAATAAGGTGAACTCACAATCGAGCGGGCCATTGCTAAACTTATAGGCTTTGCTTTTTGATAAACGCAGCGCACGCAGTAAATCGCTATTCGAGGTAATAATAGCCAAGCGCCAGCCCTGATATAGCTGCTTTAACGACAGCGCAAACTTGCTATACAGCGGAATAAGTGAGGGTAAATCGCCCAAACGCTCGCCGTATGGCGGGTTAGTGACAATAATACCGTTAGCGTCGCACACTTTATGCTTTAAGGCAGTGGCATCGCCGTAATCAAAGTTAATTAGGTTAGCGACACCGGCACGTGCCGCATTTTGCCGCGCTTTGCTTAAGCTACGCTCGTCAGTATCGCTACCCCAAAATTGGATGGTATTACCCAGCGCTAACTGATCAGGGGCGATTTGCGCAGCTTTGGCCTCCGCCACTAACTGTTGCCATACCGCAGCACGATGACCTGGCGTGCGTTCAAAAGCAAAACTTTCGCGCGCTAGGCCTGGCGCCATATTTAAACTTTGCTGCGCTGCTTCAATTAAGATGGTGCCGCTACCACAGAAGGGATCAAATAGCGGTGTACCTGGCACCCAGCCAGAGCGTTTTAATAAAGCGGCGGCTAAATGCTCTTTTAAGGGCGCATCACCCTGCCCGCTGCGATAACCGCGCTGGTGCAAGGATGGGCCAGAGAAGTCTAATAAGAAGTGGAAATGCAGTTTATCCAAGCGCACCTGAAAGCGCACATCGGGGGTTAAGCGATCGACATCAGGCCGCTGCCCGGTTTCTTCGCGAAACTGATCGACAATGGCATCTTTTAAGCGCATACCGCCAAACTGGGTATTATCGATTTTTGGGTGCTTACCCACACAATCAACCGCCAGCGTTTGACGCACCGACATTAACTGGCCCCAGTCGATTTTACTGGCAATTTGATAGATATCCGATTCAGCCGTTACCGGCTCTGATTGAATCAAACGCATAATGCGCGTTGCCAACCGCGACCATAAACAAAGGGTATAAGCCGTTTTCACATCGGCCTTAAAACGTACCACACCCATCGACACTTTAAGCACTTCACCCTGATAAGAACGGATTTCATCAGCTAATAGCTCTTCCACGCCCTTCGACGTTAAAGCCCAAAATTCCAGCATTGCAGCAAACCTTAAAAGAAAATTGCGCCTAGTATAGCAGAATTAGGCTTTTGGGTGCGGCAACTTTATTAGTCGCCAACAGCAAAATTCACACCTAAAATTCAAGAAAGTAAATCACCGCTGCTGCCGACAAAGGCACTGCATTGCAGCCAGCACTTAGCTAGTTCGTTTAGCAAGTAACGTTAAGATTCAAACTTAAAAGTAAAGTATGAAAAAGTGTTTCACGTTGTAGATGAGTATTTAGCAATATAGGCAGGCTTAAACGCTGCAATTTTGCGCATCGTGCTGCTTTAAACTGCATACTGGCTACTTTATGGTCGAACAGTAATTAAATTACAAAATACTCCTTGCATGCCTAACGTAAAAACACTAAGATGCGCCCCGCAATG
>NZ_BNAO01000008.1:0-62318 GCF_014653435.1 Alishewanella longhuensis | reverse complement strand
CGCGGGATGGAGCAGCCTGGTAGCTCGTCGGGCTCATAACCCGAAGGTCGTCGGTTCAAATCCGGCTCCCGCAACCACTTTACACACCTACTTAACCTATTGAATCATATAAAATTCCCTTTTTAAGGGAAAATTTTTGTTCCTAAATCCCCTACCCTGTGACGAATCTGTGACAACTTCGATTACCAACCCATAAATTTTTCAGAATTCTTGTACCGAAAAAATCTAATAAATGACCTTTAGGTAATTTACCTCTGCACAAACGCTCGTCACAAAAAACTGTGACAAAAATCGATCTTAATAGACGTTAATTATGCTTAAGCACTTTGGCACTAGAGGGTTTATTTACTATGGAAATTAGTAAGTTGCTTGCTGAGGGGATTGATCTGCGTAAAATTTTGGTTGTGCGGTATTGTGACAAAACCATTCAGGATTTATGAAAAGTTTTAATCTGGTATTAGAATTAGTTTTACCCGGACAAATTGGCTTAGATCTCTTTAAGCCAATACGGTATGACTATGTCATCCGCTTTAATTGAAGCTGTTACTGATTTAC
Organism: Alishewanella longhuensis; assembly: GCF_014653435.1. Taxonomy (GTDB): domain Bacteria; phylum Pseudomonadota; class Gammaproteobacteria; order Enterobacterales; family Alteromonadaceae; genus Alishewanella; species Alishewanella longhuensis. Next base: position 61,763 of record NZ_BNAO01000008.1, on the reverse strand, counting down.
AGCTTTGTAATCACTTGGTGCATATGGGATGATTAGCCGAACCTGTTCTAAGCGTAAATAGCACCATGGAATTATCTCGAACAGAGCACCGCTTAACGCCCCGCATCCAAACAACCTTCAATGCACTGACTTGAGCTAAATGCTCAAGTCAAGCTATGCTGACGTAAGCTCACTGAAATGTTAGCATCGCCAATTTCTAAGAAAGCTTTGCATTAAATTAAATGTCAACAACATAATAGCTCATATGGTTTGAATATAACCATATGAGCTGTAAATTGATTAACTGTGATTAAATGTGCCAACTAAGTGGCTAAATAGAATTATTAGTCATCGTTAATTGATGATATTACGATATTATTCGCCCCAGAATCACCTGTAACATATGATTGTAATGCATAAATTAAGTCGGGAGTGTCCTTAAATATTTCTGGCTTTTCAATTTCCAGATTAATTCGGAACTTTAAAGTTACCCTCTTCTCATTTATAGTCTTTGAGATCTCATCCAACAACTTTACGTACTTTTTAGTCAACTCGTTAACCGGTGAGAAAATTAGTTTGTACTCTTTGTCTTCAGATTCACGACTTCTTAGTAAAGCAAAGAGAAGCTCTAAATGCTTACTGAGAGTAGCGACTTGATAGCCCTTAACTTCGCTTGCAACCTTCTCGAGGTCAAAATTCAAACAATCATATAGGTTTTGGGATATCTCACTAAGATCATCTAGCTTTATTTTTTTCAACAACGTTTTAGAACGCCAAAGGGCTATAGATAAAACCTCCATGGTAACGGATATGGTCAAGCCCTCATTATCAATGGGGTTGATGACATTATCCAACAGCTCTTGTTGGTATGGCAGTTCGGCATTACCGATAGCGAAAGCTATATTCTTGTAATACCTCCGCAAAAGCTTTTTATCTTTCACAGCATCAAGGAGCCGGGAACCAACAATACCGGGGGCATCCTTATGTAGACAGCACAGAAAAAAGAAAAGCTCCTCTTTTAGGGTGTCCGGCATATTTTCTGACTCAATTATTGATAGGATTTTTTGAGTACCTTCGAATATCGCGTTTCTAAAATGGTCAGGCACATCTGACTCTGAAAGGGAGTGGCCATCATTCCAAATGGTAAATAGTGAAAAGTAAAATTTTGGGGAAAACAGTTTTTTCGGATTGCTGTTTTTAAATGTAACATATTTTGCTTGAAACTTTCCCCCGCTTTTTATTTTATAAAATTGGACGGTTTCACCTCGCTCTGGCAAATCTTGACCGTTAAATAGGTCGAACGAAAATTCAGAAAGATATGTGCCATCAGCAAGACAAAAGCGATAGCCGTTAGCGTTTGTCCTCCAGTCTGAAGTGATCTCAGCAGAAATTCGTCCATATTTCAGTATGCTGTCTATCCAGCAAAGTTCATTTTCAATATTAGATAGAAGATCTTTCGGTTTCCCTTCTTTGTCGGGGAATTTATGAAAATCAGACCAGCTTTTACGGGCTGGGAATTCTGGAACTGGTAAGCTTTCAAGATCAACTGCCTCACCCTCTGATGCTGAGCGCCATTCAACCCGTATAGATTTAAAACCTGCTTCTGCAGAATCCAACGGAATGAATCTCAATTCGTATGGATCATCAGCTCCATAGGTATAAGTCATCATCAGCTTGCAAACCGTGTCCTTCTTTAAAGGGAATGCTGGCGATTTCAGGAATGCAACAAAGTGTAGTTCGTTATTACCATCTCCCTGCCGTAGAGGGAAACTGTAATGTATTTGTCCGGCAGGAAGAGTAAAAAACTCTTCTACTAGTATGTCCACAGTTCTGCCACGTTGCGGAGTTACTGTAGCGTCTTTTACAAGATAAAAATTAACTTTATACCCTTTGTCACTTTGTACTTCTATAGATAACTCTGGCAGATGATCACGCCAAAGGGCAATGTCACTAACGTCTTCCTGCCATCTATTTAAGATCTGAGAGCCTTCAATTGGAGACCATGCAGACTCCAGCCACTTGTAATCCATCCCCACACCAGGCTTCTTGATTGTATCCTCAAGAGGAAGGATGAAAACATTAACTCCTCGATAATCTCTGTTTGTAGAGTGCAGGCAGTCACTGATTGCGGAGTTTGATAATATGTTTAGATCTAAATCCTGAGTCAGAGCCACCCGAATAGAACTCGGTAAGTGATACCAATGACCATCTTTTACAAAAGACACTTTCCCGGAATCACTGACTAAACCATCGAAGCCGAACAAATGGAGAAGTTTTTCAGATGTCTGGCAGCCATTGCGGTCAAGATTGCGGGCCATGGCAGCATGAATGCCTCTGTTTGGGACAATAACCGTAGGATGTCTTTCCCAGCTGATGCCTTGTGTCTCAGGCAATATTTCGTCCAACTCTTTTTGGTATATTGCCTGAACTGGGGTTATTGAAATGCCGCCGTCAAATGAATCAACCACCAACACAAAATCATTCTCTTGGACTCTATCCTGTACAAATTTCTTCGATGATTGCCATGCAAAGATAGCGGCTATACTTTTGGGAAGCGGTGCCGAATCGTTAAAATAAAAATTGACGCTTTTTCTTATTCCCTCCAGGTCGAAGTCATTGACCCAATCAGGAACAAGATAGGTCAGTTTGTCCGCCTTGATATAGTCACTCAACTTTCTAATAAAAAACATTGACGCACTGCTTTTGGAGTCATCGGTCAATGTTGAGCTATGTGAAAAGAGGCTCCTCATGCTAACCGTTTCAATATCGGTATGCAGGGCGATTGATTTTGCGTAACCGCAGTCTATTACCGACCTCCCATTCATATTTAAGGGCCAGTTCTGTTGTAGCAACCTGAACGGCAGATGCGCCTGAGAGCCTGTATTATTCGTGAACGTCGGACGGATAGAACACAGGTCAACAACAGAACTATCTATCCGTATTGGACCACTTTGATTACTTGTCGGCGCAGAGTATTCAAACGGGGTATCCACGACAAATGACAGTATCCCCTTCGGTATCTCTTTGAGGGTTGCTGGTTCTATTTTTAATTTCTTTTTTTCGCCCTGAGCTTGCTCAATAACAAGATTCTCGGAAACGATCTGTAATAAATACTTATACTCACCGACTTGTATCTTCCATTTATCACCCGTCAAATTGAAATCGACAGGGATGATTCCTGCTGGAAGTGTTATGTCGTCAGCACATTCACCCTGTCGGTTGCTGCCGATAAGAAAAGAAACTTCATCTCCAGCGGATAGTGAATTGATGTCTAATTTTCGGGATAGATTGTATGGGCTGAAATACAGGTCTCTTCCATCATCAGAGGTGATAAACCCGAATGACTTATCGGACTTTATGAACTTTATCTTCCCATTGATCTTTGAGTCGAACGCAGGAAACAAATATCCCCGAACGGGCAATTCTGGAGCTATAGAAAAATTATCATAGTCGAGAGCGACCGGCTGCTGAATTGTTCGAAAGCGACCACTATGGTTAAGCAAGGAAAGGGTATTCCAATAAAAAACACTGAGGATATCTCTATGGACTCTTTTGCCATCCACTGTGATCTGCTCGTCGATAGCTTGGAGCCAGAGCCAACCATCCCAGACTTTTCGATAACGTTTATCCTGAAGAAGCGTGTTGTTAGGCGGAAGATTGCCCCAAGCACCGATTTCAGCGGCATCTTTAGTTCTGGACCAGCGCTGGATGGAAACAAGCAACTCCTCACAAGTATCTTCTGCCGCTGCTGAAAAAACATTCTGTCTCTCAATTAGAATTTGTTCCAACCGGAACAGGAAAGCTCTCAAAAGTCGGTTTTCTGCCGTATCAACACTGGATCTCCGCTTGACAGCCTTCATATAGGGCTTGCCAGAAAGCTTCTCACGGAGTGTTCTTCCCGGCTGACGACTGAGCCATTGAACACTGTTGCTGTCAACCTCCCTTGCCGCATGTATCGGGAGCATGGCATGTTCCCGTAATATCTTATCCCGAGTATGCTCCATGATTGCCAGAACAGCTTCCTTCGTGTGCGACACAATTCGATAGATACGATCTTTTATCTCACCCTCAGGTGACACATCCTGAAACGATTTCGCCACAGCATCCAAAAAATCGACAATGCCGGTATGCAGAGCATGCCCAGAAACAGGGTCAAAGCTAGAGACTTCCGTCAGCCAGTTGCGCAGCATTAGCATCAAAAGAGCCTTGGCCTTTATCTCATCCTGACCGTTTAACGCCTTGTAAATAGACTCGACGGAATCAATAGCCCCGATGGATGGTTCAACAATCTGGGCAGTCGCATGCTGGCGTTGATGGTGATCAGACAACATGCGCTCCTGTCTGGCTGTCAGCTTATATTTCTGCGGTTCAGCCATCTATTTGTTCTCCGCATTTTCCTGACCGTCCACAGCCTCATCATCTTTTAAGTAGTTTGCACTGTTCCAGATAAACTGCCCATAGCCAAATTCACAAGCAAGATCGAAGTCCTCTATGATGTTATAATCGTCATTGACTAGTTGAGTTCGTATTTTATCAAGGCAGTCCGATTTGGATTTCCCACGGGTTTCAATGCCGCGCAGCTTAGGCATAACCTTCTGTACAAGCTGGTCTTCAAAGGCAACTTTCATTGCTTTGCTCAAGCTTGCGTCATCGTTGTTTCTCTGAGCTTCCAACACATCTGGATAATTAGCCATGTAATACTCGATGGACTGCCACACCCTGTGCCCAAGAGCCCTGCCAACCTTGGACAACGAGGTATTCATTTCTTCAATGAACCCCTTGAAGGGTAAAATCTGATCGTCGTTGAATTTGGTTTCTCTGCACCACCAACTCTCCCACAGTTTACGAGACAGCAGAGGAGCTTGCTCTCTCAACGGTTTCAGCTGACGGCGTCTTTCCAGAGTGGTCGGTCGGGGAAAGTTAATTACAATTCCTCGATCAAGAACCTTGTCAGAAAGGGATTTCGTTGTCTCGTCCTGATTCATTGTTCCAGCCCAGAGAACGTTTCTTCCTAAAGAAAGAGGGTAAATAAAATCAGAACCTACTCCCAACTTTACTGGCAAGCTTGGTACGTCATCTCCTTTTAGACCACGTCGCAGCTCAAGTTTGCTCAAAAATTCCGCAAAATAGAGTTCGACATGGGCAAGGTTCATCTCATCCATCAAGATCAGACTCATGGCATCTTCAAGTCCAAAAGGATTATCTATTGTTTGTTTCCTTTGGCTCTGAACTAAAAAGCGTAACACTTCCTGCGCATCAAACTCGTTATCAATTGAGTTAAAGAATCCGAGCATGGATTCCTGGCTGTCCCAGTTCGGCTGCACGGACAGGCTCAAGAAATTGATACCACCAAAATGTGAATATAGTCTTGGCAGCTCGGACTTACCGGTTCCGCTGACGCCCGCCAGTACCGTGACTGGAGACCACTCGGAGGTTTTAAGAGCTGTGTGGAATGCATGCAGGATTCGACGCGGAAACTTTAGACCATAATCGAGACTGGAACGACTTATATTGTCCAACCATTCTTGTTCATAGGTTCCAATCGCATTATCTAAATCAGAATATTTTTGCTCATCGTCTTTTGATAATTCTCCTTCTCGTTTTTTTATCGCTTGCAGCTTTAAGAATTCTCCGGCTTCAGCTTTCAGACATTCGTTTCGCGGGATTTTCTTTTCGATATATGGCTTCTCAATATTTATCTTGCGTTTTTCAAAATCAGATTCTCTTACATATGCTGACTGCAATCGTTCAAGTTCTTTCATCAATCGGTTATTCTCTGCATCCACCGATTCAAACCGCCGCTGCAGTGATTTGTTTTTATCGTTCAGTTCCGCTAACTGCATTTCAAGATCTGACTGGGTCCGTGCTGAACTTCTGAGAACCTCATTTTCTTTAGAGAGTCGCTCACAGGCCAGCAGCAGTTCGCTCTGTTCGGACTTCAAACGATCAAAAGCTTCCCGCATCTCCTGTGTTGGGCGTGTGGCAAGGTCATCACGCAGCTTTTTAAGTTCCTCTTCATAGGTTTTCAGTTTCAGTAAAACAGCGGCTGGGTCTTCATCACCGAGCTTATGCTTCAATTCTTCAAAGTTTGAAATTAGAGCACTGCTCGTTTTGATAGATTCTCTCAAACGGGCAACTTCATCATTAAGTGCAGACTTCTCAATCTCGAAAGATTGCTTCCGCTCAACAACTTTAGCATCCACCTCAAGGTTCAAGTTCAATTCTCTTTCCTCAAGGCGGTCTTTGCTGGATTGAAGGCGCTGTTTTTGATAATCAAGTTCATCCTTGAGCTCATCAAGCTCAGCCTGATCCTTCAGGAACGCCTTTCTTTTTTGTTCGAGCTCATCCTTTTCCTGTTGAATCGCTGCCTCATGAACTTTCAATCTATCAGCGATCTCTTTCTCCAAGCTTGCTATTCTGGATGTCCTCTCCTCCGAAAGTTCTTTTTCAATGGCAGTCAGAGCGCCTGCCCGTTTTGACTCCAGCTCCTTTTCCTGTTCTTTCCGAAGATTGAAGAGTTCGTCATCAAGCTTTGCCCGGGCATCTGCATAGCCATTGTCCCTTTGGATTTCAGCCTTTTGTACCGCCACCTCTCTCTGCCGCAACTTTTCCTTTTCGGATTCAAGAGACTCCAACTCACTTACGCACTGAGACTCCCGCTGCTCCAATTGTTTTTTGAATGCTGCGAACTTTTCCTCAAAGAGTTTCGGAAAGCCGTTTTTTGCCTGAAGCTCCATCACTTCAAGCTGAACACTTTTGACATTCAGCTCCGCTTCATTTTTGGCTATCGCTTCATTAGCGATCTTGAGATCCTGTTCCTTTTGAGCAATAAGCTTTTCTTTTTGAGTCAGAGAGTATTCCAATTCCTTCAGTTCCTGCTGTTTATTCTGGAGGACAAACTCAGTGACATTTATTGTATTATCATCCTGATCTGCCTGTTCAGTATCGGCAGAAGACTGGACGCTCGGCTTGTTATTGTTGTCCATTAGAAGACCTCCGTTAATATTTTGATTGCTTTGAATACATTGTTTTTTAACGACTCCATGTCGTCTCGTGAAATGTCAGATTGTTGTTTGTTGCCGTGTCCACGCAACCGTATCAAATTCTCGGCACAATCAATGAATGCTGGATGTGATTTTTGAAGCTGAATCAGTTCGCTTTCCGATCCCAGCAGGAAAACTGCAAGAAGGTGAGCTCCCAGAGTTGTGCTTGAGCCCTGAACAGCACGCCTTAAATTGTGGGAAGCCACCGTGGTCAGTTGTACTGGGACTCGCTCTTTATCGGAGAAGAATCCGGCCTGGACGATTTTTTCAACCGCAGATTCTTTGATTGTGTCGCTTGCGTTTTCAATCCTTCGGTCGTTTACTGCTTCTAAACAAGCACGTTGCATGACCGAAGCGTAGCATTTGATGATTTCGATTGCCTTTTCTTCTGCATATTGGGCTAACATGAGTTCAGAACGAATCAGTTGTTCTTTCATGTCACCACTTAGATTTGAAACAAAAGCTGTTCCTAGTGCTTGTTCCAGAGCAATAGTTGCCTTGAGCCTTTCCTGATTGATATCTCTATCACGGGAAAGCTCCTCACCCTCACCTAAATCCTCCGCAACATCAGGTATCAATGAAATTACCAGAGCTATAGTCGTTTCAATCAATTCTTTCAGCTTGCCCTCGTCAATATTCAGCTTTTCGGTGCTGCCATGTTCAATTGGATCGCGGTATTTTTTTAACCTCAACGCATAAGTCAGGAATCCAGAGTGATTTTGAGCTAACCGATGAATAGGATGGCTTGCATTGCTGCTTCCTCCCGCGATAGCAAGTGCCAACAAAGGTTGAAGCTCTACCTTGCCGTTCTCGATTTGTCGAATGGCACCTGGTTTGACTTGTAACAGGCTTTGATTATATTCGTTTAAAGAAAATCCAACTTTTTTTGCGAAACCTTTCAACAACTTTTCGTTATCTCGGAAATTACTGCTGGAAAAGATCTTCTCCCATTCAGAAACGGGATTTTCAGCAACCACTTGACGAAGTGTCCACTCTAAGGCGGCATATAGATTCTTGATGCCATCTTCAATCTCTTGCCGGTAGTCACGCTCGTAATTAGTATTGTTTACTGTTAGATTCATGATTTTTTCTAGTGATTTTTTGCTCCACTTAATGCGTTTGCTTATCTCTGAATACCTAAATAATTTTCTTGAGGCTTTATTATCCGAAGCTTCGGCACCGCCAATTTTATCGACAACTCCTTGCTGCTTCAGTTTGATGACCCAATCGAAATTTTGCGAAGTAAGATAATTGGCAAAGCTTTCAGAGAAACCAAACCCGAATCCATCAGTCACCAAAAGGTCAGAATTGCCTATCTGGATAAGGACATTGCAATGCAAGTAAACCAGTTCCGGATTCTTATGTAAGGATATGGCTTCAGCCATTGGCACCGGAGGCGGGTACTGATCGACACCTTGGTTCAACAAGGCATGCCGTTTATATTTCTTCTTAAACTCCCTGATGGCTCTGATGATACTGTTGGAGTCCGGTACTGCTTTCCAGAAAGAGTCTTTAGCTGGGCGTATCTGTCTTGCACTGACCCTCGACTTCTCATTAGTTGGATTGATTAGAAAATCAATAAATCCGTTGTCACCAATCCTTGAGATTTTTTTATAGCTCAGCTGCTCCGTGCTGACATAGGGAAGAAGCTTCCCGGAAAGCAAATCTAAAAACACTGTGGCCACGATGTATTCCAGATTTCCGTCTGATTTATTCTGCCACTCGCTCAGAAGCTCCTGTCCTTGCTGAGTCAACTCATAGCGATCATTCAAAAGGCCGAGCTGGTTGAGGCGATTCTGAATGAAGGCAACCAGCTCATTTTCCAGACAAGTGAGCAGCGCAATCTTTTCTGTGTCGCCGGATTCAATCTCCGTTATCTTCAAGACAGTTTCTTCAAACACATTGAGGCCACTCTTTTTCTTTTGCGGAATAGAGATGTTGAAAGCGTGACACGGCCATAGAACACTTTGTTTGGCGGCGATGTTCAATCCATCCAAAGCTGTGCGAAAACTGATTACTTTAGGACGATGGTCTTTTGCTGATTTTTTTGTAGAGGGCGCACTCATAGGATCACCCCCTTTTCGTGGCACAAATCATAGAAGTTTTTCAGAGCCGGAACGGCATCCGCAGCAATCTGGGTGTTTGTAAGGACGCCGTCTCCCACAATGGCTAAGACCTTCTTCTGACGACTCATGCTCACACATAAGCGGTTTTCCGACATGAGATGGCCGAATAGTTTTTGTTGCTTCTTTTTGTAATCCAGCTCGTTGCGTATATTAGGCGGCAAGGCGTTCATGTCCTGAGACCTCACCATGGAAAGAAACACAATATCGAACTCCATGCCCTGAAAGGCATCAACAGTACCGATGCGGAGCCGCTCTTCGCCATTTTCAAGAAAGCGGAATTCCTGACATATCTGCCATGTACCATCCTGTGCCCGCTCCGTGACACCATATTTTTCTAACTCTCTGTAGACTTCAAATACTTGAGGTTTATAAAAACTAATAATTCCAAAACTAAGGCCTGCATGTTTTGTATCACCAGTCAGTTCCTGCATAAATTCTGCACTGGATTCTTTCGATTTTATCCAAGTATTAGTTTTTTCAGCGATAACTTCTGCCTCTACACTTCGCCATCTCTTCCCACCATCTTTGTTGTAACCTTCTGGTCCTCTACTATTAGGTACATCAAACCATACTGCTGCTTTATCTTCGATGCCTTTTAACTTCTGGGAAAAATACTTAGCAGCTAAAGGAGAACGATAACCTTCATTGTATTGGTTATAAAAGTTGCGGCTTGCAAAATCCCCCAAAATCGGATGTGTTCGGTACTGAGCATCCAGCGTCACTGTTCGTTTGATGCCATCTTTCTCCTCCAGTTTCTTCAGGCGGTTGAACAGATACTCAAACATACTTTTCTTGACAAAATCGACATCAACCGACGGACCGGATGAATCTTCACCTTCCAAGGCTCTCGCGACCTCCTCATCAATCATGTGAGGAAGTTGACGATGGTCACCAACCAGAATGATCCGTTTTTCTGCCTGAGCCATGGGTATTAAAAGATCTCTAGGGCTTACTCGTGCCGCTTCATCAATGATGACAGTGTCATATCTAACAAATTCATCGTCCTTAAATTTCTTTTTGGCTTTCCTTATCGCTATTCCTTCAGAATGCCCCGTGGTAGCTGCAAAAACAAAGTTGTAATCCTCTATGGCCTCTCGAACGCCATCAGGATTGTCTTCAAGCTCATGTAAAAACTCAGCCAGTATTGCATCACGTTTATTGGTTGAATTGAGTTTTTTCTCCAGAAGCTGAGATACCGTTGCCACCAATCTCAAAACATCTTCTCTTGGTTTTTCAGTCCTGAAATCAGGCAAAGGCAGATATTTATAAAGTAGTGATTCTTTCAGTTCTCTAAGCTCTGGGAGAAAACTCAAAGGCTTACCACAGCGCCAACGGGCCGCTTTTTCAAGAACGCTTAAATCTGGATTAGCCAGTTCGTCTTCGATCTTATCCAGCAAATCGACAGCTCTTGCGGCACCGTCGTCAACAAAGGCAGCTTCACTGACACGCAGAGCTCTAACGAGCCGCAAGGTGGAAGGATCATTCGACTTCAGTTCGGTTTGCAGGGAATTACTGATTTCTTCTGCCTCACTGGTGATATCCTCAGAGATCACGTCTCTGGGCAAATCCAGAATACGTTTCATTAAACTGACTGTGTTGTTCTTCGAGGGACACAATGAGTATGCGACAAACAGTTCAGCCAGTCTTACCTGATCTTCAGTCTGAGCAATTTGAGGATTTTTATTTCGAATTTTCTCGGCGACATTGGAGCACCATTTGTTAATTTTTTCAGTGACGGCATCTTCCGTAAATTCCGAATCACCGGACCTTCTGCCGAACTTAACTGCCGGAAGTGCATTAACACTCAGCCTGGCAACGATATTCTCAACGGCATCATGCTGAAAACCGGACACAAGTATCTGACCTCTTATCGACTTGGTCTTGTCATATTCCTCATTGAGCCTTTCAAGAATAGCTGTAACAACAGTTGTTTTTCCTGTTCCCGGAGGTCCCTGAATAAGAGCAATATCCGGGGTGTTCAATGCGACGTCGATGGCCTCCACCTGCCTGTCTGTGGGCGGATGCTTAAAAATCTTCTCTCTCACAAAGGGCGTCAAAGGCTTCAGTTTGGTGACGCGCTGTATGTCCGGTAGCGTTCCTCCTTCTTCAATCAGCAGGCCAAGAAGCGGGTTAGCACAGCGTCCTTCCAGAATGGCTGAACGTGCCCGCATTCGTCTTTCAATCTGTCTCTTGTCGCCATTGATGGACAGAATCAAAAACATCTGACCAGACGGAATTGACGGCAGTTCCAATTCAATGCTGGTTTTCGAAATCTTAAGGATCGGGGCATAAACAGAAGCCGGCATTTCAGCATCGTTTTTTTTCTGACCCTTTTTGGTTGCGAATTCTTCTTCCAGAGCCTTGCTGTAGGCTTCCCATGTAAGAGCAGGATTCTTGAGGTATAAAGGCTCCTCGGAGGTGATCTCTATCTCATCGCCTTCGGTAAGTTGATCCGGAATAGACGACACAAAGAACTTAACACCTTTTGTAGTCTGTTCAGTACCATGATAGTCTATTTTGCCAACTGCTTTGGCTCGGGCCAGCAGCATTTCACCTTCAATTGCGCCGTACTCGTCCCACTGTTTTAAGTAACTCCCGCTCTCCTTGGTAAGTTGACTCATCGCTCCAGCGGCTAAAGCCCGAATGCGACCTGTCGTGGTGTAGTCAGAAAACAGGACCGCCCCCCTTGCCAGACGCAATGCTCCTTCACTCTTCTGGTTATCCTTAAAGACCGCTTTAGTCGCAAAATAGATGTCCTTTGACTTATCGACATTGCGCCTTTCAACCGGGATACGAACTCTCTCTCCATAGATTGAGAATTCCCGGTACTTCTCCTGCGCAACGGTTTGGGAGTCGGGCGAGTCTTCATCCTCAGGAATATCTGCTTCAAAGTCAGCCTTGGCGGATGGACCACTCATAAGCAGAAAGAAATTTTCACCGCCAACGTTGATTTTGCATTTATCGTTTAATACGAGCCCCAGCTCTTCAGCTCCATTGAAGCGAATGCCATTTCTTTTAGCCGTTGATTCTATGCGCTCATCAATGCCGATCTCCACATCGCCAATTTCGACGATTTCACCATTGAAAAAAATGATTTTAACAAGCGTACTGCCGTCCTTTGCAACCTGCATTACCTCGGCAAGATGCGCACAACCTCTTTTAAGGTGAAAATTCAGATCCTTTCCAGCTGAGGGATCACGAAGTTGCACGTTCCACTGCTGGCTATCGATTCTCAATCTGTATGCCTGCCCGGTATTATTGGGTGCGATATATCCAATACCAATTTTTGGAGTCTCTCCGGATAGCTCCGGTATAACCCATAAATCAAAGGTAATTTCGGCATTTATGTCTTTAAGTCTCATTTGCCACCTCCGCTGATCATGCATTTAACCAACCGAGGACTATTCAAATGTGAGAACATCCAGAACTGAACATCTAGTGTTACTCGGTCTATTTTCATCTGTGAATAGAGCTTCTGAAAACCACTTTGTGGGTGACTGTCAGCAGCAACCGACAAATCGGCTTTGCCATGGTCTGACCTTTTAATCAGAATGCCATTATTGCTCGAAGAAATGAGCACCTCTGCTGTATCCGAATCAAGCATTGCAAACTCATCAAAAATTCGCCTTGGTATCGCTATTTCGGTGCCCTGAGAGATCTCTCGTACATACCGCCAGCATGGTGAGTTTATGGGTTTGTCCGGTCCACTCCATCGATAAGACTCAAGAATGAGCACCTGCGGCCTCTGCGTTTTACAATAAGGGCAATTGTGATCCTCTGTTTCCGGGTGAATGAAATCATAGTAATAATTCATCGAGCAACTTGGGCACGTGACGGTCATATCCGCTGCCTGAGCGAGAGCTTCAGGCCAGTGATAGATGGTCGGCCGCAGCGATGGGGATGTTCTGCCCGGGCCGAATGTGCCCTCAAATAAAGAGATCAGTTTTTCTGTAAGGAGAAGGGATCTGGGCAGACCGCTATCGGAAGAATTAGAATCATCATCTAGGTCGTCAACCCAAGGGAACAGCCCTGCATAGGCTTTATCTTCAACATCCCCGCCATCATTTTCCTCATCAGCCCAGTCGCCTTCATCCGTTCCATCCACCTTTTTTCCTACAAAGGGGTGAATCAGCGAAAGAAGGTAGAAAGCCACGACCGCGAACGCATAACAATCGCTTGATGGTCTTCCACCGTCTTTGCCCTGCACCAGCTCGGGGGCTCCGTATTTTGGTGTGTAAACAACACTTCCGCCTACGGTGATTTCAAATCGAATATTGTCGGCATCAATCAGCCAAACTGCTGAATCATCAAGCCCTTCTGAAATAAAGATATTGTTGGGAGAAATGTCACCATAGACCATACCATTGCCGTGAAGGCGTGCCAGCAATGATGCGCACTTGTAGAGCGCATGAAGCCTGCGCCTAAGCCCGCCGGTTTTATAATAATAAACAATCTTTTTTGCTTCGTTCTCCGGCATTGCCGAAAGCCATGCCGGGATATCGTCTGGACCAATATTTTCTGCAGACTTGCCATCAAGCCAGAAATGACTGAACGGAACCATTTCACTCAAAAGCTGCATCACATAACCGGCATTGTTTTGAAGCAGAGCTGCCGGTACGGATATATTCAGATTTTCTGGCAGTGGCAGGAGTCGAACGCGGTTAAAGCGCTTTGAATACCGTTCCACCGACTCCTCATCGGTGACCGGAGTTCCGCTTTCATTTGTAACAAGCTTGATCGCCAGATCAGGATCTTTGGTACGGAAAACGACCCCTTGACCTCCTTTACCAAGCACCTTGTCCTGAATGTGTACATTCTGATATTCATCCACATACTCGTTGAATCTATGACTCATTGGGAATCTCCTTTCTTAAATAGACAAGCAATCGTCTTGTCATCGGAGTGTCCCGGAACCGGCCATTCATTGAGCCAACGTTTAAGATCCCTCTTTCTTTCCTCTGACTCTAGGTCTGCATAAGTGGAGTAGAGTTCCTGTGCAAAAGTCACCTGCTTTTCAGGTAACAGGTCATCGGATATGCCATCCGTGCATAGCAAAACTGCATTGCATGTCGTGCATTCAATCGTCGCTGTTTGCCACTGTTCTGGCTTAAACTCCTGTTGAAGGCTGCTTGTATAGTTTGAGAAGGAATCTTGTTTGTTATCACTGAGAATAAGGTGGTTTTCGCCAGTTTCTCCAAGGGCGGCAATCATTCCGTCACCAAGGCGTCCAAGAGTGATAATTTCTGCGTTCTGGATGGCGAAAAGGCATGTGGCCGAACAATCTGTTGAAGAGTACGGAGCTATTTTCACGAGCCAGTTGGCATGAACGAGCCTTAAAATATCAACGATATTGGCGTCGGGGGTATTCTGGTAGCTCTTGGCTGCCTCAAACACAGCCAGACAGGCGGCTTTTGAACCGTGATCTGAATGTGCCTTGCTGCCCAGTCCGTCCGATACAACAACGACATTTCCCCATTTATACCGGCGTGTCATCCAAGAATCCTGATTGGGAATCCCTGCTTTAACATGTAGGGGGCCGATTACTGAGGCACCCCAACTATTCCAGAGTTTGTCAAGCATCCCAATCCTCCCCTGGTACTTCTATTTCAGTCTGTGCGGATTCCATAATCCTGGCTGTGGATAGTGGCGCGGTCAACAGCTCATCAGAACCAAAGATTGTGCTGTCAATTGCTGAAGCTATGTTCTCAGAAAGGTAAACAGTGTTATTTGTGGAAATTTTCTTCAACTTCAACAAGTCGGCATCTGCGCCGACGGCGACTGTCCGGATGATCAGGTTTCTAAATGTACCCAGTTGTTTCTGAAAACTTACGATGTTTGAATTGGGGAAATTACCGTCTGATAGAATGAGAACCATTAATTTCCCGGTATCATTCAGATACTGGGACAGAAAATCGGAGATAACACATAGATTCGATGAGCCTTCAGCATTTAAGGCAGGGATATCCCCGTCGCTTTGCAAAACGATCTCGGAAACATTCTGCGCCCATTGATAAAAGCGGATGTCTAAGCCCGAGTATTTTTCCTGATCTATGAGCCTTGACTGAGCTGCATATCGGCACAGATTCCGCTGAAGATGGTATTTTCCCATTTCATTCATACTGCCGGAAACATCTACAAAAATAAAAAGTTCCATCTCAAATTTTCCCGAAAAAATTTAGCAAATGTTTAGAGGCTCCACTACCAAAAAACCATTCCACATTTATAAGATCATCTGATTTTTGCTTTATCACAGGATGCGAGGGGGGAAAAGACGAAATCATTATTCCGTGTCCTTTCACACCACCAAAATGTTTAGCAGTTTCACTCAGCTTCAAAACATGGTTCGCTTCAACCTTTCCACTTTTACATTCAATAATGAATAAGCGATATCCATCTGTACAAATAACATCAAACTCTTGATAACCGATATTTTCTTTAAACCCATCATGGTAATACTTAAAGTTATCATTGGAGTCGACGTTCGCAACAGACACCTCTAACCCAAGGCGTAAATCTTTTAGAACAGCAGATTCCTTTAAAGGAAGTAACACACTAAAAATATACACCTCTAGCCACTTACCTAGCAGAAACTCCAGAAAACCAGGGAATTCATCAAACACAAATGACTTACCACCAATTGTTAGCTTTGCTTGTTTATCAATTGTCAGTTCAGCGTAGAAATCATCCCCCCAACTCTTGAATGTTTCATCAGAAATATAACTTTTCAGCTCACGATACTTTGATGCGATCAAGTTACGACTTTCCCAGATTATCTGAGAAGCATTAATAATTTCTCGAGAAAGTTCTTGTTCTGTAAGACCAGGCTTGGATACTGTTAATCCATCACCGTTCAACTTCAGAAATGTTTCAACCGAATCTACTGACACAATCTCACTTTTAGTGAAACTATTAAGATTGATAACCTGTTTCTTAGAAAAATCGAAATAGAATGGCGTTGCATTTACCTTACGACAGGCGGCAAGCGCCCCTGCGTACATCAACTTGGTCCCACCCGTTAAGTTGAAACCGATCTTGGCATCGGCAGGCATTTTCGCAATCAGATCCAAAACTGTGGTTCGGACATTTTCAGGGTCATACGGGTCTACCGCGATTTCACCGTATTCAGCTTCTCCAAGAAATTGTTTCATGACATCGGCAGGGTAATGCGCAGAATTCACAAAGATATGCTTCCGGCTTGAAAACTGGATCACGCCAAGCAGGTTCGGCATACGCTGTTCGCCGAACAGGTGAAAAAAAGCATCATACTGATCATATTTCGTATTGGTTGTTCGAACCTGCCTTCCGTGCCATTCCAGCCACTCGTTTGGCAGGACGATTCTTTCTGGAGGTCTTCCTGGGTGAGAAGATGCGATAAGACGTTTTTTTAGCGTTGGGTGCCTCAGGGCCGCAAAAGCCCAGACGAAAGCCATAACCGGAGTACCCGGACTCAGGTAGAGCGTAACGAGCTTTTCACCTTCAGACGCGGCAACCGCATTCAGGGATTGAGTCGCTGCCTCATATATGCCTTCTGTGTCATTCAGATGTGTAAGGCCCACAGGGTTAAAACACACATCGACCTTTTTACCAGAATCCCTAAGCTGTTTCTTTAGCCATTCATTGAAATGATGGTGCGCCTCCGCTGTATTTGAAAACACATCAATAAACTGTCTCGCGGTTGAAGGATCAAAACCTCTGATCTCTGATGTTTTTTTTTGAAATTCATCGGCTTTATTTTCGCTTTTATCCAGGTGTGTAAAACCAAGGATGACCACGTCGGTGTAATCTTCCGCCAGCAATGCTCCAAGAACAGGGCCTGTTGTCTGTTCCAGTCCGAGTGAGGCCCTGAAATCAGTCATTCCATACCATGTCATTAAATATTTCTTCATAAACTTTCCCCATTTATGTATGGACGGAACCAACTAACCTGATTTTTCAAGCGATCGGCAAAGACAGCGCGATTGTCTGTTTCAAGTCCTTTAAATTTTCCTATTGCTCCAATGACGAATGAGCCAGCATCATCTTCATTCATGCAGAATCCGACGCGCATCTCAAAGAAACCTAGAAGATCCTTGCATGCTGAATTACAGCGCTTCCAGTTATCCACAAAGGCAATCACAAATGTCCCTTGAGGCGGACCGTCTTCCAGAATTTTCTTCAGGCTCTCTTGTGGTGAAGGTGGCTCATCTTTCTTCACCGGCCTAAAACTCGCCGGACCGGACTGAAACTCCTTGGTCGAATCCAGCCCGTCAATAATCACAATTCTTTTTGATTGTTGTAATTCCCCGGAGATCTCGGCCAGACTCAGCGTGGGAACACTCTCATGCCTTGAAACATGTCTGCTTCCGGAACTATTGAGATATTTTGATGCCCCCGCCGGAACTATGGATCGTCCGTTAAAGTAGATGATTTCATCGATGCCATTTTGAGCATCCAAGCTTTGAAGGATGGAGGCGAGCAGACCGTCGTGGATTACATCGTTATAGCCGGATATCAGTAAATTCGATGACGGTCGGTTAACCAATGTGAGTGAGAGCGGCTCAGCTTCAAAGCTCAAACGCTCACCAAGGTGCAGTTGCACCGCCTCATGGCTTTTTGAGTTGAACCAATCAGCTGCAGGCATTTCCGGCAGACGAGAACCGTTGAATATTCTTGTTGAACCGCAGTAACCACGCTGGTGTGCGGTTTGAGTAATCTTGGTAATATGATCCTTGCACAGCCCACGATCGGCAAATGGGATCAGAAACCGTTGATTTGCCGATTTTGCCCCGTTGGAATTGTTGATGATCCCCTCCGGAGGGCTGCTCAATTTGGAAGCCTCCCAGTTGCTGTTGCCAAGAATCATCGCGGAATCTTCCTCGCTGCAGGCAAGGGCAATCCGGCAGCCGATCTGACTTATCAGCTGGCCCATCGAAAGAGACTGGATTCCTTTCAATGTCTGGGTGGCCAGCAGCACATGTATGCCGTAGGCCCGTCCTTGCCTTAGCAGCTGGTTCAACATTTTCTCTGCAGGTTCAGCCACTTGCCGCCCCTCAGAAAATAGGATCTGAAACTCATCGATAATCAGCAGGATACGCGGGAGTTCGGCCGCTGAAGATTCCCTATATTCATAAAAGTCGCGGACAGCCCGGCTTTTGAACTCCTTAGCTCGTTTTTCAAGCTCCTCGGTCAAATGCGCCAGAACAGTTACCCCGTATTCGGGATCACTCTCAGTAGCCACAAGTTTTGCTTGAGGAAGCGGAGGGGAAGCATAAACACTGAATTCCGTACCCTGCTTGTAATCCAGCAGGTAGATACTCAACTCCGAGGGTGAATAAGTATGGCAGAGGCTATGAATCAGAACATGGAGCAGGTTCGATTTTCCGGAGCCTGAACGCCCGGCCAGAAGAACATGGTGCTCTGTATTCACCCCGCCGATAGAGAAAGGAACGATCTCGCCATCTGCAGTCCAGCCGATCGGCACCTGTATACCCTTAACAGCGTCGTGACCCCAGCAGTCCGAATTGCACCAGAGGTCAGTCAGGCTCTTGCTGAATTTCGCGCTCTGTTCATATATGTCAGATATGGATGCAAGAAGATCGGTCAGCTCAGAACGTCCTGGCCAGAACTCCTGTTCCTCCACAACATTTATTTCAGAGACATGCTTGGTCAGTATCTCTGCCGGAATAATGGAATCCATTCTCTTGGAATATTTATCTATCGCAGTGCGCAGCCCCGTAAACTTGCGATCATCAAGCCGACTTTCATCAAAGGTCAACACCGGAAGCACGCCGCAGACAGGGCCGTGTTCCAGAAGGCGGCCAAGGTACCAGAGGCTTTTGTCCGTCAACTGTTCCGGCACTCCGAAAATGAGCAACAGTTTATAAGGTACGGGATTGCTGCTGTTTGCCTCGTTGTAGGCAGACCAGCTATTAATCTCACCCTTGAATTTATTCTGAAGCAGATCCTCGACATAGTCCGTTAACCGGGCCAACGCATTTTCCAGTTCGTCTGACCGAGTAAGTAATCGCTGCTCGGGAAAGAGCCGTTTTACTTTCAACAGAGAAAGAAACGGGTCAAGAGACCTGCCCAATTTCAGCGGATCTGCACCTGTAATTTCAACATTGCCGACCGGCATGCAGTGCATCAGCCGTAAGATCAGCTGGTGAATCAACCGGTATCCTGTAGTCTGGTCAGGCAGCCAGAGCGATTTCTTAAAAGGAAAAGGGATCAGCCGTGGGATATAACCTTTCCAGTTCTGATAGGTAAGGTACATACGCCCGAACGCCAGAGCATCGGGGAAATGGGTGCCCGTGTTGATATTTTCGGCTGTTAACTCATTCAGATGCGGCTGACGAAGGCGGACCCTTTTGCATAGTTCATCAAGATTCTTCAGGGCCGAAACCCATTCCTTCTCAAACTCCTCGTGTACCCGATGTTTTCTCTCTCGAATCTGCTCTTTTTTTGACTTGAGAGCATTCAGCGCGTCGTTTCTTTTTCTGGCTTCCGCGAGTTTGGAATCACTCAATCGCTTAATTTTGGCCTGGATACCGGCAAGCTCAACTTTAAGGTCATTCTGGCGATTCTCCAAACCATCCTTTCGAGAGCTGAGTTTGGCTCTGGTTTTAATTAAATCATCTTTGCCAAGCTCATTCTTTTGAATCTCTCTCTGGATTCTTTCAGATTCCTCACGTTCAGCATCACCGAACACGTACTTCACGATTGAAATTAAAATGGGTCGCTCGTTAATCTCACGGTCAAGCCTATTCTTATCACTCGCGAGATCGGAAATAGCTTTTTCAATCTGCTTTATATGATCCTCTACACTACGGATCTCATCGCTTAGCGATAGCAGATCTTTCTGCAAAACTGTCTCTTTATCATGCAAAACAGCTAGTTCGCCTCTTTCCGCAGAGTCACTGACAGCTCTGAGATTGCCCATATTTCTGTCGCAGTACTGCTCCGATTGCTTCAGTTCAGTTTGAAGCTTACGGTAGGTATCTTCCTTCCTTAGAATCGCTTTATTCATTGCACCAACGGCATCGAACAGGCGTTTAGGCATGGACTCCCTGTTTTTCCGGCTGCTACTCATGGCCAATGCTTCCTATCGATTGCAGTTCTTCAGTTAGCTGATCAATCTCAGCGGCTCTGGTCTGAAATAATTCTCCCATTTGCTGAAGGCCGGAGATGTCCTGCAAAAGGGGCTCGAAAACGTCTGAGACAATAGAATGACCAAACTCGTCTCTGACTGTGTCGGAAAATTTGCCCATCTGCTGTGAAGTCACATTAAATAGGTCATCAAACATCGGCATCCTCCTCTTCAAACGGTAGTTGGAGGACGATACCATCAGCCTTTAATGCCTGCTCAATAACCCCTGAAACATCCGCAAATGATTCAGCCACACCGGCTGCAATAATCGTTTCGAGTTGCGGCTTGGCCATGATGTAGTCGGACTTGAAATCGTTATCAGAGTTTCTGACCTTTTCAATCAGCTGGTGCCAGTATTCTTCCGGTAAGGACAGGGAATACTCGCTATCTGTTAGCGAGACCAGTTCTTCCGTGAGTTGGTCAACAGCACTCATCTCACCTGCCTCCATAGCGTTCTGGAGCTTGGAGGAAAGATCCTGAGCTTTGCTGGTGTGTTCACTTGGTATCAGAGCGATTTTAATTTTCATGAGCTCCTCCGTTATTTGCATTAGAACCAGTCACCATGTCCCAGCAGGCTTTGTCGATCTCGTCTTTTGTCGGGAGCATGCCTATTAATGGCGATCCGGCACTCCGAAGGGCTTCACGCAGCTCTTCTTCTTGTTCTGGAGTTAAATCCTTGATGTCGCGTGAACATATCGTCATCGACGCATTGGCTTCCTGATGTCCACCGGACTGGAATACCATGTGGTCTTTCTGAGAATAGAGATACGAAGCCCGGCCGCATTTCACTTCAATGGCGATAGAGCCTCCGGCCGGAGCACTCATGCCTTCACCACGACCGAGAATAACCGGCACTTTCAGATCTTCGATGATCAGGTCGGTTTTTGTGAATCTGCCGTCCTCAAATGTGGTCCGGGCCTGCGTGTCCGCTTTATGTCCGAGCGGACTCAGCGCCTGTTCCACAATTTTTTCGCCACAGTAACCGCTCAGATTTCGGCGGATCTTAAGCTGAACCGCATGCCTTTCAGCAGGACCGTTGGCGGCTTCGAGCTGGCTTCTGTAGTCGGCAATCTTGGCTCTGAACGCCGGGTCACGATCGGCGAGATACTCGAAATAGTAGCGCTGCTGTTCAACGGATAGATTCAGCCTCGAATGCAGCTCTTTTGGCGTAACCGGCTTATTCGGGTCCGGTGTCCATTTCAGCCATGAATAAAATTCCGCCGCTGGCGGGTGCGTATCGAGATAGGCGTTGAGCGCTGCCTTAGCGCTTTCCAGTCGTGCTTTTCCTGTTTCAAGATGAGCAGCAGCACTGGCAAGCCGGACTGCACACTCCGTTTGCACTGTTTCCGCCAACTGAGTTGCCATATCAAGACACTGCCGGGCCATTTCATTTCGCTGCTCCATCTGCATGCGATGGTCTTTTGCAGCTTCAAAAGCTTCCTCCGCAGCTGCGACAGCGGATTCCGCTTCTGCAACAGAAGAATCTGCGGCGGCTACATCGGCCTCTTCAGATGAACAGTTTGGCGGTTCATAGTTGCCGTCCTCATCATAGCTACCACTCGCTTCGCAGGCGGATAGAGATGAACAAGCGGAACTTAACTGCTCATTGGCTGAAGCAAGCTGCTCATTAGCCTGTTCCAGCTGCTGCCCGGCCTCCATTTCGGCTTCCATCGCAGCATCCAGCAGTTGAGCGCTGTTGTCGGCCTCCTGCTGTGCTTCGGCCAACTTGGCTTCAGCCGCAGCAATTTGGGCCTGACAGGCACTCTCCATGGAGTCATAGGCCGACTGAAGTCCGGCAATTGCCTCCTCGAGATTCTCAACTTGTCCAACGGATACGTACGCCATTCCCCCACCTTAACTCTGTAAATAATCTCTTAAACGTGAAGCCAGAGCGTGAAGATAAGGGACCTGTTCCGATACGTTCGCCTCAAAATAAGAAAGCTGCTGCACCAGTGCGTTATAGTCCTCTTCAAAACTCGCTCGCTTTTCATCCTGCCAGGTATCCCCGAGGGCACCAAAGCTATGATTCAAACCGTTAACCGCTTCATTCAACGTGTCGATGAACTGCGTTAGAGACTGCGCGAAACGGTCAAGTTCATCAGGGTCGCCAATTGCCTGTGGCATAATTCACCTCCAAATTTTTGTTACCAGAAACCTTCACCGTCTCTTTCTTTCAACTTCTCAACAGCTGCCCCTTTCTCAAAAGCCAAGAGTAGCTTCTTTAATTCATTAACCTGACTTTTCAGTAGTGCATTCTGCAATTTCAACTCCGAAACAAGCTCCTGATCGACTCTCGTACTCTCGCAATCATCCGTGTTTTCTTGCACCCTTTGAGATTTACTTGGCACGTCATATAAAACCTTATTTCGTAGATACCTGACATCACTCTCAAGATCATTGATACGTCGAAGAACATCAAATTCAATCTTATCTTTTAACTCTTGGACCGCATTAGACATCAGCACCTCTTTACCAGTAACCTTCATCATTGGATGAAGCGGTTTTACTTCCAGCTGCAGCCGACTTGACACTGCCGCCGTCCAGTTTGATCTCCGACGGGGCCGGTACTACGTTCGGGTTCTTGGACTGAGTGCGTATGGTCACCGACATGGTCACTCGCTGGAAAAACTCATGCAGCTGCCCGGCGTTTTCCGCATAAAAGAGGTCATGGGGCGTGCCTTCGATAAAACGTTTGAGAACCGTTTCATCAGCATCACGTCCGATAGCCATTGCCATGCGATCGCACTTGGAAGAGCGTCCTTCGGAGATAAATTCCTCCAGCGGTCTTTCCCAGCTGTCATTAGGCTGTCCGTCAGAAACGAGAACGATCGTCGGCCGGTAGGCACGGGACGGTGTGGTCTCCTTGTCCTCGATCATGGCTTTAGCCATCTTTAGAGCGGTGCCCATAGGAGTCATTCCGTTTGCTTGTAGATCTTGCCACTTCACCTGAGATGCCTTGGTATAGGGAACCTTCAGCTCAACTTGATTACCAAAAGTGATAACAGAAACAAGAATTTCAGTCTCCATCTGCTCTTCCTGCGCAAAGGTGTCCAACATATCTTTTACAGCCTTGTTAAGGTTGTCGATATTATTTCCTGACATACTGGAGCTGACATCCAGAAGCAGAACGACGGGAAGCGGTTTAGCCGAAGTGATGGTAAACTTTTTAGGATCAAACATTACTAACTCCTTAGAAATAATGATTAAAAATTAATGTAGATGCTTATGCTTTCTTTTACTTGGCCTTAATTGGCGTAAATCATGGTTACGATAAGTAGTTAGAACAGTGCAGGTATCCGGCACTGTAAGCACGTGCAACCCATCAAGTTCTTTCAATTCAGGGCACTCACTTGCAAATTTCCTAATTTCTTTTTTACCAATCACATGAAAGACAGTTCTGCGCGAATAAACTTTTCGTCCATACTTAAGAGCTAAACGAATTTCTCGCTCATTCATCCCCCGTAAATTCATTCGCTTACGAGCATGAGCACTGATTACTGGTTGACCAAAAGTAAAGTTGTATTGCTTTTGACTACTCATCCTGCTTCCCTCATTGAATTTGCTGGATAGATATTTGCAGGATACAAGCCAAATAATTTATCTTTAAAAATCAATGGAATAAGGAGAGGTGCATCACCCTTCACAGTAAAATAAAATACAAAGCAGTAAACTTTATTACAGTTTGATATTGGTTTAATATTGAACAGAGTTACGGTGTATTCAAATGAAAATAAGAATTCTTTACATCCTAAATATTGGTGTAAATACTCTAAAAATAGAGAAGTGAGGCAGCTAGAAAAGCAAGATAAATGTTGGTATTCCATAACTACACTCCTTTGTAATACGATAACTAACCATTAGCTATTGGTATGAATACCTAAAAACCATCATGGATTCAATATAAATATCTAAATACTGGCGATAAATTATTTCAAATCATATTGTCGTAGGCATCCCGTCAATCATCTCAACGTTATAAGAATAAAAAGGGTGTAATATTAAGACAGCACTGAATCAATGCCGTCTTATTTAATTACTAATTTCCTTTATGAATAACTATATAACTGTTTCCGCCTGCTGATGCTAATTCAAAATCCCAAGTTGAAAGATCCGTTTTGGCAACATCGTCGAAATCAAATTGAATACGACTGTAAGGGCGTCTTGTTGACCAAAACCCCATTCCCTGATCAAATAAGAATTTAACTACATCGCCGTTCTTAAGTTTGATCATTAGACATCTTCCGTGATCAAGCTGATGTTTATCAGCAAATTCAGAATATACAGATATGCCATAGTGTGTACTTGCAATCTCAATAAAATCATTCACCTGATCAGTATCTTTGAAGTTATCAGCTATGCAGTATGGTCGTTTATCGTGAGTAGAATTTGGATAAGCAGTTATAATCTCAAACTCATCAACCCCAAAAGCTTCTTTGAAGTGAGCAAACATCGATATTGCCAGCCCCATACTTAGTGGGCTGAATAAATAACGATCACTATAGGAAATATGTTCAATACCTATTGAGAACAGCTCATTAAAGTCAGAAACATTAGCCTGGAAAAGACTAAATAATGCTTTTCCAAAAGAACTAAAACATACATTTACTTGTGTTGCTATGTCATCAATCAACGCAATGTTACTCACTAGTTCTGACTTAAGAGCAAGTTTTTCAAGGTCGAATAGCCGTGTTTTCAGATTGATGTTCATCGGCTTGGCAGCAACTAATGATGACTTAACGCTAGCCCCCCAATTCGGATTACAAGAAATTTGTGAGATGTCATCTGTAGCAAACCAATAGTCTCCATCAGTGAATGCCATTCTCAAGATTGGAAATGCATTTTTTGAGAGTTCAATTGGATGTTGATAAATCTCAATTTCCACACTTGGTGGTAATTTAGCTCTAAGTTGCCAAGCGAGGTTGGGTGTAAATGTCTTACTCACCTCTTCTGTTATGAGAAGACGAATAGATACGCCTCTGAAGTCTTGAATTTTTGCTAGAACGGGGGACTCCGCAAAGTCCCATTCTGAACCAGATATAAATAAATCAATACTGAGAGAGGATCGCCCTTTCAGAGAAATAAGTTGCTCAACACTATTTAATTCTGGAATAGACCGCTCGCCAAAAAATGCACGATTTTGTTCAACTTTAAATCGTTTATGAAATTTGGTTTCTTCAAAAAAGCTGATCAATAATTTTCTATCAAGTTTATCAGCATGGTGCTGAGTGTCATAATCTAGAAGACAGGCATGACAGTACGCATCACATGCAGCAGGACATTCAGCTGCAAACTTTAATATCTCACTAAACATTTCTGGCAGAATTTCAGGAATAGATGACGCATACCCAGCACCCTGCTCGGCTGTATCATAAAGATAGAGACTACATACTGATTCATTATCTGCAGAAGCAACATTTCGGGAGTACACAGAAATGCCCAGTTCAGAGGTCGAGATACCCTTTTTCTCGCAATACACTTGCCTCAGCGCTGCGCCTAAACTGAACAGTAACTTTTTATCAGATATCCACTCATGGGTAAGTGGGTTGCGAAGTTGTAACTCGAACATGCTCGTTAAACTATTAAATCCTAGAACAAAAGGGGTATGTAAAAGACCGTCTTGTTGTTGAGCAGAACTGACTTTTATACTCCAATCACTCTTTAGACATTTTGTATTTCCGTCAATTGCAGCACCAGAGAGCCTCGGATGCTCTTTACTACTTAACAAGCGGGCAGGGTTGTCTAAATCTATGAAGGTTCTACCTTCAGTGTTTTTTATTGCTAATGGTTCCATACGGCCACAACTCCAACAAAGTGCATACCCTCCGCCGTTACCATTATTGTAATAAAACAAATTACCTTTATCGGAAACCTTAAACCGACCAAATTCAGGCCGATTTAACGCCTGCCATGACACATCAGTCATTGAAATTAAAGGCTCTATATAGGGCGCGTAGTGAGGCTGAGTATAATCATTATGAAGCTGAGTAGCATAATCAACTTTAAACCCATCCGGCACAATGTATTCCATGGATTTAAGTTTGTTAGAGCCACAATCTGGGCAATTTCTTAAGTCTATCCCGCTATTCATTTCGGCCTGACAAAAGCCACACTCCTCACAATGCACAACATTTCGCAACTTTTGTATTTTGGATAATTCATGCTGATTATTTGGCGAGGTCCACGATAACTGTAGCCCCATCGAACGATAAACCGCACCGTTAAGGACTATATCGCTTCCAGGTGAAAACTCCCTGATAGCTGTTGCTAGCCCTCTTGAGGGATAACCTTTAATATCTTTTGTTCTTTCCATCCTGTTGTTGGTAATCAGCTCAACAACATTTACAGGGAATCCATATCCTGGTAAAAAAGCTCTGGATGTCAGCTCACTGAGAAGAGGTTCTTTCTCCATTGATTCTTTCTGCTTTATTAATCGGCGTTTAGCTCCCGAATCATCCTGCCCTGACTTCTGAATTTCTTCAGATAGCGCTTGCCAGCGCTTCAGCCAATGCGTTGAGGCATCTCTAATCGTCACTAAAGAATTCTCAATTAATAAAGCTGACGAGTAGCCTGCGAGCCCGCTACTGTTAACCAATAACTCCAAACTCTCGGTAATAATTTTATTGCCGGCTGCTTCATGCGATAACCAATAGATAAATCGCTCAAACAGTGCTGTGTCAGTGTCTGACGTAAAAAACTTTCCTGCTTTTAACTGAGGTAAGTTCTCTTTACTGAACTTGGTATTTAAATAAGTAGAGAGCAGAAATGCATTTATATGCCTACTTACAATTGGCACACTTTCTAGTGCAACTTTCGGTACTGGAATGGGCGTATCGAAAGGCCACTTAGGGTTAGCAAAAATTCTTTCACCATGAGGCGTTGCTTTGCAAAATGTAAAAACAACTGATGTACTTTCCCCGCGACGACCAGCTCGACCAGCGCGTTGAAGGTAATTCGCGGTTGACGGCGGAGCATTATTCATAGCGACCATGGTTAAGGAACCAATATCTACCCCCATTTCCATAGTCGTTGAGCAGTTTAATACATTCAAAAAATCTTTCTTAAATGCCTTCTCAAATAGCTTCAAATTTTCTGTATATTGCTGTGCAGAGTGTTCTGCTGAACGCATCATTGCCGGAGGTAAAAACACTGCATCAGCAACATCTCTCCAGCTACCTTCATTTTTTCTGGTGATAATAATCTCGTTACTTCCCACCCAATCACGTAAGTTTTGTGAGCTCTCACTTGCCAGCAAATCAGCCTGAGGATGAGGGATAGTCTGTAGCCTACTCGCCACTAAACAATCTTCTAATGAGGTTTTACTTGTCAGATACGGTGATATATCTCTAAACGTTGTATCTAGCCATCTTTTGGTAATAGGGCACAATGAAGCGGTCTTGGTAAGCTCAAAAGAAACTGCTTTAGAAAATTTTAAATGATAGCCATTACGCCACTCTCTAGTTTC
The DNA here is from genome assembly GCF_014653435.1 of Alishewanella longhuensis. GTDB lineage: Bacteria > Pseudomonadota > Gammaproteobacteria > Enterobacterales > Alteromonadaceae > Alishewanella > Alishewanella longhuensis. Next base: position 34,028 of record NZ_BNAO01000008.1, on the reverse strand, counting down.
GTCTTTATAAAACTCGATGATATTTTTGTTTTTTAGTGTATTCCATGCAAAAGTCAAAACAGCGTTGAAGAGCTCGGGATCATCCTTTGCCACCTTCTTACTGTGAAGTTCCAGCATACGCACTAACTTATGCTGATTTCCTTTATTAACTGATGGAAAGGCCCAAACGGCTCTGCTTTGCTCTTCAGTTGAAGCTTCAAAGTTTGGACCTTGCAACAGCCGAGCGTACAATTTACCGCCCATCCAGTTGACTTGATATGAATGAATATCAACAAGGGTGTTTTCCCGTATGTAAAAATCAATAATAATTTTTAGGTAACTCTTCCAATCCTCCAGATTAAGACCCAAGTTAAACCAAACAGGACAACCAACTCTCAACTCCTCTTCAGTAATGTTATCCAGTCCAGGATAAACTAATTTAACTAATCCAAGCGTTTCCAAGTTGTTGGCATTTTTAGGTCTGCGAGCAAACTCTCTTAGTATAAATAGCTCTGCAAGCTGCTTGGTGTTATCAAACCTATTATCTCTGTTTTTATATTCACCAGGTAACATGTAATCTTCGACATCAAGCTCTCCGGCCATAAGCTTTAACTCATCAGCATTAGCCAATAACGCCACAGCCTCATTCCAGGATAACTTGAACGATGCTTTACTAAGTTCAGCCTCTCTTGCCCTGATTAAATCTAAAATGCCCTTTTGTCCATCACCTTCAGGAACAAATTTTAATGCATCTCTATAGCTTTTAATTTGGGGATCACTGTCCAGATTAATTGCAGAGCTACGACTGGCAATTTCACGGTAAATTTTAGAGCGGCACCACTTTCTCTCAGAATCCAGCTGTAGCTTCGCTGAAAACCTTGCAGTTCCTTGCCGACTATCGGTAAAGGTAATAAGCCGAGCACCAACCAAAGAGTCTTCATTCTTTCGAGGAATATGACGCAATAGCTCAGGCACAATATTCGCCATCAAAAATGGCGCGCCTAGTAACGCCCTTTTAAAGGTTGAATTTGGAATGGCTTCAGTAGCATCGCAACAAGCACAACGTAGTGGGGAGTCTCTATGTGCAACACTGTACCGAATAGAAATACTATCGCCAGATTTTTCCTTAACTTGTCGTGTATCTCGAACTAAGTAAGCATCAACTGCTGCACCAACCGCTTTAAATCGTTGTAAATCAGCAGACTGAGAACTGAAAACCTGCACATTATTTTTTATCTTGTACGCCGTTTGATTTGGTTCATCTTCATGGCCTTCTTCTATGTCATCCGAATATTCATCAAGGTCATCTTGCTCTCTTGAGTGCAGAATCCTATTTCCATGCATATCAAGAACGAGCGATGCGGCAAGCGACGGCTCTCTACAATCCTTACAGTGTGTTAATTCAAATACCGGAGCACCACAGCCTTCTAAACATTTATGTCGCTCAGTAACAAAAACACGACCAAAGGGCCATTCAGCTTCTAATTCCGTTCCACGTTTGTGAACACAGTTAGGGTCAACACACGCCCATAGCCCACGTTGTGCTCGATGAAACAGGTGCGCTCTTATTGGGAAGAACGCTTCATGGTCAGTATTTCCATCTGGATAAGCATCAGTTGCAACATCGATCAACTTTAGGGCGTTATCCCTGTGTTTAGCTCCTATGAATTCAATATCTGGATAAAGCGCTTTTGCAACCTCATTTAACGTCATTGGTGATTGAATGAGTTGTTGGCGAAGTCGTCTCATTAAGGGTATCTGACATAACAGATTGAATGCATCGCCGCTGCTTATACCCTGAAAATCAGAAATCGAGATATTACCGGCAACCTCGTTATCATCTGGAATTGACGGTATAAAACGCTTCCCCCTTACTACAGAGACCTGCGCGGGAGAAACACCAGCAAGCCCAGCAAGAAACTCTTTTAGTAGCTTCTCAGTTTGCTGCCAATCTTTAGCATCTCCTATCGTTGCCGACGTTGCTACAAACCTAACATCCTCAGGTTTTACATCAAATGCAATCATCGTTCTTCGCAGCAACATCGAAATTTCCGCTGCTTGTGTGCCCACTAAGGTATGTGCTTCGTCCAAAATAATCCATCTCAGTTTCCCTCTGGATTTTGATAAGATCTCTCGATCTATCGGTCTAACGAGCATATATTCCAGGATCGTAGAGTTTGTTACTAATATTGGTGGAGGCGCACTTCTAATCTCCTCTCGATACTCCACTTTTTCAGGTTTATTTTGTTTAAATGTCTTAGTCGCTTTTGGTGGCGCAGTGTTTTCTGTCTCTCCCGTGTAGAGTGCATATCTGATTTTTCCATCAAAACCTCTTGTCCAAGCACTTAACCGCTCTTGCTGAGAATTGATTAACGCATTTAATGGATAAAGCATGATGGCCTGAACACCGATAAGCTGTGAATCCTGTTGCTCTACCTGCCTAGCCAAATCATTAAGTAGTGGCACTAAGAAACACTCGGTCTTACCCGATCCCGTACCTGAAGTCACCACCGCAGAGCGTGGCTGTTTTTGATTTAAAACTCTCCAGGCCTCTAGCTGATGGAGGTATGGTGGTCTATTAACAGGCCAGCTGTAATCTTCATCAATATCAGCCGCGTATCCCAAACGAGTTTTTGCTTGTTCTTCGTCCTTTTTCCTTTGCTGTTCAGTATCAGGTGCAAAAGCGCCATCCATACAATCAACAAGTTTGTATGAAATTTCATTTTGTTCAGCTAATTCATACATGGTTTCATTAGCTGAATACCATCCAAAAGTTGCCTCAATTACAGGATCGGCTAAAAAGCCATCACTATTCTGCTGACTAGAAAAGAGAGCTCGCAAATAACTTCGCAAACTGACATGCCTAAAATTCAGTTGATTAAGAACGGCATCAACCGACACAGACGAAACAGCCTTGTATACATTTGTCAAAGAAATACTTTTTTTCGACATTTCAAAACCTATAATTTTATCCGACTACTGTCATTCTTGAATTAGATAAAGCGGAATAAGCAGCACTAGTTGCCAGAGACATAGCCTCCTGCATCCAACCCCTGTCAAAATGTTGAAGCTGACTTAACGCAAAACTCAATGCGCTTAATGTCCAAGTAGGAAGCGGCTGTTGAAAAATGCCCAAATTGTAAAATGCTAGTTTCAAAGGCAATTCAATCGTAAGTTTATGAGCACGCCTAACAACCTCATTTTGCTCATTTTTACATGAAAAAAAACCGCGAAGATCTGCAGGTAAAATGCTCGTAGGCCAGACCCTATCGATACATTCGATTAACTCAAGATCTTTTTTCTTTGATTGCGATAGGCTCATTAGTTTGTGATGGTGCCGCTCAAACAATTTCGCTCTTGCAGCTAAAAATCGCGTTCCAATAAAAGAACTAGCATCGTTGCACCCTCTGGTATCAGCCCATATTTGCCTACTCGGACTATATGTCACCAACGCGATATCAACTAGTGTGGCGAAATAGTCACCTTTTGATATGAGCTCATTGAAAAGCCCCTTCTGGATCTCAGCATAAATGGCTGGAGCCGATATTTTTAACTCCCCTAGGTGCATCAAACTTTTTTGTTTAACTAAGTCGATCGCTTTAATCCATGCTTCAATTGGAATAATCGCCCACTCAAAAGGCAAGTAATCTGCAAGCTCCCAGACCTTATGAAATTTCGACTTATCCCTAAGTAATAGTAACGTTAAGCATGACGGATGAATCATTAAGCGCTTAAGGGCATGAAAGTTACTAGGTTCAATTTCCTCAATTAAATCAACTAGCCTATTAAAATAAGCCCATCCTTCATGCTCCGCATCGTTCGCCATTTTTGTTAGCACACGATCCAGTGAAGAAAAGTCGATCTCTCCCCTTGAGCCATACCTTTTTAGGTACTTTATTGCATACTGGAGAGAATCAACTTTTAAGCTTTCATCAAAGTCAGTGATCCCTTGCGAAGACTGATATGCAGATTTAAGTGCATACCCAATAGCTCCAAGGTTATCTACTTTCTTTCTTACAAGAGGGATTTCAAACTCTACCACTGTAGGCTTTATATTGTCTTGTCCAGGAGCCCATAACAACCAGCGCCCATATTCATCCAGCTCTGGAAGAGGAATCTCAATGAAGTCTCCAGGGCGATCAATACACTCAAGTTTGTAACCATCGCTTTCAAGATCCCAAGTAGGGCTCAGTTTCACATTCCATTGCTTAAACTCTCTCATTAAATGTAATGTTTTTCTAATGTATGCAGATTTTTCGCGGATTACAGGTGAATATTTAAACCTAGAGATCAAAGGTAACTGACTTTCCAACACTTCATTGTTTGAATAAAAGGTCAATTTTACCGTATCACTAGGGTTTGTGCCGTGTCTAAAAAGCCGTAATGCAAGATTTGCAACCGCTCTAGCAGATAACGTTTTGCTGGCGCCTGCTACATTAAGGTTCATTTCTTGTGAAACCGTTGCTTCACAACCTCTAACTGTATGTAAATCGGCTTTTACTCGAAGAACATCAGAATCAGTCTTTAGCTTTAATGTGCAGTTGATCAAGTCTTCAGCAGATAATCCTCCGGCCTCAGCCTCCCGATATATATGGCCATTTCTTGTGATAAGTGAGATAGCGTTAATATCAACCGGTAGCCGGATCTTAATAATAACATCTGGATTCTTTAACCAAAAAAGATTGAACTCAACGCTGTCAGTTAAAATATCAGTCAATTGAATGTCACAAAATGTATAGCCAGCGATAACTTCTGGTTCGCTCATCATCATGGCACTTTGACCGGGAGTTAAACCAACCTGACCGTTTTCCAACCCAGAAAGTTTTACTTCAAAAACACCTTTCCCGATGTTAATAAGTTCAGCAGAGAATGCCTCATGCAAAAAAATACATTCATAGATCCAGACAACCTCACCATCAATAACTCTTACAATAGCCCCAACACCACAACTATCTTTTAAGTCAAAGTAAGGCTTAGGATCTCCTTTGCCATTTAACCAAAAAAACTCTTTTTTATTAAAAACATTGCTAGAGCTGGACTCATCAAATACAAGGTTAGGCTTACCGATATAAACAGGTTTATCTGAAATAACATCTGAAAATATTTTCCCCTTCACATTGATATATACAGTTTTAGTCTGCTTTGAACTGGTTCGAACATGAAAATCGCCAAATACCGATGATATTCTTACGTGTCCACTGACCTTATATAACTTGCGTGAGGTGGAACTAAGATATCCAACATAGTCGATATTTGCATTTTGGTTGAAATGCATTGGCTCAGAGCTACTTGCAATAAATACTGAAGGCAGGGAACTACGAACGCTAGCGCTCCCCAGAAAATTATAAATCTGTCCATCAGCGTCAAAAATCCAAGGTACGCGTTCATCAAATCGTTCGCCATTACGATAAGCACCGGCACAAATACACTCACCATCCGAATACAACTCGTATGTCAACTCTTTTGATGCATCTTCGCCAGTAATTGCGCGTCCAAGCTCTGATACAATCCATCTTGGTTGAGCTCCAGTTACAAAATGAAAACTTGCTGTTCTATAACGTTTTCCATCTTCCGTAACGGTGAATAAATCAAAAAAATTAGGTAGTGACTGAACTGAAAACACATTTTTCAAATCGGAAGGATGGATTGTGTGATTAACATATATCTCACTTACCAAGTTAAATACGTTTTCACGCTCTGTAAGATAGCGCTTTAATCTGACTGGATTCTGCGAACGTTTGACAACTTGACTTGTTTTTTTTAGTAACTTATTTATAAGTCTCTTAGCTTCATCATCAATGACCAAAAATGGAAGCTGGTCACGCCAATTTGGATTTTTCATCTCCAATATTGCTAATGGCTCAGAGGATACATAAAGCTTATATCTGTCCCTGAATTCAATTAAACAAGAAATTAGAGAAGAAGCGAGCTCAGCAAAAGGTTGTTGTCTCAGAGTTTCTGGTAAATTAGACAACCTATCCTGAGCAACTTCATTAATTGAAGTTGCGTGCGAGAATGCTGCATAATGATTCAAAACTTCTTCAAAATATTCAGATAGATTGGTATGAGAAATACCAAGCAAATCAGCACGTGGGAAGCCACCGTGACAATATAGAGTATCTAAATATCGGTGACTCTGAGTGACATGTATTTTTATACCAAGTTTCTTAAATCCGCTTTTAACGCAATCAACAATCAATCCCCTACTACTTGAGTTATAGTCCAGGCAAATACTTGATGTAACACTTTCCCAAGTTGGCCTTTTTTGGGTATTTCTTTGAAGCCAAGTTGAAAAATAAAGGACTAATGGGCATCCCAAGCTGCCGCTATACCTGTTAAAAAGCAAGCTAATGTTTACTGTGGAAAATAATCGCTGCAAGATGGTTTGCAGATTTTCTAACTCATTATCTGTTATTTTGTATGCCCATAATGGACTACCCAAAGGGACGTCCTGCCTACTCTTAAGTAAAGAACTGGTCCACCTGTTAAGATCTTCTAATGCTATCAATTCACAAATCCCTTTTATGCAATTAACTTCAACGCAGCTTCTTGACTAAAGAAGCCCCTAGCTTCACATTCAAGCTGCAATTCCCGCCATTTTTTCTGCCGTGAGTAATTTGCTGCCATCCTGGCTGGCATGCACTCTATAAGTAACTGGTGCACACCGAGCCGTTTGATGTATTTTTTTAAAATGGCATTCTGTTTATTTTCTTCGGCCACCATACCTGCGTAAAGAAAAGTTAGAATAAACTGCACCTCATTAGGCTCTTCATACTGTTTTGCCATACGAGTTATGTTATTGACTACACCATAATTAATGTCATTTGTCACTAATTTGAATACGGTTAGAAAATCACGGTATAGCCAAAAGCGTTGTAATGTCGTGGTATATTTTTGCATCAAGAAAAATACTTCCTCATCACGAACAGCATGAGCAAATTGATTACGAACATGGTAAATACACCAATGGTCGAAACGGCCTTTAGCAAAAAATAACCGTGTACCATCTGATAAATTCGAGATAAGAACCGCTTCAGCTTCAAATTTTTGATTCACTAAAAATGCCATAACTCGCCCTCCTTCAGTTCGCTATTTCTGATTAGAACGTGGCAGCATCAGCCAGGTGACAACAGCATTAGTCACCATTCTTTTGCCACTGTGATGAGCAGCTAGCACACAGGCTAAAGCAAAGAACACAGACACAAAAAACGAGTTTGGGGCAAAGACAGCAGCAGCTACTGGCACTGCAATAACCCCAAGCGCCAGCATTAAGCCAATAACCAGTGACACCACAACGCTGTCACGCCAAAGCAAAAACGCTTTGTGTGCATCCTTTATCAGCGGCTCATGCTGTAATGGCTGATAAATATGCTGATACCACACCCGGTTTTGCTGCTCTTGCGGCGCATTAAGTGGCATCAATGCCATCACTTTGTGCTGTAAACTAAGCAAATCGATACGCGGATCGTAAGCAGCAAGCTGCATAAAGCGATGGCCCGGTAAAACATTGTTAAGCCGAAAATACACAAGCTGATGCTTTACTGACGCAGGCAACAGGCTGCTAAATAAAGCTGCTAACAACATGATTAAAGCCATAACTACTGTATCTGGTGAAAACACCTCTATTGCAGACCAACTAAAGTCTGGATTAGAGAAGCCATAGGCAACCGATACCTGCGCAATAATAACCAGTGCTAACATTGGAAGGTTTTGTGTTTTTAAGGATAGCCTTGCCATAATTAAACCTCCTCTTCATAAGAAAAGTGGTATGTCTCAGTATCAATTGAGACCCAGCTAGCACGAGAAGGGGCATCGTGATAGTGACGTATCCCATTGCCTCGGGTTACAGCAACTTTGGCGCCTCGATGCAAAAACGCATTTAATACTGACTTACGCGGATGCTTTGGCTCGCCCGCTTTGGCGGTAGAGGCAATTGCCGTCACGCCACTTTGTGCACCCTGCACAACCGAGCTACCAATCAGACGGTTTAACACTGTTGGGCCAACATTGCGCCGGCTACCATGATGTGGAATCTGGATAAGCTTCAGTTCAGCTCCAGAGACACAAACGTCTATTTCATCTGCTGCATATTCTAATGCCTGGATGCCCGCATCTGCGGTAAATACCAAGCGGCGACCGTCAACAATAAGCTGGGTAATAACACTGGAGTTGTTCTTGGCAGAGGTTTTACCATCATCGGAAATATGATCGGTCCCCCAGTCAGCGAAGAATTTTTTCACTGCACGAACGGCTTGAGCTAGCAAGCTTTCATTAGCAACTAACCGCCTTTCAGCACGAGCAGGCATTCCATCAAAATCAGGAATTAGCGACTCGTAGTAAGACTTGCTTGGCCCTAACACCTTAACCGAACCCGTTCTATCCTTCAGACCGGTAAAGGGCTCTTTTAGAATAATACCTTTGCGCTTTGCTAATTTGGACAGTGACCATGCACGCTCCAAATTCTGCTTTAAACGCTTACCTAGACTGGAATCAGTTAAGCGACCATCGGCAAACTCATCCTCCAGCTTATGGTTATGTAACCATGGCTGATGCAGCCACAGCTCCTTCACTTGTAACTCGTTAAGTAGCACCTCGAGACCATTGATATGGTCTTGATCCGGGTGAGAACTGATGACCAAGTCAACGCTATCGGTACCAAAATGCGTGCGGATATGCTCAACTAATTCAGTGCCTGTGTTACTAAAGCCGCCATCGATGACTACCACGGTTTGTTCGTCGCGGCGACCATACAAATTACCAAACCGAATGGCAATTGCATCGCCACTTTTAGATTCGCTGCCTACACCTAAAAAATCCACTTCGTAACCCATGTTGTACCTCCTTTGAAATGTTAGTCACAGGAGATAATTCAGGAGTCATGCCATACAATTTTATCTTTAAAAATCAATTAACTATTAAAATACAATATGAAAAACAACAAGAATTAAGTAATTAAAATTACAATGCTGCAAATTATATTACCACCGAGATGCTATTAGTACTTACGGGGCTTCAGAAAAATGACACTTGACGAATTGCAAGGGTTTTACTCGTTGTGACATTATGTTTTTCTCTGCCAAAAGAGAATGCAACTGCAAAACAAAACTACCGTTCAATATAATGAAGGTTTAGCTGTGAATACCTGCCCAACCTTTACCATACTCCGCTAACTCAGGGATAGTGCAAACAACGGTCATGCAACTTCCAAGGGGGCTCCTTTTAAGCCGGGTTAAGCCAGCATAAATTAAGGCAAGATTTTTTCTGTTTGGCTTGCCATCAATCAGTACAACCAAGATCCTCGATTCCCAACCTTTAAAGCTATGTAACGTTGTTGCTTTTACTCTAGCATCGCCCATGTAAAAACCGACTTTTTGCCTTCTGGACTCTCGATCATCAGGGTCAAAGGTATGTACAGATTTAATGCCCTTTGCACCAATAGCTTTAACATAGGCAAATCCTTGTTCACGCGTGCTGCAAAGAAAAGTGGTATCACTAATTGCCATGTCTGAAAATGTGTCTTCGGTAAAAAAACTTAATGTTTCTTTCAAACAAATTTCAATTGCTGAGGCCGCATCGGTCTGAACCCATCTTAAATATGTCGGCTCCAGGTCAAGAGCATCTTGTTGCCTCATGGGTAAAATCGTGTCTTTTCCAGGAAGGAAATGTTCAGCAAAAAGGCTTGCTTGTTTTAACGCGTCTTGCGGCAAACGATAACTGATTGGAAGCTCAGACCAAGGACCACTGAAACCAGCGCCCGTCATAGCATCGTCTGTCCAGTTGCCTGCAGTCTCATAGATATCTTGTGTTACATCAGCAACTAGCAACATCTCACCATCTTTTACACAGACTTTTCGCAGTAAGTTCCACCATTTCGGTAAAAAATCCTGGCCTTCATCTACTAAAATCGCATCAAAGAAAGTTATTAATTCAGGTTTATTAGTTAATGCTTTTTCAACTAAATTTGGTAAGCCCTCACTTAATACTAATTCAGTGCTTTCGTTTTCATCCCAAAGATCTCGGTATTCCTTTTCAAAGCCTGCATCCTCACACACTCGACGGCACCACATATGAAAATTTAACCAAGTCACTTGCTTACGCGTATTCCCCGTTTTATTTGGCCAACGAACAGCTATATCCATCAGATAATGAAGCAGGGTTATATTGAATGTGACCACTAAAACCTTTTTGCCTTGGCCGACCAGCTCTGCAGCCCTTGCTCCCAATACAAGTGATTTGCCCGAGCCCGCAGCCCCTCTGACACGGCGGTAACCTGTTTTTGTCCGGCTGTTGACAAGAAACCTCTGATTCGCATCAAGCTCTAGCGGCAAGCGTTGCGCTTTTGAAAAGTCTGGTTCAACCAACCAGTTTCGTAAATCCTTTGCCAGTTCTGTATTCATGTATCTGGAGTATTTGCGCTTACTCTCAGGAAAAACTATTGAAATATCGCCACTATTTAAAGCGTCCCGACCTGAAACTGGCGTATATTGCGGATATTCCAACATAGCACGATATTGCATCGATGGCTGAAATAGCTTCCGAATGTGATCTGTATCTGCATTGGTAAAAATGACACCAGCAGTAACCAGAGCAAAACCCGCCCTTTGCTGCAACCTTGGACAATAGAGCTCAAAAACCTCTCGCTTATATCGAAAAAGCTGCTCAATGGGGTTGTCATTGACTAAAAAAGTATGAGATCCATCATTTGCCAAAAGTTTAGGTGCACTATTTCCCTTGGTTTCAATAAAGTAAGACATAGCATTGAAGTTCCAGTCTTTTACTTCAAAAACCGCAATACCAACAGCAGGATTAAGTAAAACAAAATCGGGCCTTAATCCATTTAAATGCGGTTGAACATAGATTTCCCAGGCAGGATCAAGATAACGGTCAAAAAAATTAAATACCATCCACTCACCATCCGTAAGAGATTGGCGCAGGTTCTTAAGTTCTGCCCGTGGTGGAGATACAATACGTTCCATACGTTTTCCTCAATACCTTACCTGGGTTATTGCCGCAAAGCAGTTCTCGATTTGCCATCAAGCCAAAGACAAATTCATCAGAGTGAAAATTTTTAGTTAGTTCAGCGCCAGCGATAATGCCCGCCCATCATCGATAATTTGTTTTAGCCACACAGCGGCCTCCTGACTCTCTTCCTTACTACACAGATGAAAACTTAACTTATCTGCCTGGGCGCCAAGTTCAGGACCAACATCAAAACCCTGTCCGGATTTAATCGCACCAAACTCGGTAAAAATATATCTGTCGTGAAAAAACTTTGAGGGTACGACGATCAGATGAAACTTTGGGATAAAACTAAAACTTGCGCCGTATTCTCGCTTGAACACAGCTTCGGGGTTAGCTGTATTAACACTGGTCGCCAGTGTTATATTTACGGTATGTTGATGAGCCTGCAGAAAGCGAAATATCTCCTTTAATACCGGGTTAGCCGCCAGACTGAAATATTGGTCGATAATTACCAGATTCCCCCCCCACCTCAGGAGCGAACTTAAAGCCTCGACGATACTTTCAGCTGTTTTTTTGACTCTGACTGTAGGTGGAGTGGTCCAGCTGTGGTCACCTGCGATGATGTCTTCAAAACTCAATGCGTTTTCTACGCGCTCCGATATTACAGAATTGAATGGTCTAACTGCCCGCTGATACTCCAACCAATTTAGCCAACTATCAGCACTAATATGTGAGCGGTAGCATGGCATAATGATTTTATCCTGCGCTTTATCCTGACGCAGTTTGTTAAGGAAGTTTGTAATCGATTTTTTCTTGACGGGCTCAATATGTTCTGACGCTTTAGCCGCTTGATAGGCTTCGCTTAACCAATCTTTTAGCGGTGCAACGACATACCTGCCCGCTTCAAACCCAAATGCTGTTTTAAGCAGGCCATAATAATGATAATGACTCAGACAGTTCGGATCTAACGAAACTTCCTTATACATCAGAATAGCTCCTCATCACGCTCATCAAAGAAACCATCAGGCCAATCGTGCTCGAAATCACCATCATCGGTAATCTCAAGTTTTTTGGTAATGACTCCTTCGCTAGTCGACTGCAAATAAATTATGGAAATTTCGTTGGGATTAATTGGATCATATTTGGCTTCAGAATCTTTATGGCTTTCTCTAATCCGTCTGAGAATCCTTAAAATAATATGCTCGCTATGTGTTTCAATAAGAAAGGATTTATCATTACAGCTTTCTAGCAATAAATCTCCTAATACCACTTGCACTCTGGGGTGAATATGCAATTCTGGTTGCTCACAAGCGATTATTCCTTTTCTTTCATCTTGCGACGCTACAATCAATGGTAATAATTGTGAAATGCCTACGCCGATATCAGATGTTGTTACCGGAATTTGATTGCGAATATCCCAAAGAGAAACGAAAGAGGTCTTATCTATCTCATTACCGACATAGAAACTCGAGTATATATCGTTGTTTTTCCTTAACTCCTCAAGATACTCCATCGAGACAGGCACCTGTTCAGACTCAGGGTTCACATCTAAGTTTTCTTTAGATAAGCTGGCCATCAACTGACCTTGGACCGCGTCATTGATTGCCATCACATCTTCAGTACGCTCAAAATTTAGCGACGCCTTAATAAAACGAGTTTCTGAATCTCGTGTTACATAAACAAGTTGATAACCCAGATTGAGTTTATCTTCGTCTGCTAACCACTCATTAATTTTAGCGTCGCGCATTAAATAAGGCGTACTTAGCTCATCCCAACAGGCTTTTCCATCATACCAATCACCTTGCCGAGGGTACTGGCTTGGCTGATAGGTTGAATCGGGAATACACCGCAGCGGGCCAATACACAGACTGTCATTCAGGATAGCCAGTAAATTATCTAGGGGAGATACCAATACTTCACTGAGCGCTTCATTGATAATCGCTGTGACAACAGAATCTTCGTGGCTGATGGTTGTTTCAAGTAGTTTATTCGGTTTAGGCAGTGCTCCAGAAATCGCTTTAAAACCAACCATCTTGTGATGTTTCAGCTCAGCATGCAGCTGACTCTTTAAGCCATTCTCACTAAACTTCTCTGAGCTATTACTTAAAGCCATCTTTGGCTGATACCAGCCAGACCAAATAGCTTCTTCGCTATTTTCCAACATGGTTTCTAGCCATGTATCGTGGTCAGAGGGGAGTAAAAGCACATGCGACAAATTTAACTGAGTGATTAAAGGGTTTTTTAAACCTTCATCACAAGAGGTCTCACAGATAAACTCATTATTTAGCCAGACACTAAGCTTTTGCACATAGGCCGTTTTCTGCAGCTTTGACCAGGCAATTACAAATTCTAAACCTACCTGCTCGGTTGCAACTGCTTGATCTTGTAATAATAGAGATACGTCATGCAGCGTGCTGGATTCCGTTAAAAGATCCAGCGATTTAGCGTAAGTACTGCCAATTGCACCTTGCTTATCATAATCAACACGGATCACGATACTTTTCGACAAATCGCGACCATTTACTAAATTTTTGAAGCCTCCAACCAGTTTATTGCCCAGCGCCTCAAGTCTTTGCGGATTACATTGACCCTTCTCAATAATTTGCTGCAGGTAAAACAGCGCCATTAAAACCGAACTTTTACCGACTGAGTTAGGGCCAAATAACAATGTTATTGGAGAAAACGTTATCGTCTGCTCCTTCTTAAACGAACGGAAGTTGGTAAGTGTTAATTTGGTAATTCTCATTAGGTATCCTCAACTCCCATAAACGGCTTCTAACCGGCTTAAAAGTGACGCCATTACACGGGTTTCTACTTCAACATTCATTCTGCTTGCTACCAGATTTTGCAAGGTTATGGCGGCTTCGATGTATTGTTTTTGCTCGGCAAAGCTAAACCGTGGCCAGTTGTTGGCGTGTTTTTTAGCGTTATGTGCTTTTAGTAATAGCTGCAAATTATCAGGATGGTGCTTGCCCGGTGTTTTGGGGTTTAACAATGCGGTGGCATGGTCGACTTCAAAGTCCAACCCAAAGTAAGTTTTCAGTTGGCGGCTAATGGCTTCAAACTCGTCGATACGATACTGCTCGGCCACACTTAGTTGTTCACTATCGCGCTTTATTATGTCGATACGGCGAAGTGGTGCTAAGTCTTCTTCGACCTCTTCGGCTTCATGTTGCTGCTGCTCGGTAGGCGTTAAAAAGCGCACCTTTTTTGGCCGCTCAGAGGCATCAACTTCAATCTGGCTGCCAAAGCCTCCACTGGAAATCCGCGAGCTTAACCTGGCGGCTATTTCCCGCAGGCCGGTGGTATCGTTTTTCTGTTTAGCCGCTTGCGCATCGGCGTTAGCCAGTAAATCGGGGAATAGCTCCGCTACCTTTAGCGCCCATTCCGATACCGTTAGCCAATCCGCTGCGGTGCTTAGCGCATGCAGGTATTTGTCGTTAATGCTGGTAAGTTTGGTATTCATAACATCCTTGTTTTTCAAGTTATAGCTGGCCGGAGAAGACTTTTTGACTTAGCGATTCAAATAATGATTCGTTACCGAATTCATCCGAATTTTCAAGAATCGAATTAACTTTCAATCGAACCTCCTCAAATTTCTGTTGCATATTTACTGGCGGTACAGGAATGTTCAGGTTCTCAATCTGTTGTTTGGTTAAGGCTTCACGAGTAGCACCTGCGCCTGACATCTTTAACAGCATTAGTTTGTAAGGCGAGGAAATAAGTACGTGCATCAAATAACTTGAATACACATCGCTCTTGCCTCTGATTATACAAACATGTTGGTTAACTCTCGCGGGTAAGACGTTAGCAGGAACAACTGTACACCGACAGACAGAAGCACCCGTTATATTCAGAAGGACATCGTTTTCTTCAACGACGACGTTTGATAGTCTTGTTGCCTGTTCATCATTAATAAAAGCCAAATCCTTGAATCTAAATTCGTTATCGTGAATATTCAGACTTCGAATTAATGAAATACCTTCTGATTGGTATGACTCCGAACCACCTTTAGGCGTTGCTCCACTGCCAATTTTGCTCGTTATTGCTTTTAAAGGCTTAACCTCCCACCCCTTCGGATTCGTCACCGGATCGCCAAACATTTCCAGAAACACGGCGCGAAGGAAGTCGTCGGCGAGTTGGATGGCTTGCTGGCGTTTGCGGCGGATGGCGTCGGCTTTGTCCAGTATCGCGGCAATGCGTTTTTGCTCGGCTAGTGGTGGGAGTGGGATTTGCAAACTACGAATATTCCCAAGTGACACAAATTTTTGTGTTCCACCTCGTGAGTTACTCTCAAATTGTCGAATAGCAAGATCGCTGTTTAAAAAATGGTAAATGAACCGATTGAAGACCTTACTACTTTTTGAAAATTTGAATAAAGCTACATTTTTTATTGAGAAATCAATCTGTTTTTCAACAATAACAGGATTCCCAATTGTTCCTATCATTGCATATAAAATATCACCATCATCTACAGCTGAACGTTTTGATATAGCAAGGTGATCAGCCTCAGAAATCAGGTTACATGATGAAAAATCAATCTTCCCGCCAACGAGGTTTTTAGATGTTACTAACGGAATGCCTGTATCTACACTCTTTGGTGAGTCATGTGTTCCATCACGAACGTCCATTACAGAGTTGGCATCAACCCATTGCCAACCTTTTGGCAAAGAACTATCGCAACCAAGCTTAATCACAGCATGGCCTCCAGTGCTTTTAAATCCGCCAAAATATCGTTTTCCAGCGCTACCAGCTTATCCAGGATCACTTTAGGGTCTTCATACTGCTGCTCGGCATACACCACTTGCTTATAGCGGTTAATCGATAGGTCGTATTTATTGCCAACGATATCGGCTTTGCTGACCCAAAAGGCTTTTTGGCTGCGATCGTTTTGCGCGGTTTCGGCAATGGCTTTATCACGCGCTTTAAACTTGGCGACTACGTCTGGCAGGTCGTTGTCTTTGATTGGCGTACGTTTGTCATCCAGGCTCATGCCGTCGGCTTGCACGTCATAAAACCAAACGTGGTCGGTGCGTGAGCCTTTGGTGATAAACAAAATGGCAGTTGATACACCGGCGTAAGGTTTAAATACGCCCGATGGCAACGACACCACTGCTTGTAACTCGTTGTTTTCAATAATGTGCTGGCGCAGTTGTTGGTGGGCGTTGGATGAGCCAAATAACACGCCGTCCGGCACGATAATGGCAGTTTTGCCGCCGTTTTTAAGTAAACGCAGAATTTGAGCGACAAATAACAGTTCAGTCTTTTTGGTTTTCACCATGCGTAAAATAGCGGGGTCGACGTCTTCTTCATCGAGCGAGCCTTTAAACGGCGGATTGGCGATACACATGGTGTAAGCGTCTTTACTTTGGTTGGGGAAACGCTCGGTAAAGCTGCCGCTTAAGGTGTCCTGATAATGCACGTCAGGTTCAGTCACCCCATGCATTACCAGGTTCATGGCGGCAATGCGCAGCATGGTGGCGTCGAAGTCAAAGCCGTGGAACATATCGGAATTGACGTAATCACGGTGTTCGACCAGTAAGTCGCCACTGTAGATTTTTACCTGCTGCGTTTCGCCGTTGTCGCCCACCACAGTCTCAGTGTGCACGCCTTCGGGCGAGGTGTATTTTTCCAGCAGGTACTCATAGGCCACAGTTAAAAAGCCGGCGGTGCCGCAGCTTGGGTCGACAATGCGGTCTTCGACTGTGGGGTCCAACATTTCAACCATAGCGCGGATAATATGGCGCGGGGTGCGGAACTGGCCGTTAATACCGGCGGTGGTGAGTTTGCTTAGCAGGTACTCGTACAAATCGCCTTTGGTGTCGCTGTCTTCAAGCGGTAATTTGTTGATCATCTCGACCGCGGATTCCATTAGCGTTGGCTTTTGGATCATGCACTGGGCGTCTTTCATAAACTCGGCAAATAACGAACCTTCGCCCGAGGCATTTTTAAAATGCGGGAACACTTCGTCGCGCACCAGCTTGAGCATGGTGTCTTTGTCCTGATGGATAAAACGGTGCCAGCGGATATGTTGCTGGTCGTCGTTAAAGCGGCGTTTAAAAGCAATGCCGCGCAATTTGGCCCGTTTTTCGTCGCGCTGTTCGTGTAAATCTAACAAGCGGGCATACATCAGGAAGGTGATTTGTTCTATCACTGTCAGTGGGTTCGCGATACCTCCGGTCCAGAACTCTTCCCATAACTTGTTGATATCGCTTTTTAACTGGCCCGTAATCATAAAAATCTCTTTATTGGTTGTTTCACTTATTTGTCGCTTAGCAAGGGTGCTAAAGCAAATTCGGTTTTGGTATATATTTGGAACTTTCTTTATATTTTCGCTGCCATTTCGGCTTTGGTTAATGGCGCTGGTAGCTCGAAGGTTTTTAAGAACGAGAACACGTCACCTTCGGAGCTGCCTAAAATGCCTTCATAGATTTTGTTGTAAGGTGCCTGATCGAGATCAGCCATTTTAATGCCGCCACTGCGGGCAATATGGCCTATCAACATATCGATGATCCGCATAGCTTGCGGCGGCATGCGATGATGTTGTAACAAGGCGGTAAAGCTTTGCTCAATGTAGCGGGCATCCATCCCGACAATGCTACGCAGTAACTTATCCAGTGGCTCGGTAGTATCGGGATAGAAGGTTTTTAAGGTTTCGATATCCAAATCGGCGTATTTGGCGTGAATAATACCGTTTAGCTGGGCAATTTCCTCTAATGTGACGGCTTTACCTTGGCGAATTTTTTGGATAACCGGGTTGCTGTCAAAGATGGGCTCAAGCACTTCCTGTACTTTTTGCTGATAGATTTTGTAATCCACCGTATAAATATTGGCGGCTCTAACCTGGTATTCGATATCCGCATATTCCTCTTTGACATCGGTATATTTAGGGCCAGGATTGGGCGGTGTAATTTCACCTTCCAGCAGATACATCACTTCGCGTAGCGCCAGCCGATGTTGCTCCAGCACAGCAACGCTGATGCTTTGCCAATTGCTGTCATCCATCAGGAATTTAATTTCGATGGCCTTGGCTTGTACCTGCGCCACGTTTTTCGGCAGCCTTTCCAGCACGGCTTGAACTTCAAATTTTAGTTCGGCAATCGCTTGCGGGTTGTTTATCAGCTCGGTTTGCGTTTGTGCGATTAAACAATCCCAGCGAAAGGCTTTACTTTGGCCATTTAAAAGCAGCCAATCCATCAGTGGCGCGATGGTGGTTTCCAGCATAGCGATGGTGGGCTTGGCAAATTGCTTTAATAATTTAAGATCAGACAGCTGTTCAACTAGCTGCCACTGATCACGGATGTTGATATTGCGGGTATCCAGCGATTTGATGTCTTGTTGCACCAGGTTAATCGCCATATCAAACGCTGATAGCTCGAGTTTTTTCAATGCGATTTCAGCCAGTTGCAACCGCAGCTCAAAGCGTTTTTGCGCCAGCGATTTACTATTGGATGGCTCAACTTCTTCGTAATAAAACTCGAAGTAGTCAAAGTTGTTCCAGTGGTCAAAAATCAAAAAACGGGTTTTGTCTTTACCGTGGCCAAATAAGTCTTTGCAAAGCCGGGTGCCACGGCCAATCATTTGCCAAAACTTCACCTTCGACTTAACAGGTTTTGCAAATACCAGATTCACCACACTGGGGACATCGATACCGGTATCCAGCATGTCTACCGAAATCGCTAGTGTGATGGGGTCAGGCAACGAAGGATCTTTGGCCTTTTCTTCTTCCGTGATTTTAAACTGATCAATTAACGCTTCGGCACGATCCTCCTTCGAGTGAATAACTTCACAAAAGCTCTTACTGAGCTCCGGATACATCTTGTCGAATAAGTCTTTTAATAGAAGCGCGTGATCAATCTTGCGGGCAAAGATAATGGTTTTGCCGATTAATTGATTATCTTTGTCTTTGATGCCGTTGGTCATCAAATTACGCAATACCTGACGGTTAGTATCTTTATTAAGCACCGCTTTATCAATGTCGGTAGACTCGAATTCATATTCGTTAGGATCTTCGCCCTGCGCTTCTAGCTCTGCAATCTGTTCGTCAGTTAAGGAACGTTGATTCATACCCTCGCGCATAAACTTGGTGGTCATGCTAACAATTTCAAAGGGTACCAAATGGCCTTCTTCAATAGCTTTTTCCAGCGGGTAGTTGGCCGTTGGTTCTTTGTAGTCACACTCAAATAACTTACAGGTAGAGCGCGATACCATTTCTACCGGTGTTGCCGTCAGGCCCACTTGCAGGCAGTCGAAGTACTTAAACAGGTTACCAAAAACGTTATATATTGAGCGGTGCGATTCATCAGCAATGATAAGGTCAAAGTACCCTACATCAAACTTTTCATAAATGCCCATCATGCCCGGGTAAGTGGCAATAAAAATCCGGGCGGTGTCCTGATACTTTTTATCGCTTTTGCCAACCACATAAGGCTTAACGCCCAGGAACTCAACAAAGGCTTTGTCGGCTTGTTTACGCAGTTCTTTGCGATCACATAAAAACAGAATGCGCTTGGCCCATTTGGCATCCATCAGTGACTTAGTCAGTGCAATTGATACCCGCGTTTTGCCGGTGCCTGTGGCTTGTACCACCAAAGCCTTACGGCGTTTTTGCTCAAAAGTTTCATGAATACGCGCAAGCGTTTCTAACTGATAACGACGGCCAGCGATACTGGTATCAATAGCGACCTCACAGAGCTTTTTCTTTTCAACGCGCTGAAACTTCACCAGATGCTGTAATGAGCTTTTGGAATAAAAACTATAGATTTTGCGCGGCGGATAGCCCTGCACATCGTCCCAAATGTAGATGTCGTGACCATTGGTGTAGAACATCACTGGGCGCTGACCGAAATCCTTTTCTAAGGCATCAGCATAGTCTTTAGCTTGTTTCTTACCAAGGCGCGCGTCTTTGGCGGTTTTCTTGGCTTCCACTACGGCAAGAGGTAAACCATCATCATCCCACAGCACATAATCCGCATAGCCTTTGCCGGTTTGGGTTGGCTGATGTTTAACTTCAATTTCCTGACCGACTTGTTCAGTCGACTTGTTGTTATCACCAACATCCCAACCCACGTCACGCAGCTCTAAATCGATAAGGTATTTGCGGGTTTCTGCTTCGTTCAGGTTTAAGGTGTTGATAACGGTTTGGCTATTGGTAGCAAAGGCGGTAAAAGCGGGTTCATTGCGCACAACAACAGTTTGTTTCGCTGCTGCCAGCAGTTTTTCATTGGCTTCTTGCTGGCGTGCCAGCTCCGCCATGGCTTGCTGGTAAAGCTCCTCTTTTTGTTCGAGCTTTTTCGTTAAGTTATGGGCTGGTGAGACATCGGCTGTGAACTCGATAAAGGCGGGTATCACATCGGGTTTGGCCTGGTGGTAGCTACAATAAAACCATGCGCCTAACTGGTAACATTGTTTTACCGCAAACACCGCATCTTTATCGGTGCCTTTATTTTCGTGCGCCGCTTTGTTACCCAGCGTTTTAATGATGTGGAATTTATCCAAAATGGCAGCGTCGGCTAACAGGACAAAATCAGCCCCCACTAACTTGTCGTGAAACGAGGCTTTAGGCAGGCATGGCAACTTGAGCGTTTGATAAATGAAATTCACCATAAACTCGCCGTAAGAGCGCAGTTTAATCAATGCACTTTGAGGATCGCTAAACGCGTATTCTTCCGCGTATGCACCAAAATCAGCAAGCTCTGGCCAATTTTTTCTTAAAAACTCAAAATTCATCGATTGCTTCATTCCAATTTATTCCTAATATCCCTGTAATACAAATTCGGTGCCAATCTTTGTTTTTAACTTACTACTCGGCCTCAATACCTAACTTTTTAATCCAATTGCTCAGCGTTTGGTGATTAGCTAGCCCAAGTAATTTAGCGGCCTTGGATAAGTTACCGCCCGATTTTTCCAGCGCCGCTAAAACATATTTTTCTTTAATAGCATCAATATATTGCTGCACGTCAAATCCCGCAACTAAATTAGGAACGTTTTGCTCCGAAGTGCCCGATTGCTCTACAGAAAGCATAACTTGCTGTAGATCCTGCACCGTAATCTCATCGCTTTCTGCCCAGAGTACAGCACGGTTTAAACTATTCCATAATGCACGAATATTACCTGGCCAGGCATGATTTTCTATAAACTTTATTGCAGAATTGCTAATTTTTTTACTTTTATAATCTGGTAATTTGGCAAACGTCTTGTTGATTTCTGCCAAAATTTGCTCAACTAACTGTGGTATATCTTCGCGTCGAGCTCTTAAAGGTGGCATTTCAATAACACCCACGGCTAGGCGGTAAAACAAGTCTTCACGAAAAACGCCATTGGCCATCATAGCAGTAAGTGGCCGATGCGTAGCGGCAATAATGCGCACATCAACCTGAATGGTTTTATTGCCACCAACACGGGTTATCTCGCCCTGCTGTAATGCGCGCAACAATTTTACCTGTGCTGCTTGTGTAAGCTCCCCCACTTCATCCAAAAAGAGTGTGCCCCCATCGGCCTGTTCAAATAAACCAGCATGATCTTTATCTGCACTGGTAAACGCGCCTTTAACATGACCAAATAAAATGGAATCGACCAGGTTTTCAGGCAGTGCCCCACAGTTTATGGTTTTAAGTGGCTTGTTACTTCGGTTACTGGCGGCATGAATAGCGGTTGCCAATACCTCTTTACCGGTGCCGGTTTCACCCAGTATTAATGCGGGCAGCTCGGTTACTGCAAGCTTACTGGCTTGCTTGATAACAGCCTGCATAGGCGCTGATTTTGCGGTTAAGGTATTAAATGCACCCGCAAAAGCCGGGCCTGACATCACTCTTGCCGAGATGTTATGCCGGGCAACCCTGGCATAGGTAGCAGCAAAATCAAACGGGATTGTTACGTCTTCAATACTGTTATCAGGTGCGGTTTGTAAAAAGTGGCAGCCATAAATCCCTTTACCCAGCAACACTGACACAGCTGTCATGGTAGGCGTGCCTGATGTCAGGTTGATAAATATCTCGTTACCGGCTTTAGCAAGTGGCTCTAGGTTACGCTGCATAGCATTAGCCACAGCCTGATAATTGGTTGGCGAACTGAGTGACTGAGAAAAAATTTTTACCACATCAGGCCGCCCCAAAACTGCCAAGCGCTTGTTTAGCCAGCTCTCATATTGATTCCAGTGCTCTTGCCAGCTATTGGCGAGAATAATAATGTCGTCAAATGTATGATTATGCTTTGTTGCCAATGTTGCAATAGAGGCCATTTTATTCTGCCGCATATTGTCGACATCAGTTTTACCAAGCCAGGAAATAAGAATTTTCATAAACACGCCATAGCAATACTCTACCACTGAATACTAACAGCGTATCGTTTTCGGCACCAGCTGGAAAAGGTAACACTTTTTATGAATTGTAATTATTTTTACAAGCAATCTGAGATGCAATACTTTTCTCTAACTGCAACCTGGTCATACATGCCACCAACAAAAAGTGCATAAACTTGATTACCGAGCTGGCTCTTTGTACATTTTGACGCTTCTGAGGCTTACCATTTGAGTCAGTGTATTTTTTTTCGGTGGTCTCTACGAAATATAACCAAACTACTCCTTGACATACCAGCCGAACAGTTAATCAGTGGCCATTACTCATTCGGTGCTAATGAGTTAAATATATATTGAGCACTTCATAAGGTTCTTAAATGTCTTGAGGCTGAGCATGGGCTACAGCTCCCAAAATCACAACATGCATTTATTATTTTTATTCATCAAAGGTGGAACAACGATGACGATTAATAAAAATCGTCATCGTATCGATTAAAAGCTTATACAGTCTATCCAAATTAGAGGGCCATACTAACTTATTGATATCCTCGCCAAAATTTCTCTATTTCCCACATCGCACGATCACCATTCACTTTTCTGATTGCGGAAATCACTGCTTCGTATTCATCTGAGTTAAATTTTGACCATCGTATCTTTCTAGCAAGAGACCAATTTTTCTTTAATCCACCAGTATTTTTACTGTAAAGTTCGTCTAATAACACACTGTCTATCGGAGGATGTAACGCTTTCACCCTTTCATGCTCATGGTAACCACCACACACAAACGCTGCTTTCAAATAAATGTTTATAAGTTTAGCAGCCACACCATGAGTGAAATTTGTTAAACCTATCTTTTCAGCCTCTAATATAATTTTGTTACGCCACGACCTGTGAAAGCTATCCATTTCCAAAGGAATTGGTAAATCATTTGGATGAGCAATAAGATCAACCATAGCGCTCCGTTCAAGAATAATCTTTGCATCTTCAACAGTAAAACGACATCCATTCACACTTGCGGCTCTGCCTGCTGCCCAAGCTGCAAAACGATGGCGATGCTCATTTATCGTATATGACATGTCTAAACTCCCTTAATTTTAGTGTTTGATGAAAATTAATTAATAAACAAATCCAATTTTACGAACATTTGTCGCTCGTAAACTTAACTCTCTCTGCAATGCTTTTAGAACTATATCCACATCAACCCACTCAATCGGACTGAATCGCATTTGTTTTTTGACAAGCTCAAAATCGGCTGGCGTAAGCTGCATGCCTTCTAAACGAGCCAGAAGTGAAGATGAAGGTGCTGGTAAACCAAACGCTTTAACACATTCGCCAAACAAGCATTTTGCTTGTTCAGGTTTTAGGAAGCTAAGTTGCACTTTTACATCAAAGCGGCGTAACGCTGCAGCGTCGATTTGTTCAATAAAATTGGTAGTGCATACCAAAGTGCCTTGATAGTGATCGAGTTGCATCAGTAGCTCATTGGTCATGGTTTTTTGCCAATGCTGCTCTGCCTGGTTTCGATGGCCAATTAATGTATCAACCTCGTCCAGCAGCAAAATTGCGTTATCGCTTTGTGCTTGGCTAAACGCCTTGGCAATCGCACGCTCGGTTTCGCCCACATAACTACCTAGCAATTCACTTGCTTTCTTCTGCAGCAAGGGGCGTCCTAATTGATCGGCTAGATACTGGGCAAAACTCGTTTTACCGGTTCCGGGAGGCCCATAGATACATAACTTTAAATCAGCGGCTTGAGTTAAATAGTTGGTTAATTTAGAAACCGAATAATCGCTGTTATATAACTCAGGGCGAATACTTTTCTTTGCAGGCTTAATGCGGTTCCGCCCTGTTTGTGCCTCTAACATAGGGTTTAAGATTAAGTCGAAATACCGCTCTTTTTGTAAAGGCGGCATCTCGCCAAGAACAGTATTATTAGCCCAGAGTCTCGCTAAAAACGCCGGAGTGACATTGTCATCTGCAGCAAGCTCATCTATATAGGCTGCCGATACCCCCGTGTTTTGCAAATAACGCTGGGCAATTTTCAACCGGGTTTTCTTTGGTGGTACGTTTACAGGGATAATCTGGCTAAAACGTCTCAGCTGTGCTGCATCGAACTGCCTAATACTGTTACAAATCCAGATACAAGGGCAATTATTCGTTTCTAAAATGGTGTTTATCGCCAGTTTTTGCGCATCGGCATTACCCAGTAAAATACCAATCTGACTGGGTAGCACATCGTCAGCCTCATCCAGTATCACAACATGCTCTGCATTTGCGCCGTAAATTTTTTGGCACATTAAAAGTGCATTTAATCTGGATTTAGCACCATAAACCTCTTGCTCAAATCCAGCGCTAACGCCGGTTACCTGCTGCGAGTTTTGATACGCAAGCAGCTTAGCGATTTCTGTTTTGCCTGTACCAGGCAGGCCGTAAATCAAAATATTGCAACCACGCTGTTTAAGATTTATGGCGGCTGAAATTAATTTTGACGCTAAGGCCATTTGCTCAGTTAAATAATCAAAATCGGATATGTTCAGCTCCGGCTTACTAATGCGTGTGCAAAATTGTTCCAGTAAGCTTTGCGGATTAAAATTGTCTGAGAAGAGCTTTCCGAATACATTCATTGTTCTAAAATGATCAATAAAGGTATGCCCCCTCTCCTGCTTAACCAAGCCACATAAAGCAAGGGACGATTTGTCGTGTAAGGCTAATTCAACATCGTACAAGTCAGCACCAATACAATTTGCCAGGATCTCGTACGTATCGTTGCTAGATGAATAGTATCTGGCGTTTCGCACATCATTAAAAATTCCTACCCAATTGCGCGCTATCAGGACAAACCGGAATACCGCAATCTCAATAGGTGTTAAACCAATCTTGGTGCCAAACACTTGAATATTTTTATCCAACGCTAAAGGCGGACGGTTAGCAATAAAGGTATCAAGCAGGTTGATAATAGCGTTGTAATTTAGGTCAGCTTCTTCAGTAAAAATGGCAAACGCCAGCTCATCAGGCACGCCAAGTCCCGTAAGCACTTTTTCGCAGCGATACCGGCAAAAATGTTGTTGGATGTTAATTAACCAACGAACGGCAATGGCCAGATCTGTTGAAATTATCGGGTTGACGACTAAGGTGTTTGCCTGGTCACCTTTTAGAAAAATCTGCTCCATATCCCCTCCATCTTTGACTGGGCGCAGATTGTAGCAGAGGGTTGTATCATTGATTGATACAACCCTAGAAAGGGCTAACCCCCTCAATACATTGTAATTTAGTTGGCAAACCGCATGACTGAAAATTGTCCGGTTTTGCTTAACAAAATTAAACAACCGCCAGGTTTAGTTAAAACACGTCTTAACTGAATGATGTTAATACCCTTCCATAAACAGTATGGCTTCAAGCTCTCGTAGGGTGATGTCTTTGCTTAAGCTATATCGCTGCTTGTTCTGATTAATGTAATCCCGAAGATCACAACAAAGACGATTCGCAGCGAGTTGTGCTTTCCAACTACCATAACCATTAGGCCAGCGCCATTCATACTCCCTAGGTCTGGAACCCCCTCTGCCATTTACTGAGCCAAGGGCGCTATAGTCAGACCAGTCAGGTGAATGACTGAACACGGGCATCTGTTTATCCAGAATACCGGTTAAGGCTGTTGCAACCCTGGAGTCATAAATAACAAAGTCATCAGGCATGGCGATAGCGTACAGCTTGGTATAAGCGCTATTAATAATGTTACTGCGACGAACCGACTTTCGCTTAATTATGCTGTCACATACCGATACTACCTGCTGCTGCAACTCAGCTTCAGATAGCTGCGGCCTTTTAACTCCGCCCCAATCACAAATTTCCCAAAATAACTGACGAAGCGCAGTGCCCGCTCCAGCGTGGGTTAAGTCCGGTTTTAACGCTTTAAAGCGTTGCTCAAATTGATTCAATAGCTCGGTATTTTTATGCCAAGTATCCGATATGCGCGGCCAAAAATAACTTTGCAAACGCTGTTCAATACCCACCACCGGTTCCACAGGAAAATAGTTTCGCTCTCGTTTGAAATATCTTTGATAAGGCACAAAAGCTAGATAATCTGCAATAAACCCTAATAGCGATTGAGCGTTAAGTGCTTTACGAGCAGGAAGCTCAACCAATACAGCCTCTTCATCCTGATAAATATCATCACTATCGTTCTGCTCTGCTTCAAACGGCAAATCACGATGAATCTTTAAACGATAACGGCCTTTACTCTCAAATATGAATAACGCATCAGCACCATTTTTTACGTTGAAACCTTTCGGCTCACCCGAAGCCCATTCGCAATAATTTGCTGTATGAGTGCGCAGAGTGGATAGTTTATAACTATTTTTACCTACCAAAAATGAGCCGTCTCTGTGCGGGGTGTGGCACAACTGCCGACATGAAAATACAACGGGTATTTTATTGTTCTGAATATCAAGCAAAATATCGTCTTGTAGAGCCATAATCTTAATCCTTTTAAATTATTTACTTAGCTTGCTGCGCCCAGCAAGCTAAAGCGCCTTCTTATACATCTGCATAACGCTTAAGCAGCGCTTGTAATTCTGCAGTTATTTCCGCCCTAAGTTCAGCTGGAGCAAGCACTTCGACATTGACGCCAAAGCCTCGGATAAACTTCCTTAGTTCGTAGCAATCACGCACCGTTGCTTTTAATACTCTGCAATCATCTGCCAGTAAGATAATCTCTTGATCATCACTTAGCGGTGTTTCATCGATATAACGGGCTGCATCACCATAAAACTTAAGTTCAATGGCAATTTTTTTATCTCGGTGTGAGCTGAACAAACCGATTTCATGTTCCTCACATATCTGAGTTAATGTTTTGGTATCAGGTTTGCAGCGATACTTCAGCTCAATGGGTAATGGAGCTAGGTTCTCCATACGATGCACAGCATAAGACGCAGGTTTATCAATGTCTAAGTGCCCCTCAACACCCAACAAATAGATTTTTTCTGCTTTAAACATCAGCCCCCAAGGCATCAGCTGCTTTCTTTTGGCTTGCCCTTTCATATTGCGGTAATCAAAAGCAATGGGGTGCTGATTTTCAATGGCCGAATAAATTACTCTTAATGCTTCGGCTTTATAGTCAGGTGAACGCCAAACGGCTGAGGGAGCAACATAAATATATTGCTGCCAGCGATCTACACCGTTCTGCTTTATCGAGCGTTGAAAGATCGCCTGCTGCTCAATAGGTAAGAAACGAGTTACCTTGTCATTCAAGTAACTAAGCTGAGTCAACACGCCTAACGCTTGTTTTACTGGCTCTTTCTCACGACCAAATAAGACTGGGCGAGCAGACTTTTCGGAATAGATCGGATACTCATTAAATTCGAGTAATTTTTCCAGTATGCGTCGTACAAATTGCTCCAAAGCGCGGGAGTTAAGACTTTTGTCATCTATTTTGTGTTGACTACTTAACCTGCGAATAATTTCTTTCAATGATATTGGGTTAGCAGGCTTTTCAGGTAACGCTAGGAATACTTGTTGCTTTGTTAAGTCTATGCGGCTTGCTTTAGGCAATTTAAGCCTCCTTGCTCAAAAAAATAACAAACTAATCCTAAGTACACGATTAATCAATACTTTCCATTTATTAATCTAGAACTTCTCCTAGGTAAGCACTGACACATTCCTTCAGTGTATTGTCATGTAAATCAAGCACCGGCCAGATATTACCTTGCTCATCGCGCTGATACCCTCCCGCCGTATTCCAGGCCAGTGGTATCTTGTGCTGCTGACAAAAAGTAAATACGATCTTGTCACGCTCTCGTAGCTGCTCTGTTGTAAGAAAACCTCCCAGTGGATCATCAATATGCAGATCAGCACTGGCTTGAAACAAAATAAGATCACAGCTTGCCATTTCAGTTAAAACCTTCGGCAGCGAATCAAGATAAGCCTGTGCATTGTCAGGTATTGGGTCAACCGCATAGGCTAAACTATGATGCACAATCCAATCGTTTAACTGCAGTTTGTCCATAATCTCTCGAGTGCCATCGCCCTCGTGCACGTCTAAATCTAGAATCGCTATTTTGCTGAGGGCACCCTCATGCTTTAACATTAAGGCGGTAATGAGTAAACCGTTAAAGGTGCAAAACCCAAACGCATCCGCATAACCTGCATGATGAAAGCCTGATACGGGTGCAACGGCAACCTGCTTGGAAACAAGTGCACTTCTTGCAGCGGCAAGCATAGCGCCAACGGTATAAAGACAGCTATTAGCAACAGCGATATCTTTATTACCAAAACCATTCTTAAGAATTCCGTTCATTACGCCATCAACGTAATCATTATCGTGAGCTAATTTGAGGTTGTCTGGCGTTACAGGCTCAAAGGAACAAACCTCAATTGGCTGTGAAAGGCTAAGCCAGCGCTCTACAACTAGCGCAGGCTTAGCAGCACTCGGAGAAAAGCTTTTAACATCACTGATAATTTCATCGCGATAAAAAATCGGGAGCTTTTGCATTGGCACTCTCCTTAGTAAATTTTAGGCGCGACTAAACTCTGTAGGGCATTCCCTTTCGCTATAACAGTGCCGCGGCGTAAATCCATGGTGTAGTTCATGCCAGCGTAATAGCGTCCAATCACGCCATCCACTGTACGAATGGATTGATCACCACCTGGATGATGATCAATAAAAGCATAGGGATGTCCGGCAGCGTCACGAAGGATTTGGCTTGTCATAGATACACTCCTTGGTTAGTTCGGTGACAAGTGTATAACACTGATGTTTCAATGATTGATACCTGAAGCTCACCCTAAGAGTAACTGTTAAGTTAAGTAATTATCAGATTAGACAACGCAAAACTACAACGGCGTAATAACAGTTTGGAACAGCACTTCACAGACTCAAACCTATGGCATGCTGCTCCGGTGTTGCTTTCTAACTTAGAGCAGATAACCGCTTATCTATCTCGCTGAACTGTTGAATTAAACCATACACCTCATCGCAGATATCCGCCAAATACACCTCTTCATCAATGGTGAAATAACTGGCCAGCACTAACTGCTCACATTCTGGCTCGGGGAGCACCAATATATCCGGGTATTCTGCTTGAATAATCGATGCCAAGGCTCGGTGATGTTGATTAAAGATCATGGTAAAGCCCAGATAGCGTGAACCTGATGTTGGTTTTGTCCAGCAGCCGGGTAACATGCTGTAGACATGAAACGTGCCAAACGAGACAGGAACGGCCAGCATTACTTCACGATTTGGGTGGCCTGCTGCAGGCCGAAAGCACATATTTAAACTGGCCAACATTAACAATGCAAATCCTTTGGGGCTGATGCCAGAAAGTGGCTCTTCAAAAGGATCATCACCTTCAATCACACCGGTTCTCGCACCCTTATATTCGAGATAGAGGTGAATACTTAGGTTTTCCATTTCCAGCGAATGGCTATAATCAGACAGGTCTAGCAAAGTTTGGTTATCAAGTTTCATTAATGGAATGTTCATATGGCCTCCTTTTGGTTAAATGAACCAGGCCATCTCAACACAGAAAAAAATTCACGCCACAAAGCTTGCAGTAATGTCTAGCAAGGCTGTTCTTGCCGAAATGGGAATTTGGTTTATCATAAAAACTAAACCAAATCAGGTTTAGGAACTCACTATGGTTGGAATATTAATTAGTATCGGTGTTTTTATCCTTATCATGGCTGGCGTAAACCTCTACGTGGTCTACCGCTTTGCATGTAATCAGGGATCTGATAATGATAAAAGTTGAGGTGTCTTACTCGAAGCGTATGTGCTGCTGGCAGCTTCTCTTATTAGTATGGCTATTTGTCACTCGCGATGGTCTCTTTTTTTGGCAACACGTAACACTAAATAGAGGGTGAAACCAATTGCGGTAAAACCGACTATCAAAGCCACAATACCGTAAACCTGCATTCTTATTTCTCCTGTTGAAAACAATTAAAATCTAGCATGATATTCGTAAAATTGGTCATGTGCTCAGGTTCGTTTAATTAATACGATGTTTGCAACTGCGTAAAGACACCGCAAGATGGTAATGCCACTTATTGGCTCTTATTGACCAGTTCAGTGGCGCTCTCCATATACCAGACGTTATTTCGCAGGGAGGAGGATGTTCTCAATCCTATCGTTTTGTACAAACTCCAACACGTCACCTACTCCACAGTTAAAATAGGCACAGAGTTTATCTAGGGTATCTGTCCCGGTAATATAGCCTCGCTGATTAACCATTCGGGTTAAGGTCTGCCGGCTGATGCCGCTGACATCACACAACTCCTTAAATGTGATCCGGCGATTTTCAACAAAACTTTTCTCAGCTAACAACTCACGAACTTTATAACGCAACATAGTCACTCTCCTCTGATTGATTCAGCACCAGCCTATCGCAGGATCGCAATTACGCTACAAAACGATCTGGCCGTAACGACTGTTATTTCCTTCTGGGATTTTTCCTCATTTTCCGATTTGTGGCGTCAATTTGTATCTCGGTTAGCCTGCTCGTATGTGGCGAGAAATCGGCACAGACAAAAGGGTTATCGACGTTTTTTAGTTGTTTTGCCTCAGCTGCGAGGTTTGTGGCGGGAATTTAAAAGCACGGTAACGTGAAATCTGTATCGCAACGGTGCGATACCCAACAAGAGGAAATAACAATGCGTGCAACACGTACTTATTTAACTACCGAGCAGTTAGCCGAGCGAATCCACTACGATGTGTGCTCAATCCGTAACATGTTGTTAGACACCTTCCTGATTGAAGGACGGCATTACATTCGGCCGTTCGGGCGGCGCAAACTGCTGTTTATCTGGGAAACCATTGAAGCTGACTGGTTGAGTTCAACACATGACAGTATCGGCATGATGTGTGAGCAGCAGGAGGTGGTCAATGGGTAAAATTTCTGTCCGCCGTGAGACTGCCCGCCTCTACTACGACTTTATGTATCAAGGGCGCCGTTGCCGGGAGCAAACCACCTTACTCGATAACAAGGGTAACCGTAAAAAACTGGAAAAGCACCTGCAGCAAATTGAAGCGGAAATTCAAACCGGTACCTTTAATTATGCAAAGCATTTTCCCAATAGCAGTTACCTGAGCACCTTGGCTGAGCTGGATACTGAGGCATTGGTCGCACAAGCTGCGATTACGGCGCCCCGTACGCCGCTCTTTGCTGAATTTGTGGATGAGTGGTATCAGGAAAACGTGATCCAGTGGCGCCAGTCCTACCGCATCAGTATTCGCGGCTCAGTTGATAAGTACTACCTACCTGCATTTGGCGCTCAAGGTGTCGGCGACATCACCCGTGCTGATTTATTGAAATTCCGGTCAAACCTCGCAAAAGTCCCTGGCCGGAGCAATAAAGAAGCGTTATCGAATAATCGTATTAACAAAATCATGGATCCGTTAAGGCGGATTTTTGATGAAGCCGCCGACCGGTATAACTTTAACACGCCTTTTACGCGCATTAAACCGCTAAAGGTACCCAAGAGTGACGTGCAGCCATTCTCGTTGGATGAAGTGAATCTTATCCTGGAGAAGTGCCGCTCTGACTATCGCAACTATTATATCGTCCGCTTTTTTACCGGGATGCGCACGGGTGAAGTCGATGGCCTGAAATGGCGTTATGTCGACTTTAATCGTGGTCTCATCCTGGTAAGGGAAACCATCGTCGCCGGTGAAGATGATTACACCAAAAACGACTTTTCTCAGCGGGATATCAAAATGATTGGTCCGGTAATGGAGGCACTGCGTCGTCAATACCGAGCTACCAGTAATTTTTCTGAATACGTGTTTTGTAATCGTGAAGGCAAACCGCTTGAACATAACAATGTCACCAAGCGCGTCTGGTATCCGATGCTGTTACGCCTGGGGCTTGAAAAGCGCCGCCCCTACCAAACCCGCCATACGGCAGCCACTCTGTGGTTAGCCGCTGGTGAGTCGCCAGAATGGATTGCCCGGCAAATGGGTCATTCGACCACCGAAATGCTGTTCAAAACCTACTCACGTTTTGTGCCAAACCTGACACGCAATGATGGCTCAGCGTTTGAACAGTTATTAACGTCCACCTTAGGTGCAGCCCTGTAATCGAGGATACCAACATGTTAAAAATTGAAAATACCCCAGCCTACCGGGCTCATAAAGCGGAAAAAGAACTAGCAGAGAAAATCAATAAAATGACGCACTCTCTGATCTACCTTTTAAAAATTAATCGTTACGATGTCGGTTTAGTATTACTTATCGGCAAGGACGGCGATCGCAATAATGAAGCCGCAGTAAAGTCATGGGTCACTGATAAACTCTGCTGTCCAAGCTGTATGCGCCAGGATGATGCAAGAACACTGTCGAATGATCTTCGCAAAGCGCTACTTGCTCAAGCGGACGACATCTACAATTAATCTCAAATCAGCCGCCGCATAAGTTGTGGCGGCTTAGCTACCTAGACCCTACTTAAGGAGAATAATATGCTTAACGGTTATGAGATTGCGATGCTGCTGACCATCGCTGCATCTTTTGTCTATATGATGGTGCGGCTTTTTCGGGCATTTGAGCTTGAGAAAAAGGAAAAAACTGAGCAAATAAAACAGCAGCAACTTGATGAAAAAAACGAATAATGTTCTCTCTTCAGTGCCGTAGCAAAATGATTGAATTGTTCGCCAGAGCAACGAGTACAACAATTTTTATTACTACGCTATAATAACTCTATTGCTACTGACCGGGGCCAGGACACTGGAGTAGCAATGCCGGAGCGACGCTCCCCCAGCCTGTGAGCGGGATAAAAAGGCTACCCGGAAACCAAATAATACATAGTCATCAAAGCGCTTTGGATATTTAACTTTAACGATTCTGCGCATATCTATTCTAGATTCTTGACATTTAAGCGCGCCCGATATCTTTAGGTAAGTGCATGCAAATAAATCATAATTGTTCAGAATTGCAACTCGAGCATGAGCTAAACATGTTCTTCAATAATGATAAAGCTCGGTTAGATGAATGGCTTGATACGCCAATCCCGAGGCTAGATGGTCAATGCCCCCGAGACCTACTTTTCACTGAGGAAAAACGCAGAGAACTGTTAACAGTTCTCCAAGAAATGAAGTTTGGTGAAATGGCATGATTTTACTTGTATGAGTGAGTTTAGGAAATAATGTGGCAAGCAAGGTTAGTCCGAAGATTGTTTTACTCGCAAGTTAGGGGTGATATTTCTATCCGATGGTAGAAAGTTAATTTTATAGGTACAGCATGACGGAACCTCGTAAATACTTACCAACTCATGTTTCCAATACTATTTGGGCAGAACTTAAACTGCCAAGTGAAGATCATAAAGTTCGAGCGTTGGTCAAGTCAGGTTTCAGTGTTGAGCTACTGTCAAATGTGGCGAACATAATTGGTTTTAGGTTAACTTTAGTAGCACATTCACTTGGTATCACCAGTTCGATGCTAGCCCGCCGACGAAAACATGGTTACTTCAACCGTGAAGAAAGCGATCGTATCTTTTGTTTGATCAAAGTGATAGAACGAGCCAATGATTTTTTTGAAGATGATCAAAAATCAGTTCGCCAATGGATGCAAACATCGTTACCAGCGCTCGGGCAAAAGCAGCCGATTGAAATGCTTCAAACAACCGCAGACACCATAGCTGTCTTAAATCTAATTACTCGGCTCGAGTTCGGTGTTCATTCTTAACTTGAGGGGCATATTGTTGCTATTAGGATAAGCTCTAATTCCGCTTTGAGCGCAGGCTGTGTAAAAACTCAATATTTCCTGACTTTTGATCAGGTCAATCCCGAGCATCGGTAAAATTCTGCT
>NZ_BNAO01000007.1:92537-204391 GCF_014653435.1 Alishewanella longhuensis | reverse complement strand
TGTGCGCGTTGCTCCTGCTGTGGTCTGCTAACTGGTTGGGCGCGTTGCTCCTGCTGTGGCCTGCTAACTGGTTGGGCGCGTTGCTCCTGCTGTGGCCTGCTAACTGGTTGTGCGCGTTGCTCTTGTTGCAATCTTCGGTTTGACGACCTGTCTTGCTCTGTTGCTGCTGGCAAGATAGGTTGCATCCGTTGCTCGTTTTCCGCCCATTGCTGTGCAATTCGGCCTACGGGAGCAGTTTGTTGGCGACTTTCAGATGCTTGCTGCCGTTGCTGTACATTACGTTGCCGTTCAGAGAACTGCGCTTCTCTGAGTTGCCGCTGTGCTCTTTCAGCTTCCTGCATTCTGCGTGAAGAGGGTAAACCTGAGTTTTGCTCTGTGCGATTCTGCTGCTGTGCCTGACGGTCTTGGCCTGGTCGTTGTTGACCATTGCCTGAGCGAGATTGCTCGGCACGCCATTCCCGTTGATGCTCAGTCGTTCTGGCCGGCGATGTTCTGCGCTGATCAGGACGGCTATGATAGAAATCTTGCCGATCACGTAATTTGCTATGCTGATAATGTACCCCACGACGATGATAATGATCATGCTGCCAGCGAGATGCATGTTGGAAGTGATGACGTCTTGGATAGTAACGTGGCGGCTGATGATAATAGTGGTGATGCACTACTACATGGCGGCGATGCCAATCGAAGACGCTAAAATAGAAAGACGGGCGGATATGAAAACCCGTTCCCCAATAAAAAGTAACATGGCTACGATAGCCTACCGGTTCATACCAATAAACCGGAGGATAGGCAGGCCACCACCAGTTACCATAAACTACCCGGGTATCGTAGTAGGGAACATAAATGACTTCGCGTCGCGCTGGCTCAATCACAATGATTTCGCGCTCCCGTTCCACTACAACATGCTCCATTTTGTTTAAGGAGCCTTGGGCATAAGCGCGTTGCCGTAGACGTTGGATACTGGCAAGCAGTGCCGGCTCATCACTAATAAAGGCTTCGCCAAGCTGTTGGGTCCAGGTTAAGTCTTCATTTAAGCGTTTTAACAGCTGCGGAAAAGCCACCAGCGCTTGCACACTGGGATCCCAATCCTGGCCACTGGCGGCATCTACCGCTGCTTCACCTGATAGTCTGGGATTTTGCTCTAACCATCGTGCCGCTTGTACTACTTCCAGCGGATAAGTGGCCGCTATCAGGACATGAGTGAGCACGCTATCAGGATATAAAGCAATAGGCGCCAGCATCTGATCCAGCTCGGCCTGACTAAAGTCTGCGGAGGCGGTTTGGTTTTGCGTTGCCGTGGCGCAGCCACTGGCGAATACTAACAATGTTACAAGCAGTAATTGGTGCAAAGTACGATAAACTTGCATAATCCCCTCCCTACTGTCAGCGCTTGAGGCACTGCAGAAGTATGTATAGCAAATAACCAACTTATAGAGGGGGCTGGCTGAATAACAGCTGAACTTTGGCTAACTTTTACGCAACCTTTACACTTGTCCGCTGCGGCCTGTTATTCCAGATACCTTGCTCTTTTATTTGCTTTAATCTGGGTGGTATCGACCAAGACCAGGCCGTCGATACAATCCGCAAAATCAGGATCTGTGCCAAAGGCCAGAAATTTCACGCCGCCCGGTTCACACAGCTCACTATATTGCTTATATAAAGTGGGAATGCTCACCCCCATATTAGCAAGCAAATGCTTTAATTGCACAAAGTCTTCTGTGTAATTATTACCACTGAAGTGATTTTGTAACGCTTGTAACACCGATTGCGGCAAATGATAGGGGCTATTAGAAATTGCCGTGTGTTGGTCATCGCTAAAATAGAGGGAGTAAAAATAAACCATCAGATCGCGGGCTGCTTTGGGATAGCTATTTGATAAACTAACGCCACCAAATAAATACCGTAACTGTGGGTTTTGCCGTAAATAGGCGCCAATGCCATACCATAAATATTCCAGACTACGTTTGCCCCAATAACGTGGTTGCACAAAACTACGACCAAGCTCCAGTCCTTGTGCCATATAAGGCTGCATTTTATCGCTAAAATGGAATAAAGATGAGGTATAAAGTCCATCAGTCCCATGCTCGGCGATTGTCTTAGCGGTATCAGCAAAACGATAAGCGCCAACGATTTCTAAATCTTCTTTATCCCAAAGAATGAGATGCTGGTAATGGCTGTCAAAGCGGTCAATATCCCGGCGTAAGCCACTGCCTTCGCCTACCGCTCGAAATGCCAGTTCGCGTAAGCGGCCAATTTCGCGCAAAATAGGAGAACTTTGCTGATGTTGGTATAAATAGATTAGTTTGCCATCACCGGTCTCACCAAGTAATTGACAAAGCTCAATGGCTTTTTTCAGGACCTTGCGTTCTTCTGGATGAGCGACTGCGCTCTGCGTTTTAAATAAAGCTGGTTTATCTTTAGCCAGGCGGTACAGATGCTTTTTGAACAACTTTACCTTGGCAGGTAGCTCTAGCGCTAAGTTGCTAAAGCTATCGCAAGGAATTTGTTCACCAATCCGCATACTGATAGTTTTTTGCTTTTGTTTAAACATCTCTTTAACCAGTAAGATACTGGCCAGCGGTTTATAAAGCATAGAAGCACTATAGAACCACATTGAGTTACGACCATCGATATGCACCGGTAGAATTGGCGCTTTGGCTTGAGTAGCAAAACGTAGGAAACCACTATGCCATTTACCATCGCGTATACCATTGGGTTTTAAGCGAGATACTTCTCCAGCCGGAAATAAAATTAATGCACCTTCAGCCGCCAGATGTTGCTGAATGGCATCCAAGCGGCGTCGCTCAGTGCCTCCTTGCATATTATTAACGGGCAATAATAAGTTGTGCAGCGGTTTTATAGCCATCAGTAGCTGATTCGCCAAGACTTTAACATCAGGTCTGATATCACTGACTAATTTGAGTAAGGCTAGTCCATCTAATGAGCCAATAGGATGATTAGCAATAATGACTACACGTCCGGAAGAGGGAACCCGCTCTAGTTCGTTATCACGCACGGCATAGCTAAAGTTAAAATAATCCAGCACCTGCTCAACAAACTCTAGCCCTTGCAAATGCGGGTAACGTTTTGTGAACGCCTGAAACTCCTGCTCGTGTAGCAGATAACTCAACATGCCTTTTACCGGGCCATATAGCCAGGGTTTCTGCGATACCGTTGGTAATTGCTGCTGAATCATTTGTTCGACATTTAGCATAGATAGGCTCCCAGGCACTTGCGCTGCTGCCAAGGCTAATCGTCGAATATGACAATGCGGTGGCGGTTTTATGGCTTTTTTTTGAATCTGAGCAGGCCGCTTCAACAGGCTTTGCTGAATGTGGTAGAGTCAGCACCTGCAATGAGTACGAGGACGTTCAGGTGGCAATAGCATTAATTATCCCAGATAGAAAATTGGAGGATTTACAACAGCGGCTGCAACAAGCGTTACCCGCTACCCCAATTGAAATTTGGCCTAACTTAACCAATCCGGCAGACATTACCTTTGCCGTGCTTTGGAAACAACCGGCCGGGGTGGTGGCGACCTTGCCTGGCTTAAAAGCCTTACAAAGCTTTGGGGCAGGTGTTGACGGTATTTTGGCCGATGATACGTTACCAGCGCTACCGCTGGCGCGTATTGTGGATCCAGCATTAACCGCAGCAATGCTACAGTACCTAACCGGCATAGAGAATTATTATCGTTTGCGGCTAGATACCTTTGGTGCGCAACAGCAACAAAAACGTTGGCAACCCAAAAGCCCACGTAAACTGCAGTCGCTATGTGTACTGGGGTTGGGCGAACTGGGTGCAGCCGCCGCTTTGCATTTTCAGCAACAAGGGTATCAGGTAAGTGGCTGGGCCAGAAGCCCGAAGAATTTACCGGGTATAACCTGTTATGCCGGTAGCGCTCAGCTTACCACCGCGCTCGCTAACGCTGATCTGGTGATTTGTTTGTTACCACTTACTGCGCAAACTGAAAGTATGTTAAATGCTGAGGTGTTTGCGATGATGAAACCAGGCGCGATTTTCATTAATGTTGCGCGTGGTGCTATCGTGGATGATGACGCCTTATTGGCTGCATTAGATAGCGGTCAGTTACAGGCTGCGTGTTTAGATGTTTTTCGAGAAGAGCCATTGCCGCCAACACATGCATTTTGGTCGCATCCGGCTATTTTAGTCACGCCCCACACCTCAGCCGTTACGCGGGTTGAGACGGTGGTGGCGCAGATTGCCGAAAACTACCGGCGTAGTCAGCGGGGGTTGCCACTACTAAATCAAGTCGATTTAACCCAAGGTTATTGATAACCGGCAAAGACTGGTTAAACATACAGCTATTGTAACTTAGCGATATCTTTACTACACTGATTCCGCTAATAATCTTGGTAGCATATTAGTAGCTTTTTATAACAATAATAAAGTGGGTTGAGGGTTATTTATGAGTAAAGCGTCCAATCGTGGTTTTGGCTTTACCACACTTGCTATTGCTGTGCTAGTGATGGCATTGTCAGCATTTTTGACCAAGGCTGAAGCAGTAACCTGGTTGCTGTAAATAAATTAAGGGCTGTCTTATACAGCCCTTAATTGTTTATTTGCAGTTTCTAGTGAAAGCCTACTTCTTAGTGTGGCGTTCGCGGTTTTCGCGTTTTTGCTCGGCGTTCTTTTGCAATAACACGTAGGTAGCACTATAACTTCCGTGCTGTCTTTGCGCTGTATGAGCAGCTAAGACCTCACTAAAGCTAGGTAACCATTTAAAAACATAACTGCGAAGGATGGCCGGATGCGGCTTGCTATTGCGGCCCATACCATGCTGGATCAGTAAAGTTCTCACCCCACGTTGATGACAATCGGTAATAAATTGTTGTAATAAGCTACGTGCTTCTTGCAGTGTTTTGCCCAATAGGTTGAGCGTGGCATCACACTGATATTTGCCTAACCGTAGATTACGATAAACACCTTGTTGTACACCATCTTTGCAGTAGGCGAAAACGTCATCAGGTTTAACCAGGTCAACATATTCCATACTTAAATAGTGTGGATCGTATTCCATTTCCTGTTCGGCAGCTTTACGCCGTGCTTGTTGGGCTAAAGTGGGGCTAAAATCGCCATTTTGTTGTAAAACAGCATCTTGTGGTAAAGGTTTTACATCAGCCATCTCTTGCAGAAACAGCTCAAACTCATCATGTTGCATGCCTTACTCCAACACCTACTACTGGCTACGTAGTATAGCCTGCTAGAAGGTGTGGAAAAAGTGTCTTATTCTGCTTGAGTGCTTAGTTTTGTTGCAGCCAGTTCATTTTCGGTAGCAGCCACTTGCGCTTTTTTCCGGGCATTTGCAAAACGTAATAAATAATATGCGTTGATTAACAGTACCAACAGGTTTGAGATCGCGCCCTGCGGGATAGCGATGTGGCTGTAATATACAAATAATAGGCTACAACCTATTAATGTAGCTAATCTTAACCAAAAAACGTCTTTAATAAAAAATGCGCCGATACAGATGGTTAAGCCAACCCAGCTAATAATGTCGTAGATCAGATTTTCCATGTTGTAGCTCCAATGGCGCGGTGTTTAATTGCGCGCATTATGAGCAGTGCTGAGTATTTACTCAACTGAGGAATATTGCAGATTCCAGATTAGTTTTTTTAATGGCTGTAACCTGGCTGTCATCTTCAGCGCAGCCAGGTTACATGTGTAATGCCAGCAGCTTATTACAGGCGCAAATTTACCTGACTATTGGCAATTTCCCGGGTCATAATTAACCAGGCCTCAAGATTTTGTTTCAGCGCCGTCGGATCAATTTTATCTAAGGTATCATTTGGCGTATGGTGATAATCAAAGTAATCAGTACCATCTTGCATTAAGCTAGCAACTGGCACGCCTTGTGCTTTTAAAATTGACACATCCGGGCCGCCTGAAGCGGTATTAGGGCCCATAGCAATACCCAGCGGCGTTAATTTCTTTTGCAGTTCTCTGGCAAAGCCTAGGGCCTGCTCGCCCATGCCAGTATCAAAACGCCAGACACGGCCTGCGCCAAAATCAGACTCAGACGCAAATACGTGCTTAGCCAGTTGTTGATGATGGCGTGCTGCGTAGGCCCTTGCACCAATCAGACCGCCTTCTTCATTACCAAATAGGACCACGCGGATAGTACGCTCTGGTTTTTCTTGTTTTAATAAAGCGGCGGTCGCCATCACTATACCGACACCCGCGCCATCATCTAAAGCACCAGTGCCTTCATCCCAGGAATCTAAGTGCGCACTAATTAACACAATCTCGTCGGGTCTTTTACTACCGGTAATTTCGGCAATCACATTGTGGCTGGTGACAGTGCCGGGTAAGTTGTTACTCATTTGCAGACTTAGCGTCAGCTCTGGATTAATGGCCAGCATTTTACTTAGTTGTTGCGCATCAGGCACGGATATGGCTGCAGCTGGTATACGCTCAACACCCTCCTCGTAACGCATTTGGCCAGTATGGGCGAAACGATTGTTGCTGCTACCAACTGAGCGGATAATAATAGCCTTTGCACCTAATTTTGCCGCTTCTACAGCGCCACGCGCCCGGCCACCAACGACCTGACCGTAAAAACCACCACGAATATCTTTTTCTAGCGCATGATTAATAAAGACGATACGATCTTTCACATCAGCGGTACTGGCCTGGGTTAGTTCCTCCAGAGTGTTAAACATTACCACCTGGCTACTAATACCGTCAAAAGGTGTGCCTACAGAGCCGCCTAAAGCGGTAACCACCAACGATTGGTTAAAAGGAGCTGCCACTGTTAAATTTGCCTGCCCGCGTTCCCAATAAAGCATATCAAAAGGTTCACGCCATACTTTGTCAAACCCAAGTTGCTGAAACTGGCGTTCAGCCCAAACCACCGAACGCATGTCAGCTTCAGTGCCTGCTAATCTGGGGCCAACTTCTACGGTGAGTGATTCTACCAACTTATAGGCGAGATCTTTATCTAGTTTTAACGACTCAGCCTGCACATTCATGCTAAAAGCTGCTAATATTGTTGTTAACCACAATTTCATGTTTTAATTCCGTTTTGCTGTTTTATGTCAGCATCGAATCTAACATGTTTAAGGGATTGCCAACAAGGAGCCGCTTCAGGGATGCAAGCAAATGAACTAAAACCCATTGCCACGAGACCCACCAGCGCAATAAATGCCTTGATCGTTGATGATACTGTCACAGTACGGGCGTATCTGAAGACGATTCTGCAGGAACTTGGGGTACACCAAGTATTTGAAGCATCAGATGGCGTTAATGCTGAAGCGATTTTTTTGCAGGAGCAACCGCAGTTAGTTTTTTTAGATATTCAGCTGCCAGACATAAATGGTCAGGTACTGTTAGAGCGATTCCGGCGCTGTGATCAGCATTCACATATCTTTATGATTTCAGCTTACTCCAGTGTGGATAATTTGAAAGCTGCGGTTGCCGGTGGTGCCAAAGCGTTCGTAGTAAAACCCTTTACTGCAGAACGGATATCTAATCTGGTGCAACCATTATTGTAATTAGTGGTCAGAGCTGGCTGGGCATTATTTTAAAATAGTGTAGCCAACGTATTTTCAGTCAAGTAAACGGTGTGAGAACATGAATTTAGAGGATATGCTGAAAAATTCGGCAGAGGCTGTAAAATTACTTAAAGCTGTTTCTAACGAGCGACGTTTGTTAATTTTATGTCATTTGTTAGAAGGCGAAATGTCGGTTGGTGAGATTAATGAAAAACTGGACTTGAGCCAGTCAGCTTTATCGCAGCATTTGGCATTGTTACGCCGACATAAGTTAGTTAAAACGCGCAAAGAAGCACAAACGGTA
Source organism: Alishewanella longhuensis (assembly GCF_014653435.1). GTDB lineage: Bacteria > Pseudomonadota > Gammaproteobacteria > Enterobacterales > Alteromonadaceae > Alishewanella > Alishewanella longhuensis. The sequence continues at coordinate 196,570 of NZ_BNAO01000007.1, read as the reverse complement.
TTTTATCAGCTAAACAGCAGTGAGGCCGAAGCGTTAATTGCGTTACTGCACAAATTATACTGTCAGGATTAGGCTAGCAGGCTTAGTTCTCGTTATTGCAGTGAAATATGGCTGCAATAACGCAGTAAGTGGCTATCGCGAAGATAGGTTTACGGCTTGACAGTAACAAACAAAAAAGCCAGCTTGCGCTGGCTTTTTTGTTTGTTACTGTCAATTAAGCAGTTTTTAACGCTTTTACATGGGCGTTTAAACGAGCTTTATGACGAGCTGCTTTGTTCTTATGGATCAGACCTTTGGCCGCCATACGATCAATAACAGGTACCATTTTGTTTAACGCTTCCTGAGAAGCTACTGCGTCAGCAGTTAATACTGCTGCGTAGGTTTTCTTGATGAAAGTACGCATCATAGAACGTTGACTGGCGTTTTGCTGACGACGTTTTTCTGATTGTATTGCGCGCTTCTTAGCAGACTTAATGTTAGCCAAGGTAACACTCCTAAAAACTAAAACCGGACTCTTTAAAGGCCGCATAATATGCCTATTTACTGTGCCATTGTCAAATGCTTTCCGCGAAAAGGCGAGGAATTAAATTGAGCTTACTACTGGTAATTGGCTGGCTTAACGGGTGAAAATAGCATTGCAACCATTTAAGGAGTTGGGCGTGTCTGGAAAATTGCTAAAATCGGGGCTAATTGTTAGCTTTATGACGTTGATTTCACGGGTACTTGGCTTAGTTCGCGATGTGGTCGTCGCCAACTTTGTTGGTGCCGGTGCTGCAGCCGATGTGTTCTTCTTTGCCAATCGCATTCCTAACTTTTTACGCCGTTTATTTGCCGAGGGTGCGTTCTCACAAGCTTTTGTGCCGGTGCTGAGTGAGGTAAAAGCCAAACATGGTGACGATGCTGTCCGAGAGCTGGTGGCTAAAGTTGCCGGTACCCTTGGGGTTATTGTGACGTTAGTCACATTATTCGGGGTAATAGCATCGCCGTTACTGGCATTGTTATTCGGCATGGGCTGGTTTATTGAATGGCTCAATAATGGCCCTGATGCCCACAAGTTTGAAATGGCCAGCTTGATGCTAAAAATTACCTTTCCGTATTTGTGGTTTATTTCTTTAGTGGCGCTAAGCGGTGCCATTCTCAACACCTACAATAAGTTTGCGGTAGCCGCTTTTACACCGGTATTTTTAAATATTGCCATTATTGGCTGTGCGCTATATCTGGCACCAACACTAACTGAGCCTTCGCTGGCGCTTGCGTGGGGCGTATTTATTGGTGGTGCGGTGCAGCTGTTGTTTCAGTTACCGTTTTTGGCTAAAGCCGGTTTATTGGTTTTACCACGCTGGGGCTGGCGTGATGAAAATGTCACAAAGATCCGTACTTTAATGCTACCTGCATTGTTTGGTGTTTCAGTCAGCCAGATTAATCTATTGCTCGATACGGTCATCGCCTCCTTTTTATTAACCGGCGCAGTCAGCTGGCTATATTATTCTGATCGCCTAATTGAGTTTCCGTTAGGTCTGTTTGGTATTGCCATTGCTACCGTTATTTTACCAAACTTATCACGTCATCATGCTGGTGCTGACGCTAGCAAATTTGCTTACACCCTTGATTGGGCTTTGCGTTTTGTTGCTATGTTTGGTCTGCCTGCAATGTTTGCATTGATGGTATTAGCACAGCCCATTATTGCGGTGTTGTTTATGCGGGGGGAGTTCACCGAAAACGACGTGTTAATGGTGTCTTACAGTCTGGTGGCTTATGCTTGTGGCTTGTTAAGTTATATGCTGATTAAGGTATTAGCCCCCGGCTTTTATGCCCGGCAGGATATAAAAACACCTGTACGTATCGGTATTATCGCCATGGTCGCCAATATGGGACTTAACCTAATGTTGGCGCCTTTTATGAGTTATGTTGGCTTGGCGCTGGCCACAGCGTTGTCTGCCAGTTTAAATGCTTATTTGCTATATCGGGGTTTAAAACACCGTGGGGTATATCAATTAAGCCGCCGTACTATGGTTTTTCTGGCCAAATTTGCGTTGGCTAGCATACTGATGTCGGTAGCCCTGTACTATTTTAGTCCTGCGTTATCAGTATGGACAGGGTTCACCTTAAGCCGGCAAATTCTCCAACTCGCTATGCTTTGTGTGGGTGCCGTTGTCGGATATTTTGTCCTGTTGTTACTATTGGGGATCAGGCCGGCAGATTTTAAGGCTAAAACTGTTGCTGAAAGACAAGGGTGAACGGGGTATAATGTCGGGTTTATAGACAATTGCTGGCAAAATGTAAGGCAGGCATGGAGTTAATTCGCGGTATCCATAATATTTTACCCCGGCATCAGGGCTGTGTGTTGACCATTGGTAACTTTGATGGGGTGCACGTAGGGCATCAAGCCGTGTTGGCGCAAGTAAAGCAACTGGCCCTGACACAGCAGTTGCCTTCCTGTGTGATGGTGTTCGAGCCGCAACCGCTGGAGTTATTTACCGGCAGCGCGGCCCCTGCCAGGATTAGCCGTTTTCGGGAGAAATATCAGGCGCTGGCAGCTTTGGGAATTGATCGCCTGCTTTGCGTTGGTTTTAATCGGGCTTTTGCGGCACAAGCACCGGAGCAGTTTATTGAGAACCTGTTGCTAAACAAACTGGGTGTGAGGCATTTAATTGTTGGCGATGATTTTCAGTTTGGTAAAAACCGTAGCGGTGATTTTGCCTTGCTGGCCGAGGCGGCACAGCAATTTGGTTTTGGCCTTAATAGCACCTCCAGTTTGAAATTAGGCGAGCAGCGGGTTAGCAGTACTCTAATTCGCCAGGCGCTGGAGCAAGATCAACTGCAACTGGCCGAAACCATGTTAGGACGGCCTTTTACGCTAACTGGGCGGGTAAGACATGGCCGTAAGCTTGGTCGTGATTTAGGCTTCCCGACCGCCAATGTGTGGTTGTACCGGCGTAAGTTACCGGTTTCTGGCGTGTATGCGATTAGCGCCCGCACCTGCTATGGTGAATTTCAAGGTGTAGCCAATATTGGTAATCGCCCCACAGTGCAGGGCGTGCGCGAGCAACTAGAAGCACATTTATTTAATTTTAACAAAGACTTATATGGCACTCAGATTGAGGTTGTGCTGCGGCACAAGCTTAGAGCAGAGCAGCGCTTTGCCAGTCTGGATGCGTTAAAACAGCAGATCGCTGCCGATGCAGCAGCGGCTAAACAGTATTTTAGTCAGCAGCTTAAGCCGCTGAACACACTCACTTAATGGAACCGAAACGGATGAGCGATTACAAGCATACCTTGAATTTACCGGAGACGGCTTTTGCCATGCGCGCTAATTTGGCGCAGCGCGAGCCGCAGATGCTAAAAAAGTGGACCGAAGCCGATTTGTACGGCCAGATCCGCGCGGCCAAAAAAGGTAAAAAAACCTTTATCCTGCATGATGGCCCTCCTTATGCAAATGGTAATATCCATATCGGTCATGCCGTTAATAAAATTCTGAAAGATATTATTGTTAAAGCCAAAACCTTATCTGACTTTGATGCCCCCTATGTGCCAGGTTGGGATTGTCATGGTTTACCCATTGAGCTGGTGGTCGAGAAAAAATACGGCAAGCCAGGGGTAAAATTAACCCCAGCAGAGTTTCGGCAAAAATGTCGCGAATATGCGTTAACGCAAATTGACGCGCAGCGCACCGATTTTATTCGTCTTGGTGTCTTTGGTGACTGGGATAAGCCTTATCGCACCATGGATTTTGCTACTGAAGCCAATATTATCCGCAGTTTAGGCAAGATCATTGGTAATGGTCACTTATTGCAAGGCTTTAAGCCAGTACATTGGTGTACCGATTGTGGTTCTGCCCTGGCAGAGGCTGAAGTAGAGTATCAAGATAAGATCTCGCCTGCAATTGATGTACGTTTTCAGGTAGTTGATGCTGCGGTAGCGGATAAGTTTGATCATCCGGCGGAACATCGTGGTCAGGGCCCGATCTCTGTGGTGATCTGGACTACTACGCCCTGGACCATTCCAGCTAACCGTGCTGTGGCCATTAATGCCGAATTAAGTTACTCCTTAGTGCAGGTAGAACAGGGCCCGAACGGTGCCGAGCGCTTAATTTTAGCCACAGATCTGGTTAAAGATGTGATGGCGCGTGCCAATATCGAGCACTACCATGCCTTAGGTTTCTGCAAAGGGGCTGAGCTAGATCTGGTGAGATTACAGCATCCGTTATATGACTTTACTGTACCTGTAGTACTTGGTGAGCACGTTACTACCGATTCCGGTACCGGCTGTGTGCATACGGCGCCAGGTCATGGTCAGGAAGACTTTGTAGTAGGCCAAAAATATGGCCTGGAAGTGGCTAACCCGGTAGGTGCTAACGGCGTTTATTTGCCCGATACGCCGCTATTTGCTGGTCAGCATGTATTTAAAGCCAACGACTCGGTGGTCGAGGCGTTAAAAGAACGCGGTGCCTTGCTGCTACACAAAGCCTACAAGCATAGCTATCCGCATTGCTGGCGCCATAAAACGCCGATTATCTTCCGCGCGACACCGCAGTGGTTTATTAGTATGGAGCAGCAAGGGCTGCGTCAGACGTCACTTGCGCAAATCGAACAAACCCGTTGGATCCCTGATTGGGGGCAACAGCGCATTGAAAATATGGTTGCCGGCCGGCCTGATTGGTGTATCTCGCGGCAGCGTACCTGGGGCGTACCTATTGCCTTGTTTGTCGATAAAGATACCGGCGCCTTACACCCGGATACCGCCAATTTAATTGAGCAAGTTGCCCAAAAAGTCGAGCTGGGTGGTATTCAGGCGTGGTTCGATTTAGACGCCGCCGAGTTATTAGGTGCTGATGCAGCTAAATATAGCAAGGTAACGGATACACTGGATGTGTGGTTTGACTCTGGTGTTACCCATGCCGCAGTCGTCGATGCCCGGCCAGAGTTTAATGGCGCTGCGCAAATCGACTTGTATCTGGAAGGTTCGGATCAGCATCGTGGCTGGTTTATGTCGTCGTTAATGACCGGCGTAAGCATCAAAGGCCTGGCACCGTATAAACAGGTATTGACCCACGGCTTTACCGTAGATGGTGAAGGCCGCAAGATGTCCAAATCGTTGGGTAATGTGGTCTCGCCACAAGATGTAATGAACAAACTGGGTGCCGATATCTTACGTTTATGGGTAGCGACTACTGATTACACCTCTGAGATGACGGTATCGGATGAGATCTTAAACCGTGCCGCGGATAAATACCGTCGTATTCGTAATACTGCACGTTTCTTATTAGCCAATCTCAATGGTTTTGAGCCAGCTAAAGATTTATTGCCATTTAACCAATTGGTCGAGCTGGATCTTTGGGTGGTAAACCGTGCAGCACAGCTACAACAAGAAATTGTAGATGCTTATGATAACTATCAGTTCCATCAGGTGAGCCAAAAACTGATGAACTTCTGTACGGTTGAGCTGGGCAGCTTCTATTTAGATGTGATTAAAGATCGCCAGTACACGGCGCATAAAGACAGCCAGGCTCGTCGTAGTTGCCAAACCGCGCTCTATCATATCGCCCAGGCGATGGTGCGCTGGATGGCTCCCATCATGAGCTTTACTGCGCAAGAGATTTGGGAAGCCTTACCGGGCCAGAGTACGCCCTTTGTGTTTACTGATGTCTGGTATCAGGGCTTTGCCGGTATTCCAGCGGGCAAATTTAGCGATGCCTACTGGCAGCAATTATTGCAAGTGCGGGATGAGGTGAATAAGGTGCTGGAAAGTGCGCGGCGTGAAGAGAAACTGGGTGCGTCATTGCAAGCTGAAGTGACCTTGTACGCGGCGCCAGAGCTGGCCGATGCCTTAGGCCGTTTGGGCGATGAGCTGCGTTTTGTGCTGATTACCTCAACAGCGAAAGTGAGTACCGAAACGGCTGATGCTGCTGCAGTTGCCACTGACATAAAAGGCTTAAGCGTCTTGGTTAATGCCTCTACTGCTGCTAAGTGTGAACGTTGCTGGCACCATCGGCATGATGTAGGTGCTGATAGCGCTAACCCGGGTATTTGTTTGCGCTGCGTGAGTAATGTCAGTGGCGAAGGTGAAACAAGGGAATTTGCTTAATGCGGTTATTTCAGCAAACAGCCTGGCGCTGGTGGTGGTTGGTTCTGCTGTTGATTGCTTTGGATCAGCTAACCAAGCAATTGGTGCATCAGCAAATGGCCTTGGGTGATTCGATCGATTTACTGCCCTTTTTTAACTTAACCTATGTTAGAAATTACGGCGCTGCTTTCTCGTTTTTAAGTGACTCTGGCGGCTGGCAGCGCTGGTTTTTTACCGGTATTGCCGTGGTGATCAGTGTCGTCATTGCTGTTTGGATGAGCCGTTTGAACCGCAGCCAAACCAAGCTAAGTTTGGCGTTAACCCTGGTGTTCGCGGGTGCCATCGGTAATTTGATTGATCGCAGCATCTACGGCTACGTAATTGATTTTTTTCATCTATATTATGACCGTTGGCATTATCCTGTTTTTAATATTGCCGATTCAGTGATCTGTATTGGTGCTGCATTGCTAATTTGGGATAGTTTTAGCAATGATGCCGGAGAAAACAAATGAGTGAGCAAAGCGTGATTAGTGAACGCAGCACAGTGGTATTCCATTTTGATATTAAATTATCCGACGGCAGCGCTGCAGAAAGTACCCGGGTGCATAACAAACCCGCTAAGCTACAGATGGGCGATGGCAGCTTATCGCCGGCTTTTGAGGCCGAATTGTTGGGGCTAACCATAGGTGATAAAAAAACCTTTACCCTAGCACCGGAAGATGCTTACGGTATGCCTAATCCCGACAATATTTATTATGTTGATCGCAGTAAGTTCTCTGCTGATGCACCGGCGAAAGTGGGGACTATTATTGGCTTCGCTATGCCTGATGGCTCTGAGCTGCCGGGCTTAGTGCGCGAAGTGGTAGGCGATTCGGTCACTATCGATTTTAACCATCCACTGGCTGGGCAAACCCTGACCTTTAACGTGGAAATAGTGCAGGTAAGCTAAGCATGGATATTTTATTAGCCAATCCACGCGGATTTTGCGCTGGTGTTGATCGTGCCATTAGCATTGTCGAGCGGGCGCTGGAATTGTTTCCGCATCCTATTTATGTACGGCATGAAGTGGTACACAACAAGTTTGTGGTAGACGGTTTACGCCGCAGCGGCGCCATTTTCGTGGACGAGCTGGATGAAGTGCCCGATGATCAAATTGTGATCTTTAGTGCCCATGGGGTATCTCAGGCAGTGCGCGAAAATGCCAGACAGCGCGGCTTAAAGGTCTTTGATGCCACTTGTCCGTTGGTTACCAAGGTGCATATGGAAGTGACCCGCGCCAGCCGCAAAGGCGTCGAATGTATCTTAATCGGCCATGCCGGCCATCCAGAAGTAGAAGGCACCATGGGGCAGTATAACAATGCCCAGGGAGGCATCTATCTGGTAGAGTCGGTGGAAGATGTACAGCAATTGCAAGTGAAAAACCCACTGCAGCTGTGTTACAGCAGTCAAACCACCTTGTCGGTAGATGATACGGCTGATGTGATTGATGCGCTGCGCGTGCGCTTTCCAGAAATTGAAGGTCCACGCAAAGATGATATTTGTTATGCCACGCAAAATCGTCAGGACGCGGTGCGTGAGCTGGCAGCAAAAGCACAGTTAATGCTGGTGGTGGGTGCTAAAAATAGTAGTAACTCCAACCGGTTGCGCGAATTGGCTGAAAAGCTCGGTTGTACTGCCTACTTAATTGATACCGCTAACGATATTCAGCAAAGTTGGCTGGATGGCGTTGATAGTGTTGCCGTTACCGCGGGGGCTTCTGCGCCAGAGGTACTAGTGCAGGATGTTATTGCCCAGCTAAAAATGTGGGGTGGCAATAGCGTTACCGAAACCACTGGCCGGGAAGAGAATGTGGTATTTGCTATACCGGCGGAGTTGCGTTAATTTTAATCAGCCAGGAGGCTAGCTAATGTTGAACCCGCAGATTCAGGTTAGCAGGCGCCTCCCCGATTTTCGAGCGCCAGTTCAAGTGTTGCGGGTTATTGTTTTTGCCCAGGGACTGGCGTTGTTACTTGCCTTTGCCCCCTTTACCCTTGATTCATCTCCGTGGTACCGGCTTGGCTTTATTAGCTTGTTTGTACAATGGATTGCATTAATCAGTTGCCTGGCTTTTAGTCTGTTTACGCCATTGCTTAGCAAGGTAAGTTTATGGCAGTTAGCTTTACTCACCCAGGCGATCTTGCTCAGTATTACCGCTGGATGCACAGTCATCAGCTTTTGGTATTTTCAGCAACTAGCACCTGACATTGACCTCTTAGTGATTCTAACAAACAATTTGTTAATCTGTTTTATAGTGGCGCTTTTGGTTATTCAATTCCTGATTATGGCTGACGAGCAAAGCAAGAGGATCACGGCTTATAGCCAAGCAGAATTGACAGCACTGCAAGCGCGGATCAGACCGCACTTCTTATTTAATGCGCTAAACTCGATGGCAGAGTTGATTCATCAAGATGCAGTAGCAGCGGAGGCCGCGTTACTTGATCTCGCAGCTTTGTTTCGTGCAGCTATGCAAAGTACGATGATGATTCCGTTGACAGAAGAGCTGGAGTTATGTCGGCGCTATTTATCACTAGAGCAGTGGCGATTGGGAAATAGATTGGTTGTAACCTGGCAGTTAGTGGAACCGCTACCGGAGCTAAAACTACCCGCATTAACGCTACAACCCTTGTTAGAAAATGCTATTTTACATGGAATCGAACCGACGACAGCGGGGGGAGAAATTATCATTGCCATGATACTCACTAAGCAACAGCTTAAGATTGAGATAACAAATCCCTTGTGCGGCGCCTCAACAAAAGATCAACATAGTGGTATGGCTCTGCAGAATATCCGACAGCGCTTAGCTTATGTTTTTGGCGAAGCAGCACTGATGTTAGTTGTGGCAAAAGAGCAATACTTCAGCGTTACGCTGTTGTTGCCACTGAGACATCAGGATTAGCACTATGCATGTCTTAATAGCAGATGATGAGCCTCTAGCACGCAGCCGCTTAAAACGACTGTTGATGGAAACCGGGCTTAATGCAGAGGTATCTGAGGCCGCTTCAGCTGCCGAAGCGCGAAATATGGCAACTAACCGGATACCTGATTTGGTCTTGTTAGATATTGCTATGCCCGGTGAGGATGGTTTGTCTTTAGCTGAGTTCTTTGCCAAGTTACCTGAACCTCCAGCGGTAATTTTTGTTACGGCCTATTCTGAGCACGCTTTGGCAGCCTTCAATGTCCACGCCGTTGATTATTTGTTGAAACCAGTGACGACAAGCCAACTGAAACAGAGTTTACAAAGAGCCTACCAACTGAACCGCTTACAGAAATATCAGTCAGGGCCGTCTGTTATTCGCTACCAACAATCTGGTTTGAGTAAAAGTATAACGCTAGATCAGGTGCTGTATTTTTCTGCTGAAGATAAATATGTGCGAATGTACATGCAGGGTGATGACGTCTTGCTGGATCAAAGTTTGAATCAATTGGCGGCATCTTACCCTCAATTACTCCGTATTCATCGGCAAACCCTTATTAATCCGTTACATCTTACTGCTATACGTCACCCTGCAAATAATCCTTGCTTGGCAGAGTTGGCCCATGGCAGGTTCAATCTACCTATTAGCCGACGTGCTTTGAGTTTGGTAAAACAAGCATTAAATAAAGTATAGTAACTCCAGTACCCGCTAGTGCTATCGCCGGTAGTTTTGGTACAACCGCTAGTCAGAAAAATCTACCCTTTATCCATTCTTGCTGGCGCTCCTCGCATTAACTGTTATCTTTGCTTTATAAGACGGTGCTTATGGATTGCCAGAATGCGATGTAATGTGAACAGAAAGACTCAACAACTAGGTTTTACTCTAGTTGAATTGATGGTTGTAGTAGCAATTATTGCCATTTTAGCGGCTATTGCGTTTCCTGCTTATCAGAATTATGTGCTGAGGTCTGCGCGGACGGATGCGAGGGACGCGCTGATGAATGTTGTGCAACAACTTGAGAGACATTACACACAGAATAACTCCTACACAAGCTACTCTTTGCCCTCTAGCAGTTCTCCAGCAGGACTTTATACCTTAACGCTAACTAAAGCGGCTACGACCTATACCGTTACAGCAGCACCAGTATCTGGCTCAAGACAGGCAAAAGATACCTGTAAAAGTTTCTCAGTTAATCAAGCTGGAGTAAGAACCTCAGATCCAGCAACGGGATGTTGGTGAACATCTATGCATAAACGTCAGGGCGCTTTTAGCTTAGTTGAAATGATGGTTACCATTGCGGTATTAGCTATTGTACTGGGCATAGCAACACCTTCTTTTCTTGAGATGTTGAGACAAAATACGCTGAGAAGCCAAGCTAATGAATTGTTGGGTTTAATGCATTATGCCAGGACCGAAGCAATAAAACGTAGAGTCAACGTTGCTGTAACAGTCACACCTGGTAATGGTTGGAAAGCGGAAGTTGTCCAACCGGGAACAACCACCGTTTTGCGAAGTATAGATAAAACAACGACTTCAGTCTCGCTTGCTGGTGCAAGCGCGAGTGACATCGTTTTTGATCTAAGAGGTCGCAGGCAGAGCAATCAAAACTGTTTTCAGTTGTCTTATTATAGTAATAACCGTCGATTACTTATTGAAGCTGGAGGCTCAATTAAAATCGAGTCAGGCCAATGCGGAGGTTCGTAGTGTTAAATCGGCACTTACTTAGGATAAAAGGCGAGACAGGGTTCTCATTATTAGAGGTGTTAATTGCCGTACTCATTATTGCCTTTGGTTTGCTGGGCATGGCGGCATTGCAACTTAAGACAGTGCAGAATAGTCACTCTGCTTATCAGCGAACCTTGGCCAGTATTATCGCGATGGATGCGTCAGAGCGCTTGTGGATTAACTTAGGGGACACCCCCGCGAAATCAGTTGCAGCGATTCAGGCTGAATGGCTGCAGGCTTGGAATAACACTTTACCAGCCAGTAATACTGCAAGCGCTATTGAAGATCTTGGCAGTGGTAGCTGGAGGATCTCGGTTAGATGGCAAGAGAATCGTTTTGCTGGCGAAAATGCAGTTGAAACCTTTGTCTATGAAATGGACCTCTATCCATGAAGCAAACTATGCGGAACAGACATCAGCTTGGCGTGACACTGGTAGAGCTGCTAATCGCTTTAACCATAGGGATCGTCGTGCTGGGTGGGGGAATACAGATTTTTATCAGTGGCCAGCAGGCATACAATGAGGCGCAGCGATTTAATCGATTACAAAGCGATTTAAGCTTAGTGACTGATCTGTTAGCCACGGACATTCGCGCCGGAAATATTGTAGGCTCAGCACCAACGCTTGTTTTGATTGGTCCTGATGGCACGACAGAATACCGGCTGGATCCGAACAATACGTTGGTTCGTCAGGTAGGGTTAGGCACTGCCGAAGTTTTATCTGAAGACATAGTGGCTTTTAGTTCGTCCTGTATTTCAGTGGGCGGGACTGATTGCCCAACTGCGATTGGCGTTAATGTGCAGTTAACGATGAGAGCTACTGCAACCGATAATATTACAGTTAATTTTCGAATTGGGGTACGCAACAATATCCTAATTAGAAAGTTTGGTAGCTGAGATTGAGGATTACATTATGAAAAGTTACCAGAGTGGTTCAGTACTGGTTGTGAGTTTGTTACTACTTTTAATCATTACTATCGTTGGCGTATCAGGCGTCAGTAACTCTCTATTGGGCGAACGATTAGCGGCGAATCAGAAGCAAATTTCAGAAGCAATGATGAAAGCTGAAAGTGGGCTAGTCTCCTCACATAATTTCTTTATGATCCCCACAAATATTGCAAAGTGGCCTACTACAGACACAAGCTGGTCGGCAGACAAGGTTAAGTTGGAAGGATTAAAGGACAATGTTGTAACTGGCTTACACTGGTATATTGATAGTATAAGTTTTGTGAGCAATAGGGCCTTAGTCGTCAGCTGTGGTATTCATAATGGTTCTGGGGTTAAAAGGTGTATTCAAAGTATTATGCAGCGAGGTTCTGGTGAGGGGAATCTGGCAGCAATGAATATTATTGGCACTATTAAAAACATGACTGCCGCCAGTAGCTCGCAGTTTAAGATAGTAGGCGAAATGATATCGGGCTCTGTGGTTGCGCCGGCTATTGCGACTAATACTGAGGGGAATGTACAGAAAATCCTTGATTCGACGAAGGATAGTCGTGAAGCCAACTATGTTGGTGGTGTCAAACAAGTTGAGTTTACAGGTCCTTTTGGTGATGCAAATGAAATGCGGTTATTTATTGACACCGTGAAAGCAGAGTGTGCCATTACCAATAATTGTTTAAATGAAACTAATATTAATAACAAGTCTTTTCCGACAGCAGCTTCGAAAATCTATATTTTGAAATGCCCGGCAAGCTGTGAGCTTGCAGGTAATACCACAGGTAAAGGGATTTTGATTGTTGAGGGAAATGTTGTGTTCAGCGGTCAAGCGACCTTCGACGGTTTGGTCATCGTCACCGGTAGTCAAGTGCGGCTGAATGGTTTGGGTAATAACGGGCTAAGAGGGACTTTAGTAGTTGCCCACATGGTTGAGAATAAGGTTGCAGGCGGTCCATCTGATTGGACATTCGGTTCAGCAGAAGCCACCATTGATCTGGATCTGAAAGGTGGTGGTAATGCTAAAATTGAATTTAACCGCCAGTTAGTTGCTGAGGCGAGGGAGTTACTTGGTGCTGGGGCAAAAGATCTGTGGCAATTTACTGATACCAACAACGGTTCTGTTGGCTCAGGTTCGACATCAATTCGGGTCACTAGCTGGAGTGAAGTCAATTAGTAGCAACTAACACAGCTTATTCGTTGCGAGTTGGCGCCCTATTATTAATATTTTTTAATAGGGTACAGCCGCAGTCCTTATAGTAAGGTGCAAGTTCTACGGTATTGTAACAGCACTAGGTGTCAGAAAAGATTAACGATACCTAAATTGCGACTGTCAGATAGTATTGGTATAAAGTTTTTCTGGTTTTTTGCAACCTTTTTTTTACATCTTTTGGTTTAAATAGTCTTGAAAAGTTAACCTAATGCGCTAAAGTTATAATCCCAAGGGTTTATAACCGAGGTCGTTATGGAACACCAGCGTGGTGCAACATTGATCGAAGTTTTGATCACTTTGCTTATTCTAAAAGTCGGGTTGCTGGGGGTACTGGCAGGGCAGCTGTTAGCACTAAAAGTTGTTACCGATGCTAGCCAGCGCACCACTGTTGTTGCCTTGTCACATGAAATTACTGAGAAGTTAGCCGCTTTTTCTACCTTGGCGGGTAGCACTTTTTCCTCTAATCATTCTTTAAATATGCCGTCATGCAATGATGCTGCGCCTTGCTCGTATCAGGATTCACGTCAGTATCTGGTTGCGCGCTGGCAACAAAAATGGCAATCAGAACAGTCTGGTTACGGCCTGCTATTTTCCCCTGAGTTTTGTTTGCAGCAGCAAGGCGGCCAAATTGAATTAACCGCCAGTTGGCGGCAGCATGCGGCAATGGCAGTAAGCCAGGGACAAGCCTGTGCAGCAACAGCAGGGCGTTCAGCATTGCAACTGAGGTAATCTAAGGAGTAGCAAATGACAGCTAAGCATGGAGGCTTTTCGTTAGTAGAGATAATGATCGCTATGGTGTTGGCGTTACTACTACTAATGCTTATTTTAACTGCGTTTAGTTCTTTGCAATCTTCTTCTACCCAAACCCGGCAATTGGCGTTGTTACAACAAAATGGCCAATTAGTTTTAAATCTACTGAACAACGAATTACAAAATGGCGGATTTTGGGGTGGGCAAAGCTTGCTGGATATTAACAATGCCGGTAGCGCTATAATGGCACCCAGCAACGATTGTTTTGAAGCTGGCCTTGATACTGGTAGTTTCCCTCAATTTAAGCAGCCTTTTATTACACTATTTTCTAACACGGCTACCGGTTCTCGTCAGCTTAACTGTTTAAATAATTTATTGCCAAATACCGAGTTTTTGCAATTAAAGCGCAGCATAGGTATTCAGGTTACTCGAAATGAAATGCGTAACAATCGCTTTTATTTGCAAGCCGATTGGCAGCAAAGTCGCTTTGTAGACATAGATACTGCCAGCGGCAGTTCCATGCTTTTGTTCCCCTATCAGCATTCGGTGCTTTACATCCAGCAACAGCAATTAGCAGGGCAAAGCATTCCGGTATTAATGCGAAAAAGACTGGTTAGAAATGCAGCTGGTGCAGCAAATATGGCTACAGACTCCATTATTGACGGCGTTGAACGTTTACATTTCGAGTTTCTAATCGACAGTGATTTGGATGGACGTCCAAATTACAGTTTGGCAACTAGCCAAATGACCCCTAATCACTGGTTACAGCAACAAAGCCGGATAGTTGCTGTGCAGTACCATGTGCTGCTCCGTTCGTTAGAGCCCGATCGGAGCTATATAAACGACCGGCATTACCAACTCGGCAGCCTAAGTTATACTGCGCCGGGTGATCATTATCGCCGCTTGCTACTGAGTGGTGCAGTTTATTTTGAAAATACCGTCTTGGCGGATAGGTGAGGATATTAACGGTAAAGACTTAGGTTAAAGCATCGGAGGATCTATGAAAAATAGAGGGATGGTTTTACTCACTGCGTTGTTATTTTTGATGATTATGTTGTTGATGGTGGCGAGCAATTTATATATCAGCCAGCTTAGTATGAAGTCGGCGCAAGCGGCCCAGCAGCAATTGCAACTGGAATATCATGCTTTGCAGCGGCATTTATCTCAGTTAAACGGTTTGGATCCCGCAGAATTGCCACTAAACACCATCAATTTACCTGCTTGCCCGGGTGTTTATGCTGCCTGGTCAGATGCCGCTTTACAATGCGAACTATTGTTTCTTGAGACCAGCATGCAAAGTAATAATACACCGCTGGTTAGTCGCTATAACAGCTTGGTACTAAGAAAACGCGTTCGCTTACCGGAGGCGGCTTTATGAAATGGCTTATACTCATTAGCGGTTTTTTCTGGTCTAACGTTTTTGCGCTATGCCCACCCTTGTTACCCGACCCGGTGCGGGTGTCGTTAAAACATCAGCAACAAAACACTGTGGCAGAGATCGCTGTTGCAGAACTTGAATCTGGCATGCAGCAATTGCAATTACGGTTGCTGCAACGCCATATGCCACTTGCCAGCTTAGATCTATTGCTAGGCAGCAAACCATTGCAAGTGCAAGCCAGCCCCTTAGTGGAAGACTCGAATCTGGATGGATTTGCAGACCATGTTTGGTTTATCAGTACTGAGGGCATACTCTGGCGTTTCTCAATCTTAGAGGGCGTTTTTAGTAAACCCCAACTAATGGCCGATTTAAGTGATAGTGGTTTAGATTTTATTGCGACAGCAGCCTTACTGCGAACGAGACTTCCCAGTAGCTTAGCGCCTTTGGCATGGCGCCATGCTGATCAGCAATTGCTGTTGTTAGTGGCTCGCGATCGGGTGACGGGGCATGACAGTATCCTGATGTTAAGATTTAGTATGGGACCGTCAACTGGCACTATTACCCGTTTTGCCCATTTAGCCGATAGAACGCTAATCAATGAAACAGCACAAAGCCAGGCACTGTCAGCAGCTGATTGGCGAGCACTTTTGTCCAGAGCTGGTTGGCAAGTGCAATTACCTGGGAAGATTAGTACAGCCCCAAAAGTAGTGGCCGGTGTAATCTATGCTGCAGTTGCCTCAACGCACACCGCTGATGATTGTGTACCCAGAGACAACACCCAGCAGTTGTATGCGATGCATTTGCATACGGCAGCCAGTGTTTATAATACGCTAAGCCAGCAAATACCTTATCTTCCTGATGCAGCTCTTGCTTTGCAACAACAGGCTAATAAACAATTAAAACTGGTATTAAGGAGTGAACAGCAGCAAACCGTAATAAAGCCCAACCTGTTGAAAATTAGTGCAGAGTGTCATAACTGCACAGAGCCGCTTAGCTTAGATAAATTCCCCCTATGGAAAAGGCTTGCTACATACCGAAATGAGCGAGGAGCCTACTGATGGCCAGATTAGGTTTTAGTTTACTCGAGATGCTAATTGTGGTGCTACTTTTGGGGATTCTGAGCGCTATCGCTTACCCGGCTTACCAGCAGTATGTGTTGCGTAGCTACAGAGCTGAAGCGGTCAAAACCTTGTTAGCCATCGCTAACCGGCAGGAGCAACTATTGGCTGATTATGGCGAGTACAGTACAGAATTAGTGCGATTAGGGCTACCGACGGGCGAAAGTCCTTCTGGCCGCTACCGCGTGCAAGTGGAGCTTTATGCCAATAATCAGGCTTATAATTTACTGATGACAGCACAGGGGCCGCAACAGCAAGACAGTCAATGTCGGCGGTTTAGCCTTAATCAGTTAGGGCAACGTAATAGCGAACTCGCTGAGCCAATTAGTTGCTGGGGGTAAACCGGGGCTAAACCGGGCAACTCTCGGGATGCTGACTTAGGCGGTTTCGCCCAGCTTGATTTAGTACCAAGCGGTAATGCCATTGGTAAGGTGCTGGAGGACAGTAATAAAAAGTGCCATTTTCCAACGCATCTAAACTGCCGTCGCGCCGAAATTGTATCTGTTGGCGATTGTAACTAAGGCGATGTTGCGTGGGGACCTTAGGAATTTCTCTTAGTAATATTGTGTCAGCACTCAGCGGATTGATGAGTGTCAGCTGTATGGGGTGCTGTTGCCAGTTACCTTGACACTTACCTGCTGTGGTCGGACAAACTTGCACAGGCAATTGACTAATACTGGCTTTAATCCTTGCATAATGTAAATGACGGCTAAATTGCTGCATATAGCTGCTGGCCCGTTGTTTATGCAGCAGTTCGGTAAAGGATGGCGTTGCGATACTTAACAAAATACTGAGGATAACGATGGTTATCAGCATTTCTACCAAAGTTAGACCACGAATAGACATAAGCTACACTCCGTCACCAGACAGACTTAAAGTGTAGCTCTAAATGTCAAAAAGTAAATTAAATGTAATTTTTGTTTAATTGTTGGTTTTAATCATAAACCGTTGGGATGGCTTGTCGTTTGTGCTGGGTTTTTTGGTAGATTTGTACCAACCTCGCTGTGACTTCTGGTGCTACCGTTAAACCTTCTAAAAAGTCATCAATTTGCTGATAGGTTAAACCCAACGCTGCCTCATCTGCTTTTTGTGGTGCTAAACATTCCAGATCGGCGGTAGGGGTTTTTTCAACTAATAATTCTGGTGCGCCAAGTTGCCGCGCTACAGCTCTTACCTGGCGCTTACTTAAACCAAATAGCGGTGCTAGATCGCAGGCGCCATCACCCCATTTTGTATAAAAGCCAGTGATATTTTCTGCAGAGTGATCAGTGCCTAACACTAACCCACCTTGCAGGGCAGCAATATGATATTGCGCTAACATACGACAACGTGCTTTAACATTGCCTTTGGCAAAGTCAATCATGGCCTCACTGGGCAATGGCAAAACGTCAATACCACTTAGCGTATCTTGGTGCAGTGCATCGGCAGCGGCTTTAATATTGACCGTTACTGCCTGGCTTGGCTGGATAAAACGTAGCGCCAATTGCGCTTCGTCTTCATCTTTTTGCACGCCATAGGGTAAACGGACAGCGATAAAACGATAATTAGCCTCAGTGGCCTCAGCATTTAATTCATTTACTGCCAGCTGAGCTAAACGACCACAAGTCGTGGAGTCAACCCCACCACTAATCCCTAATACCAGCGTTTGCAAACCTGCGGTGCGAAGCTGTTTTTTTATAAAATCAACACGACGACGAATTTCATACTCTACGTCAATTTGCGGCAACACCCGCATTTCCTGAATGATTTGTTGTGCAATACTCATAGTAGCCTCATTGACTGAATCGTTGTTGCTGATGCGAAAACTGCGCTAGTTGTATATTAACGTATCTTTAGCAAAGAAGATCAACAAAGTCGTGCAAACAGCTGAAGCAAAAGGCAGCTTGTATTATACTGCCGCTATCTAAAGGATAACGCGGCGGTCGAAACCATGAAGAAAATTGAAGCAATTATCAAACCTTTCAAGCTGGATGATGTGCGCGAAGCGCTGGCTGAGATCAACATTACCGGTATGACAGTAACGGAAGTCAAAGGCTTTGGCCGGCAAAAAGGCCATACTGAGCTCTACCGCGGTGCTGAATACATGGTAGATTTTTTGCCTAAAGTGAAATTAGACATTGTTGTACCTGATGATCAGGTTGAACGCTGTGTTGAGGCCATCATGAAAACGGCACAAACCGGCCGTATTGGTGATGGTAAAATTTTTGTGTTCGACGTGGAAAGAGTTATTCGGATCCGTACCGGCGAAGAAGACGAAGAAGCGATTTAGCGGCTAACTTGATAGTAGCATTGCTGGCTAAAAAAGCTGATTAACTTTATTCGCTAAATAAGGATAGCTGTTGCTTAGAAACGGCTTTTCGCCGTTCTACGGGTCTGTTACGGCTGGCATGGCGCATCATAATGCGTTTTTTTTCGTCCGACCAACAATGGCGGTGCGTGGCTAACCAGGTTTTTAGCCGTTGCCGGGCGAAGCGAATAGCGTGCTCGGCAGCAACAACTGGCTCGGGGTAATCGCGGCCGAGTACGCAACCATACTGCAGCTGTTGTTGTTTATTCAGCAACCAGGGTTGATGTAGCCAGCTTGTTGGGATTTGACGCAGCTCGGGCAACCACTGCCGGATAAAATGACCATCAGTATCTTTTTGTATGCTTTGCTTGATCGGGTTATACATGCGGTTAGGGTTAATGCCGGTGGTGCCGGCTTGCATTTGTATTTGTGGGTAGTGAATGCCCGGCTCATAGTCAACAAAGCAACGAGCTAAATGCAGCGCAACTGGCCGCCAGTGTAGCCATAAATGATAGCAGGCAAAGGCCACTAACATGGCCCTGCCCCGAAAATGCAGCCAACCTGTATGCAGTAACGACCGCATAGCCGCATCGATCAGTGGGTAACCGGTATTGCCTGTAGCCCAGGCATGAAAGTAGGCTGCAGAAAAATCAGTTTCGCGCAGCCCATCAAACCCCCGGTGCATATTTCTAAATTCAATTTCAGGCTCATCTTCCAGTTTTTGGATGAAGTGGCAATGCCAGCGTAGACGGCTATAAAAAGCGTCCAGGCCTTGTTTTTGACGCTCTGACTCAGCAGCACAACGCTGTTGCCAACTTTGTTGTTGTAAGGCACGCATACTGAGCAATCCGTAACTTAAATAGGGGCTTAAACGAGAGCAGCTGTTTGCGGCCTTGGAAGCATAAGAGATGCCACCACGATAAAATTGCGCCCGCGCGCTCAAGAAACTTTGTAATGTTTCAGTGACCTGCTGGGCATGCTGTGGCTGAGAGCACAGTGCCAGATCTTGATAACGTTCAGGCCATGGCAACGGAGCTTGCCAATTGCTATGGCAAATAAAGGGTAGGCTATCAGGTGTGGGATATAACGATTGTGTGAGCCAGGCATCGGCTTGCTTAAACCAATGATCACGGTTTGTAAGAGGCCTGAATACTGCAAACTGTTTAAATTGATACCAGGGAATGCCGCGCTGTTGCCAAAACCTGGCAACAGCGATATCACGCTGATAACTCCAGAGATTACCGGTTTCTTCATGGCTATAGACAGCACTGATTGGAAACCGTTGTAATAGCGCATTGAAAACGCGGCTGGCGGCGCCATAGAACACCAGCAAAGGCTGCCCTAGTGCAGACAATTGTCGCTGCAACTGAACCAAAGCTTCATGAATAAAAGCCCAATGCCGCAATGAGGTATCAGGTTGCTGCCAATAGTCCGGTTCAACAATGTACACCGGCAACACTGCTTGACCATGTTTGGCGGCATGGTATAAGGCGGCGTGATCACTTATCCGTAAATCACGCTTTAGCCAGAGTAGATGCATAAAGTAGCCTAGTCTAACTCGGTAAACCAGTCCCGACTGTGACTCGCCAGGATACTGCCTGAGCTAGGACGGTGTGCTGCTTTGCCACTAGCAATAATTTCGGGCAATAGTTGCTTTACAAAATCAGCATTTGCATCATAGCTCAGCGCTTGTTTGATAATGTTAAAGGGCCTGGCTTCACTGTTACCATAGCCGGCAATATATGCCCAGTTGCCCCAATTACTGGCCACATCATAATCCAGTAAGCGCTGTTCAAAATAGGCGGCGCCCAAGCGCCAATCTAAGCCCAAATCATGGATCAAATAACTGGCGACATTTTGCCTGCCACGATTACTCATTAAGCCACTTTGATTTAATAAGCGCATGTTAGCATCGACAAAGGGTACGCCAGTTTGTCCCTGACACCACTGCGCAAAACGCAATCGCATTTTTACGTTAAGCTGGGGTGGCAAGAATTGTTTAGGCCCCTTAATCCCATTGGCGCTAAACCAAGCTGTTTGATACTTACGCATTTGCCAGCGAAAAAACTCCCGCCACAATAGTTCAAACTTCAGCCAATAGGTGGAGTCATTTGCAGCAACTTGTTGTTCAAAAAGTTCGATTTGCTGCCACAGGCTCCGCACAGATAAGCTACCCAGTGCCAAAGGGATAGAAAAAAAGCTGGCATAGTTCTCACCAACTAAGCCATTACGGGTTTCTTTGTAATGCAGGATATGTTTTTGCTGCCAAAGATAATGCTCAATACGTTGCCAGCTGGCGCTTTCACAGGCATAAAGTGGGCCGCTTAGTTTTTGACTTTGTGGTAGAGCTGGCGCGAAGTCAGTCAGCTGCTGCCAGCTCTCGCTCAATGTCCAGGCTGTTTCTGGTGAGAGCCATTGCTGTGAACCCGATGGTGAAAAATCGGTTAAAGGGGCACTGACTAACAGCAATGGCTCTAATCTTTTGCGAAAGCTGGTAAACCGATCTGACAGCATGACTAAGTCGGGTCTTAGCTGATTAGCCAATAGGCTATTAGCATCATTTAAGTTTAGTTTAAGCTGGGTCGCCAGTTGTTGAAACAGGTGGTATTCTTCTGGTGCCGTAGGTTCAGCTGCTAACAGCTTTGTTGCCTTGAGACGTTTGGCTAGTTGCAGTAGTTCAGTTGTACTGTTACCAAACAGGGTGACTAACCCAATGTGGTGTTTGGCCAGCTGCTGCTTTAAATCTGCTATCAGCAACATCTGTTGGCGAAGCCGTGTTAAGTTGGCGCGGTGCAAGCCATATTGTTTGCCAAAAAATTGCGTTTTTTCGAGCGTAACCACAGCGCAGAGCTCGCCCGAGGCTTGAGCCAATAACGGATTATCCTTTAGCCGTAAGCAATGGTTTAATAACACCAGCGTGCTCATAACTGCTCCAGATGAATTAATAGCTGCTGTGCTTTAGCGCGAATAGCCTGCTGTTGCTCGTTACCTTTGGCCGACCAATTTTTATACGCCAATTGTAAGCGGGCGTTTTGCCCCAGCGTAGCGCTGTTGCGATCTAAAAAGTCCCAATAGAGTGCATTAAAGGGGCAAGCCAGTTCACCTAAGCTATCTTTGACTTTATAGTGGCAGCTTTTACAGTAATTACTCATGCGGTTGATATAGGCACCGCTGGCAGCGTAAGGCTTAGAGGCTAACACCCCCCCGTCAGCAAAGAGCGCCATGCCCAGCGTGTTAGGTAACTCTACCCATTCGTAGGCGTCCGCATAGATAGCCAGATACCAGTCTGTGATCTCCTTTACACTTAGCCCCGCCAGCAAGGCAAAGTTACCAGTAACCATTAAGCGCTGAATATGGTGTGCATAGCTAAATTCTAGCGTTTGGCTTATGGCTTGTTGCATACAGCGCATCTTGGTTTTGCCGTGCCAATAATAACCAGGTAACGGGCGCTGTGCTTCTAAATAATTGTTTTTGCTGTAGTCGGGCATTTTCAGCCAATATAAGCCTCTGACGTATTCGCGCCAGCCGATAAGTTGCCGAATAAAACCTTCAGCGGCATTGATACTGACCAGACCCGCCTTGTAAGCCGCTTCTACTTTTTGACACATCCAACGCACATCCAATAGACCTGCATTAAGATACATCGAGCAAATGCTATGAAACAAAAAGGGCTGGTCAATTAACATCGCGTCTTGGTAATCACCAAACTTCGCCAGTTGTTGCTCGACAAAGTGTAAAAAAGCTTTACGGGCATCTTTGCCAGTCACCGCATACTGAAAATTTTCTGTGATGCCCGGATGGTCAGCAAAATGCTGATTCACCAGTTTGATAACTTCGACTGTGATCTCCGTGTGCACAAAAGTTAACGGTGGGATTTGTGCTATATCTGGCGGACAGGCTTTGCGATTTTCCTTATCAAAATTCCACTGGCCGCCAACGGGCTGTTGATTGCTGCTCATCAACAAACCGGTATGACGACGCATTAACCGATAAAAATATTCCATCCGCAGTTGCTGCCGATCGCTGGCCCACTGCGCAAACATGCTAAGGCTACAAATAAAACGATCATCTTCCAACACAGAAACCGGCAGCTCGAAGTGCGATTGCCAGTTTAGTATTTCCTGTTGTAACCGATATTCACCGCACTCGGTAATCACAATCTGTGTTATCTGACGCTGGATTAGAGTGAACTGTATTGCATCCGTCATACTCTGAATATTAGGGTGGCTGCCATAATCAATGTAGCAAACATTGAAGCCTTGTTGTCGCAATACTGCGGCAAAGTGCCGCATAGCGCTAAACAACAAAACAATCTTATGCTTATGATGTTTAACATAAGTGGCTTCACTTTGTACCTCTGCCAATAGAATGATGTCATCAGGTGTCGCCTGACGCAGGCTGGCAAGGGCAGGGCTAAGCTGATCGCCTAGTATTACGATAAGTTTTGGCATATACATCTGTTTGATCGAGTGATAGCTACAGTACGGCTTTGAGTACTCACTCAGATCAGCTAGGGCATTGCGACAGTTCAAAAATTAAGTATGATGAGTTAAAAATTATTAGGGGTATTTTCAGATGCAAAAAAGTTTCTCTTTTGCGGCGCTCTCAGCCTTATGGTTAGCTGTTAATGCGCCAGTTGCCGCCCATACCGTGGCCGATTCTAGCAGTCCTGCCCAACAGCATAAGCACCAACATGATAAGCATCAACACGATAAACATACCGATGAGCACAAGCATGCCCAGGCGGAACCGCATACACATCACCACAACCATGAACACGAACACGACCATGACAGTGATTTCACTCAGCTTGGTGCTCATGTGCATGGTGCTGCAACCTTAACACTGGTGTTAGAAGGGAATGAACTGCAGTTAGCGCTGCAATCTGCTGCTTATAATATTGTGGGTTTTGAGCATGCCCCGAGTAGCACTGAGCAAAAGCAAGAAGTGGCTTTGGCGTTAGATAATCTGGCACAAGGAGCTTGGTTTGCTCTGAACCGTGAGGCAAGCTGTGAGATCCAGGGGGGGGATGCTAATACCGATCTTACTGAACCGGGTTACAGCGGGCATGGTGATTTTTATGCCAATATTAGTTTGTTATGTCAGCGCCCAGCGATGTTGCAACAGCTTGATCTGGGATTATTCAGCTTAACCCCGGCGTTAGAAAAAATAGCGGTACAATGGGTGTTGAATGGTAAACAAGGGGCTGCTGCGGCAACCCTAAGTAATAGCGCTATACGTTTCTAAATTGGCGGTTTAGCTATTGCCATTCAAAGGCTATATAGCTATTTTTTAACAAAGTTTTTGACCAGCTCTGATTGTTGCCGTAACAATCTGCCGCAAATAAAAAGTGGTTGCGATTAACACTAAAGCCGGAACTCCCGGCTTTAGTGTGCTCTGATGTTACCAAGTATATTCTTCAACCTTGTCGGCTTTCATACTATAAGCTGCATTGGCTAAATCGTGTGAGATACTGTCGGTCGTGATAGTGCCTGTTATCCAAAACGGCGAGTAAATCATATCGGCTCTCAGGTTAGAGGCACCGCTAACATAAATGATCTGATTTGGTGGTGGTGGCGGCACATGGATACAGGCGCCAAAATAGGGTACTAGAAAGAAACTGGTGACATTTTGTTTGTCGTCAAACTCCAGCGGTACAATAAAACCCGGTATGCGGATCTTTTTATTGTTATATTCTGGTTTTACTTTGGCGGATTGCAGAATTTGCTGCCAAATCTGTGCGCTGGGATCTTCACCATTGTAGTTATCATCAAAGGGCGAAGGCTGGCTATAATCATGTGCTACTTCTGGCATGGCCATTAATGCCTTTAAATCTTCCTCAGGCATTAAATCAGTCCATTCAATGGTTTTAACTTCGCTGGCGTGCAAGCTAAAGGCTAAACATGCGGCCAGCACCCCGGAAAACGCAACAGACAACTTATTGAACATTGGAGCTTCGCCTCTTAATTTTGCATAATAAACAACATTTGTTAGGGCTATCATAGCATGCACAAGGGAGTACCTGTGACCACCAAGCCGAAAATTCCTGCTATTGAACTCAAAGACGTTAGTTTTTGGTATAAGCCAAACAGCTGGCAATTGCAGCTACCCGCTTTAGCCTTAGATCATGGCCAGCATTTATTTATCCGTGGCGCTTCAGGTAGCGGTAAAACCACTTTATTGAATTTACTCTCTGGGATTACCAAGCCAAATCTGGGAGAACTGTGGGTACAGGGGCAACCTTTGCATCAGTTAAGCGCCGCCAAACGCGATAAATTACGTGCAGCTCAAATAGGCGTGGTATTCCAGCAGCTTAATTTAATTCCGTACCTCAGTGTCTTAGATAATGTCTTGCTGCGGGCTAGCTTTGCCGGTAAACCTGGTATCGCACTACAACAACGCGCTGCCGCTTTACTGGAAGCCTTAGGTCTGGACGCGTTGCTGTGGCAGCAACCTGCCAGTGCCCTTAGCGTGGGCCAGCAGCAACGTGTCGCCATAGCCCGCGCTTTACTGACTGAGCCCGCCCTACTTATTGCTGATGAACCCACCTCAGCGTTAGATGCTGATAATCGCGATGCTTTTATGCGGGTACTGTTAGCTGAGGCGGATAAGTGTGGCACTACGGTCATTTTTGTCAGCCACGATCAGCAATTAAAGCAGTATTTTCAGTACGAATTACAGATGGCCAATTTAGCGCAAGGAGTAATGGCATGCTGATGAAATTAGCCAGGCTAAGTTTATGGAACCGCAAGGCCACAGCGTTAATGACCCTGTTGTCATTGACGATTAGCTTAGTGCTGTTGCTGGGTATTGACCATATTCGCAAAGAAGCGCGCAATAGTTTTACCAATACGGTGTCAGGTACGGATCTGATTGTTGGTGCCCGATCCGGCCAGTTAAACTTATTGCTCTACTCGGTATTTCGTATCGGCAATGCTACGGCTAATGTGAGTTGGCAAACCTATGAGCGTATTGCCAAGCATCCGCAAATTGCCTGGACGATCCCCCTATCTTTAGGCGATTCGCATCGTGGTTATCGGGTATTGGGCACTAACCAGAGCTATTTTGAGCATTATCGTTATGCTAATCAGCAAAGCTTGCAATTTGCTGAGGGCAGCCCCTTTGCTGGCGTTTATGATGCGGTGCTGGGCGCAGAAGTGGCTAAACAACTGGGTTATACGCTGGGGCAGGAAATTACCCTGGCGCATGGTATAGGTGCGGTCAGTTTTTCTGAGCATAAAGACAAACCCTTTACCATTACCGGTATTCTGGCGCCCACTGGCACGCCGGTAGATCAAACCGTACATGTCAGCTTAGAGGGGATAGAAGCAATCCATATCGACTGGCAGCAAGGTGCACCGATGCCGGGCCGTCAGGTCAGTGCTGAACAGGCACTGGAGATGGATTTAACACCCAAAGCTATTACTGCCTTTATGGTTGGGCTTAATTCCCGTATGGCGACCTTTGTGGTGCAGCGGCAAATTAATGAATTCCGTGGTGAGCCGTTATCCGCCATTTTACCCGGCGTCGCGCTGGCAGAGCTGTGGCAAATGCTCGGTATGGTAGAGAATATGCTGCTACTTATCACCTTATTGGTATTGGTCGCGGGCTTAATTGGCATGATGACCACTTTACTCGCGTCTATGCGCGAGCGGCAACGTGAAGTGGCCATTTTACGGGCAGTCGGTGCCAACCCCTGGTATCTGTTTTGGCTTATTCAACTTGAAGTCTTGTTGCTAACCTTAATGTCGATGTTTATGGCAGCATTCTTTTTGGTAATAAGCTTGTGGGCGATACAAGATACCCTGGCTGCCAGTTATGGGCTTTTTATTAGCATTACCCCCTTTAGTGTGCAAACCCTGTACTGGGCTGGCGCTATTTTGCTGGCGACCGCTGTGCTAGCGTGCATCCCGGCTTTTGCCGCCTATCGACGGGCATTAACCGATGGGTTAAGTGTACGGTTATAAGTAATAGATATAAGGAAGCGTATGAAATTATTTATGGTTTACCTGGGCGGTACTGCACCGGGTGCCAATATTGAGCTGCATGATGTGCGTTTTGTGGTAGGGAAGACCATTGCCGATACCTATGAACAGTTAAGATCGCAATGGTTTGGTGAGGTGAAAGGTTTGCATTTGGATAGCTATCTAGAGCTAACCGCCATTGACGGCTATCAGCTTAAGCTGGTAGCCGAGCGGCCCGAGCAGCAACAGCAATTGTATTTTGTTAATTTCGGTGGTTATTACCCCGGTAAAATAGCCGAGCAACACGAGTTTATGCTCTGTGTTGCCAGCTCAGCGGCAGAGGCCAAAGCCCGGGCTAAAAAGCTATTGTTAACTGATGCCGATAGCCAACATAAAGATGACTTATTAGAGCTGGATAATTGCCTGCCACTCGATAACGTTAATGGCTATTACATTGCACTGCAGCCGGGCGGCGGCAATCAACCGCAGGTACCTGACTGGTCAGGTTATGAGGTAATTGGTTAAGGCCAGCGGTATGCTGACCACGCAAAGTACGCCAAACCCAGCTTAATGTGTCAGTGAGTTGTAACTCTCTTGGCAGCCGCTGGGTATTCATATCCGCCTGCTCTGGCACAACAAAACTAAAGGCATAGTTTTGTTGTTGCCCCATCCTCAGATCGGTGACTACCACTTGCTCTTGTTCGCGGGCAATAGCATAAAAACCATGGGTAAAAGCGGCTAGCGTTTGGACATTGGGATGCAATTGATATTGCCGATAAAGCTTTTGGTCTAGTGGATAAGCCTTAAAAGTGATCTCAGTATTTTTTTCCAAAATAGAGTAAAACCCTTCATAGTAAGCGGTATCCGTCATCACCAATACTCGCCAGAGTAGCGTATTCATAGCGGTTGGCGTAACCAGTACTTGATTATGCTGGGTGGCACTGAGTTGTTGCTGAGCTGCTTGTATAACATGCTGCTGCGCTGCAACACTCCATAATAAATAGCAACTGGAAAACACTAATCCCGCGGTATTCGCTGCCAGGGAGCGCCGACCTTTTAGCAGCACCCAAGCCAAACCGACCAGCAAGGGTAAGGTATATAGGGGATCAATAATAAAAATACTGCCAATGCCAAAAGGATAATTGCTAAAAGGTAACGCTAACTGGGTGCCGTAAATGGTCATGGTATCCAGCAAAGGGTGCGTCAGTAGCACCAGCAAAATAGCCATTAACCAGCGCTTGTAATGTGCCATTTCGCCATGAACTTTACAGATCAGCAAGGCCAGCAGTGGTGAGACTAGGGTCAGATAAAACAGTGAATGGCTAAAACCGCGATGCTGCACCATATTGCTAAGATCATCACCATAATCAATGAGCACATCTAAGTCAGGTAAGGTGCCGGCAATAGCACCCCATAGTGCAGCCTTTTTCACGGAGGTTTGCCGCCCCATCACCGCAACGGCCACGGCAGAACCCAAAGCAATCTGAGAAAGTGAATCCATGCTAAACCTTTTAAATGGCTACCATTAATCGAAGTTTCTGTAATGTAACAGTGAATATGTCTACTGAGGTTTTTCGTTAAACTTGCCAGAAAAAGCAGCGTATTAAATCACCAAAGCAATATTAGACATCTATCTAGTACTTAGTTCAATGGGATGAAGATCAAATAGATGAGTGAAGGGAGCGTTTTTAAAAAACAAAAGGCCAGCATTGCTGCTGGCCTCTGTTATTTGGTGGAGCTGGCGGGAGTTGAACCCGCGTCCGAAAAACCTACGTCGTCGGTACTACATGCTTATCCAGTTATTTAGTTAACCCTATGAGCGCCAGCTGGCAGGCTATCGTCGGGCGAGTCCGATTGGTTTTAGCATCTTGGCTCCGGACAAAGCCGCCATGCGATCCTGTTAGGGGTGATCTTCCAGAGTCTCAGCTTACAGGCATGCGTGAGGGGAAGAGCTATCTACTGCCTATTAAGCAGCGATTGCGTAGTTTTCGTCGTTTGCGACTAGTTTTTTGCGGCTTTTTTACGAGGCCTACCGCACCTCGGCATGCACCTAAGATTTCGTGAATCCCGTCGAATCCAGAATCAGCCCCGAATTCTGAGGTAAATCACTTACACCTTTAGTGAACCTGCATTGTACGCTGCCAGTTAGCAAATAGCCAGTGGCTTTAAACTGGCTGCATAAACAATGTGCAAGTTACTTACTAAGATGGGCCCTGAAGGCTAAAGTTCAAGGATATTTGTATTTCGCTCGAACGTGCGTTTTAATCTAACAACTTACGGACAATAAGCCTAAGCCGCTGCAATTGCCGGCTTGCGGCAGCAGTATTAGCGCTTAGAATGCTTCATCATCCGCTCTTTCTCGCGTGACCAATCACGGTCTTTAATATCATCGCGTTTATCAAAGCTCTTTTTACCTTTCGCCAGGTGGAACTCTAGTTTCACCCAGCAGGCTTTCCAGTACATAGCCGTGGCAATTAAGGTGTAGCCATCGCGTTCTTTCAAGCCAATAAGCTTTTCTATCTCGCGTTTATGCAACAGCAGCTTACGGCTGCGCTCCGGGTCGCACACTACGTGGCTGGATGCGCTATTTAGTGCTTGAATTTGTGCGCCAAATAAATACGCCTGACCATCATTTAAAATAACATAAGAATCCGACAGGTTTACTTTACCCTGGCGGATACTTTTAACTTCCCAGCCTTGTAAGCTGATGCCGGCTTCAAAGCGATCCTCCAGAAAGTATTCATGGCGGGCTTTGCGGTTTAGGGCAATGGTACTGTTTTGCTTTTTGTTGGTTTGTTTTTTACTCATAATTCACTTTATATAGCTGACAAGCGAGCGTGCTGACCACGGTCAGTGTTAGCTGCTGTGCGCTGCAACTTTGTTGCCTCGCGTTCTTCTGATACAATCTGCAGCTTGATTTAAGGGGAGTGAGTATGCCACAAATTGAGCGCAGTGCCTTGGTTTTTTACAGCGCGCAACAGATGTTTGACCTAGTAAATGGTGTGCCAGACTATCCGCAATTTTTGCCTGGTTGCAGCGCTGCGACTATTGTGAGCCAGTCAACAGATGAAATGGTGGCAAAGTTGCACGTTTCCAAGGCGGGCATAGGGCAATCTTTTACTACGCGTAATACTTTGGTGCCTTATCAACGTATTGATATGCAGCTGGTTGATGGTCCTTTTAAACATTTACGTGGTGGTTGGCAGTTTCAGCCACTAAACGAGCAAGCCTGTAAAGTGGTGTTGCAACTAGAGTTTGAGTTTTCCAATAGATTTGTGCAGTTCGCTTTTGGTAAAGTATTTCAAGAGCTTACCGCTGCCATGGTAAATGCGTTTACAGAGAGAGCAAAGCAGGTTTATGGTTAATAGTAGTGCCGGTGAAGCGGCAAATGACAGAATTACTGTAGAAGTGGCTTATGCTTTGCCAGATAGGCAAGCCTTATTAACGCTCTCGGTAAGCAGTGCGGCCAGTGTTGAGCAAATCATTCAACAATCGGGTATTTTGCAACAATTCCCACAAATTGATCTGCGCGCGCAAAAAGTAGGCGTTTGGAGTCGTCCGGTAAAACTAGTCGATAATGTGAGCGAAGGAGACCGTATTGAGATTTATCGGCCACTGATTGCTGATCCTAAAGATTTGCGTCGCCGCCGGGCCGAAAAGGCTAAAGAAGAAGGGCGGGCAGATAAAACCACAGGTGGACGTGTCGCTGAACAAAAAATGGCTAGTGCAGAGCAAACTAGCGCAGAACAAAATAGCATAGCGAAAAATAATAAAGAGGAATAATGCCGCAAGCTATGCGGTAACAGGCCGCTAAGGTTGCAAAAGGAATGATTGGCGCAGCAGGGCAAAGCTTAAGTTGCCAGGAACACCGCCATAACAGGCGGCGGCGCTTAAATAAGTGCAGTTGTAAGCTCTACTGAACTGGAAACCTGCTAGCAACTGCACTTAAATAAGATAGGCTAAACGGTAGTTTTAGATATCCAGTGGCGTATCAAAGTCGGCACTCTTATCAAAATCACCGCTAATATCCACTAAGCGATCATCTTTAAACTCGACCACTAAACGCTTTTCAAAATTATTACCACGGCCGCCTTTTAACGCATAAAAATAATGCCAGGTATCGTTATCAAAAGGGTTTGCGGCAACGGGGTTACCCAGTACAAAGATGACTTGTTCTTTGGTCATAGCGACACGTAGTTTATCTACGTCTTTTTGTTCTAAAAAGTTACCTTGGGGAATATCAATCCGGTAAACCCAGCTACTACATGCGCTAACTGAGCTTAGTATCGCGATTAAAACTGCAATTTTTACTACTGCTTTCATAGATGCCATCAATGTTAAGTGTCAATTCTTAGTGAATAGCGCCATCATACCCTATGATAGCCCCGCAGAAAAACCCTGTTTAGAGGATATAGCCAAACCAATTTTATGATGCACTAAAATCTGCATCTTGAGGTTGTTTGGGTATTGGCGCACATAAAAGTTCCCGGGCATTCGCTAAGGCATTAGCACTAATATTCTCACCGGCCAGTAAGCGGGCAATTTCCTGAATACGCTCTTCATCGGTAAGTTGGCGCATCCGGGTTTCTGTGGCCTGGCCGTCGGTATATTTTTCGACAAACAGCTGTTGATGGCCCTGGCTTGCCACTTGTGGTAAATGCGTAACACAGATAATTTGCGTGCTTTGCCCAAGCTGGCGCAATAAACGGCCAACGCCGGCTGCGACAGGGCCGCTGATCCCAACATCCACTTCATCAAAGATTAGGGTTGGGGTGGTGATTTTATCTGCCAGTATTACTTGTATCGCTAAGCTGATCCGGGAAAGCTCACCACCAGAGGCTACTTTACTTAACGCTTGCAAGGGTTGGCCTGGGTTGGTGGAGACATCGAAGCTGATCAAATCCAAACCATTCGCACTGCTCTGAGCCAAAGGCAGGCTCTGCACATTAATAGCAAAGCGGGCATTGGCCATGCTAAGTTCGTGCATATTTTCGCTAATTAGGATGCTTAATTCTGCCGCAGCCTTTGTTCGTGCTGTGGTTAAACTCTCTGCGGCTGCCTGATACACTTTTGCCGCTTGCGCTATGCCCAGCTCCAGTTCGCTTAGTCGGCTGTCGCAATCGGTAAGCTCTGCTAATTGTTGCGCTAGCTGTTCGTGCAAGGCTGGCAAGCCTTCATAGCTTACCTGATGCTTGCGGGACAAGTTAAGCCATAAGCCTAAGCGTTCATCAATCCATTGCAGACGTTCTGGATCGAGTTCTACTTTATCAGCATAACGGCGCAGCTCACGGCTGGCTTCTTCGGTTTGCATCAGGGCGTCATTCAGCATTTGTTGCACATCGGTAAGGGCTGGATCAAGCTGAACTAACTGTTCTAGTTGCTGGCTTACCTGCGATAACGCTCGGTAAATGGTTTGCTCTTCACCATCGTATAATTGCTGCAAGCATTGCTGGCTGTGGCTAAGCAGAGTACTACCATGACTTAAGCGGCTATGTTCTGTTTCTAACTGACTAAACTCATCGGTTTGTGGCGCAAACTGATCTAATTCGGCGACCTGGTATTCCAATAGCTGACGCTGGGCATCGCGTTGTTGCTGCGATTGTTGCAGCTCGGCGTACTCTTGTTGCAGCTGTTGCCAGTAGCGATAGCTTTGCTTGGTTTGCTGCAGTAACGCGGGCTGGGCGGTAAAGGCATCTACCAGTTGGCGTTGATAATCGGCTTTTTGCAAAAGTTGATGGGCATGTTGGCCATGAATCGCCAGCAGATATTGTCCCAGTAACTTAAGTTGTTGCGCCGGTACCTGTACGCCATTGATATAACCGCGGGAACGGCCCTCAGCACTAACCACTCGCCGCACTATGCACTCATTACCCATCAACAGATCTTGTTGCTGTAGCCAGTCTTTTGCTGCAGCCAGCTTACTGATATCAAAGGTTGCGACTACATCGGCTTTATCAGCGCCCGGGCGCACTACGCTGGCATCAGCGCGTTCACCTAAGCAGAGGGAGAGTGCATCAATAGCAATAGATTTACCGGCACCGGTTTCGCCGGTAATGGTAGACATACCGGGCGCCCAGTCAATTTCCAGCGCCCTTACTATGGCAAAATTACTGATATGAAGATGACACAGCATAACCCGCTCCGAATACTGTTTTTAGTTACAGTGTAAATTTATACAGTAATTGCGGGTTTTGCAAGCAAGCAACGTAGAAAATTTTTTAATAAAGCTTACTGCCCCAGCCCAGCTTATTGCGCAGCACATGGTAGTAGCTGTAACCCGGTGGGTGCACTAAGCGCAGCGGGTTGGGATGTTTGCGAATATAAATATCATCGCCGGGCATCACCGCCAGAATAACGTGGCTATCACAGCTGATTTGTAAGTGGGCGTCGTTGGTCTCGGCCACTTTTAGGCGGATTTCGCTATTGCCCGAGACCACCAAGGGTCTGCTACTTAGGGTATGCGGAAACATCGGCACCAAACTCATGGCATCCAGATCTGGGGTTAGAATGGGGCCGCCGCCTGAAAGTGAGTAGGCGGTAGAGCCGGTAGGAGTGCTGATAATAAGGCCATCAGAGCGCTGACTAAATACAAACTCGTTGTTGATATAGGCTTCAAACTCAATCATATGCGCCACTTTATCGGCATGCAATACCGCCTCATTAACGGCGCTATTGCTGCTTTTAATACTGCCATGGCGATGGACCGAGATTTCCAGCAGGTTACGTTTTTCTGTCACAAAGTTGCCGGCCAACACTTCTTTTAAGGGTTGTTCAAAATTCTCGGGCGATAAATCGGTTAAAAACCCCAGATTGCCGCGGTTTACGCCCAGCACTGCCACATCAAAGCGCGCTAATACCCGTGCTGCACCTAACATATTGCCATCGCCACCGACCACAATAGCCAGATCACAGGTTTTGCCAAGATCCACTAAATCCAGCACTTCTGCACCGGCCAGTTGCAAGCTTTGTGCTACCCGCTCTTCGACATAGACGCTTAGCCCTAACTTTTGTAGAAACTGATAGAGGCTAGCCAGTGTTTGATTAGCACCGGTATGGTGGGGTTTGCCGATCAGACCGATTTTGGCAAAAGCATAACTCATAATGATGTAATTCCTTTGATAGTCGTGATTAGTATATGGCAGCCTTGGCAACTATAAAATGCCTACTTGAATTAATTAGAAAAAGCCCCATTTCCATTAAGACTTTTTATAAGAGTAATATTGATGGTTGTGGCACTAAGCAGGACAGAACTGATTTTAAAGCTGATTGTTGAGCAATATTTGCTGGACGGCCAACCGGTCTCATCAAAGCTAATTGCGGAGCATCAGGCTTTGGCAGTCAGTTCTGCTACAGTGCGCAATACTATGGTGCAATTAGAACAGCAGGGGCTTATTCGCTCGCCACATACTTCAGCGGGGCGAATACCTACTACGGCTGGCATCCGGCTTTTTATTGATAAAATGCTGCAGTTAGAGCCCCTTACGGATAAATGGCAGCGTGAATTGACGACCCGCTTAGTGCCGCAATTGCCGGTGTCTTTACTGTGTCAGCAAGCAGGGCAATTACTGGCTAACTTAACGGGCTGTGTCGCTATTATCAGTGCACCGAAGGCTGCCGGGCGGGAGGTGCGGCAAATTGATTTAGTGCGTCTGGCCAGTGATCGCTTATTGCTGGTGGTGATCGATGAAGACGGTGATATTTTACACCGGGTGTTAAATTGTGAGCAAAGTATCGATACTGCGACTTTAAGCAAGGTGTTGTGTTTACTAAATGCAGCCTTGGCTGGTGATCAGTGGCAAGACGGTATTGCCCGTTTGGGCAATATGTTAAAAACAGAAACGGGCTTAACTCAGACATTAATTAGTAAGGTGCTGGGTCAGCTTAGTCTGGATGAGTTTTTACAGCATCAGCCACTTATTTTTGGTCAACATCAATTGTTGTTAACACCTGACTATCAAACCAACCCCGCCTTGCAGCAAGTGGTACAAATGTTAGAGCAGCCTGCAGGTTTAATACAATTATTGCAAGCGGTAACACAAGACGATAAGCCAAAACTTATCTTGGGCAAAGAATCTGGCTTTGTCGAGTTAGCGCAGCTGAGTGTTATCGCGCAAAGCTATCAGTTACTACCTCATCGTTTTATTGCACTGCTTGGCCCGCGGCGGATGAATTATGCGCAATTAATCCCATTGGTAGAATCCTGCGCTGCGCAATTAAATTTAAACTTGAATCGGCAGAATTGATCCCCATAATACCCCTACATTAATTGGAGTATTGTAACAATGACTGAGCAAAATAAGCCTTCCGAGCCTGTAGAAGAACTAAATCCAGCCGCCAGCGATGCCAATGCTGACACGGTTGAGTTGTCGTCTGAGCAAAGCATTATTGCCAAACTGGAAGAAGAATTGGCGAAAAGCCAAAGCCAGCTAGCCGATCAGCATGAGCTGATGCTGCGCATTAAAGCCGAAGCTGAGAACGCCCGTCGTCGTGCCAGCCTGGATGTCGAAAAAGCCCATAAATTTGCCCTGGAAAAATTTGCCGGTGATTTACTGCCGGTGGTGGATAACCTGGAGCGGGCCCTGTCTTTTATCAACCGCGAAGATGAAGCCTTTAAAGGCGTTATCGAAGGGGTTGAACTGACCATGAAGAGCTTCTTAGATACAGTTGCCAAATACGGTGTAGTACAAATTGACCCAGCTGGTCAGCCGTTTAACCCTGAGCAACATCAGGCGATGAGTATCCAACCGTCAGCGGATGTTGCGCCAAATACCGTGACCTTTGTGATGCAAAAAGGCTATGAGTTAAATGGCCGTTTATTACGTCCTGCCATGGTGGGTGTATCAAAAGCGCCTGAGTAATAGCTTTGATATCAGCTTGGCTTACAACAAAAACCGGCTTATCGCCGGTTTTTGCATCTTGGGTTGCTTTAGGTTGAGGCTTAAAGCTACGTAGCTTTACAACAGCTCCCGATAAACATACCCCGCTAGCGGATGCTGCTGTGCTTTTAACTCGCGAACAAAGAGCTGGGCAATTTTGCTGGCGCCTTGCAGCGTTAGGTGCGTATTGTCTACTTTTCCTTCAGGAAATTTTGCATACAGATCGGCCGGCACCTGAATAAAATAAGGTTGGCTGCCAGCTGGCCCGTGTTGTTCGATAAAATCACAGCTTTGTTGCTGTAAATCGAAAAAAGCGATC
The DNA here is from genome assembly GCF_014653435.1 of Alishewanella longhuensis. Lineage (GTDB taxonomy): Bacteria > Pseudomonadota > Gammaproteobacteria > Enterobacterales > Alteromonadaceae > Alishewanella > Alishewanella longhuensis. The sequence goes on along the minus strand of NZ_BNAO01000007.1, from coordinate 160,989 downwards.
TGCTCTGTTATAGCAACGTGCGCGGCGGCCTTGGCATATTCTGCTAAATCCCGTTTTAATTTACCTTCAGCGCTAAAATTGCGCCGGCAAATGGAGCTTGCCAGCATAGGAATAGCTTTTCGTGCTTTTAGCTCAGTAATAAAGCGGCGTAAAAACACTTGATAATCGCCCTCTGCGGCGGCGAAACGGGCGGGATCGTCGTGTTTTTGATCGTTATGACCAAATTGGATTAGCACATAGTCGCCAGCGTTAATATCGCTGAGTAACAGCTGCCAGCGGCCCTCGTTGATAAAGCGACGGGTGCTGCGGCCATTCGCCGCGTGGTTGACGATGCTAAGTTGTGGCAACATAAACTCAGGTAATAATTGACCCCAGCCGCGCTCAGGATAGGCCAGATCGGGTTTAAACGACATGGTGGAGTCACCCACCAGATGTAATTTGGCTTTGGCTAAGGCGGGATAAGCCTGTTCTTTCGCCGCTAAGGTGCTAGTAAACAGTAATGTTGCTGTTAAGCCAGCTACTGCGAGCAGTGTATAACGCATTATTTTTGCTCCAAGAGTAAGTAAAGCTGGCCCAGTTCAGCTTCAGGATCCCAGCGATTAGCAAAGGTCCAGCGGGCTGTTATTTGCTCGGCGCTGATTGCCCCGGGATGCTGCGATAAGTTTGTGGCAAGCCAGGGATAAATAGCGTTACCTTGCTCCTGATGGCTAAAGTAATTACGATCACCCCAAAGATTAGCGCGATCGCGCTCGGGTTCAGTGGGGTAGGTGTGGCGGAAGATCGGCTTGTCGGCCATGTTCTGGCTGTAGCTGTTATTAATCAGATAAAACTTACCATCGTAATGACGGCGCCCCAGCATAAAGCCTGGCACGCCATCAAAGTGTGAATCGCGTACCACCAGTTTTTGGGCTTCGGCTAATTCCCCATCATGCCACAAGGTGGCGTAGGCTTTTTTGTTGACAAAGGTACTGTCGGTGAAAAATGCCCAACCACGGGGGCAGACCATATCGGTATAGCCTTCGAAGTAGCAATTGCGGTGATAGTACATGCCATCGGTTTTATTCCACAGACTCAAAGTGTCAGCGCCGCCGGCAATCACCGCGCAATCGTCAGTGATGATGCGGGTGGCGCTTTCAAAGCCACGAATAGCAAACTGATGCTCGTTATCACCGGTCAGTTCACCATAGCTGTTTTTAACGGTAAGACGCAGCAAAGCGATATCGCTGGCGCGGATATTGACCACCGCGCTACCCCAATCGTTGGGGTGCTGTTTTAGCCAGTTATTACGCAGTTCGGCAATTTTGATAATAGTTTGTTCGCGGCCGCTGCCTATCAGTGCGACCTTATCACGGGTAAAATAGAGTTTTTCCTGATACAGGCCCGGTGCAAGCTGAATAATAGCTTGTTGGCCATTGTTTGGCAGGCTGTTAATTGCCGCTTGAATACTACGAAAATCGGCTGAGTCATCCAGCGCTACCGTCAGATAAATCGGCTGTGCCGCCAGTGCCGGTAAGGTTAGGAGCAATAGTATTGAAACATAACGAAACATAAGCCTCCTTACTGCTTTGCTTTCTGTAAAAAAAGAGCCGACAAACGTCGGCTCAAACTACAGGAGAGGTGCTTACCTCTTTACCCAGAGAGTATTAAACAAAGTCAGCCTTAGGGCGCTTTATAGCCCAGTAGTGTTGCCATTTGTACTGCCGCCATAATAAAGGGGCCATTGGCTTTGGCATCGTTACGAAATACTGGCTCACTCATATAGTAGTGGTAGCTGCCATCCCGACCAAAGCCTAACCCTGCCACCTGTACCGTGTTAATTAAACTAATGGTATCGTCGGGGTGTACCAGAATAAATTCCTGCAACAAGCCATTAAACGCCTTGATAGCAGTGTCTTGATAGCTCGCTGGCAGGTAGCCTTTATTTAATGCTTTAGCAAAAAAGTAGGCGTACATGGCACTACCTGATGACTCTAAATAATTTCCCGGAGCTTCAGGCATATCTAAGATCTGATACCAAGTACCACTTTCGTGTTGGTATTGTTTCAGGGTTTCAGCCAATTCTGTGATCATTTGTAGTAAAGGGGCGCGCAGCTCAGTGTTTTCAACTGGAATGAAGTCCAGCACATCGACCAGTGCCATGGTTAACCAGCCTTGACCGCGGCTCCAAAAATGGGGTGATAGCCCGGTTTCTTTATCGGCCCAGCCTTTTTGTTTCGACTCATCCCAGGCATGGAAGTACAGCCCGGTTTTTGGATCGCGCAGCAGTTCACGGGTTAAGGTAAATTCCTTGACCACTTCGGCTAAGCCTTTACCATTTTCAAATTCTGAGGTGTAGAAAGCATAGAAGGGCATGCCCATATACACCCCATCTAACCAGAGTTGATGCGGGTAGATTTTTTTATGCCAGAAAGCTCCACCCGCAGTGCGTGGATGCTCCTCTACCTGACGACGTAATAGATCCAGGGCTTTACGGGCTTTTTCGGTCGGGTTACGCAGGTAATCACGTAGCAGCATATTGCCGGTGTTCAGGCTATCGATATTATATTTGTTGATATCGTAGGTATGAATATTGCCATCTTCAGCCACAAAAGAGTTTACGACATCGCTAATCACTTGTTGCCACTCCGGGTTCGGTTTTAGCTGCAACAAATCATCATAGGCTTGCAGTAATAGACCGGTAGTGTACTCAAAGGTTGCTGGCCGGCTGCGTTCAAAGTCCCAACCACCGTAAGCATAGTAGGGGGTTTGGCGGATCATTTCACTGGAGGCCAATTGTTCACCCCAGTACAGCGCCCGCTCTGCGGTAAGTGGCGTAGCTAACGCAGCTTGTGTCGCAGCTGTGCTATACCGCATTCTGGGCGTTAAGGTTAAAGCTTCAACCTGTTGTTCTAAATAAGCAATAAACTCTGCTTCGGTACTAATGCCGTTGGCTTCACCATCCCAGGCCGCCAGGAAATAGTATTCTAAGGCCTTACCGGCCGGGCGCAGCACCGCCACATTGCTGTTATCATCACTGGTTTGCTGCAGTAAGGTACCGCGTTTAAACAGCACTGCCATACCCAGTTTACTGTCGGGAGCCGACAAACTCTGGTTACCAAAGGTCGCTAAGTAAGTCCAGGCATGGCCGGTAATGTCAACATTGCCTTGGATGACTTGGGTATCTGGTAGTTTAACCAGGCCCACTGCAATATTGTCGAGATTATCGGATAGGTTTAGCCGGGTATGCACTAAACGGCTGCCAGCGGTCATCGATAAGTCTGCTGTAAGCGTTAGCGTTTTATCGGCTATCTGCCAATCTTGGTATGCAATCTGAAGTGCAGAATAAAGCGGACCATTATTAGTAACCGTTGCCGTATGCTGGCCGACTTTGGAAACCAGCTGTACTTGCTGACCATCCCAGTAACCATAGCCACCAGCGCCAAGTGATTTACCCACTTTTAAGATATCCATGCCCCAGTCGGCCATGTCATGGTATGACTTGTAGCCATCCAGTCCTACCTGTTGCAGCACCATATCGCTGGTTTTTTTACCAAAAATATCAAAGCCATTACGCCAATCAAGATAAATACGGTAGCCCACCTTATCTGACTCAATGCCGGGGCCTTCATAGCGGATCCATTCAGAGTGATCGGTATACTGCGGCGGCGGTGTCAGCGTACTGACGTTTTGAAAGGTGCCACCGATATACTTAGCGTCTTGCCATTCGCCGCCAATTTTATGCGAGATCTCAGCCTGGGTTTGTACCGGCCAGTTGCTTTGCGTTAAGGCTGCAGCGTCGTCATAAATTGCCAGTTGCTTGCGCTCAGTCGCGGCAAAATCCAAGGCAACAAACAGGGTGTCAGCGTTACCATCGCCGCTACGGTCAATATGCTGCGACGGCACCAGCTTACTGTTTACCCGGGCGACTAGTGCGGTGGCTTGCTCGGCCGTTAAACCCAAATCTTGATAACTAAAATAAAGCGGTTGTTGGGGTCGGGCAAACTCAGAGGGATTGGCGATTTCAATAGTAGCAACCGCTGCTGTTATGGTTGGGCTGGCATTTGGCGAGCTCACCGTTTCTGGTGCTTGTTGCTGACCACAGGCGAATAACAAGCTGCTGAGCGTAAGAATAGGAAGAGAGTGAGAGATACGCTTGTTCACAATAATAACCCTGTTTTTAATTCAGTGATCCCTGCCGAAAAATCGGACCTTCCGTGGCACGCGATAGTAGAATCATTTAAAAATGACGGATAGAAAGGCGGCCAAAGTATCACCTTTAGCCGCTATACATGCTTAGAACTTATACTGAGCACCCAGATAGTATTGACGACCCGTCGCATGGTAGTAAGTTAAGCGATTACCGCTAGAATCAACCCACTGATCATCCACTTCGTTTGTCAGGTTCAGCGCTTCGAAGGTGACTTTCCAGTTATCGGTTAGCTGATAAGATAACGATGCATCAATATTCCGGGTAGCGTTGGTGCCTTCCATATCGTTATTGTCACGACCAATGGCATTGGTCAGATACTTAGAGCGATCCGCTAATGATACCCGTGCTGCGAACTTATCATCTTCATAGTAAAGTGTCGCACTGCGGGTAGCTTCTGATAAACCTTGTAAATCGCGGGTGGCCAGCACTACACCGGTATTGTTGATGTAGTCCATTTGCGCTTTAACATAGGTGTAGTTACCGATAAAACCAAAGCGGTTCCAAAACTCAGGTAAGAAGCTAAATGGCATCTGGTACTGAATTTCAAAGCCGTACAGGTTGCCACCAGGGCCATTTAATGGCGTGTTGGTTTGCCATTCAATGTTTTCGTTACAATCTGTACCATAGCCCGGACCCGCATTACAGGCGTCAATAGCGGCTTGAATAGGTAAGCCGGTGTCGGTAAAGAGTTTGGTTTCACGTAAACCTTGCACATAGCTGTCGATATTTTTCCGGAATAGCGCTACACCTAACAGTGATTCGTTGTCGAAGTACAGCTCTAAACCCAGATCATAAGTTTTGGCTTTAGTGGGCTCTAACGTTGGGTTACCACCGCTAACAGAACGGGCCCCGCCAGATACGGATACTGACACGTTCGGGCGAATGCTACCTAAGCCAGCACGAGCTAACACTTCCGCGTAACCAAAGCGGATAATCACGTCATCCATCGGTTCAAACACCAGGTTAAGGGATGGCAAAAACTCGTTGTAATCGTGATCTGCAGTAATCAGCTGCTGCGTGCCACCTAAAGTAGCCCAAGCGGTAGATGATTGATCCGTTTTAATAAAACGACCACCAATATCACCACGGAAACCGGTATCGCCAAACTCAGTGTCAAACGCTAACTGAATATAAGCGCCTACCGTCTTCTCTTCGGCAGAGTAGTTATCTACCCGCCGAAAATCGGTGCTGACAGCAAAGGCGCCAGTATTGCTATAAATATTATAGCGGGCATCGATAGCGGCTAAGTCTGGTACTAACCAGTTAGCATAGGGGCCTACGCCGGCACTGTATTGCCTAATTAAATCCGGGCTCATCACTACACCTGCCGCATTTTCAGATTGCCGGCGCGCTTCGCGGGTTTCAAACTCAAACTTCTTATAGTGTAAGCCGCTGCGCAGGGTTAGGGCGTCGGTAAGGATATATTCGACATTAACTGCCGCGTTATCAAAGGTATTCTCAGCACCCAGTGGGCGCAAACGCACGCTGTTGGTGGTCCAGCCGTTAGGGTCAAATACACCAGCACCAAATAACAGTTCTGGATTGCCGCGCTTGCTGCCGCGGTAATCGTAGCTAAAGTTCTGCCCGCCTTTTTCCATAACAACCGTGGTTTGAATCGGGTTATCAAATTCAGATTTCGCCCGGCCAACCATCGCATCGATTTTTAGGTTATCAGTAAGTTGATGCTGACCACTTAGGGTGAACTGTAAGAAGTCGGTAGAAAGTTCATCGTAGCGTAACTCGTTACGGATCAGCGCGTTTTCAAAAGAGGCATAAGTAACGGTATTGGTATTATCAATTTCGTAATCCAATACATTCATTGGACCGGTTTGGCCATTACCGTTCAGAATGCCTTGCATAAAGGCTTCCTGACGGGTGGAATCGTCTTTTGAGTATAAAATATCTAGATTAAAACGGGTTTCCTGGCTTGGTCGGTACTCTAACGCTGTGGCTAAACCAGTGCGTTTTACATTATGAATGTAAGAGTCGTAACGCGGTAAACGAGGGCGAAAACCTTCGTTAATGGCGTCTAACTCCGGGCCAGAGGTCGCACCGCGATAGCTGCCAAAATCGTTGACATTATTCCAGCGTACCGTTGAGAAGCCTTCATCCTGAATATTACGTTCAGAGAAAGCGGCAGAGATTAAGTAACCAAAGGTGCCATCTTCGTTAATATTGCTGAATAAAAAAGAGCCTTTCGGATCGATCTCTTCTGACTTATCGTTATAGCCAGCTTGTACGTTGGCAGCAAAGGTTAGTGCATCATAATCAAAGGGGCGGGCAGTACGTAAATCAACGGTAGCGCCTAATGAACCTTCTTCGACATTGGCAGAGGCAGTTTTACGTACCGTTAGCTCGCTAAATAAATCTGATGAGAAGGTGTTAAAGTCAAAACCTCGGCCACGGTTGGCACCGCCAATGGCATCAGTACCCCCACTGGTCGATTGCGCTTCCATACCGTTAATGCGTACCCGGGTAAAATCTGGGCCTAAACCCCGGACCGAAATTTGCCGTCCTTCACCTGCTACCCGGCTAATGGCCACACCCGGAATACGTTGCAGAGACTCCGCTAGGTTTAAATCAGGGAAGTCTGCGATATCCTCTGCTTTGATGGTATCGGTAGCGCCGGTTTCAAAACGTTTTTGATTAAGGGCGCTGGCTAAGCTGCCACGGAAACTGCCGACAACAGAGATAACTTCAATCTGTTCTTCAGCTTTTTGTTGTTCGGTTTGCTCTGTTGGCTGAGCTTGCGCCAGGGCCTGCGTGCTTAGCAGCGTGGCCAAACCTGCCAGGGTTAAAGCCCGGCATAGTTTGGAGGGGCGAAAGGTGCTGTTTGCACTGTTCGAAATTCTGCGGTTTGCCATGTTGTCCACCTTGTCCTGAGTGTTTGTCTGTTGCCAATTGATGCTGGCTATTTTCGTCTTTGTCAGGAGCAACTTGTCTGCTCCCCTGTCGATAATTCGGCGACATTGTTATGTCGTTATTGTATAGGCTGTTTTGTCTACCGGTGGCAAAAAAAGCTTGCAATTTTGTGCCACCGATGGCAAAAAGCTAACACCAAGTACTAAATTCTGTCAATTAATGATGTAAATTAAATCACTAATTGATAGGGCTGAAAGTAGTAAAACTTTAATAAGTTGCTGAATTAAATAGTTTTGATGGGTTTTTAAAAATTGCCTCTGTTCCATATTTGAACAATGTTAATAGTGGCTTAACCGATTAACGCAGAGCTTGTGGCAACAAAAAATGCCAGTGACAGCGGCGAAAAGGAGTAAAAAATGACAGATTTATTTTCAGTAGCGGGTAAAACTGCGCTGGTTACCGGTGCCAGCCGGGGACTCGGTAAAGCAATAGCAATCGCCTTGGCTGCCAAAGGCGCTCGGGTGCTTTGTTCCTGCTCGCGTGCTGGCGGCGCACAAGCCACGGTCGACAGCATTGTCGCTGCCGGTGGTACGGCGCAAGAGTTGGTCGCTGATCTGGCAGATGAACATTCTGTCCGGCAACTCGCTAGCCAAGCGTTACAGCTGGGAAGTGTCGATATTTTGGTCAATTGCGGGGGCACTATTTTTCGGGCGCCGGCGCATGAGTTCCCCATGGCGGAATGGCGCAAAGTGATTGCAGTAAATTTGGATGCGGCCTTTTTATTAGCGCAACTGTTAGGCGCCGAAATGATTAAACGCCGTAGTGGTAAAATTATTAATATCGCTTCGATGCTGTCATACAGCGGCGGTATTACTGTACCGGCTTATACCGCCAGTAAACATGCCATTGCCGGTGTGACCAAAGCCCTGGCCAATGAATGGGCGCAGCATAATATTCAGATTAACGCCATTGCCCCAGGTTATTTCCGTACCGACAACACAGCGGCACTGCAAGCGGATGAACAGCGCAACAGTGCCATTCTAGCCCGGATCCCGGCAAACCGCTGGGGCGAGCCAGAGGATTTGGCCGGTGCTGCGGTGTTTTTAGCCTCCCCGGCCAGTGATTACGTGAACGGCCATGTATTGGCGGTTGATGGCGGCTGGTTAGCCCGTTAATAAACTAACTGACAGCATTTATCACAAATTCAGAATACTTTTAAGGACTGCACTATGACCGTTATTTACGAAAGCCGTTATCCCACACATCCGGATGACGTTAAAAAATATGATACCGAACAATTACGTCAGCATTTTCTGGTCGAGAACTTAATGCAAGCCGACAAGCTGGTGCTTTGCTACACCCATTATGAACGGGTGATTGTTGGTAGTGCTGTACCAGTGCAAGCTGCGATAAAGCTTGCAACTGTTGAAGCGCTTAAAGCTGAGTACTTTTTACAGCGCCGCGAGCTGGGGGTTATTAACGTCGGTGGCAGCGGCACCGTATCAGTTGATGGCAAAGACTATGTGCTACACAACAAAGAAGCGCTTTATATCGGCATGGGAGCAATGGATGTCAGCTTTCAAAGCAGCGATAGTGCCACCCCTGCTAAATTTTATCTCAACTCTGCCCCGGCGCATCATAGCTATCCTACCAAGCATTTGACGATGGACAAATGCACCGTGTTGCAAATGGGCTCGCAAGCCACCTCCAATGAGCGTGCCATTCACCAGCTGATGATTAACGACGTGGTTGAAACCTGCCAGTTACAGATGGGGTTAACGGTACTTAAGCCGGGTAGTGTGTGGAATACCATGCCAGCGCATCAGCATGATCGCCGGATGGAAGCTTATTTTTATTTTGATTTGGCCGAAGAGCAGGGGGTTTGCCATTTTATGGGGCAGCCGCAACAAACCCGGCATATTTGGGTGGCGAATGAGCAAGCAGTGGTTTCGCCGGCCTGGTCTATTCACAGTGGTTGCGGCACCAGTAATTATGCTTTTATCTGGGGCATGGCAGGTGAGAACCTGGATTATCATGATATGGATAAATTCCCAGCCAGCGCGATGCGCTAGCTAACCGTCTTGTGTCGCTGAGCTTTACAGAGAATAAAACCGGCGGCAATTGCAAAGACTATTAACAGGGTAACAATATGAAACAACAACGAAACCGCTGGTCGGCCGTCGGCGCTATGCTGCTTGGGTTAAGCCTTACTTTACTCAGTGGCTGCCAGGTTGAACAGGATGTTAAAGTCCTTCGATTAGCGCACACACTAGATCAGGAACATGTGGTGCATAAAGCCATGGCCTTGATGGGCGAGCGCTTAGCCCATTATTCTGACGGTAGCATGCGCATCGAAATTTACAGTGGTGGCCAACTTGGTAACGAACGCGAGCTGGTAGAGCTGTTACAAATTGGTAGCCTGGCGATGACCAAGGTGTCGGCCAGTCCGCTGGAAGGTTTTGTACCGGCAATGCAAGTGTTTAGCGTGCCATACATTTTTGATGATAACGAACATTTTTGGCGGGTGCTGGATAGTGACATTGGCCAAGGGCTGTTAAAAGAGATCCAAACGGCACGCCTGTTTGGTCTGGGCTACTATGACGCCGGCAGTCGCAGTTTTTATTCCAGCAATACCCGCATCGACACCCCGGCAGATTTACGTGGCAAAAAATTCCGGGTGCTTAATAGCCAAACCGCGGTGCGGATGGTTGAGGCGCTGGGCGGCGCTGCTACCCCTATTGACTGGGGGGAGCTCTATACCGCCATTCAGCAAGGCGTGGTGGATGGCGCGGAAAATAACCCACCCAGTTTCTATTTATCCCGCCATTATGAGCTGAGCAAATACTTCTCGCTGGATGAACATACCGCTGTACCTGATGTACTGATAATGAGCCTGAATGTTTGGCAAGATTTAACGCCACAGCAGCAGCAGTGGGTACAACAAGCCGCCAACGATTCGATTGCCTATCAAAAAGCCGCCTGGCATCAAGCCTCGGAAGAAGCCCTGGCAGCGGTAAAGGCGGCGGGTGTAACAGTGATCTATCCCGATAAAGCGCCGTTTCGCCTGGCGGTTGCGCCCTTTTATCAGCAAATGCTGCAAACGCAAATTGGCCCTTTGCTACAAGGTATTGCCGAGCTAAGTGCAACCACAGCCAAGCCGCAGGAGCCTATCAATGAATAAGCTGATTAGCCGTATCGACAGTGCTTTAAAATGGACCCTCGCCAGCTTAATGTTAAGCATAGTGCTGGTTGTGGGCTGGCAGGTGGTGTCGCGTTATCTGCTCAATACCCCAAGTTCTATTACCGAAGAGCTCTCCCGTTGCTTGCTGATTTGGATTGGCATGTTAGGGGCAGCACTGGCCTATCGTACCGGCGTGCATTTGGGTTTGGATATTGTGACGCAACGTTTTAATACGCGCAATCGGCAGCGTTTGGCCATGCTAGTGAGTAGCGCCGTTGTCGTCTTTGCTGTCGCGGTAATGGTGATTGGCGGTGGTAATCTGGTGGCTTTAACCTATGAGCTTAATCAGATGTCGGCCGCGCTTAATATCCGCATGGCCTACATCTACATGATTATTCCGTTCTCTGGCAGCCTTATTGCGTTCTATGGTTGCTGTCAGCTGTATTACTTAAGTACCGATCAGACAATGCCAACAGTTGAGGGGCTACACTAATGGAAATATCAATTCTTGTGTTATTAGTGGTGTTCTTTGGCTTGCTAATGCTCAATGTCCCTATCACTTTTTCTATTGGTTTAGCGACCTTGGCCACCATGTTAGTTAGCATCGACTTTGTGCCGGCAGTGACCACTATGGCGCAGCGCATGGCGGGGGGCATCAATAGTTTCGCTTTGCTGGCTATTCCGTTCTTTATTTTATCCGGGCTGATTATGGGGCGGGGCGGTATTGCCAAACGGCTAATTGAATGTGCTATGGCGTTAATTGGCATGTTGCCGGGTGGTTTGGCACTGGTGAATGTGGTCTCCTGTATGTTTTTTGGCGCCATCTCCGGCTCTGCCGTTGCCGCGACCTCCGCCATTGGTAGCTTTATGCTGCCCGAAATGAAAAAGCAGGGCTACGATGTCAATTACAGCGCAGCGGTAACGGCTGCCGCTGCCACTACCGGCATGTTAATACCACCGAGTAATATTTTAATTGTCTATGCCATTGCCAGTGGTGGTGTCTCTATCGCTGCGCTCTTTGTGGCCGGTTATTTACCCGGTATTCTGCTGGGCGTGGCCTTAATGACCGTGTGTGCCGGTTATGCCAAAATCAAAGGCTATCCGGTTGGCGCCCGTTTGCCATTGAAACTGGTGGTGCAAAAAGTGGCGGCGGCACTACCCAGCCTGTTTATGATTTTTTTAGTGATTGGCGGCATTATTGGCGGCATTTTTACGGCAACGGAGGCTGGCGCGATCGCTGTGGTCTATTCGCTGATCCTGGCGGTGGGCATTTATCGCGAAGTTAAAGTGACTGAGCTTTCCGGCATTATGATGAAAGCGGCTGAAACCACGGCGATAGTGCTGGCGCTCATTGCCACCTCATCCGCCATGTCGTGGATTTTGTCTTACGAGCAAATACCGCAAACCATTAGTGCGGCTATGTTGACCCTAAGCGAAAACCCTTTGCTGATTTTGCTAATGATTAACCTGATTTTACTGTTGGTGGGTGCCTTTATGGATATGACACCGGCAGTATTAATTTTTACCCCAATCTTTTTGCCGGTGGCAGTCGAGCTCGGTATGAGTCCGTTGCACTTTGGTATTATGATGGTGCTGAATCTGTCGATTGGTTTGGTGTCCCCTCCGGTAGGGAGTGTGCTTTTCGTTAGCTGTGCCATCGCCAAAACCCGCATTGAAGCCATTATTAAACCTATGATGCCGCTTTATCTGGCGATGTTCGTGGTACTGATGCTGGTGACTTATATTCCGGCAATCAGCGAGTTTTTACCGGCGTTGTTTGGTTTATAACCTAAGACAGAGGAGCGCGCTCATGGTAAGTTATGTGATCCCTAATTTGGCAAATGCCTGTCGCATTTTATCTTTGGTGTCGGAATCGGAACAGGGACTAAGCCTGACCGAGCTGGAGCAGCGCTTGTCGGTGCCCCGCACGACCACCTTTCGAATTTTGCAAACGCTTTGCCAGCAGCAATTGCTGGAAAAGCAGGGGAAGCGCTATCAGGTGGGTGCTTCGCTATTTAAAATGAGTTTTAACTTGGTCAGCTCCAGTAAACTGAGCCGACAGGCCTTGCCTTACTTACAAAAATTGGCGTTAAGTACCGGTATGACGGCGCAGCTCAGTTTGCCGCATGCCGAGGGCGCATTGATCATTGAGGTCTGTGATAGCCCTAACCCCTTGCGGATCGCCGCTCGCCCCGGCACTATAGCGCACTTTAATTGTTCGGCTGCCGGCAAAGTGTTTTTGGCGTTTTTGCATTTTGATGCCTTGCTGCTACTCGCCGAACAGGGTTTGTTTAAAAGCATGACGGCACAAAGCCTGGCCGAGCCGGATGAACTTAAATTAGAATTACAACGAATATTAGGTCGTGGTTATGCCACAGATGATCAAGAATACCATCAGGATGTGCGCTGTTTAGCAGCGCCCATTCGCGATGAACGGGGTGCAGTGGTCGCAGCTATTACCGTCACCGCACCCAGCAGTATTTTTGCCCGAAACCAGTTTGCTGATGTGGCGCAAAAAGTAAAAAAAGCAGCCATTGATATTGGGTTAACGGTGTATCGGCCGCAGCTTGCGGCCAATCAGAAATAGCCATTAAGGCGGAAACGAATTGATGCAAAAGCAATCAACCATTAATGATGTCGCCCGCATTGCCGGGGTCTCAAAAAGAACCGTATCGCGCGTGATCAACGGCTCGTTAAGCGTGGGCGAAAGTACCCGCCTGAAAGTTGAAAAGGTGATTAACGAGTTAAAGTATGCTCCTAACGCCCAGGCGCGTGGCTTAGCGTCCAGCCGTTCTTATTTATTGGGCCTTATTTACGATAACCCCGATGCCTTGTATTTGGATGATGTGCAACGTGGGGTGCTGGAGGTTTGCTCAACGCTTGGCTACGAGCTGGTAGTGCATCCGTGCCGCTATCAAAGCGAGTCTTTGGTGAATGATTGTCTGCGTTTTATGCGGCGCTCTAAACTGGATGGCGTTATTGTATTGCCGCCGGTGTCAGAGTCGGAAACCCTGGCTTTGGCCTTAAAAGAATCGGGCAGCCCTTATGTGCGGTTAAGCTCTGTGGCATTAGACACGCAAGAGCATATAGTGGTCTCAGACGATCGCGCGGCCGCAGCAGAAATGGCCCGCTATTTTGCGCAGCTAGGGCATGAAAAAATTGCTTTTATTAGTGGGCCGCAGCGCTACAAGTCTTCTACAGAGCGGATGGAAGGCTTTCAGCTTGGACTGTCGGCATATGGAGTAAAGATCCCGGCTGAGATGATTTTAGAAGGCAATAATACTTTTGAAACCGGTATTGAATGTGCCAAACAACTATTGCAACGGATAAAGCGGCCAACTGCGATCTTTGCGAATAATGACCAAATGGCCGCCGCAGTGTTAAAGGTCGCCTATAGCCTGGGCATTAAGGTGCCTGAGCAACTGTCGGTTGCCGGTTTTGATGACAACATGCTGGCCTCAAGGGTAACGCCCTCCTTAACCACTATTCGCCGCCCGGTCAGGCAAATGGCGTTGTTGGCAACCACTAAGATGATTATGTCGATAGAGCAAAACCACAAAGCTGCGGCAAATGTGGCAGCAAAAGTGGCGCCAACCTTGGTGGTGCGTGAGTCTACCGGCCGTTGTCAAAGCAGTGACACCGAAAACTAATTAAGCTGCACTAAAAAAGTTGCCAGCGGTGGCAATTTTTTTAGTGAAATGCTTGCCACCGGTGGCAAATTGGTTATTATAGAACTTAAGACAGATGACAGTGACGGTTTTTCCCGCTGTACAGCAACAAAGGAAACAAGATGACAGATCTGATAAAACGAAACAGTGTAAAAACCCTTGGATTATTCTCCGCAGGGCTTGGCCTGTTATCGGTTAGCGGTTGCCAGACTTTACCCGCGTTGAGCCAGAATAACACAGCCACCCACGCCAAAGATGCAGCAGATTTAGCGCAGTGGCAGCAAGCTGATGACATTATTGCTGCGATTAAGCCAACCCGCTTTGCCGCCCAAGATTTTTTAATTACCGCTTATGGTGCTAAGGCTGAACAGGGTGCGGATAATACTAGCGCTATTAAAGCGGCTATCGCTGCCTGTGCTGCCGCTGGTGGTGGTAGGGTAGTGGTACCGGCCGGACGTTTTGAAACCGGCGCCATTCATCTTAAATCTAACGTAAACCTGCATTTGCATGATGATGCAGTTTTATCTTTCTACACGGATCGCGAGCATTATCTGCCTTATGTGGTGACCCGCTGGGAAGGCGTGGAACTGATGGGCTATTCGCCTTTAATTTATGCCTATCAGCAAGAGAATATTGCAGTTACCGGTAAAGGTATTTTAGAGGGCAATGGCGCAGTCGATGCGTGGTGGCCCTGGAAAGGCAATTGGGAACGCCGTAACTGGGACTATGACGCCAGTGTTGACCAGGAGAAAACCCGCACGCCATTATTTGTAATGGCCGAGCAAGGTGCGCCGATTGCAGAACGTAGTTTTACTGAAAATTATCTGCGCCCTCCCTTTATCCAGCCTTATGCCTGTAAGCGGGTACTGATTGAAGGGGTGACGATTCGTAATTCACCCTTTTGGTTAATTAACCCGGTGCTATCAGAAGATGTGATTATCCGCAGTGTTAACTGTGTGAGTCATGGTCCTAATTCTGATGGCTGCAACCCAGAGTCCTCTAACCGGGTGCTGATTGAGAATTGCTTATTCGACACAGGGGATGATTGTATTGCCTTAAAATCAGGCCGCAATAACGACGGTCGCCGCCTGGCGACGCCGGTGCAAAATGTGGTGATCCAGGATTGTATTATGCGCTCAGGCCATGGTGGTGTGGTACTGGGTAGCGAAATCTCTGGCGGTGCCAGCAATATTTTTGCTCGTCGTTGCCGCATGAGTAGCCCTAATTTAGCCCGCGGTATTCGGATTAAAACCAACTCAGTGCGCGGTGGCTTAATTGAGAATGTCTATATCCGCGACATCGACATTGGCGAAGTGCGGGATGCTATCGTCATTAACTTTTATTACGAAGAAGGCGATGCCGGTAACTTTATGCCAGAAGTACGCAACCTGCATATCAGTAACCTGACAGTACAAAAAGCCCAGCGTGCTTTTGAATTACGTGGTTTTGAGCGGGCGCCGATTAGTGGTGTAACCTTGCACCATGTGCATTTTAAGCAGGTGGCATCGGTGGGCGTACTGGAAAATATTGCCGGTATAGACCAGCTGGATCTTAGCTTAAACGGCAAACCCTTTAGCATTTAATTATGGCGCAATATGGACGTGGCGCGGCGTTAACTGCGCAACAATATAGCTGAGCGACATTAAATGCAGCACGGTTTTTACACTAAAAATGCCACCGCTAGACAATGGCAGGGCGATCTTGAATGACAGCAGGCAGCAAAACAGGTAGCAGAAGATGACAGCAGAGCAGAAACCCGGTTGCAGTATTCATTTACCAGAGGCAACCGTAACAGAGCAACTTAAGGTGTTACAGGTGCATCCGCGTGATAATGTCTTGGTTGCCTTGCAGCCCTTGGTAGCTGGGCAGTCGTTGCCAGAACCTTACGCTATGCTCACCGCTGCCAGTGATATTCCGGCTGGCCACAAGGTCGCGCTTAAGCCTATTGTCGCAGGCGAGGCCGTGGTGAAATATGGTTTTGCGATTGGTAAGGCCACGGCGGACATTGCTGCCGGTGCCCAGGTGCACTCGCACAATCTGGCCACGGCATTAAGCGGCACTATTGATTATCAATATGCCGGTTGTCAGGCGCAGCCGCTGTCGTTTCCTGCTGGCTTGCCACACAAATTTCAGGGCTATCGCCGTGCCAATGGCAAGGTGGGAACCCGCAACGAGCTATGGATTATTAATACGGTCGGCTGTGTCAATCGCGCGGCGATGCGGGTGGCCGAATTGGCCCGCAAGGAATTCGCTGAGCTGCTGGACTTACCCAATATTGATGGTATTCATGCCTTTACCCACCCCTTTGGTTGCTCGCAGCTCGGCGATGATCTTAGCAATACCCGGGAGTTACTGGCCGGGCTGATTCAGCATCCCAATGCCGGTGCTGTGCTGATTTTGGGCTTGGGCTGTGAGAACAATCAGCTGGCAAAGCTGCTGCAGGCCAGCCCGGATGTTGAGCCGCAGCGCATTCGTGCTTTTAATGCGCAGCAGGTGGAAGATGAAGTCGAGCAAGGCTTAGCCGCGGTTGGCGAGTTATTGGCGATGATGGCGCAGGACCAGCGCAGTGCTTGTCCGGTGTCGGAACTGGTAATGGGCATGAAATGCGGTGGATCTGATGGTTTAAGCGGCCTGACCGCCAACGCCCTAGTGGGCCGTATCGCCGATTTAGTGGCGGCCGCTAACGGTAAAGTGCTACTAACCGAAACGCCGGAGATGTTTGGTGCTGAGCAAGTCTTTATGGCACGGGCGCAGAATGAACAGGTATTTCATGATCTAGTGCAGCTGGTTAATGATTTTAAGCAGTACTTTATCGACAACCAGCAGCCTGTGTATGAAAACCCTAGCCCGGGCAATAAAGATGGCGGCCTAACCACGTTGGAAGAAAAATCGCTGGGTGCCATTCAAAAAGGCGGCTCGGCAGTGGTAAATCAAATTATTCGCTATGGCAAACAAGCCACCTTACCGGGGTTAACGCTGTTAGAAGGGCCGGGTAACGATGCCGTTTCTTCGACTGCCCTGACCGCGGCCGGCGCCACCCTGATTTTATTTACTACCGGGCGCGGCACGCCGTTGGGTTTTCCGGCGCCAACAGTAAAAATTTCATCCAATTCTAATCTGGCAGGGCGCAAGCCACAGTGGATTGACTATGACGCCGGTGGCTTGCTGCGCGTCGGGCAAGATGCCACCGATTTTACTTATGAATTCTTCCGTTATCTGGTGGCTGTGGCGTCCGGGCAGCGGACGCGCAATGAAATCTCGGACAACCGGGAAATTGCAATCTGGAAAAACGGCGTAACGCTTTAACGTTAAAGCCAATACGACGCATTAATACGGCTGAGCGCGGGCGCGACAGCTTACTGAATATGAAACAGGACAAGATATTATGGCTCAAACACTTCCTTTAGAACTGCACCCAGATCGGTTGTTCCCCTCTGATCCGGTGGTTCGTGCTATTGCGCAGCGTCTGTACGCGCAAATTAAAGACTTACCCATTGTTAGCCCGCACGGTCATACCGATCCGCGTTGGTTTGCCGATGATGCCAACTTTGAAAATGCCACTGCCTTACTGTTATTACCCGATCACTATGTCTTTCGCATGCTCTACAGCCAGGGTATTAAGTTGGAAGAACTAGGTATTCGCCGTAAAGACGGCACAGTGGTAGAGAGCGATTACCGCAAAATTTTCCATATTTTTGCTAAGCATTATTATTTGTTCCGTGGCACGCCTTCGCGTATTTGGTTAGACAGCGTCTTCCATGATGTCTTTGGTTTAACCGTTACGCTGACCGAAGAAACTGCGGGTCTGTACTACAACACCATCAACGAACAGCTGGCAAAGCCTGAATTTAAACCGCGCGCCTTGCTCGATCGCTTTAATATCGAATTAATTGCTACCACCGAAGGGGCATTAAATGATTTACGGCATCACGCCAAATTAAAAGGCACTGGCTTTGAGCAGCGGGTGATTACTACCTTTCGGCCAGATGATGTGGTTGATGCCGACCGCGCCGACTTTGCACAAAACGTGGCCAAGCTGGGCGAATTAACCGGGCAAGATACCCAAAGCTGGCAGGGTTACTTAGAAGCGTTACGGGTGCGCCGCGCTTATTTCCGTGAACATGGCGCCACCGCTACCGATCACGGTCATCCGTCTGCCATTACCGCCGATTTGCCTGAAGCAGAGGCTGCCGCGCTATTTCAACGCTGCTTAGCGGGTACTGCAACGCCAACTGAAACAGAATTATTCCGTGGTCAAATGCTGACCGAAATGGCAGGGATGAGCCTGCAAGATGGCATGACTATGCAAATTCACCCCGGTGCGCACCGTAACCATAACCAGGTGATCTTCGAGCGCTTTGGCCCGGATAAAGGTGCAGACATCCCAAGCCCAACCGAATTTGTTAGCAACTTAAAGCCGCTATTACAAAAGTACGGTAACGAAGCCGCCTTGAACATTATTCTGTTTACGCTGGATGAAACCACCTATGCCCGTGAACTGGCGCCATTAGCAGGCCATTACCCGGCTTTAAAACTCGGCCCGGCCTGGTGGTTCCACGACAGTCCGGAAGGTATGCTGCGCTTCCGCCATCAAGTCACGGAAACTGCCGGTTTCTACAATACCGTAGGCTTTAACGACGACACTCGTGCTTTCTTATCTATTCCGGCACGGCACGACGTCGCGCGCCGTATTGATTGCCGCTTCCTGGCCGGTCTGGTAGCAGAGCATCGCCTAACCGAAGCCGAAGCTGGCGAGTTAGCTTATGAGCTGACTTATGGCTTGGTGAAAAAAGCGTATCAGTTGCAATAGTTAAAAGGGTGTCAGGGGATACTAGGATCCTCGACAGCGAAGCTCAGTAAAGGCTAAACAAAGCGTCTTTGGTATGGATGCCAAAGAGGAGCCCCCATGGAAGGGTTTACGGCGTCTTTGTATGCCTTTATTGAGTGAAGCCACAAAGCTTAACGTGAACAGCAGGCAAATTATGGAACATTTAAGCAATAGCACACTCGCCAGCCTAAACGGCAAATTACCGGTTCCGGCATATCGCCTGGCTGAGGTTAAACCACAAATTGGCATAGTGCATTTAGGCCCCGGCGCTTTTTTCCGCGGCCATCAAGCCTTTTATACCGATCAAGCGCTGCAATATGGCGGCGATTGGGCCATCAGCGCGGTATCGATGCGTTCAGCCGATGTCAGTCAGGCGCTAATGCCGCAAGATGGTTTATATACACTTGCCGTGCTCGATAGCCAAACCAGTTATCAAATTATTGGTAGCGTGCAGGAAATATTAATTGCCAGCGAGCAATATGCTGCGGTGTTTGCCCGCTTAACGGCCTCCAGTACCCGCTATGTCACCATGACCATTACTGAAAAAGGCTATTGCTTAAATGCCGCCGGTGAATTGGATTTAAACCATCCGCAAATTCAGCAGGATTTAAGCGGCAATAGCCAGGCTGTTACCGCCATAGGCTTATTAGCCAGTGCTTTAGCCGCTCGCTATCAGGCCAATGTGGCACCCTTTTGTGTGATTAGCTGCGACAACCTGACCGACAACGGCCATAAACTGCGCCGGGCCTTAATTAGCTATGCCGCACAAAACGACCCGGCGCTGGCGAACTGGCTGGAGCAACAGTTGATTAGCCCTTGCACTATGGTCGATAGCATTACCCCGGCAACAGATGATGCACTGCGTACCAACGTTACCGCAGAGATCGACTTAACTGATAACTGGCCGATTAAGCGTGAAGCTTTTGTACAATGGGTGATTGAAGATATTTTACCCAGCGAGCGGCCAGCCTGGCAGCAAGCTGGCGTGATCTATGCCGCCGACGTTAGCGCCTTTGAAAAAGCCAAGTTGCGGCTGTTAAATGCGCCGCATTCTACTTTGGCCTATACCGGTTACTTGCTGGGCTATGAAACGGTTTTTGATGCGATGCAGGACGAGCAACTGGTAGCACAAATCCAGCAGATGGTTAGCGCAGAGATTATCCCATCCTTTATCGCCCCGGCAGAGCTGGATGTACAGCAATATAGCGCCGAGATATTTGCCCGTTTCCGTAACCCGGCTATTCGGCATTTATTAGCGCAAATTGCCTGGGATGGCTCGCAAAAAATACCAATGCGTATTTTACCAGCCATTAAAGACAACCTGACGGCAGGGCGATCTATTGAGCGTCTGTGCAGCTGTTTAGCTGCTTGGTTTTTATTTATCCGCCGCCGCGCCAGCGAAGGAGAAAAGCTGATTGATCCCTTGGCCGAGACCTTACTGGCAGTCACTGCGCAGTGCACCGGCAAAGCCAGCCACGATGTGCCATTATTTTTGGCAGTAGATGCAGTATTTCCTGCAGAGTTAAGTTTGAACAGCGAGTTTTTAGCAGCCGTAATGGCGGCCTATCAACACGTATCGGTGTTTGTTGCACAACACACAATTAGCCAAAATCCAGCCAAAAAAAGTGGAGCTATTTAATGTCGGCGTTATCTAAAGTACTGCAAGGCCCTGCCTTATTACCTATTATTCAGGCAGAAACGCCGAGCGAAGCAGTGGCTATCGCCAACGCCATGTATCAAGGTGGTATTTGCTCGGTCGAAGTGGTGTTACGTACCACCAAAGCCTTAGATTGTATTAGTGCTATTCGCACACAAATCCCCCAGTTGTTAGTGGGCGCAGGGACTATTTTATCCAAGGCAGATGCGCAAGCCGCTAAAAACGCCGGCTCACAGTTTTTAGTAAGTCCAGCCAGCACGCCTAACTTGCTGCAAGCGATGTTGGATACCGGTTTGCCGTTAGCACCGGGCGTCTCTACACCCTCGGAAATTGCCATGGCGCTGGAAATGGGGCTGACTGAACTGAAATTTTTCCCGGCAAACCTTTCGGGTGGCTCACCGATGTTAAAAGCCTTAAGTAGTATTTTTCAGCAAGTGCGCTTTTGCCCTACGGGCGGTATTAGCCAACAGAATTTATCGGAATACCTGGCACTAAAAAATGTGTTTGTGGTTGGCGGCTCCTGGGTATCACCAGCAAAAGCCGTCGCTGAACAAGACTGGACGTTGATCACTGAACTATCGCGCCAGGCAACTGCCCTGGCATTGCAGTTAAAGCAAGCAGCCTGAGGAGTAACACGATGAGCAAACGTATTGTCATAATGGGCGAGTGCATGGTCGAGCTGTTTCAGCTGGTCGAAAACGTTTATCACCAGGCTTTTGCCGGCGATGTGTTTAACACCGCGGTGTATTTAAAACGCTGCTGTGAGCAACCGGTAGAGGTGCAATTTTTTACCGCCGTTGGCACTGACTTGATTAGTGATAAGTTAGTGCGAGCGGTAGAGCGGGAAAAAATTGATACCAGTTTGATTTTTCGTACCAAAACCGCCCGCCCTGGCCTTTATATGATCAATACCGATGCTTTTGGTGAGCGCAGTTTTGTGTATTGGCGCGATACCTCAGCGGCCAAGCAGGTGCTGCAACTGGCCGCTGCGCAGCATGCCTACGAGCAACTTGCTGGCGCAGACATGTTTTTCTTCTCTGGTATTACGCTGGCAATTTTAAGTGAACAAGACCGCGAAGACTTGTTCGCGTTAGTGAGCCGCTTAAAGGCCGCCGGTAGCCAAATTATCTTTGATCCTAACTACCGGCCTGCGCTGTGGCCAAATGCCGATGCGGCGAAAACGGCCTTTATCCGTGCCTATCAGCTGGCGGATGTCGCCATGCCGGGTTTGGACGATCACAAAGTGCTGTTTGATGCTGAATCTACCGAGCAGGTGGTGGCGCAACTGGTGGCACTGGGTGTGGGCGAAATTATTGTGAAAAATGGCAAAGACGGTATTAGCGGTCGTTATCAGGGCGAGGAATTTACTGCGCTGGCGCATCCGGTGAAAAAAGTAGTAGATACCACTGCTGCCGGTGATTCCTTTAACGGCGGGTATTTAGCCGCCAGGCTAGGCGGTATAGCACCGCAGTACGCGGTTAAGTTTGCGGCACGGCTAGCGGGTTTTGTGGTTGAGCATACCGGCGCTATCGTGGCAAAAGAGCAGTTTAATGGCTTTTGGACGAAAAACCGCCCCTCGCAATTTCAAAAGTAGTTCTAGCAATAGTTATTAAAAGTAACAACAAATATCTGCGGATCGGGGCCTAAGCCCCAGCCCGTACCCTAAACTCTGCAAGTCCTAGCCAGCCAGGCTGCAGCTTGCAGGATGATGGGGATATAACGAGATCTGACGAATCAGACAGTACCCCTACAACCAGGCAATCAACAATATGAATGGGAGTAAGGTATGAGTATAGCAACAGTGTTTCCGCAAGCCGCTGAGATCCCGGCTGAGTTTTTACAGCAACAGGTGATAGAACAGCGCGAGTATTTGCTGAACGGCGAACTGGCCAGTTGGCCGGGTGAACTGAGCCCGGTGATTAGCCCAGTGCAATTTCGCTCGGGTGCCGGGGCCTCTGCACAGTTGTCTCCGGTACTGCTGGGTTATACACCTTTATTGGATGCCAACGCCGCCTTGCAGGCCTTAGACGGTGCAGTAAAAGCCTATGATCTTGGCCGTGGCGATTGGCCAAGTATGCCGGTATTACAGCGCATTGGTCATGTCGAAAAGTTTTTAGGGTTGATGCAGCAGCAACGCCGCGAAGTGGTGCGTCTGCTGATGTGGGAAATTGGTAAAAACTATACCGATGCCGCCAAAGAGTTTGACCGTACCTGCGATTATATCCGCGATACTATTGCCGCTTTAAAACAGCAAGATCGTGCGGCCAGCCATTTTATTATTGAACAGGGTGCCTTGGGCAAAATCCGCCGCGTGCCGGTGGGCGTAGCGCTTTGTATGGGGCCTTTTAACTATCCGTTAAACGAAACCTTTACCACCTTGATCCCAGCGCTGATTATGGGCAATACCGTGATCTTTAAGCCGGCCAAATACGGTGTGTTATTAATTCAGCCACTATTAAGAGCCTTTCAGCAAAGCTTTCCAGCTGGCGTTATTAATATTATCTACGGCCGTGGCCGGGAAACCGTAGGCGTGTTAATGGAAAGCGGCAAGATAGACCTCTTTGCCTTTATCGGTACCAACAAAGGCGCCAGTGATTTAAAACGGATGCACCCCAAGCCACACCGTTTGCGTGCTGTTCTGGGCTTAGACGCGAAAAACCCCGGTATTATTTTTGCTGATGCTGATTTTAAGCGTACGCTCAGTGAGGTAGTGTCAGGTGCCTTATCCTTTAATGGTCAGCGCTGCACGGCATTAAAAATTCTGTTTGTTGAGCGTAGCATTGCCGATCGCTTTGTTACCGAGCTGTCAGCTGCCGTTGCTAAACTCCCGCTGGGTATGCCTTGGGATAAAGATGTAGCCATTACCCCTTTGCCTGAGCCGGGTAAAACCGTTTTTTTAACCGAATTACTGCAAGATGCTCTGGCTAAAGGCGCAGCGGTGCAAAACCCCAATGGCGGTGAAACGGCGGGACCGCTATTTCGCCCGGCGGTGCTGTATCCGGTAAACAGCCAAATGCGGCTCTATAACGAAGAGCAATTTGGGCCACTGGTACCGGTAGTGCCTTTTGATCATATCGATGAGGTAATCGATTACGTGGTGAATTCCAATTTTGGGCAGCAGCTCAGTATCTTTGGCCAAAATGCCAGGCAGGTCGGTGAACTGGTGGATATTTTTGCCAATCAGGTAGGCCGCATCAATATTAATGCACAGTGCCAACGCGGACCAGATAGCTTTCCGTTTAATGGCCGCAAAGATTCTGCCGAAGGCACCCTTTCGGTGGTCGATGCGCTGCGGCAGTTTTCTATCCCGACGCTGGTAGCCACTAAATATCAGGATGGCGATGTTGCCTTTGTGAAACAGATGATCAGTGAGCGTGCTTCGCACTTTTTGGCGACGGATTTTTTGTTTTAATTATTGCTGTCGATGTTCTAGCTTTGATGCTTTTGGGATCAAACTTATTCAAAACATTGATTTAATATTGTTATTTTAGCCCTTAGTTTTGAATAAATTATTCCAAATCAGGGGCTTTTTCTAAAAAATTTTATGCAAAAGCAGCGCTAATGTCTTATTATCGGGTAATCTAAGTTAAGGTTATTTGTCGCCAGAGGTTTGCATGCACCCGCAGTTTATTCAGGCCGTTAAGCAGCTTATTCCCACTGATCGCTATTTTGATGATCCTCTGGCTACGCTGGCCTTTGGTACTGATGCCAGCTTTTACCGGCTTATTCCCAAATTGGTATTGCGGGTGGAAAGTGAAGCGGAAGTGGCGCAATTGCTGAAGTTAGCCAATAGCTATCAAGTAGCGCTGACGTTTCGGGCTGCCGGTACCAGTTTATCCGGGCAGGCGGTCACCGATTCGGTGCTGCTGGTACTGGGTGAGAACTGGCAACAGCGGCAAATTCGCGGCTTGGGTGAGCAAATTCGTTTAGGCCCTGGCGTGATTGGCGCCCAGGCTAATAAATGGCTGTTACCCTATGGCCGGAAAATAGGCCCAGATCCGGCATCTATTAACACCTGCAAAATAGGCGGTATCGTTGCCAATAATGCCAGCGGTATGTGCTGCGGCACGGCGCAAAACAGTTTTAATACCCTGGCCGGAATGCGGGTGGTGCTATTCGATGGCACTGTGCTGGACACCGAAGATGCCGAAAATGTGGCGGCATTCCGGCAAAGCCATGCTGCGTTATTGCAGCAGCTTACAACCTTGGCCGAACAATGCCGCGCTAATCCAGAGCTTAGTGAAAAAATCCGCCACAAATACCGTTTAAAAAATACCATGGGATTTTCGCTCAATGCCCTGACGGAATTTACTGATCCCATCGATATTCTGATCCACCTGATGGTGGGCTCAGAAGGCTGCCTCGGCTTTATTAGCAGCGTGACCTATCATACGGTGCCAGAGCATCCACACAAAGCGTCGGCGCTTTGGGTGTTTCCTGATATCGTTAGTTGCTGTCAGGCAGTGACCTTATTAAAAAGCGCGCCTGTGTCGGCAGTAGAGCTGCTGGACCGGCGCAGTTTACGTTCGGTGCAAGCTAAACCCGGTTTGCCTGCTTGGGTCGCCAGTTTATCAGACGGCGCGGCAGCGTTATTGATTGAAAGCCGGGCGGCCACAGCCGCTGCATTGGCAGCGCAGCTTAGCGACATTAGCGCATTATTAAGCGATTTTCCTACCGAGCAGCGGGTGGATTTTAGTAGCGATCCCAAAGTCTATGAGCAGTTATGGGCTATTCGCAAAGGCACTTTCCCGGCAGTGGGCGCCGTGCGACAAACCGGTACCACGGTGATTATTGAAGATGTCACCTTTCCATTAGCGCGTTTAGCCGAAGGGGTGCAGGCGCTGCAGCAATTGTTTGATCGCTATCACTATCATGAAGCCATTATTTTCGGCCATGCCTTAGAGGGTAACCTGCATTTTGTCTTTACCCAGGGCTTTGACGATCGGACACAAGTCGCCCGTTACGAAGCCTTTATGCAAGAGGTGGCGCAGTTAGTGGCGGTTGAGTTTGGTGGTGCGCTAAAAGCAGAGCACGGCACCGGCCGTAATATGGCGCCCTTTGTTGAGCTGGAGTGGGGAACGGATGCTTATCAATTAATGTGGCAGTTAAAAAAACTGTTCGATCCCAAGCATATTCTTAACCCCGATGTGGTGTTAAGCCAGGATAAAAACATCCATCTAAAGCATCTTAAAGCCTTACCCGCGACTAATCCGCTGGTAGATAAATGCATTGAATGTGGTTTTTGCGAACCGGTGTGCCCATCGCGCAAGCTGACCCTAACGCCACGCCAGCGTATTGTGGCACAGCGCGAAATAAGCCGTTTGACGGTTAGTGGTGAAAACAGCGAACAGCTTGCTGCGCTAACAAAGGACTATCAATACCAGGGCAACGCCAGTTGTGCCGCCTGTGGTATGTGCAGTACTGCCTGTCCGGTTGGTATTAACACCGGCGATTTAACCCGACAATTGCGGGCTGCAGATAATCAGGGCTATCAGGCGCTCGCCGGTTTTGCCGCCCGCCATTTTGGCGGCATCACCAGGCTAGCAAGAGTTGGCTTGCGCTTAGGGCACTTTAGCAACAAGCTACTTGGTAAAGCGACACCGTTTTGGCACAAGGCGATGCCTACAGCCAATAGCGCCAAAGCCAGGGATGTTGCAGCGCCAAATGATGCGGCGCTTAAACCAGTGATTTATTTAAGCAGCTGCAGTAATAGGGTGATGGCGCCGATGGCAGGCAGCAAAGATACGCGCAGTTTACAGCAGGTAAGTGCTGACTTACTGGCGAAAGCGGGTTACCAACTTATTATGCCAGAGGGACTAGCGAGCCAATGCTGCGGTATGCCGTTTCAATCAAAAGGCCAGTTTGCCTCGCAAGCCACCAAGCAACAGCAACTGAATGACTGGCTATTAACGCATACCAAAAATGGCGAAATCCCGGTTTTTTCTGATACCAGCCCCTGCAGCCTAACGTTAAAAGGCAAACTGGACTCACGCATCAAACTGTATGACAGTATCGATTTTATCAGCGACTTTGTGCTACCCAAACTGACCTTAAACAAACAATCAACCCCCATAGCGCTGCATATTAGCTGCAGTGCAACGCAGTTGGGCCAGGCTGAAAAACTTAAGCAAATAGTGGCAGCCTGTACTGAGCAGTTGGTGATCCCTGACGGCATCAGTTGTTGCGGTTTTGCCGGTGATAAAGGCTTTTTTATGCCAGAGCTCAATGCCTCGGCATTGTCAAACTTGGCTGAGCAGGTAAGTCAGTGCTCACAAGGGGTATCCAGCAGCCGTACCTGCGAAATTGGGTTAAGCAGGCATAGTGGTATTGAGTATCAACATCTGGTGTATTTACTGGAGCAACAGAGTTTGGCGAAGTCACAGAGTTAAAAATTAGATGCAACAGTTTATGGAGGTAAACACTGCTTGCAATAATGGGGCAGATAAACAATGCTGTTGGCGAATATGTACTAAATAATGTAACGCCACTTTAAATTAAGTCAATTTCAGGCTAGCTTTATCAAAAGTACCCAACACAAAACATAGATAATTTAAAGAGGCAAGGCTATGGCGTTACAGCGGGTTATGCATGTAGAAGATGATGAGTCCATTCGCGCTGTAGCAGAAATTGCGTTAATTGATGTCGCAGGTTTTGACTTATTAAGTTGCGACAGCGGACAAAGTGCTTTAGCGCAAGTAGAGGCTTTTTCGCCGCAGCTGATCCTATTAGATGTAATGATGCCGCAAATGGATGGGCTGCAAACATTGGCAGCCTTGCGACAATTACCCAAGTTAGCGCAAGTACCAGTGGTATTTATGACTGCAAAAATTCAACAAGTTGAAAAGCAACAATACCTTGATGCTGGCGCTATCGCTGTTATCGATAAACCTTTTGACCCTATGTTGCTGGGTGAAACCTTAACGACTTTATATCAAGCCTATCAAGCTGATAGCATTCAGCACTTGAGCTAATCATTGATGGCTAAAGCCTCCCATAGCGATGCCTGGTTTGTACTGCCTTTTAAGTTTTGGCTCCTTGCTGTACTGCTGTTTACTGCCTTAGCCGCCACGCTTAACTTAGTGCGATTACCGTTGTTTTTTGGTATCGAATTTATCTTTGGTTCAGTCGTCGCGGTATTGGCAATAGTGTTGCTCGGTGTGAAGGCTGCCGTTATTGTCGGCTGCTTGGGCGCAGCGGTGACCTTTGTTATCTGGGGACATCCATACGCCTGGCTTATTTTTAGTTTAGAGATCCTCTGGTTGTGCTGGCAGCGGCAATCTCGACAGGGCATGCATCTGGTGTTGCAAGATCTGGTGTTTTGGGTGCTGTTCGGTTTGCCACTTATTATCGTCTGTTATGTTTTTGCGTTAGATGCGTCCTGGCAAACGGCAGCGTTAGTTGGGCTTAAGCAAATGACCAATGGTGTTTTTAATACCCTTCTCGCCAGTACATTGCTGTTACTTATGCAGTTACAGCCCGTGCTCTCTAAACGTTTTAAGTTACCCCTGGTCAGTTTACGGCAATTATTATTTCATACGCTGATGGGGCTGACGTTATTTTCAGGCAGTGTTCCGTTACTACTCGATGCCCGGAAGTTAAACGCAGAATACGAATCGAGTGTTGCGCAGCGTTTAAAATTATTAACAACGATTTTGCAGCAACAACTGCAAACCCTCGGGACTGAACAACGCAATGATCCCCGCGCAGTAGCCGCGCTAATGCGTGATTTATTGCCTTACAATGACGTTGGCTTGGCGTTACTGGACAGCAAAGCGCAGCGACGCTATGAAGTGGGTTTACTACAGAGCCTTAATACCGAAGCAGGAACTATACCGGTAGTGGGATTCTCGAAATGGTTGCCGACAGATGTCAATTTGCGGTTGCAGCGTTGGCGTAAAAGCCGTTATCGATACATACTGCACACAGAAACATTGGGAGAGGTTAACTATATTGTTGCAGAGCAAGGCGCTACCACTGTAGTCATGCAGTTGGAGCAAGCCAGTGCCCGGCAACTGGTGCTGATGGTTAGCTTTATGTTGTTAACTGTGCTGGTAAGCAGCCTATTAAGCAAAGCGATTAGTGCGCCAGTTAAACGTTTGGTATTAGTCAGCAGCCGCCTGACCGGGGATATTGCCCGCGGTAATCTAAGCGAGATACCGCCAAGCCATGTAGCTGAATACCATAAACTTAGTCAGACTTTACAGGTCATGAGCACTGAGCTGGCAAGAACCTTTACTGTTAACCATGCAACACAGTTAACCTTAACGCAGCAGGTTGCAGAGCAAACTAAACAGTTACAGCAAAGTAATAGCCAACTTGAAGCCATACTGGCCGCTGCCGCAGATTTTTCTATTATTGCCACTGATCTTGATGGTGTTATTACCTACTTCAGCCGTGGCGCTGAGCGTTTACTGGGTTATCGGGCAGAAGAGTTGGTGAATAGCCAAACTCCAGCAGTATTCCATCTAGAAAGCGAAGTACAACAGCGAGCTGCGGCGCTGTCTGCTGAGCTGAACCAGCAGGTTACGCCATTTCAGGCTTTTGTTATTATTGCTGAGCAAACGGGATCTGAAAGTCGCGAGTGGCAGTATGTACGCAAAGATGGGCAGACTATCCCGGTTTTGCTCACGGTAACCCCTATCATCGATGCAACCGGTGTGACCCGTGGTTATCTTGGGATTGCCAAAGATATTTCTGAGCGTCATCGCAATGAAAAGCTTAAAAATGAATTTATTTCTACTGTTAGCCATGAACTGCGCACACCGCTAACCTCCATTTACGGCGCGTTAAGAGTAGTCAACTCTGGCACTTTAGCCGAGCTCCCCCCTAAAGTGGCCTCTTTGTTGCGGGTGGCTGAAGTAAACAGTAAGCGTTTAACAAACTTAATTAATGATTTATTAGATATTGAGAAGTTATTGGCTGGCAAAATGCAGCTAGATCTTAAAATTCAGCCTCTGCTTGAACTGGTAGAAGAAGCCGTAGTTGCGGTGACAAGTTATGCTGAACAGTATCAGGTTAAGTTGCATACCTTGCTACCGTCAGAAAACTGTTACGCCAAAGTCGATGCCACAAAGCTGGTGCAGGTATTGATTAATTTATTATCCAATGCCATTAAGTTTTCTGCGGCAGAGGCGACGGTGCAGGTCAGGCTTTTAACGATGCCATCCGAGGTCAAGATCGTGGTTGTTGATCAGGGTGCTGGTATTACCGACGTGTTCAAAGCCCATATTTTTGAACGCTTCTCGCAAGGTGATGCCGCCAGTACCCGAAAATATGGGGGGACTGGTTTAGGTTTAGCGATCAGCAAAGAGTTAACTGAGCAAATGGGCGGGGTAATCGGCTTTTCTTCTGAAGTTGCTAAAGGCTCCAGCTTTTGGATTACCTTTCCGCGGGTGTTGCCTAAAGAGGATATTTAGATGCTAGCTAATCGATGTAATCAACCCGAGATCGCCCCTAATGAAACCACCTGAACAGCCGGCTGATGAGGCGCTGCGCCTAAAAGCGTTACTGAATACCTGCTTACTTGATACCAGCAGCGAACAGCGTTTTGACCGCTTAACTTTGCTGGTGCAGCAGTGTTTGGGAACCGAAATTGTGTTAGTTTCGCTTGTTGATAGCAAGCGGCAATGGTTTAAATCTAAACAAGGGTTAGCCGTTTGCGAAACTGCACGAGAGATATCTTTTTGCGGCCATGCCATTTTGGAGCCAGATATTTTTGAGGTGACAGACGCGCAAACTGATCCACGTTTTTATGATAATCCGCTGGTAACGGCAGCGCCCTATATCCGCTTTTATGCGGGTGCGCCGTTAACGATAGACGGCCAGCGACTTGGAACCCTCTGTATCATTGATTCTAAACCGCGGCAGCTAGATAGCCGTGAACGGCAAATTTTGCGTGATTTTGCGGCAGCGGTTGAGCAAGAAATCATTGATAGATTGCAAGAGCAGGCGCATCAGAAGCTGGTATCCAGTGAGCTGCTTTATCGCTCAGTACTGGAAGGAACCCGCATTGGTACCTGGCAATGGAACGTGCAAAGTGGTGAAACCGTTTTTAACGAACGTTGGGCTGAAATATGCGGTTACACCTTAGCTGAACTTAGTCCGGTTGATATCAACACCTGGTTATCACTGGCGCATCCTGAGGATCTGGCGCAGTCGGCCAAGTTGTTAGCACAACATTTTGCTGGTGAGTTGCCATTCTATGATTGCAAGTGTCGTATGAAGCATAAAGCTGGTCACTGGATTTGGGTGCATGATCGTGGCCGGGTGGTAAGCAAAACGGCCGATGGTGAGCCTTTAATGATGTATGGTACTCATGCTGATATTACCGAGCAAAAAGAGGCCGAAGCCGCGCTTAAAGCCAGCCGTGATCAGTTCCAGGCCTTAGTGACAAATATTCCGGGGATAACCTACCGCTGTAGAGCCGATAATAACTGGACTATGCTGTATATGAGCGGCAGCATTGATCCCCTCTCAGGGTATCCTGCCAGCGATTTTATTAACAATAGTGTGCGTAGCTATGCCAGTGTTATTCATCCGGCTGATCAGCCACGTTTAGAGTTGGCATTAGCCAGAGCGGTAACCGATAAGCAACCTTGGTTATTACAGTATCGTGTTATGAATAAGTCAGGGGAGCTACGTTGGGTAGAAGAGCGTGGCAGAGCCGAGTACAACCAGCTAGGAGAGGTGATTTACCTTGATGGTTTTATTTTAGACATCACCGAGGAAAAAAATCTGAAGCAGCAACTGTTAAAATTAACATCGCAATTGCCTGGTGTCGTCTATCAATACCAGCAATGGCCTGATGGACGGGCTGCCTTTCCTTATGCTAGTGATAATATCCAAAAAATTTACGGCGTTTTACCTGAGCAGGTAAAAGACGATGCAACCGCTGTTTTTAAAAAAATCCATCAGGATGATCTAGCCGGGCTGGCACAGAGTATTGAGCAATCAGCAAAATCCTTGTCTTTATGGCAGCATCAATACCGGGTATATGATGCTTCTGGTGCGCTCAGCTGGATGTCTGGTCGAGCCACACCGGAGCTGATGCCGGATGGCAGCACACTGTGGCATGGCTATATCGAGGATATCACTGCAATCAAACAGCATTATCTGACCTTAGAGCAAATTAACACTCAGTTAAACTTAAGTCAGCAACGACTAGATATGGCAAGCGAAACGGCATTAATGGGATTTTGGCAAGCCTCATTGATTACCGGAGAAGTCTGGTGGTCGGCGGTGATCTATCAGATCTTTGGTGTTGATGAAGCCATCACCCCCAGTGTTGCCTTGTTTAAAAGTCTGCTACATCCAGATGATCGTCAGCGGGTGGCAGAGAGTGAACAACGTGCTTTAACGACCGGATTACATGATGTAGTACATCGTATTATTCGTCCTGACGGCACGATACGCTGGGTACACGAGCTGGCGAAATTATTGCCGTTACAGGATAACCCTGAACAAATTTTAGTAGGGTCAGTACAAGATGTGACAGATCGCATGCTATTACAGCAGATGAAAGACGCCTTTATTTCTACCGTGAGCCACGAGTTACGTACTCCTGTGACGGCCATTAGTGGCGCTATCACCTTACTAAATTCGGGTAAGCTCGGTGAGGTGCCAGCATTTATGCAAAAATTATTGGCGGTGGCAGAGCGAAACAGCAAGCGACTGAGCCAGTTAATAAACGATTTATTGGATATTGAAAAGTTGACAGCGGGTAAAATGCCATTTGCTATCCGGCCGTTACGGGTAGAAAATGAACTACTGCAAGCAGCTGAAAATATCCAACCTTTTGCGCATCAGCAAAAAGTGAACATAAACTATCAGTGTCCAGATGCCACTCTATCCGTTGCTGCAGATGCTTTGAGGCTGCAGCAAGTGCTAACCAACTTGCTCTCTAACGCAATTAAATTCTCACCGTTAGATAGCCAAGTATGGCTGAGTGCTAAGCAAGTCGGCGATACGATTCAGTTTGCGATAAAAGACCACGGCGATGGTATCGCTCCGGAATTTCGCTCGCGGGTATTTGAACGTTTTGCGCAGGCAGACGGCTCGAACCTTAGGCAAAGTGGTGGTACCGGTTTAGGTTTGGCTATTTGTAAAGAGCTGGTACAGCAGATGCATGGAGATATAAGTTTTGAAACGGAAACAGGGAAAGGTACCACCTTCTATTTTTATTTACCGGCACACACTGATTTTAGTGACCAGCCAGTAGAGGAGACGCTGTGAAAAAAAATAACCACGCCGATCTGTCCGCTGCCTTTGCAGCACTGAGGCTGCGCTTTGAACAAGGTTTGCCAGAGCGTGCTGAAACCATGTTGATGTTTGTCACAGAGTCTGAGACGAGCCAACTAAAAAGCCTGTTGGCAGAAGCGCATAAGTTAGCCGGTGCTTGCGGTACCTTCGGCTATAACGAGCTGGGCTTTTCCGCCAGACAAATTGAACAATTAGTTAAAACGATTGCTGTAAAGCCGGCTGATGAGCAACTACAAGCATTTCCTTTATTAAAGCAAGCGGTGCTTGATTTTCGGTTAGCGGTTAGCGCTGCGTTAGCAAAACAAACACCCGAGAGAGACACTATTGCTTGCAGCACTACTCAGCCCCGCACAATTTGGTTATTGTTACCTGCAGGCAGACTTTTGGATGAACTAAGTGCGCAGTTAGAAGCTTTTGGTCATCAGATCCTCAAACTAAGTAGTTATCTGGAATGTTTTGAACAATTGCAGCGGCAAACTCCCACAGTCTTGTTTGCCGCCGTTAGCCTTAGCGCAGATTTGGCTCTTTTTCAGCAGGACGCTTTGCTAAAACTGTTATCTAAACACCAGGTACGCTTAGTTGCTTACTCAGAAGTAGACAGTTTTTCATTGCGGATAAAAGCAGCGCAACAACGTGCCGAAGCATTTTTTATCTCGCCGTTAGATATTCCTAATATCATTACCACAGTAACAGAGCTGATTGAACAAGAAAGTAAATACGCTGGCCGCGTTGCTATTGTTGAAGATGATGGCCTGTTAGCAGAGCACTACGAGCTGGTGTTAAATGCGGCCGGCATTCAAACTCATCAGGTAAAACATGTGCCTAACATCGTTAGCGAATTGATGAAATTCCAGCCTGACTTATTGCTAATGGATTTATACATGCCTGAGTTTTCAGGCCCTGAAATTGCAGGCTTGTTACGCCAATACCGGAATTTTAAGCGTTTACCTATCGTATTTTTATCGTCAGAGCTTAATAAAACGCTACAAATTCATGCCTTATCGCATGGCGGCGACGACTTTTTAACCAAGCCGATAGATGATGTGCTATTGGTGCAGTCGGTGAAAGTCCGTTTAGCCCGCAGTTTTGAAATTAAAAATTTGATTGAAAAAGACAGCCTGACACATTTGATCAAACACAGTGCAATAAAGGACGCGGCAGATTTAGAATTTGAACGCTCTGAGCGCTTACAAAAACCGCTAAGTATCGTCATGCTGGATATCGACTACTTTAAAAAAGTGAACGACAGTTACGGCCACGCGACCGGTGATGTGGTAATTACCGCCTTGGCTACGTTACTGAGAAAACGGATCCGAAAAACCGATCGAGCCGGGCGTTACGGTGGTGAAGAGTTTATGCTGGTATTGCCCGATTGCGCTGGTGAACAGGCTAGAGCCTTAGTCCGGGGTATTTTGGATACGTTTAGTCAGCTGCAATTCTCTTATCATGGCGACTATTTTAATTGCACCTTCTCGGCCGGTGTCGCCTCAACCAGTGACAATAGTTTTAGTAACGCAGCAGAGTTGATTGAAGTGGCAGACAGTGCCCTTTACCAGGCCAAACATGCCGGACGTAATCAAGTATGCTAAAGTAAAAGAAAAGGGCCAGTTAAGACCCTTTTATCTTAGTCAAAGAAACAGCGGTTAAAGCTTATTCAACACTTCTGCTGGCAGTGCTAACTCGTCATTGCGGTTCACACCCACGCCGCGGCTTAAAATGTTTTGGGCAATTTGCTTAGCTTCTTCCAGCGAGTGCATTTGTGCCGTACCACACTGATAGATATTCAGCTCTGGAATATCCTGCTGACTGGCGACTTTTAACACATCGTCCATCGCCGCTTGCCAGGCGCTGGCTACACGCTGCTCGTCTGGCGTGCCAATTAAGCTCATATAAAAACCGGTACGACAGCCCATAGGCGAAATATCAATAATCTCAACATCACTGGCGTTTAAATGATCGCGCATAAAGCCGGCAAATAAATGCTCCAGCGTATGAATACCTTTTTCCGATAAGATTTCTTCGTTAGGCACGCAAAAACGTAAATCGTATACGGTAATAGCATCACCTTTTGGCGTATTCATCTTTTTGGCAATACGCACCGCGGGTGCTTTCATAATGGTGTGGTCTACGGTAAAACTATCTAGTAATGGCATAACCAATCCTGTAAGTAATAAAAAATCATCTTCCGATTATAGCGCCTGCCAGGCTCAGAAGTTAATGGCTTTTGCTTTTTAGCGGCATTTAAACATTTTTTCGCCACTTAACCTAAAAAATTACTCTTTATAACCTTGAATAGATCAGGGCTAATCCCCACTAATCGGTCATCGCAATGTTTCATTGTTCAGAATATTAGGTGGAGAGTAGTTATGGGTAGAATCATTGGTATTGACTTAGGTACAACCAACTCATGTGTGGCCATTTTAGATGGTGACAAGCCAAGAGTATTAGAAAACGCTGAAGGCACGCGTACCACGCCTTCTATCATCGCTTATGCAGAAGATGGTGAAGTGTTGGTTGGTCAACCGGCAAAACGTCAGGCTGTTACCAACCCGAAAAACACCCTGTTCGCTATCAAGCGTTTAATTGGTCGTCGTTTTGAAGACGAAGAAGTACAGCGTGATATCAAAATCATGCCATTCCAAATTGTTAAAGCAGACAATGGCGATGCCTGGGTAGAAGTTAAAGGCAAAAAATTAGCTGCGCCGCAAATTTCTGCGGAAGTACTGAAAAAGATGAAGAAAACGGCAGAAGATTATCTGGGCGAGCCAGTAACTGCTGCGGTTATCACAGTACCGGCTTACTTTAACGATGCACAGCGTCAGGCAACGAAAGATGCTGGCCGTATTGCAGGCTTAGACGTTAAACGTATTATCAACGAGCCAACCGCTGCGGCCCTGGCTTATGGTATGGATAAGAAGAAAGGCGACACCAAGGTTGCAGTATATGACTTAGGTGGTGGTACTTTCGATATCTCTATCATTGAAATTGATGACGTAGACGGCGAGCAAACCTTTGAAGTATTAGCGACCAACGGTGATACCCACTTAGGTGGTGAAGACTTTGACAACCGCGTTATCAACTACCTGGTTGATGAGTTCAAAAAAGAGCAGGGCATGGATCTGCGTAACGATCCTCTGGCCATGCAGCGCTTAAAAGAAGCCGGTGAAAAAGCCAAGATTGAATTATCTTCAGCCTCGCAAACCGAAGTTAACCTGCCGTATATCACGGCAGATGCCTCAGGTCCGAAACACCTGAACATCAAGGTAACCCGCGCTAAGCTGGAGTCTTTGGTGGACGATTTAGTACAACGTACTTTAGAGCCACTGAAAAAAGCCTTAGCGGATGCCGATCTAAGCGTAAGCGATGTAGATGAAATTATCCTGGTAGGCGGTCAAACCCGTATGCCAAAAGTACAGGAAGCGGTAACGGCTTTCTTTGGTAAAGAGCCACGTAAAGACGTGAACCCGGATGAAGCGGTTGCAGTAGGTGCAGCTATTCAAGGCGCGGTGCTGTCGGGCGATGTAAAAGACGTATTATTGTTAGACGTAACGCCGTTGTCGCTGGGTATTGAAACCATGGGTAGCGTCATGACTGCGCTGATTGAGAAAAACACCACTATCCCGACTAAAAAGTCGCAAGTGTTCTCAACAGCCGATGACAACCAGTCTGCGGTAACCATTCATGTGCTGCAGGGTGAGCGGAAGCGTGCTTCTGACAACAAGTCTTTAGGTCAGTTTAACTTAGAAGGTATTCGTGCTGGTCGCCGTGGCGAGCCACAAATTGAAGTCACCTTCGATTTAGATGCGGATGGTATTTTACATGTGTCGGCCAAAGATAAAGACACCGGTAAAGAGCAAAAGATCACCATTAAGGCCTCTTCTGGTTTAACAGAAGAAGAAATCCAAAAAATGGTGCGTGATGCTGAAGCCAACGCAGAAGAAGATAAAAAGTTTGAAGAAATGGTGCAAGCACGTAACCAGGCCGATGCTATGGTACATGCTACCCGTAAACAACTGGAAGAAGTGGGCTCTGCTTTAGCCGCGAATGATAAAGAAGCGGTTGAAACAGCCATTGCTGACTTAGAAAAAGCCATCAAAGGCAGTGACAAAGCAGAGATCGAAGCCAAAACCCAGGCGCTGATTCAAGCTTCACAAAAACTGATGGAAGCAGCACAAGCGAAAGGCCAGCAAGGTGGTGCCGAAGGTGCCCAGCAAGCTGGTGGTGCTGACGACGTGGTTGATGCTGAGTTTGAAGAAGTACAAGACGACAAGAAGTAATTAACGCTAATACGGGCTGCAGGGTTATACTGCAGCCCTTTTACTGAGAAATAAGCACAGATCTATGTCCAAGCGTGACTATTATGAAGTGTTAGGTGTCGCTAAAGGCGCCGACGATAAAGACATCAAAAAGGCTTATAAACGCCTCGCCATGAAGTTTCACCCTGATCGTACTCAGGGCGATAAAGCCATGGAAGAGAAGTTTAAAGAAGTACAGGAAGCCTATGAGGTTTTGTCTGACGAGCAAAAGCGTGCTGCCTACGATCGTTTCGGCCATGCCGGAGTAGATCCCAACCGTGGAGCCGGTGGCTTCGGCGGTGGTGGCAGCGCCGATTTTGGTGATATTTTCGGTGATGTGTTTGGCGATATCTTTGGTGGCGGCGGTCGTCGTGGCCAATCGCGGGCGCAACGTGGTTCAGACTTACGTTACAACCTCGAGCTAACGCTGGAAGAGGCGGTTAAGGGTAAGTCGGTTGATATCAAAGTGCCAACGATGGTCAGCTGTGATAGCTGCGATGGCTCAGGTGCCAAAAAAGGCACTTCAGCTAAGAGCTGTCCAACCTGTCATGGTGCCGGTCAGGTAACGATGCGTCAGGGCTTTTTTGCTGTGCAGCAAACCTGTCCTACTTGTTCTGGTCGCGGTAAGATTATCCCGGATCCTTGTACTAAGTGTCATGGTGAAGGCCGCATCGAGAAAACCAAAACGTTAGCAGTGAAAATTCCTGCTGGCGTGGATACCGGCGATCGTATTCGCTTAACCGGCGAAGGCGAAGCGGGCATGCATGGCGCCCCTGCAGGTGATCTATATGTGCAGGTGAGTGTAAAAGCGCATCCTATCTTCCAGCGCGACGGTAATAACCTTTACTGTGAAGTGCCGATGAGTTTTGCTATTGCTGCCTTAGGTGGTGAGATTGACGTACCGACATTGGATGGCCGCGTTAAGCTGAAAATCCCGGCTGAAACGCAAACTGATAAGATGTTCCGCTTACGCGGCAAAGGTGTGCAATCGGTGCGCGGTGGTGGTGTTGGCGATCTGGTGTGTAAGGTGGTGATTGAAACACCCGTTAACTTGTCCGATCGGCAAAAAGAGTTGCTGCGGCAGTTGGATGACAGCATGACCGGTGAAAGCGAAGCGAAACATCGGCCTAAATCCAAGGGTTTCTTTGATGGTGTAAAGAAATTCTTTGATGATTTAACTGGCTAAGCTTGCCCGCGACTTGAGAAACCACCCGCTATGGGTGGTTTTTTTATGGCAGAGGGTTAAACTAAGCGGATAGGATTTCCCAATCTAAGGATCTAGTATGTTAAAAAAGCTTCTTACTACTGCAGTTTGTGCGCTGTTAATTGCTTCTTGTGCCGAGTCACCCACTGGCCGCCGCCAGGTGATGTTGTTTGATAATAACCAGCTGAATACCATGGGTGCGCAAACCTTTGAGCAAATGAAAGCCGATGAGAAAATCAGCAGCAATAAAGCGATAAATACTTACGTACAATGTGTTGCCAATGCCTTATTAAAGGTAACGCCCGATGAATATCGCCAGCAACAATGGGAAATCGTGGTATTCGACAGCGAGCAGGTCAATGCCTTCGCTTTGCCGGGCGGCAAAATTGGTGTTTATACCGGTTTGTTAAAAGTGGCCGAGACACCGGCGCAATTAGCTGCCGTAGTCGGGCA
Organism: Alishewanella longhuensis; assembly: GCF_014653435.1. Classification (GTDB taxonomy): domain Bacteria; phylum Pseudomonadota; class Gammaproteobacteria; order Enterobacterales; family Alteromonadaceae; genus Alishewanella; species Alishewanella longhuensis. Next base: position 122,394 of record NZ_BNAO01000007.1, on the reverse strand, counting down.
TGAAATTGGCCATGTGATGGCAGGCCATAGTAATGAACGCTTATCAACAAATCAGTTTTTACAAGCGGGCCTGGCAATAGCAGATGCCGGTTCCAGAGCTTACAATGTGCAATATCAACAACAAATGATGGCAGCTTTAGGCTTGGGCGCTCAACTTGGGGTTGCCTTGCCTTTTAGCCGCACCCATGAAACCGAAGCGGATATTATTGGTTTGGATTTAATGGCCAAAGCCGGTTTTAATCCGGAAGACGCGGTAGCGCTGTGGCGCAATATGGCCGCAGCAAGTGGCGGCAGTGGCCCACAGTTTTTGTCCAGCCACCCAGTGCCGGATACCCGTATCCGTACCTTACAACAAAATATGCCAGAGGCCAGCAGCCAATATACTCAGCGGCGGGCGCAGGGTGCCTTACCTAATTGTAGAAAGCCCTAAGATAGCAGCTCGGATACAAAGAATAATGCCAGCGAAAGCTGGCATTATTCTTTTTAGGGGCTTGAGGAGGGCGGTTAAACGTCGCTAGCAAGCTTAGTGTTGGTGCTTCTTAGCAATACCACTGCTAAGGCCACGGCCAGTAAAATCAGGCAATAATAATTGTGGGTAATGACTTGCCAGGGAGACAAACCAAAGCTGGCGCCAAGCAACAACGCCTGAGCGCCATAAGGCACTAAACCCTGACTAATACAGGCAAAAATATCCAGTAAGCTGGCACTGCGCTTTGGGCTGATCTGATGCTCAGTGGCTAAGTTACGGCTCACTTCACCGGTCAGTACTATAGCTACGGTATTGTTAGCAATACAAAGGTTACTGACAAACGCCAGCGCGGCGATTGCCAGTTGCTGTGCTTTATTGCCAGCCAATTGCAGTTTATTAGTAAAGCTCTGAATTTGCTTTGAGATCCATTGCAGGCCACCTTGCTGCTTAATAAATTCGCTTAACGCACTTACTAGCATGGCTAATAAAAAGATCTCTTGTACATTGGCAAAGCCGGTTGCGATATCCTGGCCCAGGTTCTGAATCGCATAGTCTGCAAAGAGACTGCCTTGTAAAGCCGCCAGCAAAATGCCCAGCAGTAAAACCACAAAAACGTTCAGGCCCAGCACAGCCAAAATTAAAATAGCGGCATAAGGCAGTACACCCGTCCAATTAAACGCATCAGTAACAACTGGGCTGGCATTGGTAGTCAGCAGGCCATATGCCAGTAAGGTTAACACTGCCGCTGGCAAGGCAATTTTAATATTCTCTTTAAATTTATCGGCCATATTGGCACCCTGGGTGCGGGTGGCGGCAATGGTGGTATCGGAAATAATAGATAAGTTATCCCCAAACATAGCGCCGCTTAATAGCACACCGGCCACTACTGCCGGGTTTAAGTCGGCTTGATTAGCCAAACCTACCGCAATAGGGGCCAGTGCGCCAATAGTCCCCATAGAGGTGCCCATGGCGGTCGATACCAGGGCCGCAATAACAAATAAGCCGGGTAAGATAAACTGAGCTGGGATAATGCTTAAACCGGCATTGACCACTGCATCGACACCGCCGGTTGCGGTGGCCACACTGGCAAAGGCACCGGCCAGCAGGTAAATCAGACACATAGTAATAATATTGCTATTACCAGCGCCTTTAACAATCACCTCAATAGACTGGGTTAAGGGCGCACGATGCAGCCATACTGCTAACATCAAGGCTGGTAAAATCGCGACATGACCGGGTAACTGATAAAAAGCATAGTCCACATTCTGGCTCTGAAAATACAGGCCGCTACCTAAAAATAGCAGGACAAAAAACAGCAAAGGGAAGAGCGAGCGTTTTGCTCCAACTGGGATAGCAGTATTCACGTTAGCAACCTCATAAAATGGCAGCGCAATATATAGATGTCCAGACGTCTTGTCAAATTTTGGAGCATGACACTTTCAGCTAATTTACCAGGCATACCAGCGTGTAAAAAAGGCGCTGCCTATGCCAGGAAAATTTAATGCTGAAAAGGTGACTTAGGCTACGTTAGTGTAATATCGTGTTAAAACACAAATGATATTGCGTTCTTACTTAGAACCAGAAAATCAAAAGCCCATAACATATCATGCTGCATTACAAGGAATAGGTATGGCTAAATCAACAAGATTGTCGTCGAAACGTTTTATTCCGTTTTTTCTAACCCAGGCCCTGGGGGCGTTTAACGACAATGTGTTTAAAAACTCACTGATGCTGTTGCTTACGTTTACTGCCGCCAGTGCAATGCCCTGGAGTGTCGATGTTAGTATGAATCTGGCAGCGGGTTTGTTTATTTTGCCTTTCTTATTATTCTCGGCCACTGCCGGCACCCTAGCGGATAGCGTCTGCAAAACCAGGTTGATTCAGCGGTTAAAGCTGCTGGAAATTGGTTTGATGTTATTGGCCGCTGCTGCCTTTATGTTTGAACAATATCTGGCGTTGCTGGCACTGTTATTTTTAATGGGAGCTCAGTCGGCATTTTTTGGGCCGGTGAAATATGCCATCTTGCCGCAACTGTTAACCGACCGCCAACTCTTGGCAGGCAATGCCTGGGTAGAGATGGGCACCTTTGTCGCTATTTTGCTTGGTACCATTGTTGGTGGTTTATTAGTCGGTTTTGCCAATGCGCTGTTATGGATAGGCGTTATGGTTATTGTCTTTGCGATCATGGGTTACTTAGTGAGTTTAATGATCCCGGCCGTAGGTGTCGTGGCTGGTGGCCCTAAGTTTCGCTTTGCCCCCTGGCAACAAAGCGTCGAAACCGTAAAAATTAGTTATCAAAACCGCACGCTGTACCTAGCTATTATGGCCATTAGCTGGTTTTGGTTTTTAGGCGCCAGTTATTTAACGCAGTTTCCAAACTTTGCCAAAACGGTATTGGGTGGTGACAACACCGTGGTTACTGCCTTGCTGGTTGCTTTTTCTGTTGGGGTGGGGTTGGGCTCTATGCTCTGTGAGCGCTTGTCGGGAGAAAAAGTTGAGCTGGGTATAGTCCCTATTGGCTCGGCAGGCTTAACGATTTGCGGCATCAGCCTGTATTTTAGTACTCCCGAGCTGGCGGTAACGGAATTGGTCTCGTTAGGGACGTTTTTAAGTTCGGCTTTTGGCTGGTGGGTATTACTGGACCTGACGCTAATAGGGGTGTTTGGCGGGCTTTTTATTGTGCCTTTATATGCCATGCTGCAACAACGGGCGCAGCCCGAGCAGCGGGCAAGGATGATCGCGGCCAACAATATTTTTAATGCCTTATTTATGGTGGTGAGTGCCGCCGCGGGCATTTTATTTTTAGCCGTATTTAAGCTAACCATACCACAGTACTTTTTAATATTGGCGTTAATGAATGCGGTAGTGGCTATCTACGTCTATACGCGGGTGCCGGAGTTTGTGCTGCGTTTTGTCATTTACCTGCTAAGCCATACCATGTATCGGGTGAAGGCTGAAGGATTGGACAATATCCCGGACGAGGGTGCGGCGGTGTTGGTGGCGAATCACGTGAGTTATGTCGACGCCTTACTCATTGCCGGCGCGGTGAGAAGGCCAGTACGCTTTGTGATGTATAAAGGTATCTATGATTTACCGGTGGCTAATTGGCTATTTCGCGCCGCCAGAACCATTCCCATCTGTAGTAAGCAACAAGATGAAGCGATTTATGAAGCGGCCTTCGCTGCAATAAAACGCGAGCTGGAAGAGGGTAATTTAATTTGTATTTTCCCGGAGGGGCGTTTAACCAAAGATGGCGAGATAGACAGTTTTCGGCCAGGTATCGAGCGTATTATTAGTGAAAGTAGCGTGCCGGTAGTCCCTATGGCGTTGCAAGGTTTGTGGGGCTCGTTTTTTAGCCACCATGGCAAGGGCGCGTTCAAATTTAAAGGCCGCTTTTGGTCAAAGGTGACCTTAACGGCGACCACCGCCGTGGCGCCAACAGAGGTGAGTGCTGCTAGGTTAGAGCAGCAAGTGCGACAACTGCGGGGTGATCATCGCTAAAAAATGGCCAGAGGTCGCTTTTTAGTAAGCGCCTCTGGGCTAAAGCTTGATCCAAACTGTGGTTGGCCCCATAGATGTGCAAGGCGTACTTAAACGCTTAAGTCCAAATGCGTTGAAACCCTTTTTTGCATTTGTACCCAAAACAATTAAGGTTGCAGGCAAGCGGCAAGTACGAAAATGATAGTCCTTGCTATTAGCCTGCTGGCTAATAGCATTTTGCTGGGCTGGCGTTTTAGTGCAAGAACCTCGCAAATACTGAGACAACTTTAAGGGTGAAGGGTATCTGGGTTTAAGCACTATCAGAAGGTGGAACCACTTCATGTTTAATTTTTCTTTTCATAATCCTACCCGTATTATTTTTGGCCGTGAGCAAATGACGCAGCTCAGCAACTTAGTAAAGCCTTTTCAAAAAGTGTTGCTGATTTATGGCGGTGGCTCGATAAAAAATAACGGCGTTTACCAGCAAGTCACTGCTGCGCTAACCGAGAGCAGTTTTATTGAATTCTCGGGTGTAGAGCCAAATCCTAGTTTTGAAACCCTGATGCGTGCTGCCGATATAGTGCGGCGCGAAAAAATTGACTTTATTCTAGCGGTTGGTGGCGGCAGTGTGATCGATGGCGCCAAGTTTGTCGCTGCCGCAGCGTTATTTAATGGTGATGCCTGGGATATCTTAGCCAAGGGTGCCAAAATTACTGAAGCGGTGCCGCTGGGCTGTGTGTTAACCCTGCCCGCCACAGGCACAGAGAGTAATGGTAACTCCGTGGTGACGCGTTATGAAACTCAGGAAAAGCTGGCTTTCTCTAGCCCTTTAGTCTACCCGCAATTTGCTATTCTTGATCCTACAGTTACCTACAGTTTACCCCCCAAGCAAGCGGCCAATGGTGTGGTGGATGCCTTTGTGCATGTGATGGAGCAATACCTGACTTATCCGGTTAATGCACCGGTGCAGGATCGCTTTGCTGAGGGCTTACTACTGACCTTGATTGAGGAAGGCCCGAAAGTTATCGCCGATCCGGAAAACTACGAGGTGCGTGCTAATGTGATGTGGGCTGCCACCATGGCGCTAAATGGCTTAATTGGTCAGGGCGTACCGCAAGATTGGGCTACCCATATGATAGGGCATGAGATCACCGCTTTATATGGCTTAGATCATGCACAAACGCTAGCTATCGTGTTACCGGCACTAATGCAGCAGCAACGCCAGCAAAAGCGTGCCAAGCTGTTACAGTATGGTCAGCGCGTGTGGCAATTACAGCATCAGGATGAAGAGCGCTTAATTGACGAAGCCATTAGCCATACCCGCCATTTCTTTGAGCGGATGGGGGTACCGACCCGCCTAACCGATTATGGCCTTAACGCTGAGGTGGTGGATAAACTGGTTGAAAAACTGGTGCAGCATAAGATGGTGAAGCTGGGTGAGCATGGTGATATTACGCCAGAGGTTAGCCGCAGTATTCTGCAACAGGCGTTATAACTGCTCTTTACATACTAAGGCGCAAGCAGCAGAAAAGCCTACAGCAACAAAGCCAGAGATTATTTTCGTCTCTGGCAATAATGCCATAACACCATTAAATCAGCCGTTTAGCTTTTATCCAAATAACATCGAGCTGCAGTTAAGTCTGCAACTTGATGTTGTTTGGTGAAATTACGGCTGTTTTGCTTTTTTATCCGCCGAGCTTTTGTTTTAATAACGCAAATTAAATTTAGCAGAGTAAATTATGACGAGTATTGGGATCTTCGGTGCTAACGGTCGGATGGGTCGCGCCTTAATCACGGTGGCAAAAGAGCAGCAGTTAAGTCTAGCTGCCGCAACGGTGCGTAGTGGCTCTGACTTAATAGGCATCGATGCCGGTGAGCTGGCTGGCTGTGGCAAGATCGGACTTGCCTTAGCCGCGACCTGCGCTAAGGCGGTGCAACAGGCCGATGTTTGGATTGACTTTACTATGCCGGAACCGATGCTGGCGCATCTAAAGCTCTGTGTTGCCGAGCGCAAGGCGATGATTATCGGCGTAACCGGCTTAACCGACGCGCAGTACGCTGAAATCCAGGCAGCGAGTAAAGTGATCCCCATTGTTTGGGCACCGAATATGAGTGTAGGGGTTAACCTTATGCTGCACCTGGCGCAAACCGCCGCCAAAGTGATGGGCAATACCGCCGATATTGAAATCATTGAAGCACATCACCGCTTTAAAAAAGATTCACCCTCTGGCACCGCGATGGCAATAGGTGCCAGCATTGCCCGTAGCTTAAACCGTGACTTAACTGAAGTTGCTGTGTATGGTCGTGAGGGCATGATTGGCGAGCGGCCGCAGCAAACCATTGGTTTTGCTACAGTGCGTGGTGGCGACATTATTGGCGATCATACTGCACTCTTTGCTGATATAGGCGAAAGGTTGGAAATTAGCCATAAAGCTTCAAGCCGTAATACCTTTGCCCAAGGCGCTCTGCGCGCTGCTTTATGGTTGCAAAATAAACAACCAGGACTTTATACCATGCAACAAGTGCTGGGTTTGCCAAAGTTAGATTAAACTTTTGCGGCACTTAGCATAAAAACGTGCTAAAGCCGCTATTTTTATAAAATAAGAAAAAAGTCATAGCCAAAATTACGCTTTTCACCTAAAATAAGCAGGTTTGCCCGTACGCTGTAAATTTCCTGAGTTTTTGCTTGAAAACTCGGGAACTGCAGGTGCGCGGTAAATACGGGTATCAGAATTTTAGGTCAAAACGGGTCGTAAAACGCGTCAGGTTTTCACCCGTTTTTTGCTGTTTGGAGGTTATTTTGACTAAGTCCGCCCTGCTCGTACTGGAAGACGGCACCGTATTTCGCGGTACAGCCATTGGCGCCGAGGGAGTTTCTGTAGGTGAGGTAGTATTTAATACCTCAATGACCGGGTATCAGGAAATATTAACTGATCCCTCTTATGCAGAACAAATTGTAACACTTACCTATCCTCATATTGGTAACACCGGGACCAATGAGGAAGATGAGGAATCCGGCAAGATTTGGGCGAAAGGCCTAATTATCCGTGACCTCCCGCTATTAGCCAGCAATTTCCGTAATCAACTCTCCCTTAGTCAATATTTAAAAAACAACAATATTCTCGGCATCGCCGATATCGATACCCGCAAATTAACCCGTATTCTTCGTGAAAAAGGCGCCCAAAATGGCTGCCTAATAGCGGGTGACAACCTGGACGAAGCAAAAGCGCTAGAATTAGCCAAAGGCTTCCCAGGACTGTCAGGTATGGATTTAGCCAAGGAAGTCACGGTAACTGAAGCCTATCAGTGGACAGAAGGTAGCTGGCAGTTAGGCGAAGGACATAAAGCCGCGCCTGCAGCGCAGTTTCACGTTGTTGCTTACGATTTCGGTGTAAAGCGTAATATCTTACGCATGTTAGCCGACCGCGGCTGCAAACTCACGGTAGTGCCCGCGCAAACGTCGGCTGCCGAAGTATTAGCGCTAAATCCAGATGGTATTTTCTTATCCAATGGCCCTGGCGATCCAGCTCCTTGTACCTATGCTATCGAAGCCATTAAAGCCTTTTTAGAAACCGATATTCCTATCTTCGGTATTTGTTTAGGTCACCAATTATTGGCGCTAGCCAGTGGCGCTAAAACCGTAAAAATGGCGTTAGGCCATCACGGTGGTAACCACCCGGTGCAAAACCTTGATACCAAACGCGTACTTATCACTGCGCAAAACCATGGTTTTGCGGTAGAAGAAGCGAGCTTACCGGCTAATTTACGTGCAACTCATAAATCGTTATTCGACGGCACCCTGCAAGGGATCCACCGTACTGATAAACCGGCATTCAGTTTTCAAGGCCACCCGGAAGCGAGCCCTGGCCCGCACGAAGCCTCTGAGCTGTTTGACCACTTTATCGGATTAATGCAACAAGCCAAAGCCTGAGCTTAAGCGGACGCAAAGACTGAATTACGGAGATTTACTGCAATGCCAAAACGTACCGACCTAAAAAGTATTCTGATCCTGGGCGCTGGCCCCATCGTTATCGGCCAAGCCTGTGAATTTGACTACTCAGGCGCCCAAGCCTGTAAAGCCTTAAAAGAAGAAGGCTACCGGGTTATTCTGGTGAACTCTAATCCAGCGACCATTATGACCGATCCAGAAATGGCCGATGCTACCTATATCGAGCCAATTCACTGGCAGGTCGTAGAAAAGATTATTGAAAAAGAGCGCCCGTGCGCTGTGCTACCGACTATGGGTGGCCAGACAGCACTGAACTGTGCGCTAGAGCTGGAACGCCATGGTGTCTTGGCAAAGTACAATGTAGAAATGATTGGTGCGACCGCCGATGCCATTGATAAAGCTGAAGATCGCAGCCGCTTTGATAAAGCCATGCGTTCCATTGGTTTAGCCTGTCCACGCGCGGGCTTAGCCCACTCGATGGAAGAAGCCTATCAGGTTTTAGAAAGCATTGGCTTCCCTTGTATTATTCGTCCGTCGTTTACTATGGGTGGCTCGGGCGGTGGTATTGCGTATAACCGCGAAGAATTTGAAGAGATCTGTACCCGTGGTTTAGATCTGTCGCCAACCAAAGAGCTATTAATTGACGAATCGTTAATTGGTTGGAAAGAGTATGAAATGGAAGTGGTACGCGACAAAAACGATAACTGTATTATCGTCTGTGCCATTGAAAACTTTGATCCTATGGGCGTACATACCGGCGACTCAATCACCGTAGCACCGGCGCAAACCCTGACCGACAAAGAATACCAGATTATGCGTAACGCCTCTTTGGCCGTACTGCGCGAAATTGGGGTTGAGACGGGTGGTTCAAACGTGCAGTTTGGTATTAACCCAGAAGATGGCCGTATGGTCATTATCGAGATGAACCCGCGGGTATCACGCTCATCCGCGCTGGCCTCGAAAGCAACGGGTTTCCCGATTGCCAAGGTCGCTGCCAAATTGGCCGTAGGTTACACGCTTGACGAGTTAGCCAACGATATTACGGGCGGTGTGACGCCTGCGTCATTCGAGCCAAGCATCGATTACGTGGTTACCAAGGTGCCACGCTTTAACTTTGAAAAATTTGCTGGTGCTAATGATCGCTTAACCACCCAGATGAAATCGGTGGGTGAGGTGATGGCCATTGGTCGTAACCAGCAAGAATCTTTGCAAAAGGCCTTACGTGGTTTAGAAATTGGCGTATCGGGTTTAGACCCTATCCTTGACATCAAAGCGCCAGAAACCAAAGAAAAGCTGATTCGTGAGCTGCGCGAGCCAGGCGCACACCGTATTTGGTATATCGCCGATGCCTTCCGCTTTGGCATGAGCATGGACGATATTTTCAAGCTGACTAAGGTTGATCCTTGGTTCCTGGTGCAAATTGAAGATCTGGTCAAAGAAGAACAAGCATTAAGCGTTGATGGCTTTGCTGCACTGGATGAAGCACGCATTGCCCGCTTAAAGCGTAAAGGTTTTGCCGATGCCCGTATCGCCGATGTACTGGGTGTAAGTGAAACTGAAGTACGTAAAAAGCGCTACAGCTACAATATTCACCCGGTATATAAGCGGGTAGATACCTGTGCTGCTGAGTTTGCTTCCAACACCGCCTATATGTACAGCACCTACGATGAAGAATGCGAAGCGGCACCGACTAACCGCGATAAGATTATGATTATCGGTGGCGGCCCGAACCGCATTGGTCAGGGTATCGAGTTCGACTATTGTTGTGTGCATGCGGCTTTAGCTCTGCGAGAAGATGGTTATGAAACCATTATGGTTAATTGTAACCCAGAGACCGTTTCAACTGATTACGACACCTCCGACCGTTTGTATTTCGAGCCGATTACGCTAGAAGACGTGCTGGAAATTGTACGTAAAGAGCAGCCAAAAGGCGTTATCGTACAATACGGTGGTCAAACGCCATTAAAATTAGCCCGTGCCTTAGAAGCGAACGGCGTGCCAATTATTGGTACCTCGCCAGATGCCATTGACCGCGCTGAAGATCGTGAGCGTTTCCAACAAGCAGTTACCCGTTTAGGCTTAAAGCAGCCGAAAAACGTTACCGTAACCAGCTTTGATGAAGCCATTGCCAAAGCGCCAGAAATTGGTTACCCGATGGTGGTACGCCCGTCTTATGTATTGGGTGGCCGGGCCATGGAAATCGTTTACGACGAGCAAGATTTACGTCGTTATATGAACGAAGCGGTAAGTGTGTCAAACGATTCACCAGTATTGCTGGACAACTTCTTAGATGACGCTATTGAAGTCGATATCGATGCGATCTGTGATGGCAAAGAAGTCGTGATCGGCGGCATTATGGAACACATTGAGCAGGCGGGTGTCCACTCGGGTGATTCTGCCTGTACCTTGCCACCGCATAGCTTGTCGCAGCAGATCCAAGATGTAATGCGCGATCAGGTGAAAAAACTGGCACTAGAGCTGGGCGTTGTTGGCTTAATGAATACCCAGTTTGCGGTAAAAGATGGCGAAGTGTACCTGATTGAAGTGAACCCGCGCGCTGCCCGTACCGTGCCTTTTGTATCAAAAGCCACCGGTGTTGCTGTAGCGAAAGTGGGCGCGCGCTGTATGGCGGGTCGCTCGCTAGCGGACCAGGGTATTACCAAAGAAATTATCCCGCCGTACTTCTCAGTAAAAGAAGTGGTGATCCCGTTTAACAAGTTCCCTGGCGTGGATCCGATCCTCGGCCCAGAAATGCGTTCAACCGGTGAAGTGATGGGCGTGGGTGATACCTTTGAAGAAGCCTTTGCTAAAGCAGAACTGGGTTGTGGCATTTTAATTCCTACCGGTGGCCGTGCCTTGCTTTCTGTACGTGACAGCGATAAAGTGCGCGTTGTTGAGTTAGCGAAACGCATGGTGGAAACAGGTTTTGAGTTAGACGCCAGTGGCGGTACCGCAGCAGCCTTAAAAGCCGCCGGTATTGAATGCCGGGTGGTGAACAAAGTATTTGAAGGCCGTCCTAATATGCTAGACCGCATCAAAAATGGTGAATACAGTTATATTGTAAACACCACCGAAGGGCGGCAAGCCATTGAAGACTCTAAAATGTTGCGCCGCAGTGCCTTGCAACATAAGGTCAATTATACCACTACCTTAAATGCCGCTTTTGCTACGGTAAAAGCCAATGCAGCCAGTGCTTTTGTTAACGTGAATTCAGTACAGGAATTGCATAAGAGAGTTAACGGATGAGTTTAATCCCAATGACCGTTCAGGGCGCAGAAGCGCTGCGCCTTGAATTGAATGAGTTAAAAAGTGTGAAACGCCCAGCGGTGATCCAAGCCATCGCTGAAGCGCGTGCGCATGGTGACTTAAAAGAAAACGCCGAATACCATGCCGCTCGCGAGCAGCAGGGGTTTATTGAAGGGCGTATTCAGGATATTGAAGGCAAATTATCCAATGCCCAGATCATCGATATCACTAAACTGCCGAATAACGGTAAAGTGATTTTTGGTGCTACGGTAACCATTCTTAATCTGGATACAGAAGAAGAAGTGACTTACCGTATTGTGGGTGACGATGAAGCCGATATTAAAAATAACCTGATTTCGGTTAACTCACCGATAGCGCGTGGCTTAATTGGTAAAGAAGCCGATGACGTTGTCAACATTACTACACCAAAAGGCGTGGTAGAGTTTGAGATCACGGCAGTGCAGTATAAGTAACTGAACGTTGTTGCAGTTACCTAAAAACGCCGACAGCTCGTCGGCGTTTTTTTATGTCCAAGCAACCTTTTTTAATCTTGCGGCAAGTTTATACCTAATGGCTTTCGATAAGCAGGGACGCAGCCCGCCACTCTGTATGTTGAAAGGCAATGGCTTTAGTTTTTGCCCTGTAATTCACTGCGCACAATAGCTGCACCTGCTGCCAAGGCATTAAGCTTACCAGTAGCAACCTTACGGGATAACGGTGCCATACCACAATTAGTGCAGGGATAAAGCTTATCGGCATCCACATATTGCAGCGCTTCTCTAAGCGTAGCTGCTACTTCTTCTGGCGTCTCAATGGTATCGGTTGCTACATCAATAGCTCCGACCATCACTTTTTTACCGCGCAATAGTCCAAGTAGTTCAATGGGCACTCGTGAGTTATGGCACTCTAAGGAAATAATATCGATATTAGACTGTTGTAATTTGGGGAAGATTGCTTCGTATTGCCGCCACTCGCTACCTAAGGTTTTTTTCCACTCGGTATTGGCTTTAATACCATAGCCATAACAAATATGCACAGCGGTTTCGCATTTCAGCCCTTCGATGGCGCGCTCTAAGCACTTAATACCCCAGTCGTTAACCTCATCAAAGAACACATTAAAAGCCGGCTCATCAAATTGAATAATATTCACACCTGCAGCCTCTAACTCTTTCGCTTCCTGGTTTAGGATAATGGCAAATTCCCAGGCCAGTTGTTCTCGGCTTTTATAGTAATCATCATACAGCGTATCGATCATGGTCATTGGCCCTGGCAAGGCCCATTTTATTGGCTGCTTGGTCTGCTTACGCAAAAATTTCGCGTCATCAACAAATACCGGTTTTTGCCGCGAGACTGGGCCAACCACCGTCGGTACACTGGCATCATAACGATCACGAATTCTCACCGTTTTACGATGGATAAAATCGACGCCATTTAAATGCTCAATAAAGGTGGTGACAAAGTGTTGGCGGCTTTGCTCGCCATCGCTCACAATATCAATACCGCAGTGCTGTTGTTCTTGTAGTGCCAGCCGCAGCGCGTCCTGCTTGCCGCTTTTGAGTTCCTCGTCTTGTAGCTTCCAGGCTGACCACAGGGTCTCTGGCTCAGCTAGCCAGCTTGGTTTGGGTAAGCTGCCAGCGGTTGAGGTTGGTAATAAAGTCTGTTTCATAAATTCAGTTATCCGGGTTATTAGAAAAAATTAAACACTTAGGCTGACTGTGTAACCTTAGCCGACCACTGTGCTAACACGGCTTGATAGGGCTTAATAAAATGCTCTTCTGCAAATTTACCCTGGGCTTTGGCCAGCCTGCTGCGCTCTTCCCGGTCATAGACAATTTGCGTCACGGAATGATCGGTATTGTGTAAATTCGGCTGATAGCAGTGACCGGCAACCACATTGGCATTGTAGATCTCTGGCCGGTAAATCTTCTGAAAGGTCTCCATGGTGCTGATGGTGCTAATCAGCTCCAGATTGTTATAGTCGTTTAGCAGATCACCAAAAAAGTAAAATGCCAAAGGGGCGGTACTGTTGGCCGGCATAAAATAGCGCACCGCCAGGCCCATCTTTTTAAAATATTGCTCGGTTAGCGAAGCTTCATTCGGTTGGTATTCCACCCCTAGCACCGGATGGCGGTTTTCGGTGCGGTAATAGATTTTGTTATCAGACACACTTAAACAAATTACCGGTGGTTTTTTAAAGTGCGCTTTGTAGGTAGCTGAGCTCACAAAGGACTGAAACAATTTGCCGTGCAGCTCGCCAAAATTATCTGGAATACTGAATCCTGCTTGCTGTTTGTTATGTTCGGGCAGTAAGACGCTAAAATCATAGTCCCGCACGTAGGACGAAAAGTTATTACCAACAATACCCTCAAAGCGTTGCCCAGTAGCGTTATCAACAATATGCGTTTGTAACACTTCAATAGAGGGGAAGCTTGCACCATTGCCAGCAACATCAACATCCACCGAGATAATGTCCAGCTCAAGGCTATAGCGATCACCTTTAGGATTATCCCAATTAGCTAAGGCATTAAATCGGTTGTTAATCATGGTTAAGGCATTGTGCAAATTCTGCTGGCGCCGCTCACCGCGTGCCAGGTTCGCGAAATTAGTGGTCAGGCGGGTGCTGTCCGCGGGTTGGTAGTGTTCATCAAAGCGAATACGTTTAACGGTAAAAGTGAAGTCATTGTTTTTCATCATCGAGATTTCCAATTGTTATTTGATTGCCATGTTGCAGTCGCAATAATCAGGTTTGACTTTGTGCGAAGGGGCAAACCATTACTTGTCAAGATGGCTACTGCGCAAGAAAAAATAAACATCTAGACGTCTATTTGGGTTGTGATGTAGTTATACGCCGAATTTTCGATGAGTAAAAATGATGTTTTTTCATGAAACGATGAAATTAAATCATCTATTTTGGGCGCAAATGAACAGCTTGGTTTAACAATTTCAATAAACCAAGCTTTAGTAGAGAGCGCACGTGGTTAGTAGCAAACTATAGAAGTGTGTAGCAGACCGAAAAACACCAGGCTGTATATAGCCAGGAGGGAACACTAGCCCAAAAACCAGCGGCCATTTTTGATCAGGCCAGCAATCAAGCCGGCAAAGCCGGCAGTCGCACCACCGAGCATACCAAACCAACACCAGAACAGATTATTTCGATACTGCCGTTTTGTTTCTGCACTCTGTGCGGCTTTTGCCAACAAGCGCGGTTTGATCGTTTGCCATACCCTAACTTGCAGATAAGTCACGCCCGCCATAAAAAGGCCAAAGGCCATTAGTGGAGCTATCGCACCTGCGGTAAATTCGTATGCTGCAGCGAGTAGTAAGCCTGAGAGGCCAACCCAAACCAAAGCCTGATTGCGATAACGCAATAAGCGACTGCGCTCGTTATCACTGGTCGCATTTTTCAGCGGGCCGCGCATCCCCAGCACTACACCGAGCATGCCGCCGAGCGCGCCAAGTAGCGCCCCACTCAATAACCAGCCGAATTTTGCCAGTCCGCTGCTATGTGCTGCCATGGCACTGGCAGTCGCGGCAGCGGCGGATGGGCTACCGATCAGTAAGGCGCTAAGCACTGCACTGCTAAGGCCCACACCCGGCGCAGTACTTAAAATCAGCTTGCCGTATCTGGCTAATAGCTGTTCTTTGAGCAATTCCCTGACCCGCTGCAGTTTTTTCCGTACATTCGCTTCAGTCAACCCTAATAAACTAGCGACCTGATTACTGTTTTGTTCTTCACGGTAAAACAGCAGGACGATTTCCCGGCTCTCCGGCGGCAGCTCATCCAACAGGTTACGGATCAGCGTAGCCTGCTCGCTGCGCAGTAATTCGTCGGGCGGGTTGCTGTCGCTGGCAAAAGTCTCCAGCAAGGCTTCAGCGTCAGCACCGCGCTCGGTTTTTGCATCCCGTTGTTCACGCAGATAGCTATAGGCGCGATAACGGGTAATTTGTCGTACCCAGGGCAGAAAGCTGGCCGGGTTTTGCAGGCTACTAAGTTGCTGCCAGGCGGCAATAAAGACCTGCTGGCAAACCTCTTCGCTGGCATCTAAGTCTTTCACAATGGCCAGCGCAATGCTGCTAACACTATTTTGGCAGCGGCGGATCAAGCGGCCAAAGGCTTGCATATCGCCAGCAATAGCCGCGGTAACGTCGGGCTGCAATTGCTGTTCTAGGGGCAGTGGCATAGTAAGTGGTGCGCTAAGGTTGGCGTTTGGCATGCTGAGTTTACTCCTGTAAGGCCAAACGGAGCTGGGCAATAAACCACTCAGGCTCATCCAGCATCATAAAATGGCGACTGTTAGTATTCATCAGTAAAGTCGCGTTAGCAATAGTGGCAAGTTGCTGCTGATAAATAGCGGTGGCCTGTGCTTGTTGTGCTTCTGGTAGCGCACCACTGGCACCCAGCAGCCATACTTTACTTTGGATAGCACTTACTTTTGGCCGTAAATCGGTGGTAAGTAACTCATACATGGCCTGACCAACAGTGCGGCTGTCGGACGTGCTGGCCATCTCTAACACCAGCTGTTGATGTGCTGCTGACCGAGCCTGAATAAACAAGCCCTGCTTTGCGCCGGCAGTTAACTGTTCGACAGTCATATTTTGATAGTAGCCTTTAATTTGCGAGGCTTGTGCTTGCATATCGGTAACCTGAGTAGCGGGGTTGCGGCTAAAAATAGGCGCAATATAGGGTAAGCCATCTACTGCTACCACGGTGCCAATTTGTTCCGGTGCGCTACTTGCTAGCGCAAAGGCCAAAAAGGCGCCCAGGCTATGGCCTATTACTGCCGGTTTAACCAGTTGCTGCTGTTCGATATAGGCTAATAAATCGTGCTGTACTTGGGGTAAGAACTCGCCTGCTATAGCTGGCGTGCCGGCAAAGCCTGCCAGGCTAATCAGGTGTAATTGGTAATCACTTTTTAAGCTTTTTACGGTGTCTTGCCAAATGCGGCTATCCGACATTAAGCCTGGAATAAGTAATACCGGTTTACCCTCGCCAATTACCGTTACCTGAAAACTGGGCACCGCTGCCACTTCAGCGGCTTTCAATTGGGGAACTATGACGCCGCCGATAATAGTCATAATAATGGCGAAATAGGTCCAAAACCCTGGTTTTGCTTTAGCGGGTTGATTGTTTACTTGGGTATTATGGGTGTGTTGAGTGGTGTTTTGCATGGCGATATCCTTAGTTAAGTATGGGTTACCTTACCAAGTCGCCGCAGCTGGCCTTAGTGTGACAAAAATTCTCATTTTTTTGAAAATAAAATGGTGTCTAAGAAATCGCAGTTAATAAATGCGTATTCCTGTTAATCCCGTCGATTTCAACGGGATTAAAGTAACAACGTTTTGCAAGTGAAAGTACTTGACGTGACTTCTTAAGTATTGCCAATAGAAACAGTATATTACTTTTAACCCCATCGAATTCGATGGGGTTAAGCTTGCCGCGTTTTGCAGGCTAAAGCCCTCGAATTCGAGGACTTTAGCAGCGCGCCTAGGTGGGGCTTTAACTGGAGATAAAAATAAGTGGCAGGTTAGTACCGGGAATACCGCTGTCGGCCATAATGACTGACAACCAAAGCAAAATGGCCATTAAACCAATGTAGCTTAACAGGGTAACTAATATACCGGTATCGGTCATTGGGGCGATATCTTTATCCCGCTCTTCACTGTCAGAGAGCAGATCAAAAGTGCCTAAAATGCCAAACAGCATTAACAGATAAAAACCAAAATACCAGGCGGCAAAAGTCAGGCTACCCGTTACCAACAACAATGCCGTTTTAGCCGCTTTGCCTTTGCGGCTAAAAGCCGCTGCTTGCATTACCCTGCCACCGTCTAGTGGCACCATCGGCAGTAAATTAAACAGGTTTAGTAGCAAGCTTATGGCGGCAAATAGCGCCAGTGCGGAATGCTGGGTTTCCAACCACAGTAGATAGGCAATAATAGCCCCTAAAGTACCAAAGGCTGGGCCAGCTATGGCTATTTTAAAATCCTGCCAGCGGCTGGTAGCGCACTCACTGACTGCGACGCCGCCAATAAAAGGCAATAAGTAAACGCCTTTCACTTTAAGGCCAGCGCGTTTCATGGCATAGACATGGCCATATTCGTGGATCAGAATGGCGGCAATTAAGCTGATAGCAAACTCCAGGTTAAATAACCAGGCCCAACCTGCCAAGGCGGTGCCTGCCAGCGCGGCTTTAATGGCACCAGCGCTTTTCGACAGTTTTAAGGCGATCACACCCAGTACCAATAAAGGTTTAAACCATTGTTTTAACGGGGAGGGGGCCGAAGCGGCCGCCGTATAGGGTGCTTGCTGTGAAAGCTGCGGCTGATTTAGCATTTCGGTATCCTGCTGTGCAGGGGACGCGGTTTGGACAGGCTCTGCCTCAGGCGATAGCTTTTGCTCTAACTTGCTTAGCCATTTTGGTGGTTTAGCTGCCGTTATTCCTTCACAAAGCAGCGTACTTCCTGCTTCCAACCGGTAACTGACATCGGCATTTTTTAACGAGACTTTAAAGTACAGCCGCATAGGCCCATGCTTAGGGCATAAAAAACGGTGATCATTGCTGGTGCTAAAAAACGCCCGCCCTTGCGACACCAATTCGCCGTTGCGAAATAACATTTCTTTACCCAAGTTATTGGCTTTGAGCTGATAAAACACTTGGTCGTGATAAAACTCAAACAAGGTTTGCATAGTAAATGTTGATAAATAGTAAATAGTGCAAACAGTGTAACAAATTTTGAGCAAAAGTTAAGCGTAAAATAGCGGGGGAAACTACATAGATTGGAGCGGGTGACGGGAATCGAACCCGTATCTCGAGCTTGGGAAGCTGGCATTCTACCACTGAACTACACCCGCCTGATTAGCGTGGCTACATTAAAGGAAACGGCAAAAAGCTGCAAGTGACCCTCACCTAAAATTTAAAAGAAAATAGAGATAACGTATTGTTTGGGACTGTAAGATTCTTTACGGCTGTCTTGCCATCTTGTTTACAATAACAGTCTATTTGCTTGCATAATTAATCTAAATGTCGAAGTAACCTCTGTTTGCAATTCTATAAAACTGCTTTATGCTGCGATAAAAACCTTGGGAAGGATCGCCATGTTTGAGTTTTTAGCAGTGTTATTGCTGTTGGCTGTGTTAGTTGGAGCGCTTTGTGGCTTGATCGCTATTTCACAAATCAGCGGCTTGCGAGCACAATTACTGCAGTTGCAACAACAACTTAAACAATTACAGGGTTTGGCAACCACTAGTGATAAAAATACAATCACCTCTGCTGCGGCAGATCTTGCCGCTACCTTTAAAAGTGACTCTAGTCATACCCCGAGTACATTATCAGATGCTGAGTCAGTAGCCCTTGCTACTACGAATAACCTTACTGCTACAACGGTGTTATCGCCTGCAGAATACAGCATTTTGCAGGCGCCTAAAGAGGCCAGAGCTGCAGCCATTGCAGCGGCGATAGCAAACCAGAGTAGCGCTGAGCATAAGGTTACCTCGGCTAATGCTAAGCATAACAACACGGCACGCGCTAGTGAGCAACTGGGCTGGTTAAGCTGGCTGGAACGGCAATTGATCGATCGCGGCATGGTGTGGTTGGGGGCATTAGCGCTGGCGTTTGGTGGTATCTTTTTGGTGAAACACTCGTTAGACGCGGGTTGGTTTTCGCCGGTACTTAGAATTGCCAGCGGCGTACTATTAGGGCTGGGCCTTTTGGCTGCCAGCGAGTGGTTGCATCAGAAAAAACTATTGGGTCAGCAGTTGGAAAACTACATTCCGGCGGCTCTGGCCAGTGCGGGTTTTATTACCCTCTATGCCGCGCTGTTGATGGCGCAGCAAATGTATCAGTTAATTAGTGCGCCGCTCACCTTTAGCTTGTTAGCGCTGGTGGCGGTAACAGCGTCCTGGTTCTCCTTGCGTCAGGGGCCTATTTTGGCCGTTATTGGTATTATTGGCGCCTATGCTGTGCCGCTGTTAGTGAATACAGACAGTAATAATCTGTGGGCCTTATTGCTCTATTTAGCGCTTATTACCACATCATCGGTGCTGGTAGAGCGGCGGGTACAGCGTTATTGGTTATGGTTTTTACCGGTTGTAGCGCATTGCGGTTGGTTATTGTTGGTTATCGTCAATATGCGAGCAACAGACGCCCTTTTGCTGTGGTTGGCCGTATTAGCAAGCTTCGTTGCTTTGGTCTGGTTACCTCGCCTGAATTATCGGTTACGCTGGCAGCTTACGGCTGTACCCATGCGTTTATGGTGGCCACCGCTGCGTGAACATCTTTTGGGTTTGGGGTTACTGTGTTTGGCTTTGCTTATACAGTTACAGTTTGCCAGTCCGGTTCATTTTTATGCCTGCTTAGCCCTGCTCACACTATTATATGTGGCGGCCTTAACGGATGGTCGCTCAGAAGGTTGGCTGTGGACTGCCGCTGCCATGGTACTAGCCTGGGCAGCTATCAATACCTCGACTGTGCCAGACGCAACTCGCTTATTTGGTGGCGTGGCCTTGCAGTGGCAAATGCTCTGGTTGTTATTAACTGTGCCCGCTATTTTTGTGGTATTTACGTTGCCGCAGCGGGTGCATTGGGCCGCTTTTTTAGCGATTGCCCCTTTACTGTTATTGGCACTGACTTATCAGCTTGTACCCACAGCACAACACATACTGCTGCAAAAAGCCTGGATGTTTTACGCCGCTGTGTTGGTGATTATTCAGGCATTGTTGGCAAAACGTGCGGCATTAGCTACCCAGGCCTTTATTCACTCTGCTGGCGCTAACCTGGCATTGAGCTGGTGCTTTACCTTATACCTGTCGGCAGCGGCGTTAACGGTGGCATTTGCGCTGCAGCTGGTTATGCTAACACTGCTCAGTATAAAGCAACGCTTTCCACTACCGCATTGGTTTATTAAGGCGCTGGTGGCTCTGGTGTTATTACGACTGACGACAGCACCATTATTGGGGAGTTATGAAGGCATTACGCTGCTGGGCATGCATTGGTCTTTGCTGGTGTATCCGTTGGTGTTGGGCTGTTTTATGGGCGCAACCTGGCTGTGGCGCGGCACTGATCTGCAAAAGTGGTTAGAAGGTGCCTGCTTGCAACTACTGGCCGTGTTTATTACGGTACAAAGCCAGTACTGGTTGAACGACAGAACGTTAAACTTTGGCCAGCTAGATTTTTACAGCTTGGTTCTGCATAGTGCCAATTGGTTGCTATTAGCCTGGGTTTATCAGTGGCGTAGTTATTTAGCAGGCTCGCTGCAGCAGCTGTATCGGGCCGGGGCATTAAGCTTAATATTACTGGCAGCTCTGGCGCAGCTGGTGCTAAATCTTTATTACAATCCGTATTTCTCCGCTCAGCTGCTGGGAAGCTGGCCGTTATTAAACTGGCTGCTATTACTTTGGGCAATACCTGCACTTTGTTGCTTTGCTTTGGCCAGGTTGCCTCAGCCGAATTCCTATCGGCCATTGGCTTACTATATTGCTGCAGGTTTTGCCTGCTTGTATTTACTGAGTAGCGTGCGGCACTTTTGGCAAGGAGGGCAAATTAGTTTAAGCCTGGCAACCAGCAATGCAGAGCATTATAGCTACTCCCTGGTGCTGTTATTGCTGGCTGTATTGCTTATCGTGGTTGCGGAGCTTAGGCATTGGCAGGTGCTGCGTAAAAGCGGTTTTGTGCTGTTAAGCCTGGTGGTGGTTAAGGTCTTTGTATTTGATTTAAATGAGCTGCAAGGGCTATTGCGTGCGGCATCCTTTATTGGCCTTGGGTTAAGTCTAGTGTTATTAAGCGCTATGTTTCAGCGCTTGCAGCGTCGCTCTCCTTCGGCTACAACGGGGTAGACTGGCAGATAAGGAGGCAGGTACTTAGCCGGTAAAATGTTGGTAACGGCCCTGGTAATCAAAAAAGCTTTCTAGGTGTTGCCAGCCCTGCTTTTGCTTTTTTAACAAAATGAGCTCTGGCGGGCGAAAATATGCGGCTAAGGCTACCAGCTCGCTGGCGTTATTAAATGGCGGTATCGGTATGCCTGGGGCTTTGCTATGGGGTTTAATAAAAGCCGCATACAAAGCACGGCACTGTTGCGGGGTTTGCACTTTAAACCAGCGATAAAAGGGGTTGCCGTCAATATCGTAATAGCTGACTTTCACGTCGCCATTGTCATCGCTCAGTTGCATGCTCTGGCAGCGAAATAAATGATGATGTTGCTGGTTTAGTACTTCGCGTAAGCGCTTGTCTGGATCAACCAATACCGATTGGCAATTATGGCAGCTGCGTGCGGCAATATCGTTTTCTGCGCCGCAATCTGGGCAACTGCGGCTACGAAAACGAAAGTCGCATTGGCTGTGCTGATCAGCCTGTAAACCCTGACAGCGCCGGCCGTAATGTTCGATGATGTCGCCATCGCTGTCCGTTAATCCCCAAAAAATATTAGCAAAGCCACAGAGCGGGCAGGGTACCTGTACCGGTACGGCTTTGCTGTTTGGTTTAGGCTGGCCTATTTCTGGGAAGTATAAATCGTAACCATTGGCGGCGTAATCAATAATCAGGCATTCTGTTTTACCCGGCGCTAAGCGTAAACCGCGCCCCACCATTTGCTGAAACAAACTCACCGAGGCGGTAGGGCGTAAAATAGCAATTAAATCAACATGTGGAGCGTCAAAGCCTGTGGTCAGCACCGAAACATTCACCAAAAATTTCAGCTGTTGTGCTTTAAAACGCCTGATAAGTTCATCACGTTCTTGATCCGGCGTATTGGCTGTAAGCAGTGCGGCCGACTCAGAGCTCAATAACTGCATTACTTCCTCGGCGTGCTTTACCGTGGCAGCGAAAATAATAATGCCCTTGCGTTGTTGCGCTAAGCCGATTAATTGCTGGATGATTAAGCGGGTAGCGCGGCCCATTTTACCAAGTAAGCTATTAACCTCTTTTTCCGCGTAGTCGCCATTTGTGGTTGGGCTAAGCTGGCTAAAATCGTACTGTGCGGTTAAGCCGTCATACAGCCTGGGTGGGGTAAGATAACCTTTTTTAATGAGTGGCCGTAGCGGCAATTCAAAGATACAGTGCTCAAAAACCGGGTTATTGGTATTCCCTATCCGGCCATGATAGTGCTGACGATAAATCCAGCCGCTACCCAGCCGATAGGGCGTGGCGGTAAGCCCAAGCACTTTTAGGCTGGGGTTAAGTTGGCGTAAGTGCTGGAATAATTGCTGATATTGGCTGTTGGCATCGTTACTGACTCGGTGGCATTCGTCGATAATCAGTAACGAAAAGGGGGCTGTGAAAGCCGTTAAATTGTTTGCTGCTGATTGCACACTGGCAACGACGGTTTTAGCGCTGCTGTCTTTTTGCTGCAAACCTGCAGCAAAAATACTTGCTCTATCAGTCAGCGCCGCCACTTTTTCAGCATTTTGCGCAACTAATTCTTTTACATGGGTTAATACTAAAACACGGCCGCGAGCCTGGCGGGCTAATTCGGCAATCACCAGGCTTTTACCGGCACCAGTGGGTAACACCACAACAGCGGTTGCGGTATTTTTTTGAAAAAATTGGATAGTAGCGTCAACAGCCTGTTGTTGATAATCTCGTAATTGCATAAGAAGCGGTAGTGGTATAAGTCGGGCAGAGACTATCACAAAGTTGGCCATGCTTTATAGCCTTGCCGGTAAAGGTATAACAACTGAAGGGGAAATTAATGAAAGCAAAAAAGGCATTTCAGCTTAATCTTCAGGATAAGGTTTTGTGGGTAGTGGCAGATGGTTTTTGGACACTTGCGACAGCACAGGCGTACGTTAAAGAGTTTCGCGCGTTAGTCACACCTATAGTGGCACAGCCTTGGGCAGTAGTGTTGGATGTTAGAGCCTGGCAAGTGAGCCCGGCCGAGGTGTTTGACCTGTTAGTTGATAATACTACCTGGTGTTATCAGCATAATTTACGCCATGTAGAAACAATATGTGCCGACAATGCGCTGGTAATGTGGCAATTTGCAAAGGCTACGCTGGCTGATAAACCAGCGTATTTAGTTAGCCAGCTGGCCGCTGATGAGCAAAGTGCCAAGCAGGCACTAGCGGATGCAGGTTTTTTTGTAGCGTCTTAGCCGCGCGGTAACTGAATTTTTTTGTCTTGGGTTTGGCGAAATAACACTAAAATTTTCCCAATTACCTGAACCTTCTCCGCTTTAGTTTCACGAATAATGGCATCCATAATCAGCACTTTTTGCTCGCGATCTTCACCTGGTACTTTAATTTTAATTAATTCATGATGGTTTAGCGCGTTCTCAATTTCCGCCACTACGCCTTCAGTTAGGCCATTGCCACCCAATAAAATAACAGGTTTTAAATCATGGGCTTTGCTTTTTAAGAATTGTTTTTGTTTATTGGTTAAACTCATAAGGTTAAAATGTCCGATAAAAGCTTGAATTATGCCTATTGTAGCGCCATCTAAGGCATAAGACTATTTAAGAGTAGTAACATGACGAAGAAAAAACGCTCGGCCAGCTCAACCCGTTGGTTAAAAGAGCATTTTGATGATCAATTTGTACAGAAGGCCCAAAAATTAGGGCTACGCTCCAGAGCCTCTTTTAAATTAGAGGAAATTCAGCAACAGGATAAGTTGCTGAAGCCGGGTATGAATGTCGTAGACTTAGGCTCTGCCCCCGGCAGTTGGTCGCAATATGTTGCTGGTGTGGTTGGTCAGCAGGGGACTGTGGTTGCTTGTGATATATTACCTATGGACCCGCTGGCTGGCGTGGCCTTTTTACAGGGCGACTTTCGGGAAGATGCCGTTTTAGAGGCATTACTGAGCCGGATCGGCGGTAAGAACGTAGATGTGGTATTATCGGATATGGCGCCCAACATGAGTGGCAATGATACCACCGATCAGGCACGTTCTATGTATCTGGTGGAACTGGCTTTAGAAATGTGCCACAAAGTGTTGAAGCAAAATGGCAGTTTTGTGGTCAAAGTATTTCAGGGCGATGGCTTTGAGCAGTACCTGAAAGAGGTTAGGACCGCGTTTAACACGGTTAAAATTCGCAAGCCAGATTCGTCACGCGCCCGTTCGCGCGAGACATATATCGTGGCTACCGGCTTCAAATTTTAGTACAGTAAGCCGTAATTAATGATTTCTAGAGTAAAGATGAGGTTATCACCTTGAGCGACATGGCAAAAAATCTGATTGTCTGGTTAGTCATCGCAGTAGTACTGATGTCGGTATTTAACAGCTTTGGCCCCAGTGAAAACACCGATCGCCAGACCAGCTACACCCAGTTTGTCAAAGAGATAAACCAGGGGCTGATCCGCGAAGTTAAGATTGAGCGCAGCGGCGTTATTACCGGTGTGAAGCGCAGCGGTGAGCGTTTTGAAACCGTGTTGCCGGTAAATGATCCTGACTTATTGAAAGATCTGTATCACAACGACGTTCGCGTACTGGGTGCTAAACCAGAAGAAACTAGCTGGTTAGCCACCATCTTTATTTCTTGGTTCCCTATGCTGTTATTGATTGGCGTCTGGATTTTCTTTATGCGCCAGATGCAAGGCGGTGGCGGTAAAGGTGCCATGTCTTTTGGTAAGAGCAAAGCCCGTTTGATGGGCGAAGATCAAATTAAAACCACTTTTGCCGATGTTGCCGGTTGTGACGAAGCTAAAGAAGAAGTGTCTGAGCTGGTGGATTACCTGAAAGAACCTGCACGCTTTCAAAAATTGGGCGGTAAGATCCCCAAAGGTATCTTAATGGTTGGCCCACCGGGTACGGGTAAAACCTTGCTGGCAAAAGCCATAGCGGGTGAAGCTAAGGTGCCATTCTTCACGATTTCTGGTTCAGATTTTGTCGAAATGTTTGTTGGTGTCGGTGCCTCACGGGTGCGTGACATGTTCGAACAGGCGAAAAAGGCGGCGCCTTGTATCATCTTTATCGATGAAATTGATGCGGTCGGCCGGCAGCGTGGTGCCGGTTTAGGTGGTGGTCATGATGAGCGTGAGCAAACCTTAAACCAAATGCTGGTTGAAATGGACGGTTTTGATGGTAACGAAGGTATCATCATTATTGCTGCCACTAACCGCCCAGATGTATTGGATGCTGCCTTGCTACGCCCAGGTCGTTTTGACCGTCAGGTCGTTGTTGGTTTGCCTGATGTGCGTGGCCGTGAGCAGATTTTAAAAGTACATATGCGCAAAGTACCGATGGCGGATGATGTTAAAGCCAGTGTTATTGCTCGTGGTACCCCAGGTTTCTCAGGTGCCGACTTAGCTAACCTGGTAAACGAAGCCGCGTTATTTGCTGCCCGTGGTAACCGTCGTGTGGTTAGCATGGAAGAATTTGAGCGTGCTAAAGACAAAATTATGATGGGTGCTGAGCGCCGCTCTATGGTAATGACCGACGCTGAAAAAGAGATGACGGCGTATCATGAAGCAGGCCATGCCATCGTTGGCTGCTTAGTACCAGAGCATGATCCTGTGCACAAGGTTACTATTATTCCGCGAGGTCGCGCTTTAGGTGTTACGTTCTTCTTACCGGAACAAGACGCGATAAGTGTTAGTCGCCGTAAGTTAGAGAGTAAAATCTCAGTAGCTTATGGTGGTCGTTTAGCGGAAGAAATGATTTACGGCACTGAAGCGGTATCAACAGGTGCCTCACAAGATATTAAGTATGCTACCTCTATTGCCCGCAATATGGTGACGCAGTGGGGCTTCTCAGACAAATTAGGTCCACTGCTTTATGCAGAGGAAGAGGGCGAAGTATTTTTAGGCCGTAGTATGGGTAAGGCCAAGAATATGTCTGATGAGACAGCGGCGATTATTGATAGTGAAATTAAAGCCATCATCGATCGTAACTATGCTCGTGCGCAGCAGATGCTTACTGACAACATGGACATTCTGCATGCGATGAAAGATGCGTTGATGCTGTATGAAACCATTGATTCACGTCAGATCAAAGAGTTAATGGAGCGTAAGCCGGTTAGTCAGCCAGAAAACTGGGAGCCTCGTGACAAGGGTTCAAAAGACGATGGTGACGATACGACTAAAGCTGAAAAGCCAGCCACTACGGCAACGGATAAACCTTCTGAAGGTAATGCAGTTTAAACTAAGCGCTTATTAGCTGATATAATCAAAACCCCGGCCAGTCCGGGGTTTTACTATTTTAGCCAGGAGCAATTGTCTTTGCAGTTAATACCGCTGCAAAATGACCAAGTAGAGTATAGTCAATAGGAAACCCTATGCAATTACAGTTACCCCGGCAGCGCCTGCTAGATTTACGCCGCCCTCAGGTGATGGGCATTTTAAATGTAACACCGGATTCATTTTCCGATGGTGGCAAGCATCACCTTTTAGATCAGGCGTTATATAGTGCAGAGCAAATGCTGCAAGATGGCGCTACTATAATTGATATTGGTGGTGAGTCGACTCGTCCTGGCGCGGCGGCAGTAAGTTTGAGCGAAGAACTACAACGGGTAGTGCCGCTCATTACCGCTATTCGCCAGCGTTTTGATTGCGTTATTTCTATTGATACCAGCAAAGCGGCTGTTATGTCAGCCGCGGTTCAGGCGGGTGCCGATATTATTAATGATGTTAGAGCCTTGCAGGAACCTGATGCGCTTACTGTTGCTGCCGGCCTTGGGGTGCCAGTATGTATTATGCATATGCAGGGCGCGCCTCGCACTATGCAGCATGCGCCACAATACAACGATGTAGTGCAAGAGGTTTACCAATTTTTGTTGGATAAAGCAAAGCAATGTCAGCAAGCAGGTATTGCTGCATCACAAATTATTTTAGACCCAGGATTTGGTTTTGGTAAAACCTTAGCGCACAATTACCAACTATTAGCGGCCTTAACGCAGTTTGTAGCCAGCGGTTATCCGGTGTTAGCAGGGATGTCACGTAAATCGATGATAGGTCAATTATTAGATGTTCCGGTAACAGAGCGGCTATCTGGCAGTCTTGCCTGTGCTACGCTGGCAGCTTATGCTGGCGCTCAAATTATCCGGGTACATGATGTAAAAGAAACAGTACAGGCGGTACGTGTTGCCGCTGCCGCCCGTTTTGGAGTGTAGTAAATGAGTAGAAAGTATTTTGGTACAGATGGTGTACGTGGTCGTGTTGGTGATTTTCCGATAACACCTGAGTTTGCCATGAAGCTAGGTTGGGCTGCCGGGCGGGTATTGTCGCAGCGGGGCACACGTAAAGTGCTTATTGGTAAAGATACCCGTATTTCAGGTTACTTGTTAGAAACAGCGTTAGAGGCAGGGCTTATCGCTGCTGGTATCGATGTGCGCTTGCTTGGGCCTATGCCTACCCCTGCTGTGGCCTATTTAACCCGTACTTTTCGGGCTGAAGCCGGTATTGTAATTAGTGCATCACATAATCCTTATTATGATAACGGCATTAAGTTTTTCTCGGCTGACGGCACCAAATTACCGGATGATATCGAGCTGGCCATCGAGCACGAGCTAGAGCAGCCGATGATTTGTGAGTCATCAGAAAACTTAGGTAAAGCGGTACGCATTAACGATGCAGCCGGACGTTATATCGAATTTTGCAAAAGTCATTTAAAGAACCATTTATCGTTAAATGGGTTAAAAATTGTCATAGATTGTGCCCATGGCGCCACCTACCATATTGCGCCAGCAGTTTTTAAAGAATTAGGTGCCAAGGTTATCGCCATTGGTTGCGAACCAGACGGCTTAAACATCAATGATCAATGTGGTGCTACTCACACCGATTTATTGCAGCAAACTGTGATCGCTCAAGGGGCTGATTTAGGTATTGCGTACGACGGTGATGGCGATCGCGTAATGATGGTTGACCAGCAAGGTCGGGTGTTAGATGGTGATGAAATTGTTTACATCATTGCCCGTGCAGCGAAAGAGGCGGGCACTTTGCAAGGCGGCGTAGTAGGAACCCTGATGAGCAATATGGGGTTAGAGCTGGCACTGGTACGGTTAGATATACCTTTTGCCCGCAGTGCAGTGGGTGATCGCTATGTGATGGAATTACTACGTGAAAATAACTGGCGGATTGGCGGTGAGAATTCAGGGCATGTGCTTAACTTAGATTATACCTGTACTGGTGATGGTATTATTGCCTCATTACAAGTGCTCAATGCGATGCTGTCGAGTAGTAAAAGTCTGGCAGAGCTGTGTGCCGACATGCGCAAGTTACCGCAGGTGTTGGTTAATGTGAAGTTTGCTAAAGGTACTGCGCCGTTAGAAAAGCAGAACGTTAAGCAAAGCATTGCTGAAGTTGAGCAAGCGTTGGCTGGCACAGGGCGGGTGCTAATTCGCAAATCCGGTACCGAACCTTTAATTCGGGTGATGGTTGAAGGTGAAGATGAAGCCTTGGTACGTGCTTATGCTGAGAAAATCGCAGCTGCAGTGAAAATTGCCAGCTAAGGTAAGCTAAAAAATGTGCAACTAACTCAGATAGCGCCCGAAAAGCTTGTTCTAAGCAACAAGCTTGGGTACTATCACCACGTTTTAGCAAAGGATAAAGCCTAATGTCACGTAAAGCCCTGATTGCCGCTAATTGGAAAATGAATGGCGCTAAGGCGTTGATTGACTCTGTTAGTGGTGCGTTGGCAAAAATACAGGTTGATGCCGAAGTATTAATTTGTCCGCCTGCGACCTTATTGCCGCTATTTCCGCAAACAGCAACGCTGGCGTTGGGAGCTCAGGACATTAGTGCTGAAGTATCTGGAGCTTACACCGGGCAATTAAGCGCCGCTTTGTTAAAAGAAGCGGGCGCAAGTTACGCTCTGGTAGGACACTCTGAGCGTAGGCAGTATCAATTTGAAAGTGATGAATTGATTGCCGCTAAAGTAAAGGCTGCCATTGCTGCGGGATTAACACCTGTGTTGTGCATTGGTGAAAGTTTAACTGAGCGGCAGCAAGAAAAAACGCAACAGGTTATTGCGAAACAATTGGCTGCGGTGTATGCTTCGCACCCCAAATTGCTGCTGAAATCGGTAATTGCTTATGAGCCCATTTGGGCAATAGGTACGGGCGAGTCAGCGACACCGGAACAGGCACAGCAAACGCATGCTTTTATCCGGAACACGCTGGCATCTTACGATAAAGATGCAGCTCAGCAGGTAAGAATTTTATATGGTGGTAGTGTAAATGCAGAGAATTGCGCTGCATTATTTACACAGCCAGACATAGATGGGGCTTTAGTTGGCGGTGCTAGCTTAAAGCCTGAAGAATTTGCTCAAATTTGCCTAAGTATCAAGGCAAACGCAAAGGAATAATTATGTACGAGATTTTTGTAGTTTGTTACTTACTGGTTGCCTTAGCGCTGATAGGTTTAGTGCTTATTCAACACGGTAAAGGTGCCAGCATGGGCGCAGCCTTTGGTGCCGGTGCATCAGGTACAGTTTTTGGTTCCAGTGGTACAGGTAACTTTTTAACAAAAAGCACTACTGTACTTGCGGTGTTGTTTTTCGTATTAAGTATCGTATTGGGTAACTTAACGGCAAAACAAAGCAAGCCAGATGACGGTGTTGATTTCTTCCAAACTGTTCCAGCCCTTAATGAACAGGCACCTGCCAAGCAAGATGACGTAAACGACATCCCGGTAGGAAACTAAGCTTTACAAGCCGAGGTGGTGAAATTGGTAGACACGCTATCTTGAGGGGGTAGTGTCTTCGGACGTGCGGGTTCAAGTCCCGCTCTCGGCACCAAATAAAGCAAGCTTCGGCTTGCGCAATCAGAATAGGCACTATATAATGTGCGCCAGT
>NZ_BNAO01000007.1:45269-92506 GCF_014653435.1 Alishewanella longhuensis | reverse complement strand
GGGATGGAGCAGCCTGGTAGCTCGTCGGGCTCATAACCCGAAGGTCGTCGGTTCAAATCCGGCTCCCGCAACCAAATTTAAAATGGTATGTTATGGCGAAAAAGCCCGTGGGCTCCTCTCCATAACGGCAGTGCGAAGGTCTAAATCCTGCTCACGCAACCAAATTAACAACCATTATGCATTGGCGATATGCTTAATGACTGGATGTACTTCGCCCCGCTTGTTCGGGGCGTTTTCGCATCTGGAGTCCGTGTTTTATGTAGTAATGGGCGCTTCGCCCATTTTTTATTTGTGTTTCGGAGGTCTTTTTGGCTAAACAAGAACAGCAACTGACAGAGCTGCTGGCGCCGACTGTGGAAGCAGCTGGTTATCAATTGTGGGGTATCGAGCTGGTTCGTGCTGGCCGTCATACTACACTTAGAATCTTTATCGACAAAGCTGAGGGCATCATGGTCGAAGACTGTGCTCTGGTGAGTCGTGAAGTCAGTGCTTTGCTGGATGTTGAAGATCCTATTCCTAATGAATACACCTTAGAGGTGTCGTCGCCTGGTATGGATCGCCCGTTATTTACCGAAGCACAATTTACCCAATATGTTGGCCAGAAAATTGAAGTGAAACTTACCGTTCCACAAGAAGGTCGACGCAAATTCAAAGGGTTACTGACGTCGTTTGATGGCGATATGTTGGTAATGGAAGTGGATGGCAAACCCTGCAGTTTGCTTTTCGATAATATTGATAAAGCAAACGTGGTACCGGTTTTTTAAGGTAACCGGGTAGCGTCAGAGCGAGGCATATACAATGGCAAAAGAAATATTATTAGTTGTTGATGCAGTTTCAAATGAAAAATCAGTACCTCGGGAAAAGATTTTCCAGGCACTTGAGTTTGCATTAGCAGCAGCCACAAAAAAGAAAAATGAAGGCGATATCGAAGTTCGGGTAACGATTGACCGTAAAACGGGTTCATACGAAACCTTCCGTCGTTGGGAAGTGGTAGCCGATGACGCTCTTATGGAGCATCCATATCGTGAAATGACCTTATCTGCTGCACAATACGATGAGCCCTCTATTAAGCTGGGTGATTATGTAGAAGAGCAGATTGACTCCGTAGAGTTTGACCGCATCACTACGCAAATGGCAAAGCAAGTTATTGTGCAAAAAGTGCGTGAAGCCGAGCGCTCACAAGTGGTTGAAGCTTATATCGACCAGGTTGGCGAGCTAGTAACGGGTGTGGTTAAAAAAGTTAACCGCGAAAGTATTATCGTTGACCTTGGCAATAATGCTGAAGCCATGTTACCGCGCGAAGAAATGCTGCCGCGCGAAACTTATCGCCCGGGTGATCGTATCCGTGCCTTACTATTTGATGTAAAACCAGAAGCCCGTGGTGCTCAGCTGTTTTTAAGCCGTGCCAAGCCAGAAATGTTACTAGAATTGTTCCGTATCGAAGTGCCAGAAATTGGCGAAGAGATGATTGAACTGCGTGGTGCTGCCCGCGATCCTGGTTCTCGCGCTAAAATTGCTGTGAAAAGCAATGATCGCCGTATCGATCCTGTAGGTGCCTGTGTGGGTATGCGTGGTTCACGTGTCCAAGCTGTCTCTAACGAGTTAGGCGGTGAGCGGGTTGATATCGTATTGTACGATGATAACGATGCCCAGTATGTGATTAATGCCATGGCTCCTGCAGAAGTTGCGTCTATCATCGTTGATGAAGATACGCACTCTATGGATATTGCGGTTGAAGATTCAAACTTGGCGATGGCCATTGGCCGTAGCGGTCAGAACGTACGTTTAGCTAGCCAGCTTACCGGTTGGGAACTGAACGTTATGTCAGTATCTGATATGAAGAAAAAGCATCAGGAAGAAACTGAGAAAGTACGTCAGGTATTTATGGACGCACTGGAAATAGACGAAGACTTTGCTGATGTATTGGTTGAAGAAGGTTTCTCTACCTTAGAAGAGATTGCGTATGTACCCATCAGTGAATTGTTATCTATTGATGGCTTAGACGAAGACACAGTAGAAGTATTACGCAGCCGTGCCAAAGATGTATTAACCACTCGGGCATTAGCCAGTGAAGAATCGCTGGAAGATGCTAAGCCAACAGAACAGCTGTTAGCATTAGAGGGGTTAGACACGCACACTGCTTATGTAATTGCCAGCAAAGGGGTAACTACCCTGGATGATTTGGCTGAATTAGGTGTAGATGATTTGTTAGAAATTGCCCAAATGACCGAAGATAAGGCAGCAGAGCTAATTATGGCTGCACGTAATATCGTTTGGTTTAATGAAAGTAACTAAGTAGTCAACGGAGGTAACAACACAAATGGCAGAAGTAACCATAGAAAAATTGGCCAGTGATGTCGGTACAACTGTTGACCGGTTAGTGCAACAATTTGCTGATGCAGGTATTACCAAGGCCCAAGGCCAGTCGGTAACCGAAGAAGAGAAAAAAGCGCTGTTAGAGCACTTAAGTAAGCAGCACGGTGGTAAGGCGAATGAGCCTGCCAAGTTAACGCTGGTACGTAAAGAAAAAACTACCCTAAGTGTTGCGGGTGGCGCAGGCCGTAACCGCGAAATTCAGGTAGAAGTGCGTAAGCAAAAAACCTTTATCAAAAAGCCTATGCTAGATGAGGCGACCTTAAAAGCGCAGGAAGAAGCGCGTATTGCTGAAGAAAAAGCTAAAGCAGAAGCTGAAGCAGCGCGTTTAGAAGCTGAACGTCAGGCGCGTGAAACTGCACAGCTGAAAGCTAAAGAAGAGGCTGAACGTAAAGCGGCTGAAGCGAAGAAGCGTGAAGAGCAAAAGCATGCTCAGCTAGCCAAAGACGATCCGGAAGAAGCGGCCCGTCGTGCAGCGAAAGAAGAAGCACGCAAAGAAGCCGAGCGTATTCGTCAGCAGCAAGAAGCGGAAGCCTTGCGTAAGCTGGAAGAAGAAGCGCGCAAGCAGGCTGAAGAAGCACGTCGTTTAGCTGAAGAGAATGGCGAGCGTTGGGCGCAGGAAGAAAAAGCTAAGCCTGCTGACACTGACGACTATCACCTGACCAGCAACGAGTTTGCTAAGCAAGCAGAAGATGAAGTTGACGCTAAAGAAGAGCGCGCTGGTCGCCGCGGTGTGGGCAAGAAAGCCCCGGTAGCGAAAGGCAAGAAAACGAAAGACGATGTGAACGATAAAGAAGCCTTTAATCGTGCCAATCGCCACAAGAAAAAGAAAACGCCAGTGAGTATGCAGCATGGTTTTAACAAGCCAGCGCAACCAGTAGAGCGTGAAGTAAAAATTGGTGAGACCATTACGGTTGCCGAGTTAGCGGCCAAAATGGCCGTAAAAGCCTCTGAAGTGATCAAGGCGATGATGAAAATGGGAGCTATGGCCACCATTAATCAGGTAATTGATCAGGAAACAGCCGCTATCGTTTGTGAAGAGATGGGGCATAAATTTACCCTGACTAAAGAAAATGAGCTGGAAGAGGCGGTAATGTCTGACCGCGAAGGTCAAGGCGAACTTGAGCCTCGTGCGCCAGTAGTTACGGTAATGGGTCACGTTGACCATGGTAAAACTTCATTACTTGACTACATTCGTAAAGCGAAAGTTGCTGCTGGCGAAGCCGGTGGTATTACCCAGCATATCGGTGCTTACCACGTAGAAACTGAACGCGGTATGGTGACCTTCCTGGATACACCAGGTCACGCTGCCTTTACCTCAATGCGGGCTCGTGGTGCTAAAGCGACTGATATCGTTATTTTGGTGGTTGCGGCTGACGATGGTGTTATGCCACAAACTAAAGAAGCAATTCAGCATGCCAAAGCAGGTAATGTTCCTTTAGTGGTTGCCGTGAACAAGATTGATAAGCCGTCAGCCGATCCGGATCGGGTAAGAAATGAGTTGTCACAGTACGATGTTATTTCGGAAGATTGGGGCGGTGATACCCAGTTTGTGCCAGTATCGGCTAAAACGGGTCAAGGTATCGACGACTTATTAGAAGCGATTCTAAACCAAGCTGAACTGTTGGAATTAAAAGCGGTACATCAAGGTCTTGGCCGCGGTGTGGTTATTGAATCACGCTTAGATAAAGGCCGTGGACCGGTTGCCTCAATCCTGGTGCAGGAAGGTACGTTAAAGCAGGGCGACATTGTACTGTGTGGTTTTGAGTACGGCCGTGTGCGGGCAATGCGTGACGAAAATGGTAAAGAAGTGAAGTCGGCTGGCCCGTCTATTCCGGTTGAGATCTTAGGTTTATCCGGTGTACCACAAGCCGGTGATGAAGTTACTGTTGTTAAAGATGAGCGTAAAGCACGTGAAGTGGCACTGTATCGCCAGGGCAAATTCCGTGACGTTAAGTTGGCTCGCCAACAGAAATCGAAACTGGAAAACATGTTTGCCAACATGGCCGAAGGTGATGTTTCTGAGCTGAATATCGTGCTGAAAGCAGACGTACAAGGTTCGGTAGAAGCCATTATTGAATCCTTGATGAAGCTGTCAACCGATGAAGTTAAAGTGAAGATTGTCGGCTCAGGTGTTGGTGGTATTACTGAAACTGACGTCACTCTGGCTGCGGCTTCTTCTGCTATCGTTATCGGCTTTAACGTCCGTGCTGATGGTACTGCTCGTAAACTGGTAGAAGACGAAGGTCTTGATTTACGCTACTACAGTATCATTTATGAGCTGTTAGACGAAGTTCGCGCCGCCATGACCGGTATGTTAGCGCCTGAGTTTAAACAACAGATCATTGGTTTGGCACAGGTTCGTGATGTGTTCCGTTCGCCGAAGTTTGGTGCTATTGCTGGCTGTATGGTCACCGAAGGTATCATTAAGCGTAACGCCCCAATCCGCGTACTGCGTGATAACGTGGTCATTTACGAAGGTGAGCTGGAATCACTGCGCCGCTTTAAAGATGACGTTAGCGAAGTACGGAACGGCTTTGAATGTGGTATCGGTGTGAAGAACTACAACGACGTGCGCGAAGGCGATCAGATCGAAGTATTCGAAACCATTCAGGTTGAGCGTACGCTATAGTTACTGCTGTAGCACAATAGTATTACAGGGGCACATGTTGCCCCTGTTACGTTTAGACGCCAAAAAACCACTAGGAAATACAAGGTATGGCTAAAGAATTCTCCCGGGTTGACCGGCTTTCACAACAAGTGAAAAAAGAAATGGCAGTGATTCTGCAACGCGAAATTAAAGATCCGCGCCTGCATACCATGATTACTGTATCAGACGTTGAAGTGTCGCGTGATCTATCTCACGCCAAGGTATTCGTGACCTTTTTAGGCATGGATAACGATAAAGTTGAAGATAACTTAAAGATATTAAATGATGCAGCGGGTTATGTACGTAGCCTGATAGGTAAACGTATTCAAACTCGTATTGTGCCGCATATCCGTTTTGCGTTTGACGAGTCGCTGAACGAAGGGATCCGGATGGCGAGCTTAGTGGAAACCGTACGCCGTGATGACGAGCGCCGTCGCAAAGAAGCAGGGCAAGAAACTGATCGGCCAGAAAAGGGCGGAGAAGAAGAGTAATGCGCGCTCGTAAAAACGCGCGGCAAGTCCATGGTATTTTGCTGCTGGATAAGCCTTTAGAGGTGAGCAGCAACGGTATTTTACAGCGGGTACGCTGGTTGTATCAGGCAGCAAAAGCGGGCCATACTGGGGCACTGGATCCTATGGCATCGGGCTTATTGCCTATTTGCTTTGGTGAAGCCACTAAGTTTAGCCAGTTTCTGCTGGATACCGATAAAACCTATCAGGTAACGGCTAAATTTGGCGTGCGCACCACCACCAGTGATGCAGAAGGTGAGGTGATTAGCGAAAAGCCTGTCACCTTTACGGATGCGGAGCTAGAGCAGGCGATGCAAGCACTACGCGGTGATATTTTGCAAGTGCCTACGATGTTCTCGGCGCTGAAGTATCAGGGCCAGCCGCTTTACAAATATGCCCGGCAAGGCATTGAAGTACCGCGTGAAGCCCGGCCGATTAGTATTTTCCGTTTCGAATTAGTTGCAAGACAGGACGACAGTGCCGATTTTATTGTGCATTGCTCTAAAGGCACCTATATCCGCACCTTAATTGATGATCTGGGTGAGGCCTTAGGCTGTGGTTCCCATGTTGCTAAGTTACACAGAACCCAGGTTGGGCCTTTTAGCGCCGAGCAAATGGTAACACCGGCGCAGTTGGAAGCATTGAACAATGACGCTAACTGGCCAGCCTTAGATGCCTTGTTGTTACCTATGGATGCCGGTTTAGTTGGCCTTACTCGCCTTACCTTAGATGCTGAGCAACAAAAACATATAATGCATGGTCAATCCTGTAAAGTAACCTTGCCGGATACGGCCAGCGTAAAGCTTTACAGTGAGACCGAGCAATTGCTGGGGATTGGCGAAGTGACTACCGGTGAATTATTTAGCCGCCGCTTGGTTAACCTGGAACTGCTTAGCGCGTAATCTGCTTGTATAAATAGCTTGCTGCAGGTAAAATACGCAGCTGTTTTTGCTACCGCTGGATGAGTGATCGGCGGTGAGCGTATCTTAGTTCACTCACATTTGGAGATATATCATGGCTTTAAACGCTGCTGATAAGGCTAAAATTGTTGCTGATTTCGCTGTTAAGCAAGGCGACACTGGTTCACCAGAAGTTCAAGTTGCACTGTTAACTGCTTCTATCAACCACCTGCAAGGTCACTTTGCAGAACACAAGCACGATTTCCACTCTCGTCGTGGTCTGCTGCGCATGGTTAGCCAGCGCCGTAAACTGTTAGACTACTTAAAAGGCAAAGATCAGAGCCGCTACGCGACCCTGATTGAGCGTTTAGGCTTACGTCGCTAAGACAGTACGCAAAAAAAGAGGCTTTCGAGCCTCTTTTTTTATGCGCAAAATTTTTTATCGCCAAGCTGCGGAACTATCTTTTGTTCCAGGTTACAGAGTATACTGTGCTAGTAAATAAAACAGAGTAAGACATCGCAATTCGGCGATTAAAGCAAAGGAACATACCACGTGACTCCCATCGTAAAATCATTCCAGTTCGGCCAACACACTTTAACGTTAGAAACCGGCGTAATCGCCCGTCAGGCAGATGCCGCAGTGCTGGCAAGCCTGGGAGATACCTCAGTATTAGTAACTGTTGTTGGTAAAAAAGAAGCCAAACCTGGTCAAGACTTCTTTCCATTAACCGTAAATTACCAGGAAAAAATGTATGCAGCTGGCCGGATCCCGGGCGGTTTCTTTAAGCGTGAAGGCCGGCCAAGTGAAGGCGAAACCTTAACTTCGCGTTTAATCGACAGACCTATTCGTCCGTTGTTCCCAGAAGGCTTCAATAACGAAGTTCAGGTTATTGCGACTGTGGTATCAGTACAACCTGAAATCCAGCCAGATATCGTCGCCTTAATTGGTACTTCTGCCGCCTTAGCCTTATCAGGTATTCCATTCGCTGGTCCTATTGGTGCCGCCCGTGTTGGTTATATCAATAACCAGTATGTACTGAACCCATCAGAAGACGAGCTGAAAACCTCTAAGTTAGACTTAGTGGTTGCCGGCACCGCTGGTGCGGTATTAATGGTGGAATCAGAAGCGGGTATCCTGTCTGAAGACGTGATGCTAGGTGCGGTCATGTATGGTCATGAGCAAATGCAAATTGCCATTAATGCCATCAATGAATTTGCTGCTGAAGGCGGCAAACCGAAGTGGAACTGGCAAGCGCCTGCCAAGAACGAGCCGTTAATTGCTAAAATTGATGAGCTGGCCCGCGCCCAATTAGGCGAAGCTTATCAGATCACTGAAAAAGCTAAACGCTATGAGCGTATCGGCGAGATTAAAGCCGCCTTAGTAGAAAAACTGACTGCTGAGCTGGCTGAAGGCGAAGAGCTGAATAAGAATGAAGTGGGTGAGATTTTCCACGCATTAGAATCAAAAGTAGTACGTGGTCGTATCACTAAAGGTGAGCCGCGTATTGATGGCCGCGATCCAGAAATGATCCGTGGCTTAAGCGTAATGACTGGCGTATTACCACGTACTCACGGTTCAGCCCTGTTTACGCGTGGCGAAACTCAGGCGTTGGTAACAGCGACCTTAGGTACTGCCCGTGATGCCCAAAACATCGATGATTTGTTAAGCGCAAAAACCGATACCTTTATGCTGCATTATAACTTCCCGCCATACTGTGTGGGCGAGACCGGCATGGTAGGTTCACCTAAGCGTCGCGAAATCGGCCACGGCCGTTTAGCTAAGCGTGGTGTGTTAGCGGTAATGCCAGATTTTAATGATTTCCCGTACACTGTGCGTATCGTGTCTGAAATCACCGAATCTAACGGTTCAAGCTCTATGGCTTCTGTGTGTGGTTCTTCATTAGCCCTGATGGATGCCGGCGTACCTATCAAAGCCTCTGTAGCGGGTATCGCTATGGGCTTGGTGAAAGAAGGTGATGACTTCGTTGTTCTGTCAGATATCTTAGGTGATGAAGATCACTTAGGTGACATGGACTTTAAAGTGGCCGGTACTACCGAAGGTATTACTGCACTGCAAATGGACATTAAGATCGACGGTATTACCCAGGAAATCATGCAAATTGCGCTGAAGCAAGCTAAAGCGGCACGTTTGCATATTCTGAACGTAATGGATCAGGCGATCAGCGGTCACCGTGAAGAGATGTCTGAATACGCGCCACGTATCTACACCATGAAGATTAACCCGGAGAAAATCCGTGAAGTTATCGGTAAAGGTGGTGCGGTAATTCGTCAAATCACTGAAGAATCTGGCACTACTATCGAGCTGGAAGATGACGGCAGTATCAAAATTGCCGCCACTACGGCTAAAGCCGCGCAAATTGCTATCGACAAGATCAATGCGATTACCGCAGAGATTGAAGTCGGTACTATTTACGAAGGTGAAGTGGTACGGATCGTTGATTTCGGTGCTTTCGTTAACGTCTTACCAGGCAAAGATGGCTTAGTACACATTTCGCAAATCTCTGATGAGCGTGTGCAAAATGTCAGCGAGCATCTGCAGGTCGGTCAGAAAGTTGCGGTTAAAGTACTGGAAGTGGATAAACAAGGCCGTGTGCGTCTGAGTATCAAAGAAGCGACTGCCAAACCAGCTGCTGAAGCGGCTACTGAAGCCTAAATTGACTAAGACGTTACTCAAACTAGCCCTGGCAACAGGGCTGGTCATGCTGGCAGGTTGCGCACAGCAGCCTGCTAACTTGCAAGAGATCTGGTTAACACCAGAGCCCTTGCAAGTACCTTATCGGAATGAATTAGCCATTGCCCGCTTAAGTGAGATCCTGCAACGTGCAGAACTTACTGAAGAGCAAAGTGCCCAATTATTCTATGATCGTGGCGTGATGTACGACAGCGTTGGCTTACGCTCGCTGGCGCGACTGGATTTTATGCGGGCACTGCGCTTAAAGCCGGATATGCCAGATGCCTATAATTTTCTGGGCATTCATTACACGCTAAGCGGTAACTTTGACCAAGCCTATGAAGCCTTTGATTCAGCGTTAGAATTGGCTCCAAACTATGATTTCGCTTACTTAAACCGTGGTATTGCGTTTTATTACGCCGGGCGTTTTGATTTAGCCGAGCCTGATTTTCAGCAGTTTTACCAGGTCAAGCCTACAGATCCTTATAGGGTGCTGTGGCGCTATATTGGTTTTGCTGAATCTGCACCACAAGCAGCACAAGCGGCTTTAAAAGTGCAACTGGCAAACCTGGATCCGGCCGATTGGGGTACTAACTTGGTACGCTTTTATGCTGGTGAAATAAGCGAGCAGGCGTTGTTGCAGTCTATTCTGGTCGAGTTAACTGGGCCTAAGCAACTTGCCGAGCGTCTATGTGAAGCTTATTTTTATTTAGCGAAATGGCACCAAGCCAGGGGAAATTTACCTCAAGCGCTGGTGTACTATCATAAAACGCTAGCAACTAACGTTTACGAGTTTGTTGAGCACCGGTATACGCGGCTTGAAATGGCGCGGATGCGGGGTGAAGAGTTAGCTGATGACGATGCTGAAATCAATTAACCTTAGATTACCTCTTAAAAAAGGCCGGTTCGCTGGCTTTTTTCTTTTGGGTCTATTATCGGCCTGCCAGCCTGTTGCCCCCGATCCAGAACAACAGCTAATTACTGCAGCCAAAACCAATGTGACTGCTGCTGAGCAACTCGCCAAGCAGCGTTTGGCTGCAAATGAATTAGACGCGGCGTTACATTGGTGGCGCCATGCAGCGACCCTGGGTTCAGAAGCGGCGCTGGAACATGCAGTAAGATTGCAATTGCGCTTAGAAGGTAAGTTAGCCACAGCGCATTGGTTGGATAGTGTAAAACACAGTGTACCGGGGCAAGTAAGTGAGCCGCTGTTGGCTGAACTAGGCTTTTGGCATAGTACTGTAGCACAGCAGCATAAGGGCTGGCAGAGCGAAGCAGGCTGCGCACTGCTGTTACAGCCCGTGATTGCTCAGGCACAAGGCGAGCGGACCTGGCAAAACCTACTGCAGGCCTGGCAACAAGATTCCCAACTAGCAACGCTGCCAGTATGTTTTAAACCTTTGTTACGACTAGATAGCATAGCGCTCAATTGCACTGAGCAGCCTGGACAACGAATACGCTGCGATTATCAGACATTAGCGCCTCAGGTGCTCAGTGGCGAGTTTCAGCAATTACTGGTGATTGCTGGACGCGGCTTGGCTAGTTATAACAACGGGATAGTGCAATTGCCGGATGATGCCAGCCTGGCGCTGCTGCGACACGAGTTTATGCATATTGCCGGTTTTTTGGATGAGTATGTGTTAAGTCCTACTGTTGCTAAAGCGGTTTGCAAGGCAGGGCGCATCGCCCCTAATTTACTGATTGGTGATGATGAGAATACGCTCGCACGCTACTTGCACCGCTATCAGCTTACCGCGGCAGAGATCCAACTTACTGCAGTAGACACCTGCAATGCTGTGGGCCTGCAAGCCTATAGGCCGATCGCAGCTATAAACCCTATGCGGCATTTTGAAGCCGATTTACCCTTACTCTATGAGCAGCTGTTGCAACAGGCATTTCAGCAACCGCAGCGTTTAATGCCTGTACAGTATTACTTTGCTTATTTGGCACGGCAAGAACAATCCTGGCAAAATTGGCAACGTTATATGCAAGGTGCTGCCGCCTTTGGCTATCCGGCAGCGATTAGTGCTTTGGCAGTTGCTGTTGAAGGTTAGGCTTAATGGAAATTAGTCGCCGTTACTCAATTCAGCTAATTCACGGCTGAGTAACTCTGGATCGCCTAAGTTTAGTTCGAGTAAGCGACGTAAGTGGCTAATGCTGTCGATATCTATTTTTTCGCAATGCAATCCGAGAAAGTCTGCATGGTGATGGACAATACTGACTTGCATGATCAAGTGCTCGGTTGAATCACTCAGCGGTAGTTTTAAGAAAACAGCTTTGGGATTAGTTGGCAAGGTTTCTGCAGGTTTCTTTACCAGGGCGCCTTTTAGCGAGAGATCCAGTAACTCAGTTGGATAGGTATGACCATCAATTTCCAATTGCGCCTCGCTGAAAAAACGTACCCGCTTAAAGTGTCTTTGTTCCATAACCCCTCCACTGACTTGCTGTAAGCTTAGCAAGTGTTGCCTGTCTGCGAAATAGCACGGGCTTAAATAAGTTTGTATTAGCGCGTGAGCATAGCACTAAAAAACAAAAGCCAGATAGAGACTATCTGGCTTTTGTTTTTGCTATAGGGCCTAGCTTATATCTGTGAATTACAAAGTTAATTTGTATCGGCATTAGCCCCAATAGCCACATTCTACACATTTATTGGCGAATGAGAAATTAAGACGCCTAGCTCTACATTGATATATTGTACTGGTTTCAGTTTTTTGATGGTACAAGCGATTGCGATTCAAAGTTACTTATGGCAGATTTATGCTTATTTTGGGTCGGATTACAGATTTGCTCTGCTATTTGTTATCCCGAGTTTATTTGGTCAAGGGCCGAACTATGCAAACTAATGCAACGCTAGAAAATATAATCCAGTCTGTCACTCAGGATTATTGGAATATTCATCAGAAGCCTTTGCTCCTTAGTGGGTTGCCAAAGATGCTCGCGAAGGATTGCCCTGATCTGCAATCATGTTTAAATGGCAAAAGACTCAAAGATTTTATCTCTGAGACAGCAAAGGCGGGGGGATACAAGTTAGTAGAGCATCCTCTTCAGCAAGCTAAGGTTGGTGTAGTTCCATTTGAGAGTGAATACAGCTTCTCAGATGTATCAGATCTACCTGTTAAAGTTCGGAGTACACAATCAGCAACATTAGCATTTCTTAGGGTTCTAGAGTCACTACCTGAAAATGAGGCTGATAAAGTGGTAATCCCGATGTCAGTTTTAATTAAACTTCTGAAATAAGAATGCAGATCGGTTTATATCTGATATCAGATAATTTAGATGTTATTTCGGTAGTTCAGAAAAATAGGCAAGGTTTAGTTCCAAAATCCTTTGTTCAGCAATTGGGTAGAAGTGGACATCAAGTCGAGTTTCAGACACGGGTCTATAATCCTAGAACGGCGAAAAGAGACTTTCTAAACTTCCTATATG
This sequence comes from Alishewanella longhuensis, assembly GCF_014653435.1. GTDB lineage: Bacteria > Pseudomonadota > Gammaproteobacteria > Enterobacterales > Alteromonadaceae > Alishewanella > Alishewanella longhuensis. The sequence goes on along the minus strand of NZ_BNAO01000007.1, from coordinate 79,957 downwards.
AAAGAGATACACATCACGCAATAATACTCCTTGTCGATAAAGGCTCGTTGCATATAGCTGAAAATTTATCGAATGCTTGTTTCATTATTCCTTTAGATTTTTCACTAGTACAACAAGGTAACTACAAAAACTTTTTCTCGAGAATCTTAGCTCAAGGAATAAAGAATTTCTTTTTGTACAAAAGATTGGTCGACGATGGTTCTTATCAACAGGCCTTACTTTTACCCCTACGGAATTTCAAGTGCTCTGAAATAAGCAATCTTACGGCATTGTTTAGACAAAATATTTTAGATCCGAATTTTGCCAACCAACTTAATTCTATTGTTGAGACATTGAGAGCCAGAAGACGGCCTAGACGTAAATGTAGTCATGCGACAATGTATTTTGTTGATGATGAAGAAAAACTATTCCAGTATGGCTTGGAGCAGCATGCCCAGCTAGCAACAGGTAGCCCTCACTCATTGCTTTGTAAATTGACAGGATACTACAGGTTTGGTTCTAAAATTGATGTTAGACGACATTACAATCTGACCAAAGAGAGTAAAAGTCATACAAGTATTTCTGGACTATTTATTGACTGTCATGAGCAAACACACAGCGTATCAGGCAATACGCATTTGAACATGTTTAGTAATGACCAACTGGCATAAATAAATCAAAACGGGGAATAGAATTATATTGCTCAAATAGACCAATATAGTTCAAGTTTATTCCCCGCTTCTCTTACCTTTCCAACTTTCTACTCTGTTGAGGGCGTTAGGAAGCATCCTCACACTATCCACAAAAGGTGAACTGGTGACTCTCCCGCCTACTGTCCCAACACTAGCTCATCAGGTTCCGATTTAACGGATTACGTGATAAGACAGAGTATATCGGTAGGTTAATTGCGTTCATTGTAAAATAACGCCGCATATATTGCCAATTTTTTTTGCTAGCTAATAAATAGAGTTTGATAACACATTATTTGAATGACTAATGTAGTTTCAATTTTGCAAATATTTTTGAGAAAGTTGCTGAAGTATGACTTGGCAATTTTTCCGGACATTACATTTTTTATGTGGGGTCCCCGGTGCCGCCACTACGATAAATGAGCTATTTCGTTGTTTATGCAGGGCAGCTCTGCCGCCGCTGTTTAACGCAATCAGTATACTTGACCCCATCTACTTTTTCCACCCTTTCAGCGTTGCAGCCAAAGCATCCAGGTTTTTTAGCTCTTCAGGTGTAAAGCCTTGCGGATGGTTTGCCGGCAGAATTGGTGGTTGTGACTGAGTCGGTATCGGAGAGACTTTTTTCTCATGAAAGATCCAGTCTCTGACTTCGGGCATTGCAAAGATCAGATGGTATAGCGCTTCGGTGAAGTTACTTTTTGCTGAAGCCCAAATAACGTGCAGGGTATCAAGGTTTATACCGATGTGTGGGTACTCTTTGCCGGCATGTTTGAATGGGCCGATAGGTCTGTCAGGTGGAAAGTACAAGGTTAGGCCTAGCGGATGTATTTGCTCTTTATGCTCAATTAACATCAAGCAGCTTAAATGCTGAAGGCCCTTTTCGACAGCTTCTACTGCATCATACGGTCTTACGGCTTCTTTAACTAACAGCCTGTACTGTGAGTCGTGCAAACCAGGTACTAAGAAGTTACCAGGTTTCTTCAGTAGCTCGCTGGCCATCCACAGTACACTGTTTTCAAAAGTGACCACGCAGGCTTCACCAGCGCTACCAGCTTTGTGATGTGCAAAGTGCGCAGTTTTAGTTGTTACTTTTGTTTTTGCCACAAGCGCAGCGTTACATGACAAGCAAACGCAATTACAGGCCAAGCCATTTGGTACTTCGTCAATACCGACTCCCTGACCGTCAGATACGCGCTTTGCAAAAGGTATTAGCACATTGCTCATGGCTGAGTTGGCTTTTTAATAAGGCATAGCTTAACGCTGAGGCGTCGCTATTTTTTGAGCATCAAACTTTTTCCATAATAGTTCGATACCTTTCTTTTTATCTTGGAGCAAATCTCGTTTGGCGTACCTGACTGCTTGCGGATTTTCTAAATCCTGTAGAAGCTGCTTGGCAGACTGCAGATCAGTAATATGAAATTCTCTGTCAAATGACGATTCAGACATACTTCCCCCTTAGTTTGTGCGGACCTGACTATACAGTTGGTTGGCTCTATTGCTGGTTAAACCAGCATACTGCAGCTGACTATTGAATATCCAGCGCTAATTGAAATGCCGGTGAGCACAACCGGCATATAGCTAACCTGCTTGGGTATAAAGGCCTGATTAATGGCTGCGTTCTTGTGGTTACTATAGGTATCAAGTAAGTTACTCTTGGTCATAAAGAAGTGACTCCGTTTGAAGAGATTTAATGCAGCATGCCAATCCGTAACATTCCTAAAAGCTACCGTAACGTTACCGGTGTTGCCGCTAATTCGAAGGCTGAAGGTAAAGCGATGTTTGAGTCTACTCTGGAGCGGGATTGGCTGACGTTGCTGCAGTTTTCTGCTGAAGTGGAACGATTTGAAGTGCAGCCGGTTAAAGTGCCGTGGTTTGATGAAAAGGGTAAAGAGCGCTCGTACACGCCTGATGTACTGGTCTATTACTACCAGCCTGGGCGTAAGCCATTATTGTGTGAAGTGAAATATCGCGATGAGCTTCGTGAACACTGGGCGCAGTTCAAACCGAAGTTTCAGGCTGCGTACCGGTTTGCCAAAGATCGGGGCTGGCGGTTTAAGCTGATAACTGAAAAACATATCCGCACCCAGCTGCTCGATAACGCCAAGTTTCTGCTGCCTTTTACTCGCCGTGTTCCTGATGATTCAGAACTTGCTCCACAGTTACTAAACTCGCTCGTCAAAGTAGAAAGCTGTTCCGTGCAAGAGCTGCTAACCAGCATCGATGCGAACCCTATGGTTCAGGCAGAATATATTCCGCTACTATGGTATTTGGTAGGTACGAAGCGAGTGGGAGCCGATTTGACACAGAAACTGACGATGGCCAGCAAAGTATGGAGCGTGGCCAATGACTAGAGTGGCATTGGTTGAGCTTAAGCCAGGCAAGTTGGTATCTTTCCAAGGAAAGGTGCACCGCATTCGCCGTGTTAATTCATTAGAAAACGTAGAACTGCTGGATGATGCTAATCAAGCGGTCATTGTCACCAAGGTTGATGAGCTGCAACCTGCTGAGCAAAGCAACGAGCAGACCCACACCGATCTGCAAGCAATTGGCGAAGCAGCCTGGGCGGTTGCGCAAAAGCGCTATGACATTATTAAACCGTTGCTGGATAAGCCCGACCGTACGCGGGAAGATGTCGCAACACAGGCCGCAGCGCACTCGGTGCATACCAATACGGTGTATGGTTGGCTCAGGGCCTATGAACAAAGTGGACTACGCTCATCTCTACTACCTAAAACCCGCAGTGATAAGGGTGCGGTTAGGCTCACCTCCGAGGTTGAGAAGATTATCCGTGAGGTGATTGACAGCGAATACCTGACGAAGCAGAAAAAGAGCCAGCAGAAAGTATGCGATGAAGTCAGAAAGCATTGTTTAAGACAGAACCTGCCGGTACCACATGGCAACAGTGTTCGAAATCGCATTAAGCAATTGCAGGGCGAATTGGTTGCCGCCCGTCGCCTTGGTCGTAAAACCGCTGACTTAAGTTACAAGCCGCATGAGGGCAGCTTCCCAGGTGCTGATTACCCACTGGCCGTAGTACAAATTGACCACACCAAACTCGATATTATCTTGGTTGATGATCATTACCGGCAACCGATTGGCAGGCCGTGGATTACTTTGGCATTTGATGTCTGTACCAGGGTAGTAACGGGATTTTATGTTTCATTCGATCCGCCGAGCGCCTTATCGACCGGCTTGTGTTTAACCCATGCAATTCTAACGAAAGATAAATGGCTGACCAGGTACCCAACGCAAAACCAATGGTTAGTGTGGGGGCTGCCAGCCAAAGTGCATCTTGATAACGCTAAAGAGTTTCGTGGCAGCATGATGCAACGGGGTTGTGATGAGTATGGTATCGACCTGGAATGGCGTCCGGTAGGTCGGCCGAATTTCGGTGCTCATGTAGAACGTGCACTGGGCTCTTTCGCGCAAGAAATTCATACGCTACCTGGTACCACCTTTTCTAATCCGCGAGAGAAAGGTGAGTATGACTCCGAAGGTAAAGCAGCGTTAACTTTATCCGAGTTCGAGCAGTGGCTAACGATTTACATTGTTGATGTATACCACCAGAAAATACATAGCAGCCTTGGTATGTCACCCGCACAGGCCTGGCAGCAAGGTATTTTGGGTTCAGATAAAGCACCAGGTTCTGGCTTGCCGGCAAAAATTGCCGACGAGTTTAAACTTCGCCTGGATCTCATGCCATTTGAATTACGAGCTGTGCTAGATTACGGCGTACAAATTGACAAAATCCACTATTATTCAGACGTGTTGCGGGTGTGGATTAACGCACCTGCTCCCAAAGATTCAAAGCGCAAGCGTAAATTCATGTTTCGGCGTGACCCACGAGATCTAAGCCAAATTTGGTTCTATGATCCGGAGCTGGCAACCTATTACGCCATACCATATCGTAATCTGTCGCACCCGCCTATTAGCATTTGGGAGCTGCGTGAAGCGCGTAAACGCGCCAAAGAAGCCGGTGTAAAAGAAATAGATGAACAGGCCATTTTTGATGCCTATGATCGTATGCGTGAAATTGAAACCACAGCAGTAAAAACCAGTAAGGCGGTTCGGCGCATGAATCAACGGCGTAAAACGCATCAGCTATCGCATACCGTGATTGAGCAAAGCCGGCCAAATAAGACTGAAGCACCTTTGCAGCTAGGAGTTCAGCAAGATGATGATGCGGAGTTTTTGCCGTTTGATGAGCTGGACGAGCTATGACTAACAATGCCAGCCACCTGACAGCCAGCGCCCGTGAAGCACTTGGTCTGACCGATGCTGAGCGGGTTTTTCGTATTAAGTCAGACCGCTGGATTGGCTACCCTTACGCCAAGGTGGTACTAAAGCAACTGGATGATTTGCTGCAACACCCCAGGGTAAACCGGATGCCCAATATCATCCTGATTGGTGATTCGAATAACGGTAAAAGCACCTTGGTAAAACGTTTCTGTCAGCTAAACCCTGCGGTCGACAATCCAGAGGGTGAATCTGTGATTGCGCCAGTGATGTATGTGCAGGCACCACCCGTACCGGATGAAGGGCGCTTTTATAATGCTATTCTCGACTTGCTATTTGCGCCTTACAAACCGAGTGAGCGCGTTGATAAAAAGCAGCACCAGGTACTAAAACTGTTACGGTATGCGCAGCTAAAGGTGCTGGTAATTGATGAAATACACCAAATCCTTGCCGGCAGTCTGCACCGACAACGCGCCTTTTTAAATGTACTGAAGTACCTAAGCAACGAGCTGCAAATATCAATTGTCGGTGTAGGTACCAAAGATGCACTAAGAGCGCTACAGACTGAGCCACAGCTGGCTAATCGCTTTAAACCAATACACCTGCCGCGGTGGGAAATGAATGACGACTTTAAGCGATTACTGGCCAGTTATGAGGCCATGTTACCGCTTAAGCAGCCGTCAAAGTTACATAGCGAGGCCATCTTCACCAGACTATATGCTATGAGCGAGGGGAATATTGGTGAGCTAACCAGCGTATTAAACACTGCTGCTGAGCTGGCGATTCTAAGCGGTAATGAATGTATTACGCTGGATACCCTAGAACATATTGACTGGACGCCGCCTTCAGAGCGTCGGCGTCAGTTTTTGACCGTCTAAACCATGTTATCGGGGACTTTATGGCCAGCTCATCCCCGACCTTTGCCTGGTGAGGCATTATCTTCCTGGTTTATTCGTTGCGCCCACGCCAACGGTATGAAAGCCCAAACCTTTGCCGTGCGCAACTTTGGCCATCAAAGGCAGTTGTGGAATCGTGACATTGATCGGTTTGCGCCTGACTGGCTACTGCTAACAATGAGTGAACGCACCGGTACGCCGCTCGCACAGGTTAAAAAGATGACTGCGCTACTGTTTGAAGGGCGGCTGTTTCAATCCAAGAACCTCAGCGGCCAGCTACGCTGGTGGCTGCCTTTGAAAATGTACCATCGAATTTACCGCAACTTCGGTATTCAGTATTGCCCGCAGTGTCTGGCAGAAGATGCCATCCCATATTTTCGGCTCGGGTGGCGGCTGGCCTTCTACACCTTCTGCCCGAAACATCAAATTATGCTGCATGACCGTTGCCATCAGTGTCAGCAGCCGGTTGCGTTTCATCGGGTTGAATTGGGCAAAGCTAACCTGCTCGATGCCGGTGACATGAACCACTGCTGGAATTGCAACACACTGCTTAGCGAAGCGCCAAAAGTGCCGGTCGATAAGTGGCACAAAAGACCATTCACCCAATGGGAAACTCTGCTGAAGATCGTAGACCGGCAGTTTAGAGATTGCGGTCCGTTTAATAAAGCACGGTTAATCTTATGGCATCAGATGTGTAGGTTGATAGTCAGCGAAAACCTTGCGCCTGACTTGCAACACTATATCTGCAACGTAGTAAAACAACCCTTGCGACAACTGGTTAAGAGTCGAAAGGCTTTTGAACAACGAGATATTCAGGAACGCCATTACGTGCAGGGGCTAGCTGCCTGGATCAGTGATACTCAGACTGAACGTAAGCTTCGCACTGCGATACAAAAACGGATGTTGCCTTCGAATCAGGTGTATCGAGATTTAAAGGGGAGCGAAAAGATCTCATTGCAATTATTTTTGTCGCTTCCTGCGAGCAAGCGTGGCGGCAAGTCATTGTAGTTTTAATACAAATTTTATATGGACTGATAGTGTGTAATTGAAGTAATCTTCAGTATTAAATTAGGAATGCCAACTTATTGAGCGAAATAATTAATAAAAATTACTAAGATTACACACAAATAAGGGACTATGTTATGAGCAGTAATATGCTTTTGAACGTGCTAGATATTTACCTTGATTCAGAGAACCCTAGGCACAACCCAATTTATGATCAGCCTTCAATTATTGAACATCTTCTTAAAGATGAAAGAGTAAAGAACCTTGCTCGTCATATTGCTACGCATGGCGTTAATCCGCTGGATTCTATTGGTGTAATCAAAGATGAAGAAGGTAATTATGTTGTAGTCGAGGGTAATCGACGACTATGTTCCTTATTGCTTCTTAATGACCCAGAAAAAGCTCCCTCAGGCGAAGTTCCTTACTTCAAACGACTTTCTGAAAGCAGTGCATCTATTCCCGTCTCCATCAACTGTGTCCTATTTGATAGTTTAGAAGAGGCGAATGTATGGATGGGAGTTCGCCACAACGGTGAGCAAGACGGGATTGGGATTAGAAATTGGGACCCGAAGCAGAAGACCAGACACAATGGACGTGTTAACAAACGTGACCAAAACGCATTAGCTCTTGTTCTAATTGAGTATGCAGTTAAGAAAAACATATTACACCACGATCAAACGGAAAGGATCATTACTACAGCGGCTCGCTATGTTGGTAATCCATTTATTAGAGAAACTTTCGGGATCGTTAGCCCACGTTCAGAATCAGACGTAAAAATTAACGTTTCTTGCTCAGATTTTGACAAGGTATTGGAGCGCTTTTGTGCAGATCTTGTTGAGAATACTGTTGTTCACTCGCGCACAAATAAGGATGATTGGATAGCTTACGGTCGCTTGCTAATTGAACAGTCTGTGGCGCCCAAGCAGAGGGTAAAGACTCATTTGTTGGATAGCTGTCTGCTTAACAATAATCCCACTTCTACAGGAGCTGGTACGGGAAACACTACGCCAAATAGCGGTTCAGACAATAGTAGTTCGACCGGAAACGGAGAAAGTGATAGAGGAAGTGCAGGTGCCAGCGGAAATGGCACAACCGGAGATAGCAACACAAGAAATCCAGACAACAGAAAATTTATTGTTCCTCACGATTTTAAAGTGGCGATTAACAACAAAATACTTCGCAGAGTATTTGAGGAAATGAAAACGATAGATATTGATGACAAGCCATTAGCTGTGTCTCAGATCACCAGAGCATTCTTAGAAAATTTATATGTACTGTATTTTGAGGCTGTCACAGGAAGTTACCAGCAAGTACAGACCCACATACTTATGGACAAAGTTATCAAAGAAATTGAGTTGGACTCAAATCTTTCGAAGTCTGAAAAAAATGCAGTCGCGGGATTAAAGCGAGTGCAATCTAATGAAATGAATGCATTGTCACCTAAAACGCTTGGTGCCAATGCTCATGCCGGTATTTACCCTGATCCAAAACAGCTAAAAAGAGAGTTTGACAATATTTCTGAGATCATTAAATACATGTTGAAACGTGTGTAAAATATAAACTGGCAGCTATGGCCAAATGAAGGTATTCATAGTAAAATTGGACTGAAGATCTACGGCAGGGGGATATATGCCACAAACACCATCACCACTCAGATACCCCGGTGGAAAGACCGCTATTTGGCCTTTGGTATCTAAAATTATTACAGACAATGAACTGTCAAAAGGTCATTATGCTGAACCATATGCTGGAGGGGGGGGGTTGGCTTTATCTCTGCTGTTTAAAGGTCATGTTCATGAACTTCACCTAAATGACTTAGATCGTTCTATTTGGTCATTTTGGAACGCAGTTTTAAATAGAACAGATGATTTTGTTGACAGAATTCAATCCACTGATGTAACTATTGAAGAATGGTATCGTCAACGTGAGGTACAAGAGAATAAAGACATTGTCGACGATTTTGACTTAGCATTTTCTTCCTTTTTTCTAAATCGGACAAATCGGTCAGGAGTGATCCTTAAAGCTGGAGTAATCGGTGGAATCGCACAAGCTGGTGACTACAAGATTGACTGCCGTTTTAATAAGGTAGGTCTGGTTGAACGAATACGACGGATTGAAAAATACAAACATCGTATCCATTTGTATAATATGGATGCTGTTGATTTTATAAATGAATCAGACGGATTCCTTCCTGAAAACAGTATTTACTGTATTGATCCGCCATATTTTGTTAAAGGCTCAACTCTGTATACAAACTTTTATGAACCAAAGGATCATAAACATATCGCTGATACTTTGACTGCGTTGCAACGTCCATGGATTTTAACTTATGATAACTCTCCACATATTCAAGAGCTTTATCATGGTAGGCGGCAGTTTAGATTTAATTTGAATTACAGTGCAGCTAACAAAAGGATAGGCACGGAGTTGCTGATTGTAAGTGATGATGTTGTTATGTCTAACGAACTGAAAATTATTTCGGCAGCAGCTTAGTTATTTAGGCTGAGTTGTCTAGGGTGAATATTTTTGGTAATGCATTTCTAATTTTTTCAACAGCTTGCTTATAATACTTTCTGAGAAATTATGTGGGGTTGGCCAAACATGTTTGTAGGAATCTAAAAAGATATTTTTTAAACGATAAGGCTTAATGTTAGACCAGACACCTCTTTCTTCTGCAACACCTGCTAATATGCCATGTAGTATAGGTGTTAGAATTTTTGATCCATTATTAACATGTAGTGCTCCAATTCGACAGCTATCAGAAGTTCGTTGTTCAAACTCAACTAAAGTAAAATATTGGTCATCGCACTTAATATCTGCAATTAGAACCTGGCGGTGAGTTAAAAGTTTTGATTCCAAATAAGACCACTGCCAACACCCTTCAGGTTTAGTAAGTGGAATAAATCTGGTCAGTTCATCCGGTTCCCTTATCTTGGCGCTAAAGCCTTTATAGTTATTCAGATGCTCGATAGCTTTAATAAAGGTCTCAAAACTCGCTGGTAGTGCTTTAGCTCGCTCGTAAGTGCTATTTAACCGGCCTGTGCCCACTGTCGAGTCGGTATTATCACCTTGAGCACTACTAAGTTGATTGGTGTCGACAGGTGGCTTTAAGGTGGAGGCGGATTTATATTCACACTGTTCTTTAGTGGGCTTATCGAGCTCTTTACCGGCAATATCGCCAAACCTGTCTGTTGGCAGGTTAAATATTTCTGTAGCTGCGTTTTTATTCGGTGCTTGCTGACTTTGAAAGGGTTTGCCTTGCTGTCCAGGAACTACAAGGGGGCCGCCCCAGCCTGGCTTTTTCTCGTCATCGGGTTTGTCTTCGCCATCTTTGGCTCGGTTGTTGTCGTTATCTCGATACACGGTCAGATGCCGGAAGGGGAAAGCAGCAGAGCAGCGAACGAGTGACAATACCAGGTAACGCCATTTATTCGGATCAGCCGTAGGGAGCATTTTGCAACGGGCGCTCAGGTTCGTGTTGCCGGCAAACGGAAAATTACTTTCAATATGCGCCGCTACGCCATTTACACGACTTTTTAGCATGGCGTCGTGCACTGCTGTGGCACCTGACCAGGCTTCGGGAGAATTTAGAATTCGGGCCAGTATCCAGCCGTCTTGGTCCGAAAAGCGCTGGCGTAGCCCAATAACTTCGCGCTGTTCTTCCGGCTCTGACCAGGTGTGTTCCATATTCAGCACTGCATGCAAATTGTGTTTTAAGTCACCGGAGAAAATCACATCAGCCAGGTCGGTCGACACGGCATAGTAAAACCGCACCAGCTCTGCCATTGGGATTAAAATGCCGTAAGGGTCACCGTTATATTCAATAGCGACCATTTTGCTTAGGTAACCGGCTTTGCCAAATTTGTAATGACTGTAGGGAATGATGTACTGGTTATGCTCTTTGGCACTGGCATTTAGCACTTGAGAGGTATGGCCAGAAATCTCTAACTCTTTGAACTCAGTCAGTTGCCCTGCAAGCTGCAACTGACATTCACTGTTGCGCCAGATAGATCCAACACACAACGCCGGCAACTGGCCGGTACCTATGCTGATGGTTCGCTGATCAGTGTAATCCATCAAACCGCTGGATGCAGAAGCCAGCTTATTAGGGGGCAGAGCGCTAATATCAGGTGTTTTGAATGGGGTGATAACAATTTGCAGTACTGGCTCGCGTAGGAGCTTGGGGTTGGGCTGAATGGCACCGAACCAATCAACCCGCCAGTAACGATTATCGGAGGGGAATTCCTTGATCCCTGGAATCCCCTTCACTAAGCCACTCCGCTATTACTACGAAGTGGCGGTACAAAATAGCGATGTACAGTACAAAATAGCATTGTGGAGTACTATTTAGCGTTGTAAGTCACAATATCCTCTCCTGCCGCCTGCCGATCGGCGTGGTAGCTAGATCGCACAAAAGGACCGCAAGCGGCGTGTTTAAAGCCAATGTCGTTAGCGTAAGCTTTAATCTCATCAAACTCTGCCGGCGGCATAAAACGTCTTACCGGTAGGTGATGCTTACTGGGTTGTAGATATTGACCAACGGTCAGCATATCCACATTATGCTCGCGTAGGTCGCGCAGTACTTCTAGCAGCTCTTCGGTAGTCTCGCCCAAGCCAACCATTAAACCTGATTTGGTTGAAACATTAGGATGCGCTTCTTTAAAGCGTTTTAACAGTTGCAGTGACCATTTATAGTCAGCACCTGGCCGCGCTAGTTTATATAGGCGTGGCGCAGTTTCCAGATTATGGTTAAACACATCTGGTGGGCTTTGGCTTAAAATTTCTAGTGCCACATCCATACGGCCACGGAAATCGGGTACCAGCACTTCAATTTTAATTTCCGGGCTGTATTTACGAATGGCGCTAATACAGTCAGCAAAGTGTTGTGCTCCGCCATCACGTAAATCGTCGCGGTCTACCGAGGTAATAACGACATACTTTAGCTTCATATCCCGGATAGTCAGTGCCAGCTTTTCTGGTTCTTCAGCACTGGGTGGCAACGGACGGCCATGGGCAACATCACAGAAGGGACAGCGGCGGGTACAAATTGCCCCTAAAATCATAAAGGTGGCAGTGCCGTGGTTAAAGCATTCTGACAGGTTAGGGCAAGAAGCTTCTTCGCATACCGAATGTAAGCCGTGCTTGCGCAGCGCGCCTTTGATCTCGTCAATCCGCTCGGTACTTTTTGGTAATTTGATTTTCAGCCACTCGGGCTTACGTAACAGTTCGTCACGTTCCGTAGGGAGTACTTTAACGGGGATCAGCGCCATCTTATCGGCATCGCGCAATTTTACGCCGGGTTCCATACGTGCTGTTTTGGTCATATCAGTTATCTAACCCCGTTTTAAACACTGGCTCGCTAATGGCCAGGTGTTGTTGAAATAATGCAGCCAGTTGCTTACTGGCGTCGGAAACCTGCAGCGGCCCGCCGAGATCGGCACTTCTTATCATTTTCATACCAGCATAACCACAGGGGTTAATTTGGCTAAAGGGTGCCAGATCCATATCGACATTTAAAGCCAGACCATGAAAGCTGCAGCCTTTGCGAATTCTTAAACCTAGTGAGGCAATCTTAGCGCCATCAACATAAACCCCAGGCGCGTCACTCTTGGCGGCGGCAGTAATCTGATAACCGGCGAGTAATTCGATTAAAATCTGCTCTAGCATCGTTACCAGCTGCCGTACACCCAGATTGCGTCGCTTGATATCGAGCAATACATAGGCGACTAATTGCCCCGGCCCGTGATAGGTTACCTGACCACCGCGGTCAACTTGTACTACCGGAATTTTCCCTGGAAAAAGCAGATGCTCTGCTTTACCGGCTTGCCCCTGAGTAAATACCGGTTGATGCTCCAGCAACCAAATTTCATCCAAGGTTTCGCTGTTGCGCTGATCGGTAAACTGCTGCATGGCTTGCCAGATCTGGGTATAGTCTTGCAGACCTAGCTCACGGATCACAAGTTGCTGAGTGATAGACACGGTAAACTCCGGGTATAAACAGGCATTATAATGCTTAGTGCCATGAATACGAATACCTCTACAGGGCTAAATACCCTAGAGTACGTATCGTACCAGTTCTATTTTGCCAAGCTCAGTGTACAGCAGCTCAATATGATCTTTGCTGGTCACGGTCACTTTTACCGACACCGAGTGATAATTGCCTTTCGCACTGGGTTTTACCGTTGGGCTATAGTCGGTAGCTTCAGTGTGTTGCTGAATAACTGCCATCACTTCGTCCACCAGCCGCGCTTCGGCTAAGCCTAGTACTTTAAAATTAAACTGGCAGGGAAACTCCAGATACTCATCAAATTTGGTATTTTTAACTTCAGTTACCATTGTGCTGTCTCTAAACCGTTAACTGCCTTATTCTAACAAAAAATCCCGGCATATGCCGGGACTTCTCTTGAAAACCAGCAGAGCTTAATTAAATTTCATTTTAATATAATCGATCATCCGACCGAAAAAGCCGCCTTTTTCTACACTTTCTAACGCGACCAGCGGATACTCTGCAATATCTTGCTCAGCGGTGCGTAGGTAAATTTTACCAACCACCTGGCCTCTGGATATGGGGGCGACCAGCTGTTGATCCAAGCTAATTTCAGCTTTTAAGTTACGGCGCTGGCCGCGGGCTAACGTAATAGGAGTGTCTTGTGCTAACCCCAAAGCGATAGTTTCTTTGGCTCCTTGCCAAATACGCTGATCGGCAAATTTTTCGCCGGCCTGATAAGGCGAAAAGGTTTCAAAGAAACGGAAACCGTACGTCAGTAATTTCTTGTTTTCGGCAGCGCGGGCGCGTTCATTAGCGGTACCCATGACCACTGAAACTAAACGCATACCTTCACGAGTCGCTGAGGTAATTAGGCTAAAGCCCGCTTCTTTGGTATAGCCGGTTTTTATACCGTCTACTTCTAAGCTGCGATCCCATAATAAAGAGTTGCGGTTAGATTGGCGGATATTGTTGTAAGAAAATTCACGTTCGGAGTAAAGGGCATAGAGATCCGGCACATCACGAATTAAGGCGCGTGATAACACTGCCATATCTCGAGGGGTAGTATATTGGTCTTCTAAGTGCAGACCATGGCTATTGCTAAAACGGGTATTGGCCATACCCAGACGTTCAGCGTGGGCATTCATCAAATCGACAAAGGCGTCTTCGGTGCCAGCAATATGCTCTGCCATAGCAACACAGGCATCGTTACCTGATTGAATCATAATGCCGCGGGCCAGGTCTTCTACCTTAACCTGGGTGCCGACCTCGATAAACATTAACGATGAACCCGGGAAGTTTTTTGACCAGGCGCGTTCACTAACGGTCACCATATCCGCTAAACTGATATTGCCTTGCTTTAACTCCATACCAATCACATAAATGGTCATCATTTTGGTTAAACTGGCAGGAGCAAGCGACATATCTGCATTTTCTTCAGACAACACTGTGCCCGTATCATAGTCAACCAGGATATGTCCCTTAGCTGCAACGGTTGGCGCTTGTGGCGTGACAGTTTGCGCACTTAGCGTGGCGGTAAAACACACGCTGCTGATAGTAAGCGCGGCGGCACTAATAATATATTGATAACGAGTCATGGCACCTGTTCTTTAGTTAAAGTTATTGAAATTCAGTAAATTAACCGCATTGGCGGTTATCGAAGAAAAAGGCCTCGGGGTAATTTGCCGCCCGAAAGCGTTTTAGCCAGTTTTGTGCTTGCTGCATATCGGAGGTTGGGCCGACTAATAATCGGTGCAAACCATTACCACTGCGAACTTCTGTTGGTACTGACCACTGTTTAGCGACTTGTTGCTGTAGCTGCGTGGCACGGCGATTATCGCTGCTGGCCAGTAACTGAATATAACATTGTCTGGCCAAGGATACACCTGAACCGCTGGTATTTACTGTTTGCTGCGCCAGCATCGCCGGCGATTTTAGCAGTTCTACCTTAACCCTGGCTGTACCGCGCTGCAACATGCCTATTTTATAGGCTGCCGAATATGATAAATCGATAATTCTGTCTTGATGAAAAGGTCCCCGGTCGTTTACCCGTACGATAGCGCTTTGATTATTATCAAGGTTAGTGACGCGGACATAAGAAGGTAGCGGTAAGGTTTTATGCGCCGCGGTCATCGCAAACATATTGTAGACTTCACCATTAGAGGTGTAATGACCGTGAAACTTATTGCCATACCAGGAGGCGATACCAATTTCCTGATGGGAAGTCAGGTGAGATACCGGTAAATAATTTACCCCAAAAATATTATAAGGGTTGTTACCGCCACGGCTTAATGGCTCTGCCTTTGGTGTGGGATCGGTCATTTCTAATATAGTCGGCAATCTATCGGGCTTGCTATCCTGATCCTGCTGGTAACGTCCTTCATTTGGCGACACCATTTTCTTGCTGGTCGGTTTGGGTTCTGGTGCAGACGGTTTGCTACTACAAGCCGTTAAAAATAAGCCTGTTACCAGGCAGAGGCAGCTAAAAAGTATTCTAGTCATATCAGGTCTTGGCTAAACTTCGTTTATGAGTACTTACCGACATTATAATGCCAAAAGCGGCCATCATCGTCACCATAGAAGTGCCACCATAACTCACCAGCGGCAATGGCACGCCAACAACAGGTAACAACCCAGACACCATACCAATGTTCACAAAGACGTAAACAAAAAATGTCAGGGTGAAGCTGCCTGCTACCAGCTTGCTGTAATTATCCTGTGCCCGTGCGGCGATTAGCAAGCCCCGGCCAATAATAAACAAATATATCACGAGTAAAACCAACACACCGATTAAGCCAAACTCTTCACTCAGTACTGAAAAAATAAAGTCGGTATGCCGTTCGGGTAAAAACTCTAGTTGTGACTGTGTGCCTTGCAGCCAGCCTTTGCCATCAACACCGCCGGAGCCAATGGCAATTTTTGATTGAATAATATGATAGCCAGAACCAAGCGGGTCGCTTTCCGGGTTGAGAAAGGTTAACACGCGCCGCCGCTGATAATCATGCATAAAAAAGGTCCAAAGTACCGGTGCAAAAGCAGAGATCAGCGCAATAATAAAGCCGATGAGTTTCCAGCTCATTCCGGCCATAAAAAGCACAAAGATACCGGCAGTGGAGATCAGTAATGCTGTACCCAAGTCTGGTTGCTTGGCGATGAGCAAAGTAGGAATGGCGCACATAATAAAACCGATCAGCAAATGATGCAGCCGCGGTGGCAAATTGTGTGAGGCAATAAACCAGGCAATTGCCATAGGTACTGCCAGTTTCATAATTTCAGACGGCTGAAACTTCATAAAACCCAAATCTAGCCAACGTTGTGCGCCTTTACCGATATGTCCGAACAGTAGCACGCAAATCAGTAGGGCTGTTCCTACTAGAAACAGCGGTAATGACCAACGACGTATGGTTTGCGGATTAATTTGTGCAAAGCCTATCATCACTGCAAAGGCGATACCCAAGCGCACCAGTTGGCCTTCAACCATTCGCTCGCTTTGACCTGAAGCGCTATACAGCACCACTAAGCCATAACCAATCAGTGCCAGTAAGCCGAGCAATAACGGCGTATCAATATGAAAAAATGCCAGTCGGCTGATCCTACTCTGTGGATTGACCAGGCTATCATTCATCGTTATTTACTCCGGCGCTAAAATAGTAATCGAGCATTTGGCGGGCAATAGGGGCGGCAGTGCTACCACCACCACCGGTGTTTTCTACGGTAACGGCGATCACAATAGTAGGTGAATCTGCTGGTGCGTAGCCAATATACATGGCATTGTCTCGCAGGCGCTCGTCCAGCGCATTGGCATCGTACTTGGCATCTTGAGCAATACTAACCACCTGTGCCGTACCTGTTTTACCAGCAGAGGTATAGTTGGCGCCGCGGAAGGCGTTAAAGGCGGTGCCTTTTTGGGTATTAACGGTTTGTAGCATGGCATCACGTATTACCTGCCAGTTACGGGGATTCACCACGGGCGTACTACTTTTCAAACTGGTGCTAACACTATCGGTACCCAGATCATCAGTGAGCTCTTTGGCAATATGCGGCGTAGGCTGCATCCCATTATTTAATAATACTGCAGTAGACACCAAAAGCTGCAAAGGCGTCACTGTCCAATAGCCTTGGCCGATACTTACTGCTACGGTATCACCATGATACCAGGGTTGATTGTGCCGGGCGCGTTTCCAGCCGCGGGATGGCATATTGGTATTAGACTCTTCCAAAATATCTATGCCACTTTTCTCACCAAAGCCCATGCTTTGCATATAGTCAGAGATGCGGTCTATACCCAGTTTTACACCCATATCATAAAAAAAGGTATCGCAACTTTCGACAATAGCTGTGTATACATCGACCCAACCATGGCCCCAACGCTTCCAGTCACGATAGCGATGTTCAACTCCGGGCAACTGGAAAAAGCCTGGATCCCAAATACGGGTGCTAGGAGTAATGGTGTTGGTTTCCAGTCCTAACAGCGCCAGGTGGGGTTTAATGGTCGAGGCAGGGGGATAAATACCTTGGGTTACCCGGTTAATCAGCGGCCGATCGGGTGAATTAAGCAGGGCGTTATAATTAGTACTGCTGATACCATGCACGAATAAATTGGGATCGTAACTCGGGTTACTGTAAAACGCCAGCACCGCCCCATCACGCGGGTCCATGGCCACAATGGCGCCACGTTTTTCCAGCAGCACTTGCTGGGCGGTAAGCTGTAAACCAACATCTAAATTCAGCCGAATATTTTTACCAGAATGTGCAGGTACTGAGCGTAACACCCGGATCAAACGGCCACGGTTATTCACCTCTACTTCCTGATAACCCATGGTGCCATGTAATTCGGCTTCGTAATAACGTTCCAAACCAATTTTGCCAATATCGCGGGTTGCCGCATAGTTGGCCAGTTGCTCGCTTTCTTCCAGCCGAGCCAATTCGGTGGTATTGATGCGACCAATATAACCTAGTGCATGGGTGAATAAATTACCAAAGGGATAATGCCGACTTAAGCGGGCTTCAACGGTAACCCCAGGAAAACGGTGTAGATTAACTGAGACAATGGCCACTTCTTCATCATTTAGCTGTTCTTTAATGGCAATACTGTTAAAACGGCGTTGTTGGCGGACTTCTTTTAAAAAGTTGCTTTGTTGCTCTTCGCTGATCTCAATAAGCTCGGCTAGCTCGGATAAAGTCGCTGCCATATCATCAATTTGCTCTGGCACCAGTTCCAAAGAGAAGACAGGGCGGTTATCTGCCAGCAAAATACCGTTGCGATCAGTGATTAAACCGCGGTTTGGTGCCAAGGGCACCACTTTGATACGATTACCTTCAGAGCGGGTTTGATAAACCTGATAGGAGGTGACCTGCAGGTGATACATATTGGCGATGATCACCCCAAACATCAGGACCACGAAGACCATAGCAAACAGCGCCCGATGGTTAAATAACCGGGTTTCTGCTGCTACATCCTGCATGGCAACGCGCTTTTTTAACATGCTTACTCGCGATGGTAGGGGTGGTTAGTACTAATACTCCAGGCCCGATATAAGGCCTCTGCCAACACAACCCGCACCATAGGATGTGGCATAGTGAGTGCGGAGAGTGACCATTTGGCCTCACTGGCATGGATGCACGCCGGTGCTAATCCTTCAGGGCCACCGACCAGGAAGCAGACATCTCTGCCATCGTGTTGCCATTCTTGTAGCTTACCGGCAAGTTGTGGGCTGCTCCAATTAGCCCCTGTCACTTCTAAGGTGATAATACGGCTACCCTTGGGTACAGCTGCCAGCATTTTTTCACCTTCTAGCTCCAGAATGCGCTTAATGTCAGCATTTTTGCCGCGTTTACCCGCTGCTATTTCGATTAACTCAAATGGCAAATCGCGCGGAAAGCGGCGGGCATATTCCTCAAAGCCAGTGTGTACCCAGGCAGGCATTTTGGTACCTACGGCAATCAGGATTAACTTCATAACTGCTTAACCGCCCCAGAGTTTTTCCAACTGATAAAAATTCCGGCTTTCATCCAACATCACATGCACGACCACATCACCCAGATCCAGTAACACCCATTCACCGGATGCTTCACCTTCAATGCCTAATGGCTGTACACCGACTTTCTTAATTTCTGTTGCCAGATACCCGGCAATAGACTTGGTATGACGGTTAGAAGTTCCCGAGCAAATCACCATAAAATTGGTTACGCTCGATTTACCCCGTACATCCAGTGTCACGATATCACGGGCTTTCATGTCGTCGATTTTGTCTGTTACAAAAGCGACCAGTTCGTTAGTTTGCACCTTTAATCCTCAGTGGCGATTTTAAGCGCCGTATTTTACCACAGTTTGGGCATTAGCAACCATAGAGTCGTTGCTGGCGGATATATTGCATCACTGCTGGAGTTAACATCGCTTGTATCTCAGTATTTAACGGCAGCTGTTGCCTAACAAAGGTAGCACTTTCGGCAAAGTCAGGGTTATTTAGCAGCAGGATCACGCCAGCCTCTTGCGTAGTTAACTGCTGCAAGTTACCGCTATATTCCTTTAGCAATGCTGGGGCATCGCCTTGTTCGGCTGAGTAGCCTGGGCGACGGCAAACAATCAGATGCGCTAATTGCAAAATATCTTGCCATCGATGCCACTTTTTAAAGTACTGCAACGAGTCCATACCAATAATAAAGGCCAGTGGTTGCCTAGGATGCTGTTGTTTTAGCGTGAGTAAACTGTCAACCGTGTATGAGGGAGCCTGACGATTAAGCTCCAGCGACTCCAACTGCATTTTTGGTTCACCCGCGATAGCCAGCTGCACCATTTTTGCACGCTCTGCGCTACTCACGCCTGGTGTGGCCCGGTGTGGCGGTAAATGGCAAGGCATTAAACGAACACTGTTCAGTTGGCAATGCTCCAGCACATAACGTGCGCAGGCCAAATGCCCCTTATGAATGGGATCGAAGGTACCGCCAAAAATACCGATAAGCGTGTTAGTCATAAGCCTGCTGTAACGAAAAAGTGCGGGCTAACGGGTGACAAAATAGTGTCACCAGATGCGCCAATGCCAATAACGGATCGCTTAACTGACCTGCTTTATAGTGTCGGTCAAAGGCTGCTAGCTCTTGCAGCACATAATCGAGCCAGCGCACTGTTAGGCGTTTAATGGCTTGTTGGTAGAGTGGCTGACGCTTAGGCCAAATCGCCAGCTGTTTAAATTGTTCATTTAAATTACCGTTTTGTGCGGCTAAGCTTAACTGGCGCAATTGTAGTAATTCTTTTTGCAATTGCCAGGCAATCATTACCGGTTCGGTATCTTGCTCTAGCAAGCGTTTTAGCCGATGCATTGCTTCGGCACTATCACCGATAAGTACTGCATCGATCAGCTGGAACACATTATAGCTGGAATGATCAGCGAGAAAGCGACTAAAGAGCTCTGCATCCACCCGCTCGGTTGGATGTGTTAGGGCCAGCTTTTCCAGTTCTTGTCTTGCTGCTAGTAAGTTGCCGGCACAGTGTTGTTGCAATAATTGCACGGCATCTGAGGTGAGTTGTACTTTTAGCTGTTGGGCTCGTTGTTGCAGCCATTGCCGTTGTTGCCGTTCATCCAGAGGATAAATAGGGATTTGTACCGCCTGAGCTTGCAGCTGTTTAAACCAAGCTAGCTTGCTCACTTCGCTATGACTGCGACTACCATGAATCACCAGTACAATATCGTTATGTAGCTGATTGACGAGCAGCTTTAATTGTTCATTCATACCTGCTGGGGCTTTGGCGGGCACCAATTCCAGTTCAATTAAACGCCGCTCTGCAAACAACGACATGGCGCTTAGCTCATTTTGTAGTGCCTGCCAGTCAAATTGCGCATCGGCGCTAAAACTGATGCGCTCCAGAAAACCTTGCTGTTTGGCAGCAAGGCGGATTTCCTCAACCGCTTCAAATTTTTGCAGTGGCTCTTCGCCAAAAACCAGGTAACAGGGTGCAAGACCCTGTGTTAGTTGCGCAGCTAATTGATTGGCATACAGCTTTTGCATTAGCCCAAACGCGCCAACTGGCGAATAATGCGGTTAGCGGCTTGTTGGCGTAATTCGCTTAATAGCAGCTCTAATTCCTGAGCCTTAGCAAGCGCCTGATTGGGATCATCTTGATAATCACGGTAGAGCTCAAACTGATAGCGCTGAGGTTCCTGTCCAACTAACTGGATCAGATACTCAACTTTATAAATCAGTTCGTACTCAGCAACCTGGCCATTCGCAAATAGCGATAAGGTACGCCGCTCCAGCGTATCACGTACTAGTGTCAGTGCGGGCTTGTCGGCTTGATAGCTACTAATCAGCTCAACTTTGTTTTGCAAAAAACGTTGCTTTAGTAGTGTGGCAAGCTCGGAATGTGCCTCGCTCTGCACGTAAATAGCCGGATACTGACTGAGCGGTAAGTTACCGCGCAGATGAAAGCCGCAGCCCGTTAACAGGCTGGCAGCTAGCCAGAGTAACGCTAGCCTGACCAGAGGAAAACGGGCCGCCATCTTAGCCAACCACCAGGTTGAGCAACTTGCCTGGGACATAAATAACCTTACGAACGCTGACACCTTCCAGGTAGCGCTGCACGTTCTCATCCAGCTTGGCTATCGCTAGCACTTGCTCTTGGTTAGCATCAGCAGCAACAGTGACTTTGGCCCGCACTTTACCATTAATTTGCACCACCACTAGTTTTTCGTCTTCTACCAAAGCTGCGCTATCAACCACCGGCCAGGCCGCTTGTTCAATACCTTGAGTATTGCCAAGCTGCGCCCATAAATACTGGGCAATATGCGGTGTTATCGGATTAAGCAGTTGCAGCAAGGCAGTGCAGGCTTCGCGCATCACCGCTTTATCCAACGGCGTGGCTAAACTGGCTTTTTGCAGCTTATTAGTTAACTCCATTACCGCAGCGATAGCGGTATTAAAGGTATAACGACGGCCGATATCGTCAGTCACCTTGGCGATGGTTTTGTGCAGTTCACGGCGTAAGGTTTTTTGCTCATCGTTAAGCGCAGTTAGGTCTAACTCACCGGCGGCACCGGCAGCCTGTACTTCGCTGACTAGGGTGTAGATGCGTTTTAAGAAACGATGCGCGCCTTCTACTGCCGAATCTGACCACTCCAGGGTTTGCTCTGGCGGTGCAGTAAACATCATAAATAAGCGCACGGTATCGGCACCGTATTGATCGATAACTTTTTGCGGATCGATGCCGTTGTTCTTCGACTTCGACATCTTGCTCATGCCCGCCGAAAGCACCGGCTGACCATCGCTTTTCAGCGTAGCCTGGGTAATGCGGCCTTTTTCGTCACGTTCAATTTCGACGTCTTGCGGTGAGAACCATTGCTGGCCGCCATTGGCCGTTTCACGATAGAAGGTTTCGGCTAATACCATACCCTGGCACAGCAAGCGTTTAAAAGGCTCGTCGCACTTTACTAAGCCAACATCACGCAATAGCTTATGGAAGAAGCGCGCATATAACAGGTGCAAAATAGCGTGTTCAATACCACCAATATATTGATCAACCGGCAGCCAATAGTTGGCTTTTTCCGGATCTAGCATGGCTTTGTCATAATCCGGGCTACAGTAACGCGCATAGTACCAGCTCGACTCCATAAAGGTGTCGAAGGTATCGGTCTCGTGAAAGGCATCGCCACCATTAAATTCGGTTTTGGCCCACTGCGCGTCGGCTTTGATGGGGGACGTAACCCCATCCATCACTACATCTTCCGGTAATACCACCGGCAGGCGATCTTCAGGCACGGGCACAACAGAGCCATCAGGCAGGTTTAACATCGGGATAGGAGTGCCCCAGTAACGCTGGCGTGATACACCCCAATCGCGCAGGCGGTAATTTACTTTAATCTCGCCTTTACCCAAGCTGCCTAGTTTGTCGGCAATGGCTTTAAAGGCAGCGTCAAAGTCTAGACCATTAAAGTCGCCTGAGTTAAGCAGCAGGCCTTTTTCGGTATAGGCCGCGGTGTCTAAGCTGGTAGCGCTGCCATCCGCTGCCGTGACCACTTGCTTGATTGGCAATTGATACTTGGTAGCAAATTCATAATCACGTTGATCGTGGCCGGGTACTGCCATTACGGCACCTGAGCCGTAATCCATTAACACAAAGTTGGCGACCCATACCGGTACTTGTTCGCCAGTCAGTGGGTGAATCGCATAAACGCCAGTAGCACAGCCTTTTTTCTCCATGGTAGCAAGCTCGGCTTCGGCCATTTTGCCGCCTTTTATCTCTTCGATAAAGCTTGCTAATTGGCTGTTGGTTTTCGCTGCCGCCAGTGCTAGTGGGTGCTGAGCCGCAACAGCGACATAGGTCACGCCAAATAAGGTATCCGGGCGGGTAGTGTACACTTCCAGCTCGCTGTCTTGGCCAGCAATGGCAAAACGGATATTGACGCCCTCTGAGCGGCCAATCCAGTTTTTCTGCATAGTGCGCACTTGCTCTGGCCATTCGGTCAGTTGCTCTAAATCTTGCAGCAGCTCTTCGGCATATTGGGTAATACGAATAAACCACTGCGCTAATTCGCGCTGTTCGACTAAAGCGCCTGAACGCCAGCCGCGGCCATCAATGACTTGCTCGTTAGCTAACACGCACTGATCAACCGGATCCCAGTTTACCGTAGCCATTTTTTTGTAGACCAAGCCTTTTTCATAAAGCTTAGTAAAGAACCACTGCTCCCAGCGATAGTAATCGGGTTTGCAGGTTGCCACTTCACGATCCCAATCGTAACCAAAACCCAGCCGCTTTAGCTGCGTTTTCATATAATCGATATTTTCGTAAGTCCACTTGGCTGGGGCAGTTTTGTGGTTAATCGCGGCGTTTTCAGCCGGTAAACCAAAGGCATCCCAACCCATAGGTTGCATCACGTTTTTGCCTTGCATGCGCTGAAAGCGGCTTACTACATCGCCAATGGTGTAGTTGCGCACATGGCCCATATGCAAACGGCCACTTGGGTAAGGAAACATGGAGAGGCAGTAAAACTTTTCTTTGCTGGGATCTTCCGTTACCTTAAAGGCATTGTTGTCTTGCCACTGCTGCTGCAGGGTGGTTTCAATCTGCTGTGGATTATATTGCTGTTGCATTTACGTCTTCCAGAAAAGTCTTATACCCGTTATCCTTGAAGCTGCAGCGGTGTTGGCTGCGCTCGCTCACTGGAACGCCAGTCCGACCCAATCACATAGTATTCCTATGCTCATGGGTCGCACGGGCGCCCCCGTTCGTTCACTTGCCGCCTACCTGCATCTTCAATGATTTTGGGTATGGTGCGGGCCTGTAAGTTTGCGCTAAAGCAAAGCACAGGCAAAAATTCGCTATAGCATACCTTAGGCGGGTTTTGACAACAATAAGCAGTGCTTGGTCTATACTTGTTTTAACACGCCCCAGGCGCTATGTCCTTTGTTTTCATTTGCTAACCGGAGTATGAGATGGCTGAATTTAAACAAAAGTACCAACAATGGCTCACTGAGCTCACCGAGACGCTCAATCAGGCCAGTCAACAGCAGCTACAAAATATGCTGGAGTTTGCTGATACCTTTAAAGCCTATTTAAAAGCAGGCAAAGAATTAAGTGCCTACGAAAGCCAATTATTTGTAGAAACCCTGAAGCGACAGTTTGCAGAAGCGCATGATGAAGAGCAGCAACCGTCGATGTGGACCGAGGAGCTTTGGCAGCAGCTGAGTCAGATCACCGATAAAACTCAGGTCGAGTGGGCCGAGCTGATGGAGGACTTTAAGCATCAGGGCGTTTACTATCAGGGCGAATATGTTGGCATGGGGCGCTACCGTTGCAGTCAATGCCAGCAGAGTATCGATTATACCCATCCTACAGAGATGCTGTGCTGTGCCCATTGTGGTGGTGTGCAGTTTTTCCGGGATGGCTTGCCAGTTTGAACGCAGTATAAGGTAGTAAATGATGACAGCGCTAAATACAGAGGCTAAGGTTGTTGCCTGCATTGATGCTTCACCTTATGCCGAAGCCGTATGTGATTACGCGGTGTGGGCAGCGATTCAATTACAGACGTCGCTGACCTTACTGCATGCCATTGATAAGGCTCAGCATACCCAAACCCCAGATTTAAGCGGTAGCTTAGGTTTGGGCTCACAGGAAGTTTTATTACAACAGTTAGCCGAGTTGGATGAAAAGCAGAGCACCCTAGCGCTGGAGCGGGGACGGTTTATATTAGCTGCTGCCAGAGCGAGAGCCGAGCAAGCGGGTCTTAGTGCCGTTGCAGAAATACTGCGACCTGATACCTTGTTAAATTCGTTAAAAAGTTTGGCGCCAGACTTACGTTTATTAGTGATAGGCAAGCGAGGTGCCAGCAGTGCTGAAGAGCATGGTCAGTTAGGCTTACATGTTGAGCAATTGCTTCGTACTTTAGATAAACCGGTGTTATTAACACAGCAACGCTTTAAGGCTCCACTGCGAATTATGCTGGCTTTCGATGGTAGTGCCACTGCGCAAAAAAGTTTGGCGATGCTTGCTGCCAGCCCACTATGCCGCGGGTTATTGGTGCATATCGTGTTAGCAACGGGACGTGCTGAAGACAGCCAAGTCAAGCTGGATGCTGCTGCAGAGCAGTTGGCTGCGGCGGGCTTTACCACTCAAACTGCCATCATCGCTGGTGAGCCAGAAAACGTTTTGAACCAATATCAGCAAGAGCATCATATCGACTTAATGATTATGGGCGCTTACGGCCATTCTCGCATCCGTCAGTTTATTTTGGGCAGCACTACGACGGCCATGATCCGCAATGCAAAATGTGCTTTATTGGTGCTGCGCTAACTATCCTACGCTGTTTGCCGTTTTATTAGACTAAATGCTAGGGCTAAGGTAGCCAGTAATACAGATTTAGGCCTGTATTGTTAGAGAAAAGGGCGTATCATATGCCCTCAATGTCGCCACCGTGCACTTATTGCACTGGGGTAGGCAGAGACCCTCCTCCTGCTTAATAACGTTACAGAAGCCATCATGTTTAATTTCAGAACTTTCGCGGTATTACTGATTTCCGTGGCATGTATTCCTGCTACGGCCTTTGCTGCCTCCGGCCCAATTAATTTAACGCTAAGCCCCATAGGTCTAATTGCGTTAGGCTTATTTGTTTTAGCGTATATGCTAGTTATGGCTGAAGAAAAGATTCATTTACGTAAATCTAAACCGGTATTGGTGGCTGCCGGTATTATCTGGGCTCTTATTGGCTGGCGCTACATGCAAGCAGGGATGCCGGAAGCGGCAGAGTCGGCGTTTCGGCATACACTACTCGAGTTTTCGGAGTTAATGCTATTCCTGTTGGTGGCGATGACTTATATCAATGCCCTGGAAGAACGACGACTGTTCGATGCGCTGCGCGCTTGGTTAATTCGCTCAGGGTTCAGCTATCGCAGCCTGTTCTGGATTAGCGGGGTTTTAGCCTTTGTTATCTCTTCGTTTGCTAATAATATGACTACTGCCATGTTGATGTGTGCTGTTGTCATGAAAGTAGCGGAAGGGGATAAAAGGTTTATAAACCTTACCTGCGTCAATATTGTAGTAGCTGCCAATGCGGGGGGCGCCTTTATTCCTTTTGGCGACATCACCACATTAATGGTCTGGCAGGCAGGCATTATTAGCTTTAATGAATTTTTTACCCTCTTTATCCCAGCTGTAGTGAACTTTTTAGTACCAGCGTTGATTATGAGCCTGTTTGTAGAGAAGCGTTCGCCCGGTGGTTTTTCTGAGGAAGTCGAATTAAAGCGTGGGGCTTTACGTATTCTTACTTTGTTTTTACTCACTATCGCCACTGCTGTCGCTTTCCATTCGTACCTAGGGTTGCCACCGGTTTTAGGTATGATGACCGGCCTTGGCTACTTACAGTTTTTTGGTTTCTTTCTACGCAAAACCTTGCCCGGTTCGCTGGCACGAAAAAAAGCGATTGCTGAGCGTGAAGGCGATATGGAGCGGATCCGTGCCTTGGGCCAGGTGGTACCCTTTGATGTGTTTAGCCGGGTAGCTCGGGCAGAATGGGATACCTTATTGTTTTTCTATGGGGTAGTGGTTTGTGTTGGTGGTTTAGGATTTATTGGTTACCTGGAATTGTTATCCACCGCACTTTATACCAATTGGAACCCGACTGCCGCCAACGTGGTTTTAGGGTTAATGTCGGCAGTAGTGGACAACATTCCGGTGATGTTTGCGGTACTTACGATGAATCCGGAAATGTCACATGGTCACTGGTTGCTTATTACTTTAACTGCGGGCGTTGGTGGTAGTTTATTGTCGATAGGATCTGCGGCGGGTGTCGCTTTAATGGGGCAGGCACGTGGTTACTACACCTTTGTCGGGCATTTAAAGTGGGCACCGGTTATTTTGTTAGGGTATGCCGCCAGTGTGATCTGTCATTTATGGTTAAATGCCGAACTTTTTAGTATCTTTGGTCGTCCTTAAGAAACATCACGCCCACCTCCGCTGGCGGTGGGCGATGAATAAGAGAGTGGTTTATGTCGAAAAAAGTCTATTGTGTGGCGCAGTTTTTACCTAAAAAAGGTAAAGACGCTGAGTTATTTCAGGTACTACAACGCTTAGAGCCTAACACGCTGCGTGAAGATGGTTGTTTGCAATATATCGTGACGCGTCAGATCAGCAGTCCTTTTGCTGAAGGTAAAAGCTTCCCAATTGCTTTTAATGAGATTTGGGCTGACTTGCCGAGCTTTGAAGCGCATTGCCAACGTGCAGAAATAGTACAGTTTTTCGAGCGCTATTGTTTAGCCGAAGATGGCCTGGCAGCCGACTGGAATGTCTGTATTTACAGTGATGAGCCAGCCAATTTTGATGCGCCAAAGCTAGCCTAAAGTGTGATGATGCCTTGTTAAGCAGTCGTAGCCGTACGTTACGACTGTTGTTTTAAACAAGCACAAGAGAATCAGGCCACCTGCTTTTCAGCTAAGTGCAGTTCCATCAGTGCTTTTAATAGCCTGAATAAACGAATAGAAGCATCAATTTCTTCGCGTCTGTTGGTCAGGCTTTCTACGTTTAAACCCAGCGGAATATCCAGGTTGGCGCAGTGCTGCAAAATTTGTTGCAAATTATCGCGGCAAATTTTTATTGATTCATTCAGTGGGTTATCTGCGTCCAAAATACGGTATTTGCTACCCTCTGGGACAGAAATACCCAGCCACTGCATAAAGTCCAGTGTTTGTTCGCCACCACAGGGGGTAAAGGTAAGAATAATCCGCTTTGGGCTAAGGCCTTGTTGTTTGCAGCTTCTGGCATAGCTGGTCAGTAGATCTATAGTCGCTTGCGCGTTATAGACAGCCTGCGAGATAAAAAACTCACAACCTTGCACTGACTTTTCAATTAAACGTAAATGTTCGTTGCCTTTTTTGGCATGACGCTCGGCAATGGCAACGCCACCCAGATAAAATAGGGTACTGTGCTCTGTCAGATGTTGATAGGCTTCAGGCAGGCTAAGCTTGATCTCACCACTGGATGAAGGGCTGCCAACTAATACCAGATTTTGTAATTGATATTCTTCAGCCGTTTGCGAGAGCCAGCTCTTAAACTCGGCGGCATCACGCTGCGCCACACTTTTATAGGTAATAACATCTTGCTGGGCCAGTTGGCGCAATAATTGCCCGTATTCCCGCGGATCTAAAGTGCTATGGAACGGGAAAGGGCGCTCTGCAGCTACCCGGCTGCTTTCATCCTGAATATCGTAAACAATTAGACCATCGTACTCAATTTCATTTAAGCGACCGAGCAATTTTTTGGCAATGCGCGCGACTTTATCAGCAGCAGTATCAGTTTTAGGTGGTGTGGTACCTATGAGATAGACGCCTTGTTTAGGATCGGTAATTTTTTGCTGTAATGATAACGCCATAATACAGATACCTCAAAAAGCTCGCAGCTGAAATTGCTATAAAGGTAGTATACAGCTATTTAGATGGCTGGCCATCTAAAGTTAATTGAAATTTGTTGGTTGCTACATGAAAAAAATTCAAGCAGCTGCGTTGCGCTAAACTTATGTAAACGTTGTACTCATTTTTTGAAGCGCCTGAATGGTTATTTAAACGCTGGCACTATGGCACCTTTAGCGGCAAGCTCTTGCAATAGCGGTAGCGCCGCTGCCTCTAATTGAGCTGGGGTTAGCGGCGCTAAACTAGGCGCTAATGCTTGAGTTAGCTCAGAGAGCGTTTGTCCGGGTTTTTCGCTTAATTGGTTTAACAACAGCAGAGTGGCTTGATTTAAACTGACAAAGATCACCTCATCCTGATAATCCCGATAGATTAAGAAGCATTGTAAGTCACCAGCTGTACTCGGTTGGAAGTGATTGCTGATCCGCTGCACTGGGTATTGATAGGCGGCTAACATTGCCAGTTCTGATAACGCCAGTGAGCTCGTTGTAAGTTCCACTGGTGCGAGTCGTTGTAAACTGTGGCGTGCTTGTTTAGTGCCGATATACAGCTCAGCCCATTCATAATGCGCTAGTTCGGTTAAAAAAGGCGGATCTTGTGCTGTCAGCGGGTACTGTTGCAAAAAGCTGACGAACTGCTCGGCAATATGCAAAAAATAGGGAGATTGGCAGGCATAACCAGCAAAAAACTGTTGTTGCAGCGTTAGCCAAGCGTCTGCCGGGTAAAGGCTATGTAAAACCGGAAAGGCATTGTCGAGAAAGCCCCGCACATTGTTAAAAAATAATTCTCGGTATACCTCAAGCCGCTCAATTTCGATGGCTTCGGGCGCCGGATATTGTGCCGGATCCCGGATATAGTTAGCAAAAGCCAGCTGTGTTTCACTTAAGGCTGACATTAGGTTAGTTCCAAAGTCGCGCGTTGTTGCAAGGTTTTAATCTGCTGCAGTTCAGCACATAGTGCGGACATCGGCGGCAGATTAAAGTCCCGCTCATACAGGGTAGGTTTTACGCCATGACATTGATAGGCTTGCGTGAGTAAATGCCAGACTGGATCAGGTATATCAGCACCATGGGTATCAATTAACAGTGTCTCGGTTTGCTGATAGTGCCCGGCGACATGATAGTAGGCAATGCGTTCGCTCGGCATAGCGTTTAAAAAAGTGCTAGCATCGTAACCATGATTGACGGCGTTAACATGAATATTATTAACATCCAACAACAATTGGCAGTTCGCTTCGTTTAATACCGCCAGCAAAAAGGCTTGCTCACTAAGTTGCTGGCCGGGAGCTGCATAGTAGGACACATTCTCGATAATTAACGGTCGCTCCAGCATGTCTTGCACCTGCCGGATACGGTTGGCAACATAGCTTACCGCTTCCTCCGTAAAAGGAATGGGCATTAAATCATATAGATGACCACCCGCAGAGCAGTAACTCAGGTGTTCGCTGTAAAGCAGGATATTATGTTCATCAAGAAACTGTTTGAGCTGGCGAATAAAGCGCCAGTCTAGTGGATCTGGGCTACCGATAGAAAGCGATAAGCCATGGCAGAAAAAGGGATAGCGTTCAGTCAGTGTTCGAAAGTCGCGTTGTAACTTGCCACCATAAGGCAGCCAGTTCTCGGGGGCGACTTCAAAGAAATCTATTGCGGATGGCTTGGCGTGCAGTAATTCCGGCAACATTTCTCGGCGCAGACCAAGGCCTGCGCTCTGTGGCTTAATAGTGCTGTACATTTAGGTTACATCGAACCGCATTTACCTTCACCGCACTTCATTTCTTTGGCTTTATCGCTGGCTTTCTTTTTGGCATCAGCTGCTTTATCAGCAGCTTTGTCGGCGGTTTTGCTTTTCATTTCAGCGCCGCATTTGCCCTCACCACATTTCATTTCTTTTGCTTTGTCGGCTCCGGCTTTTTTGGCATCGGCCATTTTCTTCTGCATCTCAGCGCCACACTTGCCTTCACCGCATTTGCCTTCGCCGCACTTCATTTCTTTGGCTTTATCGGCACCGGCTTTTTTAGCGTCAGCCGCTTTTTTTTGCATATCGGCACCGCACATGCCCTCACCGCATTTCATTTCTTTGGCTTTCTCGTTAGCCTGCTCTTTGACTTTAACCTTTACACCACTACCCGTAGTTTTGTCGTCCGTTAACTGGTATGCCATTGTCAGTTGCTGGGCTTGAAATGGATTAGGGTTGTCAGCCGCAGTCGCTGCTGCACTTAACGCCAGAGCGCCAAGCGCAAGTGTTAATTGAGTTTTGGTTAGTTTATTCATGTTACTTTCCTCATAGGAGTTCGCTGCATGATAGCTAAATGTTTTGCATACAGCGTTAATTATAGTCTAAGCCTAAACAGTTATGGTTACGGTGTAAAGCCACAAGTATCTCAGTGGGTATTAGCACAAAACATCCACTAGTACTGTGTTACTAAATTTAACCAGGCTTGCGGCAAATGCTCTGTTGCCCAAATCAACAGCAGTTTATCTAACTGAGTTAAAATCATCAAACCAACTAGCACTAGGCTGTAGCCTAAGATTTTCCGGGCTAACTCACCCCCCGCCACTAGCTTAGGTAAGTATTTTCTGGCTGAACCCGCAAAAAGATAAGCAATAGCGATTAAAGGTAAGGCCGCGCCAATTCCAAAGATGAGCATTTGCAATCCCGCGTTTATTATTGAACCTGAGGTGCCAGCTAAGCCTAAGGCTGCCCCCAGAATGGGCCCAGCACAAGGGCTCCAAATTGCTCCTAACAACATACCTAACCAAAATGCACCGCCAGGCTTTTGCTCTAACAGCGTTGCCAGTTGATCTGCTTTTGCCGCAAGGGGCGCTAGCAAGCCAGTGCTACCTTGTTTAAGCCAGGGTAGCACCAGAGCCAAGCCAAATACTACCAGTAAACTGGCAAAGAGCGGGCGGGTAACACTTTCGCTCAAACCTAAAGCATGACCTAGACCATGCAATAGCATGCCCATCAAGGCAAAACCGAGCGCTAAACCTGCCCCAGTAAAAACTGGGGCAAGCTTATGTTTGGCTAATCCTGAGCTTGCCATCACCGGGAGCACTGGCAAGATGCAAGGTGACAGTGTAATAAGCATTCCGGCCAGTAATAACAAGGGAAGCAAGCTATAATCGATCATGGTACCACTCCGAGTTACAGGGCTTTGGCTAGTTCGGCTTTAATGGCCATTTCGTCGGTCATACCACGACTACGAGACACCTCCTTGCCCTGACGAAACACAATAATGGTGCTTTGTCCGGTCACGTTAAACCGTTGGTTCAAGGCTTTTTCAGTGAGTTGGTTGTATTGCAAAACAGTAAGATCTTGCAAGGCAGGATCCATCAAAGCGGCTTTGATAGCAGGTACCTGGCGTGCACAGACCGGACAGCCAGGTTTAGTCGCAACCAGGACAAAACTGCCGTTTTGCTCCACTTCAGCCAGTTGTGCGGCGCTGTAGCTTGGTAAGCTCAGGTTAGTGGCTAACACGGGCTGAGCAGCCAGCCCTAGTAACAACGTTGCCGTAAAAGCCAGCTGTTTTAGATTAGTTCTAGTGATATTTGTGTTAAACATAACAGTACTCCGCTAGATAGGTTTATTAGATGAGCTAAGAGGGGCCCACAACAAGTAATTGGTCGTAAGATTGAAAAAGGTTACAAAAAATATTTTTATTTTTTCTGTAACCTTTGGTGCCCAGGTTGACAATATGTAGAAGTGAACTGCAGTTAACAGGATAAAGTATGAATGAATGGCCAGCGCTGCTGCAGCGTGCCCAGCAAGGGGATAAGCAGGCCTACCATACCTTTTTAAAGGCCGTAGTGCCGTTTTTACGCATGCGTGCCCGCCGCTATGTTGCACCACAGCAACTAGATGATTTTGTGCAGGATGTTTTACTCACACTACACCGTATTTTGCACACCTATCAGGGTGATTTACCGGTTGAGCCGTGGCTAAGCGGTATCCTAAAGCACAAACACTATGAAAGTTGGCGCCAAACTGCACAGGAGAGAACGCAGTCGTTAGCCGAAGATGAAAGCTGGCACCCCACGGTCGAACTGGATGAAGATGAGCAATACAGTGCCGTGAGTCGCCTGTTAGCGCCCTTGAGCGAGGTACAGGCTCAAGCATTGTATGCGACGAAGGTTGAAGAATTATCCATTACTGAAACGGCAACCCTTTTGCAGCGAAGTGCCGTTTGGGTAAAGGTTAATGTGTATCGGGCCATACAGTTACTTCGCACCGAATTAGCAGAGAAGTAGCGCCTTAATTAATAAAGGTAAGATGACGGTATCAAGCCACGAGGAGCAGCGTAATGTCGGATAACACTGATTTTTTAATTGAGAAACTGGTTGCTTCGCACCGTGCGGTAACACCGCTTAAAGTTAAGCCCCTATTGTTGCTGGCGTTACTGATGATAGCGGGCTGTGCCTTGATTATCTTAATGCCGTTGGGATTGCGGGCTGACTGGCATGCAGCCGCCTTATTGAAAAGTGCAGCCTTATTAACCCTAACCATGGCATCGCTGAAACTGACTTTAGTCGTGAGTAGGCCAGAGCAACCTTCTTGGCAAAATAGCTGGAGCTTGTTCTTGTTACTACTTTGTGCCGGTGTTTTGTTTATCGCATTTACCGCACTAGGTATGGAACTGAGCATTGAAGAGGCGATGCAAGTCGGCTCGTTCTGGGCCTGCGTTAGTTGGGTTGGGGGCGTTGGTGTGGTGGCAGTATTGATATTACAGCGTTTGCTGCGTCGTGCCAGGCCAGGACAACGGAGTTCGTTGCGTTTGGCCGTGCCACTGTGTGCCGCGCTGCTGGCTGCTACTGTCTACAGTTTGCATTGCCCAGTAGATGCGTTGGTTTATTTGGCAACGGCATATTTGTTAGCGGCCAGTATTGTTGTGGCTTTTGGCTGGTTACTCAGCAGGCGTTTGTGGCGTTGGTAATAATAATTTAAATTACTCAGTGCACCCGGTAAAACCGACAAAAATAGTCAATAACACTATCGGCATCCAGCCGTTGAAATTTCAATTGCTGTTTCTCTATCAAGGCTTTGCCTAACGTTTGCAAGGTATGGTCAAGTGGTGCCCCACTGGGGCGCGCTATTTGATGTTCATTAAATAAAAAATCCAGAGCTGCCGAGGCGTAAGATTTCCCCGGTAAGGGTTGGGCTAACTCCAATTCATGCAAGCGCACCCCAAGGTTACGAATCTTTTCCAGGCAACTACGCTCGTTCATGCAAGGCTCCGCTAACAATGTTCATTAAGTTATTTTGTTATCGGCGGGCTTTACTGAAACTTTAGCGCTGGGCAGAGCCGGTGGCTTTTTGCTAGTATAGCGAAGCTGTTGTCAGCTATTGAAATTGCTGCCTGACAACAACTTCCTGAATAAATAGACAGTTCAATAGATTTTAAGGCGATACATGACAAAGCAAAGCCATTCGCTGGCGCTTAACCCTCTACAGTTGTCTACGCAACTGGACCCACAACTGATTAGTCAGGCACTTCAGAAGCAAGAGTTACCTCCCGCCTTTATTGGTCAGGATAGGGCGCGTACAGCATTGGAGTTTGCTATTGGCATGGATATGCCAGGTTATAACTTATATGTCATGGGTGAGCCGGCGTTGGGCCGTTTTACTCTGGTACAGGATATTTTGCAGCAAGCTGCCAGTGAAAAGGCGACGCCGGATGAATGGTGCTACCTAAGTAACTTTGATGATGAACGGGTACCTAATACGCTACGGTTGCTACCCGGTGAAGGCCGGCAACTGGTGAAAAAACTGGAAGCCTTAATTGATGAGCTGTTAGACACCTTTCCGGCCGCTTTTGATAACCCAGGTTATCAGCGTAAAAAGAAAGCTATTCATCGTTCTTTTGATCAGCGCTATGAACAAGCCATTGAGCGTGTTGAGAAAAAAGCCCTGGAAAAGCAGGTTGTGCTCTATGAAGAAAACGGTGCGGTTAGCTTTTCACCCATTATTGACGGCAAGCCATTAGACGATCAAGAGTTCTCCAAGCTAACCGAA
>NZ_BNAO01000007.1:0-45239 GCF_014653435.1 Alishewanella longhuensis | reverse complement strand
GAGCAGCGTCAGTATTTTTATGGCCTGGTGTCTGAGCTGGAAACCATTTTAAATGAACAGTTGCTAGAGCTACCGCAGTGGAAGCGTGAGCTGTCGGAGAATTTACGTACCCTGCGCAAAGAGACCATCGAACAAGCTATTAAACCGATGCTAAAGCAACTGGAGCATCATTATAGTGCTGAGCTGGGCGTACTGAAATATCTACGTGATATGCGCTCACACCTGGTGCAGGCAGTGCTGGAGTTATTGCCAGATGAATCTGATGGTGAAAAAACCGAAGAGCCAGCCAGCCGCGATTTTTTTATTGAAGAGTTTGTGCCAAATGTCCTGGTTCACTATGAAACCATGTCAGGTGCGCCTATTATTTTTGAAGCAAATCCGAGCTACGGTAACTTGTTTGGCCGGGTGGAATATAATTCTGCCAGTGGTTCTTTGTTTACCAACTATCGAATGATTCGTCCGGGCGCTTTACATAAAGCTAATGGTGGTTATCTGATCCTGGATGCCGATCGCCTATTGTCGCAGCCCGCGGTATGGGACGCGTTGAAACTGGCGTTAAAAGCCGGTGAGGTGGTGATTGATACGCTAAGCGAACATGCGGTGACTAACTCTACCATTATTACCCCTAAGGCTATTCCGCTTAATGTGAAGGTAGTATTGCTTGGCTCGCGCGATCTGTATTATTTGGTACAGGATTTTGATGATGAGTTTAACGAGTTGTTCCGGGTGCTGGCCGATTTTGAAAACTACCTGCCTTTTAATAACCAAACCGTAAATGACATGACGCTGCAGATCCAGCTACAAATGCGGGAAATGCACTTTGAGCAATTATCCGAGTGTGGCTTGAAACAACTATTATTGTTTAGTTTTCGGCAAGCCGAGCACCAACGCAAACTATCAGCACGTTTCGCCGATGTGCTAGAGCTGGTGCGCGAAGCCTGCTATTTTGCGCGGCAACAACAAGCAGAAGAGTTGACTGCGGCCCACGTGAAACAAGCCTTAGCCGGTAAACAGTATCGCACTGGCCGCATTAGTGAAGGCTTTTTAGAAGATATTCAGGAAGGGCAGATCCTGATTGATACCGATGGTTTGGCCGTTGGCAAAATAAACGGTTTAACCGTATTGGAAATTGGTGATACCGCCTTTGGCACACCCGCGCGGATCAGTGCTACTGTTTTTGCGGGCTCCAGCGGTGTAGTGGATATTGAGCGTGAAGTGGAGCTTGGTAAAGCGATTCATTCTAAAGGTGTCTTGCTACTTACCGGTTATCTCGGTGCTAAATATGCCCGCGAATTCCCGCTAACACTAAGTGCCAATATTGCGATGGAGCAATCTTATGGCCATATTGATGGTGACAGTGCTTCCTTAGCGGAAGTGTGTGCCTTAATTTCGGCGATTACTGATATTCCCATTAAACAAAGCCTGGCGGTTACTGGCTCGATCAACCAACATGGCCAGGTTCAGGCGATTGGTGGCGTAAACGAGAAAATAGAAGGCTACTTTAGGCTCTGCCAATCCCGTGGCTTAACCGGCGAACAAGGTGTAGTGATCCCGGCCAGTAATCAGCTTAATTTGGTGTTACAGGATGATGTTGTGGCAGCAGTCGCGGCCGGGCAATTTCATATTTATATTGTGCGTAACGTGGATGAAGCACTGGAGCTGTTGCTAGGTGAAAATGCCGGTGAGCGTAATAGTCGTGGCCAATATCCGAAAAAATCGATTAATGGTAAGGCCCTAGCTCGTCTTGCAGAAATTGCCGAACTGGTAAATGGTGGTGCAGAAGAGTAATCTCAGAAAAAAGCCGCAATTAAGCGGCTTTTTTATTGGCTTAACTTAACTACACTTTTTACCTTTACAGGTGCCGCCGCCCGTGTCACCACCACCAGTGTCACCACCTGAACTGCCGCCCGCACAGCCATGCGTTGCCAGGTAATCATGAGCAGCTTTCGCTTTGACAATTCCTTTACCAAACTTCACTACATCGCCATTGGCTGGACGAACTGCCGTTGCTTTTAGCGCATTACGGATGTCGGTACCGGTACATTGTGGAAAGCTTGACCAAACTCTGGCTGCTAAGCCTGCTACGGCAGGAGTTGCCATTGAGGTGCCGCTCATATAACCGTAGTCAGACGGGCCAATATTGATACTTGCATAGCTGGCCGCCAGTAAAGCACTGCGATCTTCAAAAGCCGCGCCCACTGCTGGAATGGAGGTTTGATTGCTCGTGCCCAAAGTACCATAAAGGATACCAGGTTCATTGTTGATTAAAATGGCACCTATACCACCTGATAATTGACAGTTACGCACCTTATCATGAAACGAAATAGTACCCCGGTCGATTACACAGATTTTGCCAGCAGCTGCAGTGTTAGTGCTGGTTGCCAGCCCCATAAAGTAGGTATTACCTGAGCTATTACCTGAGTTTTCCATAGCTGAAGCGCTATAACCGTTATTGTTGGCGGTTAATGCTGCAAAAGAAGTCCCCCCAGCTGGATACGTTGATAATGTATCAACGCCACCCGCGGTAACTTCAACACATAGCCCTTCATCGGTTACCTGAGTTCTACGTGAACCCGTGGTACATGAAGGAAACTGAGAAAATGATGCAATTTGGTCATTAGCATCATTTGCGCCTACCATCATTACTGAGGTATAACCTGCTGGGAAAGAGCGAGTTGCTGTGCCGCTATTGCCAGCTGCAGCCAAAACAAGGCCGCCATTATTGGTGAAATTGATAAAAGCATTTTCTTCGGTACTATTCGCTCTACCACCACCAAGGCTCATATTAATGACTTTGGCGCCATTTTGCGCACAAAGATTAGCGGCATGTGCCAGATCTGATGAATAGCCCCAACCACTGTCATTAAAAACTTTGATAATGTGCATCGGAGTGCCTGGCGCCATGCCGATAACACCAATGCCGTTATCGGCAGCACCTATAGTACCAGCAACATGGGTACCATGCGGACCACCATCTCGGAACCAATCACCGGTGCCTGAATTGTTGCTACCGCTAATGCTGCCCCAATCAAAGTCGTTATTACCACCACCTGTTTCACCAACGTCCCGAGCAATACCTGAATCGATCACACACACTTTTGGAGAAGTGCCGATATTGAAGGGGGTTTGGTGAGCCTGTGATTGGAAAAAGGCATAAGGGGTTAATTGTTGTGAGGTTGGATCGCCAGCGGTGTCGTTAAACAGCGCCATCGGGTAACGCTTCACATCTTCTTCAATAAGTTTGATATGTGGGTTCTTTAGTAAACCTTTGATTTGAGATAAATCTTTACCATCAAATGTGGCAGCGATAAAACCATCAGAATCTACGTTAATCTTAGCTCCAAGCTGCACAGCCAAGGCTTTCACTAAGCCTTTTTTATCATTGTCGACCTGAATCACTACGCGGTCTGAGGCTGATGCCTGACCCGTTACACTAAAAGCAACCATCATTGCTAATGCTAATGGCTTAAGATAATTGTGTTGCATAAGATTTCCTTCAATCTTGCGGCCGCGGGCCTTATTATTTTGTCGCACTTATTGTGTGCTTTGTCGCAAAATTATTGCGCTTGATTTTTGTCACAGAATGCTGGCAAATGCAACAGGCAAAGCAGGTACAACAGAAAATAATTAGAAGGAAGAAGTCATCGGATAGCCGCGTTTATTTTACGCTCGGATCGCCCACGAGCGCCATAGAGCGATCAATATTAAGAAAATGCTTAAGCAAAACAGTGGCATGTTGCCAAGTTGGCTATAGGGGGTAGTACCTGAGGTTAAAGGCAGTTGATCGCTGAGTACCGCTTCGGTAAACTGTGCGGCCCGCTGTCGGATCTGGCCTGTGGCATCTATAGTGGCTGTAATACCATTATTGGTTGCCCGAATAACCGGGCGGCCGAACTCCAGCGCACGCATTTGTGCTATTTGGAGGTGTTGGTGCGGCCCTATACTGTCACCAAACCAGGCATCATTACTGACGGTAAGCAGCACCTGAGTATCTGCTGTCATATTGGCGCGAATTTGCGCTGGAAAGGCAATTTCAAAGCAAATCGCTGGCAAAAGATGGTAGCCGTTAGCCTGCAAATTAGGTTGCACATAGCTACCGCGACTAAAAGAGCTCATGGGTAAGTCGAAAATAGGGGCCAGTTGGCGCAGTAAATTCTCAAAAGGAACAAACTCGCCAATAGGTAACAAGTGATGCTTACTAAAGCGGTTAGCATGGCCGTAAAAGTAATGCCCGCTGTTCGCTTCAGCTTGCTGTTTACCCAGCACCACCAGATTATTCCAGGCTTCACCGGTTTGCTGGCGATAATCGATAATGCCGGTAACAATAGCGGTATCACTGTATAACGCTGATTTAT
This sequence comes from Alishewanella longhuensis, assembly GCF_014653435.1. GTDB lineage: Bacteria > Pseudomonadota > Gammaproteobacteria > Enterobacterales > Alteromonadaceae > Alishewanella > Alishewanella longhuensis. The sequence goes on along the minus strand of NZ_BNAO01000007.1, from coordinate 40,884 downwards.
CCAGGTTCTCTAAAAAGTCCTGCGCCAGCGGTTCCAGCATGGGGACTGCGGCTTCCGGCCAGATCACCAATTGGTGTGTTGTTAAATGTGGCCGGGTGAGGTCCAGGTATTTCAGCATAGTGGGCCATTCTTGCTCCGGTGCCCAGCGTAAATCCTGTTTAATATTACCCTGCACCAGCAATACCGATAGTTGTTGTTCGCTCTGTTGCCAGCCTTTTAAAGGCGCCAGCAATGGGCTTAAAGCAATTAATAAAATTGCTATGCTCTCTAGCGAGAAGCGGGAAAGCTGGCTACTGGTTTTCCGCATTAGATTGCTGAATGAGGCAGCGGCAAATACCAACAGTAATGTAATCCCTATCTCACCGATAAGGGGGGCCCAATGACGCAGTGGTGAATCAACCTGACTGTAGCCCAATGATAACCAGGGAAAACCGGTCAACAGCACGCTGCGAAGCCACTCGGCTAACGCCCAACTGATGGTAAAAAGTATCGGGAAGGGTAACGCGGGCTGTAATTTTCGGCTTAGCCAGGCTGCTAACGCCGGGAACAGGGCTAAATAAGCCACCAATAACGCCATCAGCGCCAAACTACCTATTAAGGGTAAGCCCCCAAACTGGTCAATACTAACATGTACCCAACTAATGCCAACGCCAAACCAACCTAAGCCATAACTAAAACCAAATAACGCCGCTTGCTTAGGGCTTTGGCTATGTTGTAGGCAAAGGCTGAGTACCACGAGTGAGATAAGGGGCAGCCACCATAGCGTATAGGGTGCAAAAGCCAGGGTATTAGCCGCCCCAGCCAGGATTAATAACAGTGACAATAGTAATGACGACCATTGCGCACTCATCCGATTGCTAGCCCGGTTACTACCCCGGAGTCGAGATAACAGACGCAGTATAATTAACTTCCTTCTGGTTCTGCTTCACGGGCGCGGATAACCTGCAATTGCATCAGGCGCCGGCTATTCGCTTTACTCACTTTAAAGGTTAAATCGCCCAGGGCGATACTTTCACCGCGGGCTGGCATATGGCCAAAGGCATGCAGTACTATACCGCCAATGGTATCGGCATCTTCTTCGTCAAACTGGGTGCCGAAGGTTTCATTAAACTCATCCAGTGGTGTTAACGCACTCACCTGAAAAACGCGTGAGGCCATTTTTTTGATATCATGCTCTTCTGCATCGTCATGCTCATCTTCGATTTCGCCTACAATTTGTTCCAGAATATCTTCGATGGTGACCAGGCCTGAGACACCACCATATTCATCGACTACGATGGCCATATGATAGCGTTTTTGCCGAAATTCACGCAGTAGCGCATCTACTCGTTTACTTTCAGGAATAATGACCGCCGGGCGAACCAAATCAAGCCATTGCCAGTCATTATTGTTGGGATCTAAGGCGTATTGCAGTAAGTCTTTAACGATCAGAATACCTTCGATATGATCTTTATCTTCATTGACGACTGGATAGCGGCTATGGTTGTTTTCTAATAAAATTGGCAAGATTTCTGCCAATGGCTGCTCGATATCAATAGTCGCCATCTGCGAGCGGGGCACCATAATATCGCGGGCCCGTACTTTGGAAACATCCAATACGCCCTGCAGCATATCCTTGGTGTCAGAATCAATCAGCTGACGCATAGACGCTTCACTGATAATATCTTCTAAATCTGAAATATCTTGAGGTTCTGCGGTAAAAATGCTGGCGATGCGTTCTAACCAGCTGCGACTCGCAGAACCGCGACTAGAGTGGGGATTGTCGTCACTCATTCGTGAACTTTAACTCCGAAAATTAAAAGAAATCTATTCGTCATCCAACAAATAGGGATTAGCGATACCGAGCTGTTGCAGGATTTGAATTTCTTCTGCTTCCATTTCTGCGGCATCGTCATCATTTATATGGTCAAATCCCAATAAATGCAAGCACCCATGTATTACCATATGCGCCCAATGTGCTTCCGGGGCTTTACCTTGCTCGCTAGCTTCCTCAGCTACCACTGCGGCGCAAATCACTAAATCGCCCAGTAACGGCAATTCTATGCCCGGCGGGCACTGGAAGGGAAAGCTTAGCACATTGGTTGGTTTGTCTTTAGCGCGATATTGGCTGTTAAGTTGCTGGCTTTCTGCGCTATCAACAATACGAATGGTGACTTCCGCTTCAGCTTGAAAAGGCAAAACGGCGGCGTCTAGCCATTGCTGGAACTGCGCCGCTGAGGGCAAGGCGGCTGCGTCACTGGCTAGCTGTAGATCCAGGGTAATACTCATTTACGGCGCCACTCCCGCGGTTCAGCATCCGTTTTGGGGTTGGCTGCTTCAAAGGCTTCATAGGCCATCACAATACGCTGCACTATCGGATGACGTACCACGTCTTTGGCATTGAAAAAGTTAAAACTAATTTCAGAAACTTCTGATAACACATCTATAGCATGTTTTAACCCAGAGTATTGGCCACGAGGCAAATCGACTTGAGTCACATCCCCGGTAATCACCGCTTTGGCGCTAAAGCCAATACGGGTTAAGAACATTTTCATTTGCTCAATAGTGGTATTTTGGCTTTCATCCAAAATGATAAAGGCATCATTTAGCGTGCGGCCACGCATATAGGCCAAAGGCGCAATTTCGATAATGCCTCGTTCCAGGTATTTTTCAACTTTTTCAAAACCGAGCATTTCGAATAGGGCGTCATACAGCGGGCGTAGGTAAGGATCGACTTTTTGTGCTAAATCGCCTGGCAAAAAGCCAAGCTTTTCACCGGCTTCTACCGCCGGGCGGGTTAATACGATACGTTTTACCTGGCCACTTTCCAGTGCGTCGACGGCACAGGCAACCGCCAGATAGGTTTTACCGGTACCAGCTGGGCCAATGCCAAAACTGACATCATGATTTAGCACATTTGACACATAAACCGCCTGGTTAGGGTTGCGCGGTTTAATTAAGCCTTTCTTGGTTTTTAAGCTAAATTCTTTTTGATGTGTCGGTTGCTCCTGATACTGAATATCGAACTGTTCGCTAATCAGTAAATGTACTTGTTCAGGGGTAATCGCTACTGGCTGGTGTTGCGCGTTTTCAGTTTGTTGATATAGCTCGGTGACAATCTGGCTGGCCGCAGCTACATTGGGTTCTGGCCCTTCGATGCGCATCAGATTGGCGCGGTGACTAATGTCAACCAGCAACCGCCGCTCAATATGTTTTAGGTTATCATCGTAAGGGCCGCAAAGCAGGGTTAACCGCCGGTGGTCGGCTGGCTCCAGCTGCAATTCATTACTGTACGTTTTGCTAATACTTTGGCTGTCGCTGTTCAATAGTCGTCTCTCTGTTAGTTCCCGTACCTGCTAATACAGGTACGGGACACCCTTATCTGGGATTAGGGTACATAGGTGGTTACGCCCAGCTCGTTCGCTTTTGCTTGCCGTGCCAAAATTTGCTGTGGCGCGGTATCACGGCGCAGGCCCATGTCAGCTTCAGTACGGATCAGATCGCCTCGCAACGAATTACTGAATACATCGGTAATTTTGACATCGACAAACTGGCCAATCATCTCTGGCGAGCCTTCAAAATTCACCACCCGGTTGTTTTCAGTGCGGCCGGTCAGTTCCATAATGTTTTTCTTCGATGGGCCTTCAACCAGAATACGTTGCTCTGTTCCCAGCATACCACGGGCAATTTTTAATGCTTGTTGGTTAATACGATCTTGCAGGATATACAGACGTTGCTTTTTCGCATCTTCTGTAACATCGTCCGGTAAATCGGCTGCTGGTGTACCAGGGCGGGCACTATAGATAAAGCTAAAGCTCATATCAAAACCAATGGCTTGGATTAAATCCATCGTCGCCTGAAAATCTTCATCGGTTTCACCTGGGAAACCAATAATAAAATCAGATGACATCGCCAAGTTTGGCCGCACTTTTTTCAGTTTACGAATTTGGGCTTTGTATTCCAGTGCGGTGTGACCACGTTTCATTAGATTAAGAATACGATCTGAACCTGACTGCACCGGCAGGTGTAAATGATCCACTAACTCTGGGATATCACGATAGACTTCAATAATGTCATCGGTAAATTCTACCGGATGTGACGTGGTATAACGGATGCGGTCGATACCATCAATGGTTGCCACCAAACGCAGCAGCTCAGAGAAATGACAAATACTGCCATCATGGGTTGCGCCGCGGTACGCATTGACGTTTTGGCCAAGTAAATTCACTTCGCGTACACCCTGCTGCGCTAGCTGCGCAATTTCAAATAGCACATCATCCAGTGGCCGGCTGACTTCTTCACCGCGAGTGTAAGGCACGACACAGAAGGTACAGTATTTAGAACAGCCTTCCATAATAGAGACAAAGGCAGTTGGGCCATCCGCTTTCGGTTCCGGCAGGCGGTCAAATTTCTCGATCTCCGGGAAAGACACATCAACCACCGGTGAATGGCTACCACGCACCGAATTAATCATCTCGGGTAAGCGGTGCAAGGTTTGTGGGCCAAACACGATATCGACAAAGGGTGCGCGCTCGCGAATGGCTTTACCTTCTTGCGACGCTACGCAGCCACCGACACCGATAATTAAATCTGGGTTTTTCTCTTTTAGCGGACGCCAACGGCCTAGTTGATGAAACACTTTCTCCTGCGCTTTTTCCCGGATAGAGCAAGTGTTCAGCAGAATAACATCGGCTTCTTCGGCTTCTTCGGTTAACGTATAGCCATGCGTTGCATCCAATAGGTCGGCCATTTTTGATGAATCGTATTCGTTCATCTGGCAGCCCCAGGTTTTTATGTGCAGCTTTTTGCCCATTGTCAGTGGTTACCTGTGTTGTCGCGTCTAAAAAAGGGAGCGTATTTTAGCCTGTAAGTTGCCGCAGTACCAGAGAGAGTGCGAAAAGTCTTTTGGCTAATTACAGCAGGCGTTGGCGTGTAGTCACATAACCGGCGTAAAAGATCACTATCACGCCGGCAATCCAGCCCATAGTGACAGGTTCTTGCCAAAATAAGTAGCCAAAGGCGCCGGCAAAAATCACGCTGCTATAAGTCCACATACCGATATCACTGGCCGGCGCTATGGCATAGGCGCGAGTCATCGCAAGTTGACCAATGGCTGCCAGGACGCCCATGGCAACGAATGCCAGCCAAACTTCATTAGTCAGCGGTTGCCAATAAAAAGGCACCGGAATAGCCGACAATATAGCGGTGAGTAGTGAAAAATAAAAGACGATGCGTACCGCTGGCTCAGTGTCTGACATATAACGAATGGTCGTTTTCGTCACGGCAACGAGTACAGCAGAGCAAAGTGCAATCAGTAACACAGCGTTTAAGGTCGGATCCGGCGATGGTAAGGCCAATACGACACCGGCAAAGCCCAGCACAATACCAAATAAGGTTAGGCGTGATGGCCGCTCTTTTAACCAAAAGTGCGCTATGACTGGCACCACAAAGGGGGAGAGTAGTAATACCAGCATACCTTGCGCCAAAGGCAAGCGCGCCAATACATAGAAAAAGCAATACATGGAAACAATGCCGGTTAAGGCTCGGCTAAGATGCAAATACCAGCGTTTGGTTTTTAGCAATTTAAAACCATGTTGGTATAAGAAAGGTAGCATCAGCAGTAAAGCGAAAAAGTTACGAAAAAATACCACCTGGGCTTCACTGGCGGTTTCGCTGGTAAACTTTACTACAGCACCAATACCGGCGAAGCAGGCTTCGGCTAACAATAATAATAGGGCGCCTTTAAGCAGGTGAGGGGCCATACGGCAACTTCCAAACTTCAATGAGGCAAGCATTATAACCTGTACCGGCTTTAGAAATCCGTTTTAGGTGATAATTTGTAGCTAACTCATTTAGGTTTGCCAGGAGCGTGTAGACCTTTGCTATTGGTATGGCTAGCCACAAAGTTGTCGGAGCTTAGTAATGCTAGTATTTCCGCAGCGGGTAACGGCCGACTAAATAAAAAACCCTGGATTAAGAAACAGCTACGTTTGTTGAAGAACGCTAATTGTTGTTCTGTTTCTACGCCCTCGGCCACGCAATATAATCCCAGGCTGCTAGCCATACTCAGCATGGCATCGATAATGGTTTCATCGTTATGGTCGATACCAATATCCTGCACAAAGCTGCGGTCAATTTTAATGGCATCCAGCGGCAATTCTTTTAAATATTTTAAAGAGGAATAGCCGGTACCAAAATCATCCAACGCCAGTTTGATGCCAGAGTCACTTAATGCCTGCATAGTGAGAATGGCACTTTGCTGATCGCGCATCAGGGCGCTTTCGGTAATTTCAAAACGCAGGCAATGGGCAGGTAGTTGATATTTCTCTAATAGTGCCAGTACCGTTTCAGCCAGAGCAGGTTGCTCTAAATGTTGAGTCGACAAATTAACGGATAAGTACAACTCAAAGCCTGCCGCCCGCCAAAGTGCCATGTCTGCCAAAGCCCGCTCTAACAGCTGCTGGGTCATTTTTACAATTAAACGCAACTCTTCCGCCAGCGGAATAAATTCGGCAGGTGAAATCATGCCTTCTGGGCTTTGCCAACGCAGCAGTACCTCTGCTCCAACAATACTGTGCTGGGCACTATCAATAATAGGCTGATAATAGTTCACAAACTCTTGATGTTGAAGGGCTTTACGTAAGCGCGTTTCTCTGGCGAGTTGCATATGCGCCTTTTCATTCATCTCTTTAATAAAAAATTGAAAATTATTACGCCCGGCCTCTTTCGCATGATACATGGCCACATCGGCATGTTTCATTAATTCGTTACCGTTTTGAGCATCATCGGGGAACAGGGCAATACCAATGCTGGGCGATACGCCAACGTTTTCGTTGCCAAGTTGCATTGGCTCACTGACAACCGCTAACATTTTACGGGCAACATGGCTGATATTATCGTTGCTTTTGTAGCCTTCCAGAATCACAACGAACTCATCACCACCTAAGCGAGCAACGGTATCGCTGTCGCGTAAGGTGAGTTTTAAGCGCCGTGCGACTTCTTTTAACATTAAATCGCCAATATCATGTCCCAATGAGTCGTTGATGTGCTTAAACTTGTCCAGATCAATAAAGCACAAAGCTAAAGAGCGGCGTTGGCGTTTTGCTTGCTCTATACCATGTTGAATTCTGTCCATTAGCAAAGCCCGATTCGGTAAACCGGTTAGCGCATCATAATTGGCCATATATCTTAATTCATCTTCTGCTGCTTTTTGCGCGGTAATGTCGGTAAAGACCAACACATAAAAGCTAACATCATGTTCACCAACTGCACTGATATTAATTAAGGTCGGTCGCTCCATGCCATCTGGCGTAATGACTTGCTCCTCGCCTTGCCAGTGTTCTCCCCGGGTCATTTCTTTTAACAGTTTGGTGTAAAAACGCCGCCGTACTAAACTGATCCCCAGATGGTGGCTTGTTGGGCTGCCTATATAGGGTTCTATACCGCCAAAGGCTTGCGAGAAGGATTGATTTGCGGCAATGACCCGTTGTCGATTATCTAAGATCACCACCCAATCACGCGTTTGTTGAAAGGCCTCACCAAAGAGACGGGCTTTTTCTTCATTAGCCTTGGTTTCGGTGATATTGCTGTAGGTTCCCAAGATTTTTAGCGGTTTATTCTGCTCATCTGTTTCTGTTACCCGACCTTGGTCACGGAACCATAGCCAGCGGCCGTCTTGATGACGCATTCGATAAGTTAGGTCTAATAAGAGTTCTGGTTGTTGAATCAATCGTTGCCACTGTTTTTGATACTCTTGCAGATCATCAGGATGAATGAGTGAGCAATGCTGCTGCACAGTAATAGTGTGCATCAATTCGCTGGTGCCAAGCATGCGAGGTAAACGGCTTGAGACCATCGTATTACTTTTTGCTACCCATTCAAAAACACCACTATTAACCGATTTAAGTGCCTGAACAAGTCGCTGCTCACTGATTTGTACTTGTTGATGAGCCTTTTGCAACAGCAATTGTTGTTGACGTCTCTTTCTCCAATAGAAGAACATGCTGCAGCTTATCAGCAGTATATAAATGAGGTAAGCCAAGTTTGAACGCCATATTGGCGGACTGATCGTTAAAAAGAGTCTGGCTGGTGCACTTTGCTCACCTGTAAGTGGTGAGATGGCGACTACATGAAATTGATAAGAACCTGGCGCTAATTGTGGGAATAGTACCTGACTATCGTATTGTGCCGGATAATAATTATTTTGCTGGCCACTGAGCCAGTAGCGATAAGTGATTTTATGATTATTATGAAAGCTCATAGCGCTAAAGTTAATGCGTAGTCCGGCATCGGTATGCGATAAACGCAGTTCACGCTCATTTAAAAAACCGTGTAATGAACGCTGTTCCCCTGCCAACACAGCGAAATCAGTGATCACCACTTGTAAGTTATCTTGAGTATGTTGCAATTGCTCTGGCATAACCGTAACAATGCCATGTATACCGCCAAACAGTAAATTGCCATTATTTAGTTTAATAGCAGCACCATCATTAAACGCATTAAAGGGCACGCCGTCGGCTTTATTAAAATATTCAATTTGCAGATTTTGTGGTTCTAGGCGGGCGAGTCCCTGACGGGAAGAAAACCAGATATCACCGATGTTATCTAATAGTAATGAGAACACCTCATTACTGCGCAGTTTGTTATCTACGGAAAAATGTTGGGTCATCTCCCATGATTTAACGTCAAAACCCAGTAAACCTATGCCTTGCATACCGACCCATAAGGTACCTTGGTTATCCTGTTGCATGCTGCTGGCAAAGCGATTCAGTTGAGGTTTAAAATCTGAGTATTGGTAAAATAATGACAACTGTGCGTTTTCCGGTTGAAAGCGCCAGAGTTGATCGGCTGTACTGATAATCCAGGAATTATCATCTAATTGTCCTAGAACCTTGCCAAAGTGTGCCATAGGCAATTGTTCATTAAGTAGCGTAATCGCAGTTGTGCGGCCAGTATTGGGAAAGTATTGATATAACTTATTTTGCTGTTTAATTATCAGGCTTTCGCTATTTTGGTCAAAAAGTTGAACCTCTGAACCAGCAATAAATAAATCCTCTACCGTTTTTTCAATAAACGAAGGTGATATCAAGGTGTTAGAGAGTAAATCAAAAGCTTTTATACCTGTTCGGGTCGTGAGCCAAAGAGTTTTCTCAGCTTGATTGACAATGCTTAGGATACTACCTACATGGTTGCTTTGGTCTGGGTTTGAGCCTTCCAGGAAGATTTGCAGACTATTGTCTTGGATATTAAGCTGGTTTAAACCGTTGGTGGTAGCAAGCCAAAGTGTTTGGTCTTGCTGCCAGATGTCGGTTACTCTATTACTGCTTAACTGCAGCTGGCTATTACCGGCAGAATGTCTGAAAGCCTCGCTTTGCGGGTGCCAGTAAAAAGCCCCTTCAGCTCGATTTGCTACCCACAAACCACCATGCGGATCAACAGCGAAATCGACAATGGTGTTATCAATCAACACATGATTAGTTGCGCTAAAACATAGCAATAATTCCGGAGAATCAGCTTTTGTAATTTGATACAAACCAAGATCTGTCGCCGCCAGTAATTGTTGATTATGTTTTTCCAGATGCCAGATATTTCGTTCTGCCATCACGGTATTAATGGTATAGGGCTTGTCACTCTTCAAATATTCATTGATATCGGCGCGGGAAATTTGGTACAAGCCAGAAACTGTGCCAACAAATAAATGCTCCTGTGTAAGATAAAGATTCTTAGTATGGCGCTGCTCAGCTGTTGGCTGCAGGATATGCTCAGGTAAATGGGGCAAATACTTAGCATGACCACTTTGCAGGTCTAAATGAATCAGCCCGTTAAAAGCCGCAATAAATAGCTGATTGTTTTCCGACAATAAGTTGCGGATCCAACCAGTGGGATAGCCTAGCGTGGTAAGGTCAAAAATTTTAGTAACTTGGCGGTTGCTTAGTTTTAATTTATAAATAGCTTGGTTTACGACAAAGAGTAGATGTTCTTTGTCGTATTCGATCAGTTTTAAAATGGTTGTTTCTATCGGATGCCCAAGCTCTTTCGGGGCCGCAATAAAAAGTTCGAAATAACCGGAAGTTTCATCGTACAAATAAAGGCCTGTATGATCTGCGCTGAGCCACAATCTTCCCTGACTATCTTCTAAAATATCATTAAAAGATATTTCAGATAGGCGATAATCTCTGGTATGTAACTCTGTTACTTTATTGCCATCATATCTGTTGATACCGCCACTGGTTGCTATCCATAAAAAGCCGTGCCTGTCCAGGTGTAAGTCTCTTACCGCACCTTGTGACAAACCTTGCTCGGGAGTAAGAGGGAGCAAAATTGTATTTGCCTGCACAGCAGCGGCTTTGCAGAGCAGTAACAGCATGATAGAGAGCCATTTCACAACAGACCAAACCTCGATATAAGTTACGTTATTTAGAATTAGTGTTGTCGTAACACTTGGCAACATATAACGAGCAAGCCGTCTTTGTCTAGCCTTGTAAAAACTTATATTAAGACACGCAGTTATTGCCAAAGAAAACTTAAACCAGCAATACTGGCCAACATTAACAATAGCAGAGTAAATTGGTGTTGTTGTAAACGCAACAAACGTTTCAAATCACCAATATCAGGCTCATATTGCTGTTGCAATCGCAGTCGACGAATTTGCTGCTGCTGATAATAGGCTGGCCCACCTAAATTAACTTGCAAGGTTTTACTTAATTGTTGTAATAGCCATTGCTTACTTTTGGGTAAGGGAGCACCCTCGATGCAGCGTTTTGCCGCCTTATTTTGTTTGCTACTCTGCAAATACAGCAAACTGAGACTTAAACCATAAGGAATAAAGCACAATAGCTGATGTAGGCGGCAAGCTGCGATACCAAAATATTGATTCTTCGCAAGCTTAACGGACCATTGCTGGCTGGCGATTTGGCATAATCTATAGCAGAGTAGTCCTATAGCTCCTGTGAGTAAATACCAGAAAATCGTTGCAATAACTTGCTGGCTAAACCTCAAACACAGACTTTCAAGCAAAGCTTTAACCAAGCCCATACGACTTAACGTTTTTGTATCACGTAGCAGCAGCAGACGGGCTTGCACCCGGGCTAACGCCGTCAATTCTTTTTGTAAGCTTTGGCTAATTTTTACTGCTTGCATCTGGTAAGGTTGCCAATTAGCGCAGAAGATTAAGATTATGGCATCAATTAATAACGACCAGCTGGCGAACAAATAAATACAGGCGAGCAAGGTCAGGGGTATAGCTAGAGCCAAAATTAGCGCCAGTACTCCAGAAAGACGTTGCTGGGCAGGGGGCCGTTGCACATCAGGATGCACCTTCAGCGCTAATGCGTTGCAAAATACTGCGTAAAAACTAAAAGGGTGATAAACCAAAGGTAACGGCAGTAACCTACCAACCAGTAAAGCCAGTATGAGTAGCAATACCGATAGCGCAAAATTATCTGCCATATTGGCGCTACTTATAAATTCAATCCCGCTATTGTCGATAATATTTCGACTACCATTGCTGAGCTATGTTTGGATGCAACACTTAAGTAGGCATCAAAAGATTCAGGAGATTCTTTACCGGCGATATCACTTAGACTTCTGATCACCACAAAAGGAGTGCTTAGCATGTGGCAGGCTTGGGCAATAGCCGCGCCTTCCATTTCCACCGCTAACATGCTTGGGAATTGTTGCCGGGTGAGTGCTATGCGCTCAGGGTCGCACATAAAGCTGTCGCCTGTAGCGATTAATCCTTTTTTGGTTTTGCAAAAGCCTAACGCTGCAATACTCTGCTCTGCTGCGGCGATAAGGGCGGGGTGGGCCACAAAAGCTGCTGGCATTTTTGGTACCTGGCCTAATTCATAGCCGAAAGCGGTGACATCAACATCATGGTGACGCACTTCGGTACCAACAACCACATCACCAACGTTTAGCTCAGGATCAAAGCCACCAGCTGAACCTGTGTTGATAATACAATCGGGCTTAAATTGGGAAATCATCAACGTGGTTGCAACGGCTGCTGCAACCTTACCTATACCAGATTGCACCAGCACGACATTTTTACCTGCTAACTCACCCAAATAAAAAGTATAACCGCCCAACTGTTCGGTACGGCTTAAGGTTAACTGTTGTTTTAACAGCGCGATCTCAGGTTCCATTGCGCCGATAATACCGATAAGTTGCATGAGCAGGCCTCGGGGGGTTCAAAAATACTGAATTACATAAAATTATTATATACCTAAACAACTTCAAGATGCGAGCGTCGATCTCCCGAAGTTGTTTAGCGAGTGCTTAACTGTTCTGATATCGCCATAACGCGACTCATCTTATGTTTTGTTAACACAAATACAGCATCAAGATGCTGAGTGCAGCTTAATGGTCGATGGATTGTGGCCAGACGTCAATTTTCCTTGCTGATAATCCCGGATGGCTTGCTCAATCTCAGCGGCGGTATTCATCACGAAAGGACCATACTGCACTATCGGCTCATTGATAGGCTTTGCTGCTAATAATAGCACCCGAGTGTTTTGCTCAGCCGTTATGCTAAGTTCACCGGTAGTGCTAAGCACCGCAGCATGATGTGTTGAAATAACCTGTTGTTGCTCCGAGCTTAGCTTAACTTCACCCTCGTATGGATATAATAACGCATGGTGCCCGTCTGGTATTGGCAACGTCAGGTGATGACCTGCTGTAAGGTGGATATCGAAATACAGAGGCTCTGTACTTAATCCCTGAATCGGACCTGCCCAGCTTTGTTGTTGAAAAGTAAATATCCCAGCAATGACTTTGACCGTAATGCCGTCGGCAGGATGCGCTAGCGGAATTTGTTCTGCAGTGATATCTACATAGGCGGCATCTTTCATTTTCTCTGCAGCAGGTAGATTAAGCCAAAGCTGAAACCCCCGCATCAAGCCAGATTCTTGTTGTGGCATTTCAGAGTGAATAATGCCGCGACCTGCCGTCATCCACTGCACACCACCGCTTTTTAAATGCCCTTTGTTGCCAAGATGATCTTCATGCAGCATATGGCCATCCAACATATAGGTCACTGTTTCAAAGCCACGGTGTGGGTGCGCCGGGAAACCGGCGATGTAATCATCGGCCTGTTCTGAGCCAAAGCAATCTAACATTAAGAAAGGATCTAAACGAAGTTGTGGTGTCTGCCCTAAACTACGTTTTATTTTAACCCCGGCACCATCTGAAACCGTGACCGCCGGGATAAGTTGTTTTAGTGTCCGCATTTTTAATCTCCAAATCGCTATACTCTTATTAAAGCTGATCTTTAGTCGAATAATAAGTGCAAAATTAGCGAGGTATTATTCGATATTATAGAATTATTTTTGCAATTCAGGCGCTGTTAAGGCTGAAAACTGATACTAGCGAGCATGGAAAGCGAGTGTAGAGATGCTAGCTACTTATTGGAGAGCCTTATGAAAAAGTTACTCATTGCGTCAGCCGTTGTGGCAACTTTAGTCAGTACCCAAGGTATGGCAACTGTGCGCTGGAACTATGTCGGGGCCGGCTATACCGACGCTGCCGGCGATGGCCCCTATATTGAAGGCTCGGCGCTGATTAGTCCTAACTTTGTGTTACGCGCTGACTATAGTCGGCAATCTGTTGGACGGGCTAATGTTAATGCGGTTGATCTTGGTTTAGCTTACTTAACCGGTTTTAAGTTAGATTTTGCCCCACGTAGTCAAACCTATTTGTTGGCCGGATTAGATTCGCTATCGGGTGATGTAGATCGTACCGGTCTTTATTTCGGCGTTGGCGCTAAACATCCATTAACACCAGAAGTCGAATTCTTCAGCGAGGCCAGTTATCATACTATTGGCGATAATTATGGCAGTCTTGCTGGTGGTATAGCCTATTATCTCAGCCCAGACTGGGCGGTACGTAGCAGCCTGGCGTTAAATAGTGGCAACACCAAGAATGAGTTCCGTCTGGGTGTTACCTATCAGTTCTAACCCGCTGTAGCAGAACGTCGTTCTATGCTGTAAGGCGATTTTGACGTTCTGCTAATTAATTTAGTGGTTGCCTTGTTATCAAGCATTGCAGTTGTTGCAGCCAACTTTTACTATGACAAGATGGAATGACATAGCACACGAGCAAATCGCGAGCTGGGAGCAACACAATGTTAGACGACTTTTTTATTCAGCTAAGTACCGAGCCAGAATCAATCAGCTTTGCCCAAAGCATTGCGCTAATCGATCAACACTATCACTTTACTCCTGTGGCTTTTCAAAATGGTGAGCAGCACAATGCCGCGGGGGAGAATAACGGCTCTTGCAAAATCCTGGCGTTTGGTTTGTTGCATCAGTTATCAGAGCCACAAACCCTGCAGCTATTTGGTGAGTATTATCGCCAGGTTATTGACACGCCGACTGCCACAGATCATCAAAATATCCGTAATTTTTTACGTACTGGTTGGCAAGGTGTCAGTTTTAACGCACCGGCATTGCAGCTTAAGGTTTAGCGCTTTAGCGGCACTATTTAAAATAAGTTATCGACAGTGGCCAAGGAAACTGGAGTTTTTTTGGCCGCTTGCTATGCTCAAAATACTGATAACTATTTGAAGCATGGTTTAAATGCGTACTAACCAGCCGGTTACCCAAAAAGAACGTACCTTCCCGCAACATGTTAAGCTCATTTCTACCACAGATTTAAAAGGCACTATTCAATATTGCAACGATGAATTTGTCGCTATCAGTGGTTTTAGCAAAGAAGAACTTGTTGGTCAGCCACATAATATCGTGCGCCATCCAGATATGCCGCCGTTGGCTTATAAAATCATGTGGGAACACTTAAAAGCCGGCCGCCCTTGGATGGGCTTGGTAAAAAATCGGGCTAAAAATGGTGATTATTACTGGGTTGATGCCTATGTAACACCAGTCACCGAACAAGGTAAAGTGGTAGGCTATGAATCTGTGCGCTCTTGTCCCACCCGCCAGAATATTGCTCGCGCCGAAAAACTCTATCAAACCATTAATGCCGGCAAGTTTAAAGCTCGGCATTGGCATTTTAATGCCGAAACGCTTTATTTAGGGGTTACCGCTATAGTGTTAGGTCTAGGGCATTGGTTATTACCGCAAATGGGATTCACCCTTCTTCTATTGCTGCTGTTTGCCGGCTATGTAATGTTAAGTTCCATGGCGCGAAAAAGTGCCCTGCAAAGCTTAAGCACATTGCTACAAAACGCCTTTAAACACGAGCTGGCAGTAATGACCTTTACCGACGATCAAGCCGAATTAGGTGAGTTAAAAGTCGGTATTTTAAGCTCTGAAGCGCGCTTAGGGGCAGTGCTAACGCGAATTGAGGATGCGGCTAAAAGTGTGGCGCAACAGGCTGATTTGGGTTTAGTGCAGGCCGATGCCGCGCGCAATAAAATTTTATTACAGCAGCAAGAAACTGACCAAACGGCAACCGCTATGCATCAAATGACCACAACCATTGCGGAGGTCTCTGGCCATGTACAAGAAACCGCAGCACGGGCTGAAAGTGCCAATGAGCTGGCAACCTTGGGCCGTGACGCGGCCAGAACCACGCGTAAATCGATAGAAGCCCTGAAAGAGACAGTACAGGAAATTAGCAGTTCAGTAGCAGAGGTGTCTGAGCAAACACAGAAGATTGCTACCGTGGCACAAATGATTGAGCAAATTGCCGATCAGACCAACTTATTGGCATTAAACGCAGCAATAGAAGCAGCTAGAGCGGGCGAGCAAGGTCGGGGTTTTGCGGTGGTTGCCGATGAGGTACGAAACTTAGCAAAGCGTACGCAAGACTCCACTAAAGAAATACATGGCATTATTAACGAGTTAAGTTTACGCGCAGATAATGCGGTTAAAGTGGCAGCTAACGGTAGTACTGGCGCTGAAAATGGTTTACAGCAAGTAAGACAAACCGCCGAGATGTTAAGTGGTATCTCTGAGGCGGTCAGTGCCATCGCCCAAATGTCGTTACAAATGGCTGCCGCGGTAGAAGAGCAGGCGCACGTTGCTGAGAGTGTTAATCAACAAGTTGTTAATATTGCTGACTTATCACAAGCCAGTTTAACGGAAGCTGCCGCATCAGCGGAAACAACCAAGCGCTTGCAACAAATAGCAGCAGGCTTGCACGAACTGGTAGTAAGGTTTAAGCGATAAAAAAGGCCAGCTAAGGCTGGCCTCCTACGACTAGTGTAATCACACTGTTACATTGATGTTCTGGCCAATATTACCCACCGGCTGCGCTGCAGCCGTTTGTTCAACACCTTGCATGGCAGACTGTACCAACATATTGGCCATTGCTGCCTGCTGATCTTGTTGTTTCTTGGCCATTACGGCGCCCAAGACTTCAAAAGCCTGAGCAGACGCTAAAGCGCCAACGGATTGACTCATGGTTCCTCCTATCAGCAATACGTCACCATGGTATCGGCAGTTGCTGAGAGAACTTTAGCATGTTTTTTTAAATTTCAGAAAGGTGAATGCCGCCTGTTGCAGCAGGCGGCATTCGATCTTAGCGCGGAGTGACTCATTTCCCCTATGCGTTAAGAAACTTGGATCAGCGCGGTAGACTGCGCTTTAATTTGTGACTGTGACAAGGCCGGCACCATCATTTTGCCTGGGATCGGGGTGTTGGCAGCAATGGCTGGTTTTAGTGAGCGAATTGGCCGGGTAGGGCCTTTTTTAACTAATCCCTTGTACATCGGCTCCACTTTAGGGGCCGGTTTACCAAGCTTAGTGGCCAATGCCGTTTGTAATTCAGCAACAGTATAGCCAGCTTTAATACCAATCCGCAGGTAAGGGAGTCCAGCGGTTTCCAGTGCGCCACTAACAAACCAATCAGGCACCGCTTTATGCCCCTCTTTGTTATGAGTATTAACCAAATCGACTATTGCCACCACTTTCATGCTTTCAGGATCGCATAATACATAATCCAGGTATTTAGCATTAAGTTTTAATAAGGTGCTACGGCGATTTTTTTCGGACACGCTGTCTCTAACGTCCAAGACGTCCGCTAATTTAACGCGATTGATAATGCGGTATTCATTTTGCACCGCTTTTTCCAGCAAGCCCAAAAAAGAACGTTCTACCGGACTAAATAATGACGCTTTACGTTGCACTTGAAACGGATTGCTGTTGTCAATAAAACGACTGGCGACCAGGGCAATCACCACCACCAGTAGCACTAATAACAGCATGATAAACTCCATGCTAACCTCCGACGAAAAATTGACAAGTGATAAGATGGAATAGGTTAAGCATAACTCGTGCCAATTAAATCCTATTAATAGGTATTGAGATATTTTTCATAGTGATGCTAGTCATTGCTTCCATTAATGGCCTTTATACTATAATTCGGCTTATAGTTAGCCAATCGAAAAAATGTAGCCAATCTGAAATAGTACAAGGACACGATCATGACAGCAGCGACAACCTGTGGAGCCTTAACCATTAAAGGTGCTATGCCTCCCGCTTATCAGCAGATCCTAACTGTAGAGGCGGCTGATTTTATTGCCGAGTTGGTCAGGGCTTTTCGTCCGCGACTAAAAGATCTATTGCAAGCCCGGCAAAGCCGTCAGGCACAATTTGATGCCGGCGCTTTACCGGATTTTTTACCGCAGACGGCAGCAATCCGGCAAGGCGATTGGCAAGTAGCTGCTTTACCTAAAGATTTACAAGACCGCCGGGTAGAAATTACCGGGCCTGTTGATCGCAAGATGATAATTAATGCCTTAAACGCTGATGTAAAAGTGTTTATGGCTGACTTTGAAGACTCGCAAACCCCCAGCTGGGACGGTGTTATCGAAGGGCAAATTAACTTACGTGATGCCAACCTAGGCACCATTAGCTACACCGATCCGCAAAGCGGTAAGCACTACGCGCTTAATGATAACCCCGCTTTATTAATAGCAAGGGTGCGCGGTTTACATTTATGGGAAAAGCATATTGAACTGGATGGCGAGCAAGTGCCGGGTGGTTTAGTCGATTTTGCTTTGTATTTTTTCCATAATTATCAAACCCGCATGCAAAAAGGTACCGGCGTTTATTACTATGTGCCGAAACTGCAAAGCCATCTAGAGGCAAAGTGGTGGGATGATATTTTCCGCCATACCGAGCAAAAATTTGCCGTAGCCATTGGTACTATTCGCGCCACCGTATTAATCGAAACCCTGCCGGCAGCGTTCGAGATGGATGAGATCCTGTATATGATGAAGGATCATATCGCCGCCTTAAACTGCGGGCGCTGGGACTATATCTTTAGCTATATCAAAACATTAAATAATCACCCAGACCGAATTTTACCGGATCGGCAAGTGGTGACCATGCACAAACCCTTCTTAAATGCCTATTCGCGTTTACTGGTTAAAACCTGTCATAAACGCGGCGCTTTAGCGATGGGCGGCATGGCGGCCTTTATTCCAGCCAAAGATCCGGCAGCTAACGCCGCCATTTTAGAACGGGTAACGGCCGATAAAGAGCTAGAAGCGCGTAATGGGCACGATGGCACCTGGGTAGCACACCCTGGTTTAGCGGCCACCGCTAATGGCGTCTTTGCCCAGTACTTAACGGATAAACCCAATCAACTGCATATCTCAAGAGCCGAAGATGCCCCCATTACTGCCGCTGAGCTTTTAGCGCCATGTGATGGCGAACGCACCGAGGCGGGCATGCGTACTAATATACGGGTGGCCTTACAATATTTAGCAGCGTGGATTAGTGGTAAAGGTTGTGTGCCTATTTATGGCTTGATGGAAGATGCGGCTACCGCAGAGATTTCCCGCACCTCTATCTGGCAATGGATTAAACACGGTAAGAGCTTAAGTAACGGTAAGCTGATTACTAAAACCCTATTTGCTTCTTTTTTAGAGGAAGAAGCAAAGGTGGTGCTAGCAGAGGTGGGTAGTGAAGTTTGGCAAAGCCAAAATTTTGACCGTGCCCAAGCGTTACTGTTAGAGATCACTACAGCAGATCAGTTGGTAGACTTCCTGACCCTACCGGCTTATCAGCTGCTTGATTAACGTAACACTCTCATTGTTATGAGGTAAAAGACCTGATGTGCAAGGCGCCTAACCAGCGCCTTTTTTCATTGTGTAGCGACCTGGTTCTGCTGCTAATTTAGCTCGTCTGCGGTTTCGACAATTAAGCGTCTAAACCAGATATGGCTGGCATCCTGATGTAGCAAAGGGCTCCAAATCATTTTTAGCTCTATCGATGGGATAGCAAAAGGCGGATCCATTATCGCCATGGCCGGATCGTTTTCATACAGCTTTGCTGCGCGGCTAGGCAGCGTTGCAATAAGATCAATACCTACCGCCAGGTGCATAGCGACATGATAGTTGCGGGTAAACACCGTGATATTGCGCTGCTTACCTAACTTGGCTAAGGCCTCATCGACCCAGCCCAGTTTTTGCACATCTTTGGGATCCATACCCACGCCAACACCAAAGCCGGTTTTACTCACCCAAATATGCTGGGCCTTTAAATAACTATCTAAGTTAAACTGTTGTAATACCGGATTTTGCCGGTTGATTAGGCAGGAGAAACTATCACGCCATACGGTTTTTTGGTGAAACGATTGTGGCAATTGATCAAAACGGTTAATCGCCATGTCGACCTTACCATTTTCCACATCATGAAAGGTCACATCAGAGGGCGTCATAATATCTAAGCTGGTATAAGGCGCTTGTACCCGCAGTTTTTTCAGTAAGGCCGGAATAAGGGTCGAGGCCGCATAATCACTGGCCATAATGCGAAATACCCGGCGGCTTTGTGATGGCTCAAAATCTTTGTTGGGTTGTAAGGTTTCCTCCAGAGTTAGCAAAACGCCGCGTACTACCGGTGCCAGCTCGCGTGCCCGCTCTGTTGGTACCATACCGTCTGAGGTACGAACCAGGATAGGATCGTTCAGTAAATCTCGCAGCCGTTTTAAGCCATTGCTCATCGCCGGTTGGGTAATGTTGAGCTGGTTGGCAGCCCGGGTCACATTCTTCTCCCGCAGCAGTACATCTAGATATACCAGCAGGTTCAAATCCATCTTGTTAATATTCATCAGCTTAATACTCTGGAAGCGCTTTATAGTTTGAGTGAATCATATCACCAGCTTTGCTGTTACCCAATAGCCGCTTGGTACATTCACTGAAAAAATGATGGGCATCATAAAAATCAGCTTTATGAATCTTTGTTTTGTTAACTATAGTGAAAGTATACCAACGAGGTTACAGCTAACAGCAAAGAGGAAACCACTATGTCGGCTTATCATGATCATATTAAAGAGTTAGAAAACGTTTGTGCTAACAACCAAGGCTGGAATGCCATCAGCCCGGAGTATGCCGCGCGGATGCGTTTACAAAACCGTTTTCATACTGGTTTGGACATTGCTAAGTACACTGCAAAAATTATGCGTGAAGATATGGCAGCTTATGATGCTGACAGCAGCCAATACACCCAGTCGTTAGGTTGCTGGCATGGTTTTGTTGGCCAGCAAAAACTGATCGCCATTAAAAAACATTTTGGTACCACCAAACGTAAATACCTGTACCTGTCAGGCTGGATGATTGCCGCCTTGCGCTCAGAGTTTGGCCCACTGCCAGACCAATCTATGCATGAGAAAACCGCGGTACCGGCCTTAATTGCTGAGCTTTACACCTTTTTAAAGCAAGCTGATGCGCGTGAACTTGCTGGTTTATTTCACGAATTAGATGCCGCTAACGCTGCCGGCGATAGCGCTAAAGCTGCTGCAGTACAAAGTAAAATTGATAACTTTGAAACGCATGTAGTACCTATTATTGCTGATATTGATGCCGGTTTTGGTAACGAAGAAGCCACCTATTTACTGGCGAAAAAGATGATTGAAGCCGGTGCCTGCGCTATTCAAATTGAAAACCAGGTATCAGACGAGAAGCAATGTGGTCACCAGGATGGCAAGGTTACCGTGCCACACGCCGATTTCCTGGCAAAAATTAACGCCGTGCGTTATGCCTTTTTAGAGCTCGGCGTGGACGACGGTATTATTGTGGCGCGAACCGACTCACTGGGCGCGGGCCTAACCAAGCAAATTGCGGTAACCAACGAGCCGGGTGATTTAGGCGACAAGTATAACAGCTTCTTAGATGGTGATTACATTACCAGTGCCGATGATATTGCCAACGGCGATGTCGTAGTAAAAGCCAACGGTAAGCTGTTAAAGCCAAAACGGTTAGCCAGTGGTTTATTCCAGTTTAAACAAGGTTCAGGTGTGGATCGCGTGGTACTGGATTGTATTACCTCGCTACAAAACGGTGCCGACTTACTGTGGATTGAAACCGAGAAGCCGCATATCGGCCAAATTAAAGATATGGTCGACCGTATTCGCGAAGTGGTTCCCGGCGCTAAGCTGGTGTACAACAATAGCCCATCGTTTAACTGGACACTAAACTTCCGTCAGCAAGTGTTTGATGCCTGGCAAGCCGCGGGTAAAGATGTATCAGCTTATGTGCGTGCCGGTTTAATGAGCGCAGAGTATGATGCTACTGAGCTGGCGCTGGAAGCAGACAACCGTATTCGTACCTTCCAGGCCGATGCTGCCCGTGAAGCCGGTATTTTCCATCACCTGATCACGCTGCCAACTTACCATACTGCGGCATTATCTACGGATAATCTGGCGAAAGAGTACTTTGGCGCCGCCGGTATGCTGGGTTATGTCGAAGGCGTACAGCGTAAAGAAATCCGTCAGGGCATTGCTTGTGTAAAACACCAAAATATGTCGGGTTCAGATATTGGTGATGATCACAAAGAGTACTTCTCAGGTGAAGCGGCGTTAAAAGCCGGTGGTGCGCATAACACCATGAACCAGTTCTAAGATGTCGGAATACGCTTTCGCAACGTGGTCAGGTAACTGACATTTTGGGCAGCCATTGGCTGCCCTTTTTTATCGATCGCTATATTGAAGCAAAGGCGTGTTAATTATTTTCCGAGATGATTTTGCTTAGCATTTTCTTCCCATTGCATTAAAAGCATAGTGAGATAGATCTTAGTCGGCAGTGATAGCGCAAGCCCCAGTGCACAGCAGGCGGCGACGATAATAATCCCTGTCACGCCCATTTTTTCTGGTAAATTGGCAAAGAGCCATAGGTAATGTCCAAATAGAAAAATGCTGAAGCCTAACAGCATGATTATTTTAAGTAACTTAACAAGCATAATATCTGACATGGCATACACTTATATGAACTTTGTTTGAACATAGCTTTAAGTAGCAAAGAGCCAGTTGCTCTATATTAAGACTTACTGATTTAACTTGTTCAAAGTTGCAGCACTATGATTAAATGCATTAAAGTTAATCTAGTTCGTTAGATAAAAACTAGGGCGTCATGCTTAGTTCAGTAACGCACTCATAACGTTGGAGCCTTATGTTAAAACCTCTTCTGTTAGCCGTACTGCTCACTCTGGGAGCCTGTAGCAAGCAACATGAAGCACTTAATCTTGCCGGTAATACCTGGTTAGGCTATCAACCACTTTATTTAGTCCAGGCCAGAAATGCCTGCCCAGATTGCACCTTAGAAGTGTTACCCGGGCAATCCGTAAAAATCACCATGATGCCGTCAACTACTATGGTGTTAAGGTTATTCGGTGCAAAAAAGCTAGATGCTGCCATGCTGACGTTGGATGAAGCTGTTAGCTTTCAAAGTAATACGGGTATTGCTATCTGTGTGGCTGCCGCATTAAGTTTTTCCAATGGCGCCGATGCTGCTTTGGTCATGCCGGGCTTTGACCCCGATAAGCAACAACTAAAAGTTGGTTACGAAGAAACCGCTTTAGGTGGCTATATGTTACATCGCGCTGTAGAAAAGCTAAATTGGCCCCGCGAAAAGCTAGCGATGCAATTGTTAGTACCTAAAAATCATGTTGAAGCGCTAACACAGGGGCAGGTTGATGTCGTCATTACCTACGAGCCTTATAGTAGTCAGCTAAAAAAGCAGGGGGCGCAAGTGCTATTTGACAGCAAAGCGCTGACGGGGGAGATTGTCGATATCTTAGTGGTGCAGCAAGTAAGTTGGGCGCAGCACCGTGAATTACTAAAAAGTCTTATAGCCAAGCAATGGCGAGAGGGGGTGGCAGCCTTTGACAACCTCTCTACAGCCGAATTAGCTTTTTTGCAAGAAAGTACCGAATTGAATGCGGATGAATTAGCCTCTGCTTTATCGGGTATGCAATTTTTTGATGCTGCGCAGAACCAGGCGTTTCTAATTGAAAAACTGCCTACGGTCATTGCGCAGATGAATACTTATCTGCTTAATAGCAAGCAAATCTCTCAGCCGGCTGAGCTGCCGGCCTGTAATCAGGTGCGTTGATGATAGCGCAGAGAATCCGCACTAACCGTTTTAGCTTAAGGCTGCGATTACTGCTTATCTTATTATCATCTTCTTTCGTGTTAATGATCATTGCCACCTTTGCCATTTTGGCAGAACATCACCAACAAAGTCATAAAGCCAGCCAACAAGAGGTATTGAGTATCGGTAGCTTGGTGCAAGGCTCTATGAGTCGGGCAATAAGAATGCAGGCGCATGATGTTATTGAAGAAATTGAGGCTGAGCTACAGGCCCATCGGCGTATTAAGCGGGTGGTTCGCGTTTCAGAAAACGCTGTGGTGATAGATGCGTACCATCCACAATTTATTGGCGCCCCTGCTCAACAGCTGTTAGCTGGTTTAAATAAAGAGCTGCTAGCCAAGGCAAGTCAAAGCGGCTTATTAGCATCAGAATTTGTTGAATCCGCGAATAAGTACATTGTTTATATCCCGCTGGTAGTGCCTGCTGTAGAGCTAGGCAAGCCGCAGCGGCAGGTACTGTTATTCGAATTTGAACATAAAGATGACTGGCAGCAGGCACTGCAACACAGATGGCTAGAGCTGTTACTGGCATTAATACTTTTAACAACCGCAGGTTTATTGTTGTGGTGGTATCTGCAGCAAAAAATAGCCAGCCCTATCGAACAGTTATTGCAGGCGATTGAAAATGTTCATCTGGGTAAGACCTTCGTTATAACGCCAGTCGAGCCGTTATCTGAGTTAGGTCAATTAACCCATGCTATCAGTAATATGGTTACGCGCCGACAACAAGACGAGGTGGAATTATTAAAATTGTCTGCGGTAATAGAGCAGAGTCAGGACGGTATTTTAATTACAGATAAAGCGGGAACAATTAATTATGTAAACTCAGCTTTAATAAGCTTGTCGGGATATCAGCGCTCTGAGCTATTAGGACAAAACCCGAGGATCTTCGGTACGGCTAAAACCCCCAATACTACTTTTGCCGAGATGTGGGCTGCCTTAAATGCAGGTAAAGCCTGGTCTGGTGAGTTTATCAATAAAAATAAAAGTGGTATCGAATATATTGAGCGGCAAACCATCTCTCCATTACGTGATAGCCAGGGCAAAATTACCCACTTTGTTGGCATAAAACGTGATATCACTGAAGAAAAAGCCTTGGCACAGCGCTTACATTTCTTGGCTTACTATGATGTTTTAACACACTTACCCAATCGATTAGCATTGCTGGAACAGATCGCCGTTGCTCAGCAGCAGCATGCTATGCAGGGACTGCTAATGGTTAACATTGATCGGATGAAGTTTATTAACGATGCCCGAGGTTATAGCTATGGCAACCAGGTAATACAAGGTTTTGCCGAGCGCCTCAACGAACTTCACTCACACTTTTTAGCCCACCTTGGCGCAGACAGCTTTTGTATTTTGCTAATAGCAACCGACAAAATAGCGCTGAACACACTGTGTCAGCAAACTGCTGAAAAGGTGCAGCTTGCCTGCAAGCAACCTTTGTTGGTGCAGGATGACGCCCTGGTCGTCTCTTGTAGCCTGGGCATTAGCATTACTAACAATCTTGTTGTTGGCGACGAGCTGTTACAACGTGCTGAAACTGCCATGCATATTGTCAAGCGGCAAGGTGGCAATAACCTAGCTTATTATAATGATGTCGACGGCAAGCAAGCGCTGGTAATGTTTCAAACAGAAAAAGCATTGCGTTTGGGATTAGAACGTAACGAATTGCAGTTATATCTGCAAAGTCAGCTGGATGAGCAAGGGCAGCTTGCGGGCGCTGAAGCGCTGGTTCGGTGGCAACATCCCAATGAGGGTTTAATTTCGCCAGGGTTATTTATTCCTGTTGCTGAGCGCTCAGATTTAATTATTGCATTGGATAATTGGGTGTTACAGCAATCCTGCCAATTATTAGCCAACTGGCAACAGCAAGGCCGAAAGCTTACTTTGTCCGTGAACATCAGCCCAAGGCATGTGCGTCATGCGGATTTTGTGTCGGATATTACTCATCTTTTAGACTTGTATCAGCTTGACGCGACAGCTTTAGTGCTGGAAGTGACCGAAGGGATTTTAGTTGAGGATATCGATGCCAGTATTACAAAAATGCAAACCTTGGCGGCCTTGGGGGTGCAATTTGCTATTGATGACTTTGGCACAGGTTATTCATCTTTATCCTACATTCGAAACTTGCCAGTGCAAGAGTTAAAAATTGACCAAAGCTTTATCAAAGGTATTCCGCTGCATGCTAATGACGTTGCAATGGTGACTACCATTATCTCAGTAGCCCGACAATTGGGCCTACGCTTGGTTGCTGAAGGTGTGGAGACGGCGGAGCAAAATGCTTTTTGCCAACGAGAGGGCCTGTGGGCGCAAGGCTATTTTATTGATAAACCTTTACCTGTAGCGGCCTGGCAGCAGCGCTGGTTTACCCCTTAGGCTCTGCCAAGTGCGGTTTACCCTTTAAATATGCCTGACGAAACACTTTAAAATATTCAGCTAAAGCCTTTGTAGCAGCTGGTTCTTGCGCCAGCTCCAGCACAGCAATTGCCACCTCAGCAGTACAAAGCTGATGCAAATGCGCGGCTTCGCGTAACAAATAATCACTGGCTTGCTCGGGTTGAATACCCAGCACCGGTAGTGTGACAAGATAGGGGCTACGGAACATTTTTTTTGCTTCGCGCCAGGTGCCATCCAGCATGACAAATAGCGGTATTTTGCCGGCAGTGGCCTGACTTAACTGGGTTGCATCTTGCAAGCAACGCTCTGGCGCGGCGTACTGCTGCGGAAAAACCAATATTGGCGCATAGCGACAGTCAGTGAGTAACGCCAATAAAGCGGGATCTGGTTGGGTACGATCCCAGACAAAGGCATGGTTATCGCTTATCACATCGCAAATGAGTCGGCCAGTATTGCTCGGTTTATAACACTCACCGGTATACATAATAAAACAAAAAGCACTGTTGCCGGCAGCCTGCGGTTTGGCGGCACAAATACAGGCGTCTGCGGGTAGCAAGCAGTGTTCGCAGCGTATCACCTTGCTGCCGCGAGCGTTAAATACCCGGCGGGCTTTGGCCAGCTCACGCTGGCGCAATGTCAGTACTGAGTTAACCGCAGGCATTAGAGCTCCACAACATCAGAATTTATTTCCCTAACCATAGCCGTTAGTGTTGTAACAAACTGCGGGCATAAAAAAGCCGCTATTGTAGCGGCTTTTATCATTCACTGCGCGTCAATTAGCTGCCGCGGCGACAACATCATAAACCGTCACCTTGCTTGGGTTGTGATCAGCATAAGGTTTTAGCATAGCTGTTACTTTTACCGCCTGATTTTCTTTGGCAAAATCCATTAAAGACGAGCCATTGCAGACGACTTTTTGAACGGCTTTCTTCCGGCTGAGTCGGTATTCCCGTAACGTTTTATGCAAGCCTACATGATCATCTTTGGCTGCGTTGGTACATACCTGTACCAAGGTCGCGTAAGTGTAGCTGTCAATGAGCTGAGTTTGGGCTGCTGCGGGTAATGCGATGCTGGCGCTTGCCAGAGATGCGACAAAAAAAAGTACTGTTTTCATGCTACTGTCCTCTGAAGTTGAACATATGGCGTTTGCCATAGAGACAGTGTGACAAGGTTTGAGAGCGGCCGCTGCTGCAATGTGCTAACCGGTGGTGTTATTGCTGTGGCAATGCCGTTAGCTGTGACGCCCAATTCAATTTATAGCGACGTGACGCGTTCACCAATTTGCCGCAGCTGAGCATAAACTGATAATCGTTATTTTGCGGTTGCAGCTTATGCACGTGGTGTAAGTTAAGCAAGGTTGAGCGATGCACTTGCACAAATTGCGGAGGCAGGCGTTGTAATAACTCTTTCATCGTTTCGCGGATAATCAGTGTCTCGTTCAAGGTATAGATGCACATGTAGTTGCCAGCGGCCTCAATACACAGGATCTCAATATCATCCAATAGTAGGGTAGCACCACCAGTTTTGAAGGCTAACTTAGTACGCGCTGTCGGCATGGGTTGCTCTGGCGGCTTATCTAATGCAGCCTTGGCATCCAGCAGCGATTGTGCCAAGCGTTGGCGTGATACCGGCTTTAACAGGTAGTCAAAGGCAAAGTGTTCAAAAGCGGCAAAGGCAAACTGCTCGTAGGCGGTAACCAGGATAAACAGCGGTCGGCTCATTGCCGAGCTTTTCGCACTTTGTTGCAGTATATCGATACCTTTAATGCCCGGCATCTGGATATCGAGAAAGACCAGATCAATATCTTCAGCGGTTTGTAAAAATTGCAGGGTGTCATCGCCATTATCAAAACAGCTAACGATATTCAAATTAGGATAAGCAGCAAGTTTCGCTTTTAAGTTGCTGATAGCCAGGGGTTCGTCATCGGCAATTATGACATTAAGGGCTGCTGTCATCTAGGGCCTCCATGGGGATATTAAGCTGGCTGTAAAAGCCTGCTGCACTGTGGCTTAAGGTTAAGCTGGCGTCACGGCCAAACAGCAACTGTAAACGCTCTGCCAGATTAATCAGGTTAATGGGTTGCTCTGTCTCTGGCCAATCTGCTGAAATATCGGCCCCTTGTTGCGTTAGGGTAATTTGCAGGGTGTTGTCGTGCTGCCGCAGGCTAAACTGCAGGTTAATGTTACCCGTAACCTCGGCGACACTGTATTGAATAGCGTTTTCGGCTAATGGCTGCAGCAACAATGGTGGAATAAGCACTGTTGGCAGCGGCTCTGGCACTTGCCAACCTAGTTGTAAACGCGCACCAAAGCGCACCTGCTGGATGGCCATATAGGCTGATAGCGCCGCGAGCTCTTGTTGTAGTGGAATAAACTCATCTTGCTGGTTTTTTAGGGAATGACGCAGATAAGTGGATAAATGTTGGATCAGCTGCTCAGCAGCCACACCATGACGTGCAACAATTAATGCATTGAGCGCATTAAGGGTATTAAACATAAAATGCGGGTTAAGTTGATAACGCAGTACTTTTAATCTGGCTTGACGTGCTTGCTTAGCTAACTGCTGTTGCTTCTGTATGCTGGCATATTGCAACTGATTCGCCTTTAACAATATAAATACCGCCAACCAGCCAGCCAGTGGCAGCAAGATCATCGAGAACGCCAGAAAATACTTAAACACCGAGCGAATGTCTTGAAATACATCGGTAACATGGGTCATCATCAGGTGCTGGCGCAGCACCACCATCAGTAACCACCATGGCAGCAATAGCAGCAGTAATTGTTTTAGTTGTTTTAGTAAGGGGCTGTGTTTGGCTAATTGATACTGGCCGACGACACCTGTAAAAACGAAATTAAGCAGGGGCAGCAGCGCATAAATCCATAAGTAAGGCCAGGTTGGCATGTCTTGTGCGGGTATCACTATCGTCAGATGAACCGACTTCACCAACAGATAACTCAACCAATATAATAAATGCCAGTACCAGAACCGGCCAAGCTGATACTGCTGATCGCCGGGCCGCATTAGCGTAACTGCCATGGCAAACAAATATTCACTTTAAAGCCCGATGGGCAGGCAGCAATTTCCAGCCGGGCTTTATCGCCAAAGTGTTGCGCTAAACGATTGCGAATATTATCCAGGCCGACACCGGCACCGCTACTATCAGCCGCTAACTGCGAACCTGGTCCATCGTCACTCACGCTCAGATGGAGGTTGTTTTGCTCACGCATGCCTTCTATGGTAATGGTTGCCCCCTGTTTACGGGTTGCTACGGCATACTTAATAGCGTTTTCAACTAAAGGTTGCAGCAGCGCCGGAATAGCTTGGCGCTGTAACGCTTTGTCGACTTGCCAATTTACCTTTAATTTATCGCCAAAACGGGTTTTTTGCAGCTGTAGGTAGGCATTAATGGCTGCCAGTTCATCGGCGAGTTGCACCAGGCAGTCTGGTGATTTACTTAGCGAATAGCGCAGAAAAGTGGCCAATTGCTCCGACATGGTTTCAGCATCATCATAGCGCTGCGCTTCCAGTAAGGCACAGATGGAATTTAACGCATTAAAGGTAAAGTGCGGATTAAGCTACTGGCTTAGCGCCTGCAACTCCAGTTTCTGAATTTTTTTGCTCAGTTCAGCGTTTTGCGCCAGCCGGTGTACTTGTTGCTGATATAGAAACAGCGTGAGGTAACAGGCTGTCCAAACAAAAAATGACAGTATGGAGTTATCCAAACTTCCGATTAGCTGCCGAAAATCGACGACCTCTTTGCCTTTGAACCAGATCCAGCAAGCATTTTCTAAAGGGATATACAGGACAGCGATAAGGCTAACCCCCAGCAATAACCGCCAATGGTTAACGCTTTGTTGCGCCATCCGTTGATAGGTAAGCCATATTAGAATGGTTGTTAGCAACATGGCCAGTAGCTTACTGGCTAGCATCATAGCAAGATAACTAAGCGGGAAGGGTTTGTCTGACAACACGGCCAGTAGCACACTGCTGAGTAGCCCCAACAAAAAGATGGCTAACCAATAATACAGATTAAAACGGAGTAAGGTGCCCAAACTGACAATTGACATAGCCTGCCTTGCGGATTTCAGTGGCGGATAGTACAGAATTAAGCGGATAGTATAGAGGTAATTAGTGGTTTTGTAGAAACATCATGATAAGCGGATGAAAATCTGGGATGGGACATGATAAGCTGACAATTTTAACGAGCAGGTATCTTTAGTGTCTATCGCCAGCCAAGCTTCAGAAATTACGTTACCAGCAACGAATCAGGGGTGGCTGACGGTCTTGCAGTTTTTATGTAGTCAATTTCCTTTTATCAGCGAGGCAGTATGGCGTGAGCGTATTGCCGCAGGTAAGGTTCATTGGTTTAATGGCGCGACCATTGATGAGAATACGCCGTTTTTACCCAGCCGCCGTTTGTGTTATTACCGCGAAGTGGTAGCCGAACCCAAGATCCCCTTTGCCCATGGCATTATTTATCAGGATGAACATATTCTGGTTGCCGATAAACCGCATTTTTTGCCGGTAACGCCCGGCGGCGATTTTGTAAATGAGTGTTTATTGCAGCGGCTAAAAAACGAAACCGGTTTAACAGAGCTGGTGCCGGTGCATCGCTTAGATAGAGATACCGCAGGCTTGGTGCTATTTAGTAAAAATACCCAAAGTCGTGCCGCCTATTATCAGTTATTTAGCCAGGGGCAAATTGCCAAAACCTATCAGGCGCTAGCCAGAGTAGATGCGCAAATGGCGGCACTGCCGCTGCCTAAGCAATGGCAACTAACAAACCGGATAGAAAAAGCTGAACCACGTTTTTTAAATGCTATTGTTGCCGGGGAAGCGAACGCCCACTCGACGATTGAGCTACTGCAGGTAACGCAAGGTATGGGGTTGTTTCGGCTAACGCCACATACCGGCAAAACCCATCAACTTAGATTACATATGCAAAGCCTGGGTTGCCCGATTTTGCATGATGCGTATTACCCCACACTTAAACCGAAAAATACCAGCGACTTTAGCCAGCCCTTGCAGTTATTGGCGGCAGAGCTTAGTTTTACCGATCCGCTAACCGGTGCCGCACGGCAGTTTAACTCCGCGCAGCAATTACAGATCCCATCTTTAAATCACTAATGTTGCTGCAAAATTTTATCCAGTTGATTGGCAAAAGCTTGCCGGTCGCCCTGATTTAAGGTAGCAGGCCCACCCGATTGAATACCGCTGGCGCGCAGGGTTTCCATAAAATCGCGCATCGTGAGTTTTTGCTTAATGGTATCGGTGCTGTATAGCTCACCTCGCGGGTTTAAGGCTAAACCACCTTTTTCCAGTACCTCGGCGGCCAGTGGAATATCTGCCGTTATCACCAAATCACCGGGTGCGGTGCGGCGCACAATTTCGTTATCGGCTTCATCAAACCCTTTACTCACCACCAGGCTACTAATATAGGGCGATGGCGGCGTGCGCAGCGGCTGGTTAGCAATAAGCACTAATGGCAGCTTTTTACGCTCGGCCGCCCGGTATAAGATTTCTTTAATCACAGTAGGGCAGGCATCGGCATCTACCCAGATGGTGAACGACATAGTGCTTCTCTTTTTATTTAAGGCTAAAAGTAATAGAAAGCTTGAACTTTACTAACCTTGCCCGCTTTTGGCAAAACGATAACAAAAGCGCATAGGGTGCGGATAGGGGTAAATATCCTCCACTACACCCTGACGAATAGCATATTGCTTCTGCCGCCAATACACCGGATCCAATAACTCAGGGTGTTTGCTAAAAAGCATTTCCCGAATATCCGCTTGCGGTGTAACAAAAGTAGCAATTTGCTCGGGGAAAACATCGCCAGGTTCGGCCCAGCAAGTGGCTTCGGCATTAATGGCATCTTCAAAGGTGTTGGTTTTGGGTAAGGCCCGAAAATTCACATCCAGTAAATATTGCACTTCGTCGTAGTCATAAAACACTACGCGGTTGTGCCGGGTTACCCCAAAATTCTTTAATAGCATATCGCCTGGAAAAATATTGGCGGCAATCATCTGCTTAATGGCCTGGCCATAATCATCCATTATCTCGGCTTTTTGCTCCAAGCTTGCTTGCTCTAAATATAAATTAAGCGGCACCATACGCCGCTCAATATATAAATGCTTAATCACCACCAGATCATCTTCTAGCTGCAATGAGCCGGCAATACTTTGCGTCAGTTCTGCCAGTAAATCGGGGTGAAAGCGACTACGCGGTAATGCCACATCAGAATACTCCAGCGTGTCGGCCATGCGGCCAACCCGGTCATGCATTTTTACCAGCTGATAACGGGCTTTTACTGTTTTGCGATCAAAGGGTTTGCTCTCGGCAAACTTATCGCGGATCACCTTAAACACATAAGGAAAAGACGGTAGGGTAAACACCATCATTACCATACCGCGGGTACCGGGTGCCGCCACAAACTGATCTTTGCTATGGCCAAGATGGGCCAATAGCTCGCGGTAAAACTCGGTTTTACCCTGCTTATGCAGGCCAATAGCGGCATAAAGTTCCGCCAGCGTTTTATGCGGGATCAGCTCGCGTAAAAAGTGTACTAAGGCAGAAGGTACCGGGCATTCCACCATAAAATAGGCGCGTGAAAAACCAAAGATAATACTCATCTGCTGCGGATCGGTAAGCAGTGTATCTAAATATAGGCCCTGTTTAGCATCGTGTAGCAGCGGGATTATAAAGGGTTGTTGCCCCTGCGGGCTCACCAACCGACCAACCAGATAGGCGGCTTTATTGCGGAAAAACGGCGTGCGTAAAATATCCAGCCGCATTAAATGCACCGGAAAAGCCCCATGGCTAGACTGCGCAATAAAGCTGCGCACTATGCAGCGGATATCATGCTCTAAATCGATAAAAGGGGTGTTAAAACCAAAGGCGTCAATAATAGTACGAATACACTGTTTTAAGCCTTCTTCCGCCGGAAAGTAGCTTTGATACACCGAGGAAATAGGCGCAGGTAAATGTTGCTTATCTAAGGTTGATTCCACAAAAATATTTTGGTTATGAAAATATTTACGGGCAAACAGGCGGCAAAACACCGAGTTGTAAAAGGTTTCGGCCAGCTCAGCCTGCGGGTGAAACAGTAAAAACTCCAGATAATGCTGTTTTACCTCTTGCCATAGTGGCTCGTTTAAACACTCGGCCGGTAACTGCTGGCGCAAGGTACTAATGGTTTCATTAACCCGGGTATCATAAAATTGGATGCGCTCAGAGCTATCGCGCTGATAGGCTTGCCAATCGGCCTGCTCAAAGCGTTCACGGGCTCGCGCCGTCACCTGCTGAAATAGCCGAAAATGTTTACGAAAACCTTTTAGTATAATGTCGGCAATTTGCCGTGCCTCAGTCATGCATTACCTTTTAGGGATTGATACAGCCAAAATCAAAACAGGTCGCTACGATATCTTTAGCAGAGGCTTCGCGAGCAACATAGACGGCCCAGTATTCAACATGTGGGCTAGACCAATCATAATAGAAACCTACCCCCAAGTGGATCTGTTCTTGATAAAAAGGTAGCTCCCCCAACAAATGACTGCGATGGCGACTGGAGGATTTAAATGCCTCCCAAACCGCCTCCGCACTAGAGTAACCGCCGGCAACAGCTTCTACCTGATTACCAAAGGTGCCGCTATAAAAAGCTGGCAGCTGATAGCCTAATGCCTTCAATCGCTGATTAGCACCCAGTCCGCCAACATAATGATTAACGATGCCCCGGGCGGCCATGGCTTTGGCTTTATCGTTTGCGGCTTGCGTTAAAAGGGGATGACAATATAGCGTTGTTCTTTGCTGTTGAGGATCTTGCATAATCAACAGCGCAAGTTGTTGGGCTTGCGGATTTTCACCACAATTCCCTAGGTCGCTATGCTGGGTATGCGCTGCTGAGCGTTGTTGGTGCTGCGATTGTGGTAGTTCGATAGCGGCCGGGGCAGCCAAGCTGGGTGACGAAAAAAGGATAAGTAACACCGCTACAAGTATCAACAAGATCAGCTACCGCCCGTTATTAACATTAATAAAACGTTAAGCCGGTAGCTAGAGATTGTCAATTTAAAATTAGGCGCCTGCTGGCGCCTAATTTCATCTATAACGCTATTGGCTGGTACTGCTGTTATATTCTGCTGTGGTCGGTTGCACATCATCGCCATAGTCAAATACTACGGCCAGCACCAATACCACAGAGGCGGCCAGCATTAATTTAATCATTAGCGGCAAGCAAAAACGGAACCAGTGACCGTAAGGGATACCGGCGATACCAATAATCCCCATTAAAATGGCATTGGTTGGAATAATCATATTAGAGAAACCATCACCAAACTGATAGGCCAATACCGCTACCTGGCGGGGGATCTCTAACAAGTCGGCCAGCGGCACCATTAATGGCATGGTGACATACGCCTGACCACTGCCAGACGGAATAAAGAAGTTAAGCAGGGTTTGAATAATTAACATACCCACTGCGGCAACTTCCGCACCGACATAAGACAGTGGTAACGACATACCATGCACTAAGGAGTGCAGCACCTGACCATCTTCTAAAATCAGTGAAATACCGCGGGCGACACCAATTAACATAGCGGTGGTGGTAAGCTCCATAGCACCTTCAATAAACTTTTTCGCGGCAGTATCGGCAGACACTTTACCAACTGCCGTTACAAATAAGCCCCAGGCAATAAAGGCTGCGCCAAGTTCATATAGGTACCAGCCATTAACGCGGATGTTATAGGCTACCACGCCAATCGTTAATACGAAGCTTCCCAGAATCAGCCGGTGCGCAATAGTCAGCTTGGGATAATTTACCGCGTGTTTATCACCCAGCGGGCAGGGTAAATCTTTTACCATCGAGTTATTGGGATCGGCAATAACTTTTTGGGCATAGCTCCACACATGATGAAAGCCAATCAATACAAAGGGTAAAAAAATCGCGGCGCGAAGCGGCCAGCCAGATAAAATAGGGATATCAGCAATTTGCTGAGCAATAACCAGGGTAAAGGGGTTAACCGCCGAGATACCATAGCCAATGCCATAACCGGCAACGGTCATGCCCACTGCGGTCATGGCATCTAAGCGCATGGCTTTACAAAGCGCCACTAAAATCAGCACAAAGGGAATATATTCACCGGCGGTGCCGATAAAGCTAGAGGCCATAGCAAAGCAGAAAATCACCATAAAAATCAGCATCTGCGGTCGTGAGCCAAAACGCTCCAGTAAACGACCAATTAGCGCATCTACGGTGCCGGTAGCGCGAGCAATGGCCAGCACACCACCTAAAATCATTACAAAGAAAATAACATCCTGCGCCGAAGCAAAGGCGCGTGGTATAGCAGTAAGTAATTGCCAGGGGGTGAGATAGCTACGCTCTTCTACCAGCGCAAAGGTGCCCGGCACCACCACAGCCCGGCCATTTGCCATGGTTTCGGTAGCAAAAAAGCCTTGGGGTACAATCCAGGTGGCAATCATCGCAATCACCATCATGCTAAAGAGGAGCGTGAGAGTATGCGGTACTTTAAATTTTCCCATAAATTAACCTTAGCTGTGCGCTTAGCGCATTATTGTTGTGTTTTATATGTTGTTAGAGGATGGACTCCCGGCACAAAACCCCTGGGCCAAAAGGAGAGCAGCGGCAAGTCTAACCGATGCGCAAGGTCAGAACAAATACTGCCGTCGTATTATCTGCCATAGCTGGCTCAATACTGCACCGACCTGCATCAATAAGCGCCTGGTAAAGAGGAAGAACACAAAGCAGCAAACAGCAAGCAATACCACTTAACGCCCTCAGGCGGCGCTATTTCCCGGCCGGTAATAAAACACTACCGCTTAACTGTAATAAATAAGGCTGTAAAAGTGCCCAGTACTAAGTAATTTTATAGTTAACAGGTTAATCGCAAGGTTAAAACCCGCTTTCGCCATTTAAAACAAGACCACAAATAAAAAGCTATTGATTTACTAAAGGCTGTTGTTTAGTGTGATTGTTATTTACAAAAGATAGAAGGGCGTTTACACGGCTGGAAAGCGTGTGGGCTCCAAACTACTAAGTTGTTAGCTTTTTATAGGTTCATTTGTGGAGTCTTGAATGGTAGTAGAACACAAATGCGATAAGCTACCCAAAGGAGCTTATGTATTTAAAGCACAAGTAAGTTCCAGTAGTAAGATTGCATGGCTCTTGCATCTAATCCGTGAAGCGACAGAAGAAGATTTAGAAGAAAACCATTACCTTAACGAAGTTGGCGAAGATATATGGACAGTTTCAGCAGAGATATCGTTCTGTCCCTATTGCGGTTGTAATCTATATAATGGTCAACTAATTGAGGCTAATGGTGATTTTGTACTATATGATTCATCAGGTTGCAAAATGAGAAAGTGTTAAATTTAATTCGAAGCTCGCTAACAAGGCCAGGCAAGCGACGCCAAACAGCGGCGCGCCTGCTGGCAGCGTTAGCAGGTGTCATGGAAACTTTAGTTCAGCTTGTGGTACTGGTTTCTTTGCCAATTTACTTGGGTGTTCGGCATTATTCTGAGTATGAATCTTTTGATAACACCTTGTGGGGGCTTTCGGAAAAGTTTGCTACTGGACTTTTTCTAGCTTATGTATGCTTTTTCTTAGTAGTTGGTAAGGATTATCTGTATTCTTTGCAACAGTTTGGCGCAGATTACCGCAAGTTTAGTACATTTTTTGTTTACCCTTCTTTTAGCTTTGCTATTGCCATGTTTCCAAGGATAGCAGCGGAGTATTGTGATAACTATTTTGATTTGGCTGCAGCTGGTATGTGCAGGGTTGTTAGTATTTTCGGGTGGTTGTTCCTAGTATTTTTACTAATCATAGTAGTTGTGTAACTCCGCTTGCTTTAAAGTTATTAGGTTCCAGCTATTTCTCTGTATCGTACTTGGCTGGTTAGACTTTCAATTAATGAGTGCAGTGGCTTCGGTCAACATCGCGTGGCGGCAAAGCCGCGAAAGTGTTGTGTTTGCTGCTAACAAGTTACTGCACCGGAAAAATTACTCGCTGGCGCTCCCAATTTTCCGGTGAGCAATGCGTTATGTTTTTTGTCATGTGGAAGCCTGAGAGTGTTGAGTAAAATTAATATCAAAAAAACATTGGGTATTATGCTTGTCGGTGTGATTGCTTTTGCAGCTTATTACGAGTCGAATATTGCCTACGATTATCTGAAAAAAATGTCAGTAGCAATAGAGGTTTACGAATCAATCATTTTAGAATACGAGAATGCAGCCGAAGTTGATGAGCTAAAAATGAATGAGCTTAAAGGACAGTTGGCGGAGATTGATCCAAGGACAGCTGTTTACAAAGCTTCCATGGGTTTCAGTTCAACTCTTGGCTTATTAGCAGTTTTATTTGCTGTTATAACTTGGTTCCGGCGTAGTGAAAAAACATAACAAAAAAATATTATCGCCAGCAAAAAGCGCTGGCTGCGACGTCAACCCGCTGCGCGGCTTTCCGCGCTAAATTTGGGCGTTATGTTTTCTCAGGGGGCTTTGAATGCTCGAATATCTGAAGTTGCTTGTTGACCTTATTGGTCACATTGCTTGGCCTGGGCTGATATTGTTGGTTGTATACCAATTTAAGGACGAGCTTCCCGCTTTATTGAAGCGCATTAAAAAAGCAAAAGTTGGAAATGCTGAGTTTGATTTTACAGAAGCTGTTACTGAAGTTAAAAACCTCGCATTTCAAGCCGGTATTAGTATTTCTGGAATAAGTGGTTTATTTAGTAATCAAGACATGATGCTGTTTAAAGAAGCACCTGAGTGGGCATTTATCAAATCGTGGCAAAAAATAGAAAGTCTGTTGCTCAGGTCAAACGTAGGTAAACCCAAAGCTTCCATTAATCGCATGATTGATGAACTTCTAAGTTCGTCTTTAATCGATAGCGAAGTCGGCAACCTAGTTGTAAAAATGTATCGTTTAAGGAACGAAATCGTTCACGCCAAAAATCCTGAGATCTCTCGCGGTGAAGTTTTGGAGTGGCTGGGTTTGTCTAAGAGTGTTCATGATCGATTAGAACAACAACTATCAAGTGCTGGTTTATTAAAAACATAACAATCAAATTTTATCGCCAGCAAAAAGCGCTGGCTGCGACGTCAACCCGCTGCGCGGCTTTCCGCGCTAAATTTGGGCGTTAGCTTTCAAATACGGAGTTCAGAAGTATGGCAACCACAGTGTTCTCAATCAGCCCGTTTCGTGACGTTCATGATATAGACGTTTCCACACGGAAGGGGCGCCGTTTCACCATTGATATCTACAAGAATAATGGGGGGTTTGATTCGGAAGTAACCGTATTGGATCGTGTTTCAAAAAGTCCAGGAAGTTGGCTATACAAGACTAAGCCGGCTAGCAATTCTGCCCAAGATAATTTCAGTGCAGCAATTCAGCTAGTTCAGGATTACCTTTCTCAAGTTGATCCACAGGATGTCATTTCAGACATTCATAATCCTTGTAATACGCCGTTCATCAGCGACACTGATCAAAACAGCGTGCTTGCCCAAAAGAGTATTGCTCTGAATGTTCGCGTCAACTAAAGCTAACAAAGCCAGTCACGGCGACGGCTTTTACGTTGCGGCTTTGCCTCCACTACAAAGCCGCGCGTGCTGGCGGCGTTATGCAGGTGACAAGGAGTGAGCGTGAAGGATATTTTTCGGTATACAGTTCTTGGTTCTTTGATTCTATATTTTGTCTGGTTCTTTTTGCCTCATGCATGGATATACCTATATGGTGAAGAAGAAATCGCTCTACTGACGTTTTCAAATTATGGTGCAAAGTTCAATGACAATGGCCCACTCTTATACATTTTTATGATTGCTAATGTCGTATCTTCACTAGGTCTGTTGCAATACAAAAAGTGGGCGAGAACTGCTTTTTTTGCTCTTACTGTTTTCCCTGTTTTTTTATCGCTAATTTCAGGTTTCTTAGTGTCACCACCTTTTGACACAGCCCTGGGCTATATAGTTACCTTATTAACAGGCTCAATTGTGAAAATGTCTTATTTAACGAGCGTTGGCGAGGATTTTAGTTAAATGCATAACAAGGCCAATCACAATCGCCCTTCGGGCTGGACGTCGCTGACGCTCCGCCTGTGTTGGCAGCGTTAAATGGCATTAAGCATGGACCGAGAAATCATTGCTAAAGTGGAAATAAACGATAAAGGTGAATTATTGCTGTCTTTAGCAAGTGGTGGAAACGCCATGTATCAGCATATTTATCGAGAGGCAGCAGGAGTTTATTGGGATCAGGACAATCATGGATTCAAGTCTACTCCAATAAATGATTGGTCTTGTGCAAAATGGTTTTCTCAAATTGTCAGTGTCGCCAAATCGGGCTTGCGTATTGAGTTAGTGTTAAGTGCTAATGTTGTTTGGCAGGATATACCTGAAAAGGACATAACTGAGATTGTGCAAAACCATGCCATTTAACAAGTTGCTTAATTTCGTTCCGGCCACAAAGAGCGCGGCCTCCACTGGACTGCCTACGCTACGCTGCGGCAGCCAATTAGCAAAGCGTTATACAAACTAGGTAAGCATATGGCATTTGAAAAGGAAGAACAGATGTATGAAATGCTTGGACGTTATGTCATTGCGTTTGAGGATTTTTGTGAATCTATTCGTTCACTCATCGTTTCCATACTACATGCTCAGGGTTTAAAAAATGATGCTGTACATGAAATCTTACTGGAAGGCTTAACCGCGGCGCCATTACTTTCAAAGCTGCATGCACTTGTCAATTCTACCGTGGCCAAAAATGAAGATGAAAGAAAGGTATTTTCTAAAGTGTTTAGTCAATTTCGTGAAATTCTTGAAGAAAGAAATGTTTTTCTGCATTCACACTGGCTCCCTTACGCACTAACTGAAGAAGATAGAACACAATTTCACTTTGATGGAACAAAGCTCGGTTTAAATAAAAGCGGAGCTTCTACCAAAATTTCTTCGCCAAAAGTAGAAGATTTTGAGCGCTCTATTAAGCGATGCAGAGAGGCAATGATTCAATTTTCTTTAATATCGCGGGTCGTTATTGGCTATAGACTATTGTCTGAATGTTTTGAAATTGAAGGTAATAAGTTAAAAGTAAAGCATGAGGCTCTTAAGCCAATAAGCGTGAAAAATGTATAACAAACGTATTATGTCGCCACTTCGTGGCTGGGACGGCTTACACTACGCTCGTTCCTCGCTACGTTTCAACCGCCCCATATACGGGCGTTAGGGTAAGAACAGGTTCAAGGATGGTCATGAACAAAGCTGAAATAGAAATTACAGATAACATCAAAAAACACGGCTGTCATGTGACGTCTGTTTTTGACCGGAAAGGGGAAGAGCCCAGATTTACTTACACCATCGGTGTCTACCAAGAAGAAAATCAACCGGAGCTCATTATTGTTGGTCTAAACCACGA
Organism: Alishewanella longhuensis; assembly: GCF_014653435.1. Taxonomy (GTDB): domain Bacteria; phylum Pseudomonadota; class Gammaproteobacteria; order Enterobacterales; family Alteromonadaceae; genus Alishewanella; species Alishewanella longhuensis. The sequence continues at coordinate 767 of NZ_BNAO01000007.1, read as the reverse complement.
ACTGGGTGCGTGGATCGCTAACGAATATAACCGCCGCATTCAATCCGATGAAATCTTTCAGGAGGGTAATTATTACTCTGGATTTCTAGATGGATTTGAAGTTTGTTTTAGAGTCGTCGCTGAAAAATATAAAAGAGAATTCATGCTTTCTTGTAATTGGTTGTATAAAGACACCAACTACCCTGCTTTACAGCTCATTTACCCATCGGTAAATGGAGTTTGGCCATGGCATAAAGATGCTTCAGAAAATTTTAAATCACTGCAGCCAAGTTTTCAGGATATATCAGCATGGTGAGCCCTAACAATACGCAGCACTCGCTCCCTGCGGTCGCTGGGACGTCAACCCGCTGCGCGGCTCGCCGCCCGTGTGCTTTGCGTTGAGGCTGTAGAAAAACCTCTTTTCACGCGATCGAGTTTGTGATCAAATAGCGTTGTCTGGTCAAAAAGTGGACAGCGCCTTATGCCTAAATACATTCCTTACGACTACAACCAAAATGCGATGGTGGTGATTAATTATCTTGATCAACTGCAGCCTGGCACCTTTGAACATGCCATTCATTACCTGATTGATAACAAGCTGGACTTGTCGATATTTCACTGCAAATACCAGAATGAGGACAACGGTCGCCCTGCGTATGATCCGGCTGTGCTTTTGAAAATCATTCTGCTCGCTTACTCCAAGGGTATTACCTCGAGCCGTGAAATCCAGTGGTGCTGCGAAACCAATATCATCTTTAAAGCGTTGTCGTGCGATACGGTGCCGCACT
>NZ_BNAO01000006.1:710-208443 GCF_014653435.1 Alishewanella longhuensis | reverse complement strand
CCCCGAGCTCTGCGAGGGGCATGAAGGCACCTCATAAAGCCAAAGAGCCCACTCAGTTGAGTGGGCTTTTTGCTTTACTGCGATTCTGAGGCAATGGTCTGTACGTCTTCTTTGAGTCTCATCGTTTGGTGCATCCGGTGGCCAGCACGCCGTACGACTTCGCCGGGGCACGCCGTAGATACTTCCCTGTAGGCTCCTCTTTTGCATCCCTGCAAAAGACGTCCCCGGACAAAGTGTACTCTGCGCTGGCCACCTCGTCGGCTATCGGTGTGGCATCGCTTTTTTGGACGCGCAGCGTGATGAGCCAGCAATGCTTGTTGAGCCCTCAGTTGCGGTAGAATTTTTGGAACAGCAGCAGGGGGGCTGCGCAGGCTGAGTGGGCACAGTGACGTGCGCCTCGAAGCCGGTGGTAAAAATTGCTACCCAGCTGCGGGCCTTGCGCCGGGCTCTTCGCTACCATCTGCAGCAAGTAAGTGATACTCTGCTTTACTAATTAGCTTACGGTAATATTGACCTGCTAATCCTTGCAAGCCGCCGGTGTGAAAAAAAGCGATGCGTTGGCCTGATGCTAGCTGGCCACTTGTTAACAGGTCCAATAATTGGTGCAAGGCTTTACCTGTATAAACCGGTTCAAGAGTTATTTGCGGTTTTAACTCACAACAAAACGCGATATCTGCCGCTGTCACTTTGCCATAAGCCGAACTAGCCTGTGTCAGCTGCCAATTAACAAAAGGTCTGTTATCGGGTAGGCATTGTTTAACCCGACTGACCAGTGAACGGTCTTTAACTACCGCCAACCCTAACACCTTAATATCAGGGTAACGCTGAATAATCCCAGCTAAAGTACCGCCGCTGGCGGTTGCGCAGCAAAGCAGAGTTGCTTTACCTGCCGGTGTTTCTGCCAGCGGTAGAGCCGAAACGCCCGCAGCGCCTTGCTGATTACTGCCACCCTCTGGCACGATTAAATAATTAGGGTAATTATTTACCAGATCGTGATTGAACTCTGCTGAGTCTCGCTGTCTAAATGAGACTCGGTCAATCCCCCGCAACTGCATACCATTTCGCGAACATTGTTGTAGTGTCGGGTTTGCACTATCCAGCTGATCTGTGCGTACCAAACCTATTGTTGGGAAACCATAATGGTTACCGGCAGCAGCTAAAGCGGCTAAATGATTGGAAAATGCGCCGCCCAGGCTAAGGATCCCTTGTGTTGGCAGGCGTTGCGAAATAGCTGAGTGTAATTTTAACCACTTATTGCCGGCGATCTGTGGTACAGGTGGTTTTAATTGACAGATCCAAAGCTCGGTATTGCTGGTCGTTAGAATAGGATGTGTTAGTTGTTGCCAGCTGATTTCTGGCAGTAGAAGGACTGTCATTAGTATCGTTTTCAAGGTAATGCAGTGATAGGCAATTATAGCCTTTGTTGTTGCTCACTGCTCTGCCTGATGACTATAAAAAGTGCTGGTAAGTCTACATATATGGACGTTAAGGGTATTTACGTAGTGTTTAGAGGTAATTTGGCAAAAAAGTCATAAAAAGCTATTTTCTTGCCGGAGACTTACTTAGAATAGCTACAACTTTGGTATAAATTTCTTTCTGTTGCTGTATCGCCTTTTACGGCCTTGGCAGCCGGATTTTGTTAAAAGGATTCACTTTCTCCATGTTTAATAAACTGCGCGGCATTTTTTCAAATGATCTGTCTATCGATCTTGGGACAGCCAATACCCTTATTTATGTGAAAGACCAAGGCATAGTATTAAACGAGCCTTCAGTTGTCGCTATTCGGCAGGAACGCGCCGGTGGCCCGAAAAGTGTAGCTGCAGTTGGGCATGCCGCTAAGCGCATGCTTGGGCGCACTCCGGGTAATATTAAGGCCATTCGCCCAATGAAAGACGGGGTAATTGCAGACTTCTATGTTACTGAAAAAATGTTGCAGCACTTTATTCGCCAAGCACATAGCAATAGTTTTCTAAGGCCAAGTCCACGCGTTTTAGTGTGTGTTCCATGTGGTTCTACTCAGGTTGAACGCCGTGCTATACGGGAATCTGCACAAGGTGCAGGTGCGCGTGAAGTGTATCTGATTGACGAGCCTATGGCTGCGGCCATTGGTGCTGGCTTGCCAGTTTCGGAAGCTACCGGTTCCATGGTCGTTGATATTGGTGGCGGTACCACCGAAGTTGCCATTATTTCTTTAAACGGTGTGGTGTATTCCTCATCTGTTCGTATTGGCGGTGACAAGTTTGACGATGCAATCGTTAACTATATCCGTCGGAACTACGGTATCTTAATTGGTGAAGCTACCGCAGAGCGGATTAAAACAGAAATTGGTTCTGCTTATCCCAGTGATGATGTGTTGGAAATTGAAGTCCGTGGTCGTAACCTTGCTGAAGGCGTACCACGTAGTTTTACCATGACCAGTAATGAGATTTTGGAAGCGCTACAAGAGCCGCTGGCTGGTATTGTCAGTGCAGTTATGGTGGCATTAGAACAATCACCGCCAGAGTTGGCGTCAGATATTTCTGAGCGCGGTATGGTATTAACGGGGGGCGGTGCACTACTGCGTGATTTAGACCGGTTGTTGATGGAAGAAACGGGGATCCCTGTAGTGGTCGCTGATGATCCACTAACTTGCGTGGCTCGTGGTGGTGGTAAGGCACTGGAAATGATTGATATGCACGGTGGTGACGTTTTCAGTTACGATTAATGCAGTTTTGCGCCGTCAGAGACGCTCATGAATGACTTTTTTAACCGCGGCCCGGCACTTGGGCTGCGTTTAGTTTTAGCAATAGCTTGCAGTGTCGGGCTGATGTTTGTTGACCGCTATACCGAGAGTGCAACCCAGATCAGGAGTTTACTTACCTCTGCGGTAGGCCCGCTATTTTATGCGGCAAGCTTACCTGAAAGTTTGATCGCGGGTGCTTCCGAGCAACTTATGTCACAACAGCAACTATTATCTGAAAACGCTCAGTTAAAAGATAGGTTGCTACAGCAAGATGTACAACTGCAATTACTGTCTTTTCTACAACAGGAAAACGATAAACTGCGTGCTTTATTAGGTTCTGCTCCTGTGGTTCAAGGTCAGCGCTTAATTGCTGAAGTTTTGGCAGTTTACAGCCATCCTTTTTCTCATCAAGTTGTGCTCAATAAAGGCAGCAACGATGGGGTTAGTGTCCATCAGCCAATTATCGATGAAAAGGGGGTCGTTGGACAAATAGTGAGTGTTGGTCCCACCAGCAGCCGTGCTTTGCTTATTTCTGACAATACCCACGCGATTTCAGTGCGTGCTGAGCGCACTGGGGTGCGTACTGTGGCTGAAGGGCTGGGACAATGGGATATGCTCAGGGTGATCCATTTACCACTAAGTACTGATATTCGTGAGGGTGATCGTTTATTAACCTCCGGCTTAGATGGACGCTTTCCAGAGGGCTATCCGGTGGCTGAGGTTATCCAGGTGATTAAAGATGCCAGTCAGCCCTTTATGACAGTGCATGCTAGGCCCTATGCTAGCTTAGATAGGATTCGACACGTATTGATATTATGGCCTGGATCGCAAGTGGAAGCAGTACGTCAAGCCGAGGAAGAGAATTAATGCGACCAGCTCAAGGCATAGGTTTTATTTATTTAAGTCTGTTAGCCGCGCTATTACTTACCGTTACACCAGTACCTTTTCAGTTTAATTTGTTTCGGCCAGATTGGGTGCTATTGGTGTTAATGTATTGGACATTGGCTTTGCCAAGACGTGTTAATATCGGTACTGCATTTTTAATGGGGTTATTGACGGATGTTCTGGTTGGCACCGTTTTGGGCGTAAACGCCTTAGCTTTTTCTGTGGTGTCTTTTGTTGTTGCCGTAAACCACTTAAAAATTCGTAACTTTTCGGTCATTCAGCAAAGCCTGTTAATGGGGTTAATGTTGGCGCTGTATCAGTTACTCTTGTTTTGGCTAAGCCATTTCCTAACAGGGGTTAATTTCCGCCCAGCTTACTTATGGCCGGTTTTAACTGGCATGATAGTTTGGCCCTGGTTATTTTGGCTACTGAGGCGTTATCGCCGACAACTTAAGATCCAATAATGCACTCTACTATCGCGTTAGCCTCCGCTTCACCCCGCCGCCGAGAATTATTGCAGCAGCTTGGTGTAACCTTCGAATTGGTTACGCCCGATATCGATGAAAGCATCTTAACAGCAGAACTTGCTGCCACTTATGTTAGCCGTTTAGCCTTAACCAAGGCGCAAATAGGTTTGCAACTGCTGGCTGGCCGTTTGCCGGTGCTAGGTGCTGATACTAGTGTGGTCATTGATGGTTGCATTCTGGGCAAGCCGGAAAGTGAAGCCGATTTTTTACATATGATGCAGCGACTATCTGGACGTAGCCATCAGGTCATGACTGCAGTTGCCTTGGTAACTCCTACTCAGCAATGGCAAATTTTGGTTACTACAGAGGTTTGGTTTAGGAGCATTAGCCAGCAAGAAATGGCAGACTATTGGCAAAGCGGCGAGCCTGTAGATAAAGCTGGTGGTTATGGTATTCAGGGACAAGCCGGTAAATTTGTCGAACGCATAAACGGCAGCTACAGTGCTGTTGTTGGCTTACCCTTATGCGAGACAGACTTGTTATTACAAAAGCTGCAGAGGTCAAGATGAGTGCTGAGTTACTAATTAATGTCACACCCACAGAAACCCGGGTAGCCTTGATTGAAAACGGTGTACTGCAAGAATTACATATTGAACGGCAAGCGAGACTTGGGTTGGTTGGCAATATTTATGTCGGTAAAGTCAGCCGTGTATTACCGGGTATGCAGGCTGCTTTTGTCGATATCGGTTTAGATAAGGCCGCGTTTTTACATGCGTCAGATATTGTGCAACATAACGAAGCTAATGAGTTGGATGCTAAACCAGCGGCTAGCAAAGATATTCGTGTGCTGGTGCGTGAAGGGCAGTATTTGTTGGTGCAGGTGGTAAAAGATCCCCTGGGCACAAAGGGCGCTCGTTTAACCACCGATATTACTCTACCGTCCCGCTATTTAGTTTTTATGCCAGACTCTGCACATGTAGGTGTGTCACAGCGTTTAGAGAGTGAAAACGAGCGGCAAAGATTAAAAGATATTGTTAGCAAGTGCATGGACGATACGGGTGGCTTTATTGTGCGGACTGCTGCTGAAGGCGCCGCAGAGGAGGAATTGGTACAAGATGCCAAATTTCTGAAAAAACTTTGGAGCAAAGTCCTTAAGCGCAAAAAGAACACCCGAAAAGAAGGGGTCGTATACGAAGATCTAACCCTTAGCTACCGTATTCTACGTGATTTTGTTGGTACTGAATTAGAGCGTGTGCGGGTTGATTCCAAATTAACTTTTCAACAATTAACGGCATTTTGCGACGAATTTATGCCGCAAAATGTGGCATTACTGGAGTATTATCCTGGTGAGCGGCCAATCTTTGATATGTTCGATGTTGAAAATGAAATCCAGCGCGCTTTAGAACGCAAGGTCCCGCTGAAAAGTGGTGGTTATTTGATCATTGATCAAACCGAAGCGATGACGACTATTGATGTGAATACCGGTGCCTTTGTCGGCCACCGGAATCTAGATGAAACCATCTTTAATACCAATACCGAAGCCACCCAGGCAATTGCTCGGCAGCTTCGGTTGCGTAACCTTGGTGGTATTATCATTATCGATTTTATCGATATGCAAAATGAAGAACATAAACGCCGCGTATTCCATAGTTTAGAGTTGGCGTTGGCTCGGGACCGTGCGAAAACCAACATTCATGGTTTCTCGGCTCTTGGGCTAGTAGAAATGACCCGCAAAAGAACCCGCGAAAGTTTGGAACATATTCTATGCTCAGAGTGTCCAGTATGTAAGGGGCGTGGTTCCTTAAAAACGGTCGAAACCGTTTGCTTTGAAATCTTGCGGGAAATCGTCAGGGTAAATCGCGCCTATTCTGCCGATAAATTTGTAGTATATGTGTCGCCGGTAGTAAAAGACGCCCTGACAACAGATGAATTTCATAGCCTGGCTGAACTCCAGGTCTTTATTGGTAAACAAATCAGTATTCATACTGAACCTATGTACACACAGGAACAGTTCGACGTGGTAATGATGTAGTGCAGAAAACCAAGCAGGCTTGCTTTTACTGTCTGCATAAACTTTGGGTAGCGCTGGCAATTTGTCTGGTGGTACTGGCAACGGTGGTGTCGGTACTGCGTATAGCGCTACCTTATGCCGATAGTTATAAACACCACATAGAGCAGGTGCTAACTCAGCAGCTGGGCACGACCGTTGCCATTAAACAAATCAGCGCCGCCTGGCAAAAAAATGGACCGGCGCTAGTTCTACAGCAAGTTAGTATAGCCGCAGATGCTGAAGTGCAGCTGGAGATCGCACAAACCTCCGTGCGTATCAACTTCTGGCAAAGTATATTAGCTCGTCAGTTTACTGCTGAGCATTTCGAGCTGGACGGACTACGTTACTGGCTCAACCTGGATGCGCTCTTTAGTGCCAATCAAGCTACCACCAACAATACCACGGCAACATTACAGGGGTTAGAGCAGCTGTTCTTTCGTCGTCTCAAAGACTTTACCGTAACAAATAGCCAATTTATTTTAGTGAGCCGTGATCAGCCGGAGTTAGTGCTTAACATAAGCCGCCTGAACTGGCGAAATGAAGGCATGCAGCACCAAGGGCATGGTGAACTGGCGATTGCTGATGTTACGGCCAACAACCTGAGTTTTATTTTAGATTTACATGGTCCTACCTTAAGCGAGGCATATGGGCAACTGTTTTTACAAAGTGCTGATTTAGATGTCGTGCCCTTATTTCGGCAATGGTTGCCGCAAGCTAGTCGTCTCCAAAAAGCGAGTATTAACTTTCGTGCCTGGGGCAGCATTGGGCAAGGCCAGCTTCAACAGTTGCAACTTGATTTGGCTGAGAATAGCTTGTATTGGCAACGCTCGGGGGAGCACCACAGCCTTAAGTTAGGTGCTGGACAACTGCACTGGCAGCCAACTGAAAGCGGTTGGCAGCTGCTCTCTGGTGAGCTTAGTCTTGCGAGCCAAATTGAGCAATGGACAGGGTTAAAACTGCAGTTGAGTCAAACGAATGAACGCTTGCTGGCAACGGTACAGCAATTTCAGCTCGATGCCTTGGAGCCTTTGCTACAGCTATTTGCTGAAGACAGCGAGCTAGTAAAAAGTATCTTGATGCACCAACCTGCCGGTTATTTAGAGCAACTTAATGTTAGTTTGCAACAGCAAGAGTTTAAACTCTACGGCCAATTTCGGGAGTTGGGCAGTAAGCCAGTTCGGAATATCCCGGGCGTGACCGAGCTTTCTGGAAAGTTTTGGGCGGCTAATGATTTTGCCTGGTTGTTACTTGCGGGTGAGCAGCAATATTTGTCCTGGGATGGACTCTTTACTGACCACTGGTACTATCAGCAGCTAGTTGCTGATATTCGGCTACGTAAACAGAATGACGTGTGGCAATTACAGTTGCCACAACTGTCATTAGAAGCTGAAGATTTCCAGTTGGCGGCTCAGGCTAGATTAGACCTGGGTTTACAACCAGAATTATCGCTATTAGCACAGCTAACAAAATTAGACGCAGCTAAAGCCAGTCGTTATTATCCGCAGCGTTATATGCCAATTAAAACCCGTGAGTATTTAACTGAAGCTATCGACAGTGGCATGTTGCAGCAGGCAACGGTGCTCTGGCAAGGAGCATTTGCAGATTACCCTTTTACTTCCGGGGAAGGTCATTTTCAGGTGAGAGCTGATCTTGAACAAGGGGTATTTGCGTTTGCGCCAGACTGGCCTGCTTTAACAGAGCTAAGCGCGGTTTTATGGTTTGAAAATGCCAGTATGCTGATTGCAGCCGACAATGGTTACTTAGGTCTCTTACCGATACGGGATCAGGTAACCGCCAGTATCCCAGATCTATTTAATGCAAAGCAGTTGGATGTTCGGGTAAATACCCAACTTGAAAGTCACACCCTAACAGAGCTTATGCTGCAATCTTCGTTGCAAGACACTTTAGGTAAAACTCTAGCGCATCTTGGGTTATCAGGCCCGGTACGTGGTGATTTATTGTTAGAGATCGGCTTAACTGAGCCAACCGTGATAGCGACTGGTACCGCTGAGCTGTTAGAGGTTCAAGCGTATATTCAGGCTCCGCAACTTCATTTGCAGCAGCTAACCGGTCGTATACATTTTCGTAATGAACAACTCAGAGGGGAGCAACTGCAGTTTATCTGGCAGGGTCTGCCTGCCAGTGGTCACTTTATTGGCGAACAGCAGGCTGCGGCCTACGAGGTGAGTGTGCAGCTAGCCGGGCAAGCTTTGGCGCCACAAATTAATGCAGTCGCTGCTATTGAAAATCATCACTTGCTGGCGGGAACTCTTGATTGGCAGCTGCAGCTGTCGTTGGCATTGCCGCAAGCTGGTTTTAGCTATCAGGCTGAACTCAGTGCACAACTGGAGCAACTAGCGCTTAACTTGCCAGAACCTTACCGAAAAGACCTTACTGAACCGGCAACACTGCAGTTGGTGGCGCATGGCAATGCCGAACAGAGCTATATTACCGCAGATTATCAGCAATTATTGTATTTCCAGGCCGAGTTGCCTCATCACAGCGGACGCATTAGTCGGGCACAATTGACGCTGGGATCAGAAGATCCCGGTTTAAGCGGTAAAGGTTTTAATATCGATGTTAATCTGGCGCAAATTGAACTACTACCATGGCTAGATTTTCTGCAACCCATCTTAAGCAAAACCACAACAGAAGATGCCGTATTACCAACGTTAAACCGAGTAAGAGGCAAATTGGCAACTATTCAGCTGCCTGCACAGCTCAGCCTGAACAATACAATATTTGAGCTAAGCCCAGGCGAGCAAGCTTGGCAGTTAAACTTGCATGGTACCGAGTTGGCAAGTCGCTGGCAGTTTTTCCATGACTGGCAGAGTAAAGGTATAGTGGTGCAGTTAGATTACTTGCATTTACCTCTGGCAGAGACAAAATCTAAGCCAGGGCTTATGGAAGTAACAGAGGACATTACAGAGCAGCTGCCTTTATTGTCAGAGCTAGAGGCGCAAAACTGGTTACTACAGATGGTTCCATTGCAGCTAAATTGTAACGATTGCGCCATCGGTAACTATCGGTTTGGTAAAGTACAGCTGCAGGCTGCGGCAAATGGTGAGGAGTGGCAGTTACAGCAACTTACTACCGATTATAAAGGCAGCAAGCTTAAGATTAGCGGAGTGTGGCAACCAGATAATGCCATTGGCAATAGTCAGTTTAGAGGTACATTTTATAGTCCGAATATTGGCGCGTTATTGGCAGAATATCAGCTAAGCTCTGCGATTAGCGGCAGTCGCAGTGATATTGATTTCCGACTGAACTGGGCGGGAGCACCACAGCAATTTCGTTTAACCGAGCTAAATGGGCAGGTGCAGTTTGCTTTAGGGGATGGTTCACTGACTGAGGTCAGCGATCAAGGTGCCCGATTATTCTCGTTATTTAGTTTGGACTCACTCGTTCGTAAATTGCGGCTGGATTTTCGCGATGTATTTAGCAAAGGCTTTTTTTACAACAAAATGAGTGGCAAGCTCAGTTTGCAGCAAGGTGTGGCACAAACCAGTGATGTGGTTATTGATGGTGTACCGGGCAATCTTACAATTCAAGGCTATGCCGACCTTGCAAAGCGGCAGCTGGATTATCAAATGTCCTTTGCGCCAAAAGTGACATCCAGTTTACCGGTGATTATTGCCTGGATGGTAAATCCGGCAACGGGGCTAGCTGCGTTGGCGCTGGATGAAGTATTTCAATCTGCCGAAGTGATTTCACGCATAAACTTTACTGTCACCGGCAGTTTCGATAAGCCTGTCGTTACAGAAGTAAACCGTCATAGTACTGAAGTGCCAGTACCTGTTCGAATTGCGCAGCCCGAGACTATACCTGATGACAATACGCAACCCCGCAGTGACTGAGTGGCAACTCAGTGCTATTCAGCTGACGAGCCAGCCCGATCCTGAACAAAACTTTCAGCAGCTAGAGCATTACTTGGCGTTGTTACCTAAAGCCGCACAACATTTAGTGGTACTGCCGGAATGCTTTGCGGTATTTGGTGGCGCTGACGGAGTACAGCAAGCTTTTGCCGAGCCACTTGGGCAGGGCGAGCTACAAGCGCGCTGTGCTGCCCTTGCCAAGCAATATCAACTCTACTTAGTGGCAGGTAGCATGCCGACTACCAGCCCGGATCCCCGGCGCTTCTCTGCCAGCAGTTTATTATTTGGGCCCGATGGCACCTTACTAGCCGACTATCAAAAACTGCATTTATTTGATGTTAAAGTCTCTGACGCTACCGGTAATTATCAGGAATCGGCCACAACCTTACCCGGCGATAAACTCACATTATCTGTACAGGGTAGCCTGAAACTCGGCATGACGATATGTTATGATGTGCGCTTTCCTGGCTTAATGCAGGCGCTGGCTGCTGCGGGTATGAATGTGCTCAGTGTCCCTTCGGCCTTTACCCGGGTAACAGGGGCCGCACACTGGCATAGCTTATTACGCGCCAGAGCCATTGAAAACCAATGTTTTGTGGTCGCTCCCGGCCAAACTGGCGTACATGCGAATGGTCGGGAAACTTTTGGCCATAGCCTGATTATCAACCCCTGGGGTGATATTCTGGCCGATGCGGGTGCTGCACCCGGCTGGATTTCTGCCGCAGTAGATTTGGCAGACTGCCAGCAATTAGCTAATAAAATGCCTATTAAGCAACATAACCGATTTAACAGTGAGCTGAAACCATGAATGCAGTAGAACATAACCTTATTAATGCCTCAGAGTTGAGCCAGCGCGATCTGGAGCAAACGCTGGGCTATTTGTTTGCGCATCAGCTCGATTATGCCGATCTGTACTTTCAATCCAGTGTGCATGAATCCTGGGTGTTGGAAGATGGCTTGGTAAAAGACGGTTCTTTTAATATTGAACGTGGTGTCGGCGTGCGGGCCATTAGCGGTGAAAAAACCGGTTTCGCCTATGCCGACAGTATTAATAGTGCCTCACTGCAACAAGCCGCTATGGCCGCCCGCGGTATTGCTGCGCAAGGCCAGCAAGGCAGCGTAAAAACCTTCAGCCGCAGTAGTAACAGCAATATTTACCTACCTTGTGAGCCCCTGCAGAGTTTAACTAATACCGAAAAGGTGGCGCTGTTACATCAGGTAGAAGCCTTTATTCGCAGCTTAGATAGCCGGGCTGAACAGGTTATGGTCAGCCTGACAGGGGTATACGAAGAGGTATTAGTTGCGGCCAGCGACGGGACCTTTGCAACGGATATTCGCCCCCTGGTACGTCTAAACTGTTCAGTGTTATTGCAGCATAACGGCCGGCGTGAGCGCGGCAGCGCAGGTGGTGGCGCCCGCACCGATTATCGCTATTTTAGCGAGGATCAAGATGGTGCACCGCGCTGGCAACACTTTGCCCGCGAAGCTGTGCGCATGGCGCAAGTTAATTTAACGGCAGTAGATGCGCCAGCCGGTACCATGCCGGTGGTGCTGGGTTCTGGTTGGCCCGGTGTATTGCTACACGAAGCAGTAGGGCACGGTTTAGAGGGCGATTTTAATCGCAAAGGCTCTTCAACCTTTAGTGGTCGGATTGGTCAGCAGGTTGCCTCAAAACATTGTACTATCGTTGATGATGGCACCCTGAGCGGCCGTCGTGGTTCGTTAAATATCGATGATGAAGGCGTACCTAGCCAGTACAATGTACTGATCGAAAAAGGTATTCTAAAAGGTTACATTCAGGACAAACATAATGCCATGCTGATGGGAGTACCCCCCACGGGCAATGGCCGGCGTGAATCTTTTGCGCACCTGCCGATGCCACGCATGACGAATACCTATATGCTGGCCGGCGACTATGCACCGGAAGAAATTATCGCCAGTGTGAAAAAAGGGATTTATGCACCTAATTTTGGTGGCGGTCAGGTAGATATTACCTCGGGTAAATTTGTGTTTTCCGCCTCAGAAGCTTATTTGATAGAAGACGGTAAAATTACTACGCCAATTAAAGGCGCAACCCTGATTGGCAATGGCCCGGAAGCCATGCAGCAGGTGTCGATGGTAGGCAACGATATGCGGCTGGATAGCGGCGTTGGCGTTTGTGGCAAGCAAGGCCAAAGTGTGCCGGTAGGTGTTGGCCAGCCAACGTTAAAATTAGATGCCCTCACCGTAGGCGGCACACAATAGCATAATAACATTCTGACCCGGCCAGCCTACGCTGGCTTGATACTCTACAGCAGGAAATAAAAATGGCAGCATTTGGCACCGTATTTACTAACGAGATGATTCTCTCACGCTTTGAAAATAACAGCTGGAGTCAGCCCGCAGTCGTTGCAACTGACAGCATTAGCTTGCACCCCGGCGCCCATGTGCTGCATTACGCCAGCACCTGCTTTGAAGGGATGAAAGCGTTCCGCCATGCCGATGACTCGGTGCACATTTTCCGGATGGATAAAAACGTTGCCCGTTTACAACAAAGCAGCGAGTTGCTGGCGTTACCGCAGATTGATGCGGCTATGTTAAGCAGCATGATCACGGAAATTGTCCGCCGTTACGCCGCAGATGTACCTATGCCGCCTGGCTCTATGTACATCCGGCCAACGCATATTGGTACTGAAGCTTCTATTGGTAAAGCCGCAGCACCCAGTTTAAGCTCATTGCTGTATGTATTACTGTCGCCGGTGGGCGATTATTTTGCCGGTGGCGCTAAAGCACTACGGCTATTACTGGAAGACAATGCCCGCTGCGCATCGCATATGGGTATGGTGAAAAGCGGTGGTAACTATGCCAGTGCGTTGCAACCTATTATGAAAGCCCGGGCTGCAGTGCAAGCCGATCAGGTATTGTTCTGTCCTAATGGCGATGTCCAGGAAACCGGTGCGGCTAACTTCCTGCTGATTGACGGTAACGAAATTATTACCAAAGCCTTAGACAGCTCATTCTTACATGGTATTACCCGTGACTCTATTCTCACGCTGGCGCGTGATCGCGGCATGACAGTATCGGAGCGCGAGCTAACAGTCGATGAGCTGTTAGAGCGGGCCGTAAAACCGGGGGCGGAAGCGGCCCTGTCAGGCACCGCGGCGGTGCTGACGCCTGTAGGTACCCTTATTCATGCTGGTAAGGAATATCAAGTGGGTGGCGGTATTGCCGGTACTACTACTGCGAGTTTACGGCAGGCATTAAATGATATTCAGTGGGGGCGGGCGGCAGACACCCATGGTTGGCTTACTAAAGTAAGTTAATAGCCGTCTCCCTGTAAAGAAAGGTCGCTATGCGACCTTTCTTTTTTTAGGGCTGTATCAGCAATACGATAAGGATCAGTCGGTTTTTGTACTGTTCTGATATAGCGAGATCACCCGGGTTTTACTGATTTTGTGGCGGTAGATTTCGCGTAAATACTTAATGGCTTTTTTCACGCTATCGCGTGATAAGCGAATATCGTTAATCGAAATAAATTTGTCTTTGCTATTAATCAGCTCCCGGTATTTTTTTTCATACATGGGTTTAATGGCATACCAATTGGTATCAAGGATCTTGGCCGGATTCTCAAATTCGTGCAGCATGCTATCTACTAATGCCTCGTCAAATTGCTCACTGCGAATAAACTCTAGCATGGCTTCATCGAGTTTCTCATCAAAGCGATAATTATCGATAGCAAAGCAACGTTTAATGTACGCCACAATCAGGGTTAAAAAGTCATCACTTAAACAGGGGCTTTTGGCTATCAGTGTGGTTAATGAAATATTGGCTGAGGCGCCAATAACCAAGGCATAACGTTTTAAGGTAGTATTTGGAAACAAGTTATTAAGATGTGATTTTAGCTTGTTTAAGTCTATATAGGACAACTTATAGTCTTTAGGCAAAGAGACAATAGATACCACAGAAGAGCAGTTTTTAAAGAAATGCAGATCTTTCATCTCGGTGGCGTCATAACCGTTTTTTTGATAATCGGCCAGGATGCTACGGTAACGAACGGACTCTATAGGCAGCAAACTAATCCCTTCAATGGCTTGTGTGACCTTATTAAAATGTGGCAAGTCGATAGAGCGGAAGAATAAATCGTCAATATCTAAGCCTGGCGTGCCTTGTTTATCGAAAAGCTTTAACTTCTCAGGCACTGCGGTTTCTCCGGGCATAACCGATTCGGCATAAGCCACCGCCACGGGACCTGCCAGGCTCATAAAAAGATCATTGGCATCTAAGCGGATGGTTTCGCCAATATCGATACCGGCCCGGCGGAAGTAGTTTTCGTCATAGTCGGTCGTAACTGCTTGCGCGGTCAAAATATTAAAAATTTGCTGTGAAATATATTGGTTAGCGTATCTTTCCATCGTATTGACATCAATATGCTGGATGTCGCCATCGTCTGTTTCCTCAGCGTAGCGCATAATGTCGTTTGAGATTAACATCATGGCATTCCAGGGCCGGATACGATGCATGGCATTGGCATCGTTTTTTTCTTCCTGGTCAAAATTGTAAGAGAAGTCCCATTCTTCAGCGAGATACTTACACAATAAGCGGCCGGCATTGATATGGAGCGCTTCCGACATTTCTACGCCATGATCAGAAATATTTGGCAGAATACAGATACCACTGGTAAAGATGGGTTCAAAGACAAAAGAATGGCCGCGGTTTTCTTCACTTTCGGGCAGGGTGCGGGTGTCAAAGGTTTTGCTCATATACGCATATTGCTGGGCTAACCCAAATTCCGATGCCATACCCGATCCTGTGCCGCCCCCGGCGCTAAAAATATAAAAATACAAGCGGGACTGGTTAGCTTTAATACCACAGGAGTCAATTAGATAAGAGTGGATAAACTTCCAGTCGGCATTGGCAAAGCGCTGTGTTTCTTTGTTTAAAATAATCTTGGCCAGGTATTGCCCCAGTATTGGCGCATTACCCGCACCACCGGCGTGGACCTCGGATAAGTCCATAATTTTCATTTTTGTATAGTCACGTAGAAAACCGCTGCTTTCACTTTTATTCGAGAAGCGAATACGGCCCTCAATATCTTTATCAAGATCGCCTAACATCACCAAAGGCTCAATTAAAAAGACCGGTTTTAGCGCATTGGCGGCCTTTAAATTTAGGCTGCGCTTAATCCAACGCATAGGGCGATATTCTTGTTCACGGTTTTGTTTTTCCTGGCTATTAAATTCATTGAGATAAAAGTTACGGGCGCTGTAAACCAAAGAGGCCACATCTAGCGCAATATTAGAACCACAGCGGCCAAGCCCTATTAAGCAAACCGATGGAAAGTGTTGCTGTTTTTGGGCGTTAACTTCATGTTCTATTAGGCTGGTGGGAAAGACCGTTTGTCGTAAACCATCCAGATTTGCCAGAATGCGATTAAGATCGCGCTCGGTAAAATACATATGACGCTCGGTGCTGCTTTTTACGGCTTTGTTTCCCGCAGCAGGTCTGACAGCAATAATATCGTCATCCAAAGGTGGCTGATTGATCGGTCTCTTTTTGGTCATAGCGGGTATCCTGATAGGAAGGTTTTTCTAAGTTATTGCTTTAAAAGTAGACGCATTTATCAGTGAACAAAAATAGGCCTATTTGCCTGGCTAGCGCTGAAAAACAATTTATTATTTAAGACAAAAATTCATTTTTGTTAGATAATTTAAAAAAATGTTATTTTAAGTGCCGCGGTTTACTTGGGGAGACAGAACAGCATGAGTACTGACACTTTTCAGAATGTACCGGTTTCTTTAGCAGAGCAGCCTCAGCTATCCGCATTGCAATGGCAAGGGCTAGCACCAAGCTACCTGCGTTTAGTGCTCTGGGTGGATAGTATTAGCGTCCTTTTATTCACCGGGCTTTGGCTTGCGATCTATTTACAACCTTTTTGGCCGGTAAATCAGACGTTTGGCAATATCCTGCTTTTGGGCGGTGGTGTTTTGTCGCTCTGTGGTGTGCTGGCGATTGGGCATAGCTATCTGGCCTTTCCGCATCAAGCTTATGCGTTACGACAGCATGATTTAAGTTATCGTAGTGGTTTGTTTTTCCGAAAATGTGTTACTCAGCCGATCTTACGGATCCAGCATATTGAACTCAAGCGTGGTCCCTTTGAGCGCAGAGTTGGGTTAGCCAGCTTACAGGTGTTTAGTGCTGGCGGTGCTATGCACACCTTTGCTATTCCCGGTTTAACACTGGCCGACGCAGAGCGGATCCGGCAGTTTATTCTTCAGCACAAAGCCGGGCTGCAGCATGATTGAGCCTGATTATGTCGAGGGTGACAGTGCTCCCGAGTCTTTGCTAACGCTACAACAATGGCAACGCTTATCTGCTATTGCGTTATTCTTCTTTTGCTTACGCTTATTTAAAACGGTGTTTGGCAATATTGGCTATCTGGCCCCGACCTTGCTGGTATTTTATCAAGGTATGCAGCGCTATCCCGGCTATTCTGCACTCGCGTTGGCTGCGATCTCACTACTACTGATTGGGGTGGGGATCTTGCACTATTGGGTATTTCGGTTTCGGGTCATTGACGATACGGTTGAGATCCATTCTGGTATTTTGCGCAAAAAGCAGCTTAATCTGCCTTTTAGCCGTATTCAAAATGTCCGTTTGCTGCAGCCTATTTATTATCGGCTAAGCGATCATCTTTGTATCGTGTTAGATACTGCGGGTTCGAGTCAGCAAGAAGCACAGTTAGCAGCCTTACCAAGGGAGTTAGCAGAGCAATTACAGCAAGCTATTTATCTGGCAAAAGCTGGGCAACCGGCCGTTGTCGCGGCAGCAGAGCAGCAAAGTACGCAAGCTGCGGTGCCTGCCGGTGAGCAGTTACTCTGTACCCGCTCGGTAAAAGATTTAGTCTTTTATGGCATTAGTAATAACAGGGTGATGCTAGTGCTGGGCTTGGCGGCACCTTTTTATAAACCAATCACTGAGTTGGTTGGGCAGCAGCTAGATGCATTAGGGCTAGATGTTGCGCGTTGGTTTAATCCTGATCTGCAATCCTGGCTTTGGTTAGGCCTGGCTGCGCTGGCGCTTACTATGCTGTTGATGTTGTTGATCACCTTATTGTCTATCGCTGCCTCAGTGCTTAGCTATTATCAATTTCAGTTATGGCATGTCGGCGACAGGTATGTTCGGCGCAGCGGCCTGCTGACCCGGCACGAAATTAGTATGAAGGCCTCGCGCTTGCAGTGGTTGCAGTTACAACAAGATTGGGTAGATAAGCTTATTGGTCGTTGTAATGTGCACTATGAACAGGTACACACGCCTTATTCGGAATACCAAGAGCAAGCCGAACACGGCAAAATTATGGTGCCGGCGGTATTACCGGCTGCCGCAGCCAGGTTATTGGCAGAAGTGTATCCCGATAATCAGTTAGCTAACAGTGTTTTTGGTACAGTAAACTGGCGGTATCTGGTACCGGTATTCGCAGGTTTCTGCTTGCCACTATTTCTGGTTAGCCAATACGTGTTTTTACCGACGCAACCGGTAATGGCGATGGCAAGCTTATTGGCAATTGCTATGTTAGTGGGGCTTTTTCTGCTGCGTTGGCGCCGCTTTGGCTATGCCATGGACGCAAATTACCTCTATATCCGGCAAGGTGTAATTGGCACTGATTATTACTGTGTACCGCTGCATAAGTTGCAGCAGTTAAGTATAAAACAGCATTGGTTTATGCAAAAAGCCGGTTTAAAGCATCTAACACTGGTATTTGCCTCCGGCAGTTTAACCATACCTTATATGCCTGCCGCAGCGGCTGAGGCGATAGCTAATTACGCACTGTATCGGGCAGAGAATAGTAATAAGGGTTGGATGTAGCTACTGCAGCAAGGCGTTGCAGCCTGCTGACAACATGTCAGGACCCGGCTGCAACAAGCGACTGGATTTAGCTTAGTCAGTGATAATCAGTGGTTTTATCAGCTGAAATAACTCGCGGAACGCTTTGGGTGGCTGCTGCTTTTCCTGCTCTTTTTTCGCATTGCGAATAAGCTGCCGCAGTTGTTGTACGTCGGCAGTTGGGTATTCGGCAACAAAGGCAGTGACAGCTTCGCTGTCGGCCAGTAAGCGATCACGCCAGGTTTCTACTTTATGAAACTGTCGGGTGGCGGCCTGGTTGGTATTCCGGATAATAGCCAGAGCTTGCTCTATCGGTTCTAGGTCGTCTTCCCGCACGCGCATCAAACGGCCAATAAACTGAATATGCCGGCGCAGGGCTTCGCGTTTCTTCGAGAGTTTATCTGCCAGCTCCAGTGCGTCTTTAAGCTCGTCATCTAATGGTATTTTAGCGCGTGCCGCCGGGCTTAACGCAATCAGCTCTTCACCCAATGCCTGTAAGGCATGCATCTCACGTTTAATCTGGCTTTTACTGATATGATCCGGTTGTTCCAGCCATTTGCTGTCACCGTATTTAAATTCTGTATCTGTCATGGCTCTGCTTCTTCATTAACTTTATAGTACTAGTATATCACTAAACGCAGCAGAGCAAGCAGCAGCCTTTGCTTGACTATGATAAGCTAAGCGCATTGATTTTGAGGTAAGAGTATCTATGCAACAGCAACCCACTATTCAGCAAGAAATTGCTGACGTAAAAGAAGCGGTAAGTCAGGTATTGGCACACGCTAAAAAGTTAGGCGCTACCAGTGCTGAAGCCTCAATGAGCCGCACCCGCGGTCTGAGTGTTGAGACCCGCCACGGTGAAGTTGAAACCGTGGAATTTAATCAAGATGGTGGCCTTGGCATCAGTTTATATTTTGGGCAGCGCAAAGGCTCTGCCTCTACTGCGGATCTCAGCCCAGAGGCGTTAAAGCGCACTGTGGAAGCTGCGGCAGATATTGCCCGCTATACCTCGGAAGATCCGCATGCCGGTGTAGCTGAGGCGGCTTGGCTGGAATTTAGCCCACCTGATCTGGATTTATTTTATCCAGAGAGTATTGGTACTGAGCAGGCGATAGCCTTGTGTGCCAGTGCTGAAGATGCCGCTTTTGGGCAGGATAGCCGTATTACCAATTCAGAAGGGGCATCCTTTTCTACCCATCAGGGGTTAAAAGTTTACGGTAATAGCCATGGCCAGTTAGTGGGTTACCCCAGTTCCCGCCACAGTTTCAGCTGTGTGGTGATTGGCGAGCAAGACGAGGATATGCAGCGGGACTATAGCTTTACCGTTGCCCGTCGCTACGCTGATTTACTGGATCCTAAGCAAATTGGCCGTGAAGCTGCTTTAGAAACTGTCGCTCGCCTGGGCGCCCGTAAAGTGGCGACGCAAAAAGTACCGGTGATTTTTCGGGCTGACATCGCCAGTGGCTTATTTGGGCATTTAGTGTCGGCAATCAGTGGTGGCAGCATTTACCGCAAGTCGAGCTTTTTGCTAGATAAGGTGGGGACGCAAATAATGGCGTCCAATTTAACCATTACTGAACTGCCGCATTTAAAACAGGCCCTGGCTTCTAGTCCCTTTGATAGTGAGGGGGTAAAAACCCGTGATCTGGTAGTAGTAGACAAAGGCGTACTAAATACCTATTTAACCACCAGTTATTCAGCCCGTAAACTGGGTATGGCCAGTACCGGCCATGCTGGCGGTATCCACAATTGGCTAGTACAACATGGCAATGACGATTTAGCGGCGTTGTGCAAACAAATGGGTAAAGGCTTGTTGGTCACTGAATTAATGGGGCAGGGCGTAAATACCGTAACAGGTGACTATTCGCGTGGCGCCAGTGGTTTTTGGGTTGAACATGGCGAGATCCAATTCCCGGTGGCAGAAATTACTATTGCCGGTAATTTGGCGGATATGTTTATGAATATTGTTGCTATCGGTAACGACGTTGATCGCCGTGGCGGTGTCCTGACCGGTTCAGTGCTGATTAGCCAAATGCAAGTTGCCGGCGATTAATACTGCTTCAGCTTAGCTAACACCCAGCGCCAAGACACAAGGCGTAGCCAAAAATTTAGATAGCCAAGCCAAGGTAGACAGCCAAGATAGATAGCCCTGCAACAAAAAAGCCTCTGTTAATCAGAGGCTTTTTGCTTGGTGTTTTGTCTTAGTCCCGAGCTAGCCTGGCTAGCTCGGGGGTGGCAACGATTAGTCTATCTTGGTTTTTAAACCACGACGGATTAATAGCGCATCCGTTGTTGGCTCCTGACCGCGGAAGGCTTTGTAAGAGTCCATTGTTGGCCGTGAGTTACCTACTGCCAGAATATTCTTACGATAATGATCACCGTTCTCACGGGTTAAACCACCATTCTTTTGCACATGGGCAAAGGCATCAGCGGCTAAAATTTCACTCCACATGTAAGCATAGTAACCAGCTGAGTAGCCGCCGCCCATAGAGTGTGAGAAGAAATTAGACTTATAACGTGGTGGTACAGCAGCTAAATCTACCCCATGCTTTTTCAGCGCAGCAGCTTCGAACTCTTGCGGATTTTGCAGTGGCGCATTGCCCGGCAGAGAGTGCCATTCCATATCCAGTAAGGCAGCAGAGATATATTCCAGCGTGTCAAAGCCCTGGTTAAAGCTGCGTGAGCGCATTACTTTATCTAACAAGTCAGCAGGAATAGGTTCACCTGTTTCATAGTGTTTCGCATAGTTACCCAGTACTTCTGGGTGTTGCGCCCAGTCTTCTTCAAAAGTAGACGGGAACTCGACGAAGTCACGTGATACTGCGGTCATGGCTAAGGTTGGGTATTTTACGTTAGAGAAAATACCGTGTACGCCATGTCCCAGCTCGTGGAAAATAGTAGTGGTATGATCGTAGCTAATCAGTGTTGGCTTACCATCTGGTGCTTTTGGAATGTTCATCACATTCACTACCACAGGCTTTTGCCCTGTTAGGTGTGACTGGCCAACAAAAGCGCTCATCCAGGCACCACCACGTTTGCCTTCGCGGGCAAAGTAGTCAGCGTAGAAGATTGCAATGCTGCTGCCATCGGCATCGAATACTTCATAGGCTTCAACGTCTGGGTGGTATACCGGTAAATCTGGACGTGGCTCAAAACGAATACCATAGAAACGGTTCATGTAGTAGAACACGCCATCTTTCAGTACCCGGTTAAATTCGAAGTATTTTTTAACTTCGTTTTCGTCCAGATCATACTTAGCCTGACGTACGAACTCAGCGTAGTATTCCCAATCCCAAGGCTGTACTTCGAAGTCACCACCTTTTTCGCGGATCATCGCCTGAATAGCGGCTTGCTCTTGCTTAGTATTTTCCACTACTGCCGGTACCATAGAACCCAGCATATCAAATACAGCACTGGGTGTTTTCGCCATATTGGTTTCTAGGGTAAAGCTGGCCCAGTTGTCATAACCTAACAATTTGGCGCGCTCTGCCCGTAACTGTGGTAAGCGGGCGACAATGTCGGTATTACTGTTTTCGCCAGACTGAGCGCGGTTAGCCGAAGCTTCCCAGACACGTTGCCGTAATTCACGGTTGTTCAGTGAGGTTAAAATAGGCTGGCGCGTGGTATTGGTAATGCTAAGTAAATATTTACCTTCATAACCACGATCTGCAGCAGCTTTAGCCGCGGCCGCAATTTGCGAAGCAGATAAGCCGTCTAATTCTTCAACCGTATCTACCACAACCGCGATATTAGCTGTTTCAGCTAACAGATTTTGTGAGAATTGGTTAGTAAGCTTAGAATGTTCTTCGTTCAGGGCGCGAATAGCGGTTTTTTGTTCGTCATTCAGCTTGGCGCCTGAGCGTACAAAGCGTTCATAGTAAACTTCAACTAAGCGCAGTGATTCAGCGTCCAGACCTAAATCGTTACGGGCATTATAAACAGCTTCAATACGGGCAAATAACTGCGGGTTCAGGTTGATATTATCTGAATGAGCAGCCATTTTTGGTGCTAATTCTCTTTGTAACTCGCGGCGCTTTTCGTTGCTATCGGTACCGGTCAGGTTATAAAACACCCGTGAGACACGGGTCAGCAACTCACCGCTTTTTTCCATGGCAACAAAGGTATTTTCAAAAGTTGCGGCTTCAGGATTATTGGCAATGGCTTCAATTTCAGCAAGGTGCTGCTTCATGCCTTCTTCAAAGGCCGGTAAAAAATGCTCATCTTTAATGGCGTTAAAGTCAGGCGCTTCGTAAGTTAGGGTGCTTTTCTTAAAAAATGGGTTGCTCACAGTAACTTCCTGAACGGCTGCAGCCTCAGGGGCAGCTGCTTGGGTGGCTTGTTGAGTAGGCGCAGTATTGTCAGAGCAAGCACTTAAAGTGAGTACTGCACCAATCGCTGTAGCGAGTAGGGTCTTACGCATGATATTTTCTCCGTGGATAGGTGGCCGATAGCGTTATATCCTGTTGGTAACAGCTAGCTGCTTAAGCTGCCTGTAACACCTTGTCAGGATACCGTTATTGTTATTGTCATACAGCATGGCTGCTGGATTGCAAGTTACAGTATGCCAAAAAAGCTGGCCAAATGCGGTGCTTTGCAACCAAGTGCCAACAAATTAAGACAAAAGCCTGCCAAGTGCAAATTTTTGCTGTAAAAACTCAGTCTGGCTCTGCTTTTGCCAGCGGTAGGGTGAAGTAGAAACAACTGCCGTGCGCTAAACGTTGATAGCCAATCTCACCATGCAGTTGCGCAATAATTTCTTTGCATATAGCCAAACCCAAGCCGGTGCCACCTTGTTCGCGCACTGCGGCACTATTTGCTTGCGCAAAGCGATTAAATAGCAGTGGTTCAAAGGCCGCCGGTACCCCCTTACCTTGATCAATAACACTTACTTTTAACTGGGTTGCCAATGATGTCAGTTCAACCACGATCGGGGTATCGGGGGCTGAGAACTTAAGCGCATTGGAGAGCAAATTAAGTATTACCTGACGCAGGCGTACTTCATCGGCTAACACTTTACCGTGCGGTGTGCCAGGATTTTGCAAGGTGATTTGGCGTGTTTGATTCGCCGTGAGCTGAGCAATACATTGTGCAATTAATACGTCAATTGTAATGGGCGTGATAGTAAAAGGCATATTACCGCTATGTAGCTTTTCAAAGTCGAGCAAATCGTTTACTAACTGATGCAACTGGGTACAGCTTTGTTGGGCTAATTGCAGCATTTTTAGCTGTTTGTTGCTGAGTTCGCCCAAGGCGCCACCCACTGCCAGCCCCAAAGCGCCGTTAATTGCGGTCAGCGGTGTACGCAGTTCGTGGCTGACGGTAGCAACAAAGTCACTTTGTAAGCGCTCTACGCGTTTACGTTCGGTGATGTCGCGTAGCACTAATAGATGCCGAGGTTTGCGATGCAGCGGCAAAGTGCTATGCGATAAAAGCAAATCAAAGATTTCACCGCTAGCGCGCTGGGCCCTGCACTCTATTTCAATTTGAGGAAGCGTACTGCTTGTAGGTAAAGCAATGGCTTGTTCACTTGGCGCGAGCAGTATAGACCAGGGCTGCCCTGGTAGGCTGTTTGCGCCGTATCCCAATAGCCGATAACAACTCTGATTGGCAGTTTGAATAATACCCTCATTATCAACCGTCATAATGCCATCTAGCACATTGTCATGAATACTGCGCAGCGTTTGCTCATTATCACGCAATGCCAGGCTGCTAAGTTTAAGCCGCTGTAGTGTATGAAATAACCGGCATAATAACAGCAGCATAACCAACCCGGTTATGTATAAAAAAGCCCTTAACAGCCAGAGTCGGGTGGAGGCCTGTTCAGGTGCAGACAGTGCCATTTGCCAGTCAGCACCCCGTACCGCCAGATTCAATAGCAGATTGTTTGCCTGAAAAAGTCGATTGTCTCCAAAAAAGCTGTTGCTAAAGCCTCCTTCTTCTAAACGGTTACGCAGTGCAATGGTTATCCCCAAGCGCGCGGTATTTTCGGCTAATTGCCGCCAAATCGGTTCAATATCAATTACCGTGCTGATGATCCCCCAATAGCTGTCGTCGGCCATAAATATCGGGTAACGATAGACAAAAGCCGTTCCCCCTTGGCGCAGCACTATAGGGCCAGCAAGTCTGGCGGAGCGCTTAGTAATAATATCGGCAATCACTGGCCATTGTTCTGTTAAGTCAGGGTAATAGAGGTGTAAGGCCTGCTCATTACCCGCTAGCGGAAAAATGTAATTAATGCGGTTCCCGGGGGCGATACCAATATTGCGGATATGTTTAGCTTGCCGGATCAACCCGGGTAGCAAGATGTTTAACTCATCGTCTTCAACTTGCCCCGCTTTGGCAGTGATATAAGAGGCTAAACCAACGGTAAGGTACAGTGGGATATTCAGCTCGGTTTCTAATTGTGCTCTTAATTTATCGGCAATGGTCAGTTGTTGCTGCAGTTGCTCCGCTTGCAAGCGTTGCTGCTCATAGCGCACCAGGAGCTCAGCACCAACCCACATTAAGATTGCCGCTAACATAATGGCAAGCCATTGCCAGAGGGTAAAAGCCGGATGCTGTTTTGTCATGGCAGGTTAAGCAGCCTATGGTAGCGGACATAGCACAGATTATAAGCAGTAACGCTTAGATACTAAAGCAATTAGAACTGTTCGCTTAAAAAAGCAACAGGCGATCGATAGACTTAGTTACAAAGCCTGTCTATAATGCGCCCTCGCACTAAAAGTGCACCGGTTGCACCCATAGCTCAGCTGGATAGAGCGCTGCCCTCCGGAGGCAGAGGTCTCAGGTTCGAATCCTGATGGGTGCGCCAAAACAAACAACCGCCATTTCGGCGGTTTTTTGTTTTGTGGTATCCGCAGATTTGAACCTTCTTCGACAAAAACGCCGGGAGCGTTTTTGAACAGCGTCAGCTGGCCCGCAGGGCTAGGGCAGGATAGCCCGAGTAATCCTGATGGGTGCGCCAAAACAAACAACCGCCATTTCGGCGGTTTTTTGTTTTGTGGTATCCGCAGATTTGAACCTTCTTCGACAAAAACGCCGGGAGCGTTTTTGAACAGCGTCAGTTGGCCCGCAGGGCGAGGGCAGGATAGCCCGAGTAATCCTGATGGGTGCGCCCAAAAACAACCGCCAGTAACACACATTCAGACCACTCATTTCATAGAGTATTTGCCATTTACAACAGAGTGCAAAAACCCGCTTTATTAAGCGGTATTGAAAAAGTGCGATAACAACATATTTCTCAATAATTCGTTAAGTAGTATGCCATATGCAGCTCGTGGATACTTTTGGCTTGTGACGATAGGTAAGCGCCGATTACACTAAAGCACTTGTTTATATTAGTTGGTTTTGTATGACGGGTTTTATCGTTGATAACAGCAGTGACTTTGCTGATCAGGCTAAACAGAAAATCGCTGAGTTTAATGCCCTGCACTGGGATGCCAGCAAGCGCCAGGCTTTGGGTTTAAAGCAGCTTAACGCCCAGGGTGAATTAGTAGCAATGTTGGCTGGACGCACCTTTGGTAATTGGTTTTTCTTAGAATCCTTTTGGCTTATGGAGAGTGAGCGCGGTAAAGGCCTGGGTAGTGCAATGTTGATTGAAGCAGAGGCTATAGCAAAAAATCGTGGTTGTCGCTTTGTGTTGTTGGATACCCTTGATTTTCAGGCACAGCCTTTTTATCTGCGTCATGGCTATCAAGTTGTCTGGCTGCAACAAGATTATCCGTTTGCGGGTGGCGCTAAATACTTTATGACCAAACCGTTATGAAATTAAATGCGCTCAAGCGCTATTCATCTTCGCTCTACTCCCAGTTTAGACGGTAACATGCTTTACCGGCTCGCTCTTACAGTAATTAAAAAAACAGTTGATGGTCTTGTACCAAAATGTGACCGTACATTAGTTAGTAAAATCGTAAAAACAAAGGGTTTAACTATGTACTGTGCAGATTGTGAATCGGTAGACGATTATTTTTTTGAACAAAATACTTACTTCTGGATTTTTGTGCCGACTACTGAGACATTCGCTAAATTAGCCAGGTATGTTGGTGCTCAAAGCTACATGGCGCAGCAAGTGAGTTCGCATTGTATTTCTGTTCATGTAAAAACATCCTTGATTTCTCATTTTCTGACTGGCGTGAATGGCGCCTTAGAGCAAGCCGAGTTAGCTGGTACAAAACTGACAACGATGGCCACGAATTCAACGCCAGATATTGATGCCATGGCGCGAATGACAACCCTTAACGTACTTATAAACCGCTACAAAGCGAAATGGCTGATTAGCAGTATCGAGCAGGAAAATTATGAAACATGGTTTCAACCTATTATTCATGCTCATAGTGCATTGGATACACCAAAAGTTTATTCGTATGAAGGGTTGTTTAGAATGCGGGATGATACGAATAGTATTGTGCCACCACAGCTGGCTTTTAGGCTGGCAGAACAAGCTGACTTGCTATTCTCACTAGATTTGGTCGCAAGACGCTCTGCGGTAGAACACTTTGCAGCTGCTAAGCTAAGAGGGAAGTTGTTTATTAATTTCAATCCTTCAAGTATTTATGATCCCTCGTATTGCTTACGCTCTACAGCAGCGGCAATTTACGAATTAGGGTTAACGCCAGCTGATATTGTATTTGAGGTAACAGAAACGCATCAAAGCAGCGACTTAAACCATCTAAAAGGAATTTTGGCGTTTTATCGGAATGCGGGGTTTAAAGTGGCCATGGATGATATTGGTTCAGGTTGGTCTGGGTTAAATCTTCTCCAAAAAATACGGCCAGATTACGTGAAAATTGACATGGAACTGGTGCGTGATATTCATAATGATGTTTTTAAACAGAATATTGTTTCTAGTCTGGTGAGTATTGCGAAAAGAAGTGGTATTAGCACAGTGGCAGAAGGAATAGAGACAGAAGACGAGGCAAAATGGCTAATCGATAACGACGTTGACTTGCTGCAGGGATATCTATTCGGACGCCCCAAATTTCATAGTCAAAAAGTGAATCAAGCAGCCCTAAATGGCATAAAGAACGCTGTATCACCGCTTAAAACAGCAGCAAGAAAGTCCTAATGTCTTTTACTCTGCTGCTTAATACTCTAATAAAAAGTATGCGAGTACCACTTTATTAAAGCAGTTGTAAGCATGCTATATCATACTGTTAGCAATATTGGCGTTAATGGCGCATACCAAGACAAAGGCGGATAATGGATTTTAATGAAAAACCCGATCGTACTCGGTCAAAAGCCTATAAATGGGAGCGCTACAAGGGAACCGACATCTTACCCATGTGGATTGCCGATACCGAGTTTCGCTGTGCCGAACCGATCTTAACGGCGTTGCATCAGCGAATTGACGAGGGCATCTTTGGTTACACCCTGCCAGAGCATGATATTGAGGCGATTGCTGCCGTAGTTGCGTGGTGTAAACGCCAGTATAACTGGCAAATTGATCCCAGTTGGCTGGTGTGGACGCCTGGCATTGTGCCGGCATTTAACCTCTTTATTAAAGCAGTGTGCCAAACAGGCGATAAAATTATTGTACCCACGCCCAATTACCCGCCGATGCTAGCCGCACCTGCGCTCAATAATATGGAGCGCATTTGCATCGACACTGTGTTAGTAGACGGGCGATGGACTTTGGATTTTGCTGCGTTAGAACAGGCGGCCGCAGATCCCAAGGCGCGTTTATTAATGCTGTGTAATCCTATGAATCCGCTGGGCTCAGTCTTGCGGCAAGATGAACTCGACAGCATTGCGCAAATTTGCAGCAAGCATGGCGTCTTAGTGTGTTCTGACGAAATACACTGCGATTTAATTTTAGATGCTGTGCCACATTTTCCTGCCAGTGCACATCCATTATTGGCCGACACCTCTGTGACATTAATGGCCGCCAGTAAAACCTTTAATATTGCGGGTTTGGGTACGGCCTTTGCCATTATTCCAAATCCAATATTACGCGCGGCCTTTAATCAGGCGGCGCAAGGGGTGTTACCTTGGGTAACGATAACAGGGTTAACGGCAACGCAGGCGGCGTTTAGCCATTGTGATCTCTGGCATCAACAGCAATTAGCCTACTTAAAGCAGAATCGTGATTTTTTAGTCGATGAGATTAACCAGATAGCGGGATTACAGGTGATTGCGCCTGCCGCCACATTTTTATTGTGGGTCGATGCCAGTCAATTAGGTGTTACTGATCCCCAAGCCTGGTGCGAAGCCCGAGGCGTTGGCCCTTCGGCAGGGAGCGCTTTTGGTAATAAAGATTTTTTTCGTCTGAACTATGGCTGCGCACGGGCGTATTTAGAAGAAGCCGTTAGCCGGCTGCGGGGCAATCCCCGCGATAACAAGCAATTGATAACAAGCAATTGATAACAAGCAAAAGTGCCGACATTGATAAATGCTGAGTTCACGCTAAACGTTGGTCATTTATTGGGGATTTATCCTATTTCTGCGCCACAAACTATTAAAAGGATTGTGCTTAACAATGACATTACCGATACATCAGCCTCAAGCGATAGCAAATACGGCTATTCGCTCAAACAGCGTTATGCCATTGCGCAGAACACCACAACTTAATGACGGTAATATAGCCGAGAAGCGGGCAGAAATTGCACGATATTTTACCAATACCTTTGACACCTACACCCGACTGTTTGATTGCTTGCGCGACGATACTGGGTTTTACCAAAAGCCTATCTCCCTGCGCCATCCGCTGATTTTTTATTTTGGTCATACCGCCACGTTTTTTATCAACAAACTCATCTTAGCGAAGCTGATATCTGCGCGCATCAACCCGCACCTGGAATCTATTTTTGCAGTTGGCGTGGATGAAATGAGCTGGGATGATTTATCTGAAGCGCATTTCGATTGGCCCAGTGTGGATGCTGTGCGTGAGTATCGTGCCAAGGTGCGCGCGACCGTATTGGATCTCATCAACACTCTCGAGCTGGTATTGCCGATTGATTGGGACAATAGCTGGTGGCCTATTGTAATGGGCATAGAGCATGAGCGTATTCATCTTGAAACCTCTACAGTGCTGATCCGACAGCAGGTTTTGGCGAAAGTGCAGCCATTACCTGAGTGGCCAATCTGTCAAGAAACCGGTCAGGCGCCTAAAAACAAGCTGATAACGGTGCCAGCGGGCGCGGTGAATATTGGCAAAGCCTTAGATAGCGCCTTTTATGGTTGGGATAACGAGTATGGCCAACATCAGGCAGAGGTGGCAGAGTTTAAAGCCAGTCAATACCTGGTAAGTAACCAAGAATTTTTAGAATTTGTTGAAGACGGCGGCTATACCCAAGATCATGTTTGGACTGAAGAGGGGCTTGCTTGGCGTCAGTATACCGAGGCCAAACATCCGACGTTTTGGCGCTGGCACAATGGTTGGCGTTTGCGCTTAATGACCGAAGAAATTGCTATGCCATGGGATTGGCCTGTTGAAGTAAATTATCATGAGGCCAAAGCCTTTTGCGCATGGAAAACGGCCGAGAGTGGGCAAAAAATTCGTATGCCTACCGAAGATGAATGGTACCGATTATGTGCCGAAGCAGGGGTTAATGAAGTGGGCGAGGCACCTGCTGCCGCGAACCTGCATCTTGATCATTTTGCCTCATCTTGTCCTGTGACGCGCTTTCAACATGGCCGTTGGTACGATGTGGTTGGCAATGTCTGGCAGTGGACTGAAACCGCGATCTATCCTTTTAACCATTTTAAAGTACATCCGCTTTATGATGATTTTACTACCCCTACCTTTGATGGTAAGCACAATTTGATCAAGGGGGGCTCGTGGATCTCTGCCGGTAATGAAGCCCGGCTCAGTGCGCGCTATGCGTTTCGTCGTCACTTTTTTCAGCATGCCGGTTTTCGTTATGTGGCTGCTAATACCGAGGCATCGTCGTCAACCGCATACTATGAAAGCGATAAGCTATTATCAGAATATGCCGAGTTTCATTTTGGCGATACCTGGTATGGCGTAGAGAGTTTTCCAAAAGCCTTGGCCGATATTGCGATTGAGGCAATGCAGGGCAAGGTCACGGGCAAAGCCCTGGATCTAGGCTGTGCTTGTGGTCGTGCCAGCTTTGAATTAGCCCGACAATTCGACACTGTAGAAGGTGTGGATTTTTCTGCGAACTTTATCGGGCTTGCCGCAAGAATGGCTGAGCAAGGCGAAGTACATTATGCCCGAGTCGAGGAAGGGGATTTGGTCAGTTACCATACCCGCACCCTAAACGCTTTAGGGTTAGCTGCCTATGTAGATCGTGTGGCCTTTTATCAGGGCGATGCCTGTAATTTAAAACCGCAATTTACTGGGTACGATCTTGTGCTGGCGGCGAATCTGATTGATCGCTTATACCAGCCGAGCCGCTTTTTGGCTGAGATGGCACCGCGCATCAATGCGGGCGGCTTGCTCATTATTGCGTCTCCCTATACTTGGCTGGAAGAGCATACGCCTAAGCATGAATGGCTTGGTGGCTTTAAAAAGGATGGCGAAAGTTACAGCACCTTGGATGGCTTAAAGGCGCAGCTATCGCGCCACTTTAGGTTAGTCGGTGAACCGCGCAAAGTGCCCTTTGTGATCCGCGAAACGCAGCACAAGTTTCAGCACACGCTCTCTGAGCTGACTATTTGGGAGCGTCTGCCAGAGTAAACAGCGCAGCAATTTCTTGTGCAATTGCCTTGTGGTCGACCAATTGTTCAAACCAATGGGTCGCCACATGGTCACTTTGTAAGCCCAGCAGGGTGCCTAAGATAATACCGCGATGTACGTTATCGCCGCCTAAATTGGTATTTACCAGCAGCGCTTGCCAAGGATCATCTTGATATTTGCAGGCCAAATACAGCACGATAGGCCACGAGTCGCTAATATAACAGGCTCTGGAAAATACCTGACCAATCACCTGATTATCGGGCATGTTACGTTGCAGTACGGACGCTAAATCTACCCCCGGCACCGCTTTGCTGGCGGCAAGCAAGAGGGCTTTAACCTGCGTTTTGTCTGGCCCAGCTAAGAGCGCACATAACAGTTGTACATAGTGATCAGCCACGCGCATTAGGGCTTCATCCGGATGTGTTAGGGCTAAGTGCGCTCTACACGCGGCTTTTATCTCGGCTTCACTGGCGCCACTCAGGCGTTCTGCAAACACTAAGGGGGCTAGGGTCACCAGAGCGCCAATCGAAGCGGTATCATGGGTCAGCATGGCGCAGGCTTCAGGATCGCGTCCTTGCGCCCAATTGGCAAAAAAGCCCCGATGATAAGACTCCGCATAGGTATCAGGGTGTGCAGCTGGGCTCATGGTCATAAAGTCGATATAGGCGGTAATAAAGGCTTTTGCATTGTAGCGGCCCTTTAAGCTAGCCAAGGTGCGGATCAGTACACGCGCACAATGGGCATTAAGGGTGTTTTCACCTGCTTGCATACCTTGATGATAATGCACATTCGGTTTGTCCCAAAACTGCGCCTTGCCTCTTAAAATAACGTCGCCAACAATTTGTGTCGTGGCAGCGTTCGCGTTATGGCCTTTAGGGTTTTTTACCGCAGACTGCCTGCCGCCAGTCTGTTTCGAGTGTAAAGACATAATAGACGAGGGATGAAAAGCCGGTGCGGCTGCAAAGCCTTGAATACCTCCGGCGAAGGCGCGGGTTATTTCCATGGGCTGATAAAACCAATGCACCGGCATTGCTAAGGCATCCGCAATAAAGCTGGTTTTTAATGCGGTTGCCGCTCGGATCTGTTGCGCTGTGTTACTTTGCATCATTGTTCCTTAGCCATCGACATGACTAGATAGGGGGAAAGGCGGCAGTGCTTGCTCCACATCGCAGCAACAAGCAGCGGCTAAATGCGTTTACTGCTTGGTATTGCATCGTATCGATGTGGCCCACTGTGGTTGTTAACTAATACAGTGTTAACGCAACATCAGACGTTTTCTTCAGGCTCTATATTGTATAAATTATCTACGTGCCGGCATATATCTGCTGATATACTCATGATTACCTTCCCTTTTACCTCGTGGTGCAATCTTGTCTTTAACATCGCCTACCGCTGTGCGTAGTCCTAGTTTTTTGCAGTCCCTAATATGTTTTAGCGTTGTTGTGGTTTTGATCGCCGGTGGTTTGTTTGGTTTGGGGATCAGTTTGCACACGCTGATGTTTTTATGCCTGCTTTGGGTCGGGCTAAATGCCTTTAGCCTGGGGTATGGGTATGCGCAGATCCGCGAGCTGATGACTAGAGCCTTAACCCGCGCGATGCCTGCCATTTATATTTTTATTTTGATTGGGATGGTTATCGCCAGCTTTATGCACAGCGGCACTATTGCCACCTTAATTTACTATGGACTGAGTTGGTTAAATCCCAGTATCTTCTTAGCTGTGGGACTATTGCTGTGTGCGCTGATGTCGGTGGCCACAGGCACATCCTGGGGTACTGTGGGCACCTTGGGCGTGGTGCTGATGGGGGTTGGTGCAACGATGAATATTCCTCTACCCTTAATTGCGGGCATGGTGGTGTGTGGTGCCACCTTTGGGGACAAAATGTCGCCTATTTCTGATACCACCAACCTGGCCGCGATGAGCGCAGGCACCGATCTTTATCGGCATATTTATTCGATGCTATTTACCACGCTGCCGACCTTTATCCTGACCTTTTTGATCTTTCTTGGCATAGGTTTTAGTTATGGCGAACAGCATATTAATCTGGCCGACGTGAGTGCAATCCAAGCGGCATTGGCTGGTCATTTTAGTTTGGCGCCAGTTATTACCTTACTGCCGCTACTTGTATTAGCCGTAATGAGTATCAAAAAAGTCCCTGCTGAAGTCACTATGTCATGCAGCATTGTGTTAGCGGTGCTGATTGCCATTTTTTATCAAGATAGCAGCACCATCAGCGTGCTTAACGCGCTCTGGCAGAACAGCCCACAAAATACCGGTATTGCCAGCCTCGATGCACTCCTAGGGCGTGGCGGGATCAGCAGTATGAGCTGGACCTTGCTTTTAGCCTTAATGGCAATCGCACTGGGGGGCATTTTGCATGGTGCAGGATTTTTAACTGCCTTATTGGCGGGGATTATCAAAAGGGTGCAACGTACGGCCTCACTGGTCGCCACCACCATCGTCTCAGGCTTTTTAGGCAATGTGGCGATGGGCGAGGCCTATATTTCGATTATTTTAAATTGCCAATTGTTTAAACCTAAGTACCAGCAACAACAGCTGGATCCTGCTGTGTTATCGCGTTCGGTTGAGGAAGGTTCAACCATGACCACTGGCCTGATCCCATGGACGACGGCTGGCGCTTTTTATACGGCAACCCTTGGCGTAGAAGTGCTGGATTTTGCGCCTTATGCTTTTTTTAATTATTTAAATGCGGTTATTGCGGTGGCCATGGCGGCTCTGGGCATCGGATTGCTTAAACCCAAACGGCTTGCCGGCGCGTAGAATACAGACTGCTGTTAATGCTGTTAGGAAAGTTATGCTGCACGTTGTTGGTTTAGCGAAAACCTACCTTACCTCACAAGGCCCACTGCCACTGTTTAGTGATGTCAGTTTTGACATCCACCCAGGCGAAAGTGTGGCCTTGATGGGCGAATCGGGCTGTGGAAAATCGACCTTACTGCATATTTTGGCCGGGCTTGAGCAAGCCGATCATGGCCAAGTCTTGATTAATCAGCAAGATCTGACGCAATTACCGGATCGGCAGCGCGCGCAGCTGCGGCGTCATTATATTGGTGTGATTTTTCAGCAATTAAATTTAATCCCCAGTTTAAGCATTCAGGATAACTTAGCCTTTCAAGCCCGTCTGGCTGGCAACCTAGACGCTGACTGGCTACAACACCTAGTATCAACCTTGGGGCTGGCGCCCTTGTTGCAGCGGTATCCTGCACAGCTGTCAGGTGGGCAGCAGCAACGTGTGGCCATTGGCCGCGCCTTACTGGCAAAAACACCATTGTTACTGGCGGATGAACCCACCGGCAGCCTGGACGAAGCCAATGCTGAGCAGGTGATGGCGCTGATGCTAACCTTGATTAAAGAAACCGGAAGCAGCTTGCTGATGGTCACGCACAGTGCCTTACTCTCGACCCAACTGGATCGCACCATGATCTTAAAACAAGGGCGGTTAAGCTAGTGCCAAAGCGTCACTCCGCGTTGTGGGTATTGCATGCGTTACTCAGTCATTGGCTGCGGCATCCGGTGCAGCTTGGCACCTTTATGTTGGGATTGTTGGCCGCCACTGCGCTTTGGAGTGGTGTGCAAGCCTTAAATCAACACGCACGCGCCAGTTACGATCAAGCAGCAACCCGCTTTAGCAGCATTAACCAAGCGCAAATTGTGCCAATAAACCAACAGCCGCTTACCGAGTCAGACTATATAATGTTGCGGCGCTTAGGCTGGCAGCTAACCCCGGTGGTTGAGGGTGCGCTACCCAATATAAGCGCAGGCGACACGCTTAATATTATTGGTATTGAGCCGATGACACTGCAACATGGCGGGGTATCTACTGCTGCAGACACTGGCTTGCCCAGTACGTTTTCGTTAACGCGCTTTTTAACGCCGCCTTGGGAGATCTGGGTATCGCCGGCCACGGCAGGGCAGATTAAACCCTGGTTTGATGCGCCAGTACAAACCGGTTTTCCGTATAATCCAGACGGCAACCTAGTTAACCTTAGGGTGAGTTCCAGCATTGCTGATAACGAGATCATCACGGATATTTATCTCGCGCAATATTGGCTACAACAACCCGATCAGCTATCCCGGCTGTTGCTGCTCGATACCAACACGTCCAAGACACTACCGGCAGCGTTATCTGCACATCTGCGCGTCGTTATCCCGCAGAGTGATTATGACATTTCGCGGCTCACCGCCAGTTTTCATTTAAATCTTACCGCACTGAGTATGTTGGCGTTTTTAGTTGGGCTCTTAATGGTGTATTCCGCTATCCATTTGGCCATGGCACAACGTGCTGTGCTGCGACGAATTTTATTCAGTTGTGGCGTAAGTCAACGCGCATTAACGTTTTGGCTGCTAATAGAATTATTACTGCTGAGCGGGCTAATCACCCTGCCGGGGTTAACGCTAGGCTATTGGATTGCCGTGCTGCTGTTACCGGATTTTTCAGCCAGTTTAACCGGCTTGTATGGGGCAAGTGCGCTGGGCGAGTTGACGCTATCTTGGCAGTGGTGGCTACAGGGTGTAGTGATTGCCTGGGGAGGCGTATTACTGGCGGCCATAGTGCCAATGGTTAAGCTTATTAGCGGGCATGCTAGCTTAAGTCAAACTCGCAGCAATGCACAGGGGTTAGATCATTCTGTGCTGTTGACGGGTGCGGGTAGCATCTGCGTTTTGCTGGCCCTGGGTATTGCCTGGTTTGGCGAATCCTTATTCAGTGGCTTCTTATTGCTGGCTTTGATGTTTATCAGTGCGGCCTTGTTAATGCCCGCCACCTTAAACGTCTGTTTGCGGCTGGGGCAGCGTTGTTCACGTTCTGCTGTGGTGCAGTGGCTATGGGCAGACGCACGTATGCAGGTGTCTCATCTCAGTGTGGCATTAGTGGCGTTGTTGCTGGCATTATCCACCAGCATTGGTGTTGGCGGTATGGTGGAAGGATTTCGTAACACCTTTACCGGCTGGCTTGATCAGCGTCTGGCGGCAGAGGTGTATTTACGGATTGATGACGAAGCGCAAGCGCAGCAGGTGGACGCTTGGCTACTACAACACCCTGCTGTTTTAGCTTTGCTGCCCTCTGCGGGTATCGACAGTCAGGTAGCGGGTATCCCAGTCGAATTACGAGGCATACAACTGCACAGCACCTATAGTGAGTATTGGCCGCTGCTTAGCAGCACCCCTGATGCATGGCAAGCGCTAGCAGACAATGCTGCGGTGATGATTAACGAACAATTGGCTCGGCAACTTAACCTGAAGTTAGGGGATACACTGCCGTTGTCGGGAATGCAGCAAACTGACTTTAAAATCAGTGCCATATTCAGTGATTATGGTAATCCGAAAGGACAGGTGTTGCTGTCGTTGGCAACGCTACAGCGCAATTGGGCAGACACCGAGCGTGGCAGTATGGCACTGCGGGTTGAACCCACGGCTGTGGCTGAGCTGATCTCGGCGTTAACAGTGCAATTTTCACTAAACGAGACGCAAGTTATCGATCAACATGCGGTTAAACGCTACTCGTTACAATTATTTGAGCGCACCTTTGCCGCCACACAAGCCTTGAATGTGTTGGTATTACTGATTGCCGCAATTGCGCTATTTAGCAGTTTACTCACATTATCGACCATGCGTTTACGACACCTTGCCCCTGTTTGGGCCT
This sequence comes from Alishewanella longhuensis, assembly GCF_014653435.1. Lineage (GTDB taxonomy): Bacteria > Pseudomonadota > Gammaproteobacteria > Enterobacterales > Alteromonadaceae > Alishewanella > Alishewanella longhuensis. Next base: position 172,286 of record NZ_BNAO01000006.1, on the reverse strand, counting down.
GTGGCCTGTCCAGACGCTATCTGGTGGGCACCGAGTTGCTTAAGTTACTGTCGTTAGCCTTGCTTACTGCATTATTAGCCATACCTCTGGGATTACTGATCAGTTACTGCTTAGTGGCGGTGATCAATGTGCGTTCTTTTGGTTGGGCGCTGCCTTGGCAGTTTTTTCCGTCGCAATGGTTGCTGTTAACCATGGCTGCGCTGGTAAGTGCTTTCTTAGCGGCCATTATTCCGGTGTTAACACTGCAGTTCACCTCGCCTAGCTCGCTGTTAAAAGGGTTTCGTGATGAGCAATAAAGTCGTCTTACTTTTACTTATGCTTTTGCAGATTGCGCTGCTTGGTTGTAAGCCGGTGCCGCCCAGTGAAGGTTTCGCGGGGCTGGGCGCGACAGCCGATGAATTCGCTCAGGTTGTGCCAGGCAATATCATCGAGTATCCCGCGGCGCTGGATCAGCACCCTGAGTATCGTATTGAATGGTGGTATGTGACGGCTAATCTGGAGACAGAGTTTGGTGAGCAGCTGGGAATTCAGTGGACGCTGTTTCGGTATGCGGATGCGCCGGCACCGCAGCGCGAAGGGTGGGCAAGTCAACAGCGCTGGCTTGGGCATGTAGGGATAACCCGTGCCAATCAACATTTTTTTGCGGATACCTATGCGCGCGGCGGCATTAACCAAGCGGGGGTAAGCCCAGAGCCATTTAAAGCTTGGATCGATAATTGGTCTTTTGTTGCTAGCGACACGGATGCAACCCATTTTACCTTGCATGCCGACACTGCTGACTTTAGCTATGCGTTAACGTTAAAAAAGCAGGGACCCGCTATTTTGCATGGTGAGCAGGGTGTCAGCGTAAAATCGTCTGCAGGCCAAGCCTCTTATTACCTAAGTTTGCCTTTTCTAGCGGTGTCGGGAGAGATAAAAATAGGGGATGAGCAGTTAGCCGTAACAGGTGAGGCCTGGCTGGATCGGGAGTGGAGTAGCCAGCCGTTAGCGGCCAATCAGCTGGGATGGGATTGGTTTTCCCTGCATTTAGCGAATGGCGATAAATTGATGTTATTTCGGTTGCGCCACGCAGATGCCGAACATTATTTTTCAGGTACCTATATTGCTGCTGATGGCCGCACCCAGCCATTACAATCACAGCAAATTACTATGCAGCCAATACAACAGCATAGTGTCGCGGGGAAGCGAGTACCCGTAGCTTGGCAGTTAACGGTAGCGGATCTTGGTATTGCCATTCAAGCGCAGGCGCTTAATCCCAATGCCTGGATGGGGACGGGTATTGCTTACTGGGAAGGACCAATTAGCTTTACCGGCAGTCACTCGGGCAAAGGGTATTTGGAAATGACCGGATATTAGTACTGGCTTAGTCGATTTAGGTATTTTTCAGGTATTCTGGTGCGTACTTTCTAAGCACTTTCTAAGCACTATGTTTCGCTAGGTTAGTTTAATCCGTTAGCATAGCTATTTTACACAACTAGCTTTAGTTTCCTTTATCGCTGTTGCATATAAAAGCTGCCAGCAACAAATATTACTGCTAAAGTATCATTTACTACTCTACCAGCTCTCGTTCGCAGTTAAGTATAACTACAGTGAAGCTAAGTTCAGGCAGCAATTAAGGATATAAGAGGCGGGCTATGTTCAGATCGGTAAGCATTCAGAAGCGGTTACTCGCGGCCTTCGGCGCGCTGGCATTTATGCTGGCAGCACTGGGGCTTTACAATTTAAATACCATGTCACAAATTCGGGACCGAGCAAATTTGCTCGAAACCAATATTTTACCCGCATTAATGGCGGTAGGTGAATTAAATAATACGGTTACTCGCTTACGGGTGCAAACACTGCGTTTAATGTTAACAACAGACATAAACAATGAAGGTGCAACGCTGCGCTTGGTGGATGAGCTAAGACAAAGCGTACTTGCCACTGAAAAACGTTATGAAGCCTTTATTAATACTGATGAAGTGCGGCGTACTTATAATGAATTTGCCAGCCAACTGCAGCAATATTTAAAGTTTCAAAAAGAGGCGATAGATTTTTTAAAACAAGATGAGATCGGTTTAGCTTTGGATTTATTACAACAAATAAACCCGTTAACAGATGCTATAGCGATTAGTTTAGCGCGTTTAACTGAACTGAATGAAACGGCTGCTGCTGCTGCACGTAGTGAGTCTATCGCCGCATATGAGCAAGCCAGAATCTTAGTGATAGTGTTAATTGTGTTGGCGGTGGCTATAGCCGTAGTGATTGCTTTGGTTATTTCGGCCAGCATTAATCAGCCGTTAGCACAGGCCGTAAACTCCGCTCAGCAAATTGCTGAGGGCGATTTAACACAACGGATTACCAGTGAAGGCAGTGATGAGTTGACGCAATTATCTGAAGCTTTAGTGCAAATGCAGCAAAAATTGCGTGATGCTATTGGTCATATTGCCAGTTCTGCCAGCCAGCTGGCGTCGGCGGCGGAAGAACTTAATGCAGTAACAGACGAGTCTGCTCGTGCTATTCAGCTACAAAATGATGAAGTGCAGCAAGCTGCAACCGCTATTACCGAGATGAGTTCAGCAGTAGATGAGGTCGCTTCTACCGCTATGCAAACTTCGGAAGCTTCAGTGCAATCAGCTAACTTGGCAAAAGATGGTAGCCAGAAGGTGCTACAAACCCGCACTGTTATTGGCAAAATGAATGCAGATGTGCAGCAAAGTGCCAATGTTATTAACGTGCTGGCGGAAAAAGTTTCATCGATTAATCAGGTATTGGAAGTTATTCGCAGTGTGGCCGAGCAAACCAATTTGCTGGCGCTTAATGCGGCCATTGAAGCCGCGCGTGCCGGTGATGCCGGGCGTGGCTTTGCGGTGGTAGCCGATGAGGTACGTAGTTTGGCGCATCGTACCCAAACCTCTACTGGCGAAATAGAGCAGATGATTAGCCAGGTGCAAAGCTCGGTAAAAGAAGCAGTTAATGCCATGGGTTTAATTAGCCAGAATGCCGGTAATGCGCAGAATGTGGCAGAGGAAGCCGCTGCGGCGTTAACCCAGATTGCTGATAACATTACCAGCATTAGCGACCAAAACCATGTTATCGCCAGTGCGGCCGAAGAGCAGTCTAAGGTGGCGCGTGAAATTGATCGTAATATCATTACGATCAGTGATTTAGCAAACCAAACGTCAGCTGGCTCGCATCAAACATCAGCCAGTGCTTCAGAATTATCACGATTAGCTATTCAGCTAAATGAATTGGTCAATCGCTTTAAAGTGTAAACAAAGATGCTCGTCTGCTCTGGCAGAATCTTGAGTTAACGAGTGAGAAAAATGGCGCTACTTAGCGCCATTTTTTATTAGGGTTAGTTATCGACGTTAGGCTCTAAACTTTTCAACTTCCATGCGTAGTTCACGAGCCTGGCCGGCGACCATTTCGCTGAGCTGATTGGTTTGGCGGGCTGTACCTGCTGTTTCTTCCGACATATCTCTAATTTTCACCACATTGCGGTTGACTTCGGCTGCAACCAGGCTTTGTTCTTCTATCGCCGCTGCTATTTGGGTGGTCATATCCATAATATTGCTGACATTAGCAGTGATTTGCTGCAACAGCTCTTTTGCTGTATTGGCCTGATCAGCACTTTGTATGCCATTATCGCGACACTCTTGCATGGTAATGGCGATACCTTTGGTACGTTGCTGTAAGGTTTGAATAATAGCTTCTATCTGTCGGGTAGATTGCTGGGTACGTTGCGCTAAGGTTCTTACTTCATCAGCAACGACCGCAAAGCCGCGGCCTTGCTCACCGGCTCTGGCTGCCTCGATAGCAGCGTTTAAGGCTAACAAGTTGGTTTGCTCGGCAATGGCGCGTATCACATCGAGTACAGAGCCAATATTGATACTGTCTTGTTCAAGTTCCGCCGCCGATTGGCTGGCATCTTGCAGGCGTGCTGCCAGCGCTTTTACAAAATCCACACTATCACTAACTTGTTGCTGACCTTGCTGCGCATTTAAATTGGTACTGTTCGCTGTACTCGCGGTCATCTCAGTATTTGCGGCAATCTCCTGAATAGTCGCCCCCATTTCGGTTACGGCAGTGGCCACCATATCAGTTTCTGATTGTTGCTCACGCATTAAGGTAGCGCTGCCTGCAGCTGCACTAGCTAATTGTTCGGTTACGCTATCCAGGGTTTCCAGTGAATGATTAACCGACTTCACCAAGGTTTGAATATCAGAGAGTAGGGTATTAACATCCTGACCTAAGACGGCGATTTCGTCTTTGCCTTTTATATGAAGCCGTAGGGTGAAGTCCTTTTCATTTCTGATCCGGGCCAAATCAGCAGAGGCCTGCTGAATAGGTTTTTGAATACTGCGGGCAATCAGGCTTACTAACAAGATGACTAAGATAATAATCAGGGCAAAAATGCTTAGGCTCAATCTATTGATTTGTTTTACCGCATCACGAAAACTGGCGCTGAGTTGCTCTGACATTTGTTTTAGTAGGCTCTCGGTAGCTTGAATTTGTTGCCGCATCCGCCCTTCGACACCTTGGTCTTGATTAAAGCCGCGTTGCTCTAAGGCATTGCCTAAGTCTTTCATGCTTTGCATATAGGTTTGTAAGGTGCGAGCTTCCTCGCTAGTCAGTTCAGACTGCAACGCATTGGCAATTTGTTGTTGTCTGGCTAAATACTCAGGTGAAAGTCTGAGTAAAAAGTCCTTTTCCAGGCGGCGTAGTTGTAAATAAGATACTTGTTGCTCTAAAGCACTGTTGAGCTGCTGTTCCAACTGATGCGCGCTATTGCGCAGTGCACCTTGCAAGCCATCTGTCTCGGTTAACCCTATTTGCTGTTGTAAGGCAACCATCGCTGCAAATTCATTACCATAGTTTGTTACCAAACGTGCAAACTCAGTGGTGTGGGGATCGGGCAGGTTAAGTTTGGCCAGTAATTGTTTTAACTCAGCAAGTTTTTGCTCCAGTTTTTGCTGCGTTTCCTGATGCCGTGGTAAATAACGCAGTTCCTGCCGTAATAAAAAATCTTTTTCGTGACGGCGCAGCATCAGCATGTCGGTGTTAAGTTCAGCAATCAGGTTATCTGCTGCAGCCAGGCTACCCAGGGTTCTGGCTTGGTATTGCATCAGTAGTAGCATTAAGCTAAGCGCCAGTACTGCTACGGCGGCTATAGAAATTAGCCTATTTTTTATAGAGATATTATTAAGTTGCATAGTGCTGACGCCTCCGGCGAATACTAAAATATAAACCCTTACCACTGTTATCTATGTTTGACATTGCCTTTGGGCTGAGATAGAAGCACATCTAATAGAGGTGAATTACTATTTTAGCATAAGCTGTACTAGTTGCTTGCGCCAGATTTTAGCGTCTTATTTTACTTGCGCGCGAAGCGATGATGTTTAAAACAGCATCAGTAGCCACGGATACCCGATACCTAGCAAGACCGCCAGATAAAATAATCCGAAAATGCTGCCAAGGCGCCAGTAGTCATGCGCAGGTAAATAGCCACTACCAAAATAAATTGGGCTGGGACCGGTGCCGTAAGGTGTGAGGATGCCCATCAGGCCCAATGATGTTACCAGTAATAAGCTGAAGATCAGTAAATTCATCCCCGGAATGGCAGCACCAATGGCTAATGTTACCGGCAGCAAGGCGGTAGTATGTGCTGTGCTGCTGGCAAATAAATAATGTAGCAGATAAAAGGCCATCACTAACACCAGTGTTGCCGTCACTGGCGAGACATCGCCCAGCCATTGGCCGCCCAGTACGCCGAGCCAGCGAATAAAGCCAACATCAGACAAGCCACCGGCCAACGTAACTAAGGTGGCAAACCACACCAATGTATTCCAGGCGGCTTTATTGCCGGTAATATCTGACCAGTCCAACACCTTGGTGTATAGCATTAAACAGATAACTAATAAGGCGGCGAGAGCGGGTTCAATATACTTAGCGGCAAAGATCCAGAGCAGCAGCGCTAAGCAAACAAAAGCCACTAACAGCCATTCTTTTAGTTGCATCGGGCCAAGTTTCGTCAGTTCTGCTGCGGCCCAGCGCGGAACCTCCGCATTACTTTTGATGGTTGGCGGGTAAAACCAATAGGCTAACAATGGCGTCAGTAGCAGCAGTATTACCCCGACTGGTAAAAATGCCAAAGCCCAGGTGCCCCAGCTAATGCTGATCTCTATTTGGCTTTTTACCAGCGCAGTGGCCAGTAAATTGGGCGCTAGTGCTGATAGAAACATCGAGCTGGTGACACAGGTGGCGGCAATGGCGACCCACATTAAGTAGGAGCCAATTAGCCGGGCACTAGGATCATTAGGCCTGGAGCCATATAAGGCGGGTAGGTTAGAGATAATAGGGAAGATGGTACCACCACTTCTGGCGGTGTTTGACGGTGTAAAAGGGGCGAGCAGTAAATCGGCAAAGCTGATTGCATAGCCGAGCGTCAGGGTGTTTTTACCCATTTTCTTCACCAACAACAAGGCTAAGCGTTTGCCAAACTGGGTTTTCTCGTAGCCAGCAGCAAACATAAAAGCGCTGAAAATTAGCCAAACGGTAGCATTACCAAAGCCGGCCACCGCCCAGCGAAAAGCAGTACCTGCACTATTAAAATTAGGCGCGGCAAGCTGTGCGGGGCTAAATAACAACCAGGGAGCAGCAATTGCTACCAATACCACGGCCGATAAACCGACTACTGCGCCGGGCAGGGGTTCTAGTATTAACCCTGCAATCACCGCAATAAAAATTGCAAAGAAACGCCAGGCATGTGGATCCAAACCCTGCGGAATTGGCAGTACCAGGACGATCATTGCCAATATCACAGGCAATAGTGCTTTTAACCAAATAGGCATCGCCGTGCTCCAAGTCGTGTTACTCCCTCCAGATGCTGTTGAAAAAATAGCTGAGGATGAAGTGCTAAAAGGCTAAATACAAACAGCTTAGCAAGGATTATGCGGCTTTGACTGATTAAGTTACCTTTACCTGATCTGCCACAAAGATTCAGCGGTATGCTATAGCCTGTGCTCAGGTTTTTCGGACAAGCGCCTTTCATGCTATTCTGCATATAGCTAAAGAAGGAAAGATTATGCCCAGATATTCAGCCGAATTTATTAAAGATATGCCCAAATCCGATTTGCACTTGCACCTGGATGGCAGCCTAAGGCTCGACAGTTTAATTGAGATGGCCAAGCGCAGTAACGTAACGTTGCCCTCAGATAGCGTAGCCGGTTTAAAAGAATTGGTATTTAAAGATCGTTACCAAAATTTAGGCGAGTACCTGCACTGTTTTCAGTATACCTGCGCCGTATTGCGCGATCCGGAGAATCTGGAGCAAGCGGCGTACGAGCTGGCACTGGATAACCAAGCTGAAGGGGTAAACTATATTGAGGTGCGTTTTGCGCCACAGTTACTAATTGATTTAAGTCGCGGCATCGATTTTGACCAGATAATGCATGCAGTAAATAACGGCCTAAAGCGCGCCATGCAGCAGTATAATGCTACCGAGGCTGTATTAAGCGGTCAAAAACCGCCGTTTTATTATGGTATTATCAATTGTGCAATGCGGATGTTTGGTAATAAAGGCTTCTCGCCCTATTACACCAACTTATTTCAGCTAATGCGTGATTTTGCGCCGATGGACGTGATTAAACTGGCAGCGATGGAGCTGGTGCGGGCCAGTGTCAGGCTGCGCGATGGAGAAGGGATCCCTATTGTTGGCCTGGATTTAGCAGGGCAGGAAGCCGGTTACCCGGCGGGCAAATTTAAGGAGGTATATGAATATGCCCATCAACACTTTTTACTAAAAACCCTGCATGCCGGTGAAGCCTACGGTGCTGAAAGTGTATTTGAAGCCATTACCGAGTGCTATGCCGATCGTATTGGTCACGGTTACTCAATGTTTATGCCAGAGATGATTAAAGATCCAGCTATTGTAGATAAAAGTAAATATATCAGTAATTTGGCATCCTATATCGCCGATAAGCGCATTGCCATTGAGGTCTGTTTAACCAGTAATCTGCAAACCAACCCTGCCATTACCGATATTCGCCAACATAAATTTAAAGCCATGCTGGAGCACCGCATTGCGACGGTAATTTGTACCGACAATCGTCTGGTATCCAATACCACTGTGAGTAAAGAATACCAGCTGGCGCTGGATAACTTTGATGTGCCCTTAAAGCGTTTAAAAGATATGGTGGCTTACGGTTTTAAGAAAAGCTTTTTCCCGGGCAGCTATGTGGAAAAACGCCAATATGCCAAACAATGCCTGGAATACTTTGATCGGGTAGCACAGCGTTACGGATTTATCTAGTAATAACAATGGCTTGGCCTGGGTGTCGCAAAAAGCATACAGGCTAAGCCATTGATTTTAAAAGAAGTGAATTATCAGTCATTATATGTGTCGCAAATTAGCAACACTATCTCGCCCCAGACTTACTGTCACCTTATAAAATAAATCATAAACTATTGAAAGTAATCATATATAAATTGTTGGCACAAAGCCTGCATTATCTATGGTACGGCTGCAGGGGAATATCGCAAAAGTACAAATTTTTACTTTTACGCCATTCTCCTGAGACAGCACGGACCGCTCCACTTTCAGGAGCTTTAACCGGAGAAGTACCATGGATATGTTTTTAAGTTTAGTTACCCTGTTTTTAGTTGCTAACATGGCGATTGTATTCACCTTGCTGCGTCGCATTGACTTAAATAACGCCAGTGTACAAGCTTGGGAACAAGCACAAGTTGCAACTGATGTTGCCAGCAGCCAGCCAGTGTTTAACGCCAACCTGAATACAGAACTGGTACAGTAACCTTATCCCATTATTCGGCTTTTTTGCTGAATCTGCCTTGGCCAGCTTTGTCTGGCCTTTTTTGTGCCAATTTTTTTACCTCAGCTTTTTATCGCCAATAACAACGGCGTTTTTTTCAGGAAACTGGTAAGCTAATACTTTAGATTAAAACACTGTGAGCTATGCGTTTCTCAATTCAAACTGCGTCATTACGCCAATTGGTATTACTTAGCTTTTTTTTGGCCCTGATCCCGGTGGCGGTGCTACTTTGGCAAAGTAATAAATCGCTCAGCGGGGTTAGCTCTTACGCTATTTCTTCAGCCGAACATGCTGTCTCTTCTGTGCGACAGTCGGAAAGTATGCAAAGTTTAGTGATTGATATCGAACGGGCCGTCAGGCAATACGTGGTCGTGCGCACCGAGGCATTACAGCGGGTTGCCCTAAGTCACATTGATAATCAGCTTAATTTACTGGCGCAGGTGTGTATTTCTCTACCCCAATTAACACTCTGTGCTGAGCAACAAGCCGCCTTACAAGCGCTGCGGCAGCGCTTTAGCGAGCCGGTGATAGAGACTCCAGAGCTCCTGCTACAGCAAATTCGCACACAACAACAGCAAATTACCCAGCAAATATGGGATCTATTAGAGCAGCAACTACAAAATCAGCAACAGCAAGTGGCGAGTACACAACAGCAGCTGGCCTGGCAAACTTTTGGCCTGGTGTTATTAACCTTGCTGTTAGTGTTATGGGCATCTAATCGTATTACGGCGCCGGTACAAAAGCTAGATCGGATGATCCGCGCTATTGCTCAGCCCAAACATCAGTTCCCAGATGAAAAATTACGTGGTCCGCGTGAGCTGACTGAGTTAGGTGAGCAATTGCGTTGGCTAAGTTCCCGCTTGCAACAATTAGAAGCGTTAAGGCTTATTTTATTGCGCCATGCTTCGCACGAATTAAAAACGCCTTTATCCAGTATTCGTGAAGGTTGTGCCTTGTTAAGCGAGCAACTGGTTGGGCCTTTGACGCCACAGCAGCAAGAAGTGGTAACCTTATTAAACGGCAGCGCAGACCGTTTAAGTGTGCTAACGGAACAGTTGTTAGACTATAACCGCTTATTACAACAAGCTCAGCCAGAATGGAGTCAACAGATCCCACAGCAATTGATGCAAGAGTGCTTTAGTGATCACGCGCTATCATTACAACAGCGCCAACAGCAGGTCAAACTCGATTGCCAGCTTAATTCGTTATATACCGACGCCACCTTGTTCCGCCGTATTCTGGATAACTTGATTAATAATGCTCAGGCTTATGGCGCCGAAGGTAGCCCGGTGTGGGTTAAATTATACCGGCAGGACGACGCAGTTTTGTTAGAAGTTGCCAATAATGGCACGCCTATTCCAATGTCGCTGCGGGAAAAACTGTTTGAACCTTTTCAGCGCGGCACTACTCCACGCTTTGATTCGGTGCAGGGGTCAGGGTTAGGCTTATCCATAGTGGCAGACTGTGCCCGTTTATTAGGTGGCCACGCTGATATCGTGGATGTTGTTTACGCAGATGTCTGTATCCGGGTGCGTTTACCGTTATTAGGAGAAAAGCTGGTATGAAGAAGGTTGTGGTCGTTGCAATGTTGCTGTGGTTAAGCGGGTGTCAGTTGACACCTGTGGCGGTGCCACCAACAGAAACCGCCGTTTCTGAGCCAGAGTTTGAGCAGGTAACGCTGCCGGAGGAAGCTGAACCTGAAGCTGATCTGGTATTAGCCTTAGATGATCAGATCAGCAGCCTGCAAGCCTGGTTGGATTATAAACAGCAAATATTGGTGGATCCTGAGCCAGAACGTGCGCGCTTACGGGAATTAACCGAGTTTGATATGGTGGCACAGTTACAGCTGGCGCTATTAAGCTTGCATCCCGATATGCCTTATGTCACCCGTTTTCGGGTGCAAACACAGTTAGTCGAGATGGTATCAAGCTTTCCGCCCCGATTAGCGGCAATCTTTGGCTGGGAGCTAACCTTTAATCAAAAGTTACTGGAAGCCGAATCTGCGGTAAGTGCGGTCACCCGCTTAAATGCCCAGCAGCAAGATGCAATAGATCGTTTGCAAAAGACTAACCGTGATTTGCAGAAGAAAATTGATGCGCTAACTCAAATTGAAGCCGAACTTAATCAGCCCCCAGCAACAGACAATAGTACTGGAGCAAATAATGGCCAGGGATAAGCCGCGTTTACTATTGGTCGATGATGATCCAAGTTTATTACGTTTGCTAACCTTACGTTTAGAAGGTGAGGGTTATCAAGTACTAAACGCGGATAGTGCGGAAACCGCACTTGGCCTGTTAACCAAGCAAAGCGTCGATGTGGTGCTAAGCGATTTACGAATGCCCGGCTTGGATGGCATGAGTTTGTTTGACGAAATAGCCAAACGCTATAAAGGTCTGCCGGTGGTGCTAATGACCGCACATGGTTCGATACCGGAAGCCGTAGCCGCAACACAGCGCGGCGTCTTTGGTTTTTTAACGAAGCCATTAAACCCTGTTGAGTTACGCGAAGTGTTACAACGGGCGTTAAACCAGTCTTTGCCCGAGCAAGCCGACTGGCGCGAGGCCATTATCACCCGCAGCAAGTTGATGCTGGAGCTACTGGAGCAAGCTTACCGGGTAGCACAGCGCGATGTCAGTGTGTTGATTACCGGCGCCAGTGGCACGGGTAAGGAGTTACTGGCGAATGCTATTCATAAAGCCAGTCCGCGCGCTGGCAAACCCTTTGTGGCAATTAACTGTGGTGCTTTGCCAGAACACTTATTGGAATCTGAGTTATTTGGCCATAGTAAAGGTGCCTTCACCGGCGCTGTGACAGAGCATGCCGGGTTATTTCGTGAAGCCGATGGCGGTACCCTGTTCCTGGATGAAATTGGCGATATGCCGGTCGCGTTGCAAGTAAAATTATTACGTGCGCTGCAAGAGCGGCAAATTCGCCCGGTAGGCAGCGCCAAGAGTATCCCGATAAACGTTCGGGTGCTGTCTGCTACACATCGTGACTTGCAACAAGCAATGAGCGAGGGATCCTTTCGGGAAGATTTGTACTATCGTTTAAATGTGGTTAATTTGCAGTTACCGGGGTTGGAACAACGCGCTGAAGATATCCCCTTGTTAGCACGGCATGTTTTACAACAAAGTGCTGATCGGCATCATGTCAAAGTAACGCGTTTTTCGGATGATGCGTTGCAACTGCTGGCAACGGCCAAATGGCCAGGCAATGTGCGGCAATTGGTCAACGTGGTAGAGCAGTGTGTGGCGCTAACCCAAAACCCGGTTATTTCGGCGTCGCTGGTAGAACAGGCGTTGTCGCAAAATAGCAGTTACTGGCCAACATTAATTGAGGCTCGGGATCAATTTGAGCGCCAATATTTAATTAGAGTGCTGCAAATGACCGAAGGTAATGTGACCCGTGCTGCTGAATTAGCCGGACGCAATCGTACCGATTTTTATAAATTATTAAAAAAGCATGAACTAAGTGCATCGCAGGTCACTGAGCAGAGCGATGAGATAGAATAACTTGGTTCAGATAAGATAGACGAGGATAAGATGGCTGCAATAACTCCACCCGATGCGCATTTAGCATTGGAGGCTGAAAACCCGGAGCTGATAAGGGCAAAAATTGTTTCTGAAACCGCGCGCATTAATTGGTTAGATTTGCAAAAGTTTTATGCGGCTGGCAGCGTTATTACGGTAGAGCCTACATTGGATCTGATTGATGTGGCCTTTGCATTCAGCCAGGATAATAAAGCGCAGGTTGCGGCCTGGTTGGCCAGTACTCAGCTTGGACGTACCTCTGAGCAGCAGGCGGCACTTTGGTATCAGGCAAAAACTGAGTTATGGGCCGTGGTGATTTCGCCCTGGGTATTGGTGCAGGATAAGCCCCTCGCCACAGCGTTAAACTAACCTGCAAGGAACCACAGCATGGCCGCAGAATATAAAACCGTAAGTTGTTCGCAAATTACCTTATCGCAGCTGATGCTGCCATCGCACTCTAATTTTAGCGGCAAGATCCATGGTGGTTATTTATTATCGCTGATGGACCAAATTGCCTTTGCCTGTGGTTCTAAGTTTAGTGGGAAGTACTGCGTAACCGCCTCAGTTGATCGGGTTGATTTCTTAAACCCTATTGAAGTGGGGGAGCTGGTAACCTTAAATGCCTCAGTCAATTATGTGGGCACCAGCTCGATGGTGGTTGGCATCAGAGTAGAAGCGCAAAATATTCAAACTGGAAAAATCAAACACTGTAACTCTTCTTATTTCACCATGATTGCCAAAGACAGCCAAACCGGGCAACCCGTTGCCGTGCCGCGATTACTACTGCAGAGCAAGGAAGAGGTAATGCGCTATTTAAAAGCGGCAGAGCGTATTACGCTGCGCAAACAGCGTCCGGCATCGGCCGAACCCTTTGCCGGTTGTTTGGAACAGGCAATCTGCCATATTCAGCAGCATTATGATGCAAAAGTCACGTTAACCGCCTAGTGCGGTTAACGTGTTACCGTGAATTAATACCCTGCGGCCTGGCCGTCTTTGCGAGACTCTGAGGCGCCAATCCAAACGCCATTAATATGATCTTTCATAATGGCCTGATAGCCACCATAGCCACCTAAGCCATAACGTACTTCGTGGCCACGTTTTTGTAATTCCCGCACCGTTTCAAACGGAATACCGCGTTCAACTTCAATGTAGCCGCCGTTCTTCAAATAAGCATCCTGTCCGTCTGTCGGTTCTGTGCTACCCAGATGCTGCCAACGGGCGGCATCACCCGCTTCTTGCAGGTTCATGCCAAAGTCGACCATATTAACCAGTATTTGCACATGGCCTTGTGGCTGCATAGCACCGCCCATTACGCCGTAGCTGATAAGCGGTTTATTGTCTTTAGTGATAAAAGCCGGAATGATGGTATTAAAAGCGCGCTTGCCTGGCTCATACACATTGGCGTGGTTTTTATCCATCGAGAATAGTTGGCCGCGATCCTGAAAGACAAAGCCCAGCCCTGGCACTACAACGCCAGAACCCATACCGCGATAATTGCTTTGAATTAATGACACCATATTGCCGTCTTTATCAGCGGTGGTCATATAGATGGTATCACCCTCATACAGATGCGGATTACCGGCATCAACCCGCTGTGCTGAGCGTTCGCCAATTAACTTAGCGCGCTCGCGGCCATAGCTTTCTGAAATAAGCTTGCTCACCGGTGTTTTATAAAAATCCATATCAGCATAAAATTTGGCTCTGTCTTCAAAGGCTAGCTTTTTTGCCTCAACCATTAAGTGAATGCTCTCCGGGCTATTAAAGCCCATGGCCGCCAGGTCAAAGTTTTTCAAGATTTGTAGCATCTGTAGCGCGGCAATGCCCTGACCATTAGGTGGCAACTCCCAAAGCATATAGCCCTTGTAGTCTACGCCAACCGGTTCTACCCAGTCAGATCGATGGTTGGCAAAGTCAGCAAAGCGCAAGTAGCCACCGTTTTCTTGCATAAAGGTATCAATTTTGCGGGTAATTTCCCCACGATAGAAGGCGTCACGGCCATCTTTGGCCACCGCACTTAGGGTATAGGCCAAGCCCGGGTTTTTAAAAATTTGGCCTTTCACCGGTGCTTTACCCTCGATGGTAAAGCTACCTTTAAAATCACCGGGCTGCGGGCTTAATATAGGAACGCTACGATTCCAGTAATAGGCGATGAGCTCGGTTACCGGAAAGCCTTTAGTGGCGTAATCAATGGTGGGCTGCAGCAGTTGCGGCATGGGCAATTTGCCAAATTTCTGATGCATTTCAAACCAGCCATCGATAGTGCCGGGCACGCTGATGGGTAACATACCGTGCGGTGGTAAATCTGGTCTGCCGAGCTTATCCAGCTCGGCTTTTAACGTATCGTAGCTTAACCCCAGTGGTGAGCGACCTGAGGCATTCAGGCCATAAAGCTTGTTGGTTTTGGCATCCCAAATCATGGCATAGAGATCGCCACCAATACCATTACCGGTCGGTTCCATTAATCCCAGTGCAGCATTAGCCGCTATGGCGGCATCTATGGCATTACCACCTTGCTTCATAATATCCAGGGCAATTTGCGTAGCCAGCGGATGGCTAGTCGCCGCCATCGCTTCGCTTGCAATCACTTCTGAGCGACTGGCAAAATCTTTGCCGGTGATGCGATCATAGGCTTGCAGTGGCGATGTTATAAGCGCAGTAATACAAAAAAGGGTGAGTTTTAGTTTCATTGAGGCGGCTCCGCTGGTTTTTTCTTAAACTAATCCTAATGGATACGGCTGACCAGTAGCTTTCGACCAATAGCGGTTTGTTAACGCTCAGCGGAGGAATGTAAATGTTCACTTAGCGCTGCACGCTCTGTGGCAGTGAGCGCAGCAGCCTGTTGTTGTTGATAGTCAAATTTCACCATAGCCGCTTTACCCGACGCACATTTCTGGCCCTGCTGCCAGGCTTCCTGATAAACCTCAAAGGAGCTATTACCAATACGGCTGATCCAGGTTTTAATTGCAACTGGCGCATGATAGTGGGTTTGCGCATGGTAGTTTATTTGAATGCTGGCGATAATCAGCGACCACTTGGATACATCTAAATCGGGTGTGAAAATGCGAAACACACCTTGGCGGGCACTTTCAAACCAAACAGCAAACACCGTGTTATTAATATGGCCTAAAGCATCGGTTTCTGAGAAGCGGGGACTAATAGTTTCGTTAAACATAAGGGCATGGTCCTAAAGTGTGAGGTGTTGCAAAAAGCAGATAATGCGTGAGCTTGGACTCTTTGCCAACTGCTATCTGGTTATTACTACTGTCAACAGAGGGTGACAATAGCGAATCAAACAGATAAAAGAGTGTTCGCTAATAATACTGCAAAGTTAAATGATAATAATTGCTATTAGTTTTGACTGTTGTTAAAATCGCAGCCATAAATCACCTTAAAACCTTAATAGCAATGAGGCGTTATGTTTAACAGTAAGTATCATCCGGTTGCCTTAGCCGTGGCCTTGTCAGTGGGCAGCGTAAGTTTTAGTTCAGTCGCAGCAGATTCAGCCGCCACGGACGACAGTGCCAAAAATATTACCCCGTCAATTGAAGTAATTCGGGTAAAAGGTCAGCAGCAAAGCCATCGTTTTGATGAAACCGGCGCGGTAATACTGATTGACCGTCAACAGATTGAGCAGGTACAGCCGTTATCCACCGAAGATGTGCTGCGCCGTGTGCCGGGCGTCAATATCAAGGGCGAAGAAGAAACCTCTATCGTTGCCAACTTTGGTATTCGTGGTTTATCGGCTGGTGAGTCTAAATCTTTGTTATTAGAAGACGGTGTGCCAGTAGCGCCGGGCTTGTTTATTGGTAACGATCGGTACTTTAATACCCGTATTCAGCGGGTAGAGTCAGTTGAAGTGTTAAAAGGTTCAGCATCTTTGCGTTATGGTCCTTCTACTATTGGTGGTGTGGTTAACTATATTACCAAGACACCGGATGATGGCGTACAGCTGTCGGCCCGGGCTGGTTCCTTTAATATGCGCGAGCTCAGTGTCGAAGCGGGTGCAAAAAATCCTTCTGAAGATGCTTTTGTTGGTGTGGTGGCAACCACTGCTAAAAGTGATGGCTTTATGGATAAAGGCTATGACATGTCTGATGTAATGGTCAAAGCGGGTATGGCGATTAGTGACAAGCAGAAAGTCGGTGTAAAGTTTGCATGTCATGAAAACGAAGCCAATATTTCTTATCGCGGTATCTTACTAGCAGATTATGTAAACGGTGAGCGTTACAACCCGGCGCCGGATGATTGGTACCTGACGGATAGAACGGCAGTGGATCTAAATCACGAGCTGGTATTCGACAATAACGCTAAGCTAAACACGCTGGTTTACTGGAGTAATACCACTCGTGATTACTGGCGCTATGATGTTAACACTGCCGCCTCTAATGCTGCAGGCCGCTGGGTTTATACCGATAATCTAACAGGTAATAATCGCAGCTTTGAACGTTTAGGTATTGAAAGCCGTTTAAGCTTTGATCAGCAGTTATTCGGTTACGCCGCTGCCACGGAATTCGGTTTGCGCTTAATGCAGGAAGAATCAAACGATACCCGTATTCGTGCTACCCGTGCTGCCGATCGTTCTGGTAATAATGATCGTCATATTATCGATTCTGCCACCAGCGCGGCCGGTTATTTGCAAAGCCGTTTGCAAATTAGCGATGCCTTTGCTATTACCCCGGGGCTACGGGTGGAGTCTTACGAGCAAAAGCGGGAAATTTTAACGCAGAATGGTGCTAACGCCAAAACCACCAATACCGAGTTTTTACCAGGTGTTGGCGCCACTTACGAACTTACGGATAGTGCACAGTTGTATGGAGGGGTGTATCGGGCATTTTCGCCAGCCTCGAACGGCGTGGCTCTGGATGGCTTAACCGATCAGCAGTTAGATGGAGAGCGTTCGGTAAACTATGAAGCTGGGGTACGTGGCACAGCGGGTGCAGTAAGCTATGAAGTGTCGGCCTTTTATATGGACTTTGCTAATCAGGTTGTCACGGGAAATAGCGATCCAAACTTGTCGCAGTCTAATGCCGGTGAAACCGAGCATACCGGCATGGAGTTTGTGTTTAATTACAACCTTGGTGGTGGCTTCCGTTTGGACACGAATGCGACCTGGGTACCTACTTCTGAATTCAAAACCGGTGACAATGCTGGTAAGCGTATTCCTTATGCGCCTAAGTTATTAGCCAATGTAGCGTTAAGTTACAGTGCCGAGGCGTTTAGCGTTGCATTAACAGCACACCATCGTGGTGAGCAATATGCCGACCCAACCAATATCGAAGCCATTCCAACTAATGCTGCTGGGGGTATTTGGGGTGGTTTATTACCCGCCTATACCGTTTATGACTTATTAGCCCAATACACGGTGTTTGATGGTTTAACGGTATATGGCTCAGTGAAAAACCTGGCTGACAAAAACTATATCAGTGGTTTACGCCAGGGTATTTATGTTGGCCCAGAGCGTTCGGTGGAAGCCGGCTTCCGCTATCGTTTCTAACCCCGCCATCTGTTCTCGTGTTATCAACAACCCGCTTTTTGCGGGTTGTTTTTTTTCAGCGCTATTTGACCTCGTGACATTTTACTAACAAGAGCGCGCAAAAGTTCCGTTTATATGATAATAAAGTTGATCTTAGTAGTGAGAATCATTATCATTTGCTTTGTGGCGTCTGTGTCGCACTTTACACACAAAGGAGAGAGTAATGTTGTTTCGCCAAAGTTGTCTGGCTATTGCGGTGGCTGCTGCTTGCAATATGAGTGCTGTGTATGCGGTTGAAGAGGCCGCCGAGAGTACGATAGAAGTTATCGTTGTTACCGCTTCCGGCTATGAACAAAAGCTGGTGGATGCCCCTGCCAGTATCTCAGTTATCACCGAAGAAGAATTAAGAAGCCGTCCTTACACGACCTTGCTGGATGCCGTGCGTGATCTGGAAGGGGTTGATATAGGTGAAACGCGCGATAAAACCGGTCAGGGCAGCATTAGTTTGCGTGGTATGGGCTCAGATTACACCCTGATCTTAGTTGACGGCAAAAGACAGAACAACCATGGCGATATTTATCCAAACAGCTTTGGTGGTAACCAGTTTGGGCATATTCCACCATTAGATACCGTCGATCGCATAGAGGTGATCCGTGGTCCGGCGTCCACCTTGTATGGCGCAGATGCGTTGGGTGGCGTAATTAATATTATTACTAAAAAAGTCACTGACAGCTGGACGGGTTCTATTACCCATAGCCGCGCTTTGCAAAGCGACAAGAGCTACGGCGACGACATTACCACAGACTTTAATGTCACCGGGCCACTGATTGCCGGTGTGTTAGGTATGGCGGTACGTGGCAGTGTCTATAATCGTTTAGCCTCAAACCCGGACTATGCTACCGTTATTTTCCCTAATGGTGAAACTCGCAGACGATCTTTAGGTTTTGGGGGAGGTGGTAAAACCGTAGATAACGAAAGCCGGGTGCTTGGCGGCCGCATCAGCTGGACACCGGCAGAAAATCACGCCCTGTGGTTTGATATTGAGTCGTCAACACAGGAATACGACAACACACCTTTTATCACCGACAGTGGGGTGCGTTCATTCCCGCTGGGCACAGTTGATAGTATCGATACCATTTGGAGCTCTGGTTTTTTCTGCAAGGGCGCAGTGGGTAATCGTCAGGACTTGTGTACTGGCAATGGCGGTGTTTGGTCGCGCCGTGCTAACCCGATGGTCGGTTATATCGACACTCAGGAATTTACCCGTGATACCTGGTCTATCACCCACGAAGGGCGCTGGGATAATCTAAATAGCTTTGTGTCTTTGTCTTATGTTGATACCCATAATAATGGCCGGACTTTACCTTTTACCGTGGCAGAGCGGGCGCATTTACTACAAATTATCGATGCCACCGGACCCTATGCTGGCTTATCTGAAGATGAGCGTAAAGCGCTTGCCACAAGCACTTTCTTGCCACGGCCAAAGCGGGAGATGAACAGTAACCAATATATCTTTGATGCAAAAGTAGACTTTTCTTTTGAGGCGGCGGGTCGTCATACCACAGTCTTAGGTGCTCAGGTTATTCGCGGTGAGTTAGTCGATGGTGTCTTTGGCTTAGAGCAAGGCCGGCCGGGGGAAAAGCAAGAGCATAATATGTGGTCGGTATTTGCGGAAGATACCTGGGATATTCTACCGGCAGTAGCTGTTACGGCAGGTTTGCGGCACGACGATCATCAGGTGTTTGGCAATCAGCTAAGCCCACGCTTGTATGGTGTTTATACCATAAGCGATGCCTGGACCATTAAAGGTGGGGTGAGTACCGGCTTTAAAACGCCAAAAACCTCTCAACTTTATGACGGCATCGTTGGTTTTGGTGCACAAGGAACGAGTCCGTTTTTTGGTAATTCAGATTTAAAACCGGAAACCAGTGTCTCCAAAGAGTTGGCAGTATATTGGAGCCATCCAGATGGGCATAGCTTTAATGCTACAGTATTTCAAAATGATTTTGACGATAAGTTAGCCTCGCAGCCTTGCGGCCCGGGTACCAACTTAATCTGTACCGAAGTAGGTGAGTATGCCGATTTAGGTTACGGTATCAGCAGCAAAACGGTCAATATCGATGAGGTGACCATTCAAGGCGCTGAGTTAGCTGGCCGCGTAATGCTATTAGAAGCACTCTCGCTGCGCGCTAACTATACCTATATCGACAGCGAACAGAAAAGTGGTGCTTTTAAAGGTCGGCCATTGGGCAATAGCGCCAAGCATATGGCAAATGTAACCTTGAACTGGGCGGCAACCGATGTACTTAGTCTGTTTTTAACCTCGGAATACCGTGACCGTCGTTACCGTTCATGGGATATCAAAAACGATGCGCCGCTGTATTTTAAAAGCTACAACGTATTGCATCTGGGTTTAGCCTATCAAGTTAGCGACGCTGTTACCTTTAACGTGCGCATTAATAACCTGCTAGATAAAGATTTCACGTCATACCAGACGATTTTTAGTGCCTGTAATACCACGGCCGACAGTTGTGTCCGTGATAGCAATGGTCAAAACGGTTTTAGCGCCAGCTTCGTCGACGATTACAACAATAAAGATAAAAGCCGTAATGTCTGGTTGGGTATGAATGTGCGGTTTTAAGCTTGGCAGAGGCGTGCAGTCATCTTCTACATATCATTCTTAGTGATAATGGTTATCAGTATTGATTGATCTTAAAAATAAAAATGATTATCATTCACGACTCTAAAACGGGATGCGCTTTTAGGCTAAAGCTTTAGTGCATCCCAAAATCAAAACAGTTTGACCGATCGCCCTGATGCAACGGATAGGTAAAGTTTAACCATGAAGTATAAAAGTAATGCAACAAAAAAAAGGACCGCTGCGATAGGTCGCTTTATGCGGGCATTACATACCTATAGTGCAATGTGGGTATTGATATTGTTAGTGTTTTTTTCAGTAACAGGCATCACCCTGAATCATCCTACTTGGCAAAGTAAGCTGGGCGCTCAGCAAAGTTTAACGGTATTGACTCTGCCAGATGCCTTTCAGGCCTGGCCTGCAGCAGCAGAGCAGGCAGATTATGCCGCCGCCTTGGCTAGCTGGTTGCAACAGCAGGGCGTAAAAGCCGTTAGTTGGCAGCCACGGTTTGAGGATGACGAGCAAACGCTGGAATTAAGCTTTAAAAGGCCTGCGGGTTACGCTGTCGCGCTAGTGGATTTTAGTAGTGTGGAAATTGAACTGGAACAACAGTTTAGTGGTTATCTGGCATTAGCAAATGATCTACATAAAGGGCGTGACGCAGGTTTGTTATGGAAGTGGTTAATTGACATTACCGCCATCGCCTGTTTGGTCTTCGCGATAACAGGCTTTTATTTGCTGCTAAAAATGCCCTCGAAAAAGTCTGTTGGCAATGCGTTAGCCGTGAGCGGCGGCATGATGGCGATATTGGCCTACCTGATATCGCTGCACTAAATACGTACGTGGGGAGAATTACGTTGAAACGGATCAGCATAAGTTTAGTTAGCGCAGCTTTATTCGCTTTTAGTCCACTACAGGCAACAGAAGCTGAAATAACGCTACAAATTCCGGAAATTGAAACTGCCCAATACTACCGGCCTTACGTGGCCGTTTGGGTGGAAAATGCGGAACAACAATCGGTGAAGTTGATTGCGCTGTGGCGCAAAGAACCGGACTGGCTAAAAGACATTCGTCGTTTTTGGCGCAAGATTGGCCGTAGCGAGCCTGCTTTAGTGGATGCGATGACCGGCGCAACCCGCACACCGGGTAAGCATCGCTTAACCTGGGATGGGAAAGATGATCAAGGTAACGCCTTAGCCGCAGGTCGCTATACCCTATATGTTGAGGCATCACGCGAGCAAGGTGGTCGTAGCTTGCAGAAAATTGATTTTCAGCTCGATGGCACACCTTATCTGCTTATTGCGGCCGCGGCCGAAGAGTTGGATGAGCTGCTCTTTATTATTAAATAGACATTTAAGTGATTAAATAAAAAGGAAAGATTTAATGAAAAAGCTTCTACTTGCCGCCTTATTGGCCGTTTCTAGTCAAGCAGTGTTCGCACATACCTTGTGGGTGATGCCCAGCCACTTTGTATTGTCCGGTGATGATACCTGGATCTCCGTGGATATCTCTGCCGCCAATATGACCTTTGTGCCGGATAAAGGCGTGTCGCCTGACAACCTGAGCATAGTGTTTCCTGATGGTAGCCGCCATAAGTTTGCACAAAGCTATCAGGGCAAGCGTAAGTCGCAGGCCGATCATCAATTAGTCGCCGAAGGCACCTATTTAATTGAAAACGGTGGCGCGCCCCGTTACTTCACGATGTTTGAAGTGAATGGTGAGCGTAAACGTATTATGGCGGATAAACAAGCCGCTGCCAGTCAGCTACCAGCGGGGGCGACTAAGGTAACGACCAGTCGTGGCCAAAGCAAAGCGCTGGCGGTGGTTACGGTAAAGGCGCCTAACCGCACGGCTATCACCCCAAGTGGTGAAGGTTTTGAGGTTAATTTTGTGACTCATCCGGCGGATTATGTAGCCGAAGACGAGATCCAGTGGCAGTTGCTGATTGATGGTAAGCCGGCAGCTGGTGTTAAAGTTGAGCTATCGCGCGAAGCCGAACTATACCGCAACAATGCCGGCCGCGTTACTGTTGAGACAGATGCTGAGGGCAAGTTGCAGTTTACCCCTGAGCATGCCGGTCGTTACTTACTTGAGGCAGGCTATCAGGCCAATACGAAAACAGAATTGGCTGATGCCGAGCGGGCCTCATTAACGCTAACTTTTGAAGTGGGTTTGCCTTAATATCACCCTGACAGCAGGCTGTGATACATCGCCTGTTGTCAGCGCTCGGCTTGCATTATTAGCAAAATTATAAGGCAGTGGGGTCTGCTGCCTTAATCATTTTTAAATGCGGAATATCGTCCTCTAAATAAGGCTCACTGGCGGCTATAAAGCCCAAATCCTGATAAAAGCGCTGTAAATAACATTGGGCCGAGATATGAATATCTGTCTTTGGCCATAAGGCTGCAGTTTCTGCCAGGGTTTTTTCTACCAGAATCTTACCTAAACCCAAGCGCCGTGCCGTTTGTGAAATACAGATCCGGCCAATACCAGGAAAGCCAGCAAAGCTGACATCGGGCGCCAATACTCTAGAGTAAGCAATCACTTTATCGCCTTTTTTTAAAATAATGTGGCGGGTTTGTGGATGTAAATCTTTGTCATCCAACTCCGGATAGGGGCAGTTTTGCTCAACAACAAACACATCTACCCGCAGTTGTAACAGTGAATAAAGTGTTAGGGTATCTAACTCATTAAAGGTGAGCACCTGCCATTGCATCTTTTTGCCCTTTTATTGCCATAGATACCGCACTATATCAGAGCATAGGCGCGTGATGCTATTGCCGTTAATCGGCAAAACTCGTCTTTCTCTATGTTTTTCCGGTTTTCGTCATAAAACTGCAAAGAGCAACTGGCAAGCTAGGCAGTATTTTTCTGACGGTGGCGACAAAAATGGCAAAGCATACAGTAACGCAATTCGATATTTCTGGCATTGAGCCACAGGCAAATTTTTCAGCCAATCCTGAGTTTCAACAAGTATTAGACAATCGTTTGAATCGCCGGCGCTTTTTACAAGGCGCTGTGGCACTGGCGGTAGGCAGTTTTATTGGTACCAGTCTAACCGGCTGTGATAGCAAAGTGACGGCAGTCAGTGCGGCGGTGCAAAAAGGCTTGTTAGGCTTTGAAGCCATTTCGACCAACCGTTTTGATACGGTAACAGTACCCGCAGGCTACAGTGCCAAGCCGTTTTTACCCTGGGGCACGCCTCTATTACCTAATGCCGCGCCCTATAAAGGCGACGGCAGTAACACCGCAGCCGAGCAAGCGATGCAAATGGGCTCGCACCATGATGGCATGCACTTTTTCCCAATGGATGTAAAGCAGGGTGGCCAGAATTCCGAAGAAGGTTTGCTGGTAATGAACCATGAATACTGCGATCCAAAGATTTTACATGGCGCTGTTGAAGAGATTTTACCCCGTCTGGCAGCACAGGTGCATAAAGAGCTGGCGGCGCATGGTGTTAGTGTAGCGCATATTAAAAAACAGCCTGATGGTCAGTGGCAGTTAGTGCAAGAGAGCCAATACAATCGGCGGATCACCGGTATGACGCCGATGGAGTTAACCGGCCCAGTGCGTGGTAATGCTAAAGTACAAACGCAGTACAGCCCAGAGGGTGTTGCGACTCGAGGGACTTTAAATAATTGTGCGCACGGTGTCACGCCCTGGGGCACGTATTTAACCTGCGAAGAAAACTGGGCGCTGCTGTTCGTCAATCGTGATAGCCGCATGCCGCGTGAGCACCGTCGCTACAGTGTCTCTGATGAACATAGCATCATGTATTGGGAAACGGCAGCCCGCGAGGATGCAGTATTACAACGCTTTGATGCTTCAAGTGTTGCTGATACTGCCACCGCAGATTTCCGTAACGAACCCAATACCTTTGGTTGGATAGTGGAAATTGACCCCTTTAATCCGCAAAGCACACCGGTAAAACATACGGCAATGGGGCGTTTCGCCCATGAGGGGATAATTTTCGCCAAGGCGGAAGTGGGTAAACCTTTGGTCGCCTATTCTGGTGATGATTCACGTTTTGAGTATATCTATAAGTTTGTTAGTGCAGAGTTGTATGATCCGGCCAGCGCCGGCCCACATTTGCTGGATAGTGGCACCCTTTACGCCGCGCGCTTTAATGATGATGGCAGTGGCGAGTGGTTGCCGCTTGATATTAATAACGCCGATTTTAAAGCCAAAGTGGTGGCGGCCAAAGTAGAGTTTACTGATCAGGCCGATGTGTTACTTAACACTCGGCTGGCCGCAGATATTGCCGGTGCAACCAAAATGGATCGGCCTGAGTGGGGTGCCGTGCACCCTGAAACGGGTGAAGTGTACTTTACGTTGACCAATAACAGTCGCCGGCACAATTCGCAGTTAAACCCCGCTAATCCACGTTCGAGTAATACCCAGGGTCATATTATCCGCTGGCGCGAAGCTTCGATAACACGTTTTGACTGGGATATTTTTCTGTTAAGTGGTGAGGCCTATACTTATACGCCGCAGCATCAGTTTATGCTTACTGAAGAAAATCATCATGCTTCGCCTGATGGCTTATGGTTTGATCCTAATGGCTTGCTGTGGATCCAAACCGATATGTCAGGTGGCCAGCTGCGCGAAGGCGCTTTTGGTAATAATCAGATGTTGGTGGCCGATGTAGGGACGCATCAAATCAAACGTTTCTTAGTTGGGCCTATCGGCTGTGAAGTGACCGGTGTGGTAATGACCCCAGATTGCCGCACGATGTTTGTGAATATTCAGCACCCGGGGGAAGGGTCGGGTCCTTACAGCTTTAGTAGCACCTGGCCCGACCGGGGCACCCGGCGCCCGCGTTCTGCCACGGTGATTATCACTAAAGATGATGGCGGCATTATTGGCAGCTAAGCGAAGGTGGCAGCTAAGCGAAGGAACGTCCAGCCAACCCCCGTGTATCTTGAAAGACGAGGAGTATAAGCTGGTCTGCTTCTGGCCAGCTTACTGGCGGATAATCAACACCGTACCAAGTACTGTAAGCAGGGCGCCCACCCAGGCGCCCCAGGCTGGGCTGCGTTTATAGACCAGCCAAAGCATGGGTAGCACTAATACTGGGCTTACCGATGAGAGCATTGCGACCATACCGGCATCGCCGTGCTTTAATGCCTGCAGGATAAAGGTCATGCCTAATACCATTGATAAGGTGGCATTGATTATCACCATTAATAAAACGCTGCCTGTTAAAGGCAAATAGCTACGGGCAACTTTAAATCCGAGTAAAAAAATCAGCAGATGCAGCACAAAGCCAGTACTCATCCGCACCGCTGACGCTGCTATAGCGTCTATATCGGTTAACATCAGTGGTTTTAACATTAGGGTTGATACGGCTTGGCATAACGCAGCCAATAAGCCCAGCGCTACACCGGTGACTAAACCTGTCTGTTGGCTTTCCCATTGATGCTGTTCAGCCTGACGTTTACCAAATAAGATCGCTATCATCACGCCACTGAGGAGTAAGCTGCTACCGACCAGTGTAAGGCCCCAGAGTGTTTCACCTAACCAAAAATAAGCGAGTAATACCGAGAAAAGCGCGTGAGTTGCAAAGAGCACACCCGCGCGGCGCGGGCCAAGCCGATTCATGGCAGCAAACAGGGCTGTGTCGCCAATAAAAATACCAATGGCGCCAGACAAGGTGAGTAGCATAATGCTGCTGCTTGAGAGACTTTGCCAACCGCCATTATAAAGTGCTAAGGCCCATAACAGCAGCATAGCAACCAACATCCGGTAGCGGGTAAAGGCAAAGGCACCTAAATGGGTGGCAGCGCGAGCTGATAATAAACTACCAAAGGCCCAGCAAGTTGCGGCAAGTAACGCCAGATATTCAAAAGGCAAAATAGATCCCAACAGAAAAATATTATTATAAGGCCAAGTGACGCCGCACTCTATGGAAGTTTAACTTGCCGTAGTAAATGGAATTCTTTTTACATTTAGCGGGTACCTAACTGGTAAGCACTGAAAATAAGGCTAATACTGAATACAAAGCAATTAAGAGGTAAGGTTGAATGAGTAAATTGCAGTTAGCGTCAATGCGTACCCAAATTGCCTTAGTGGCAGCCAGTTGCTTAGTAATAGCAGTAATTCTAAGTATGGTATTTGGGGTGTGGAACTCACAAAAGCTGTTTGATTTAAACCGGCAGCAAGGTAGCGAGTTGTTTTTAGAACAGGTCAACCAAAGGCTTAATGTGCAGTTGCAGCAGCAGGCAGATCAAATTGAGCAGTTGATTAATCAAAGTCTGACCAGAGCAGAGGCTATCGCCGATGGCATGAATGCCATGTTAGCTATGGATGCAGGTTTAGAACGCCAACATTATAGCAAGCTGGTAGAAACGATAGTTCGCAATCATCCACAATTATTGGGTGGCTATCTGGTATGGGAACCCAATGCGATAGATGGGCTAGATAATGATTTTATTGGTAACAATCAGCACTCAACTGCCGCCGGTCAGTTTGGCCCGTATTGGACACGTGATCCACAAGGGCAAATTGGCTTACAACCGGTAGAAACCGCCGGTTTATATGATGAAACTAAGAATGAACGTGGGCTAAGGGGCAGTGAGTGGTACCTATGTCCGCGTGATCGTAAAGCGCCTTGTGTAGTTGATCCGGCTGTTTGGACTGTGCAAGGTGTGCCAACGCTAATGACCTCTATTGTGACGCCTTTATACCAACAACAACGCTTTGTTGGAATGACAGGGGTTGATATCTCTATGGCATTTTTGCAGCAGCGTTTGCAGTTACTTGACCAGCAACTGTTTAGTGGCGTGGGTGAGTTACGGATAATCTCACATAACGGCTATACCGCGGCGGACACACAGCGTCCGGCACAAGTAGGAGAAGCCTTAGCAGAAGCTGAGTGGCAACAGTTACGTACTAAAGTACAAGGTGGCTTAAGCGAGGTGTTGCAAGTCGGTGAGCAATTAAGAGTATCAGTCCCTATAAGGTTAACTGCCTTTGGTACCCCTTGGTTGCTGGAGTATCAGCTCCCCACAGCGGTGGCGCTGGCGGAGATTAATGCCCTGAATGACAGTTTAGCTGCGGGCTTTAGTCAAAGTATTAACTGGCAAGTCTTACTTGGCGTGGTGATTGCTGTCGTCGGCACGGCGATTTTGGCCTTTTTCTCGGGGCAATTAGCTAAACCGCTACAGCAGCTTACCAAGATGGTCGATAAGCTCGCACAATCAGATGGCGATCTGACGCAACGTTTAACTAATGATCGTAAAGATGAGATCGGTCAGTTGGCCAGGGCTTTAGATCTATTCTTATTAAAAACGCACGGCATAGTGGCAGACACCGCCAAGCTGGTAGCTGAATTACAGCAATCTGCGACCATCAGCGCAGATATTGCCGATCGGACACATCAGGACGTGGCTTATCAGCAAAAAGCGATTGAGCAGGTGGCCACCGCAGTGACAGAAATGTCGAGTACTGCCTCGGAAGTGGCAACACAGGCTTCATTAACCGCTGACTTAGCGCAAGGCGCTTCTGCAGCGGTCACTTTTGGTGATCAGGCTGTTGCCGATACCAGTCGTATTGTTTCGGCCTTGGGTAATAGTATGCAGCAAGCGGCGAAGATGATGGCGGAGTTGGAGCAATCCAGCAGTAGTATTAATAATATTGTAGAAGTGATCCGTAATATCTCAGAGCAAACCAACTTACTGGCGCTTAATGCCGCTATCGAGGCTGCCCGGGCAGGTGAAATGGGTAGGGGTTTTGCTGTGGTAGCGGACGAAGTGCGTAACCTGGCCTCCCGCACCCAGCAGTCTACCGGGGAAATTCAACAGCTGATTACCGATCTCAGCAGTAAAACCCAATCAGTTGTGAGTGCCATGCAGCAAAACCGTCAGCTTACCGATGAGTGTCAAAACAGCGTGCGCAGTGCGCAGGAAAAACTGCAGCAAGCTATTGGTTCTGCTGCACATATTACTGATGCCGCTACCCAAATTGCTAGCGCAGCGGAAGAGCAAAGCGTGGTCAGCGAAGATATCAGTAAAAATGTCGTCGAGATAAGTAGCGCTGTTACGGGTTTAAGTAATAGTGCGACTGAGGGAGCCACGCAAAGCAACTTAATTGCCCGGGTTGCTGCAGAAATTAAAACACAGATAGGTCGGTTTAAATACTAAATAGAAGAAGAGGTTACTAACTTATGGTGAGTAACCTCTTAAGCCTTCAATCATGCTGCCCGGCTTGGATTAAAAGTTGTAAGCCAGCTGTAGTAACAGGGTATCACGCCCCCATTTTTCTTTTAAGGTTGTCATGTGATAGCCAAAAGCAATATCGATACTCCGCCACTGTGTTTGTAGCATCAGCTGGCCATGCCAAAAGCTGGATTTTCCTTCCCAGTCCCAGGCACTTTTATCACCGGTAACGGAGGTATCCACTGCCGTGAAGAGTGTCCAATTATCGTTAAGGGGTATAGTGCGGCTTAGCTGAAACACATAGTGATCGCCACCAAAACCAAAATAATCCCAGGTATACCAACTATTAAAACCCCAATCGCCGTAAGCAAGTTTTAGTGAGAGTTCAGGAAAATTCAGATCTGAGCTGTAACCCCGACCATGATAAGTAAATTGTGAGATCATCAAGTCCACTGATAAATCGTCGCTTATCGTCCAAAAATAGCCGACATAGCCATCCAGCTCGAGCGTAGTACCTTCATCGTAATCGACATTCGACGTCCAGCCGCCGGCGTAAATGCCATTGCCAAAGTCATAGGTGAGGCCAGCCTGCAAGGCGGGGCGATTTAGGGTTTGACTAACACCATTAAACAGATAATCGCTGCTGGCGGTAATATTGCCTTGCCAGTCAGCTAAAGTTGATAGGCTGGTGCTCAAACAAATCAATGGCACTGTTGCCACTATAATAGATTTTAACGACATAAGTTATCCCGCATGCTTCTACTTTATAGAAGCATGGCTGTTCGCAACAGATTTGCAAGTTTTGTCAGTAAGATAACTTAAAATATGCCCGAAGAAAGATAGCGATCACCTCTATCACAAATAATGGCAACGATCACCGCATTATCGATTTGCTCCGCTAAGCGTAACGCCGCATATACCGACCCACCAGAACTGACCCCAGCAAAAATACCTTCTTCCTTGGCCAGTCTGCGCATGGTATCTAAGGCGTCTTCCTGAGTAATATCTATCACCTGATCGACGCGGTCTTGTTCATAAAAGCCTGGCAGGTATTCCACCGGCCAACGCCTGATCCCCGGAATACTGGCGCCTTCCGCGGGTTGCAAGCCAATAATCTGAATTGCTGGATTTTGCGCTTTTAGATAACGCGAAGTGCCCATAATAGTACCGGTAGTGCCCATGCTTGAAACAAAGTGCGTAATGGTGCCATTAGTTTGTTGCCATAGCTCAGGCCCTGTACTGGCATAGTGTGCGGCGGGGTTGTCGGTATTATTAAATTGATCAAGCACTATGCCTTTGCCCTCAGCTTGCATTTGTAAAGCGAGATCGCGAGCACCCTCCATGCCTTGTTCTTTGCTAACTAAAATCAGTTCAGCGCCATAAGCACGCATCGAGGCCTTGCGCTCTTCCGTGGCGTTGGCGGGCATAATTAGGGTCATCGGATAACCTTTGATTGCTGCCGCCATCGCCAGGGCAATTCCGGTATTGCCGCTGGTGGCTTCGATAATCCGATCACCGGGCTTAATGGTGCCACGACGTTCTGCTTCGTTAATCATATTCAGTGCCGGCCGATCTTTTACCGAGCCCGCAGGATTGTTCCCTTCCAATTTGCATAGCACCACGCTATTAGTATGGCTGGCTAGCCGTTGCAGGCGTACTAAAGGGGTGTTGCCAACATAGGCTTCAATGGTAGGGAAATTCATAAACAGGCCTCGTTATTGATCAGTAGCAGTATTTAATGCTGATAACCGTAACAGATTATCACAAAGCACCGCGGCGGCGATGCCAACATTCAGTGATTCGGCCCCACCAAAAGCAGGGATAGTAATTTTTCGATTAATCAGTGCACCGATAGCAGCGCTAATGCCATTAGCTTCATTACCCAGGACCAGATAGCCACCTTGTTCTGTTAGGGTAAGTTGATGCACATTTTCGCCCCCCAGATAGGCACCATATACCGGCAGAGTGGTATTGGCCAGTACAGCGGACAGCGGCAGATAATGCAGTTTCACCCGTAAAAACGAACCTTTGGCGGCAGCAATTACCTTGGGATTAAAACAGTCAGCCGTCTCTGCTGAGCATAAAATATGCTTAATGCCGTACCAATCTGCAATACGGATAATGGTACCCAGATTGCCCGGATCGTTAATATTATCCAGCACCAGCGTCCAGCTAGCTGCGGTAGGCGAAAAGGCAGGCCACACTGGCATAGCTACTAAAGCCAAAGCGGCATCGTTACTGCTAAAGGTGCCGACTTTCACCAGCTCCTCACTATTACAGCTTTGCCATAATTTCGCCTTGTTAACTGCTGTGGGATGGGCGGCGATAAACTGCTCGGTGGCGAACAGCGCTTGTACCGTCCAGTTACTGGCCAGTACCTCAAGCACTGCTTTTTCACCTTCGACAAAGAATAATTGCTCGGCTTTGCGATATTTTTTCAGGTGAAGCGATTTAATCAACTTGGCCCATTTATGACTTATCATGCTGCTGACTTTTTCCAGGAGAACCTAAGGCTATTTTAACCAGACTTGCCGCTGCTGTCTGGTTAAAAAAGCAAAGCAGCTGGCAGATATGAGTTATTTTCTCGCTTTACCCTTGACTGTTAGCTCCCTTGTCACCAAATATGTAATAACAACAAAGGAAACCATTCGCTGCGGTAGTGGTCTGTAACCAGAGAGTCTGCGCAGAGTTATTAACAGGAGTACCTTATGCAAATACAAATTAACAGTGATCGCCACATTCAGGCCGATGAACGTTTAGCAGAGTTTGTGCGTGATACCCTCAACGGTAAATTAAATCGTTTTGCTGATCATTTAACCCGTATTGAAGTGCATTTAAGTGATGAAAATAGCAGCGCCAAGCACGACGGTAACGACAAGCGTTGTCTATTGGAAGCGCGTTTTGAAGGGCAAGATCCGGTGGCCGTTACCGAGCATGCGGCTACCGTAGGACAAGCCGTGACGGGTGCCGCGGAGAAACTGCAACGTAAGTTAAGTACACTGGTCGGTAAACTACGTGATAAGCATAGCCGGTTGGGGGCTGCCGATTTTGTTGAGCCAGATGAAGTAAATTAATACTAACCATCACCAACTTTGCCGCGTTGTTGCCTATTGACTTGGGGTAACGCGGCATCATAACGTTTTAGCCATTAGCCATTAGCCATTAGCCATTAGCCATTAGCCATTAGCCATTAGCCATTAGCCATTAGCCATTAGCCATTTAGTCTTGCATTGCTTGTAGTCGTTGTTGTAACGGCTCTGCCAGATGGCTCAGTTCTTTGCTTAACACATGACAAACGGCAAAAGGTGCTAAGTTTACCTTGGTGAGCTCCGGTAGCTGATACTGTTGTAAATAAGCTTCAGCCGAGAGTTGATCCTCTAACATAATATCGGCTCGTCCTTGCAACAGCATGCCAAAGGCTTGTGGTAAGTCTGTCACTTCTAGTCGGCTGCCAGCAAAAGGCGTGAGTTCTGCCATTTTTAAGCCTCTAACATGCACTACAATTAAGTCCGATTGCTGCTGCCAATTCGTTAAGCGTTGTTCTGACAGGCTAAAAGCTTGTAGATAAAAATCCCCCAGTTTAGTCTGCACTGTTACCAGAGTGTCATCATCATCACCCAACTGACAAATTCTAAATAGATCGGCGCCAAGTTGATTGTTGCTGACCTGCCGTAAGCGGCGCTCGGATGGCATCGGGATAAACAGCACTTGCAGTCCCAGCTGGTTATAAGCCGTGCGTAATTGCTCTTCAATATACAGGCTTTGTGGTGAGGGGCTTTGCGTCGTCCCAATTAAAATAGGATCTGCCCGCAGCGGCACCGCTAACAGACATATTAACAGCAGCAAGATAGCTAAGAACTTGGGTGCTTTAAGGGATGTGGTTGAAACTGGTTTGAGTATTGTACAACTTGGCATCTGTACAGTCCGACAACGAGATGGTTACTTAAGCATAGCCGCCGGCGCCTGTTGGCGCTAGCGGGCAATATTTCTGATCAGGCTTAACGTTTAAAGCGTTGTTGGCCATGGATCCAGGTTTCCAGCGTGGTAGTTTGCCAAAGCTCTGCTGGCGGGATCGCAAAAATATCTCTATCCACTAGAATAAAATCGGCCCAACTACCGGGTGCCAGGGTGCCCATCTTTTCTTCCTGAAAAGCACCATAGGCGGCATCTACCGTAAAAGAGCGCAGAGCTTCAACCAGGCTTAAACGCTGTTCTGGCAACCAGCCACCGACCGGCTGGTTTTGTTGATCCTGACGGGTAACAGACGCATGCAAACCATGGAAGGGATTGGCCAGCTCCACCGGGAAATCAGAGCCGCCGACGATAATACTGCCCTGATCAACAAAGGTACGCCAGGCGTAGGCGCCACGTAGACGCGCCACACCCAGGCGATCGCCAGCCATATTCATATCCGAGGTGGCGTGCACCGCTTGCATTGCCGGTAAAATATGTAGTTTTTTAAAGCGAGGGATATCTTGCGGCGAGACAATTTGGGCATGCTCAATGCGATGACGGCTTTGCTGCAAGGCTTCTAGATTACTCAATTGCTCGAACCTGTCCAATACCAGCCGATTGGCTCTATCACCTATGGCATGCACATTGGCCTGAAAACCGGCATTAATGGTTAAGCGCATAATTTCGGTCAGCGCATCCGGCTCGGTGACCAATAATCCCTGCTGACCGGGTTGATCACTGTAATCGGCCAGTAGGGCAGCGCCACGGCTACCCAGGGCACCGTCACCATAGATTTTTACTGAGCGGATATCTAGCCAATCGCTGGCATCATCAATAATACCGGCTTTAAACCAGCTTTCCAGTGCTGGATCTTTAGCCGATAGCATAGGATAGACGCGTACACCCAGCTGTTGCTCCTGTTGCAATTGCTGATAAAGCTTAACCAATTCAGTATTGACCCCAGCATCATGTACCGAGGTAATGCCCAGCGCCTGCAAGTGCTGAAAGGCGGTCGCTAAGGCGGCACGTTTTTCTGCCTCGGTCGGCGTGGGAATTTTGCGCTGTACCAGATACATAGCATTATCAATTAACACACCGGTGGGCTCACCATTGGCATCGCGGATAATTTCACCCCCTGGCGGATCCAGCGTATCTTTGCTGATACCTGCCAGCGCCAGGGCTTTACTGTTCACCCAGGCGGCGTGCGCATCTACCCGTACCAAATATACTGGCTTGTCCGGTACCATTTCATCTAAGGTGGTTTTGCCTGGAAAGGTTTTGCTCTCCCAAAGTACCTGATTCCAGCCACGGCCAACCAGCCATTGCTGCTCCGGATTGTTTTTGGCAAAGCTGGCAACAGCCGCAGCGGATTGTTGTTCACTACCAATACCGCGCAAATCGGCCTGTTTCAGGTATTCACCTAAGCCCAGAATATGGCCATGCCCATCAATCAAACCTGGTAACAAGGTTTTACCCTGACCATCGATTTGTTTTGCCGTAGCATAGTGCGCCAATAGCTCTTTTGCACCGCGCGCCAGAATTTGACCGCTTTCATCATCAAAGACCAGGGTTTGAAAATTTACTAATTGCCGGTTTTCGTCAAAGCCATAGCCTTGAATATTATGTAAGGCGACTGGGGCAGCGGTTGTTGTTACGCTAAAAAGTGACAACAGCAGAAACAGCGGTTTTAAGCGCATAAGGTACCTGTATAAGTTGCTGAATTATTAGCCTGACTATATCAGGTCTTATTGATTAAGGGCATATTGCGCTACCAAACAACAAAAAAGCCCGGTCAATACCGGGCAAAGTTCTTATGGGCTGGCGCTAGTTTTCGTAGCCGCTGATATTGCCAATGCCCGATGGCAGCAACCCTTTTAGCATATCCGGTGTATAGGCTCCGGCATCGGTCCACAATACCCAGTCAATTTCGGCTTTATAGCTACTGTTACCGGCATCGCCAATTTGTAGGTAATTGTCGGTTGGGTTACTGGCTGGGCGCATGGTTACGCCTTCTAATACGCCCAGTGGTGTATTATTTCCGTCGATATAAACGGCAACGTTGCCGGTGGTGGGCGAGCTTAAAGCAATGGTAAAGTGATAAACCCGGTATTGGCTCATATCTATGGCATCAGGCTCATTGCCTTTACCCAAGGTAACTGAAGAACCATTGCTGGCATTCTCTAGCTGGATACCAGAATTATTGCCATCGCCCCGAAACACGACTTTTAGCCGACTGCTCGCGCTGCTGGCGGTATCGCCAAAAGCAATTTCCGTTTCAATAATACGCTGACCCTCGCTATTACCTTTTAGCCCCATTAATAACGTAAAGTATTTTGGATAAACGCCATCGGCAGCCATAATGTTATCAAGTTTTGCCCGGCTGCGGTCTGAGCCACTGGCGGTACTATCAAAGGTGACGGTACCGTCGCCGTTGGCGGTAAACAGGTTTGGTTCATCAGCACCGCCACTTTGCTGTTTGGCAAATTGGCTCAGGCTGCCGTCGGCGAGGGTAACGGCACCTTGGGTAAAGGGGTCTAGATCTGCACTGTAACTAAACCAATCGACACTGCTGGGTGGTTCTGTCGGATCTATCGGTACCGGATCAACTATCGGCTCTTCAGGTTCCGCTTCCTCTAGTAGTGGCGCCGGGCATAACCCCGGGCTGGGTGGCGTGGTAATTTTGCCAACTCCGGCGTAGCGTAATACCGTTTCCTTTACCTGATGTACTGGAATTAAACTTTGTTGGTAGTTGTAAGGCACGGTTAACTCGCCGGTTGACTGATTATTATCGGCAATAACCGAACCTGCCGCGCCAGGTTCCCAGGTGATGTTTTCAAAAATATTATCAATTAATTGCCAATAACCAATTTGTTGGCTGTACATCGACATCACCGGGTTTTTCATATTCCTAAAGTGGTTTTGTTCAATACGGATCACGGCGCCCATTCGCGAGTTAATGCCGCTCTCTACAGCACCATCATAAAAATTGTTATAAATATGGCCTTTGCCAAAGCGGAACAAAGGTAAACGCGAGTTGACGTTATACCAGTGATTATGATGATAAGTGAGAGTACGTTCGTAGTTGTCGCTATCGGAAGAGCCCACCAATGAGGTCTTCCAGCTATTATGAAACTTATTAAACGAAATGGTGATATAGCGCGCATCACCTTTGGCATCCACTAAACCATCATAATAGTCTTTAACCTGATCCAGTGTCAGGCTGCTATCGTCGACAGTTAAACTATTATAAATTTCGTTATGGTCGATCCAAATGTTTCTGGCTGGGCCCTCAATGCTAATACCGTCGCCGGGGGCATTCATATTGGCGCGGACATGGTGGATGCGCAGATTACGGATAATAATATTCTCCGCCCGCACTATATTAAAGCCGATACCAGCCATCTCACCCTGACTACCAAGGCCAATAATAGAAACATCCTTGATATCTTTAATATCGATACGAGTATCTTTCGCATTTTGTAGGGTAATGGTGCCATTAACCCAGATAGTGAGTGGTCGGTTGGGATCTTTGTCTTTTAAGGCTGCAATCATTTGCTCGCCAGTGCAAACCGTCACTTCAACCCGGTTCTCACCGCTACCACCGGTGGTGCCACCATTTTCTGACGCGTAACCATAGACAGTATCCAGATCGGTTAGGATCACCGCGCTAGTATCGGGTGTGACTACCGGCGGCGTTACTACGACCTCTTCTGCCGGTTCTGGGTCGCTGCTATTACAGCCGAGTAACAGGCTGCTGCTAATCAATATCGCTAAAAGTTTTTTGCTGTACATTTTTCTACCCTGTTCATTTATATAAATAATTATTTTTAGTTTGCTTGTGCTTGCTCATGTATTGGTTTTTGTCTACCGGTGGCAATTTAAGGGAAAAAATATATGCCTTGCATGCCATAATCTGGGTAGCGTCATTGTTTATGGCGAAAGAAGGGAGTAAACACAATTTTTTTGTGTGAATTTTCGCCGTTATCTGGTAAAAGTTTCTTATCTGGTATAAAACTGCGTAACAAGGCAAGGCGAGTGCATTGCCGGTTGATTAAAACCGTGATTAAGCGGATAAGTAAGGATGCAAAAAGTTATTTTATCACATAGAATGAACTTTTCTGGCCCTGAGGCTTCTGACGCAAGGGTTGCGTTTTAGGTGCGCTATATTCTTCGCGTTTTTATACCTAAACCTTAGTATCTAACTATAACGAATAAGAAAGCCTATTAATGTTAAACAGCCTATTTTTGGATTTTCGACGTCGCGTGCCCCTTGGGCATCAGCGCCTTATGCTGGCATGTCTGCTCAGTATTAGTTTGTTATTGTTATGGCCATCATCGCAGCGCCAGACGCAAAGCGGTATGGGCGTGTTACCTTTGCTGCTGGGTATAGGGTTACAACATGCGCCACAGCAATTAGAACAACTGCCATTAAGCCAGCTTACTGCCTGGGTAGGTGATAAGCTGCGCACCGAGCCGGTGGAAGATCCCTTTATCAAGGTTTATAACATCGCCTCTGGTGATAGTTTAAGCCGCATCTTCTCCCGCTATAACCTCGGTTACCAAACCGTACAGCAGGTAATGGCTGCGGACGAATCCTTGTTGGCGTTGGACGTATTGCGCCCAGGAAATCGCTTAACGTTGCAATTGGATGAAGAGGGGCAATTGCAGAGCATGGAGTTGTATATTCATGCCGGTAAAAAAGTGTTGTATGAGCGGGTGGCTGCGGACGAATTTGCCTACCAAGAGCTGCTAGATGAAGGTGTTTGGCAAAAGGATATTTTGGTTGGCGATGTTTTCGGCAGCTTTTATGCCTCAGCGCAACGAGCAGGCTTAAATGATGCTGATATTTATAATATCAATCAGCTATTTAAAGACCGCATTAATTTTGCCCGTGATATCCAGGCAGGCGCGCAGTTTCAGGTATTACGCAGTGAAAACTATGTTGGTGAAGAGAGCACTGGCCAAAGCCGGATTGAAGCTATCCGTATTTTAAACCGCAGGCAAACGCTAACGGCCTTTATGCATAATGATGGTCAGTACTACGACGCCAATGGTGATAGTTTAGAAAGAGCCTTCTCGCGTTTACCCCTTAATAATAATGTGCGGGTCAGTTCGCATTTTAATCCGCGACGTTTGCACCCTATTACCAAGCGGGTCTCGCCTCATAATGGTACCGATTTCCCGTTACCCATTGGTACGCCGGTGATTGCCCCAGCAGATGGCGTAGTAACCCGGATTGAAAACCATCCTTTCGCGGGTAAGTATATCGAGATCCAACATTTTGGTGGTTATAAAACCCGTTATTTGCACCTAAGCCGCTTTAATGTGCAACGTGGCCAGCGGGTGACGCGTGGCCAACGTATTGCGCTTTCTGGTAATACCGGTCGCTCTACCGGACCGCACCTGCATTATGAGCTGCATGTTAATAACAGGCCGGTTAACCCGATGACGGCACATATTCCACTCGCGCGACCTGTGCCAGCTGAATCAAAAGCAGCTTTTGCCACTAGAGTAAAACAATTAACTGCACAGATGGAACAGCAAACGCTATTAGCTAAACAACAAAGCGCAGCAGAGGAAGTGGTAGCGGACTAACGAAACCGTAATATACCCTTAGGTCACCAATAAAAATGCCCCGATTTACGGGGCATTTTGTTAGCACTTTTTACTGTTACTAAGGTTTACTTCTAGTACTTTGCCGCTTGGCCTGCAGCAGGTAGAGACTGCAAAATAAACTCGCGCAAATCATCATTCGACTTCTGCAAATCTTCATAGCGTAGGTACATCATATGACCGCTGCGATAGCCTTTAAAGCTTAAACGATCTTTCATTTTACCGCTCGGATCGAGCTGCCACATATTGTATTTGGCATCGAAGTAGTTAGTGGCACCGTCATAGTAGCCAGCTTGGGTTAACACCCGTAAATAGGGGTTTTGTGCCATAGCCTGGCGCAGGTTCTCACCGGTGTTGTCGTTGCTGCGATCCCAAGGGTGCACATTACCAAACATATTGTATTTAATATCGGTTTTGTAGTTTAGCTCGGTGCGCAAGTAATGGTTGATGGCCGGCGTAAAGGAATGCAGCCAGGACGTTAACTCTGCCCAGTAATCCGGACGCTCACCTACATCATTTTTATCCAGCCCCAGATAGCGTGAGTCTAAACGGCCAACGGTTTGACCGCGGTCGCGCAGCAGCTCTTTCCAAAAATAGGCGGTGCTGATATCCAGGTTCGAGCGCAGCACATTCTGCACGCTAATCCCAGAGTAACGGCTAACTTGCTCGGCAATACGTTGCTTGTCAGCCTCTGGCAGTGAATTGCCACGCGCTAAGGCTGGTAAGTATTCGTTCAGCGTGAAGTTTTCGACTTCTGGCAGAATGTCGTACAGATCTTTTTGCTGTAAATCTGCTGCTAATGCCTGGTGATACCAAGCCGTTGCCGCAAAATAAGGTAGACGATTAGCGGCTTTTACCGGACCCTGGCGCTCAATACCGATATCGGTAGGGGAAACCAGAACGACACCATTTAAATACATCCACTGGCTATTTTGCAGTGCCAGCGCTAAACCTGCCACCCGGGTAGTGCCATAGCTTTCGCCAATCAAGAATTTAGGCGATGGCCAGCGTTCATAGCGATGCACAAAGGTATTGATCCAGCCAGCCAGATAATTCACATCGGCATTGACGCCAAAAAACATTTTTTGTTGCTGCTCACGCGAAGGCATTTTGCCGTCAGGCCCCGGTAATACACGGGAATAACCGGTATTCACCGGGTTTACAAAGACGATATCGGCCACATCTAATACTGAGTAAGGGTTGGTTTTTACGCCATAAGGCTGGATAGGGTAACCCTCACTATCGATATTTAGCGCTTTAGGGCCGGTATAAGCAATATGCATCCAGACTGACGCTGAGCCAGGGCCACCGTTAAACGAAATTAATAATGGGCGCTTACTGTTATCTTTAATATCGCTACGCTGATAATAAGTATAAAACAAGGTAGCGGTCGGGTGGCCATTGTCATCCCATACCGGCTGTGTACCGGTATAGGCTTTGTAACTGATACGCTGGCCATTAATTTGGGTGCGGTGTTCAGTAACTACTGCGCTGTCGATATCAATACTAATGGCATGACTGCTATTGTTGGTGGTATTAGCTTGTACTGGGCTGGTGAGAGTTAAACTCAATCCCAAAGCCAGTATGCCAAGATAATGTTTTGCGTGCATAGTGTGTTCCGATCTAAAAGTGGGTTAGTGCCAATCTAAAAAGTGATTTTTAGCGTCGGGTGAAATTAAATCCAGCTTAACCATAGCGTTAAAGCAACCACAAACGAAGCGGCTTGCGATTGGTTACAGAATTTTAGGATGGGCCGCAGCTGCTAACAGAATCCACAGTAGTAATGCAAAGCATTCTTAATTGTATATCTATGATATTAAACCTTTTTTTGCTAAAAATGCTGTTTTGTACTATGCTCTGTACCTAATAGCGTTTTTAGCAGGAGTTTGTTATGCATGGTCATCCACAAGTACTGAGTAAGTTAAATGAAGTCCTCACCGCGGAGCTCACCTCAATTAATCAGTATTTTTTGCATGCCCGTATATACAAAAACTGGGGCTTAAAAGCATTAAACGATGCCTGTTACAAAAAATCGATCAAGGATATGAAGCAAGCTGATGCCTTAATTGAGCGTATTTTAATGTTGGAAGGTTTACCTAACCTACAGGCGCTTGGCAAACTGCGGATTGGTGAAGACACGCCTGAGATGCTGCAATGCGATTTAGATTTTCAGGTTGAGCAACTGCCCTTGTTAAAAGAAAGTATCGCGCTTTGTGAAAGCCTGCAAGATTATGTCAGCAGGGATTTACTAACGGAAATTTTGGAAGATGAAGAAGAGCATCTGGACTGGCTGGAAACACAGCAGCATCAAATTAGCGTGTTAACGCTGGAAAATTATCTACAAGCACAATTAGGGGGTGAGTAATGCAAGGCAGTCCAAAGATTATTGCTGCACTAAATGTGTTGCTTGCCAACGAGCTGGCGGCGATGGATCAGTATTTTATTCATTCTCGTATGTACCATGACTGGGGCTTACATAAGTTATTTGCGCGCATTGATCATGAGTTTGATGATGAGAAAGGCCATGCCTCGGCACTGATTGAGCGTATTATTTTTCTTGGCGGTACGCCGGATATGAGCAAACGTGATGCCATTCACGTTGGCCAGGATGTACCTGCTATGTTGCAAAGTGACTTGAACGTGGAATACACGGTGCAAAAGCTGCTTAAACAAACGATGGCGTTGTGCGAGCAAGAGCAAGACTATGTCACCCGTAATATGCTGCAGGGCTTGCTGGATGATACTGAAAATGATCATGCACATTGGCTGGAACAACAGCTACGTTTAATCAAGTTGTTGGGGTTAGCCAATTACCTGCAATCGCAACTATAGTTGCTATTACGCCTAATACTGTTATTAGGCGCAGAAGACACCTGCAATGGCTATTCGCCATGAGCCTACGGCGCTGCAACCAGTTAAGCTTAGTTGCGGCGTTATAGCTGCCTCTGCTAATGCTCGTTAATGAATACTACTACTTACTAATCCCGTATGGATTGACGGTGTTTTAGTCATACAAGCATTGCAGCTTAGGGTATGACGGCACAGCTCACGGCGCAAACTGCAACATTCTTGCAGCAGTATCACACTAGCATTATCGGTTGGCGCAACCTGTTGTTGTAACTGCTGCAGCCGGTTTAAGGCGCGGTTCAATAAGCTATGACAACGCCGCCAACGTTGTTGTCTGGCGTACACCTCAGCTAAATTCTGAATGGCTATCGACAAACAAATCAATAAGTCTGCTGTTGCACCAAATTGATAAGGTGCTGCATCCTGTGCATTGGCCAGGGCTAGGGTATGCAGCTTTATCGGTAAGTGATGCCGGATCAGCAGAATACTGTGTAGATAGTATTCACTGGCCAGCTGCCATTGCTGTTGCTGAAATGCCTGGTTACCTTGTTGTTGCAAGTGCTGCCAATGTTGAATTGGGTTCATGCTTCCTCCTTTTACTCTGCTATACCTTACTGCGTGGTATCGCAGAAGTGTTCAGTAATATCTTGGCTTGCTTTTTTCTTTTTTGCAAATGATAATGATTATCAGTTATTAGTTATTAGTTATTAGTTATTAGTTATTAGTTATTAGTTATTAGTTATTAGTTATTAGTTATTAGTTATTAGTTATCAGTTATCAGTTATCAGTTATCAGTTATCAGTTGGAGATGTTATGGCTTTTGAATTACCCGAGTTACCTTATGCCTATGATGCGTTGGAACCCTATGTCGATACGCAAACGATGCAAATTCACCACCAGCGCCATCATCAAACCTATGTTAATGGCTTAAATCAGGCGTTGGCTGGAACTGAGTATGAGCATTGGTCGCTGATTGCGTTGCTAACGGGTTTTGCCAGCTTACCATTGGCAATGCAGCCCGCTGTACGCAATCATGGCGGCGGTCATGCGAACCACTCGTTGTTTTGGCAGATAATGTCGCCAGCCGGAGGAGGAGAGCCGCGTGACGAGCTAGCAAAGGCGATTCAGTGTGAATTTGATAGTTTTAGCAACTTTAAACAGCAATTTACGCAAGCGGCTTTAAGTCGTTTTGGTAGTGGCTGGGCCTGGCTGGTTATGACGGATGAAGGCCGACTGCAGGTAACCAGTACCGCCAATCAAGATAGCCCGCTGTTAGCACAACAGATCCCGTTACTTGGTCTGGACGTATGGGAACATGCTTACTATCTGAAATATCAGAACAAGCGGCCGGAGTATATTGATGCTTTTTACCAGGTAATTAACTGGTCTGAGGTTGCCCGGCGCTTTGAGGAGCTGGCATGAATAAACCCTTGGTGCTGAAAAGCGGCAGATCGGCCAGCCGGAAGATAATCGGTTGGCTGATTGTGGTATTCGGCACCTTATATGCCTTACAGCAGTTTGTCTTGCTTTTGCAACAACAGGCGCATGTCCGTTATGCCTTTTATGCCGGTATGGTGGCTGCAACGGCTACTGCACTAGGTGCGCTACCTGTGCTTTTTTCACGAAGATTGTCAGCCAGATTCAATGCCGCCATGCTTGGGTTTGGCGGTGGTGTGATGCTGGCTGCCAGCATCTTTTCATTAATTTTACCGGCAATGTACCTGTTTACCGGTCTCTCTGGTGCCGATTCTTCTACTACTAATAATCTGGCATACATTGGTTCGTTGCAGGTTGCTGTCGCGATATTGCTAGGGGCCGCGGCGATGATGCTATTGGAACGCGTTATCCCACATGAGCACTTTATTAAAGGCGCGGAAGGGCAACAAGCTAAAGCGTTAAAGCGCAGTTGGTTATTTGTTTTGGCGATTATGCTGCACAATATACCGGAAGGTTTGGCAATAGGTGCTGCCTATGCCGGAGGTGAGGCCACCGGTGCTTCAGCCCTGGCTACGGGTATCGCTATTCAGGATATTCCAGAGGGCTTTGTGGTGGCTATGGCTTTGCTGGCGGTTGGTTATCGGCGCCGCACGGCTTTGGCGGTGGGTATGCTTTCTG
This sequence comes from Alishewanella longhuensis, assembly GCF_014653435.1. Lineage (GTDB taxonomy): Bacteria > Pseudomonadota > Gammaproteobacteria > Enterobacterales > Alteromonadaceae > Alishewanella > Alishewanella longhuensis. The sequence goes on along the minus strand of NZ_BNAO01000006.1, from coordinate 129,147 downwards.
GTTTAACCGAGCCGCTGATGGCGGTGTTGGGGGCTACTGTACTAGGCGCCTCACCCTTATTACTGCCTTGGGGGTTAGCACTGGCGGCAGGTGCAATGCTCTTTGTAATTAGTCATGAAATGATCCCTGAATCGCACCGGCAGGGACATGAACTAGCAGCAACCAATGGCTTGATGTTGGGCTTTGTTCTGATGTTGATACTAGACACGGCTTTGGTCTAAATATGACGAACGTAAACTAACTGAAAGCGAATCGCTTGCTGCCGCAGCCAATGATAACAGGCGCGGGAGAGACAATCGGTGGTTTGACAATGCAAAGTGTAGCTATTGTCATGTTGCCACCACTGCAAAACATGAAAGCGGCCTCTTGGCATGAGTCCTTGCAGAGCCAACCATTCTGATAAATCTACTGTTGCAACTTGCCCTGTATTAAGCAGATCCACGCAAGCCAGAGCTTGGCAAAGTGGTACTTTTTTTGTTTGGAAACTCACTGTCTGACAACCTGTTAGTTGTTGCTGAGTTAACCAAAGAGCAATTTTGCTGTAGCTGTTTTGTGGTTGTAATTCCAGAGTACTGGCTGGGTGAAAGCAATGCTGTCCAGGTTCTAATGTGATTTCGAACTCATAACCCAGATAAGATTCATGTAAACAGCGAAACCCCAGCAGGCGCAAATGGTGCCAGCCAGCCGTTGCTGGAAAAAGTCGGTGTTGCAGGCAAGGTGGTTGAGTTGCTACTGAATGATCGCGTAATGATGGCCAACATTCTGTGACCAATCCCAAGACTTTTCTGAGTATCGGCTTACTGAATAGCAATAGAGTATCTCCGCACCAAGGGTTTTGGGTATTTTAAAAAAAGGGGCTATTCGCATTACCCCGAAAATGCAGGACGAGCCACAGAGACCAGAGAGAGGCAATCCATTACCGGGTCTCGCAATCCGTTAGCGCAGAGTATAGCTATTTTTCATGCCAATGCAAATAATTATCATTTGTAATTTGGTGTTATTAAATGGCTGAAGTGTGCTATGCTTGTTTTGTTATGTTATAACATTTTGAGGTTGTATGCCATTATTTAGCGTGATGCTCGCCTGCACATTAGTCTGTTTTGTGGCCTTAACAGGTGGTTTATTATTAGCCGTGATGCAACGGCAACTTTCTTTCCTCATTCCTTGGCTGGTTACGCTGGCTATTGGGGTGCTACTAGGAGATGCCTTTTTACATCTACTCCCGGAAGCTTTAGCCTTAACTTCCTCCATCGAAACCTTGTTTGGTTGGCTGCTATTTGGTTTGGCATTGTTTTTCGTGCTGGAACAGGGGCTGCACTGGCATCATCACTCCCTACCTCATCAAGCTGGCGAGCCAATGTTGCAGCATTTTGGTTGGATTAGTCTTGCGGGTGATGCTTTACACAACTTAATTGATGGAGCCTTAATTGCAGCGAGTTTTCTGGTCGATCCACTTGTTGGCTGGACCACGACCTTAGCCGTACTGCTTCACGAGTTACCGCAAGAAATAAGCGATACAGCGATTTTGGTTGCCGCAGGCGCGACCTTAAAGCGTGCGATTAAGCTGAATTTAATGTCTGCTGCTAGCGTGTTTATTGGCGCTTTACTGGTGTTATTGCTAGGTAACTATTTTAGTTTACCCCTTGGTTTATTGTTAGCGATTACTGCCGGCGGTTTTATTTACATAGCCCTATCTGATTTGTTACCGCTGATTAAAGCACCCAAGTGCGGTTGGCAGTTAATACCACAAATGGCCATCTTATGCTTAGGCGTTTTGCTGATAGATAGTCTGCATCATCTGCATTGGCATAGTCACTAACGGTCAATCTGTATTGTTATATTATTACAATTTAGGTATATTGATACGATATAACATTTAGTTGTCGAGCTTAATAATTTTGTTTGGGGGAGTAATGATTAGAAAAAGTGCCTTGGCACTGCTTATCGCCGCGACGTTTAGTGCACCTGCAGTGCTTGCCAATTCAATTAATGGTGTCGTTAAGGATCCGCAAGGGCGGCCAGTAGCGAATGCAGAGATCAGCGTTATTGGTAAAAATCTAAAAACCATTACTGATAGCGAAGGACGCTTTAGTTTATCTGGTATTACTGCTAATCAGGTGGAACTGCACTTGTCGGCGCGTCGCTTCGGCCATCAACACCAGCATTTAACTTTACCTGCTGCAGGTTTACAAAATGTGCAGCTAACATTAGAACCCAGTCCATTTGAAATTATCGATATTTCGGCCACGCCAATACACGCCTCTATCACCGAATCTGCGCTACCTGTAACGGTATTAGCAGGAGATCGCCTGAAAATGCAGCAAGCTGCGACGCTTGGCGATACACTGAAAAATGAAGTCGGTGTGCATAGCAATTTTTATGGCGGAGTGACGAGCAGTCCTATTATTCGGGGCTTAGATGGTCCAAGAGTACTGATAACTCAAAATGGTTTAGATGCCGGTGATGCCTCCAGAGTGGGACCTGACCATAGTGTTGCTACAGAAGCCAGTACGGCAACACAAATTGAAGTATTACGTGGCCCTGCTACCTTATTTTACGGTAGTGGTGCCATTGGCGGTGTGGTTAACATTGTCGATGAACGTGTCCCTACCAGCAGCACTCCGCGCGCAGAGTGGATGAGCGAATGGCAGAGTGTTAACTCCGAGAAACTTATTGCTGGTTCGGCAGTAAATGGTAATGATTTATTTGCCGTTTATGTCGATGGCTTCTATCGTGACAGCATTAATTACAAAACTGCCGATGGTCATTCAGACCATGCATCTCATGAGCATGATGATAGCGCTCGGGTGGCAAATACTGCAGCAACGGGTAAAGGCGGTACTATTGGTGGTAGCTTACTGCTAGATAACGGTTTCGTTGGTCTGTCTTACGGCCGTTTGGAGCGTAAATATGGGATCCCTGGTCATGGTAGCCACGGAGGTCATGAGCATGATGGAGAAGGTGAAGAAGAGGTCTACGCTGATAAGCAACAAGACCGTTTTCAGTTGCAAAGCAGTTTGTTTTTTAAGAATAACTTTATCCGTCAGGTGAATAGTCGCTTTGCTTACACCGACTATCAACACGCCGAGATTGAGAATGGCGAAATAGGTACCACTTTTAAAAATAAAAGCCATGAAGGCCGACTGGAGCTAATGCATCAGCCGTTGTTTGATTGGAAAGGGGGCTTAAGCTTACATTACAAATACAGTGATTTCGTTGCTGACGGCGAGGAAGCTTTTACGCCGCCTTCTGATACAACTATGCTGGCATTAGGTTGGATGAGTGAGCGGCATTTTGGTCCGGTGTTGCTGCAGCTAGGTGCCAGAACCGAGCGCGTTACCATTAAAGCTCGCGATGTTAAGCTGCCGATGTTAGATGTTCATGCACATGATGAGCACGATCATGGACATGATGAACATCATGACTATGATATTACTCGTATATTTGATTTTAATAGTCGCTACAATCCTTACAGTCTATCTGCTGGTTTGGTTTGGGATTTTACCCCTGGTTATAATATTGGGGTGTCATTATCCCGTTCGGAGCGAGCTCCCTCTGCTGCTGAATTACTTTCTTTTGGTCCTCATATCGGTACTAATAGTTATGAAATTGGCTCACTCTTCACGCTAAATGCTGAAGAAGATGGCTTTGTATTAAATCGTAACGGTTTTAAAACAGAGCGCGCGACCAACCTTGATCTGACTTTCCGTAAATTCTCCGGTGATGTGGGCTTGGTGGTAAATGCTTTTTATAACAGGGTCGATAATTATTACTATCAACGTTTTACGGGCTTATTTGCTGAATTTGAGCACGAGCATGGTGGTGACGAGCACGATCACGGTCACGATGGCGAGCATCATGGTGGCCACGATGTACATGAAGAAGCTGATGAATTGCCCGTTTATCTTTATACCAACGAGGATATCAATTTATATGGCTTAGAAGCGCAGTTTGTTTGGCAGTTCCTGCCCGCTTACCGCTTCTTGCTGCAAGGTGACTATATTCGTGCTGAGCTTAGAAGAGGAGGGGAGCTGCCTCGCACACCGCCTTTACGTTTATTGTCGACGCTGAGCTACGAAGGCAATGTATTTGATGCTGATATCACCCTTGCCCGCTACTTTAAGCAATCTAAAACCGCGGAATTAGAGCAGGCGACATCAGGTTACACCATGCTGGATGCTTCCGTAAGTTATCGCTTTAATTTTGCTGGTCAGGAATTGGTTACTTATCTGAAAGGGCAAAATTTATTAGATCAGCGTGCCCTGGTGCATACCTCATTTTTAAAAGATGATGCCCCTTTACCGGGCCGTGGCATAGCTATTGGTTTACGTGGTCGTTTTTAATTTTTGATGGAATTTGGAAGCATAATAATGAATGTTAAAACTTCAATAAAGCATCTTGCAGTTGCGGTATCTGTGGCACTGGTAAGTGCCTGCGGCGACACTAAGGTGAATATCAACGAAAAAGATCCAATTGTTATTGAAAAGCCGGGGCATGATCACGATCACGACGAGGTTAATGCCAGTGGACGTTTAGTGGTGACCGCGTTAGATTCTGCTTATGTGCAAGTGTTAGAGCTACCGGCCAAAACAGAATTAAATAGCTTCTTAGTAAGCGCTACGCCAAGCGCTTTGTATGCCTCGGGTGACTATCGTTATGCGGCTGTAGTGCAGCGTTCACAGGATTTAGTCAATTTTATTGATGGTGGCTTATGGCAAGAAGATCACATCGATCATATGGATGACTATCAAGCCGCCCCGCGCTTAATGCCATTCCAACTTACTCAAGTTCGGCCTACTCATTTTGCTAGTGCAGAGGGGCAATTAGCAGTCTTTTTTGACGGTAATAGCGTCACTGGCACTGCCGCTCGTGTTGCGGTGTTAACCGATGCCGATATTGGTGAAGATCGCACTGACTATCCACAGTTGAGCTATGAAACACATCAACATGGTGTGGCACAAGCACGTGGTGAATATTTGATTAGCACTATTCGCGATGCAAATAGTAGTACAACCCTGCCTGATAAAGTGGGTTTATACGAGCAACATGGCGATCATTACGATTTAGAACAAGTCTTTGCCGAAACTTGCCCTGGATTGCACGGTAGTGCCCAGAACCATGATTTTATTGCCTTTGGTTGTAGCGATGGTGTGTTGCTAATTGAACAAGCCGGTAGCACTTTCACAGCGAGTAAGCTGCTAAATACTGCTGCATTTACCGGCACTATGCGGATTGGTACTTTAGACGGCTCTCATAGTGCAGAACACTTTGTTGGCTTCGCCGGTACAACTTTATTTGCTATTCACCCAGAAGATGGCGAAATGGAGCCAATAGATTGGCAAGCAGGTAACGCCACTGCCATCACCGGCTACGGTTTTGCGGAGCAGGGCGAAAAGTTTGTGTTGCTGGATAATACCGGAACTCTAACTATTTTTAATTATCATGGCCATGCTCATGGTGATGAAGCGGCCTTTGAGTTTGTTAGCAAACTGCCACTGAATACCGGCAGCAATACCACTCTGCCAAGCGGTAGCCGTTTTGAGTTAGCTATTTCAGCCAGCAGCGATAAAGTTTATGTAACAAACCCTATCACTCGGCAGTTGATTACTGTGGATTTGCATGATGCTGAAGTAGTTGCTGAGAAACAGCTACCTTATGTCCCAGGCAAAGTGGTGTGGCTGGGCATCGCAAACCCAGCAGATGATCATCACGCTCATTAATTTTTGGTTCCTTGGTGTTACTTTGCCGCGCGTTATTTAGCGCGGCTTTTTTATTGTTGCTTCGGTTACCCGCGTAGTGTTTTTTCATGTTTATTTAATCTAAACCCTTGTGAGTGTTAATCTTTACACGAGTTTTGTGTTAATGCTTTATCTTTATACTAGCCACATCAAGCAATAACTTGGTGCCCATGTAAGGGCTAAGCAAAGTCTAACTTGAAAGGTGAAGATAATGACATTAACCAAATTAACACTATTAAGTAGTGCACTATTTTTAGCAACATTAAGCCAGTCTGCGCAGGCCAATAGCAAGGCTATTACTGAGGCTGAACTCACAGCTGCGCAGCAAGCCTGGGGTACGGCCCTTATTAGCATTAGCGAAGCTTACGCAACCGGTGGTCGTGAGCAAGCAGAACAACAAGCCCGCGCCGTGTTGGATGCTGCTTATGGTTACAACCTCGGCCCGGTATTATTTAAACCGACATTAGCCAGTGGCGACCAGACTTTCCGTACCACTTATGACGGTGCCTTAGCCTACTTTGTCGGCGGTAATAGCAGCTTTGCAAATGACAGTGGTTTTGCTTTAAAAGGCTGGCAAGGCTATGAGTTCAATAATGCTGCAGTGCATATGAATGGTGACTTAGCCCTGACTATGGGCCATGTAAAATTAACGAATAAAGACGGTAGTGTGACTACGGTAGATAAAACCTGGGGTTTTAAGAAAGATGACAAAGGGGCGCTACGCATAGTGTTACATCACTCCTCTTTGCCCTATAGCGCTAACTAAGGCTGTAAATTTTTCCACGAGTTCCCATCGATGTTTTGGCTGGTAATACCCTCTGGTTACCAGCCCTTTTTATAGAACGCTTTTAGGCTGTAGAGCATAGGCGTCAACCTTCCGAAACCTATCACTCTTGCATAATGGCGTAACCTAAACCCCGACGAGTATGCAGCAACTTAACAGGATGTGCGTCGTCAATTTTTTTACGTAAACGTGCTAAGTACACATCGACAATATTGGTTAAAGGATCTTCGTTTAAACCCCAAACATTGGTTAAGATCCGTTCCCGGCTATACACTTTACCGCTATTGCTCATCAATAATTCCAGAATACCCAGTTCTTTTGCTGTCAGGTTTAGTTCCTGGCCGGCCCGCTGAACCCGCATGGTATCTAAATCCAGCACCAGATCAGCCACCTGCAGTTGGCGTTTATGCTCTGCATTAACACTACGTTTTGCCAGCGCTTCTATACGTGCTAATAGCTCTTCAAAATGAAAAGGCTTCCCCAGATAATCATCAGCACCTGCACGCAAGCCTTTGACCCGCTCATCCACTTCAGATAGCGCCGATAAGATAAGAATACGGGCACTGATTTTTTGGCTTCGTAATTGCTGGCAGATCACTAAACCATCCAGGTTGGGTAGCATGCGATCGAGCACTATGACTGCCGGCTCAAATTGCTTCACGGTTTCTACCGCGTTCAAGCCATCCGTTAATAGCAAGGTAAGATAACCCTCTGCTTTTAACCCACGGGATAAGAAGCTACCCACTTTTTCATCATCTTCAATAATGAGAACTTTCATCTATTACTCCGCTAAATAAAGGCAAGGTTAGCGTAACTCGGGTGCCGGTTGGCTGATTCGTTGATAGGGCAATGGCACCATCATGAGCGTCCATAATGGCTTTAGCAATACAAAGGCCGATACCCAAGCCATCTGGCCGGGTTTGTCTGGCCACTGCACTACGGTAATGTCGCTCAAATAAACGGGATGAATCTGCAATGGTGATCCCTATGCCCTGATCTACCAGCTCCATTATTAATTCAGCGTCTGTAGTCTTAATGCTAAACCTAACCTGGGAAGTATTCCTGGCATAGTGTTTGGTATTTTCGGTAATAATACGAAGTACACTGGCAAATTTCTCTGTGTCGAGTAGCAGCCAGTAGTCATCGGTAATTGCGATATTGCAGTGCCAATCTATTGTAAACACGGGTTCTAGCTGCTGGCGGACGGTGTTTTGCGCTTGTTGTATAAACAGCGTTAAGGCTAGTGGTTGTAGTTGTACTTGCAGTAACTTGTCTTCGCCTCTTGCCAGCATCAGTAAGTCATCAATTCTGCGGCTTAATTGTTGTGTTGCAGCCAAAATACGGGAAAAGGCTTCTTGGTATTCGCTACTGGTTTTTGCCTGACCACGTAAACTAATCTCTGCTTCACCCTGAATGCTGGTTGCTGGTGTGCGTAGTTCATGACTAATATCCGCCAGCAACTGTTTTTGCCGATACTCGGCTTCATGCAGTTGTTCTAGTGCTTGTTGTAGTTGTGCGGTGCGATCCTGCACCAGTTGCTCAGCCGCCTGCTGGCTTTGTTTTTCTTTTTCAGCGAACTCGGCAATATAGCCCGACATAAGATTAAATTGGCGGGCAAGTTCAGCAAATTCCTCTGGGCCACTTTCGCTAATACGATGGTTAAAATGGCCATGTTGTAGTTGTTTGGTACCATCTAGCAGCTGTTGCAATGGTCGGCTTAGGGCTTTGGACAGGTGGTAGCCAATAAATATCGCAAAAATCAAACCAGCCAAACTGATTAACGCTATAGTAAGTTTAACTTGTTGTAGTGCAGCTAAAGCTTCTAGCTCAGTAATACTGGCACGCTCCTTTTGCTGGACGATGGCCTGTTGCAGCAACTCAGACAAATCGGTGTCCTGAAATTTATCGAACAGGCTAATTAATACTCGCCAGCGCTCAGTATCATCCTGATAAAGGGCAATTTCCCGGGTTCGTAATGCCTGTTCTAGGGTCTGCAAGTTGCTTTGTAATAGTGAAATGACTTTCACTTGTTGCATGGTATGTTGTAAATCTATCTCGCTGGTGCTCAACAATTGATCACGAATAGCCAGTTGGTCTAATTGATTGAGTTGCTGCTGCATCCGGTTAAATAGTGCATCCCGAAAACTGGTATTAGCATCTTCGGTGATAAGGTATTCAGCCAGCCAGACTTTTAGGCGTTGTTTATCAGCACGTACTGAGACAAACTCCGACAACATTTGGTTCGCAACCCGGTTGCGCTCAGTATGAAACTCAGAATTTTGATGGGCCCAGAAAGCGATAGCTGATTGCAGAAGAATAATTGCCAACAACACACAAAGCGAAATAGCCAGTTTACGCAGATACATGTGATTATTACTCAACAATTAACGAACACCTAGTATAAGGATAACTCGCTAGTCAATCATGAAAATCAGGTTAACAGGGCTAACTTTCACGTTTTACCATACCGGGTCTAAGGTTAATAATAAGCGGGTACCGGGTGTGACGGGGGAGCGATGGCTAATCGCATAAGTTTGCATACCTTCCCAGCCACTGCCTTTTAATAAGGCAACATCACCTTGTTGCATGTTTTGGCAGGGGGCGGCAAGTTCTAGCGGGCCAGCATGCCATTCGGTGGCTGGGCCAATATAGGTGCTGACTAAACGACACAACAAATGATCGGTGTGAAACTTCGGACACATCGGTTGCTGTAACACTTTTAAGCGTAGCCCGAGCTCTGGGCAATCCATTAAACAGGCAAAGATCTCAGCCAGTTGTTGCACGTCCTTAATAAAGTCGGCTTTGCCAGTTGCCTCGGGCAAAACTCGGTCTAACAGCGCACTGATGTCGTTTAACGCTAAGCGATGTTGCAATGGTAGCTTTAACGCACTTAACAAGCTAGTGGCATACTGCTGAACGGCATCTGGCAGCGAACGCTGCCAGATGCTAAGGTTGACATCTGGCTCGAAAATCTCGGTCAGCACCGCGAGATCAGTTGCTTGTTTTTGCTGAGCCGCTAGCTGCTGCGGCTCGGGCGTTAGAATTTGCCATGTTGCAGCGCCAGTTGCCATTATGCCTCCACAGTACCTTGAAAAGGATTGGTTAATTGCTGCCAGCCTGGCAATCCTGAGCCTAGCTCGGCATCAGTGAGCAGCGCTGTGTTAAGTTGAGCGAGCATCGCAGTTTTATCTAACTGCTGACCAATAAACACCAGCTCTTGGCGACAATCACCATAGGGTTCGGTAAATTGTGCTGTAATGGCAGCCTGTGATTCAGCATCATCTGGCCACTCATCGCGCGGCACGGCCTGCCAAAATAAGCCAGCCATGCCATAGCGGGCAATACCACCTGCCTGATGCCATTGCCAGGCATAATCGGGCGTTGCGGCCAACCAAAAATAACCTTTAGAGCGCAGTAGTTTGCCGGTGGGCCAATCTTGATGTAAAAAGTCATAAAAGCGCTGTGGATGAAAAGGCCGCCGCGCGACAAAGCTAAAGCTGCTAATGCCGTATTCTTCGGTTTCCGGTGTATGCTCACCGCGCAACTCTTGCAGCCAGCCTGGAGCTTGCGCTGCTTGCTCAAAGTCAAATAAGCCGGTATTAATAATCTCTGAAAGCGCGACTTTCCCTTGCTCTGCCAGTAGCTGCTTGGCTCTGGGATTCAGCGATTTTAAAATAGCTTGTAATTGTGCTAACTGCACCGGTTCGACTAGATCGGTTTTACTGATCACCAGCACATCACAAAACTCGACTTGTTCAATTAATAAATCGGCAATGCTGCGCTCGTCATCTTCGCCCAGGCTTTCCCCTGCGCTGGCTAAGTCATTTGCCTGCTGGTAATCCTCTAAAAAGTTTACCGCATCCACCACCGTCACCATGGTATCCAACTTGGCGATATCGGCTAAGCGACTGCCGTCTTCATGTTCAAAGGTAAAGGTTTCGGCAATGGGTAAGGGTTCTGAAATACCGGTTGATTCAATCACCAAATAGTCAAAACGTCCTGCTTTGGCCAGTTTGCTAATTTCTAGCAATAAGTCTTCGCGCAAGGTGCAGCAAATACAGCCATTGCTCATTTCTACCAGCTTTTCTTCCGCCCGGTTTAGGCTCACTTCTTTATTGACCTGCGCCGCATCAATATTGATCTCACTCATATCGTTAACGATAACGGCAATGCGTAAGCCGTCACGGTTATGCAAAATATGATTAAGTAAGGTGGTTTTACCGGCGCCTAAAAAACCAGACAGAACGGTAACGGGTAAAGGAGATTGTAATTGAGGCGTCTGCATTATCTATGACTATTTGTTATGTTGTAACATATCATAGCAAAGGCTATTGTTTTAACAAGAGGTGCCAATAAATAAAGCAGCCCTGGATTAACCTCATCCGATAACGCCTCTTGCTAACTTGCTCCGAGTTTTTGTACTAAGCATTTTAGTGCTACAGGCGAGCCTACTTTATTACCTGAAGTATTTAATAGTAAATATTGGACATATGAATAGCATGCGCTTTGCCATGACATAAATTAACGCCAATATCGGCCTTTGCAACCTAATGCCGTATGAGCGTTTTCCTTGATCTGGATCGGTAAATCAATGCCCTGCATACCAACATAATTTAGCGCCTTAGCGGCCATGGTTAATGTTGTTGAGGTGATATCAATAAGCGATGATTGGGTTTTTTCGGGCGATGGTTGCAACATAACAAAGTCTTTTCTTGAACTTGCATTGTGATAATATCACAACATTGGCTTCAGCCAAGCCATTTACTGCCGTTTGCATTCAGTGGTTTTGTGTAGGTGTTTTCTTCGCTGTAACCTGCTTTTTGTTAGCTTAATCGAACAAAACTTGCAGTGTAATTTCCTTCGTTTTAGTATGCGGCAACTTTTAAAAGGTGAATAAATTGTGATGTTTAGACTAGCCAAAATTTCGTTAGCGGTGGTTACCGTGCTGGCGCAAAGCCAATTGGCCTATGCTGAGAGCGCTGAAACTGCAGAGTTAGCAGCAGATAGCAAGCTGGAGCGCATTGAAGTGCGGGCCTCAGGCTTAAAGCGTGAAGTGGTGGAAATGGCCGGGCCGGTCACGGTATTAAGTGGCGAAGAGCTGCTACGGCGCACCGACATTAGCATTGGCGAAACCCTAAAATATGAAGTGGGTGTACATGCTAACTATTATGGTCCTGTCGCCTCTCGGCCGGTGATCCGCGGCTTAGATGGCGCACGGGTACAAGTGGTACACAATGGTATGAGTACTGGCGATGTATCACGCGAAGGGCCAGATCATACGATTACCGCGGATGCGGTTACTGCCCAGCAAATCGAAGTCTTGCGTGGCCCAGCCACCTTGCTTTATGGTAGTGGCGCTATTGGCGGTGTGATTAACGTGGTCGATAATCGTATTCCACAGCAAATTCCGCAACAGAGTGACACTATCCTGCAAACCCGTTTTGGTACTGCAGCCAGTGATCGTAGCTTAAGCTTTGCCCACGACAACGGCGCCGAGCAGTTTGCCTGGCATATTGATGGCAATGTGCGCAAGGGCAATGATTATAAAGTCCCTTTATATCAAAACGACGAAGGCGACAGCAGTAAGCGGTTGCAAAACTCCTGGTCAGAGCATCAGGTACTGAATATCGGCTCCAGCTATATCGCCGAGCAAGGTTTTATCGGGCTTAGTTACGGCGTGATTAAAACCGAGTATGGTCTGCCAGAAGGCCCCGCTGCAGAATATGAAGAAGGCGAATATATTAAGCTTAATCAGCGGCGGGTAGCGCTGGCCTCAGAATATCGGCCCGCCGATAGCCTGTGGCAAAGTATTACTGCCGATATTGCCTTTACCGATTATGATCATGCCGAATTTGAAGATAGCGAGCCGGGTACGGAGTTCTTAAGTGAAGCCCTAGAACTGCGCACTACGGCAACCTATGAGTTAGCAGATAGCTGGCGGGGTATTGTCGGTTATCATGGCAATTTACGTGATTATCAGGCCTTAGGTGATGAAACCTTTACCCCGAATACCGACACCGACAGCCATGCGCTCTTTATGCTGCATGAAAAACGCTTTGGGGTGGTAAAGCTGGAGTTTGGTAGCCGCTATGAGCAGCTTACCCATCAAGCCTATGCGCTGGAGGATAGTTTAGGCAGCCGCGATCTTGAGCAAAAGTTTAATTTATTCAGCTGGTCTTTTGGCGCGGTGTACGATGTGCAGCCCAATCAGCAACTGACTTTATCTTATAGCCAGGCGCAGCGCGCGCCTGCGGCAAATGAGCTGTATGCTAACGGTATTCACATTGGTACCCGCTCTTATGAGATTGGTGTCGGTTACGATGTAAGCAATACCAATGGTGTTGCGCAAATTATCCATAATCCTAATCTTGCCAAAGCTGAGCAGGCGAACAATATCGATTTGGGTTGGCGCGGCCAATTTGCTGATGTCAGCACCAACATTAATCTGTTCTACAACCAAATTGATAACTACGCCTTTTTAGCTAACCTTGGTTTTGAGATTACCGATTTTGCCGCTTATCAATATCAGCAACAAAATGCCCGTTTGCATGGCATGGAAGCCAGTATTAGCTGGCAAATTACGCCAGAGCATCAAGTCACCTTGATTGGTGATACTGTAGTGGCTCGTTTGCGTGATGGTGGTTACTTACCGCGGGTTCCGTCCTACCGTTTAGGCGCCGAGTATGCTTATCGGGCTGATAGCTGGGGCGGGCAGCTTGGACTGACGCATTATGGCAAACAAGATCGCTTAGCTGAAAATGAAACGGCAACAGCGGGTTATACCGTGGTAGAAGCCGGCGTAAACTATTATTTCGATTGGCAACAGTACGAGCTAATGGCCTTTGCTAAGCTGCAAAACCTGACGAATCGCCTAGGCTTTGTGCACAGCTCTTTTATTAAAGAAGATGCGCCGCTGCCTGGGCGTCAATTGGTGCTTGGCTTTCGCTTAAACTTTTAAAGCCTCATCTGGCAACAGGCGCTGCTGCCTCTGGCTCTGCGCCTTGCCCGCTCAAGGGTGTTTTCACTATGCTACGACCCTGGCAAAAGCCAGGGCGTTCAACCCGCCTCTAAATTGCTAAGATACCTCCCTTGTTTGAGCTTGCTACATCAACTAAGACATACTTTCTTACAAATGTGACCAGGCAGAAGCTGGTCTCTTGTTAGCCATTTCGTTAGTATTACGCTACGTTATTTTTACATATCAGGTAAAAAAGGATAGTCTAATGAAAAAGCTTTTTGTAATCAGTGCAGTAGCCTTGGCGGTAATAACAGGCTGTGCGCAACAGGGTAGCACCCCAGCGTTAACCGAGCTTCAGCAACCACAAGCATCTGCTATCGTGGTCAGCCCTAACGATCAGCGCCAATATAAAACGTTGACCTTGCCTAATAAATTAGAAGTGATTTTAGTCTCTGATCCGGCATCAGAAAAATCGGCGGTGGCACTGAGTGTCGGCGCAGGTATGCTGCAAGATCCGATGACTCAGCAAGGTTTAGCGCACTATCTAGAACATATGCTGTTTATGGGCACCGAGCGTTACCCGGATCCAGCCGAGTATGCTGGCTTTATGAGTCAGCATAATGGCGCATATAATGCCTACACCTGGTTGGATATTACCAACTATATGTTTGAAATTAATAATAATGTTTACGATGAGGCCTTAGATCGCTTCTCCGACTTTTTCAAATCTCCCAAGTTTTATCCAGAGTACTCAGACAAAGAGCGTAACGCGGTAAACGCCGAGCAATCGATGCGCCGTGAGATGGACTTTTTAGGGCAATTTGAGTTAATGCGCCGCATGTTTGGTGAGCACCCGTCAAATCGTTTTCTGGCAGGCAGTTTAGAGAGCTTAAGCGATAAACCCGGCAGCAAGTTGCACGATGAAATGCTTAAGTATTACGCCAATTATTACTCTGCCAACAATATGAAGCTGGCAATGGTCAGTAACTTATCTTTGGCAGAAATGGAGCTACTGGCCTTAAAACATTTTGCGGCGATTGAAAACAAAGACATTCCTATTCCAACCGTAACAGCGGAATTGGATAACAGCCTATTTGGTAATAAACGTATTCATTATGTGCCAAATCAGGATATTAAACAGTTGCGTTTAGACTTTACTATTCGTGATAATTCAAACCAATATGCGGTTAAACCCAATGAATTTGTGACTTATCTGTTGGGCTCCGAAATGCCGGGTACGGCAGCGGCCCAGTTAAAAGCCGCCGGGCTGATTTCTAGCTTAAATGTGTCGGCTACTCCAGATTTCTTTGGTAATTATGGCAATATCGCCATCGATATTAACCTGACCGACGCAGGGATGCAGCAACGCGAAGCCATTACGGCGGTCGTGATGCAGTATCTGGATTTGATAAAGCAGCAAGGTGTTGATAGCAAATACTACAGCGAAATTAAGACCAGCCTGAATAACCAATTCCAGTTTTTAGAAAAAACCGATGGCTTTGGTTATGCCTCTCAGTTGGCTGCCGCCATGTTAAAACAGCCGGTAAAACATGCTGTAGCTGCGCCTTATATTTATGAGCGCTTTGATGCGGCAGCCATCAATAACGTACTTGAACAACTGACACCACAAAACTTACGCATTTGGTATATCAGCAAGCAAGAGCCACATGATACCGAGCTAGTACGCCATGTGGGTAAATATAAAATTGTCGATATTAGCGCCGAAGAAAAAGCCGCCTGGCAGCAACCAGTGGTCGCGCTGAACTTGCCGCAGGTAAATCGCTTATTGCCAGAAAGCTTTGCTATTAAAGCCCGTGCAGCCCAACAAAAGCCAGAGTTAGTGTTAGAACAAGCAGGCATTAAAGCCTGGATTTATCCAAGCCAGGTGTTTGCTGATCAGCCCAAAGGCCGTTTAGATATTGTATTAAATAGCCCAGCGGCCCAGCAGGATAGTAAAGCCCGGGTTGCCTTCTCCTTATGGCGCGATCTATACAACTTAGAGCAAAGTGCACTGCGCACCGAAGCCCAGGCTGCTGGTATTGATGTCTGGCTAAGTGATGGTAATGGTTTAACCTTAAATCTGGATGGCTTTACTGATAAACAACCACAACTGCTAGAGCAGTTACTTGCTGGCTTAACGCCGCAAATTACAGAAGAGCGCTTTGCTCAAGCGGTAGACCGCTATGTGCGTGGTTTGGCTAACCAAAGCCGGCAAGTACCGTTCCGCCAGGCATTTTGGGCCTTTAATAGCCTGTACCGTGGTGGTAACTATAATCCAGAGCAGTTAATTGCCACGGCCAATGCGATGACGCCAGCTGATTTACAGCAGTTTATTGCGGCAACCTTAAAAGCTAACCAAGTGCGGGTATTTGCCTTTGGTAACTACGATAAACAAGATGTGACTAACTTGGTTGCTAAGCTGAGCAAAGCCTTACCAACTGAGCGGCAAACCACAGACTATACGCAAAGCCCATTCTGGTTACCTGCTGCAGGCCAAACCATTGTATTGCAGCGTGATATTGATGTGACCGATGTCGCCTTGGTGGACATGCATGTGCATCCAGCAAAAGGTATGGCGCAGCGTGCTGCTGCCAGTGTCTTGGCATCGCATTTCTCTAACCAGGCCTTTGACAAGCTGCGTACTGAAGAGCAATTAGCCTATGCAGTAGGTGGCACGGCTATTGATCTGAATGATTACACCGGTTTTGGCTTGTATATTCAAACGCCAGTAAAAGGCCCGGCTGATATGCAGCAACGCTTTGATGAGTTTAAAACGCAGTACTGGGAAACGTTGCAGCAAGTCACGCCTGAGCAATTTGCTACCTTAAAGCAGAGTTTATTAGTTAGCTTAAACGAGCCACCAAAAAACCTGTTTGAAGAAATGCAGCCGTTAGTCAGTGATTGGTACCGTGAGCGTTTTGATTTTGATAGCAAAGCGAAACTCATAGCAGCAGTTGAGCAAGTAACACTGCAAGATGTCCAAGCGTTCTATCAGCAAACCTTGCTTAATCCACAGGCAGCGCGTATTTCGGTACAAATGCGCGGTACCAGCTTCCGCGAGCAGCCGTTTGCTACTTTGCCAAACCAGCAAGTTGTTAAAGATATTGCTGAGTTCCAGCGGAATATGCCGAAGCAATAATCAGTAATAAAGGTGAACACACTGCAACATCCCTGCGGCTGACAAAGCGCAGGGATGTTTTTTATGGCCGCTCGGCCACTGGTGCTTGGCAAAACACAACAGCGGCTTGCGCCGGTCGTTTTTTCGCCTGATACATAGCGATATCCGCTAAATGTAATAGTTGTTGCTGATCCAGACTATCTTGTGGAAATAAGGCGATGCCAACACTACAAGAGATATCGAGATGATGTTCGGCAACCTGGTAGGGGGCACTGAGCTGTTGTTGGATGTGGCTGGCTAACGGCAGAATTTGCGGCACTAAAGATTGGCTCGCAGTAAAGCCGGTTAAAGCCACTACGAATTCGTCACCACTGAGCCTTCCGGTTAAATCAGCCGCCCGGGTACTTTGGTGTAAGCGCTGGGCGACCTGTTGCAGCACCACATCACCAATGGCATGTCCATAGCAATCATTAATGGGTTTAAAACGGTCTAAATCGATAAACAATAAGGCTAGAGTATCGCCGCGTAACTGACACAAGGCCATTTGTTGTTCCAACATTTTGTGGAACAGTGTGCGGTTGGCCAGTCCGGTTAAGGGATCATAATAAGCCTGGCGGGCCAGCTCGAGATTTTGCAGTTTTTGCTCGGTAATATCGCGGGCAATGCCAACATATTTGATTAAACTGCCATCCGTATCGAGGATGGGGGCTGCGGTCGAAGTATGCCAGCGCAGCTGACCATTTTTATGAAAAATCCGGTACTCGATAGTGCCGTGCTGGGTTGCGGTAAGCAGCAGACTTTGCATAAAGGCAAAACAGCGCTCCAGATCGTCCTGATGCACAAAATGATCAAAGGTTTTGCCCATCACTTCCGTTGGATGAGAGCCCAGAATATCCTGCCAACAGGGCGAAACATAATCCAGAGTGCCGTTTGGCAGCATGGTAAAAATGATGTCGTTGGCACTTTCTACCAGAGCGCGAAACTCTGCCTCGCTTTGCTGCAGTTTTAATTCGGCGTTTTTCCGCTGGCTGATATCATTGGCAAAGCCACTAAACAGAATACTGCCGTCAGGCAGCTGACGTGGAAAGTCAAAAGCTTCCAACCAGACTATTTGCTGGTCTGGACGGATAATCCGCAGCTCTGCATGCCAGGGCTTGAGTTGGGCCGCGCATTCAGCTGACGTTTGATACACCCGTTCGGCATCAGCCGGATGAATACGATCAAGTAGCAGGTTGCCATCCTGCATAATCGCCTGTGCCGGAATACCAAATAAGGCTTCGGCATTTTCCGAGGCATAAACATAATGAAACTGTTGATCTGGCGTTTGCTTTAACTGATATAAAAAGCAAGGTAAATGCCGCGCCAGTTCGGCCAAAGGGCCAAACAACTGTTCGGTAGAGGGGCTAACCAGTTCTGACCTTTTGTCCATGCTCAACTTAAACAAAGTACAATAGGGTTACTGTAACCAGACTTATCAGGGCTGGCCAGCGATTCTGCGAAAAAAAGTGTGCGAAAGTAAGGCTCCGGCCACACTATGGCCGGCATCTTCGCCCTAACGCATGGTAACAAATTCCTCAGCGCTGGTTGGGTGCAGTGCTACTGTGGCATCAAAATCGGCTTTAGTGGCACCCATTTTAATGGCCACAGCAAAGCCCTGCAGTATCTCATCCATGCCCTCACCGATACCGTGTAAACCCACTACTTTTTCATCCGCGCCCTGGCACACCAGCTTAAAGGTACTTAAGGCGCGATGCGGGGTAATGGCGTTATACATGGCGGCAAAGCTGGAGCGATAGACTTTAATATGATCTTTACCATACTTAGCAATGGCCTCTGCTTCGGATAAGCCAATAGTGCCAATGGGTGGGTGGCTAAAAACAACCGTTGGGATCAGTGAATAATCCATATGGGCATTGGGCATGGCTGGGTTAAATAAGCGTTCGGCCAACATGCGGCCAGCTTTTACTGCAACGGGGGTAAGCTGGGCCTCACCGGTAATATCACCCACGGCGTAAATGCCTGGCACATTGGTATTCTGGTGTTTATCGGTACGGATAAATCCCTCCGCATCGGTAGCGATGCTGGCTGCGGCCAGGTTAAGTTTATCGGTAGCCGGTTCGCGGCCAATGGCCCAGATTAAACAGTCAACATTAAACAGGATGGTGCCGTCTTTCAGATAGACGGTTAAACGATCTTCTGCTGCGGCCTCTACTTTCACCACTTCGCTTTGGGTATGTAACTGCAGCTTATCTTGTTGTATGCGTTGCAGCAGTGCATCGGTAATATCGGTATCAAAGTTTTTAAGAAGCCGGTCGCCACGCACCAATAAATGGGTATCAGTACCCAGGGCATGCAACACCCCGGCAATTTCTATTGCGATATAACCGGCGCCTACCACCACCGCTTTGGTTGGCTGTTTGGTTAAAGCAAAAAAGCCATCAGAATCAATACCCAGTTCTGCACCTGGAATAGCTGGCCGACTTGGCCGGCCACCTACTGCGATAGTGATATGATCGGCAGTAATCAGCTCACCATTCACTTCCACCGTATTTTTATCGACAAAGCGAGCAAAGCCCTCAATATATTCGACGCCATTGCTGCTAAAGCCACGGTGATAGGCAGCATGAATACGTTCAATATAGGCTTCACGATTGCGAACTAAGGTTGCCCAGTCAAAACTTTGCTGGGTTAAATCAAAGCCGTAGCTGCTGCTGTATTTAATAGCTTCGGCAATATGGGCTCCGAACCACATCACTTTTTTCGGCACGCAGCCGACATTAACGCAGGTACCGCCGACAGCTTTCGCTTCAATAACTGCAGCTTTAGCGCCACGCATAGCGGCTCTATTGGCTGATGCAATACCGCCGCTGCCGGCACCGATAGCAAGATAATGATAATGACGTGTCATAACTAGGCCTGTAGATCGTGAAGAAGAGAGAACAGATATGAGGTTCTTGGTGGCATATTACAAGGCTAAAATTTAGTGCAAATAACGGGCATTACCTTGATAAAACAGCGCCAAAACCCAAGATCCATAATATACGGCTATTATTTAGGAACTCCTTGTTATGTCAGAACTGGCTACTACCGCTTCGGCGCAGACTAATCCGTTATTAAGTTTCATCGATTTACCACCTTTTTCCGCTATTCAGCCTGAGCATATTAAACCTGCGGTAGAGCAGGCAATTGCCACCGCGCAAGCTGCCGTTGAGCGGGTGGTCTCTGCAACTGAGGTAAGTTGGCATAGCCTGATCACCGAACTGGAGCAAGACAGTGACCGGTTAAGTAAATTATGGTCACCGGTATCACACTTAAATTCGGTGGCTAATAGCCCGGAATTGCGTGCGGCTTACGAGAGCTGTCTGCCATTATTGTCTGACTTCAGTACCTGGCTAGGGCAGCATGAAGGGTTATATCAAAAATACCTGCAACTGCATAATAGCAGCGAGTTCGCCAGCTTAAGCAGTGCCCAGCAAAAAGTAATAACCAATGCCCTGCGTGATTTTAAACTGTCGGGTATTGGCTTGCCTGCTGAGAAAAAGCAGCGTTATGGTGAGATCCAAAGCCGTTTATCCGATTTAAGTTCGACCTTTTCTAATAACACTCTGGATGCCACCCAAGCCTGGTTTAAGCATATTACTGATGCAGCCGAACTGGCGGGTTTGCCAGAAGATGCCAAGCTGGCTGCGGCAGAAGAAGCGCAAAGCCGTGAACTTAGCGGCTGGGTTTTCACTCTGGAATTCCCCAGTTATATTGCGGTAATGACCTATGCCGATAATCAGGCGCTGCGGCAAGAGCTTTACAGTGCCTATTGTACCCGTGCCTCTGATCAGGGCCCCACAGCCGGGCAATTTGATAACACCGCCATTATTGCTGAGACGTTGGCATTAAAGCATGAATTAGCGCAATTACTGGATTTCGCTAACGCCGCAGAAGAATCCTTGGCGACGAAAATGGCCGAGTCGCCGCAGCAGGTGTTAGCGTTTCTAACCGATCTGGCACGCCGGGCTAAACCCCAGGCCGAGCGCGATCTGCTTGAGCTTAAGCAATTTGCTAAAGAGCAATATGGTGCAACGGAGCTAAACGCCTGGGATGTGACCTATTATGCCGAAAAGCTAAAAGAAGCTCGCTATGCGGTGTCGGATGAGCAACTGCGGCCTTATTTCCCCGCTACCAAGGTGGTACCCGGTTTATTTACCGTGTTAAATAAACTCTTTGGCATTAGAGTTAAGGTGCGTGAGGGGGTGGATGTTTGGCACCCTGATGTGCAGTTTTACGATATTTTTGCTGCTGACGGCACACTGCGTGGCAGTTTCTATTTAGATTTATATGCCCGTAGCAAAAAGCGCGGTGGTGCCTGGATGGATGATTGTCGTGGTCGGCGCATTTTAGCTAATGGCGAGTTGCAAAGCCCAGTGGCGTATTTAACCTGTAACTTTAATAAGCCTGTGGCAGGCAAACCGGCGTTGTTTACTCACGATGAAGTGATTACCTTATTCCATGAGTTTGGCCATGGTTTACACCATATGTTAACTCAGGTCGATGCTGCTGCGGTTGCCGGTATTAATGGCGTCGCTTGGGATGCGGTAGAATTGCCTAGCCAGTTTTTAGAGAACT
This sequence comes from Alishewanella longhuensis, assembly GCF_014653435.1. Lineage (GTDB taxonomy): Bacteria > Pseudomonadota > Gammaproteobacteria > Enterobacterales > Alteromonadaceae > Alishewanella > Alishewanella longhuensis. Next base: position 107,932 of record NZ_BNAO01000006.1, on the reverse strand, counting down.
GGTGCTGGACGCCGGAAGCCTTAGCATTAATTTCCGGTCACTATGAAACGGGCGAACCTTTACCCGAGGATTTACTGCAAAAAGTACTAGCGGCGAAAAACTTTCAGTCGGCACTGTTTTTAATTCGGCAGTTAGAGTTTGCCCTGTTTGATATGCGTTTACACGCTGAATATCAGCCTGAAACTGCCGCTAGCGCTGAGCTTGGAGATAAAGTACAGCAATTATTAGATGAGGTGCGTACTCAGGTTTCAGTGATAGTGCCACCACGCTTTAATCGTTTTCAACATAGCTTTAGTCATATCTTTGCCGGGGGCTATGCTGCGGGCTACTATAGTTATCTCTGGGCTGAAGTGTTATCCGCCGATGCTTTTGGCCGCTTTGAGGAAGAAGGGGTGTTTAATCCGGCAACCGGACAAGATTTTTTACACTGGATTTTGGAGCGTGGCGGCAGTGCTGAGCCGATGGAGCTGTTTAAAGGTTTCCGTGGCCGCGAACCGTCTAACGAAGCCTTGTTAAGGCATATGGGGATCGCCAGCTAAGCCCGAACACTACCTTACTCTGGTTAAGGCCAGAGTAAGGTTAAGCAGGGCAGGGTATATTGTTGGCAGACAATTAAGGAATACGTTATGCGATATAGTAAATTGGCAGCGCTGCTGTTGTTGGCATTACCAGTAAGTGCCTGCATGCAAAACACAGGTGGCGAGCGCAGCGCGCCAGCACCTCTGGTAGAGCAAATAGATCCACAAAAAGATCCCGTTGGTGCAGTGCAAGCGCATCGGCAGCAACAAAGCACAGATCTGACCGATGTTAGCAGATTGCGCGCTGAAGTATTAAGGCTAACCCGTGATAAAACGGCCGATAATGTGCAGCAATGCTTAGTATTGCCGCTGGGCAGTAAACCTTGTGGTGGCCCGGCCGAGTACATTGCAGTATCAATTAAAGGCAAAGACGAAGGCAGTTTGCTGCAAAAAATCAGTGGCTACAATCAAGCTATGGAAGCGGAAAACTCACGCAAAGGTTTGATGTCGGATTGTGCGGTGGTAGAAAAACCGGCCGTGCAGTTAGTTAACGGCAAATGTGAACTGGTAGCCGCCAGTACGCAGTAAAAGCAGTATCAACTTAGACAACAGAAATAACAGTAAAGGGGGGTTGCCGAAGGCAGCCCCTTATTTTAATACATTAGCTTAAGGGGCAGTCAGTGCGGCAGGTGGAAAAATTTGCAGCTATTATGCAGCGGGCGCAAGCTCGCAAAGGTGGGCCGGCGGCCTTAGCCGCGTTGTTAAGCAAGCCTTTACCAGCACATCAACTTGCTGCAGTATCCGATAATCTACTGCTGGCTGAGCTAACTAAAAAAGTTTTTCAATCGGGTTTTGTTTGGCGGGTAGTGCGACAAAAGTGGCCGGGTTTTTGTGAGGTGTTTTTTGATTTTGATATCGAAAAAATACTACTCTTGAGTGACGAAATGCTAGAGCAAAAAGCTCGGGATCCACGGATTATCCGTAATCTGAATAAAGTGTTTACTATCCGCGACAATGCGCTAATGATCTATAACCTGCAACGCGAACATGGCAGCTTTGCCCGCTTTATTGCCGACTGGCCGAGTGCCGATATCATTGGCCTGTGGGGCTATCTAAAGAAACACGGCGCCCGCTTGGGCGGTAATACCGGGCCTTACGCACTTAGAGCTATGGGTAAAGATACCTTTTTATTAACGCAGGATGTAGAAGCCTATTTAAGAGCCTATGGCGTGTTTGACGGTGGCATTAATAGCAAACGCAGCCAGCAACAAATTCAGCAGCAGTTTACGCAGTGGCAAGCCGAGTCAGGTTTAAGCTTGCAAGAAATTAGTCAAATTGTTTCTTATAGTGTGGGCGAAAATATCGTCGGGATGCAGCAATAAGCGGCAAAATGTGACAGCCTTAAAGTTTTGTTACATTTCTTTTTCCTTGTTAAAGAATTGAAACTAGTACTGCACTGGTCAGCATGTTAGGTTGGTTTTAATTTCACCAACAAGGAAAGACTATGCTAACCATTACCGGACTGTCCAAAACCTATAGTAACGGCGTTAAGGCGCTAAACAATGTCAACCTGAGCATTCCAAACGGGCTTTTTGGGTTGTTAGGGCCCAATGGTGCAGGTAAGTCTTCACTGATGCGGACTATTGCCACCTTGCAGCAGGCCGATAGTGGCAGCATTCTGTTTAATGATATTGATGTATTAGCTGATCCGGCTGCACTTCGGAAAACGCTGGGTTACTTACCGCAAGATTTCCACGTCTATCCTCGGATCAGCGCCTGGGATTTGCTGGATCATCTGGCTATTCTAAAAGGCCTGCAGCATAAAGCACAGCGCAAAGAAATTGTTGCTGGTTTGCTGGCGCATACCAATCTGTATCAACACAAAAATAAAGCCGTGAGTGGCTTCTCCGGCGGTATGCGCCAGCGCTTTGGCATTGCCCAGGCGCTGTTAGGTGATCCTGACTTACTTATCGTCGATGAACCCACTGCGGGCTTAGATCCGGAAGAGCGTAACCGATTCCATAATTTGCTGGTAAGTTTGGGCGAGCAAAAAGTTATTATTTTATCTACCCATATTGTGGATGATGTGGCCGAGCTTTGCCCGCAAATGGCGGTGTTGGCACAGGGCGAAATTTTGCTGCATGGTAATCCGCAACAGTTAGTACAGCAGTTAGAAGGTCAAATCTGGAGCATTACGGTATCGCAGCAAGAGGCGGTAGCCATAGAGCAACAAGTACCGGTGTTATCAAAACGGTTATTTGCTGGTCGCACTGTACTAAATATTCAGGCAAGCACGCCCCCAACAGGTTTTACTGCCTGTCCGGCTCGTTTGGAGGATGTGTATTTCTCTACCTTACAGCGTCAGCGGCAAATTGCTGCGCAGCAGGCGGCCTAAGGGGGTAGTTATGTTTACAGCTATGCTGCGTTTTGAGCTGCGTTATTTCTTACGACAGCCTTCTTTTTATGTCGTTTGCCTGTTGCTATTTTTGGTGAGCTTTTTGGCTACCGTATCCAATGCCGTGGTTATCGGTGGCGGTGGTGAAGTCTTTAAAAACAGCCCTCATACTATTAGCGCAGTGTTATTAACCCTGGGAATTTTTGCGATGTTTCTGGTGGTAAACTTTGTCGGCTCCAGTGCCTTGCGTAATAGTGCCTGGCAGATGGAAGAACTGGTACACAGTAAACCGTTGCAACCATTGCCATATCAGTTAGGTCGTTTTTTTGGTAGCTATCTGGTGGTAGTACTGGTATTTGCTGCAGTACCTTTGGGTATTTTGCTGGGGAGCTTTATGCCCTGGGTTGATGCCAGCCGTTTTGGTGCAACTCGGCTGGTGAATTACTGGCAGCCTTTTATGTTGTTGTCGGTACCTAACCTGTTTATTTTATCCGCGCTATTTTACGCTATGGCCCGTAAGTTCCGCTCGATGATGGCATTGTATCTAACGGCTGTGTTGTTGCTGGTGCTTTATATTATTGCCGGAAATTTTGCCTCGTTGCCGGAGTACCGTGAACTGGCTGCTTTATTAGATCCTTTTGCTTTGCGCACTTATAATGATGTAACCCGGTATTGGACCATTATTGAGAAAAACGAACAATTGGTTAGCCTAACGGGGCAAATATTACAAAACCGCACGCTTTGGTTAGCTGTTGCTTTGGTACTGCTGGCTGTATCAGGATTGTTTCGCATGCCTAGTCAGGCGAAAACCGATAAAGCTAAAGGCAAGAAAGTGGAGGCGGCGCTTGCCCCGCCGGCGCTGAGCAGCTTGCAACAAAAGGCGGTGGGTTACTCGCTATTACCGCCATTTTTAACCCGGCTCGGCTTTGAGATCCGGCAAGTCTTATTTACCGCTCCCTTTCTGATATTGGGCCTGATAACCATAGTGAACTTAGTGGGGCCCATGTTTGATGATTTTGGCTGGTACGGTACCTCAAGTTGGCCATTAACCCAGAGCATGGTGTTCGATATTCAAGGCGCTATGAGCATTATTATGATTGTAGTGGCGGTATATTACTGTGCTGAAGTGGTTTGGCGTGAGCGCAGCAGTGGCATGGGCGATATTATTGATAGCCTGCCGGTACCCAATTTAACCTTCTGGTTAACTAAGTATGTCGCAGTAGCCTTGGTGATGGCATTACTTTATCTGCTGGCTATGTTGACAACAATAGGGTTTCAGCTAATTAAAGGCATAGATAACCTAGAGTTAAGTCAGTACGCCATTCGTTTGGGCTTTTTTACACTCTTGCCCTTTATGCTTACAGTAACGCTAGCGTTCTTTTTGCAGGTGATAAGTCCGAATAAATATGTTGGGATGGGGCTCTTTGTCGGCTACTACCTGACCACCTTTGTGATGATGTCCTGGGGCTTTGGCCACAGTATGTATAACTTTGGCATGTCGCCGGTGAATGCCTATTCTGATCTAAATGGTTACGGTTGGACCCTATACAGCCATAGTTGGTACATGCTGTATTGGGGGGCATTCAGCCTGATGCTGTTTATTATCGGTTACGGGCTGTATCACCGGGGGCCGGCACAGCCGTTACGCAGCCGGATCCGGCAGTTATCTTATCAGCTGGGCACTAAGGGTTTTGCTGCGCTAGGCGCCTGCGCACTGGTATTTGTGCTAAGTGGGGCCTTTTTGTTTCAGCAAACCCGTGTAGTGAATCAGTATCAAACGGCCGAGCAGCTGATGGACTTACAGGCTGACTATGAGAAAGAGTTTAAGGCGTTAGAAGCAGCTCCGACGCTGATTACGACCAACGTTATGGCCTATCTGGATCTTTATCCGGCCGAGCGCCAACTTAACGCCAGGGTTGAATTTACCTGGCAAAATAAGAGTTCACAGCCTATTAGTAAGTTGTTGGTAAATTGGCCGGCTAATACTAAACAGCTTGTTATCAACATTGCTGGCGCAGAATTGAGTGAAGCCGATCCGCATTTTCGTGTCAGTTGGTTGCATTTTGCTGAGCCGATAGCACCGGGAGCAATCTTGACCGGAGAGATTAGCTTGCAACGGCGCAACCAGGGAATTAAAGAAAACAACATTGATTATGCCTTGGTGGAAAACGGTACCTTTATCAATAACTGGGAGTTATTACCCAGCTTTGGGTATCAGAACCGTTTTGAACTTAATGATCGACACGAACGGCAAAAAAGAGGGCTGGCACCGCGCGCACGGGCCAATAAACTGGAAGACGAAAGCTTTTACCAGCAAAACTTCTTTGGGCCCGATGGCGATTTTATCGAGTTTGAAGCCGTTGTTTCCACTGCTGCCGATCAAATAGCGCTGGTACCAGGCTATTTACAGCGACAATGGCGCGAAGGCGAGCGGCAATTTTTCCATTATAAAATGGACAAGCCGATGGTGAATTTCTATTCCATTAGCTCTGGTCGCTATGAAGTGGCGCGAGAGCAACATAATGGCGTTAATATTGAAGTCTATTATCATGCGGGGCACCCATGGAATATCGCCAGAATGATAGAGTCTGTGCGGGATTCTCTGGATTATTTTAGTGCTGAATTTGGTCCTTATCAGCATCAGCAGATGCGGATTATCGAATTTCCAGGCTACCGTGGCTTTGCCCAAAGCTTTGCTAACACCGTACCTTATTCTGAACAAATTGGTTTTATTACGGATTTACGTAACCCAGATAATATCGATCCGGTTTATTACGTAACAGCGCATGAAGTGGCACATCAATGGTTTGGGCATCAGGTTGGCGCAGCCAATGTACAAGGCAGCGCCGTGATCTCAGAGAGCTTGTCGCAGTATGCGGCCATTATGGTGCTGGAACATAAATATGGTGCGGCTAATATCCGCAAGTTTATCCGTCATGAATTGGATGGTTACTTACGCGGCCGGTCAGCGGAGCGTATGGCAGAGATGCCGTTACTACGCTCAGAAGAACAAAGTTATATTCACTATCAGAAGGGCTCTGTGGTGATGATGGCTATCCGGGATTTGCTGGGCGAAGCACGGCTGAATGCCAATCTACGTGCTTTTACTGAGCGCTATCGTTATCGGAATGATCCCTTCCCAACCACGCTGGATCTGGTAGCCTACTTAAAACGTGATACGACTGCGGCAGAGGCGGCTTTTATTGACGATCAATTTAACCAAATCACCTTGTATGATCTGCGTTTGCAACAGGCCAGTGCTACTGAGCTGGCAGATGGCCGTTATCAAATAAACTTAACCATCCATGCCGCTAAACTGCAAGCGGACGAACAAGGGCGGCAACAAGAGGTGCCTATGCAGCAAGAAGTAACAGTAGCGCTGTTTAGTCAGGATCCAGATAAAGTGGGTGCCGATTCTGGTGTGCTGCACCAGCAGAAGTATCAGCTGGTCAGTGGTAGCAATCAGCTGCAGCTGGAAGTAGACACCTTGCCGGCATTTGCTGGGGTTGACCCTTTTATCACGTTAATTGATCGCGATAGTGCGGATAATATTCGCCGTATCAGCCGATAAAGCTGCCGTAATACTGGCATTCACCACTGGCGCGCAGTTACACTGTGCGCCAGTTTTTTAGCTAACGGTGTGTTATGACTGCGCTGTATTGCCCAACAGCATTTATTGATCCTTATTTGACAGCGCTTTGTCAGCAGTTTGGCTTAGCGCCCACAGCGCAGGCCGCGAAGTGGCATCTGGCCTATATCGACGATGTCTTAGTGCTACGCCATGCCGATTTACCGAAACAGGGCGATATACTGGTCGATTTTGCCAGTGCTGCCGCCAGTTACCGGCGGCAGTTTGGCGGCGGTAAAGATGAGGCTATCGCTAAAGCCTGTGGTTTGAATAAAAAGCGCGACTTACACATTGTAGACGCCACCGCTGGCCTTGGGCGGGATGCGTTGGTGCTGGCAAGTTTGGGCGCCCGTATTACTCTGGTAGAACGTAACCCCATGGTCGCAGCGCTATTGCATGATGGCTTAAGGCGTGCCACTTTAGATCCTAAGACGGCGGAGCTGGCCGAGCGGATGCAGCTTTATTTTTCGCCAGCATTAATGGCCTTAACTGAACTGCCTGCTGCGGATGTGGTCTACTTAGATCCTATGTTCCCGCCGCGTGACAAATCGGCACTGGTAAAAAAAGAAATGCGGGCCTTTCATGATGTGGTCGGTAGTGATACAGACGCCGATGCCTTGTTAGCACCGGCTTTAGCGTTGGCGAAATATCGGGTGGTGGTAAAGCGCCCGGGCTATGCAGAAGTGCTGGCTGGTACTGCACCACAACTGGTGGTAAAGGGTAAGAACAACCGATTTGATGTTTATATTAAACAAGCTATTAAATAAGCTTCTAAATAAGGATAGATAATGATGATTAAAGTAGGCGATAAATTACCCGCAGCAACCTTTGCACAATTAACGGCCGACGGTATGCAGAATCCCACCACCAGTGATATTTTTGCCGGTAAAAAAGTGGTGTTGTTTGCAGTGCCAGGTGCTTTTACCCCAACCTGTTCTGCCGCGCATTTACCAGGCTATATTGCGCTGGCCGACCAAATAAAGGCGAAAGGCGTTGATAGCATTGTTTGTATAGCGGTAAATGATGCTTTTGTGATGAAAGCCTGGGCAGATAGCCAAAATGCAGAAGAGATTACCTTTTTAGCCGATGGTGGCGCTAGTTTCCATAAAGCTATTGATCTAACTATGGAAACCGGTGATTTTGGTGGTTTACGTTCACAGCGCTATGCCATGATAGTTGAAGACGGTGTGGTAACCTTGTTAAATGTAGAAGCGCCAAAGAGTTTTGAAGTAAGCAAAGCCGAAGTGGTATTGGCAGCGCTTTAACATAAAGAGGTAAGCTGATAAAAGGGAGCGACATACCGCTCCCTTTTTATTTAGCTTTTAGCGGCGTATAAGGCATTTGGAAAAGCCAAACGTAGCTTTTTTCGCAGTGACATACCCGGTGTAAGCATATGTCGGCGCCCCATAGTACGTAAATGGGCAGTGAGTACAGGTGATAACTGCTGATTGCCGGGCGATGTTTTATGCATTTTTAACAGTAAGTACGCCAGATTGAATTGCAGTACAGATCGCCATTTCGATGGAAGGTCGGCATAGTCTTCACCTTTACTTATCGCCAGACTAAAGTGTTTCAGTGCTAGCAAGGCTTCAGGTTTTACATTAAACGTTGCGCTAGCCGCATGCTCCCTGTAACCATACAGCGGTTGTCTTATACAGAACAGCGTTTTGGCATGTTGGTATAGCGCAGGTATAGCCATTAGATCTTCGCAAAAACCTACGTTCAAAGGAAAGGCAAAATTATTTATCATAGCTTTGCGATAAACGCGTAGCCAAGGATACCAGCGGTTCGTTTTAAACGTAGCCAAAGCCACTTTATGACAAGCTTGTAGCCCTTCTTTTTTGTGCAGATAGCGCGACTTGGCAGTAGCTAACTGTTCCGTCTTGCTAAAACGTTTAAAACCCATTTCAATCAGGTCAGGTTGCTGCTGTTTAATAACGTCTAGCAGGGTGCTGCTATAGCCTTGCAATAACACATCATCCGCATCAACAAAGCCGATATAGCTGCCGCGCGCTTGTGCTATACCTTTGTTGCGGGCTGCACTTACCCCAGCATTAGTTTGCGCAATAAGTTGATAACGAAAAGGTACCGCAGACTCCGCTAGATGTTGCCGGGCAACCTCTAAACTGCCATCAGTGGCACCATCACAAATTAAAACGGCTTCGACGCCGGGGATTAATTGTTGCTCAAGAGAAGCCAATAACGGCTTAAAATTCTCGCCAACGTTATAAAAGGGAATAATTAAGGATAAATAGATTGTTTGGTCCATCAAAAGGCTTCTAATCAAGAAATAAAATGCAAGCGTAATGTTAGCAGTTAAGTATGAACAGTTCATTACTGCCTTGCATTGCTTGGGCATAAAATACCCAAAAATAGAAAATTTTGTGCCAACTGGGCGGTTAACGGGTATGATTGACAGCATTAGCAAAAAAATTGCAATTTGACCGAACCAATTTAGCCTATTAGGATCTGAACTGACCAATAGCGCTATCTGTGACCGAGGATTCTATGACAACAGTAAATGTACTGTGTATTAAGTGGGGCAAAAAATATGGCCCTGAGTATGTCAACAAGCTGCATGCTATGGTAAGTCGCAATCTGACCTTGCCTTTTCGGTTTATTTGTTTAACCGATGATGCCGTAGGTATTGATAGCCATATTGAAGTAAAAGATATTCCAGCCGTTGGTTTTAAAGACTTTGACGAACGCCAGCCCTGGACCTTTGGCCATGGTTGGTTAAAAGTGACCAGTTTTGCTGATCCCCTGTATGACTTAATGGGCCCCACCTTATTTATCGATTTAGATGTGGTGATTGTTGATAATATCGACTGTTTCTTTGAGCCTAAAGGCGAGTTCTATGTGATTAAAGAGTGGGATAAATCGGACGATACCGGCAATACCTCGGTATACCGCTACGATATTGGTTCTCACAGCGACTTAATTGATTTGTTGAAAAACCATAAAGAGCGCGAGTTGGCAAAGGTGCGTAACGAGCAAGAGTTTGTAACGCAAAACCTGTCTAAGCAAGGCAAACTACAATATTGGCCAGAAGGCTGGTGCGTCAGCTTTAAGCGGCATTGTTTACCTGGCGCGCTGATGTGCTGGTTTAAACCTGCCACTATCCCTAAAGGTGCTAAAATAGTGGCGTTTCATGGTAAGCCAAACCCGCCTGACGCTATTGCCGGGGTAAGCGGTAAGTGGTATCGCCGGGTTATGCCTGTGCAGTGGGTCGCTGATTTGTGGCGATAAATTAAGCGCCTTCTGGCAAGCTGTTGTTGAAATTAAAGAAGTGTGCGCTAAATCCCCTGTAAGCATTACTGGGGATTTTTAGTTTTTAAATCTGTGTAACTTTTAGTCGATTGAGGACCTTATGCCTGATACTGCAGGAAAAATCCGTGTTCTGCATTTTGTCACTGGCGGCTTTTCGGGTGGTGCTACACAGGTAGCTATTTCGCTTGTACGTGCCGCGCTCGATTCTGAGCATATCAGTCCGATGTTGGTATTACGGAAAAAACGTCGCGGTGATCCTGCTCGTATCCGAGAACTACAAGAGCAAGGTCTGCCATTAGCGGTTGTGCCGGGGTGGAGTAAGATTGCCACCATACTGGCGTTAGTTAAATTGTGCAAAGCGCAACAGCCCGATGTATTAGTTGCCCATGGTTTTAGTGAACACTTATGGGGCCGTTATGCAGGCTTATTGGCCAAGGTACCTGTGCTGGTGCACGTGGAGCATAATACAAAAGAGCGTTACAACCGTTGGCGCTTAGCCCAGTCGCGTTGGTTAAGCCAGCGCACAGCCGCTATTGTTGGCTGTTCTGAAGGTGTAAAAGCAGTATTACTTGCACAAGGTATGCCTGCTGAGCGCTGTTATGCTATTTCCAATGGTATTAATACAGTGCCCTTTGAGATGGCCGTGCCTCCTTTGATTGAACGTAATCCTGACATAGTTATGGTGTCGCGCTTCTCAAAGCAAAAAGATCATGCAACCTTGTTTCAAGCCCTCGCCTTGTTAAAACTACAAGGCGTAACGCCTAAGCTGCTATTAGCCGGTGGCGGAAAGTCTTTGCACCGTAAACCACTCGAAAAATTAGCCGCTACATTAGGTATTGCAGAGCAAGTACAATTTTTAGGTGTGGTACGCAATGTGCCAGCATTGTTGCAGCAAAATCAGTTGGCAGTGCTTAGCTCACATTATGAAGGAATGCCGCTTGCGTTACTGGAAGGTATGGCGGCTGGTTGCATTGCTATTGGTTCTGCAGTACCGGGTATTCAGGAAGTATTGCGTAATGGTGAAGATGGTTTTTTAGTGGCTGAAAATGATGCCAGAGCTTTAGCCGAGCGCATTAAACACTGTCTGCAACATGCAACAAGCTTGCAGGTTGTTGCTGATAATGGTCGCACCAGAGCATTAACAGAGTTTAGTCGGGAGCGTATGAATCAGCACTATGAAGCCTTATTTAGGAAACTGGCAAGGCCAGAGCATGAGACTTCTGGTCGTTAGGTGGCAAGGGTGACATTACAGTTTTATCGCATACTGCTATATCTGGCTTGCCCGTGCTTGCTGGCTTATTTTTACTGGCGCTCGCGCAAAGATCCCGCCTATCGGCAGCGTTTGCCGGAGCGTTTTGCTTTTGGATTAAAGGCTAAACAGCTAACACCGGGTGGGATAGTGGTGCATGCGGTATCGGTCGGCGAGGTCATCGCGGCCACGCCACTGATTCAACAGTTACAACAGCAATACCCGGGAAAAAGCATCACAGTAACCTGCACCACGCCAACCGGCTCTGCCACTATTCAAAGTCGTTTTGGTAGCAGCGTACAGCATTGTTACTTACCGCTGGATTATCCTGGTGCGGTTAGGCGGTTTTTAACAGCACTACAGCCTGCGTTGCTGGTTATTTTGGAAACTGAGCTCTGGCCCAACTTGCTAGCGGGCTGTGCCAAGCGCGCTATTCCGGTGGTGGTGGTCAATGCCCGTTTATCTGCCAAGTCAGCCAAAGGCTACCGCCGCTTTGCAGCACTCACTAAACCGTTACTTGGCAATATTAGCCTGCTGCTAACCCAGGATAAGGCTAGCAGCCAGCGCTTTCGTACGCTGGGTTATAATGGCGCCTTAGCGGTGAGCGGTAATTTAAAGTTTGAACTGGCTATTCCCGCCACCACCGCTGGGTTACTTGAACAGTTTAAGCCGGCCTTTGCCAGGCGGTTAGTCTGGGTAGCAGCCAGTACGCATGCCGGTGAAGACGAACAGTTGCTGGCACTTTATCCCAGGTTAAAGCAGCAATTTCCGTCGTTATTGCTGCTACTGGTGCCGCGCCATCCAGAGCGTTTTGATAAAGTAGCCGAGCTGGTGCAGCAGGCAGGGTTAAGCTTATGGCGGCGTAGTAGTCTCGCGGCAGAGCAAACGGCAGTGTTGCCAGAGCTTACTGCTGATATTGCTCTGGGCGACTCCATGGGCGAGCTGCTGGCCTGGTATCAATTGGCCGATCTGGTGTTTATTGGCGGTAGCCTAATTGCCCGTGGTGGCCATAATCCGCTGGAGGCTATCTGTTTTGCTAAAGCCGTACAGAGCGGGCCGCATATTTTTAATTTTAAAGACGCCTACCGGCAATTACAGCAACAGCAAGCCGTAGCGCTGGTAGCCGACAGTCAGGCCTTATTCAACAATTGCCAAATGTTATTGGCCGATGCGGCCGCCCGCCACACACAAGGGCAAAGAGCGCAACACTTTTTCTTGCAGCAACAGGGCGCCACTGCGCGTACTCTGGCGGCAATAGATGCACTTTTATCAGGAAGCGGTATGTCCAAACATCAGTTAGCTACACCTCCAAGAATACAGCCTTCGGTGCCAGCGGCTTATCAAAGCATTACACAAGCGGGCAGCAGTTATTGGTTTGATCCACAGTTTTTTAGCGACGTCACGGCCAAGCACTTTCAAAGCCAATGGTGGCAACAACAGCAAGCGATAATTGGCAGCTCTACCGGCCGTAATACCGCCTATTTTCTGCAGCATGGCGAGCATAAACTGGTGCTTAGGCATTATTATCGCGGTGGCTTAGTTGGGAAGGTTTTGCACGATCAATTCTGGTTACAGCCAGTGGCCAAAAGCCGCGCCATGCAGGAATACCAATTATTAAGCTGGATGCGCGCGCAAGGTTTAGCAGTACCGCGTCCGGTTGCTGCCAGTTATCAGCGTAGCGGCCTGATTTACCGCGCCGATTTACTAATTGAGCTTATTCCAAACAGCAAAGACTTAGCCGCGATATTACAGCAGCGCGCTATTACTACCTTAGAGTGGCAAGCGGTGGGCGCCGCTATTGCGCAAATGCATCAGCTGGGGGTATATCACTCGGATCTAAATTGCCGCAATATTATGCTCGATGCCGCCGGTAAAGTGTGGCTGATTGATTTTGATAAATGTAACCGCCGCCCACCGGGGGAATGGACAGCGCAGAATTTAGCGCGTTTATTGCGCTCCTTGAATAAAGAAAAGGGTAAGTTAGCGGTGTTTCACTGGCAGGAAGCCGATTGGCAAAGCTTGCAACAAGGTTATCAACAGCAGTTAGCGGCAGCCACGCCCTTAACCACAACAGAGCAGAAATAAGATGCAGCAGTGGGATGTTATTGTAATAGGTGCCGGTGCTGCCGGTTTGTTTTGTGCCATTGAAGCGGCGAAACGCGGCCGTAAAACCTTAGTGCTGGATAACGGCAAACGGATCGGCCGGAAAATTCTGATGTCGGGCGGTGGTCGCTGTAACTTTACCAATATCTACGCTAGCCCCGCTAATTACTTATCGGAAAACCGGCATTTTTGTAAATCGGCCTTAAGCCGCTATACCCAGTGGGATTTTATTGCTCTGGTGCAGCAATATGGCATTGCCTATCACGAGAAAACGCTGGGGCAGCTATTTTGCGATAATAGCGCCAAAGATATTGTCGATATGCTGCAGCAGGAATGTGATAAAGCCGGCGTGCAAATTGCCCTACAGCAAGAGATCAGCAACGTGACCTTTGCTGATGGTCAGTATCAGGTAGTAACCCCCCAGCTCACCCGGCAATGTCAAAGCCTGGTGGTGGCCTGTGGCGGCTTAAGTTTGCCCAATTTAGGCGCCACTGCTTTTGGCTTTCAACTGGCTGAGCAATTTGGCTTAAAGGTGCTGCCGGTGCGCGCCGGTTTAGTGCCGCTCACCTGGCAACCCAGTGATAAAGCCGTATTTGAAGAAATTAGCGGTGTGTCGCTGCCGGTAACGGCCGAAGCCAATAATGTCGTGTTCCCAGAAGATATGCTGTTTACCCATCGTGGCCTAAGTGGCCCAGCCATTTTGCAAATTTCTAATTACTGGCAACCGGGGGATGAGCTAACGATTAACCTGGCACCAGAGCAGGCTATCGCCAGCTTTTTAAGCGAGCAGCAGCAACAGCATCCGGCGCAAGAGCTAAAAACCGCTTTAGCCAAGATCTTACCGAAACGCTTAGTGGAAAAACTGCTGGAGCTACAGGTATTTCAAAACCAACCGCTAAAAGCGCTACATGCCAAAAATATTGAGCGACTCGACCAAGCCTTAAGCTGCTATATCTTTAAACCCAATGGCACCGAGGGTTATCGTACCGCGGAAGTGACCCTTGGCGGCGTAGATACCAATGAGCTCTCCTCTAAAACCATGGAAGCGAAAAACCAACCCGGCATGTATTTTATTGGCGAAGTGGTGGACGTGACTGGCTGGTTAGGGGGCTATAACTTCCAATGGGCCTGGGCCTCCGGCTGGGTAGCAGGGCAGTATTGTTGATGATGGCTCATAACAAAACCTTCCTGACAATCGCCGCTGTTTTAGCCCTAAGCGCATGCACCGACAAAAATCCGGCAGCACCTACCTTAACCATCAAGGTGACACCACCCGCTGATTACTCTGTCGATGAAACTGTTCATCTGGTCGGCAGTTTTAATGATTGGGCGCTGGAGGGGGACAAGGCTTACCCACTTAGAGCCGACAAGGGGGAGCTGAGCGCTACCATTCCCGTCACCGAAAAAAATGTATTTTTCACCTTGGTAAAAAACAAAGATTGGCAACTGATGCCCGCCAACGAAATGGCAAAAAGCCAATGTATCTATCTATATCAGGCAACGGGTAGCGATGCCGAAATGGCAGTGCATATTCCGCTTTGGACCGGCGATAAGCCATTAAAAACAGCTGAGCCGAGTTTAAGCGGCAGCATAATACAGCATAAAGATTTTACTCTGCCACAATTTGCTCGCAGCAGTGATATATACGTTTATCTTCCCAAATCCTATCAACACAACACTCACAAAACCTACCCGGTTTTATATATGTTGGATGGCCAAAATATTTTTAACGCTCACTCAGCACATAGCGATGAATGGCGCATTGATGAGCTGCTGGAAGATCTGACCACCGCTGGCACTTTGGATGAAATGATTGTGGTGGCGGTGCCCAATAGCGCCCAGCGCTGGGTTGAATACAACCCCTGGGATTTTAAAGATCGCGATGGCAAGGCCAGACAAGGCCAGGGTGAATTAACTATTCGCTCGATTAAGGACACACTAAAACCCTTTATCGACAGCAGCTACCGCACTAATCCACAGCCCGCCAGCACCGGTTTAGCGGGCAGCTCACTGGGCGGCTTAATGGCCATCTATGCCGCACTGGCGCATAGCGACACCTTTGGTTTTACCGCCGCATTTTCACCGGCTTTAGCGATTGAAAATATGGACGGAAAAAATGTGTTATTCGAAGCCATCAAGCACCACCAAACTATCGGTAATAGCAAAATATATTTTGATATAGGGCAGATGGAATATGGCAATTACGAGCAGATTGAACAATTAAATAGCCTGTTGCTCAAACAGGGGTTTAACCCGGAAAATCTTAAGTTGGTGAAGGATGATGTTGGACGACACTGCGAAGTGGACTGGTCGCGCCGATTCCCTGCGGCACTGGAATGGTTGCAAGCAGGCATCTAATATAATTCAAAATGCACATTGCCTGACAGTTGCGCTACTGCGGTAGCGCAAACCGTTCACATCAACATTGGGTGGTATGACACCTTCACCATATTCTCCCTAAGGGATGGGAGTCTATACATCTACAACGCATCGGTGAACCGCTTTGCGCTCAAAGCCACCCTATCTTCTCGCATTACCAGGCTGCTAGAGCAGCAAAAAAGTCATAACTAGATGTCGTAAATTCCGAGACATTTTAGTCACATTAGCTTTGTCATACTCCTGACACTGAATCAAAAAAAACACCGTGAACTGTTGGAAGATAGCAAGATGAGCTGTTTAGTGACCGTTAAATTCAGCCACAAGCATGTTGCTATTCTGAGTCTGATCTGGGAAATCAACAATGGCTGGAAAGGCGCTTGCCACCGAAAGCTATACCGTTATGCCGGTAAATGAAGCATCGCAGGTCATCTCTCGCCTTTCGTGGCATACTAATAAGAATAACAATGCTGCTCTAACGTTCAAACATGATTTGTAATTATCTGATCTTTTAGTAGGAAAACTCGTAAATGCTAATGTATAGATTAGTTGGCACTTTGTTCAATTAGTACAGGAAATATTTTATGAAGAAACTGATAGTGTTGTGCACAACCTTATTCATCCATAGCTTGCTCTTGCCATCAGCGCTAGCGCAAGATACAAAAACCGCCTTGGTGCCTTTGCCATCTATTGATGATTTTAGTCGGGGCAAAGATGGCTGGAGTTTTGCGTTAGGTGCGGGTATTGAGTACGAAACCGCCTACGAAGGATCGGACGAATTTGGTTTGGAGCTTGAACCGGCCGGTGGTTTGCAATGGCGGCGCGGCAATGACGTGTTCTATTGGGTCGGTGAGGCCATAGGCTGGCGCGGCTTACGTGCAGACACTTGGTTATTCGAAGCCCTTGTTGGCTTTGATGAGGGGCGTGCTGAAAGTGATTCTAAAAAAGGCTATCTGGATGGGCTTGGTGAAAGTGACGAGGGCTTTGAATTAGTTCTGCAAAGCCGTCGCGCCTTTGCAGCCGATTGGCGCTATTGGCTGGTGGGTCGTGTTGTCACCGGTGGGAATGGTAATCTGGGCTTATTCGGTGTGGGTCGTCGGTTCGGCGAGAAGTTTGATGGTTCAGGCTCTGAAGTGAATATTGTTGCGGTATTTCACGATAGTAAATATGCCAATAAAGATTTCGGCATCACCGCTGAGCAATCGGCGGCATCGGGTTTAGCAGCAACCGATATGGGGGGTGGCTTCCGCTCTATCGGCATCAATTATAATTATCGCCATTATGTAAACGATAACTGGCAGATTTACGGCGAGGCACTGTATGAGCATTTTAGCAGTGCTGTTCGCAAAAGCCCGATTGCCCGTGGTGACTTTGAAGCAGAAGTAGGTATCGGCTTTATTTACGTTTTCTAAGCAGTTAAGGTAACAGTGCTTTTAAAACGGTGCTGTTATAGGATACTTATAGTAATGACTGGCAAACTTCCTGCTATGCGTTTAGCGCTACTCACTTTTTTGGCGCTACTGGCGTTTGCCGGTAATTCGTTGTTATGTCGGTTGGCGCTGGCACATACCACTATTGATGCCGCCAGTTTTACCACAGTGCGTTTAGTGTCTGGCGCTTTGGTGTTGTGGCTGCTGGCGCGGCTGCATTATGCCAAAACCGCTGCTGTAGGGCAGGGCAATTGGCTTTCGGCATTGGCATTATTTGGGTATGCCGCCGGCTTTTCTTTTGCCTATACCCAATTGGATACCGGCATGGGCGCGCTCATTTTATTTGGTGCAGTACAAGCGACCATGATTGGCTATGGTATTTGGCGCGGTGAGCGCCTGGCACTATGGCAATGGCTGGGGTTAGGGTTAGCCTTATTGGGGTTGGCAGTGCTGTTATGGCCGGGTGACGCTGGTGCCTCGTTGCCGGCGGCGTTGTTAATGTTGGCTGCTGGCATGGCCTGGGGCCTGTATTCGCTGCGCGGTAAAGGCGCTGGTCATCCGTTGCAGGTGACTGCCGGTAACTTTGTGCTGGCCGTGCCCATGGCTTTGCTGCTCAGCCTGGTATTCTTTGCCAACGCTCGCTTTGATGTTATCGGACTATGTTATGCGTTGTTATCTGGCATCCTGACCTCCGGTGTTGGCTATGCTATCTGGTACAGTGTGTTGCCGCAGTTAACGGCTAGTAGCGCTGCGACATTGCAATTAAGCGTACCCTTGTTAGCGGCGGTAGCTGGCATACTGTTGTTGCAAGAGCCTGTTACTGTGCGCCTGGTGTTAGCGGCACTGGCAATTTGTTTCGGCATTACCTTGGTAATTTTTGCTAAAGGCCGTCCGACCTAAACGTATTGCACTATAGAGCTGCAGCATGCGAGCTGCAGCAGAGCCTCCTCGGACAGCAGATGGCGAGCCTTTCTATTGCCTTAGCGGCTATTCATGTAGAATAACTACATATCACAAGCTCTGCCTTGTATAAACACCAGCCAAACGGCTGCAAAAACAACCAGCAAAGGTCAACACGCCCTAGGTTTAACAGATGAAAAAACTCTCTAAAGTACAACTTAAACAACAAGCCGCTGTATTGGCCGCGGTAACTGCGCTGGAACAGCAAGCCTTAACCGAGTTGCCCGGCACGGTGCAATGCTGGTTTAGTATGGAGTACGAAGCTTTTCCAGGATCCTTACTGGTGCGGGTACAAATGGCGGAGCAAGCGGCTTTGGATAATGCGCAGCCGCAGTTATTGCTATGGCAAAAACGGCTAAGTGGTTTATTGCTAAAAAAAGGTATAGTACTAAAAGACTTACGTAAACATCTGGTGTTTACATTAAGTGGGCCAGAGGAGTAACAGTGCGTTAGTCTTTAGTTTTTTGCAACAGGCGGCATTTAAGCGGCCGGCTATAAGTGCGGCTGACTTTTAGAGATTTATTATTGATTAAGATGGCGTTGTACTCGGAGTTGGGCAATGGCTCCAGCCTGGTAACGTGTGCCAGATTAACAATAGTGGATTTATGAATGCGTATAAAATCGGTTGGTAGTGTTTCTTTGATCAAACTTTTTAAGCGGGCGCGCATCACAAAGGTATCTGCTGAAGTGTGAACGCACATATAGTCACCTGCGGCATCAATCCATAAAATATCAGCGTAGGGGACTAATTGTGCCGGATGATGTCCGTCCTGAATCACCAGTTTTTCCTGCTCTATGCGGTAAATTGGCGGGCTATCTTTACCCTGATTGAGCTGGCCATTCAGCAAAATATCGCGCACCTCAAGTAGCTGTTGTTTAGTTGCTATCTGCGTTTCGCTGGCACTGGAAACACGCGCTATAGCCTCGGCCAGTCGTTGTGTTTTTACTGGTTTTAATAGGTAGTCCAAAGCGCGTACTTCAAAAGCTTGTACTGCGTATTGGTGGAAAGCAGTAACAAAAATAATGGCCGGGCAGGTTTCAGGTTGTAATTGCTTAATCAGTTCGAAACCGGACTTGCCGGGCATTTCAATGTCTAAAAAGATCAGATCGGGTGCAGTTTGGTTAATTAGCCGCAAAGCGGCATCGACATGGGTAGCGTGGCCCACTACCTGAATTTGTGGGAAGGCCGCCAACCGAATTGCCAACCCTTCTATAGCGCTGTATTCATCGTCAACGAGCAGGGTTTTTAGCGTTTTCATCGAGAGTCCTCGGCATGCTCGCATGGCAAGTTAATACAAATCCACGCGCCGCCGTGTGGCTGATTGCCGTAGCTAAAGGTACTGTTGCCGGAGTAAATCAGTTGTAGTCGTTCCATGCAGTTTTTCATACCTATGCCGCCGGCACTGCTGCTAGTATGCTGAAAGCCGGAGCCATTGTCGCTAATCATAATTTGTAAGTACTGCTGCTGACGACTAAAGCTTACCGTTACGGCCATCTTGCTATCGGTGTTTGTGCCGTGTTTCAATGCATTCTCTACTAATGGCTGCAACAAGAGGGATGGGATAAGCAGTTGCTCGCAACCTGGCTGGCAGTCTATTTTTACTTGTAACTGGTTTTGAAAACGACACTGTTCAATATCGACATAGGTTTGCAGTATCGTCATTTCTTCCTGCACGGTAATTTTGGCGAGGGGATCGGTGTATAAACCGTAACGCAATAAATCACACAATTTTTCCAGCATGACTACGGCGTGGCTATTGTCCTGTTTTAGGATTAATGTACAAATGGCGTTAATGCTGTTGAACATAAAATGCGGGTTTAACTGGTAACGCAGCATCTTTAGCTGTGATTCTTTTGCCAGATTAATTGCTTCTGCCGCTTTATGTCGTTGCTCGGCATTATCTAAGTAAATTTTTATGCCGTAGTAGCCTGCGGTCCAGGTGGCTAACATTGTGAATGACGCCGAGGTCCAGGTGCCAAAGTCAAACCAGCTCATTGTTTGCCACCAACTGCCGTATGACCATTGCAGGGTGACCCATTTAAATTGTGTCCATAGCAACGAGGCGGCCAGCAAATAACAGATATGTGCTGTAATACTTAAGGCCGTAGAGCGTTGTCTGGCCTTAGCATATAAATACCTAAGCCATAAGGTAATAAAAAAGCCGCAGCAGGTGTCTAGCAACAAATGTGGTAAGTGAATGGCCATGGGCTCAGGGCCAGGGAGTTTAATCATTAGCTCAGTCAGCAGAGCATAGGCTGCCCAGCCACAATACTGGCAAAGCCAGAATAACTGGGTTTTTGAGTCTAATTTTATCACCTTGCTATGCGCGCTCCCTTACCCAGTGGCCTGTAACCTATGCGTTCGCAGGCCTAACTGGGTATAACCTATTTATTGTGGACAGTCGAGTAGCAGGGTATGACTGCTCACCTCATTCACCAGTGCGATATTGGCCAGCGCCAAACTAAAATTGCCATTGCTACTAAGGCGCAACGCTGTGCTAATAGGGCTATTGCTCTGCACATGGCAATTCAGGGGTAAGGCAATGCTTTGCCATTGACCTGGTGCTAAGGTGCTTAGCAAGGGGCCTAATGCCAGCTGATGTTGGCAAGCTGTTGCCCCGCATATTGCACCTAGCATTACCTCTGCACTCGCTGCCTGATCTTGCCTAATACTAAGTTGTAATGCCTTGTTTGCAAGCCGGTCGAGTTGCTTTTTATCGGTTAACGGCGCGGCAAACTGCAATAACACGCTGGCGGGCGCCGCGTTTTGCCAAACAAATTTACGACCATCCTCCTGATAGGCCAGATTAACCGATTGCATCGTTAAACTTTGGCCATCGGCACTGATCCCGGTGGCCCCGTATAAACGGGCAGTGGCCCCTTTATTATCGAGCAGTTGCCAGGCTAAGCCGTCGGCAAGGTTTTTTACAAACAGGGCCTGTTGTCCATCTGGATTGGCTTCGGGCGCGGGGCTGGTGTTTTCATGCAAAGTCGCCAGATTAACCTGATCGCGGTAACGCAAGCCGTAGCCGTAAGCAAACAGCGGATCATAAGTGGCATCTTTCACATTCAGTACAAACTGGTTGTCATATTTAGGCCAGGAGAAACTTAATTTGCCGCTAAAGTCGTGCTGAATGTTGCCGCTGCTATCGGTTAATAAGACGTCGGCAATGCCCTGACCTTCAGAGCCGGGTAGCCAGGCCGCCACAAACGCATCAGAGGCGTTAAGTTCTTTATTAACCCAAAGCGGTCTGCCACTTAAAAATACGGTAACTACCGGGATCTGCTGCGCTTGTAAACGTTGCAGCAAGGCCAGATCGGTTTTAGTGCCATACTGATATTCTAAGCGCTGAATATCACCAAACCACTCGGCGTAGGGTTCTTCACCAATCACTACAATAGCAACATCGGGTTTTACCGTGAACTTACCCTCGGCACTGAGCTCTACCTGACCACCGGCAGCGATGATTTGCTGGCGCAAACCGGCATAAATAGAGGTC
Organism: Alishewanella longhuensis; assembly: GCF_014653435.1. GTDB lineage: Bacteria > Pseudomonadota > Gammaproteobacteria > Enterobacterales > Alteromonadaceae > Alishewanella > Alishewanella longhuensis. The sequence goes on along the minus strand of NZ_BNAO01000006.1, from coordinate 86,503 downwards.
GCATTGGGGAAGTCGGCATTAGTATTATCAGTACCTTGCCAGGAGACGCTCCAGCCACCAGCTTGTTTGGCAATACTATCGGCAGCATCGCCAGCAATCAGTACCCGGCTGTTGGCTGCAATAGGCAAAATGTTCTGGTTGTTTTTTAGCAGCACCAGCGATTGCCTTACGGCTTGGCGCGCCAACTCGCGGTGGGCCGGGGCATTAAACCACTCTGGCTGGGCCGATTCGGCCCGGCTGGAAGGTTTGCCGCGATTAAACACGCCGAAGCGAATTTTGGCCCGTAAAAAGCGCCTTACCGCATCCTCTAGCCGGGCTTGGCTAATAATGCCATCTTTCACCTGTTGCACGGTATTGTGATAAAAGGCTTCAAAATGCTCGGGCACCATCATCACATCTACCCCGGCGTTAAAAGCCGCTGCGCAGTGTTCCAGGTCGCAGCCATCGACAAATTTGTGGGCGTTCCAATCGCTGATCACAAAGCCGGTAAAGCCCATTTGTTGTTTAAGTACATCGGTAAGTAAGTAATGATCGCCGTGTACCCGTTTGCCGTTCCAGCTATTGAAGGATGCCATCACAGATTGCGCCCCTGCGGCAATAGCGGTGTAGTACCCCGCTGCGTGCACATCGCGCAGGGTGGCCTCATCTAGCAGGGTGTCACCGCGATCAATGCCATTTTCGGTGCCGCCATCGCCGATAAAGTGCTTAGCGGTAGCTATGCGGTGAAAACCAGTCAGAAAATTATCGCCAATAACGCCTTGTACACCCTCGATCATCGGCCCCGCGTAGCTGGCCACAATTTCTGGATCTTCCGAGTAGCTTTCATAGGTGCGGCCCCAGCGATCATCGCGCACTACGGCAACGGTAGGGGCAAACATCCATTCGATACCCGTGGCGGCCACTTCTTTAGCGGTCGCTTCGCCAATACGCCGAATAAGCTCTGGATCACGCGCCGCACCCAAACCAATATTATGTGGAAATAAGGTGGCACCATATACATTGCTATGGCCATGCATGGCATCGGTGCCCCAGATAGTAGGAATGCTGCTGCCATCTTCGCTGTCATCGATTGAGGCTTCATACATTTCATCGGCAAATTTTAGCCAGGTTTTGGCGTCGGCCTGTTTTTGGCCGTAGGGCGCGGTATTACCGCCATTTAAATAAGAACCGAAACCGTATTTACGCATTTGCGCCACGCTTAAATAGCCTATTTCGGGTTGTACAATTTGCGCGACCTTCTGCTCAATGCTCATGTTGGCGAGCAGTTTATCGATTTGCTGTTCGATGGCAGGATCCAGCTGCAGTGTGCTGTGCACTTTGGGCCAGGTTGCCGTGCTGCCGGAGCTTGCACTGTTATTATTGGCCGCGGCGGTGCCGTAACCGCTAACGAGCGTCAGGCAAAGTGCTGATAATGTAAAACGGCAGCGGACAGGGCGAGGAAAGACCTGAAAAAACATAGCGATATCCTTAGCGCCAGTGTGTACTTAAGGCAAATTGCGTTGGCACTGGCGTGTCTCTAATATGATCAACAATAAAACGCGTTGGCCGGTTCTTTTGCGCAGTTGCAGCAGTGCCCGGCCGGGCACTTTTACACTTTGGGAGCCGCGTCTTAGCAGCGACTCCCAGCGCTTTTATCAGAAATTAAAACCTGCCCTGACACCATAGTAACGGGGCATGCCAAAGCTGCCTTTCGGTATGCCTTTGCCGGTGTTATTCCAGTACTGTACCAACTCGTTGGTGGCATTACTGACAAACACTTCGGCATACCAAGCCTGGTTTTGAGGCTCATACTTCAAGGCGGCATTTAGCATGCTGTAGGCACCGCGTTTGTCGCTGATATACAGAGCCGCTTCATCCGATACGGCAAAGTTCATATCGTCCAGATGTTTATCCAGATTCCAGATAGTGGTGTAGGATTTACCTTTCCAGCTCCAGTTAAACCAGCCGTGGATAAAGCCATAGCTGCCCAAATCCAGGCTATGGGTATAGCTGATATTGGCGGCCAGACGCGGTGTCATGGCCAGATCATTGCCTTTTAAATTGGTGGTTAGCAGGTTGTTTTCTGGATCCATCGACTCTTCATACGACAGATTAAACAGGTACTCAGGGTCAAAGTCCCACTTGGTGATCCAGTCCTCGCTGACCCGAGCCTGGGTCCAGGTAGCGTAGCCAGAGAAGCGGCCATTGGCGTAGGGTTTCCAATCAAATTCCAGCTCAAGTCCTTTAATGGTAGAGCCGGGTACGTTTTGGGTGTAGTAGGCAATAACGGGTTTATTTTGGAACTCCAGAATAGGCATGCCATCTGGTCCCAGTATCGGGCTGCCGTTGGCGTCTTCCACCGGCGAGAGCCGCTCAACATTACCTATAGAGCCAACCGAGGCATATTGCATATCCTTATAATCGGTATAAAACAACGCGGCTTGCAGGTTTAGCGAGTTATTTAGGAAACTGGATTTTGCTCCCAGCTCCAGCGTCAGTACTTTTTCTGGGTCAAACTGTGTTTCAAAGCGGCTGACTTCACCAGTGCGATCATTGACGACTTCAAAGACATCACCTATACCGCCGGCTTTAAAGCCAGAGGCCAGGTAGCTGTATAGCATGGTGTCTTGACTCAGGTTGTAGTCTAAACCCAGTCTAAAGTCATGGTTTTGCCACTGGCCTTTGTTGTCATTAGCAAAATACGACGCGTAAATTGCCGGATCGTAAAAGTAATCTACCGGCAAGTTACTTAGCACTGTGCGGTTAAACCAGCCGGGTGCACAGCCATCAGCATTAGAGCACCGATAGGTGCGGCCACCTTTATCTTGCTTGGTTTCGTTACTGTAACGGTAGCCAAGGGTACCGTGTAGTTTATCGGTTAACTTGTAGGTACCCTGACCAAAGAGCGCATAAGCTTTCGTTGAGCGGTCTGGTTGATCCCAAAAGGCTTTATCATCCATAGGGTTATCGTAGTAACCCAGGGTTGTGGTTTTTTCATAGAAGTAATTAATGCCACTGATCCAAACAAAGTCACCAAACTCGTCAGATTGCAGCTGTACTTCGGTAGAGTAAGAGGTGGCACCAGTGCCTTTCAAAAAGTAAATAGCACCATCCCAGGGATCTAAACCTACTTCGCTGTCTTGCTGTGACGAGCGATCCATATTCTCGTATCCTAGCTGCCAAACCAGGCTTAGTTCTTCACTTAAGTTATAATTCAGCGTGTTACGAAGATAGGTAATATCCAGATTCAGCTCACCCGGCACATTCACGACCGCCTGATAGGTATTGTCGCTGGGTAAAAAGCTGGAACAGTCACCACCGTATTCTTGTGGCCGGCCCCGCAGTTGATCGCAGTTAACTAAGTCGAGCGAACCTGCACTGTTGTTAACATATTGCTGAAAGACCGTATGGTTAGTAAAAAGACCATGGGCTGGCTGCCATAAGGCACTGATCCGAAATGAATGCTCGTTAGCATTGTTATAAAAGTCTTTTTTGTTGGCCGGGGTGAGTGCCCGTACCCGTTGGGCTTCTGGGTCAGTGCCGGCGGCGTCTATCCACCAGTTTTCACGTTGGGTTACCGTAGAGCCAATGCCCTGATAAGAATCTTCAGAAATCACCGGGGCATTTAATACCTCCTGGCTTAAATGGCGGGTGTCATATTGGTTAGGATCCCAGTAACCTTCCAGGTAAGAGTCGCGTTTTAAGCCTTTTGCCGCTACCCGGATAGCAAATTCATCGTTAATTGGAATATTTAAGAAACCGCCGACATTTTTGCTGTTAAAGCGGCCCGCTTCGGCATTCAGGTTGCCGGAAAAACCACTTAAGTCCGGTTTAGCCGAGATCACGTTAATGCTACCCACAGTGGAGTTACGGCCAAACAGCGTACCTTGTGGGCCGCGTAGCGCTTCTACCCGCTCTACGTCATACATCAGCGCCAGTGCGCCTTGCATCCGCGGGGAATAAATGCCGTCCAGGTGAACCCCGACAGCGGGATCCCCCAGCTCGGTAATATTAGTTGAACGTACACCGCGCATAGAAATAACAGGTGCCGCCTGATCGGTGGCGGTAGAGATATCGAGGCCGGGTACTAAATCAGCAATATCCCGAATATTGTTGACACCACTTTGTCGCAGTTGGGCTTCACTTAGGGCGGTAATCGCCACCGGTGTTTCCATTAACTTAGTGCGACGTTTGGTGGCGGTAACCGAGATCACTTCAATCGCTTTTTCATTTTCTGCTGTTGTCGGCTGTGGGCTTTCCTTGCTGTCGGTGGCACTTTGTTGTGCCATAACAGGCATGGCGCCAGCCAGTAATATGGCTAGTGTAATAGCATTGAGTTTGTACATGTCTACCCTCCCCAGGGTGTAATTCATTATTATTGTGTCTTTAACATGGTGTAAGTCGAGGCATGACTGTTTCGCGATTATTATTGTCAGCGCTAATCTATTCCTGCGCTTAAGGGCAAGGCTACAATAATTCGCTAAGGCGAGTTGCGCGTACTATAAAGCGGTTTTATGGCGCAAACCGGGAAGGGTAAAGACGAGTAGGCCGCTACGATGAAATAACGGCCTATCGGTTAAAGGCGTGTTCTAAGCTGGTGCTCGGGTTACTCTTTACTAAGTAAGTAATCTAATAGTTGGTAATAGTCTTCGGCAGTTTTTACATCTGCAGGTTGTTCACCTTTAACCAGATATTTACCTTTAACTATCAGGCTTGGTACACCAGAAATGCGGTTATCCAGCATTTCTCTATTGGCTTGTTCCATGGCACTGGCAACCGCTTCAGTTTTAACTAAGTCACTAAATGTAACCGGATCAATGTTGTGCTGCCTTAAGAAGGCATTAATGGTATTTAGATCGGGTAAAGCGTTTTTTTCGATGCGGGTTTGCCGGTAAAGCGCAAATAAGTCCTCTACCAGATGACCATGTCCATTGAGCTGTAATCCATAAAAAACACTGGCATCAATGGCCCAACGTTCACCCAATGCTGGATGTTTGCGTATTAAGGTTACCTGAGGATTGGCTTGCAGATAGCCTTTAAGCAAGGGTTCAAAGTTCTGGCAGTGCGGGCAACCAAGCCAGAAAAACTCTGTTAGATAATGCTTTAACTCAGGCTCAGTAACCGGGCTTGGCAGCATGCTATAGTGCTGGCCTTCTGTGAATACTCTGCCTGGTGTAGCAGATGCGCTTTGCGCGACATTAAGTTCTGGTGCTTGGGGTTCTTTTGAGCAGGCAGTTAGCAGAAAAATGCTGGCCATGGTTAGCATTAACAAACGTAGTAGGCGCATGCGGTATCCTTCGGTTAAACGAGTAAAATGGCTATCAGGCGATGGAGTTTAATCAGTTTAGCAAGTAGTTACAATTGTCATGTACCTTATATTCTAGGCTGCCGTTTTTCATTCAGAAACGCTATGATAGGCCATACTATTTCTTCTAAGTAAGAGTTATGACGTTATTGCTTGGTGCTTACGCGGCTTCACCAAATGTCACTGGCTGGGATCCGACTTTGGAAACGGCCTATTATCAACAACTAAAAACCTTGCCTCAGCTCTCAGGGTTAGAGCATCCGTTTACCGGCAACTTGCACCCGCATGATGACAGCTGGTTTTTGGCGAATATCGATCCTGCGTGGAATTATGTATTTACCACTATCCCGGGGGTGATGAATGCGCTGGCGCAGAATCCGCGCTTTGGTTTGGCTTCCACTGATCAGGTAGGCCGCCAGGCCGCTATCGATTTTATGCAATTGGCTAATCAGGCAATTGCAAAGCTTAATCAGCATTTAGGCCGCCAGGCTGTTAGTGCCATTATGTTGCATAGTGCACCTGCACGTCAGCATGCGAGCAGCTCGGAACAAGCCTTTCAAGCTTCGTTAACCACCTTGCTCAGTTGGGACTGGCACGGCGCTAGTGTATTGTTGGAGCATTGTGATGCCTTGCTGCCTGGGCAGAAACCGTCAAAAGGCTTTTTAAGCCTGGAACAGGAGTTGTCAGTTTTAGCTGATCTAAACCAAACACTTAAACCCGAAAGGCCACTTGGCGTTGTGATTAATTGGGGCCGCTCAGTGCTGGAAACGCGTACACCAGATGGTGCCTTGGCGCATTTACAAGCCGCCAAAGCCCAAGGTTTGTTAAAAGGCCTGATGTTCTCGGGTATTTCAGACAAGGCGAATGCTTATGGTGCTTGGCAAGATAGCCACCAACCGGCTCAAAGTAGCGAGCTCGTGCCCTTTGGTGAACCAGGATCCTGGTTAACAGAGGAAGCGATACAGCAGTGTTTATTCGCTTGTGCTGGGGCTGACCTAACAGTGCTTGGCCTGAAAATTGGTATTCGCCCGCTAACCGCCTCCTTGGCTGAGCGTATCAATTACCTAAGAGCGCAGCTGGCTATTTTAGTCAGACACAGAGTGTCGATGTAACCTCAGACTAGTGAAAGCCGCAGTGCCGCCGAGCAGTTAACCGCGTTAATGCAGTTTCACTTTAACAAAGTTCGTGTTGCTGTTGCCTTTCTGCTACTGTAAGTAGCATATCAGTGTCATATTGGGCTGTAAGCGGGTAGTTTTATGTCAACACTGTTTAGTTATCAGCATCAGCAGCAACATGGCCGGTTGGCGCTGATAATGGCTGGGGTTTTATTAATCCTGGCTTTAGGGTTGCTACCTTTTCTGAGTACGCCTTTACCTGAAATAAAACCTTTTTTACCTATCTATGCTGCCAGCATAGTGCTACTCGAAGGGCTAACGGCCTATCTGTTGTTATCCCATTTTCTGAGCAACAGAGTACTTTACTTTGGCGCCGTTGCAACCGCTTATTTGTTTATGTTGCCGTTAATTATTATACAATTATTGGTCTTTCCTGGTGTATTTAGCCCAAGCGGCTTGTTGAATGCCGGATCGCAAAGTGCGGTCTGGATTTGGGTATTCTGGCATGGTGGTTTTCCCAGTATTATGCTGCTCACCCTGCTAACTGAGCGACACGGCCAACAGTTACAAGCCGCACCTGATAAGCGTATTCGTTGGGCTTGGATCTTTGTATTGGCCCCTTTAGCTGTTGGAACAGCAATGGCATTATTGGCAACCTGGCACAGCGATATATTGCCTGTTTTAATTGCCGCTAATAGCTATCAACAGTTATTACGTAGCCCCTATGCGATAATCGTTTGGTTGGTAAATAGTTTGGCACTACTATTGATGATTCGGCGTAGTAAAGCGGGCGGCGTTATGCCGGTTTGGCTTAGCCTGGCATTGTTTGCCAGTTTACTGGATGTAACGCTAACCTTGCTAGCTGGCCAACGCTATAGCCTGGGTTGGTACGCAGCCCGAGTAAGTAGTACCTGCTCGGCCACGGTGTTACTTGGGGTGCTGCTTTGGGAAATGAACCGCCTATACCGCGATGTGCAAAAAGACAACGAACAGTTGTATCAACTAACCCTGCGTGACGCGCTAACTGGCTGTTTTAACAGACGCTACCTGGATAAGCGTTTATCGCAGGAGCTGGCGATGGCTGCCAGGCAGCAAAACTGTGTAGGATTACTCTTGCTGGACGTCGACCATTTTAAACGTTTTAATGACCGTTATGGTCATTTAGCCGGCGACCAGTGTTTAAAGCATGTTGCCAGCTTAATGCAGGCGACTTTGCAGCGACCAGCAGACTTTGTCGCCCGCTACGGTGGCGAAGAGTTTGTGATTGTGCTGCCAGATACTGATATTGCCGGAGCTATGCAAGTGGCTGAGCGTATGCGGCGGATGGTACAGCAAGAAGCGATAATGATTGATAGTATGCTTGTTCAAGTAACGGCCAGCCTGGGGGTGGCGGTAAGTGAAGATGGAAAAATGAATGCTGCTGACTTGATTAACCGTGCCGATCAAGCGCTTTATCAAGCGAAGGCGCAAGGACGTAATCAAGTGCAGTTGGCGACTATTTAACAGTAACAATTTACTAAGGGGAAACAATGAAAGCAGTAGGATATCAACAATCATTAGCCATTACGGAGCTCAACGCTTTACTGGATATAGAGTTACCTATGCCGGTTGCAACCGGGCACGATATTTTGGTGAAAATTGCTGCTATTTCGGTTAACCCGGTTGACACCAAGATCCGCAAGCGCGCACAACCGGCCGCCGGCGAATATAAAGTATTAGGCTGGGATGCGGCAGGAGAAGTGATTGCCGTGGGCGAACAGGTGGAACGTTTTGCAGTTGGAGACCGGGTATACTACGCTGGCGCTTTGCAGCGGCAAGGTTCTAATGCTGAATATCAACTGGTTGACGAACGCTTAGTGGGGAAAATGCCGGCTAATTTAAGTTTTGCTGAAGCCGCTGCGCTGCCTTTAACGGCACTTACCGCTTGGGAGTTGTTATTTGACCGATTGGAGTTGGCTACCCCAAGTTTAAAACACCCTAAGCCAGTGTTATTGGTAACCGGTGCCGCCGGGGGGGTTGGCTCAGTGTTGGTGCAATTGGCTCGCCAGCTTACGTCCGTTACCATTGTGGCAACTGCATCACGGCCAGAAACTCAGGCTTGGGTGAGTCAGTTAGGTGCGCATTATGTGATCGATCATAGCCAGCCCTTAATGCCGCAGCTGCAGAGTCTGGGTATTCATGAAGTCAGCCATGTTGCCAGCTTAACACATACCGATATACATTATGCTGCCTTGGTGCAGGCACTGGCACCGCAAGGCAAGTTGGCCTTGATTGATGATCCAGCCGGTGGTTTAGACATTATGCCGCTAAAACAAAAAAGCATTTCATTGCATTGGGAGTTTATGTTTACCCGCTCTTTGTTTAACACAGCGGATATGCACACACAGCATCAAATACTAACCGATTTAACGCGGTTGATAGAGCAAGGCCAGGTGAAAAGTACCTTGCAGCAAGATTACGGACGGATTAATGCAACTAACTTGCGGCAAGCTCACACTTTACTGGAAAGTGGTAAAGCCATGGGCAAGATTGTGCTAAGTGGGTTCTGATAAGGTGACAATCAGGCATAGTTTATGGCTATGCCTGATTAGCTAGAATTGCCGTATGATTACGTAATTAGGCATGGAAAGGGCTTGTTAGGCTATCTGCTGATCATCAGTAAAATTACTGTAATAGGCTTTAAAGAGCACCTTTTCCAACGCCAGCCGGATAGCTTCATTAATAGGATAATGTTTAGCCCCTAAACTATAATCCAGTTCATTAACTTGTTCTTTGGCGCTCATCATCATCGGTGGTGGTTGCTCACCCAGCACAATCAGATGTTGCTGATACTTTTCTGCTTTATCTGCCTTAATGGTTTTGCACACCGACAAAGAGGTTTTACCCAGTTTGTCGCGATAGCCTGCAACGCCAAAGACCCGGCAAATACTGGGTCTTTGTTGATACACTGAACACTGCCCCTGTTTACCATCAAATGATAAACGTTGATAAAAAAAGCAGCTCAATACTTCTGGTAACTCTTCGAGTTGTGTCAGTGTCTGCTCTGCCTTACCCTGATCAAACAGATGTAACGCTAGCGGTAACATTTCCAGCACTGTCGCTTCAATGGTGGGCTGAGTACAACACTCACCACAACCACTACGGCAACTTAGGCCGCTTGCTTGCTGATAGCCTGAAAATGTATCCGCCATTTCGCCATACACAGCCTCAACACGACGCGATAATTCACGCAGTCGTTGCATAAAGACTCCGAACGAAATAACAATAAAAGATATGTGTACTTAGAACCGGCGATTTGCCGCCCGGCTATTCTATGGGGGGCTGCTAGTAATACGCAATAGGCGGTTGAAAATATAGTCAGTTAACCCTGTTTTTGGTGTGTTTAGGGATACTGAGCAACAATACAGCGCTGAGCGCCAGTAAAATAAATAGCCCGGCATTGAGCCAATGTGCAAAGCTACTCAAATAGCGAGTTTGCACCAGCAATAAGTTTAGCGTTGCAGCTGCAGCTAACAACGAAAAACGCGAGCTGTAGCGCAAGTTGCTGGTTAAACTGGTATAGAGCGCCTGCAGCACAGTAGCGGCTAGGATAAAAGAAACGCAGGAAAATAACAGCTTTAGTTTTAACGGGCCATCTGCATAAAGTGGGCTAAACAGCAGAGTCAGAGCAATTAACAAACAACCTGTGTTTATATAGAGCGCAAAACGTCCTGATTTGTCTGCCAGTGTGGCCCGATTAAACAGGGTAAGAAATACCAGGGTTATACCCACACTGATATAAAGCAGCACTGGGTTAAGTTCAGGGTTCTCTGGCCATAACAAGCTAAAACCCATACCATTCAGCGTATTTAATACTAATAAAAAGGCTAAATAAAACCCTGCTAACGGATACAGAGCAAATTGTCGCTGCTGCAAGCCACGATAGCATGCTAGTAGCACAAGCAGTAGCAAGACACCGTTAACGACGTTGTCGTATGCCAACTGGCGTTGGCTATCTCTTAGAAGTTGCGGCAATGGCGCAAGTGTCAGCTCGGTTCCCAATAAAGCGGCATCTTGTAAGCGTAGCAAGAACGTGGCTTGTTCTGTCGGGGCCAACTGGATCGGCTGTGAGAAACTATGTAATGGTAAAGGCCGCTCGGCAAAAGGCAAATCACTCCCCATATGTCCGAGCAATTCCGCAGAGGGTAAATCTCTGGCTAATTTATAAAAGCTGACTTTATCAGCGGGTAGAAAATGATAACTGAGCACAGCAGATAAGGCTTCTGGGTAGGGATTGGTAACCTTAGCCAATAACCAAACTGTTTGTTGTTCAGTAGTCCGGATGGTTGCTTGTTGTGGTGTCAGCTCACTAAAGTTGTGCAGCAAGGCAGGGTTGCTCACTAAGCTTTCGATGGTTAATGTTGCTTCGGTGATCTGGTAATGCAGCTCAGGTTGAGCTAACGGCAATTGCTGCGATAAGGCAAGAGTAGCATAAGTGAGCTGCATCGAAGATAGCAGGGTGACCAGCAGCAAAGTGGTAACATGCCAGAATCGGGTAAATGCTAACAATCGAAAACCTCCCGCTTACGCTGCTTAAACGAATTATTTACACCTACTCTAACAGAGAGGTAACTGAGTTTGCCAGATAATCGCCAATTTCCTGAATAAATTCTTTACCGTAACGGCTCAGTTTAGTGTAACCGACACCAGATACCGCTAGCATGGCTGCGTTGTCAGTAGGTAACTTTTGACACATATCAATCAGGGTTGCATCACTAAATACGACAAAAGGCGGCACATCATCGCGTTCCGACAAGGCTTTACGCAAGCTACGTAAGCGAGCAAACAAGGCGCGGTCATACTGCTGTTGGCTGGGTTTGGCGCTCGATTTTTGCGGCGTTTGCAGTCTGGGCACGGCAAGCATTAGCGGTTGTTCACCGCGTAGGATTGGTCTGGCAGCGGGCAGTAATCGTAGCACCGAGTGCTGTGTAATATCCTGTTGTAACAAACCAAAATGAATTAATTGTCGAAAGATACTTAGCCAGTAATCGTGACTCAAGGCCTTACCCAGCCCCCAGGTTGACAGTTTATCGTGGCCGTATTCCTGAATTTTCTGGTTCTGGCTGCCGCGTAGCACTTCAATCACATGGTGCAGACCAAAGTTTTGCTTAACCCGATACACGCAAGATAAAGCTTTTTGCGCGGTTTCGGTGGCATCAAATTGGGTGGGAGGATTCAAGCAGATATCGCAGTTGCCACAAGGTTGCTGTCTGGCTTCGCCAAAATAGTTTAATAGCACTAAGCGCCGGCAGGTTTGTGCCTCGGCGAAAGACGCCATGGATTGAAAGCGTTGCCGGGCCACTTCGGCGCGCTCTGGGTTTTCTTCCGCTTCCAACCAGCGCTTCATTCGCACAATATCGGCAGGATCAAACAGCAATAAAGCCTCGGCGGCAACGCCATCGCGCCCGGCACGGCCAGTTTCCTGATAGTAGGCCTCGATAGTGCGGGGCAATTCAAAATGCACCACAAAGCGGATGTTAGGCTTGTTTACCCCCATACCAAAGGCAACCGTGGCGACAATAATGTTAATATCGTCGCGTTTAAAGGCATCTTGTACCTGCTCACGATTAATCGCATCATGGCCCGCGTGATAAGCCGCTACTTTAAAGCCTCGCTCTTGCAGTTGCGCGGCTAGCTCGTCCACTTTACGTCTGGAACTACAATAAATAATACCGCTATTATTTTCCTGTTGTTTTAGATAGGCCAGTAATTGCTCTAGAGGTCGGAATTTTTCCTGAACGGTATAGCGAATATTGGGGCGGTCAAAACTACCGCGATAAATCAGTGGACCTTGCAAGCCCAGCTGCTGCACAATATCTTGCTGGGTACCGGGGTCAGCTGTAGCCGTTAATGCCATCATCGGCACTTGCGGAAAATGCTGTTTCAGCTGCGCCAGGGCCATATAGTCTGGCCTAAAATCATGCCCCCATTGCGACACACAATGCGCTTCGTCTATGGCAAACAGGCTAACGCCAACCTCGCTTAAACGCGCTAAAAAACTGGGCTGCAACAATCGCTCCGGTGCTACATACAATAATTTAAGCTCGCCACGCCGCAGCTGCGCGAATACCTCTAAAATATCTTCCCGACTCTGACTACTGTTAATAAAAGCGGCCGCAATACCATTAGCAATTAATGCATCGACCTGATCTTTCATCAGTGACATTAAAGGGGAAACTACAACAGTAACCTGAGGCAAATGTAAGGCTGGCAGCTGATAACACAACGATTTCCCGCCGCCGGTAGGCAGCAGCACAAAGCAGTCACGTTGGCTAAGCGTGGCGCTGATAATTTCAGCTTGTCCATCTCGCCAGGTATCGTAACCGAAAGTTTGTTTTAAGGCTGGTAGCAGTTGCTCAAGCACGCGCAGAGGTTCCCCTATAAAAGTAGCGTATTGTAAGCAGAAATTGCCTAAAGTTATACCCCAATAGGCTTTGCATGAGAGGATACTGGCAGTACACTAAGTTAAATGGTCAAACCAGTGGAATAAATATGACGCCAGAACAGTTATTGCCTTATATCGCCAGCGTGTTTAATGAAATGCCTTTTAATAAATTAATTGGCTTACAAGTCACTCGGTTTGATGAAGAGGTCGCTGAGGTACGTTTTGACTGGTCAGCACAATTGGTTGGTAACCCATTACAGCAGATCTTACATGGTGGCGTGATTGCTTCGGTATTAGATGTTGCCGGTGGTTTAATGGCAGTATCCAGTGCGCTAGGGCGGGTAAGCCAGGTAGCACCTGAGCAGCTGCACGAGCGCTTTGGTAAAATGAGTACCATTGATATTCGCACTGATTATCTCAGACCGGGCCGTGGGCAGCAATTTACGGCGACGGCCAGAGTTATCCGTGCCGGCAATAAAGTTGCGGTGTGCCGCATGGAATTACATAACGAGCAGGGAATACATATTGCACTGGGTACAGGCACGTATTTGGTTGGTTAACCAAAATTTTAGTGGGTTGGGGTCTAATGGTACCCGCTTTAGGTGTAAACTAGTGTTTTAAACATCAATATGTCCTAGGATGGAACCTCTATGCTGAATATCATTGATATTGTTGCTCTAATTTGGTTTAGCGTGCTTTGGGGGGGGTATACTCTTTATGCCAAACGCCGGGCTAAAGTTGTAAGCTGCTTGTCTTTTGAAATGCGCCGCAAGCGTAACCATTGGATGCAGCAAATGCTAAAACGTGACAATAAAATGGCCGATGTGGGTCTGATCTCTACGCTAGAGCGGAATGTCACCTTCTTCGCCTCCAGCTGCTTGTTGATATTAGCCGGTTTACTGACCGTACTGACCTCCAGTGAGCGTTTGAGTGTAATGCTAAGTGGGCTTATTCCGTGGAGTATGCAAACGGAAACGCAAATTCAAATTAAGATCCTGTTGCTGGCTTTTATTTATGTTTTTGCTTTTTTTCAGTTTACCTGGTCGCTACGTCAGTATGGATTTTGCGGTGTATTAATAGGGGCAGCGCCAGATGGTCGTGCTATGCCAGCAGAAGAACAAGAGACTTATGCTAATCGTGCGGCCAAGGTGATTGATCAGGCCGGGCATTCCTTTAACTATGGCTTAAGAGCCGTCTATTTTTCACTGGCTGCCTTAACCTGGTTTATCGATAATATTTTATTTATAGCAGCTACAGTAGTGGTATTACTGGTGTTGAAACATCGTGAGTTTCATTCTAAGGTGCTGAAATCCTTGCAGCAGTGTTAATAAAAGTACAGCACGGTAGTTAACCGTGCTTTATCGATCTCAGTGCTGACTTAAGGTGCTTCAAAAGCTTTAATTACCCTTACAACACCTTCCACATTACGCGCTATATCTACAGCTTTATCTGCCTCTGCGCCACTTACCAACCCCATTAAAAAGACCTCAGCATTTTCGGTGACAACTTTAATATTGAGCCCACTCACTTGTTCATCAGCCAGCAGCTGGCTTTTGACTTTAGTACCAATCCAGTTATCTCTGGTGCGGGTAGTCAAAGACGTATTGTTGCCAATACGAATTTGATTATGCACCATCTTTACACTTGGCATATCTTGCACCAGGCGTTGTGCTTGCTCACGTACCTGTTCGTTGGTGGTTTGCCCGGTTAATAACACTACACCGTTGTAACTGGTGATATTTAAATTACTACCTTTGGCCGTGAGTTGATCGTCGTTCAGTGCCCGTCGCGCGCGGATAACAATGCCATTATCATCAATCTGCGAGCCTAAAGTGCGGCGATCATTGGCAGCGGTCACGGCCGTGGCACCACCGGCAACAACAGCAGCAGCACAACCTTGCAATACCAGTATCGCGGCGAAAACTCCAGCTATTTTAAGCATATTAAAACTCTCCTTGCTGTGGGAACAGCGTCATATCGATTAGTTCACAAAGGCAATGTAGTAAAAAGGTGTAGCATTCAATTACCCGGGCTGGACGGTGGGCAGGTACTTTTAATTCAATATCCTGCTGATTAAGTAAACCCGATAATTCACTGCTGTTATCAACGGTAAGCGCGATCACTTTCATATCATTGGTTAACGCTGCTTCGGTTGCTCGAATAAGGCTTTGTTCAGCGCCATTAAGCGAAATCACGATTAAAATATCAGCGGCCTGCCCTAAAGCCCGAACCTGACGTGCCAGATAATCGTGGTTTTGTTGGTTTACCGGCTGCAAGCTGGAATTATCGCGTTGTAAGGCAAAAGCGGGTAAACAGGGACGTTCGGTTTCAAATTGGTCCAATAATAATTGTGCAAAGTGGCTGGCTAAGTTGGCACTGGCACCTTCACCACAACAGATTATCTTACCCCCATTGATTAACGTATTAACGATCATCAGAGCGCTGCTTTCTATCGGGCCTGCCAGTGCTTCGCTGGTGGCGATCATGGTCTGAATGTTTTCACTAAACAGATGTCTGATATGTTCTTGCATTCCGGTTCCTGTTAACTAAAGGCATTTTGCAGCCAATTGTATTGGTAGGGAGCTTGCCCTTCAATTGCCAGCACATCTATGCGGCAAGGTTGCTGTGTAATGCGATGCAATTGTTGGTAATAGAGTACGGCACGCAACACTTTTTGTTGTTTACTGCGGCTAACTGCCGCCAGCGCGCCGCCATAGGCATTACTGGCCCGGTATTTTACCTCAACAAACACCCAGGATTGTTGCTGGCGCATAATTAAATCAATTTCGCCGACTTTACAGCTGAAGTTCTGCGTAACAAGGGTGAGCCCTTGTTGTTGTAAATAGGCTAACGCCAATTGTTCGTAGTACTTCCCTTGCTCATTCATCGTGGCTGTTCCCGTTGTAACGTTAAGGCTCCTGCACTGCATTTAAGCGGTTGTTGTGGTAACTGGCCCAGCTTAGTTGTCGGTTAATACTACCGTCTCTGTTTACACTCAAACGGCCAGTAAATCCTGGGTAACTCAGGGTGGGCAGTTGTTGCTGCTGTTTCAGGCTACCAATAAGTTGATAAGCGTCGAAGCCCATAGCAAACAATCGTTGTAGGGTTTCATCTTGCTCTGAGAACAACTGTAGATATTGCTGCCGCACGGCTGCGCTATGTTGCTCATTCAACAGCCAGGGGGTTTCGGTAAAGGTTAGACCGTTCAGGTCCCGTAGATCATTCGCATCACCACCACTACTATAACTACGTGAACTAGCGTAAATAGGTAAACGTGGCGCATTTGGGTTTACTGAAACATCAACGAAAGGTTTAAACATCCGGGTTTGGACAGGGTCTGCTAGCAAGTATATGGCATCAATGTCCTGCCGGCTGTGCGCCTCGCTTTCTACTTTGCCCGGAATTAAACTGGATATTAGTCTTATCCGCTCGCGGCTGCTATCAGTTTCTAATAACTTAGTGATTAAGGCTTCCAGCTCTTCTTTAGCATCAAACTGATGGCTCTCCGGGATGCCATGTCCTAAGGTTTGCCATTGTCTGGCAAACTGTTGTTGCATCCGCTGACTGATACTGTTGCGGGCACTGATCACTACCGGCCGTTTATAATTTTTTTGTGAGAAGAGCTGCGCCATCTGTGTGGCTTCGTCTTCCATATTCAGCGCAAAGTAAAAACGGTCTGGTTGTGGTGACCAGCGGTTGTCGCGACTGTTTAGAAATAAGGTTGGATAGTGCCAGTCGGTCAATTGATTAACGGCTTCTACCTGCTCTCTGAGTAGAGGGCCGACAACAAAGTCAATTTGCTGCGCAGTCAGTTGTTGCTGCAGCTCAGGTAACGGCAGTTGACTGTCAATAAAAATCAACTGTCGCTGACTACTGTTCTCCTGGGTTGCTGCCGCCAGTAAACCGTATTGGATAGCTTTGGCATGCTGCTGAAATTGGCCTGCTAGCGGTAATAAAACCGCAATCCGTTTGGGCTGATAGGGTTCCAGCGCTAGTTGTTGTTGCAAGGTGACAGGTAATTGCGCAAGTTTAGGCAGTTGTGGATAGCGCTGTTGCCAATCCTCCAGTGCCAACTTTAGTTGTGCTGGTGAACCCAAATGACTGCGTACGATTTCCAGTAGGTTCAGCCAGCCTAAAGTGCGTTGGTTGGCGCCTACTTTTAAATTAGCTAATTCAGAGTTGCTAACAGCACTAAGTTGCTGCCATAAACGTTCAGGTAATTCTGGGTATGTAGCCAAAACATTGCTATTGCGGCTTGGTAGCGCGTCAAGCTGGAGTAAGTTTCTGGCTGCCGGATAAGGGCGTTGTTGGCGCTGGTATAAGCTGGCACTGGTCCACAAAAAGCGGGGTTGGTCGGCCGCAGGAATTTGCGATAACGGGGTTTGCAACACAAGTTGTTCGGCTAAGGCCAATTCATTGTGTTGCAGATAAGCTTGTAATAACAATACCTGATTGCGCTGGCGGACCTCAGAGGAGTCACTCTGGCGCAACGTGTCGGTAATGGCAAGTGCCAATTCACTGTTTTGCTCTTGCAGTGCAGCCGTTGCTACGTTTAGTAAATAGAGTTGTTGTGCTTCACCTTGATATTGACTGGCACGGGCATAGAGCGCTGCGGCGCTTAGTGTTTCTGCCGGGCCAATTTCTGGCTGCAGCAAAGGTGTAGTGCTGACAGTATCTGCCACTGGCGTAGGTGGTGGTGATTTTTGTGCACAACTGCTAAGCAGTGCTGCCAAAGTGACAATAAAGAGTGGCTTAAGTTTGCTGGTTTTCACAATGCACAGTACCATAGAGTTTGAATGGTGTTATCTTACTGACACTACCCGTTAAGCTCAAATAAATAGCGAAATATGACCAAACAAAGCGGTTCTTTATATGTTGTGGCCACGCCAATTGGCAATTTAGCCGATATTAGCCAACGTGCCATTAACACCCTAACACAGGTTAGCTGTATCGCAGCTGAAGATACCCGGCATAGTGGTAAACTTTTACAGCACCTGGGTATTAGCAATCGATTACTGGCACTGCATGATCACAACGAAAAACAGCGCGCAGCCAGTATTATTGAAAAATGCCTGGCTGGTGAGGATATTGCCCTTATTTCTGACGCTGGTACGCCATTGATCAGCGATCCGGGTTATAGCTTAGTGCGGCTATGTCGCGAAGCGGGGGTGCCGGTAGTGCCAGTACCCGGACCTTGTGCGTTAATTACCGCGTTATGTGCAGCGGGCTTACCTACCGATAAATTTCAGTTTATCGGCTTTTTAGCACCCAAATCCAGCCAGCGGCAAACCCAGCTGGCAGCAGTACCTGATAGTGCAGGCACCATCATCAGTTATGACACGGCGCGGCGTATTCTGGATACCTTGCAAGATGTGGTAGCGGTGTTTGGTGCTGAGCGCCAATTGGTACTGGCAAAAGAGCTCACCAAAACCTTTGAGCATTTTGCCTGTGGCACTGCTGCGGAAATTACGCAGTGGTTAACCGAAGACCCACAGCGTTGCCAGGGCGAAATGGTGTTAATGATTGCCCCTGCGCCAAGCAAAGCCGATGCCGAGATAAGCGAAGAGGTGCAGCGGACCTTAAAAATTCTGCTAGCAGAATTACCGCTGAAACAAGCGGCAGCCTTAACGGCACAAATTCACAACGAAAAGAAAAATGCCCTCTATCAGTTGGCACTAAGCTGGCAAAGCTGATTAAGGTTAGCCAGCGCCGGTTTTCTCACGTATAATCTGCCACGGAGTCGGCCAAGGCAATCGCTGCTTGCGCAAGCAAGGGGAGGAAAGTCCGGGCTCCATAGGGCAGGGTGCCAGGTAACACCTGGGGGGCGTGAGCCTACGACCAGTGCAACAGAGAGCAAACCGCCGATGGCCCGTTCGTAAGTTCGGGATCAGGTAAGGGTGAAAGGGTGCGGTAAGAGCGCACCGCGCGGCTGGCAACAGTTCGTGGCACGGTAAACTCCACCCGGAGCAAGATCAAATAGGCCCCCTTTGGCGCGGCCCGCGTTGGGGGCGGGTAGATTGCTTGAGGCTTAGGGTGACCTAAGTCCTAGAGGAATGATTGCTACTCTGGCAACAGAGCACAAAACCCGGCTTATCGGCTGACTCCCTCTTTTGTAAACAATTACGCCTGTCTACGTGGCAGGCGTAATTGTTTCTGGCGAGCCCTGGCGGCACTGCAAATTAAGCTGGGGCAGGCTTAAGGTAACTTGGTGAAATCAATCGCTGGCTGAGGTCTTTTCGGTGTGACTTGCCATTGCATCCCTGGCTGGGTGCTTTGGTTGAAAAAACCACAATTTTGTAGCATTAACCCTTGCTCAGTATAAGTACCCGCAAAATCTAAGCGATTACCGCGCCGACCTGTATCATCTACACTAAAACTGGCGTGTAGGTTTGGGTACCAGTTGCCAGCGGCATCGGCAAACCATTGACTGGGGAAATAGACGCTGCGGGTCGTATCACCCATCTCCGGAATAAAGTTTTCTAAAAAGGCATGTGGCCGTTCAATATTACGCTGGGTTTCCGGTCGGCTAAAGCTGGCAATAAGCTGCCATTTTGCTTGATCTGGCGCAAAAAACCAGGCGGTATAATGGGTATAGTTATCAGCTTGAGGTTCGGCTTTCAGTAAAAACTGATAGGTCGTACCGGCTTGCCAAGGGTAACGCAGGAAACTTTGTCCGCCAGAGCCTTCGTTGCCAAATTCGCCGGTGACTACCTGCTCGCCTTTACGCAGCAGTTTTACCTGTAAGTGTGCGGGAATAGTGCTGGGATCATCCGTTTGATAAGGGCTCCATACCGAAAATAACACCCGGCGTTCGCTGGCCGAGTTGACCTGAATACCAAAGTAACCATCGGCAAAACCATTGGCCATATAAAAGCTACCAATAACATCTTGCCCTGCGGGTACCTGCATTTCGCTGTAAAAATAGCGGATCGGTGTTGCCTCGGGTAATTGATAGCTGAGATGCACCGAGGGGCCACGGCGGCCCCAATACACTTCATCGCGAATAAAGCTGGCGCCGCTGGCTGCGCTACCGCCAAAGCTCAGGCGAGTTAACTCGCCAAAGGTATCGCTGCTGCTGGCTACGCCACGTAGCTGAATTTCCTGATAACCTGGCGTACTAATGCTAAATGTACCAATAGCGTACTGCTGCTCGGTACTGCTGTTTAGCGTCACACTCTTGGTTTGGCCGGCGAGGCTGACTTCAATCGTACTTTGGCCGCTGGCGATTTTGCCACTTATCGCTAGCTCTAGCTCGCCAGTTTGCGATAAATGGATAAAGCTACTAATGACCTGGTCGCCATAGCGCCAGTTGCGAATACCGTCTTCCTGCATAATCGTTTTGCTTGCTGCAGGGTTTGCTTTCACCCAACTATTGGCCGCCAGTGCGAGTGAATGCGGCAAAATGGGGGCTGGGGCTTGCTGGTTGCTATCTGCTGCCTGAGTGGCGCTGTCGCCACCGCAGCCGGACAGCAGAAAGCTGCCGCCAAGCAAGGCGACAGTCATAAGTTGTTTTATCAGCATAAAAGACTCTCGTTAAATAAGGTGGCAGCTTGCTACCACCTTGCACAATAAGCTTAGAAGCTACCGCGAATACCAAAAGCGACCTGGGTACCAAAGCGCTCCAGGTAATTCACCTGATCTTCGCGTTTTACATAGCCCCAATAACGTTTATTAGTCAGGTTAGAGGCTTCCGCGTAAACGGTGAAATGCTTATTTATTTCATAGCTGGCACTGGCATCCAGTTGGCCGTAATCGGCAATCCAGGCTGCGCCACCCCAGGCCTCAGGATCCGTCAGGAACTTGCTGCGCCAGTTATAGGCTAAGCGAGTCTGGAAGCCATATTTTTCATAGTAAAGCACCGCGTTGTAAGAGTTCTTTGACATCCCCTGAAATGGCAGATTGCGTGCTTTGCGGGCCGGATCATCATATTCGCTATCCACATAGGTGTAGTTAAGTTGAAAGCCTAAGCCATCAAAGGGTTCGGGTAGCATCTCAGCCAATGAATGCTGCCAGGCGACTTCTATGCCGCGCACGATTGCGCCATATTGGCCGCTCTCGGGCTGCGCTAACCAGTATTCATTGCCGTCAACCACGGCACGGCCTTCTTTGTTTTCAATAAAGGATTTAATATCTTTTAAGAACAAGCCGCCACTTAGCGCACTGCTTTCTGCGTAATACCATTCCAATGTAATATCGGCCTGACGGGCTTTTTCTGCTGGTACGCCCGGATTGCCGCGTGACAATTGTGGCAAACCATTTTTCTGGGTATCAAAGTTTGGTGCTATCCAGGAGCGAAGATAAAACAACTCTGGTCGGCTAATAACCTCAGCGGCAGAAAAGCGGAACAGCAGGTTATCTTGTAAATTTAGCCTAAGATTCATGCTCGGCAGTACATTGGTATAGCTATCGGTAAAGGTCATCGGCGAAGTTTGTCGCCAGGTATTATTGGTTGGCTTACCGGCGCTATCCAGCACAACTTTGGATAGATCGTACGCATAACCGGTAGAGCTTACTTCTGTTTTGCTGCCGCGTAAGCCAAAATTCAGCATATAGGGCAGCTCAAAGAGCTCTTTTTCAATAGTAAATTGCACAAAGGCGGTGGTCACTTCTTCCGCTACCTGATAGCTACCGGCGCGATTTGGCACCGCAACAATGCTCTTGTCTGTTGCTTCGGCATTTAAGCTACGATAGTAATCAAGCAAGGCGTCATAGTTAAAGCTCGGCCAAGGTGAAGGGCTAATACTGTCTTCACCTTTTAAGAAGTCTTTAAAGTTGGGTGCCACGAAGGCGCTGTTGGGGATTTGAAATAGCTCAAATTCGCCTCGGGTAAATACGGTGCTGTTATCAAAGCTATAGCCATCGCGTGTCAGGTAAAAGCCACCACGGCTAAATTGGCTGGGGTTGGCAGAGGCAAACTGGTTTTGCGCCTTAGTTTGCTTCAGGTAGGTTAACCCTGTATCAATGCGGCTAAAGAAACCCTCCATTGGCTGGTATTGGCTAAGCAACTTTAAATCGGTAATTTTATCGTCTACCCCAGTGCCAGAGTTATAGCTGTAGTGGGCGCCATAGACCTGATCAGCGGTTAAACCTGGGCTAATCACCACATCGGGTAAGATGTTGCCGGTGTTGTAGTTAATATCAATAGCATCAACAAAGCCACGGGCCACAATAAAGCGGTTATCACCGGCGTTTTGGTTTTTTGCGGCTGAATAGGCGGCATCGGCAGTGATTGACCATTCCGGATTCAGCTGCCACTTGGTATTTAAGCCCAGCTGATAGGTATCGGTTTTACGCGGGGTGCTAATATTCAGCAGCTCCACCATGGTATTTTCGCCGGTTTGTCTCATCGCCACCACCCGACCTAAGTCATCAAAGGTGGCATTGCTAAACACCGGCGTGCCGGGTGTCCATTCTTCATCGTAGTTTACAAAACCGATTTGATAACGGTTACCGTCGGTATTGTAGCGGGAGTACAGCGCATCAAAATTGATATCCAGCTGATCCGTAGGTTGCCATTGAAGTGCTAACGTCGCACCTAGCCGCTCTCGTACATCCTGGGCATTGGCAAAATACATATAACTGGGGATTTTGGAGGCATAGGTTTCATCTGCATCGATAATGCCATTGCCGTTAGTGTCGACCGGCACACCAGCACTGTCTACACCCCAGCCTTCGTCTTCATCAAAAAAGCCAGAGGCTGAGTAGGTATCTGCCCGCAAGGTTTTCCGGGAATAGACAGCGGAGAAGAGAGCACCGAAGCGGCCGTCTGCAGTTTTATCACCAATAATAAAGGAAGCATGGGGATGGGTATCTTCGGTACGTGATTCGTAGATCCCTTTGGCTGAGGCCGCAATGGTACGGCCTTCCATCGCCAGAGGTTTACGGGTTTCGATATCGATAATGGCGCCAATACCGCCATCTAACAAACTGGCTTCGGGCGATTTATATACTTTTAACACGCTGACTAGCTCCGATGCTATGGTGTCAAAGTTAAAATCGCGTCCGGCATATTCCGAGGCAAGTTTGCGACCATTTAAGGTCGTCACATTATAGCCGCCGCCCAAACCACGCACCAAAATATTCTGGCCTTCGCCGCCGTTACGGGTAATGGTCACCCCCGGAATACGCTGCAGGGCTTCGGCCAGGTTTTCATCCGGAAACTTACCGATATCATCGGCTACCACCAGGTCGATCACGCTGCTGGCGTTTTGCTTTTGAAATAACGACTCTTTAATACTGCTGCGGATCCCGGAAACTTTAATCACTTCAACGTCTTGCTCGGTGACTTGCCGGGCTTTAGTGTTGCTGGTGTCATCGTCGCTGGTTGCCGCAGCTACAGGCATAGCTGCCAGGGCGGCGCTAATTGCCAGACTCAATAGTGCGGGTTTGTGTAGTTTGTTCATTTCTCTCCCTCGTCTTGCTGCGTAATGTTGTTTTAGTTTTCTTTAAGTGAAAGCTATAGCAAGATTATTTGCTTTCACTGTCTTATTTATAGCGCTATATTTAGTCAATAATCAACATCGAAGTTAAAAAAAACTTTTAAATTGTTTTGTTTTCTGCCATGCTAGGGACAAGTGAAAGTAAAAAGACCGGGCTGTTGCTGCTGTTTTTTACTAAATATCAGGCACTTAAAGGTATGAAACCCTGCTTCTGGCTTTCGAAAGCTTTCGAAAGAAAATCGGGCATGTTATGTTCAGCCTGATATTAGCTAATAGATGAGAAGGCAAATGGAACAGTTAAACACCATTGAGCGGCAACAAGAGATCGTGCGGTTAACTCAGCAACTGGGCAAGGTGTCGGTAAAAGAATTGGCTGAACGTTTTTTAGTATCAGAAGTGACGGTACGCAGCGATTTGGCCATTTTAGATCAGAAAAAACTGCTGGTGCGCTCGCGCGGCGGCGCCATGGTCAACAGTGAGTTAAGTCGTGAACTGTCGCTAAAGGAAAAACGGCACTGTTATTCGGCGCTAAAGCAACAGCTGGGAGAAGCGGTTGCGGCGCTGATTAAAGATGGCGATAGGGTAATTCTGGACTCGGGTACCACCACGCAGCAAGTGGCCGCCAACCTTGGGTATCACAAAGATCTGATTGTGATGACCAATGGCTTAAACATTGCCATGGAGCTGGCGCAAAGTGATGAGGTAGAGGTGATGCTCACCGGCGGCTTGCTACGCAAAAAATCGATGTCGTTTTATGGCAGCCTCGCCGAAAAAAGCTTACGTGATTACAACTTTAACAAATTGGTGCTGGGCGTGGATGGTTTTGATTTACGCAGCGGCTTAACCACCCATTTTGAAAAAGAAGCCAGTTTAAACCGGCTGATGTGTGACATCGCCACAGAAATTATTGTGGTAACAGATTCGTCGAAGTTCGACCAGCAAGCCTTTCATGTGATTTGCGCCACCAGTGCCATCCATACCTTGGTGACTGACAGCGGCATACCACAGGCTTACGTCGAGGCGTTAACTAAGCAAGGTGTGCAATTGCACATTATAGAAAAAAATAACTTGTAAACGGGGTAGCTTATGTCAAATTTTGATCGTCGTTCATTTTTAAAGGCTTCCATGGGAGCCGTTGCTGTCGGAGCTTTAGCAGCCTGTGCACAAAGCACACAAGCCAGTGCAGGCGTAACACCTAAGGCGCTGGGTAAATCGGTTATGGGCCTGGTTGTACCCCAAATGAATGAGGTCAGAGTTGGCATTATTGGTGTCGGCGAACGGGGTGTCGGCTTTATTCACCACTTTAATAATATTGAAGGTAGCCGGGTGACGGCTATTTGCGATACCGATCCCTTAGTGATTGCCCGAGCGCAAAAAATTATGGCCGATTATGGTCAGCCTAATGTCGCCTTCTACAGCAAAGGCGAGCATGCCTATCGCGAATTACTCGCTCGCGAAGATGTGGATATTGTGATCGTCGCCACCCCCTGGGATTGGCATCACCCCATGGCGAAAGAGGCGATGCTGGCCGGCAAGCACGCCTTTGTTGAAGTCCCACTGGCGTTGACGATAGAGCAAATGTGGGATCTGGTGGATACCGCCGAAGCGACGCAGCGCAATTGTATGATGCTGGAAAACGTGAACTACGGCCGCGAAGAGCTGATGGTGCTGAATATGGTGCGTCAGGGCGTCTTTGGTGAGCTACTGCACGGAGAAGCGGCCTATATTCATGAATTGCGCTGGCAAATGAAAGAAATGGACCGCAAAACCGGCTCCTGGCGCACCCATATGCATACCCGCTATAACGGCAATATTTACCCAACGCATGGTTTAGGGCCGGTGGCGCAATATATGAATATTAACCGCGGCGATCGTTTTGATTATATGAACTCGATGAGCTCACCGGCGCTGGGGCGTGCTGCCTACGCTAAACGCGAATTCCCAGCCGATCATCCGCGCAATCAATTAAAGTATGTGCACGGTGATATCAATACCAGCCTGATAAAAACCGTAAAAGGCCGCACCATTATGGTACAGCACGATACCACCACGCCGCGTCCATATAGCCGGCATAATTTAATTCAGGGCACCAATGGCGTTTTTGCCGGTTTCCCTAATCGTATTGCGTTAGAACATGGCGGCAGCGGTGACTTCCATAGCTGGGATTACGATATGGAAAAGTGGTTTAAACAATATGATCATCCACTATGGATCCGCATGGGGGCCGAAGCCGAGAAAAATGGTGGTCATGGTGGTATGGACTTCTTAATGTGTTGGCGCATTATCTATTGTTTGCGTAATGCCGAGCCACTGGATCAGGATGTCTACGATGGTGCAGCCTGGTCGGCAGTATTGCCGTTGTCGGTCGACTCCGTAGCCGATCGCGGTAATTCTAAAGACTTCCCGGATTTTACCCGCGGTGTTTGGCAAACAGGCAAACCGCTTGGCATCGTTAGTTAACTAGGTAGCAGGCGAATGACGACACTTTTTAGTTTAATGCAACAAGCCAAGCAGGGTAAGGCCGTAGGCATTTACTCGGTGTGCTCGGCGCATCCGCTGGTGCTGCAGGCCGCTATATTAAGGGCCAAACGCGATAAGAGTTTGCTGTTAATTGAGGCGACAGCCAATCAGGTGAACCAGTTTGGTGGTTATACCGGGCAAACCCCAGCCGATTTTATTGCCAATGTTCGGCAATTGGCGCGGCAATTAGGTTTACCGCTAAGTCAGCTGGTATTTGGCGGTGATCACCTGGGGCCGGTGTGTTGGCGCAATGAGCCAGCCGCAGCGGCGATGCAAAAATCAGAAGATTTAATTGCGGCTTATGTGCAGGCAGGTTTTAGCAAAATCCATCTGGATACCAGTATGCCTTGTGCTGATGATCCGGCAGTGCTAAGTGAGCAAACCATTGCCAACCGAGCCGCGAGGCTTTGTGCGGTAGCCGAGCGCTATGCCCGTGCCGAGCAGCCGCTAAGTTATGTAATAGGTACTGAAGTGCCGGCGCCGGGTGGTGTGCAGCAGTTAGAGCAGCAGCTGCATGCAACGGCAGTTAGCTCGGTTGAGCTAACATTGCAAACGCATCAGCACGCCTTTGCCGCCGAGGGATTGGCAGCGGATGTTTGGCAAAAGGTGTTAGCGGTGGTGGTGCAACCTGGGGTGGAGTTTGACAATAGCCAGGTGCATAAATTTGATGTCAGCGCGGCAAGCGGGCTGTCGGCTTTTATTCGACAACACGCCCAGGTGGTGTTTGAAGCGCACTCTACCGATTATCAAACAACTCAGGCGCTGCAACAGCTGGTGCAAGGGCAATTTGCCATTTTAAAGGTGGGGCCGGAGTTAACTTTTGCACTACGTGAAGCCTTATTTGCGTTAAGCCATATCGAAGCTGAGTTATTGCCTGTGGCGGCGCGTGCCAATCTGATTGCAACATGCCGGGAAGTGATGTTGCGTAAGCCTGCGTATTGGCAAAGTTTCTATCCGCAAGCGGACTGGCAACTACTTTATAGCTATAGCGATCGGGTGCGTTATTATTGGCCTGAGCCGCAGCTGCAACAGGCCGTTACTCAGCTACTGGCAAATCTTCCAAATGCCTTGCCTTTACCTTTACTGCTGCAATATTTGCCTGAGGCCTATCAGGCGGTGCAGCAAGGTCTAATCCGCAATGATGCACAGAGTGTGTTGTTATTTCATATCGATCAGGTGTTGGCGCGTTATGCTAAGGCCTGTGGCTTAACGCCAATTGAGGGAGCGCATTAAGATGGCAACCGAGAATTATTTATCTTTATCTGCAGCGGAATTACAGCAAAAAAAGGCGTATTGGACCGCACGGGAAATCAGCCAGCAGCCAGCATTATGGCAGCAAATTGCCAGTGAACACCAAGGCCGCGGTGTTGCACTGAATGCGTTTTTACATGCGCAATTAGCCAAGCCGAATTTGCGGATTATTTTAACCGGGGCAGGCACGTCTGCCTACATCGGCAAGGCGCTGGCCGCCACGTTACAACAGCAGTTAACACTAGGGCAGCGGGTAGAAGCGATTGCCACTACTGATCTGGTTAGTCATCCCACCCTCTATTTGGATGCACGCGCGCCCACTTTGCTAATTTCTTATGGGCGCTCGGGTAACAGTCCGGAAAGTATTGCCGCAGTCGACTTAGCCGAACAGCTACTGCCGCAGTGTGCCCATCTGGTGATTACCTGTAATGCCGAGGGCAAATTAGCGCAATTTTGCCAACAACAGCCTGACCGCAGTTACTTATATGCCTTACCTGCCGCAGCACATGATCAAAGTTTCGCCATGACCAGCAGTTTTAGTGGTATGTATCTGGCAACCTTACTCAGTTTTAACCCTGAGCCGGCGGCTTTAAACACGGTTATTGCGCTGGCTGAACAGGTGCTTAGTACGCAATTAGCAACCATCAAACAGCAAGCACTGTTACCTTGTAAGCGTGTGGTATTTTTGGGCAGTGGCCCGTTACAGGCGTTGGCACAAGAGGCTGCGCTTAAATATCTGGAATTGACGGCGGGTGCCATTTTAAGTCACTACGAAAGCCCACTGGGCTTTCGGCATGGGCCCAAATCATTGGTCGATGGCGACACCTTTATTTTGCTCTTAGAAAGTGCTCAACCCTATAGCCGCCAATATGATCAGGATCTGGCAGCAGAACTAAAACACGATCAACAAGCTCTGGCTCTGGCGTCTTTATCATTAGCGACTTTGGGTAGTGACGCCCAACTCAGTGATGCATGGTTACTTTTACCTATGGTGGTGTGGTGTCAGGCGTTGGCATGCTTTAAAGCAATGGCACTTGGCGTATCACCGGATAATCCTTGCCCGGGTGGTCAGGTAAACCGGGTAGTACAAGGTGTCACCTTATACCCATTGCTGGCAGAATAAGCATGAGCTGGTGTTATGGACTGGATATTGGCGGCAGTAAAATAGAGCTGGCGATTTTTGATCCGCAGTTACAGGTGCAGCAGCGCTGGCGGGTTGCCACCCCTACTCAGGATCTACAGGCTTTTCTTGCAACCGTGGTGGCGCAAATTGCTAAAGCCGACGCCCTCTGTGGGCAAAGGGCGCGGCTGGGTATCGCTTTACCTGGCGTTATTCGCGCAGACGGTACTGTTATTTCCAGTAATGTCCCTTGTTTAACCGATCAGCCGGTTGCGGCCCTATTGACGCAGCACTTAGCCCGTACTGTGGTAATTGGAAATGATTGTCGTTGCTTTGCCTTATCCGAGGCAGTTGCGGGTGCCGGCAAGGGATATCGCAAAGTACTGGGGTATATTCTAGGCACCGGCGCCGGTGGTGGTTTTTGTCTGGATGGGCAGCTACTGACTGGGCGTGTGGCCGGAGAATATGGCCATATCGCGATATCTGCCTTAGTGGCACAACGCCATCAACTACCGCTACGTCAGTGTGGTTGCGGGCTGCTTGGTTGTGTTGAGCCCTATATCTCGGGGACGGGGTTAGGGCGTTTATATCAACATTATACGGCTAAGGCCGCCAGCAGTGTCGACTGGGTCAATGCCTATCGGCAGCAGGATACACTGGCGCAGCAAACCTTTGAGGTGTACCTGGATATTCTGGGCGCACATTTAGCCGGATTGTGTTTAACACTGGAACCAGATTGCCTGGTATTGGGGGGGGGGTTATCGCAGATCCCTGAATTAATTACGGCACTGCCCGCTGCAATACAACACCATTTATTTGCCGGTGTGACAGCGCCTCTGGTGCTAGCGGCTGAGGGCGGTGATGCCAGCGGTGTGCGCGGGGCAGCTATTCTGGCACAGCTCAAACAGGAGTAACCTATGTCATCTGCTGCATTTTACCTGAAAGCCTCCCAGTTACTGTTAGCGGACGGGTTTAGCCAAGGCTATCTAAGGATTGAACAGGGTTATATTACCGCGATAGAGACGACACCTTCGCGCAACTTGCCTATGCAAGATTGCTCTGATGGTATGCTCTGCCCAGGGTTTATTGATATTCAGGTGAACGGTGGCGGTGGCGCCCTGTTTAATACGACGCCGAGTGTGGAATCTTTAGCCACAATCTTTGCCGCTCATCAGCAATATGGCACCACCAGCATGTTGCCCACGGTTATTACAGATGATTTAACCGTGATGCAGCAAGCCGCAGATGCCGTGGCAGCGGCTCGCGCCAAACAGATGGTAGGGATTATTGGTATTCATTTCGAAGGCCCGCACCTAGCACAGGCGAAACGCGGCTGTCATCCACAACATTACTTGCGTCCGCTGACCGCGGCGGAAATGACCTTGTACTGCCGGCAGGACCTGGGGGTGGTCATGCTAACGCTGGCGCCGGAAACGGTTCCTGTTGAGCAGATAACAGCACTTACTGCCGCTGGCGTAATCGTCAGTTTAGGGCATAGCAATGCTGGCAGTGCCCAGATTTTACCCGCGATTGCTGCAGGTGCCAGCTGTGTTACCCACCTGTATAACGGTATGTCGAATCTTACCTCGCGTGAACCGGGCTTAGTCGGCACGGCCCTGGCCGATCCGCGCCTGTATTGCGGCATTATTTTTGATGGTGAACATTTACACCCACTCAGCGCACAAATTGCTTATCAAATGAAAGGCGAGCAGCGGTTGATTTTAGTCACCGATGCTATGTCACCGGTAGGTACCGCACAACAGGAATTTAATTTTGCCGGTGGTCGAGTAACTCGCCAGGGCATGAAGCTGACGAATAGCGAAGGCTCCCTCGCTGGCTCAGTGCTAGATATGGCCAGTGCCGTGCGCTATGCGGTGCGGCAGCTAGAAATAGACTGTGCCAGTGCTTTAAGGATGGCCAGCAATACCCCGGCGCGGTTATTAGGGTTACCGCAGTTAGGGCAGATAAAGGTGGGCGGTCGCGCTGATTTGGTTTGGTTAACCTCGGCGCTAGAGGTGAGGCAGACCTGGGTAGCGGGGCTGGCAAGCTAATAACAGCTATACAACAAAACAATTAAAACAAGTTAAATCAATACTATAAAAAACATAAACGCTAGCTACAGCGCGAGCACTTGTCGCTAACCAGTAACGGATCAGGTTACGCCGTTGCTATGGCTGCTGCGCTCTTAGCAAGCAACTAACAGGGGAAACATCCACTATGCACAGCCGCACTTTAGCATCGTCCAGTAGTAGCTTTTTACCTATGCTGTTAATAGGTATTTTATTTTTCGTCTTTGGCTTTGTAACCTGGCTCAATGGTGCCTTAATTCCATTTTTAAAAATAGCCTGTGAGCTCACCGAATTTCAGGCCATGCTGGTCGCCTTTGTATTCTATATTGCCTATTTTGTCATGGCCTTACCAATGTCGGCGTTACTCGGCCGTTTTGGTTATAAAAACGGTATGCTTATTGGTTTGGTGGTGATGGTGGCGGGCGCCTTGTTGTTTGTACCCGCGGCGTTGTCGGCAACCTTTAGCCTGTTTTTATTCGCCCTGTTTGTTCTTGGCACCGGTTTAACCATTCTGCAAACGGCCACTAATCCCTATATTGTTTGCGTGGGGCCACGCGAAAGTGCGGCTATGCGTATCAGCTGTATGGGTATTGTTAATAAAGGCGCGGGCTTTATTGTGCCGCTGCTGTTTACGGCCTGGATCTTAACTGGTATGGAGGCTTATAGCGATGAAGCCTTGGCCATGCTCTCAACAAGCGATCGTGCTGCTCTACTTACTGAGCTATCGCAGCGGTTAGTGCAACCTTATTTGCTAATGGCCTTAGTGTTAGCTGGCTTGACTCTATTTGTCTGGTGGGCACCATTACCCAAATTAGATATTGAACAGCAAAGTGGTCAATATCAGTGGCAGAAAGTGTTGGCCTATCCGCAGGTTTGGCTGGGTGCGCTGACCTTATTTTGTTATGTTGGGGTGGAAGTTATTGCCGGTGATAGCATCGGCTTGTTTGGCCAGAGTTTAGGGGTGGCGCATTTTGGTACCCTAACCTCCTATACCATGGCCTTTATGGTACTGGGCTATGTACTGGGCATTATTTGTATCCCGCGCTGGCTTAGCCAACAACAGGCGTTGTTATTGTCGGCATTCGCCGGTATTGCTTTTAGTATCGGTATCTTAGTGTCATCGGTTGAAAGTACCCTGTTGGCAAGCCTTTTTACCGGCTGGTTGGGCATTCCGACAGTGCCTGATCCTGTGTTCTTTTTAGCCTTGCTGGGGTTAGCCAATGCCTTGGTGTGGCCTGCAGTATGGCCTTTAGCGCTGGATGGTTTAGGGAAGCTTACGGCAACGGCGTCAGCCTTATTAATTATGGGGATCGCCGGTGGTGCGGTATTGCCTTTGCTCTATGGCTATTTAGCAGAGCAAAGCTCGGGGCAGGCAGCTTACTGGCTGCTGATACCGTGCTATGGCATGATTTTATTTTATGCCGTAACAGGCCATAAAATTAAAGGGTGAGCCTGTAGATATTTTTCATAAATAAAAAAGAAGAGGCGCTGTGCCTCTTCTTTTTGCGATGACTATTTTACGTTACCTAACTTACAAGAACTTGTATTCAAGTAGTAAGGTAAAAGCGCGACCACGAGGATCGGCGATCCTTGGCTCCCAGGCCGCGCCGGCAGCAAAATCGTTTTGATGCGCGGTGAAAGGTGGGTCCTGATCAAAGATATTCTTTATACCAAAAGTAAATTTCACATCCTGGAAGCCGGTATAGCTCATGCTATAGTTGTAGGTCATATAGCTACTCACATCCGGGTTCCAATCAACAGGAATATAGCTGCCGTTACGCACACTAACCGGTAGCTCATCTTTATAACCATCACGATACAGCTGACTTAAAGTATAGCTCCAGTCCCCTTTTACATAACTTAGGTTAAGGGTGTGTTTCCATTTAATGGGTAAGTTGAAATAACGCACATATTCACCTACCAGATTATCGCTATAAGGAAGTGTTTCTAAACCTTTGGTTTTAAAACTGTCGATATAGCTGCCGTTCATATTTAGGCGCCATTTACCGCCGGCAAAATCACCCGTCAGGTTAGCATCGACTTCAATACCGCGGGTTAGGGTACCGCCCGAGTTAATATAGCGTCGGTCGATAGCGACGACTTGACCGCTGCTATCACGGATCCAGTTCGCCTGAAACACATCATAGTTGTTAATTAATACATCTCTTGGCGCTGAACGAATGGTATCGGTACGTTCAATTTCCCACCAGTCGACACTAAAATTAAAGTTGTCAAAAGGTGCGGCAACAAAACCAATACTCTTCTGTTCAGATTCTTCCGGTTTCAAATCGTCTTTACCGCCGAAGATCTCTACCGGACGAATAGAAGCACAACCTGCGATGGTTTCACTGGCTACACCACCTGGACAGGTTGCGGGGTCAGCTAAGTCTAAGCCAGTATATTGTGACTCAGTTGTACCATTAAACAATTGGTTAAATGAAGGGACTTTAAAGCCCGTACTGAAAGCACCCCTGACCAGGAAACCATCTAGTGGTCGCCAGGTAAAGCCAATTTTCGGGTTGGTGGTGCTGCCAAAGCCATCATATTTATCATAACGACCGGCCAGGCTGATATCCAAGCTATCAAAAAGCGGTAAATACAGCTCTACAAATACCGCTTTAATATCCCGGCTGACTTTATCTAAAACGTTGGCATTGTCAAAAGGCGCGTTAAAGATAGGGCGCATCTCGGCACGTTCGTCACCGTTAAATTTGAATTCTTCCCGCCGCAAGTCGGCACCGATAGCCGCCTGGATCTCACCTCCCGGCAATTCAAATCCGAGGCCACCGGTAAAGGTCGCATCGATTTGCGTCATAATAGACTCACCGCCATAGAGTTTAACGCCGGTGGCCGAGGCTGCGTCCAGTGCGGCCATACCGGCGGCGGACTGGCTTTGTCCTGGCATTAAAAACGGGTTGATTAGGCCACTGCCTAAGACTTGCTGCAAGGCATCGGTATAATGATAACCGCTACCTAATACCGAGTCCGATTCACTGGTTGCTCTGGAAATACCGGCAGTGTAGTCCCAATCGATACCGCTAATAATACCTTCAAACGCGGCCATTAACCGATAAGAGGTCGTCTCAGTATCAATTTGTCTTGGGCCACAAGCTATACAACGCCAGCGGTAAGCAATGCGCTCGCCATAATTTAACTGGTCTGCACCAAAATAATTGGCCAACGCATTGTAAATGCGATTGTAAGACTCGCCGGTACTTGGGTACCAGGTATCAGGTCCGAACACTGCACCTGGCGAAATTTGATTGGGCTCGAAAGCCTTACTGACTTCAACTTTAGAGGCTACCAGCTCGACATAAGCTGAGTGGTTTTCATTGATTTTAAATGAGGCTCTACTGATAAAATCAACGCTTTCCTGGGGCTGTTGGATGCGGGCTGCAGCCGGATAATCCCAGGCACAAGCATAACGAGATGATAAAGAACTCCATAATCTCTCATCATAGGGCCCCATCATATCGCCGCCGCTGGCACAGCCAGATGCTCCAGGTAAATCCAGAATATTCACAGCAATAATAGATTGACCATCTAGCGGGTCGATAAGTCCAGTGCCAATTAGATTGGGCTGAGTTGCGCCACGGTTAAATACCGTCGCAAAGGGGGTGCCGCGTGTATCAGGTGATAAACCCCGATTCGGTTGAAAGGTATTAGAGAAATCGCGATCGGTACCATTTAGGGTAGCGTTACGCTTGTAAGACAAGGTGCCGAAGATATTCCAACCATCGGTATTTATATCACCGGCCCCGATTAACACATTAGTACGGTAAATATTACCACCACCCGCCTCGGTCGCATCAACAAAAGCAGAGGCTTCACCACCAGTGTAATCTTTTTTGGTAATAAAGTTGATAACACCGCCGATAGCATCGGTACCATACATGGCGGAGGCACCATCACGTAATACTTCTACCCGCTCTAGTGCCGCAAAAGGGATAGAGTTTAGATCAACTGCCCGGCCTTTTAGACCGTGAGTTGCTACCCGTCGACCATTTAGCAATACCAGTGTGGCATCGGCACCCTGACCACGTAGGTTAGCGCCTGAAACACCGTTATTACCCCGTTGCTCTTCAGATACAATACCGCCATTACTTGCCAGGTTATCGGATGAATTACCGGCAATATTTAATTGCATTAAAAGCTGTTCAGCAGAAGTGATACCTTGGGCATCAATCTCTGCTTTGCTGAACACGGTCAGCGGCAGAGAACCTTCAATATTAGTTCTTTTGATATTAGAACCGGTAACCCGGATGCGTTCTACTTTTGCATCATCGGCGTCCGGAATAGCAGTTTCCTGCGCCATCACACATGTCGAGCCCAAGCCGGCAAGGGCAAGGGACTGAATGAGCCTGTTCAACTTCATTGCAATCTCTCCTGGATATGTCACCCTTTATAATTATTTCAAGCTTGCGTAGCCAAGCAGAGCTCCGCTGTGCAGGGGTGTAGATTTTCTGCACAGATTTAACATAGCAATCTTTTATTGGTTTTGAAAATAATTTATGCTAAAAAATAACAATATCTGGAATATTTCATTCCAAGGAGCAGGTTTGCAGAAAATTCAACAGGCAAGTACCCGTAAGTGCTCCACAGTGCAGCTGATGTTTTGGTTGTGCAGTTATTTCTTGCTGAGTGGTGCGCAAGCGCAAAACTGGCAATCTGATATTCCTATGTTGGAAGAACAACATTTAAGTGCAGATTACTGGTTACAACAGTTACCTAAGGCAGAGCAATTAATCCTAACCCCAGAGCAAATTGCTAAGCGTAATATTGAAACTTTTACTGTACAGCCGGAAATGCAGGCTATTGCTGATGTACCTTTGCAGCGAAGCCGTGAAGACTTATTGACTTTACTGCGGCACGTTAGCGCCATCCCTGATAGCGAGCGTTATTTTGCTGATGGCCGGCCTTTAAATGCGTCAGACTGGCTGCCAATCCAGCAGCAACTTAATTTAGTAGGCGTCAAAGCTGAAAATCCAACGCGTTTCGCCCTGGTTACCCGCCGCGCGCTGATGTTAGCTATGCCAACTGAGCTGCGGGTATTTAATGAAAGTATGGCGCTGGATTTAAATCGCTTGCAGGAAACCGCGCTTTTTGTGGGGGAGCCTGTAGCCGTTTTGCATGAAAGCCAGGACAAAAACTGGTTACTGGTGCAAAACTATCATTATACCGGTTGGGTTAGGGCAGAGGCACTGGCACTTGGCCCGCGCGAGCAAGTGCTGGCGTATGCGGCGCGCGAGCCTTTTTTAGTGGTTACCGGCGCCAAAGCGATCACGAATTACACGCCAGAAATAGCGGCTATCTCTGAGCTGCAATTGGATATGGGCGTGCGGGTACCGCTATTAAGCGCGGCTGAGGTGGGGCATAACGTCCATGGTCAGAACCCTCACGCCAGCTTTATTATAGAATTACCCGTGCGTAACAGCGCAGGAAACCTGGAGTTGATACCAGCACTGGTTGCCCGTAATCAGGATGTACAGCAAGGCTATTTACCCTATACCACTGAGCAGATTGTGCGTCAGGCATTTAAATATTTAGGGCAACGCTATGGCTGGGGTTATGACTACAATAGCGTGGATTGTACCGGTTTTTTAGTGGATATTTTTCGGACCTTTGGTTTGTTGATGCCGCGTAATTCAGGGCAGCAAGGTTATGGTGCCTTTGGCCAAAATACCCGCTTTGCGGAAGCGGCGCCTCATACAGAAAAGCTAGCAGCTATTCGCCGGGCTAAGGTAGGAGATTTTATTTACCGGCCGGGCCATGTGATGTTGTATTTGGGGGAAAGTGCGGGTGAACCCTTTGTGATCCATGCGGTTTTTGATCTGGCTTATTATAACGCCGCTGGTGAGTTTTATCGTGGCACCTTAAATAGCGTGTCTGTTACGCCCTTAACACCTTTACACCTGACTCCAGAACAAAGCTATCTGGACCGACTTTATGCTATTAAATCGTTGCGTTAACTGAGGTTATTATGAGAATTACCGATATCCGTTTGGGTATGCTTAGGGTGCCACTTAAAACACCCTTTAAAACCGCGTTGCGCACGGTAAATGAAATTGAAGATGTTATTGTTATTGTGGAAACGGATAGCGGCCACCAGGGTTATGGAGAAGCACCTGCTACTGCCGTGATTACCGGTGATATCCACGGCTCCATCATTGAAGCTATTCGCACCGTTATTAAGCCGAAATTGCTCGGGCAGGACATCAGCGATTTAAACCATATTATCCGGCTGATTCAAAACTGCATTATGAAAAACTACAGTGCCAAAGCGGCAGTAGAGATGGCGGTATATGATTTATTTGCCCAGCAGTATCGATCACCCCTTTATAAAGTATTGGGGGGCGGCGTGCCTAAATTGACTACGGATATTACCATCAGTGTTGACTATATCGATAAGATGGTAGCGGATTCGTTAGACGCTGTTGCCCGGGGCTTTGAAACACTTAAAGTAAAGGTGGGCAAAGATATAGGGGTAGATATCGAGCGGGTGAAAGCGATTTATAACGCGGTAGCCGGCAAGGCTCTTATTCGACTCGATGCAAACCAGGGGTGGACAGCCAAAGAAGCGGTATACGCCTTACACAAGCTGGAAGATGCCGGTGTACGCCTGGAGCTGGTTGAGCAGCCAGTAAAATACTATGACTTAGAAGGCCTGAAGTATATTACCGAACGGGTGCATACCCCGGTAATGGCCGATGAGAGTAGCTTTGGGCCGCGTGAAGTGATTGAGCTTATAAAGATGCGCGCTGCCGATATTATTAATATTAAGCTGATGAAAACCGGCGGTATTTCTAACGCCATTAAAATTGCGGACATCTGCTCGTTTTATGATATGCAATGTATGATTGGTTGTATGCTGGAGTCCAGTATTAGTGTTGCAGCGGCAGTGCATGTGGCGGTGGCCAAAGCAGATGTGATTACCAAAATTGATTTAGATGGGCCATCTTTGTGTGCGTTTAATCCGGTAACCAGCAGTGTCACTTTTAATGAAGCGGATATTACCATTGGTGATGCACCTGGCTTAGGGATCACCGCGATACAGGGGCTGGAAATGTTACCTTAGTTCTTTTCCAACAAGGCCATTAACGGAGCATGCTCCGTTAAGTGGTGCCGGTTTGCTGGATGTTGGCACAGGCCTAAGTAAAGTAAATGGCATAGATGCTGCTGTGCTTGCTGGGTAATAAGTTGTTGTAATTGTGCATCTGCCTCACTGCCCAGGGTAAAAAGGGTAATATCAGCGGCAGCGCTTTGAGCATTGGTTTGAAAGCGCGTGAGCGAGATAACTTTGAGTTTGCGCTGTCTGGCGTACTGCTCCAATCTTAAAATATCTGTATTCTGCCCGCAATCGGAGATAAGTAGCAGCACACTCTGTGTTGTTAACGTTCTGGCTAGCTGCAAGCTTATTGCCGGATCGCTATGATACAACGCCATTTTACCCAGCGCTAACAGACGGCATTGCATATCTGTAGCGACGACTGCCGAGTGCGAGCTCCCCGCCAACAAAACCTTATCGGCCTTATCTAACAGCTGTATTGCTTGATGCAGTGTCTTCTCGGTATTAATACTCAGTAAGTTTCGCAAGCTTTGTAGCAAACTTTGCTGTAAGTGCTCTGCTAATTGCGCAAGACTACCTTCTTCATTGCCGGAGTCTTGTTGCTCGCGTTGTAGTGTTGTTGCCGTTACTATCGCCTCGGTGATGGCGAGCTTTAAATCGGGATAACCTTTGTACCCAAGTTTTTGACAGAATTTCACGACACTGGATTGGCTAATTCCGACTGCGTCGGCGAGTTGCTGTGATGAATAATCACGTAATAAGTGAGAGTTATCCAGAATAAAATCTGCCAGTTTTCGTTCGCTAGCAGAGAGCTGGTCAAGTATTCCTTTAATTTTCAACAAGCTGAGCATAGCGTTATTCCCTGACTGCCGGTTTCTGTTTGAGCAAGCAAACAATATTGAATAATTTATTCTCAGATAGCAAGGATGTTGGCAACTTTGCTGTCTGGCCAGTTCATTAGAGACAAGCAAAAAGAATTCTTTACCAAAATCATTCACTTCGCTAGAACACTTATTTTATAAGGATCTTATTCGATCTTAGCGGCTGTTTTTACCTTGACAGCAGTAGAAGCAGCACCCTAAACTGTCTCATTGTGGGGATAAGTGGGTAATTGTGGATCATTTTGGGAAGTAAAGGGTGATAGTGGTAATTCCTACACCGTTTTGTCGTCCCTGATGTTTCGCTAGGCAATCACAAGCACTTAACGTAGGCGAACGAAAATGTTTCGTGGATCATTTACGCTGACATTAGATGAAAAAGGCCGGTTAGCGCTGCCAGCGCGTTACCGTGAGCGCCTTTTGTCTGAATATCAGGGGCAGATGATCTGTACCATCGATTTGCATGATCCCTGTTTGTTATTGTTTCCGTTGGCAGAGTGGGAAGAAATAGAAAAAAAATTAAAGTCTCTGTCTAGTTTTAACCCGCAAGAGCGCCGTTTACAGCGGTTGTTGCTTGGTAATGCGACCGATTGCGAGATGGATAAAAGTAGCCGCATTTTGTTGCCCGCGTCGCTGCGCCAGCATGCAGGCTTAAGTAAAAACATCCGATTGGTAGGTCAATTAAATAAATTTGAAATCTGGGATGAAGCAGCTTGGCAAGCGCGTCTCTGTGCTGACATTGAGCAAGAGCAAGCGCAGGCAGGTACTGTTCAATTATCAGAGCGATTACAGGATTTTGTACTGTAAATGACAACAAATCCACATATCTCGGTGCTACTGGCGGAAACGCTGGCAGG
Source organism: Alishewanella longhuensis (assembly GCF_014653435.1). GTDB lineage: Bacteria > Pseudomonadota > Gammaproteobacteria > Enterobacterales > Alteromonadaceae > Alishewanella > Alishewanella longhuensis. Next base: position 47,480 of record NZ_BNAO01000006.1, on the reverse strand, counting down.
CTTGGCAATCAGAACGGATGGCATCTATTTAGATGGCACCTTTGGTCGCGGCGGTCATAGCCGGGAAATTATTAAACAACTCGGCCCCTCTGGCCGATTATTTGCTATTGATCGCGATCCCGCCGCCATTGTTGCCGCAGCCCCACTGCTCGCCGATGCGCGTTTCCATATCACCCACAGCCCCTTTGCCGCCCTGGCCCATATTGCTGAAGAACACGCTATCTTCGGTAAAATTGACGGTATTTTATTAGATCTCGGCGTTTCTTCTCCGCAGTTAGATGATGCTGAGCGTGGTTTTAGCTTTATGCGCGATGGTCCTTTAGATATGCGGATGGATCCCAGCTCGGGTATGTCGGCTGCTGAATGGTTGGCTACTGCGGATGTGGAGGATATTACCTTTGTGCTACGTGAATATGGCGAGGAGAAATTCGCCTGGCGTATCGCTAATGCCATAGTTGCACAACGTGCTGAGCAACCTTTGCTACGTACCGCTGAATTGGCCAGCCTAATAAGTAATGTGGTACCTAAAAGCGCGAAAGAGAAAAAGCATCCTGCTACCCGCAGTTTTCAGGCAATTCGCATTTATGTGAACAGCGAGTTAGAGCAAATCAATTTGGCTTTGCAAGGTGCTATGGCAGCATTAAAACCTGGCGGTCGGCTTTGTGTGATTAGCTTTCATTCTTTAGAAGATCGGATGGTGAAGCAATTTATGCGTCGGCATTCCAAAGCAGAGCCTGTGCCGCGTGGCATGCCATTAACTGAGGCGCAATTATATAAAGCCATACCACTTAAGCTAATTGGCAAAGCCATTATGCCTTCAAGCGAAGAGCTCACGGCAAACCCCAGAGCACGAAGCGCGGTGCTGCGAATTGCCGAGAGGCAAGCGTTATGACGCAGATTCAGCTGGTAAAACTGATTGGGCAGGAAATACGGCAGCGCAAGTTGGTCATCGTGCTGCTGCTAGCTTGTATTTTTTCTGCGCTGGCGGTAGTGCAAATGTCGCATCTTAACCGACAGCTCACTATTCAACAGGAGTTAAATTACCAGCAGCGTGATCATCTTGATACCGAGTGGCGCAATTTATTATTAGAGCAGCGTGCGCTGGCCGAGCACAGTCGGGTAGAGGAAATTGCCCGGCGGCAGCTCAATATGCAGCGGCCAACAGGTAAGCACGATGTTACGGTGACTTTGCCATGAAACGCCCGGTAAGCAAGGCCCAAGCAAAAAGCAAAACGCAACCAGCCGTCTTAGGCTGGCGTTTTGCTTTTGTGCTGGTCAGTATTAGTGCCGTCTTTGTTGCCTTGGTAGCCCGCGCGGCCTGGTTGCAGGTTGTTGAGCCAGATATGCTGGTCACGCAGGGGGATTTGCGCACCTTACGGGTTGAGTCCGACAAAGTGATGCGCGGTATGATCTTAGATCGTAATGGCGAAGCTTTAGCTGTTAGCGTCCCAGTACAGGCCATCTGGGCCGATCCGAAAGAAGTACTGGAACGCAACTCCCCCGCTGATGAACGTCGTTGGCATGCGCTTGCCGAGATTTTGCAATTAACACCGCAGCAACTGTTAAATCGTATTGGCGATAATCCGCAACGCCGTTTTGTGTACTTACAGCGTCAGGTGAACCCTGCTGTAGTGGAGTATGTGCGCAAACTCAAAGTGCCTGGTATTCATTTTCGGCAGGAATCACGCCGTTATTACCCCGCCGGTGAAGTGGCGGCGCAACTGATTGGCTTTACCAATGTCGATGATGTTGGTGTGGAAGGTATAGAAAAACGCTTTGACGATTTATTAACCGGTACCGCAGGGCGGAAAGTCTTTCGAAAAGACGCCAAAGGCCGCGAAATTGAAGTAATAGAGCGGGAGCAATCGCAACCGCCTGCTGATATCCAGCTAAGTATCGATCAGCGCATTCAGGCGGTAGCCTATCGTGAACTCAAGAAAGCGGTATTGTCTAATGGTGCGGCTTCCGGTTCGGCAGTGGTCATTGACGTTTACACCGGTGAGATCCTCGCTCTGGTGAATAGCCCCTCTTTTAATCCAAACAATAGACGTAACACGCCAGTATACTTATTTCGCAACCGTGCTATCACTGACTCCTTTGAGCCGGGCTCTACCATGAAACCCTTGGCAGTGCTGAGTGCGCTGGAGTATGGCAACGCAAATTTAAAAACGGTGGTTGATGTCAGTCCCGGCTTTATGCGCATAGGTGGCAGCTGGGTGCGCGATCCCAATAATTATGGCAGTTTAAGCTTGGCTGGCATTATTCAAAAATCCAGCAATATGGGGGTGGCTCGTTTGGTGTTGGGCGTGCCACATCAGCATGTGATTGGTTTGTATCATAATATGGGATTAGGGCAAGAGTCGGGGATATCCTTGCTTGGTGAAAGTACGGGTATGTTTAGTTTCCGGCAGCGTTGGTCTGACTTTGAGCGGGCGACTTACTCTTATGGCTACGGGTTGTCAGTGACGGCAGTGCAGTTAGCGCGAGCTTATGCGACTTTGGCCAATGGCGGTATCAATAGACCGCTAACGATCTTTAAAACATCGGAACCTGAACCGGGTGAGCGGGCGATAAAAGAAGAATATGCGTTAGCCATGCTGGAAATGATGGAAGCCAGCATAGCGCCTGGTGGCACGGCGACCAGGGCGCAGGTGCCAGGCTATCGGGTTGGTGGTAAAACCGGTACCGCCCGTAAGTCGATTGTTGGCGGCTATGGCAATGATTATATTGCATCCTTTGCTGGTGTAGGCCCTATAAGCAATCCACGTTTAGCGACGGTAGTCGTGATAAACGAACCAGCCGGTGATTTTTATCATGGTGGTGAAATTGCCGCACCGGTGTTTGCCAATATTATGGGCGCCGCGATGCAATTGCTAAACTTGCCGCCAGATGCCCACACGCTGCCAAGAATTACTGCAGTGCGCGGAGGTCAAAATGCCGGTTAATAGTCAGCATTGGTTAAAGTCTTTATTACCGGGCTCGCCTGATCTTGAGTTACATGATTTGCGGATTGACAGTCGTGCAGTAAAGCCGGGCGATGTCTTTATTGCATTACCGGGTACTAAAACCGACGGTAATTTATATATTGAGCAAGCGCTGGCAAATGGTGCGGCTTTGGTGCTGACCAGCCAGGGCAGTTTTACCGACCAACGTATCCAGCTATTACCGAATTTAGCGTCGCTATTACCTGAGTTAGCGGCCAGTTTTTACGGCAAACCACAACAGCAGCTAACGTTAATTGGCGTAACGGGCACTAATGGTAAGTCTTCGGTAAGTTGCTTTATCGCGCAATTGGCGGCACAGCTCGGCATCAAGAGCGCTGTGATTGGCACACTTGGCTACGGTGATTGGCAGCAGTTAACGCCACTTAACAATACCACACCTCACTTTGTTGATTTACAAAGAATTTTCGCTGAGCTAGTGAGCACTGGCGTACGTCTAGTCGCTATGGAAGTTTCTTCACATGCTCTGGTGCAGCAGCGCGTAGCGGGATTATATTTTGCGGCAGCGGTGTTTACGAACTTAAGTCGCGATCATTTAGATTACCACGGCACTATGCAAGCTTATGCTGAAGCAAAAGCGTTATTATTTCGACCAGAGCAAAGTGCCTTAGCTGTGTTGAACCTGTCCGATGAAACCGGAGCAAACTACGCCAAGCATAGTTTGCTCCCTGTTTACGGCTATGGCGCCGCCGCTGACTGTGCTGAGCAACCGGAAGTGCTATGTTATCAGCAGTTGCAGCCCAATCTTCATGGAACGCATTGTCAGTTACTTTTCGCTGGACAACAAACTCAGCAACAGTTTGGTTTGCTGGGTGAATTCAATGTACAAAATGCGCTAGCGGCAATCCGTTGTTTACAAGCACTGGGCCAACCACTTAGCAAATTACAGCAAGCTGCGACTTTACTGCTGCCTGTTGCCGGGCGGATGGAACAATATCCATTAGCTAATGGCGCTCTGGTGGTCGTTGATTACGCGCATACGCCAGATGCTTTGCAGCAAACCTTAAAAGCGCTACGGCTACACTGCAGCAATCAGCTATGGTGCGTTTTTGGTTGTGGTGGGGATCGCGATAAAGGTAAAAGGCCACTGATGGGCCAGTTGGCAGAGCAGTTGGCAGATAAGGTCATTTTAACATCAGATAATCCACGCACTGAGGACCCATTACAGATTTTGCGGGATATCGCTGCAGGTATGCAACCGCAGGGTACTTATAGCCTAGTCCCTGAGAGGCGTTTGGCCATTAAGCAAGCCGTTATCGGCGCTGTCGCGGGCGATATCGTGCTGGTTGCTGGCAAAGGCCACGAAACTGAACAAATTATTGGTACTAAGGCTTATCACTATGATGAGCGAGCTTATGTAAAGCAATTAGTGGCGGAGATGGCATCATGATCAGGCTGAAATTGTCCGAGATCGCCAGCATGTTAAATACGAGCATGCAGGGCACTGATGTAATAATTGATACAGTGAGTACCGATAGTCGTACCATTACTGGCGCAGCGCTATTTATCGCGTTAAAAGGGGCTAATTTTGACGGTAACCGCTTTTTAGCTGAAGTAGCGAATAAAGGCGCTATTGCCTTGATTTGCAGTGAAGAGCCACCTGCTTCGGTTACTCTCCCTTATATTTTGGTGGCGGATGGCCGGGTAGCGCTGGGCCAACTGGCTGCAGCGCTAAAACAAAAGCTTGCGCCTAAAACCATCGCTGTAACAGGCAGTGCTGGTAAAACTACCGTAAAAGAAATGCTCCACGCCATTCTAACTAAAGCTGCGGCTGGTGTTGACTCAGCTAAAGAGCAAGCTGCGGTGTTGGCTACGGCAGGCAATTTTAACAACGACATAGGCGTGCCATTAACGTTGTTGCGATTAACCGAGCAGCATCGATATGCCGTTATTGAGCTTGGTGCGAACCATCATGGTGAAATAGCTTACACCACAGCGTTGGTAAAACCAGATGTCGCGTTAATTACTAATGCTGCCGCCTCACACCTTGAAGGCTTTGGCGATATTTACGGTGTGGCCAGAGCCAAAGCTGAGATTTACAGTGGATTAACTGAGGGCGGTACCGCGGTTGTCTCGCTCGACAGTGACTACAGCCAATATTGGTTAAAGCAAGTGCAGGGCTTACCATTAGTTACTTTTAGTTTGGATAATACCGAAGCGGACTTCTATGCCAGCGAAGTGCAATTAGCAGCTTCAGGTTGTGCTTATTTCAACTTGCATACCCCAACGGGAACCTATCCAATAAAGCTGACAGTACCGGGTCGGCATAATGTCGCTAATGCTCTGGCGGCAGCCGCTGCCGCAGTGGCAGTAGGTATTTGCCCTGAACAGATACAGGCTGGCTTAGCTCAGATGCCGTCAGTCAAAGGACGTACGAATTTACTGCAGCTAAGCCCAACGTTACGGGTAATTGATGATACATACAATGCTAATGTCGAATCAGTTAAGGCTGCGATTGACTTACTGGCAAGCTATTCCGGATTTCGTGGTTTGCTGCTGGGTGATATGGGTGAACTGGGCACAAATGCGCGTTTATACCACGAACAGATAGGTGAATACGCTAAAAAGGCGGGTATTAATCTATTGTTCACTGTTGGCGTGTTATCACAGAGCGCCAGCGATTTGTTCCACGGACAAAGCGCGCATTTTAGTCAACGGCAAGCGATGTTAGATCAGCTTTTGCCGGTAATTTTAGCCCAGCAAGAAGTCACTCTCCTGGTAAAAGGCTCGCGTAGTGCGAAAATGGAATTAGTTGTACAGGACTTGCTAGAACGTTGTCAGCAGGAGACCAGCCCATGCTAGTATGGTTAGCAGAATATTTAACCCAATACATCAGCGCCTTTAACGTGTTCAGTTATCTGACCTTCAGGGCAATTTTGGGGGTGCTAACGTCACTATTACTCAGTTTGTATTTTGGGCCCAAGCTCATTGCTGCTTTGCAGCGTATGCAAATTGGTCAAGTGGTTCGTAACGATGGACCTGAAAGTCATTTCTCTAAAAAGGGTACGCCGACTATGGGCGGTTTGCTCATTTTGGCGTCGGTAGTTATCTCTACCTTAATGTGGGCCAATCTGGCCAATAAATATGTTTGGGTAGTCCTCTTTGTACTAGTGAGCTTTGGCGCTATTGGTTTTGTTGATGATTATCGCAAAGTCATCCGTAAAGATCCGCGCGGCCTGATTGCCCGCTGGAAGTACTTTTGGCAATCGGTGTTTGCCATTATTACTGCGTTCTTTTTATATGCCACAGCAGAGAGACCGGCAGAGACAGCACTGCTGTTACCTTTTGTCAAAGATGTAATGCCACAGCTGGGTTTATTGTTTATCGCCTTAAGTTACTTCGTCATTGTGGGTACCAGTAACGCGGTAAATCTTACCGATGGCTTAGATGGTTTAGCTATAGTTCCCACTATCATGGTTGCCGGTGCCTTTGCCATTATTGCCTATGCCAGCGGTAACGTTAACTTTGCAAATTATTTAAACATTCCCTTTTTACCCTATGCCGGTGAGCTGGTGGTCTTTTGCGCGGCGCTAATTGGCGCAGGCTTAGGCTTCTTGTGGTTTAACACTTATCCGGCGCTGGTCTTTATGGGTGATGTGGGTTCGCTGGCGCTGGGCGCGGCCTTAGGTGTTATCGCCATTTTGGTGCGCCAGGAAATTGTACTTTTTATTATGGGTGGCATCTTTGTGATGGAGACCCTGTCGGTGATTCTGCAAGTGGGCTCTTATAAACTACGGAAGCAACGTATTTTCCGCATGGCGCCTATTCACCATCATTACGAATTAAAAGGCTGGCCAGAGCCACGCGTTATTGTGCGTTTCTGGATTTTATCCATTATTTTTGTGCTGGTGGGATTAGCCACCTTGAAACTGAGATAACAGATGCAAGCAAAACTGACCGCAAAACGTATTGCTGTAGTGGGGTTAGGCCTTTCGGGTCTGGCCACAGTGCGCTTTTTGCTGTCAAAAGGCGTTAAGCCGGTATTGATGGACACAAGGAAGCAACCGGCCGCCTTAGAGCAAATTAGCCCAGAAAAGGTCGACGGCATTTATTTGGGAGAGCTAGATGCGAATCGCCTGGCGCAAATGGAACTTATTATTGTTAGTCCAGGTTTATCAATAAAGCACCCGGCCTTACGTTTTGCCAGATTGCAAGGCGCTGAAGTGATCGGTGACGTTGAGCTATTTGCCCGCTTTAATACTAAACCGGTAGTCGCCATTACGGGCTCAAACGGTAAATCTACCGTGACGATGTTAGTCGAAGCTATGCTGAAACAAAGTGGTATCGCCGCTGTAGCCGCCGGTAATATTGGCTTGCCGGTACTGGAAGCCATTGCCCAGCCAGCAACAGCGGTGTTTGTGTTGGAGCTGTCGAGCTTCCAATTAGAGACCACCGACAATTTGCACACTTTAGCCAGTGCCAACTTAAATGTCAGTGCTGATCATCTGGACCGCTATACCGACATGGCAGAATATGCAGAGGCAAAAAGGCGGATATTCCGGCACAGTAAACTGGCTATTTATAACGCCGAAGATGCGCTTACCAGACCGGGTAGCCAACAACCAGAGTTAGCGCTGAGTTTAAAGCTCAACCAAGAGGGTTATGGCATCGTTGTGCAACAACAACAGCCTTGGTTACAGATCGCCGGTGAAGCCTTGTTACCTCTTAGCGAAATGAGTTTGTTTGGTGAACATAACCAATTCAATGCGCTGGTGGCAGCAGCATTGACACTGGCAGCAGGCGGCAATCGCCAGGCGATAGCAGAAACACTGCGCACCTTTAAAGGTTTATCTCATCGTTGCGAGCTGGTGGCCGAGTTAAACGGCGTACGTTGGGTGAATGATTCTAAAGCAACGAATATCGGCGCGACCCACGCTGCCTTGGCTGGTTTACGCAGCAGTGTTGCCGGTAAGTTGATTTTAATTGCCGGTGGCGATGCCAAAGGTGCTGACGTAACTGAACTACAAGCTGTGTTAACGCAAGACGTACAAGAGCTGATTACGCTTGGCCAGGATGGACCGGCCATTGCCGCATTAAAGCCGGGCAGCAAAACGGTAAAAACCTTACAGCAGGCTGTGCGCCTGGCAGCTGATTTAGCTAAGCCGGGTGATATGGTGTTATTGTCACCGGCTTGTGCCAGCTTAGACATGTTTAAAAGCTATGCCGATCGCGGTGAACAGTTTGCTAAAGCCGTGAAGGAGCTGAAGTGATGAAAGCTATCCTGCTTGGCGGCCGCTTTAATCCGTTACCACGCTTGGATAGCTGGTGGCAAAGCAAAGATCAGGGTAATTACGACAGTGTATTTTTAAGTGTGTTGTTATTGGTACTGGCAATAGGGTTGGTGATGGTGACCAGCGCTTCTATCCCTGTGGCTGAAAGGTTGTTTGGTAATCCACTGCATTTTACTTATCGTCACCTGGTGTATTTGACCCTGGGCTGTATTGCCACTTATGTAGTGATGCGTTTACCGGTAAGTTTTTGGCACAACTACAATATGCAGTTACTCTTTTTTGCGTTAGTACTACTGCTGGCAGTGCTTATTTTTGGTCGCAACGTTAACGGTTCAACCCGTTGGTTAGCCGTTGGGCCTATCAATATACAAGCTGCGGAGCCGGCTAAGCTGTTCTTTTTCGTTTATCTGGCCAGTTATCTGGTCAGGCGACATGAAGAAGTGCGGGAAAACCTGATGGGTTTTATTAAGCCCTTGATTATGCTTTTTGTCTTTGCGGTACTGCTTTTGATGCAGCCAGATTTAGGCACAGTAATAGTGATGTTCGCTACAGCGGTAGTTTTGCTGTTTTTAGCCGGCGCTAAGCTGTGGCAATTTATCGCTTTGATGCTGACTGGTCTTGCCGCCGTGGGTGTTTTGATCTTCTACAGTGAGTATCGCTGGCGACGAGTGACTGCGTTTCTGGACCCTTGGGCAGATCCCTTTGGTAGTGGTTACCAGCTAACACAATCTTTGATGGCTTTTGGTCGCGGCGGTTGGTTTGGCCAGGGGTTGGGGAACAGCATTCAAAAGCTGGAGTACCTGCCTGAAGCGCATACCGATTTTATTATTGCGGTGATAGGGGAAGAAACGGGTTTTCTGGGAATCGCCGTTTTATTATGTTTGTTATTTTTACTGGTATTCCGTGCCCTAATGATGGGTAACCGCGCATTGCAAAAAGGCATGAGTTTTCATGGCTTTTTAGCCTATGCCTTGGCTATTTGGATTGGTTTTCAAACCGCAGTGAATGCCGGGATGGCGAGCGGTATGTTACCGACTAAGGGCATGACCTTGCCCTTTGTTAGTTATGGCGGTAGTAGCTTAATTATTATGTTAATGGCAGCCGCTTTATTACTGCGCATTGATTTTGAAGTGCGGATGCAGGGTAAACAAGCCGTCAGCGGGGGTAAAAATGACTAAACCTCTGGCACTCATTATGGCAGGTGGCACTGGCGGCCATATTTTCCCGGCGCAAGCCGTGGCTAAAGCATTAAGCGAAGCAGGTTGGGATATCGCCTGGTTGGGTACGGCAGACAGAATGGAAGCTCGTCTGGTACCGCAGTTTGGCTGGTCATTTTACCCTATTCAGGTTTCAGGATTGCGTGGTAAAGGCTTACGCAATCTGTTAGCTGCCCCCCTGATGTTAATGCGCTCAGTTTGGCAGGCACGTAAGCTTATTAAGCAATTAAAGCCTGCGTTAGTGCTGGGTTTTGGTGGTTATGCCAGTGGTCCGGGTGGCCTAGCTGCCTGGTTAGCCGGTGTGCCACTACTTATTCACGAGCAAAATGCCGTTGCCGGCAGTACTAATACATTATTGGCTAAATTGGCTAACAAGGTGCTGGTCGCCTTTCCACAGGCGTTTGCCGGTTCCAGTAAACAATATGTGGTGGGTAACCCGGTGCGCTCGGAATTGCTGAGCTGTCGGGAAAATCGGCCAGAAAACCCTGAGCTTCGCATTTTAGTGATTGGCGGTAGTTTAGGTGCCAAGGCGTTAAATGAGCAATTACCTGGGCAATTTGCCACTTTAGCGGCAGCAGGTGCGATAGCCGTCCGTCATCAAAGCGGTGAAGCGATGCTGAAGGCCGTGCAGGCAGCTTATCAGCCGTTAGTGGAAAAAGGTGTGGCAGTGACGGTAAGTGCTTTTATCACAGATATGGCAGAGGCTTATCGTTGGGCCGATGTCGTCATATGCCGTGCCGGGGCTTTAACAGTCAGCGAAATCGCGGCGGCCGGTTTAGCCGCGGTCTTTATACCGCTGCCCAGCGCTATTGACGATCATCAAACGGCAAACGCCAAAAGCCTGACAACAAAAGAGGCGGGTTGGTTGTTAGCACAAGCGCAATTAACCGAGCCGGGAATAGTGCCAATTTTGGCACCGTGTTTAAAAGATAAAGGTGTGCTGCAGCAGCGTGGAGAAAATGCTCGCAGGCAGGCACTGCATAATGCCACTGCCGAGGTCGTCGCATTATGTCAGCAAGTAACAGGACGAGCAGTATGATTACCACCCTACAACATAAAAAACTGGCGATGCGCCGGGTTGAGCGTATTCATTTCGTTGGCATTGGTGGTGCTGGCATGGGCGGTATCGCCGAAGTGCTATTAAATGAAGGTTACAAGGTATCGGGTTCGGATATTGCGCCCGGCGCTGTTACTGATCGGCTGCGCGGTTTAGGTGCCGAGCTGTTTTTTGGCCACAGTGCCGACAACATTAGCGGTGCCAGTGTAGTGGTGGTATCCAGTGCTATTAAAGCCGATAATGCTGAAGTGGCCGCAGCGCGCGAAGTAAGAATTCCAGTAGTACGCCGAGCCGAAATGCTGGGTGAGTTAATGCGTTTTCGCCATGGTATTGCTATTGCGGGCACCCATGGGAAAACAACAACTACCAGTTTAATGGCCTCTATTTTTGCCGAGGCAGGCGCTGATCCCACCTTTGTGATTGGTGGTCTGTTAAACTCTGCTGGTTCTAATGCTCGGCTGGGGGCTGGCCGTTATCTGATTGCTGAAGCGGATGAAAGTGATGCCTCATTCCTGCATTTACAACCGATGGCCACTGTTATTACTAACATTGAAGCTGATCATATGGACACCTATCAAGGTGACTTTGAAAAGCTGAAAGCCACCTATTTAGAGTTTTTACATAACCTACCGTTCTACGGTATGGCCGTAGTATGTCTGGACGATCCTGTGTTACGGGAGCTCATCCCACGTATTGGCCGCACTGTGCTGACTTACGGTTTTAGTAGTGATGCTGATTATGTTATTAGCGATTTTAGCCAACAAGGTACACGCAGTCTGTTTTTGATTACTGATCCACAGGGTAATCAGCGTGAAGTTAGCCTAAACCTGCCGGGTAAGCATAACGCTTTAAATGCGACCGCTGCTTTTGCACTGGCGCAGGATGAAGGTATTGCCGAGCAAGCAATTTTAGCGGCACTAAGCAAATTTGAAGGTATTGGTCGCCGCTTCCAGCAATATGGCGAGTTTGATACTGGTCGTGGCAAAGTATTGCTACTAGATGATTATGGCCATCACCCAACTGAAGTTGCGGCTACTGTCGCTGCAGTGCGTAACGCCTGGCCAGAGCGCCGCTTGGTAATGTGTTATCAGCCACATCGTTATACCCGTACCCGGGATCTGTATGACGATTTTGCCAAGGTGCTATCGGAAGTGGATGCCCTACTGTTGCTGGAAGTGTATGCGGCCGGCGAAGCACCGATAGCCGGTGCTGATAGCCGCAGTTTAGCGCGCTCTATCCGGGCCCGAGGCCAACTTGAACCGATTTATGTAGCACAACCCGCCGACTTAGCCGCCAGCCTGGCTGATGTGCTGCAAGATGGCGATGTAGTATTAACTCAGGGCGCAGGTAATATTGGCAGCTTGGTTAAGCAGTTGGCGGCTATGCAATTAGATATTGAACAGTTAAAAGCCACTAAGGGAGCCCCATTATGAATCAGTTTGGTAAAGTGGCGGTGTTGTTTGGTGGGCATTCAGCGGAACGAGAAGTGTCACTGCGTTCAGGCAAGGCCGTGCTAAATGCGCTGCAAGAGGCCGGAGTTGCCGCTTTTGCCTTTGATCCGAAAGAGCAGCCATTAAGCAGCTTACAGGCAGATCAAGTGTTTATTGTGCTGCATGGCCGAGGCGGAGAAGATGGTACTATGCAAGGGGCCTTGCAATTACTGGGTTTACCTTATACCGGCAGCGGCGTTTTAGGCTCGGCGCTGGCAATGGATAAAATTCGCTGCAAGTGGTTGTTTCAAGCACAAGGCTTGCCCACAGCACCGTTTTTGGTGGCCCGCCCGGATGATACCGATTATGCCGCTATGCTCGCACAATTAGGCGGCAAGGTAATGGTAAAACCGGCTAATGAAGGGTCTAGCATTGGTATGAGTGCGGCCAGCACAGCGGAAGAGTTGGCGACGGCTATTGCCACGGCGCATCAATATGACCAGGAAGTGTTGCTGGAGTGCTGGATCAATGGTCGTGAATTCACCATCGCCGTGTTAAATGATGAAGTGTTACCGATAGTAGAAATGCGTACACCACGTGCTTTTTATGATTACGAAGCTAAATATCAGGCTAATAGCACTGAGTATCTGTGTCCTGCACCCTTGACGGCAGAGTTAACAGAAGCGATGCAAGCAACGGCGCTGGCCGCCTTTAAAGCGGTAGGTGCCAGCGGCTGGGGACGGGTTGACTTGATGTTAGATCAACAGGGGCAACATTATCTGCTGGAAGTTAATACGGTGCCGGGGATGACCGAAAAATCTTTAGTACCCATGGCAGCGAAAGCCGCTGGCTATAGTTTCCAACAGTTGGTGCTGGCTATTTTGAGTCAGGCTGAGAAGGCGCGCAGCTAAAATGACGTTGCAGCAAGCTGTTCAGCCAACACCTAGCCGCGCCGCTTTTATTAGCGGGGTAGTGTTTTTTGGCTTCTCGTTGCTGTTTTTCGGTTATTTAAGCTGGCAATTAGTGCACTGGGTACAAGATCAGCAAAGTGCGCCCATATCGCAGGTAAAGCTGTATGGTAATTTCCAGCATTTAGACGCGCCTGCATTACAGCAGCGGTTGCAGCAAGAATATGTGGGTAATTTTTTTAGTGTGAATGTGGATCAGGTGCAGCAGTTCCTGCATCAGCAACATTGGGTGTATCAGGTAGCCGTGCGCAAACAATGGCCTGATACCCTGGTGGTGGTGGTAACAGAGCAGCAACCGGTAGCGATATGGAATACTGAGCAACTTATCAATAAAAAAGGGGAAGTATTTAGTGCCCCGCTAGAACAGTTGCAAATGCCTTTACCGATATTGCACGGGCCGGCTGGCACTGAGCAGGATGCCCTGAACATGTTTAGTCATATGCAGCAATTATTAGCGCTGCACGAGTTTGATGTTCGCAAGGTTTGGTTAACAGAACGTTTTGCCTGGCGGCTAGAGCTGGCAGATGGCGTGCTACTGCAGTTGGGGCGGGATGATACGTTAAAACGGTTACAGCGCTTCGTGGATTTATATCCGACGATGCAGCAACATAATACAGCCGGGATGGCTGAGGTAGATTTACGTTACGACACGGGTATTGCCGTGCGCTATGCAATAACAGAAACAAAGAGAAAAACATGACAAAGTCGTTAGAGCGGGATTTAATTGTTGGCCTGGATATCGGCACTGCCCAGATAAAAGCAGTGGTCGGTGAAATTACTGCAGACAACCAACTAAGCATCGTTGGCGTGGGTAGCCATGCCTCCCGCGGCATGGATAAAGGCGGCGTAAATGATCTTAATCTGGTAGTGCAGGCGGTGCAACGGGCGATTAATGAAGCTGAACTGATGGCCGACTGCCAGGTATCGTCCGTTTATCTTGGTATTACCGGTAAACATATTCGCTGTCAAAATGAAAGCGGTATGGTGCCAATTAATGATACTGAAGTGACCAACGAAGATGTGGCCAATGTGATTCATGCAGCTAAATCAGTGCCGATCTCTGCAGAGCGGCGCATGCTGCATGTGCTGCCGCAAGAATTTTCGGTTGATATGCAAGAGGGTATTAAAAGCCCGGTAGGCATGTCTGGTGTGCGCATGGAAGCCCGGGCGCACATTATTACTTGTGCCAACGATATGGCGAAGAATATTGAAAAGTGTGTAGAGCGTTGTGGGCTGCATGTCGACCAGCTCATTTTTTCTTCGCTGGCATCCAGTTATGCCGTCTTGACCGACGATGAAAAAGAGCTGGGTGTTTGCGTAGTAGATGTTGGCGGCGGCACTATTGATATTTCTATCTTTACCAACGGTGCTTTGCGTCACACGGCAGTGATTCCGGTGGCAGGTAATCAAGTAACCAGCGATATCGCTAAAATTTTCCGCACACCGCTGAGCCATGCCGAAGATATAAAAGTGCAATATGCCTGCGCCTTGCGCAGCATGGTCGGCAAGGAAGAAAGTATTGAAGTGCCTAGTGTTGGCGGCAGGCCAGCGCGTTCAATGTCACGGCATACGCTGGCAGAAGTGGTTGAGCCACGCTATCAGGAGTTATTTGAGCTGGTGCAAGAAGAAATACGCTCCAGTGGTTTAGAAGAGCAAATTGCTGCAGGTCTGGTACTTACCGGCGGTACAGCGAAAATGGAAGGTGCGGTGGAGTTTGCCGAAGATATCTTCCAGATGCCGGTGCGGCTCGGTTATCCGATGCATATAACCGGTTTAAGAGAATATGTAAATGATCCGGCTTATGCCAGTGTCATTGGTTTGTTGCTTTATGGCAAAGACGTGCGCAGCCAGCATAAGGCTGCCGGTCAAAGCCGGGATCCAGTAAGTAGTTTTTTCAAAAAAATTACCAGCTGGTTTAATGGTCAGTTTTAAGTAAGCGTAAAAAACGGAGAGAGAGCTATGTTTGAGTTAATGGAAAACCACAGCGAAGAAGCTGTTATTAAAGTGATAGGCGTTGGCGGCGGCGGCGGTAATGCTGTTGAATATATGGTTGCCAGCAATATAGAAGGTGTAGAGTTTGTCGCGGCCAACACGGATGCACAGGCGTTACGTAATTCTTCAGCTAATGTGACCTTACAACTAGGTGCCAGCGTCACTAAAGGTTTAGGCGCTGGTGCAAATCCAGAAATTGGTCGGCGTTCAGCTGAAGAAGATCGGGAAACCATCAAGAAAACCCTGCAAGGCGCCGATATGATTTTTATCGCTGCAGGTATGGGCGGTGGTACTGGTACAGGTGCGGCGCCAATCGTGGCTGAAGTTGCCAGAGAGTTAGGTATTTTAACGGTTGCTGTGGTAACCAAACCCTTCCCGTTTGAAGGGAAAAAGCGCACCGCCTATGCTGATGAAGGTATTTTAGAGTTAAGCAAACATGTTGACTCCTTGATTACTATTCCAAACGATAAGCTATTAAAAGTATTGGGTAAAGGCACCAGTTTGTTAGATGCCTTTAAAGCGGCTAATAATGTTTTACTGGGTGCCGTGCAGGGTATCGCAGAATTAATTACCCGTCCTGGTCTAATTAATGTGGACTTTGCAGACGTTCGCACCGTAATGTCTGAAATGGGCACTGCCATGATGGGTACTGGCCGCGCCAGTGGTCCGGACCGGGCGGAAGAGGCAGCAGAGCAGGCGATTTCCAGCCCGTTATTGGAAGATATCGACTTGTCAGGCGCCAAAGGTATTTTGGTAAACATTACTGCAGGTCTAGACATCAGTATCGAAGAGTTTGAAATCGTAGGTAATGCGGTTAAAGCCTTTGCTTCTGAGAATGCGACCGTTGTAGTGGGTGCGGTAATTGATCCAGAAATGCATGACGAGTTACGGGTAACAGTGGTTGCCACTGGTATCGGAGCTGATCGTCGGCCAGATATTAGCTTAGTGCCAGCGCACCGTGCTGAACCTGTAACGGCAACTTATGTCCAACATGGCAATGCCGTGCGGCAAGCTGCACCGGCAACGGTTGCTCAGCGTGAGGAATTGCCACAGGCTAAGCCTCAGGCCGAGGCAAAAGGTGGTATCGATATCTTCGATATCCCAGCATTTTTGCGTAAGCAGGCAGACTAAGCATAGCCGCTGAGCGGCTATGCTTGAACAGTTTTTACGGCGGATGAAATTCATCAGCTGTTAAGCTATAATTTGGCATAGTGAGTGTCATGTGCTATGCTGCGCGCCCGTTTATCGTTGCTTACTAATTGAGCAGGAAAAACTTATGATTAAACAACGTACCATCAACCACACAGTCAGTACCGTAGGTGTTGGGCTACATAAAGGTGAAAAGGTTACGCTTACTCTCCGGCCTGCACCTGACAATACAGGTATTGTATTTCGTCGTGTAGACTTGACCCCGGTTGTTGACTTTAAAATTACCCCCTCTTTAGTGGGTGATACCGTGATGTGTACCTGTTTAATTAATGAACAGGGCGTGCGCCTGTCAACCACCGAACATCTGATGGCGGCTATTGCTGGATTAGGCATTGATAACCTGGTTATTGATGTTGATTCGGCAGAAATTCCGATTATGGACGGTAGTGCCAATCCATTTGTTTATCTATTGCTGGAAGCGGGGATTGCCGAACAGCGTTTAGCGAAAAAATTTATTCGGATTAAACGTGCGGTGCGGGTAGAAGATGGCGATAAATGGGCTGAGTTCAAGCCGTATAATGGCTTTAAACTAGACTTTGCTATCAGCTTTAATCATCCGGTGATCTCTGAGACTACCCAGCATGTGGTGATGGAATTCTCTGCCGCCAGCTTTATTAAAGACATCAGCCGCGCCCGTACTTTCGGCTTCCTGCACGAAGTTGAGTTTTTACGGGCGAACAATCTGGCGCTAGGTGGCAGTATGGATAATGCTGTGGTGTTAGATGAGTTCAGAGTGTTAAACCAAGACGGTTTACGCTATGAAGACGAATTTATCAAACACAAAATTCTGGATGCGATTGGTGATTTGTATATGGCCGGTTACAGCATTTTAGGTGAGTTTTGCTCATTTAAAACAGGTCACGCCCTGAATAATCAATTATTAGGCGCCGTGTTGGCCAATCAGGAAAATTGGGAATTTGTTACCTTTGAAGACAAAGCAGAAATGCCTATCTCTTTTCTTGCACCCCAATTAGCCTAAGCAACTGTCTGATGTTAAAAAAGCCGCTAAGCGGCTTTTTTAAACCCTCTTTTTTAACTCTTTATGTTATCCACATAACTCCGGTACCAAAACCAAGTTATCCATACAACTCCGGTACTGTTATCCACATAACTCCGGTACCAAAACCAAGTTATCCATACAACTCCGGTACGGTATGGCTACTTTAGCAGTCGCTGCAAAGCTTGTTGCACTGGGCCATTAGTCAGGTTAGCGGCTTGTTGTAACTTTGCTCTGCTATCTTCACTCATCGCGGCCATATAGGGCTTAGCGGCAGTTTCTTGCACAAGCAAAGGAATATTTTGACCATTTGGTGACACCTCAATGTCAATCCCGGCTAAATCAGGCAAGATTTTTCTGCGGAAATTGTCTAGAATGGCATCGCGTTGCATTTTCAGACGGGTAGCCCAGGCAGCTGAACTGCACAAAATAATAGCTCGACCATCTTTTATGGTGGCTACCTGGCAAAAACTCAGATGTGATAATTGCAGGATCTGGCAGAGTTCGGCATTAAGCTGCGAAACTTGCTGGTGCTGTCGTTGTACTTTAGCCAACGGGCTTTGGCCAAACAACTTGGCTAAATCTTCCGGTTTATGGCTGTAACGTTTCATCAGCAGGTAACCTGTGTTGACGAGGATAATGGCTAATAAAGTGTAACAGTTTTTCAAGGCAGGCAGTAGCATAAGCCCCTTGAAAACCGGATAATTCAGCACCATATCCTGTTAACTTTTGCCAGTGTCTGCCTTTTGTGACAGACCTATACCCAAGCGACTGAAGGGCCCAGTCAAGTCTGCTACTACCTCAGGTAGTACGGATTTTACAATCACTATAAACACTGGCATAGCCAGGGCTGCATAGCAGTTTTAACTTAAAATGGTATCTGGATAATGTTTGGAAAACTTTTTGCCAAATTAGTTGGTAGCCGTAATGACCGTTTCTTAAAAAAGCTAAAAAAACAGGTGTTACAAATTAATGCCCTGGAAGCTGAATACGAAAAGCTGAGTGACGAACAACTAAAAAATAAGACCAGCGAGTTTAAGCAACGGGTAAAAGATGGTGCCAGTCTGGATGACATTCTTGCCGAAGCTTTTGCCACCGTGCGTGAAGCCAGTAAACGTGTTTTTAATATGCGGCATTTTGATGTGCAATTACTAGGTGGTATGGTACTGCATCAAGGCAAAATTTCTGAAATGCGCACCGGTGAAGGTAAAACCTTAACCGCCACCCTGCCAGCGTACTTAAATGCGTTAAGCGGTAAATCCGTGCATGTTATTACGGTTAACGATTATCTGGCAAAGCGCGACGCACAAACTAATGAGCCGTTGTTTAGTTTTTTAGGGCTAACAGTTGGCGTAAATATTCCTGGCCTGGCGCATCCTGAAAAGCAACAAGCTTATGCTGCTGATATTACCTACGGCACCAATAACGAATTTGGCTTTGATTATCTGCGTGACAATATGGCCTTTTCACCGCAAGACCGGGTACAGCGTGATTTAGCCTTTGCCATTATTGATGAAGTAGACTCTATTTTAATTGATGAAGCCCGAACACCTCTGATTATCTCTGGTCCGGCAGAAGATAGCTCAGAACTCTATAAGCAAATCAACATACTGGTTCCTGAGTTAGTCAAGCAGGAAAAAGAAGATGAAGAAGGCAATCATGGCGATGGCCACTTCACAGTAGATGAGAAAGCCCGTCAGGTTTACCTTACCGAGCAAGGTCAAATTAAAGTAGAAGAAATGCTGCGCGAGCGTGGCATGATTGCTGAAAATGACACCTTATTTTCTGCCGCTAATATCACTTTATTACACCATGTGTACGCTGCCTTGCGCGCGCATCAGCTGTTTAAGCGCGATGTTGATTACGTGGTAAAAGAGGGTGAAATTGTTATTGTTGACGAACATACCGGCCGGACTATGGAAGGACGCCGCTGGTCAGAAGGTCTGCATCAGGCGGTCGAAGCCAAAGAAGGCGTGCGTATTCAAAACGAAAACCAAACACTTGCTTCTATTACTTTCCAAAATTACTTCCGTTTATACGACAAACTGGGCGGTATGACAGGTACGGCAGATACAGAAGCTTTCGAATTCCAGCAAATCTATGGTTTAGAAACCATTGTAGTACCAACCAATAAACCAATGGTGCGTCAGGATCTGGCTGACTTGGTGTATCTGACCGCAGATGATAAATACAACGCTATTATTGAAGATATTCAAAAAGCGCGTGATGCGGGTCGTCCAGTACTGGTGGGTACTGCCTCTATTGAAAGCTCAGAGTATTTATCGAATTTATTAAATAAAGCCAAGATAAAACATCAAGTATTAAACGCCAAGTTTCACGCCAACGAAGCACAAATTATTGCTGATGCCGGTCGACCAGGCACCGTAACCATTGCTACTAACATGGCTGGCCGTGGTACCGATATCGTATTAGGTGGTAGCTTACAATCTGAACTTAAAGCACTGGGTGCCGATGTAGATGTCGCTACCATTGCTGCAGCGAAAGCCGATTGGCAGCAGCGGCATGATGCGGTAATTGCCGCCGGTGGTTTACATATTATTGGTACCGAGCGGCATGAATCTCGCCGTATCGATAACCAGTTACGCGGCCGTGCCGGCCGTCAGGGCGATCCGGGTATTTCACGTTTTTATCTGTCACTGGACGATGCTTTAATGCGTATTTTCGCCTCAGATCGGATGGCGGGAATGATGCGTCGTTTAGGTATGGCGCCGGGCGAGGCTATTGAGCACCCCTGGGTGAGCCGAGCTATTGAGAATGCACAGCGTAAAGTTGAAGCACGTAACTTTGATATTCGTAAGCAATTACTTGAGTTTGATGATGTTGCCAACGATCAGCGTAAAGTAGTTTATGAGCAGCGTAACGATTTACTGGATGCCACTGATATTAGCGACACCATTAATGCTATTCGTGAAGATGTGGTTGAAAGTGTGATTAACGACTATATCCCGCCGCAATCGCTGGATGAAATGTGGGATATTCCAGGGTTGGAGAAACGCTTACAAGCAGATTTTGGTGTCGAGTTACCTATTGCTCAATGGTTAAAAGACGATTCAAAGTTGTTTGAAGAGAAGCTGCGCGAACGGATCCAACAAGATATTTCAGCATCTTATACCTTAAAAGAGCAAATGGTTGGCGCCTCAGTACTGCGTCAGTTCGAAAAAGCCATTATGCTGCAAAGCCTGGACACGCATTGGAAAGAGCATTTGGCTGCCATGGATCATTTGCGTCAGGGTATTAATCTACGTGGTTACGCTCAAAAAAATCCTAAGCAGGAATATAAGCGTGAAGCTTTCGAATTGTTTTCGACCATGCTGGACAACCTGAAACTGGATGTGATTGGCGTACTTAGCCGGGTACAGGTGCGAGCTGCAGAAGACGTTGAAGCTGTTGAAGAGCAACGTCGTAAAGCCGACAATGTGCCACATAATTACCAGCATGACGAAGCAGAACAAATCGGCGGTGAGTTACCGCCAGGGGTACAAAATAGTGCACCTGTAATGCGAGATGGCGTGAAAGTGGGCCGTAACGATCCTTGCCCTTGTGGTTCAGGTAAGAAATACAAACACTGCCATGGCCAACTTAGCTAAGCCGCAACTGCATGTTGCCGTAGGGGTCATTATCCGCCAGCAGCAAGTGCTGTTGGCGTTGCGTCATGCCAAGCAACATCAGGGTGATAAGTGGGAGTTTCCAGGAGGGAAGCTGGAACAGGGTGAAGCCGCTGAAAACGCCCTTAAACGCGAATTGCGAGAAGAGCTGGCAATCAGCGTGACTGCCTGCCAACCGCTAATGCAACTAGCCTATGACTATCCAGAGCGTTCAGTGTTGCTCGACATTTGGTTGGTTAGTGCTTTTGAAGGCGAGCCGCATGGCGTGGAAGGGCAACCTGTGCAGTGGGTAGATATCGCTAGCTTGCATCAGCTGACCTTTCCCGATGCTAATCAGCCTATTGTTGCCCGTTTGCAACAACAGTTTTGCGGTTTAGCTTAACTTTGCTACTGGCCACTATAACTAAAACTGCTGTGATGCTCGTTTAATCTTTAAAAAACTGGTTGTCCTGTTGCAGCATATCCTGCTCCAGCTCAGCCAGGTATTCTTCAGACAACTGCTGATCAATCGGTAGTTTATCCGGGATACGATGGTTCTCCGCTGCCCAATCGCCTAGATCTATCAGTTTGCAACGCTCGCTACAAAAAGGGCGAAACGCAGATTCTGCGGCCCAAATGACCTTTTTTTCGCATACCGGACATTTTACTGTTACTGACACAAGTCGCTCCGCTTATTGTTGGGTAAGGTTATCACAGGAGTAAATTGTAACAGATAAGGGATAACGATGTTGAGTTGCGGCGCTGTAATTGCTGCTCTTTAGCAGCAGGCAAGCTGAAAACGCACAGCATCGGCACAGGCACTACGACCATCCTGTTCTGACAATTGCATAAATCGAATAGCATAACGGTAGCGGTTACCGCTTACGGTAGGAAAGGAGCAGCAGCTGTGCGTATATTTAATACGTAGTAGCTCATATTGTTCGGCGTTTTGTTGGTAAAAGCCATTCTCGGCATAAATTTCACAAAACTGTCCACGCTCACGAATAAAGCTGAGTACAAACTGTATAGCTTGCTCTGCCAATTGCAGTTGCGTTAGCCAGTCAGATTTTTGCTGCTGCTGCTCGGTGGTGGGCAAGCCCAACCAATATTGCAATTGTGGCATATCGAAGTAACAACAGCCACCAGGCATGGCAAAACGCTGGCGTAATGGCGCCAGAAACTTATCGTCTTTCAGTTGATTAACCAGTTTACCGCTGCGTAATAATTCACTTTGCAAGCGCAGTGCTTGTTGTAGTAGTGTTTGTAACTTGCGATCAGAAACCGAGGGATGGCTCGACCAAGCGACCAATTGGCTTTCACAACGCTCAACATCTTTAATTAAGTCGGGACGAACATCGTTACGGTCTAATACATCGATGAGCGCAAACAGTGTGCTGAAGAAACTAAGTTGCTGTGCATGATTAGCTTCAGCATAAAGGGCGGCTAATTGTGAGAATAAGTGCTCAATCCGCAGATAAGTGCGGATTTTTTCGCTTAGTGGATGTTCGTATACTATTTCTGCAGTCATCACTGCTCTTTGTGTCTTATTTTGCCGCTTAGTTCAAGATATTTTTCATGTAAATGCGCCACTTGCTGTAAAAGTTCGTTAGTCGTGCCATTGTTGTCGATAACATCATCAGCTAAGGCTAAACGCTGTTGTCGGCTAAACTGCGCGGCCATAATAGCTTTTATCTGCTCGGCGCTATTCTGGTCACGTTTTATAGCACGCAGTAGCTGGGTTTCCTCACTAACGTCAATCACTAAGACGCGCTGTACTAGTTTATCTAAACCATTTTCTAGCAACAGTGGGGCAACTAACAAAGTGTAAGGTGTTTGGCTATTTCGCAGTTGTTGCAACATTTGTTGGCGGATAGCCGGATGCAGCAAAGACTCCAGCCACTGTTTAGCGCTTAGATCCTGGAAAATAAGTTGTCTGAGTGCCGCACGGTCAAGTTGGCCATCTTGCTGCAAAATAACGCTGCCGAATTTTGCCTCGATGGCCGCTAAGCAGCTAGTACCTGGCGCAACTACTTCACGGGCAACCATATCCGCATCAACATAGCTCGCGCCCAGTTTTGCAAACTGGTCTGCCACGGTGCTTTTACCGCTGCCGATACCCCCAGTTAAGCCTATCAGCAAGCTAAGGTTGTCCGCTATGATCATAAACCAAGATAGCCCAGGTAAAGACCAGTGATTTGCTCTCCCCAAAGCATCGCAATCCAGCCTGCGGCGGCTATGTAAGGGCCAAAAGGAATTGGTGTGGCTTTATCTTTACCCTGGATAGCCAGTAAGCTGGTACCGATAATAGCTCCGACTAGCGACGATAATAAAATAATCAGCGGTAGCTGTTGCCAGCCAAGCAAAGCACCAAAAATGGCCAGTAGCTTAAAGTCACCATAGCCCATGCCTTCTTTACCCGTGAGTATTTTGAAAGCCCAGTACACTAACCATAAACTCAGATAGCCGGCAGCTGCACCAAGAATCGCTTGAGCTGGTGTTACTAAGGCAGCATCGGATAAGCTAAAGAGTAACACCAGCCATAACAGCGGTAAGGTAAGTTGATCAGGTAACAGCATCTTATCAATATCAATAAAACTAAGTGCAATTAAGCCCCACGTTAAAAAAATCAGCAGAGCTGCGGTTAGCGTAGGCCCTTGTTGCCAGGCAATGGTGGCAGATAGTACTGCGGTAAGTAGTTCTACTGCGGGATAGCGTGTACTAATAGCTGCCTGGCAATGACGACAGCGTCCTTTCAATACTAACCAGCTTAACAGCGGAATATTATCGTAAGCGGCTATAGGCGTGTTACAGCTGGGACAAGCTGAGCGGGGTACCGCTAAGTTGAAGGTCGCTACCGCCCCCTGTTCCTGAGCCTGCTGAAAATAGGCTTTAAACTCAGATTGCCACTCGCGCTCCATCATAATAGGTAAACGATAAATCAGCACATTGAGAAAGCTACCAACCACTAAACTGAACAAGGCAACAATACTGATAAACAACCACGGCATTTGTTGCAGAACGGCTAAAAACTCTATCATCCGACGATATTCCCCAACTGGAAAATGGGCAGGTACATGGCAATAATTAAGCCACCGATAATTACCCCTAACACCGCCATAATCAGTGGCTCTAATAATGCCGTTAAGCCGTCTACGGCATCATCAACTTCTTGTTCATAAATATTGGCGACTTTGGCCAGCATGCTATCTAGTGCCCCTGACTCTTCGCCAATGGCGACCATTTGAATTACCATTTCTGGAAAACGGTCCGTTTGCTTCATGGAGAAATGCATCTGATTGCCCGACGACACTTCATCTCGTACTTCCATAATAGCGTTTTTGTAAATCTCGTTGCCCGCAGCGCCGGCTGACGATTCTAAAGCCTCAATCAGTGGCACACCGGCAGCAAAGGTAGTAGAGAGGGTGCGTGCATAACGCGCAACGGCAGCTTTATTTAATATATTGCCAATTACCGGCGCTTTTAATATTAAGGCATCGGCAGCCGTTCGGAATTTAAGACTATTTCGATAAGCTTTGCCGGTAAGGAAACCGGTTAAAATCAGAATACCTAAAACCAGCCACCAATACTGTTGCATCAGCTCAGAAATGCCTAACACAAATAAAGTGAAGCCAGGGAGTTCTGCTCCAAAACTGCCAAATATTTCAGCAAACTGTGGTACCACAAAAATCAATAATATGGAGGTGACAATAGCCGCAACCACCAGTACTGCTATGGGGTAGAACATGGCTTTTTTAATCTTAGATTTAAGCGCTTCCGCTTTTTCTTTATAAATAGCGATGCGATCGAAAATTCTATCCAAAGCACCCGACTGCTCGCCTGACTTCACTAAATCACAGTAAAGATCATCAAAATATTTTGGATGCTCACGCAAAGTATCGGATAGTGGTAAGCCAGCTTGGATTTTCACAGAAATTTTTTGCATTAGCGCCCGTAGGCTTTTGTTGTCGGAGCCATTTGCAATTAAATCAATAGATTGTACCAGAGGAACGCCAGCCCCTAACATGGTGGCAATTTGCCGTGTGACAATTGAAATATCGGCGGCAGTGATGCGCTTTTCATCTCCGAACAACGAGCGGGCTTTTTTCTTAAGCGTAGAGGCAGTGACACCTTGCTGTCGCAGCAGTGCTTTGGCTTCAGCAATACTGGTCGCTTTAATTTCACCAGTTTTACGATCACCTTTACGATTTATGCCTTTATAAGTGAAGACTTGCAGCTCTTTAATTTTAAATTTTTGTGTCTGCGCCATCTGCTATTATCCTTTGGTTACCCGGTTTACTTCCGCTAAACTGGTAACACCGGCTGCGGCTTTAATTAAACCAGATTGTCGGAGGTTATAAATTCCTTCACGTTGCGCTTGGGTGGCAATATCTAGAGAATTACCATTCTCCATAATTATATCAGCCATTCGCTGACTTATTGGCATAACTTCATAAATACCTACCCGACCTTTATAGCCGTTTGTACAGTGATCACAACCAACAGGTTTGAAAATAGTAATACTAGCTAGTTGCTCTTCCCGAAAGCCTTGGCGCAGTAATTCCGCATGCGGAATATCTTCCTGCTTTTTGCATTTTGGGCATAGTCGACGAGCTAAACGCTGCGCAATAATCAGAG
This sequence comes from Alishewanella longhuensis, assembly GCF_014653435.1. Lineage (GTDB taxonomy): Bacteria > Pseudomonadota > Gammaproteobacteria > Enterobacterales > Alteromonadaceae > Alishewanella > Alishewanella longhuensis. The sequence continues at coordinate 22,137 of NZ_BNAO01000006.1, read as the reverse complement.
AGACGGAACTTGCCACGTTGTATGCTGGAACCCCCATATTGAGCAAGCGGGTCAGGGTTTCTGGTGCTGAATTAGTATGGAGGGTCGATAGTACCAAGTGACCGGTTTGCGCTGCCTTGATGGCTATTTCAGCGGTTTCCAAATCACGGATTTCCCCTACCATCACGACATCGGGATCCTGGCGTAAGAAAGCCTTTAATGCCGACGCAAAAGTTAGCCCAGCACGCGGATTCACTTGCACCTGATTAATGCCAGGTAGGTTAATCTCTACAGGATCTTCCGCGGTAGAAATATTGGTTTCTTCGGTATTTAATATGGCAATGCCTGTATAGAGTGATACTGTTTTACCGCTACCAGTTGGTCCTGTTACCAATATCATACCTTGCGGTTGAGCCAAGGCATCCAGGTAGCGTTGTTTTTGCTCTGGCTCATATCCCAAAACATCAATACCCAGCATGGCACTGTCAGAATCTAGGATCCGCATTACAATTTTTTCGCCCCAGAGGGTCGGTAAAGTACTTACCCTAAAATCGATAGATTTTTTTGCAGAAATTTTGAGTTTAATTCGACCATCTTGCGGTACCCGTTTTTCCGCTATGTCTAGTCTGGACATAACTTTCAAACGCGCCGATAGACGGGTAGATAATGCCACCGGCGGACTGGCAACTTCGTTAAGTATACCGTCGATGCGAAAGCGAATGCGGTATTGTTTTTCGTAGGGTTCAAAATGTAAATCTGAAGCGCCTTTGCGAATAGCATCTAACAGTATCTTGTTAATAAAGGTAATGATGGGTTGGTCTTCTTTCTCGGTTTGCACTGAGTCAGCTTCATCAGCCTTATCCTCTACCACACCCATAGCAGAGAGGTCCCAGTCACCCTCATTACTGCCGATACTGTCGTAAGCGTTCTCAAATAGCTTATCAAGCAGTTTGTGCAGTTTATCGTATTGCACTACAACTACTTCAGCGTTTAAGCCTGCATTAAATTCAAAATCTTCAATTGCCGCGATATTGGTAGGATCGACTACCGCCAGATACATTGTCCTGCCACGCTTACTTAAGGGTAGCATATCGCTTTTGCGGGTCAGCTTTTCGTTGCGCAGCTCATCGGGTATTGAGGCAATATTGAAATGATCCAGATCCAACATAAGATGTTGATTAATGCTGGCAGCAGTTTCTGCAAGATCTTGAGCAGAGATGAGTTTTTCATTAATTAATAGTTCGGGTAAGGTGCGATACTGCCGACCTTTTTCATTAATTAGGCGTGATACCTTCTCACCATCAATAAAACTTTGCTGGATAAGTCTTTTTAGTAGGGTAGAGTTACTGTTAACCGCCATAGGGGCTATTTATCCCAGACTGATACTGAATTCAGAAGATATTAAGATTATGCCAGTATCCCTTATATATTCAAGGTTTACTGACTAAATTTGAAATTAGTTCAGGGTGTTAAGACTTTTCGGTAGTTATTACTAATAATCAGTTTAAATAGCGATTGGTGTATCAGCACTTGTAATAGCCAATAATCAAAAAACATCAGGGGGGGCTTGGGCCCCTGATGTTTCTGTGGAAGAAGCCAGTGTTTGATTAGCTAGCTTGTTCTAGAGCTCTGGTTTGGCTTTTTTCACTAACAATACTAATTTTCCTCGGTTTTAGCGCTTCAGGTACTTCACGTACCAATAAGATATGCAACAAACCGTTTTCTAGCTGAGCGCCGGTGACTTTAATATAATCAGATAGCTGGAATTTACGCTCAAAATTGCGCTCGGCGATACCCTGATGCACAAAGCGGCGGCTTTCGTCTTTAGCCTGTTTCTGGCCTTTTACCAGGAGCGTATTGTGTTCGGTTTCAATACTCAGTTCTTGCTCGGTAAAGCCGGCGACGGCCATCGTAATGCAGTACTGATCTTCCCCTGTTACTTCAATATTGTAGGGTGGATAAGCGGGCTGCTTTTCATTACGCGCGGCGGCATCCATCAGGGCTGCCAGATGATCAAAACCGATAAAAGAACGATAAAACGGAGAAAAATCTACATTAGTCATAACCAAGTCCTCATTAGCAATTTGGTAGTTATACCCTTCGGTATGTTTGCCCTTCTATTGAACGGGCGGGTTGTTTAACAGGCACCATAGCTGGCTACCTGTTACCTATATAGGGTCGGTTTTTTCGCTTTCAAGGGAAATTTTACTAAACGATCATTTGCTGCAATATATAACTGTTACCCAGTGAAGGAGGCAGCAGCAGTGCGTTTAGCCTTGGCGTTGACAGCCATTTCATTTGTTGTTTCGGAAGCGATGGCGATGCAACTGTAAAGCTTGATGATAAAACGTATTAATTTTGTATTGTGGCTTCATTTTACCTGCAGTTCCGCTAATATAGCTTTATCGGATTGAATGGTGTGCTATTACTTTATGCTGCTTACAGTATTTATAAGTTGGTTATTACTCTACGATCCGCTGATATCGACGGCTCCACATGCTTCTAATGAAACCAAATGCTGCGACGTATCGCCGCTGCTGATTTTTCATGATGTGAGCGGGCAGCTTACGCTGAATGAGGTAAAAGCAAAAGTAACTGATTTTGTTGCAGCGGGAGACAATCTTAGCTTTGGCTATCAAAAAGGCGCTTATTGGCTGCATTTAACCCTAACGCCGACTAGTGTTGGCCAATGGTGGTGGGTTTTTGATTATCCATCACTTGACCATGTCACACTTTACCTTGAAAACACCACAGGTATTCTCGAGCTGCATTCAGGTGATACGGTACCTTTACCGCAGCGAGCTTTTGTACACCGGAAACTGGTTTTTCCTCTGGTGTTACCTGCAACAGAAAGCAGCACCTTATGGCTAAGAGTAGTGACTGAGGGGAGTGTCACACTTAGCTATCAGTTACTGGATAACGATACTTTTATTGCGCACACCCGCTACGCTTACCTGCTGCCGGCCTTGTATTTTGGCTTAATCATTGCACTGGCCAGCTATAATTTCTTACTGTATCTGGCGTTGCGCGAGAAAGCTTTTCTCTGGTATGTGTTGTTTGTCTTGGGTTTTGGTATTGGTGCTCTGTCCCTTAATGGTTTAGGTGCCGTTTTTATTTGGTCAGAAATATTAAGCTTTGGTAACCGCATGTTGCCTCTGGGGTTTACCGCTGCCAGTTTGGCCGCTATTTTGTTCACCCGCGACTTCCTGCATACCCGACAGTTCTTACCCAGTTGGGATCCCTGGTTACGGCGACTTATCGTCCTGAAAGCTTTTGCCCTTATAAGCGTATTTTTTATACCTGTGCAAGTAGCATTAATTGTTATGTCATTAATTGGCATTATGACGGTCTTTACTTTAACGATTTGTGCCATCAAAGGTATGCTGCAGCATGCTCCTGGAGCGAGGTTATTTGCACTCGCCTGGAGTATGCTATGGCTAGGTACTGTCGTTATGTCGTTGCGTAATTTCGGCGTTCTACCCTCCAATACTTTTACAGTCAATGCTATGCAACTGGGCTCCGCTATTGAAATGATCCTGATTTCGCTCGGGCTGGCACAGCGTTTTAACCGCTTAAAGCAACAACATAGCGTGATACAACAGCAGATGCTGCAAACTGAGCAGCGTCGGGTTGCCGAATTACAGCAGCATGAAACCGAATTAGAGTTTAAAGTGCAACAACGTACCGCAGAGCTAGAGCGGCTTAATCAACGTTTGCAGGTGCTGGCGTCGACCGATACCCTCACCAATTTGGCGAATCGCAGTGCTATATACCAACAATTACAACAAGCACGCGCCCGCTCTTTACGCTATCAACGGAAAATGGCGCTCTTTTTTATTGATCTGGATGGTTTTAAGCAAGTTAATGATGAATTTGGTCATCAGGCTGGAGACTGGGTGCTAAAAGAAGTGAGTAAGCGTCTGCTGCTATGCTGCCGGCAAAGCGACCTGGCTGGCCGCTTAGGTGGTGATGAATTTCTAGTAATTTGTGAAGATATTAGTTTACCGCAGCAGTTAACAGAGTTACATCAGCGCCTACAAGATTCCCTGAATCAGCCTTATCACTATGGTGAGCAAATACTCAGTGTCACCGCCAGCATTGGGGTCTTGTATACTGATGCTAAGCTAACGGCAGACACCATGCTGGAATACGCAGACAAGGCCATGTACGCAGAGAAGCAAAGGAAACGTACAGGCCGGTTGGCTGCTGAACACTAAGTCACTGGCTAAGTTTCATTTACCATGCCGCTTACTGCTGATATTGCTGTAATAATTGCGCTAAACTGCCATTCTGTTTTAAGCGATTAATGGCGGCATTTAGCTCAGCAAGCTGTGCTTCACTAATACTGGTTTTACTTAACATCAGGTGTACGTCTGAGGCAGGTAAACGTAGTGAGCTGGCAACTATGTCACGATCCAGGCCTTTTCTGCGCAATATTGCCGTGGCGACATAACTATCTTCTAATGCTGCAGTTATGTCTTCATCGAGTAGCCTCGCCAAATTTAGCTCCGCTATCTGAGCGCTCACAAAGGCTTGTGGTGTGCTGCCATATAAGCTATCAATCTCTTCACCGTAGTAATAGTCGCTTACCAAACCAATTCTGTTCCCTGCAGCAAGCAGGGTGGGTATATCGGCAAATTCCAGATTAGCATCATTGCGGGTATAGAGTACAAATTGCTCCTGGCGGTAAGGCTCAGAGAACCATGCGTAATTCTCGCGTTCAATATTGCGGGATGCCCCAGGGAGTAAGTCAAGCTCGCCATCTCTTAACTTGGTAAGCAAAGCTGTCCAGGTATCTTGCTCCAACTGCAAGTCGCAGTTTAGCTCTGCGGCTAAAGCTTGCAGAATGTCGATATCCATACCAACAGCTTGTTGTCCTTGACCAAGATAGTGATAAGGTTCCCAGGCATCAAAGCCAGCTCTTAGCACACAGGTATTTTCTAGGGGCGGGGCTGTTTCGGTCACAGAAACGCTTTGTTGCTGTGGAGTTTGTGAAACAGGCTTACAGGCGGTAACTAACAAACTTAGGCTTACACAGTAAGCTACAACGAGGATTAGAGGAACACTGCGCATGGCAAAACTCCTTTTAGTAAGGGTACTTAACAAGTGTAGTTTCGAATATTCGATTTGCCATTATTATTTTTGATAAAGTCGCTGTAAGCTTATTACAGCGACTTGCGGTATAAAACAAGCTGCTAGCTTGCTTCCCATTCAAAACGGGTAGGTAACGCGGTAAAAGCTCCAAAATGTTGGCAGGTTAACGAGCCAGCATGAATGGCTTTAGTAATAATCTGCTGCTGTAAGCTCAGATTCTGCGCTATTGCCGTGAGTTCGTATTGTGCCAGTAGTTGGCTGAGCTGGAACAACCAGGCGCCGACAAAGGCGTCACCGGCGGCTGTGGTGTCGACCACCTTTACCGGGGTAACGGCTACACTGAGCTGCTGACTCGCAACATAGCTTTTTACTGCTTTGCTGCCCGCTGTTACTATTATCCAGCTAGCGGTGTGCTGTAACTCTAAAAGCCAATCGGTTTCAGATTGAGCCGCGGCTAAATAGCTTAACTCATCATCACTGAGTTTAACCACGTCAGCCAGTGCTAACAGTTGGTTGACCAATGCGAGATCGGCAGAGCCTGTTGGCCAAAGGTTATGCCTTAAATTAGCGTCAACGGAAATTATCCAACCACGAGCCTTGGCTTCGTTTATCATGGCAAAGCTCGTTTCAGCGATGGCTTGGTCTGTTAAGCTATTAGAACATAAATGCAAAATACCCCGATTTCGCCAAAAATCAGCAGGTAAATGTGCTGTGGTATAGAGTAAATCGGCAGCGGGCGGCCGGTAAAACGAAAAACTACGGTCTCCTTCACTATTTAAGGCCACAAAGGCCAAGGCTGTTTTAGCTGCACTGGTGCGGGCAGTTGCGCTGCAGTCCACACCATAATGTTCTAATTCTGTTTGTAAAAAATCACCAAACATATCGGCACCCAACATGCCAACAAAATGGCCACTGCCGCCAAGTTTGGCGACAGCCACCGCAACGTTAGCGGGCGCTCCGCCGGCAAAGCGGCGAAACAGGGCGGGTTGCTGTGGATCTTGTAAGAAGTCGATTAATACTTCGCCAAAACAGCATACGGGAATTGTCATAAAAAGCCTGCTCTTGTCATGTTGGAGTCTGTTGTCATAATGCAGTGAGTTATCACGCTGCAATAATGTTTAAGCATAACAGCTCACTTAACTGCACATATGCTTAATTGTTTAAGTTCAAATTAGCTGATTGCTGTAACGGTGTAAAGAAGCTAGTAGCTAAAATTGATTATTTTTTAGCTTTTGCTTGAAATTCTTGCCGAATAGAGCAAAGATAGCCATAACAAGGCTAGCAAGGCACAGCAGGTAATTATGAAAAAAACATCCCGCGAATTACTACAGAATACAACACAGCTTGATATTGAATGTGAGATTTTACTTAAACGATTTAGCTTATCTCTTAAAGCAACGGCAAAAGGGCGCTGGCCAATTCTTGAGGAGCGTTTACAGCAAACACTACCCCAACTATTGCCACTGTATTTAAACCTTTATGGCGAGCGATACGATTGCTACTATCACCTAGAGCAGCTATTAAAGCTTTTAGCTCGTGCATTAGTGCAGCGGCCAGACTACTTATTGGCCGAAGATGAAGCGCCACAGCAATGGCATAAATCACAAACAGCGTTAGGTTCAGCCTGCTATGTCGATCTCTTTGCCGGAGACTTTAATGGTTTGGCGCAACGTATTCCTTATCTTAAACAAACCGGCATTAATTACTTGCACTTAATGCCTCTGTTTAAAGCACCTGAGCCGAATAGTGACGGTGGCTATGCAGTATCTGATTATCGCAAAACCATGCCGCATTTGGGTTCTATGGCACAGTTATCTGAGCTGATGCAAAAACTGCATGCTGAAGGCATTCGCCCAGTATTAGATTTTGTGTTTAATCATACGTCTGACGAACACCGCTGGGCGGTAAAAGCTAAAGCTGGTGAGCAACAATTTCAAGATTATTATTTCTTTTTTGACGAGCAAGAGCGTGACCAATATGCGCCTTGGCTGCGAGAGATTTTTCCGGAGATCCGTCGTGGCAGCTTTACTTTTGAACCCGCGGTAGGGCGCTGGGTCTGGACCACGTTTAATAGCTTTCAATGGGATCTTAACTACGCCAATCCTGAAGTATTTAATGCCATGGCAGAAGAAATGCTGTTTTTAGCCAACCAGGGAGCAGCGGTATTACGTTTAGACGCTTTGGCCTTTGTATGGAAGGAAGCGGGCAGCAACTGCGAAAACTTATCCAAAGCGCATACGCTTATTCAGGCTTTTAATGCAGTAGCGAGTATTGCCGCACCGGCACTGCAATTTAAATCAGAAGCGATAGTGCATCCTGACGAAGTGGTAAAATACATCTCGCCTGCTGAGTGCCAGCTATCTTATAACCCGTTGTTGATGGCGTTGTTGTGGAACAGCCTGGCTACCCGCAAGACCCGCTTATTAACCGAATCCTTACAGCGGCGTTTTGCTATTGACCCCTATTGCAGCTGGGTAAACTATATTCGCTGCCATGACGATATTGGCTGGACCTTTGATGATAATGTAGCCTGGCAACTGGGGATTAACCCTGATCATCACCGACAATTTTTAAATCAATTTTATACCGGGCAGTTTGCTGGCAGCTTTGCCAGTGGCGTGCCTTTTCAGCAAAACCCGGTAACCGGCGATTGCCGGGTTGCTGGTATGCTGGCTTCCCTTACTGGGGTAGAGCAGGCGGTTGCCGCCAACGATCAACCTAAGTTAGCCCATGCGTTAGCGCGCATATATTTGCTTAATAGTGTGATCTTAAGTATTGGTGGCTTACCGCTGTTGTATATGGGTGATGAGCTCGGCTTGTTAAACGATTACCGCTATACGCAAGATGAAGCGAAAAAAGACGATAGCCGCTGGGTAAACCGGGTTAAGGTAAGCGAGCAACAATTAGCGCAAGCGACGGATGCCAGCAGCTTATCGGGTAAAATCTATGCTCAATTGCAACAGCTTATTGCGGTGCGTAGTCGCCTAGTGGCACTTGGCAGTGGTAGTACCGAGATATTACAAAGCGGCAATCAACATCTCTTTGCTTATCGCCGGCAGTTAGATCAGCAAAGTGTGCTGTGTGTGGTCAATTTTAGTGAAGCGCCGCAGCCATTTACTAGCTTGCCAGCCAGCAGTTGGCAAGACGAGCTAACAGCAACCCGCTATCAGGCGCCTACAATTACCTTACAACCTTATCAAGTGTTGTGGTTAACGCCGGCTAGCTAAGTTTGCAGATTTGAGATTGGCGCAATGCCCTTAGCTGGGTAGTAATTTTCTCCACCGGCTTCGAGGTTTCTTCTGTTAGATCGTTTTAGTCAAACCGTTAGGCTGCTTGCAGCCGATATTGCACACAAAGACGCCGTAAACCCATCCATGGGGTCTCCTGTCCGGCATCCATGCCGTACACGCTTTGTTTAGCAATATCGGCTCGCTGCCTGACTACACAGGTTTATTTAAAACGTTCGTGAAAGATCAGCAAGGTTCAAACGAGGCGGTAAACGCATAGTACACTTTGATCGAGGGCGTGTTTTTCATGGATGAAAAACAGGAGCCCCCATGGATGGGTTTACGGCGTCCCTCGGCAAAGTTGTACGGCGCGTTTAGCCGCCGGATGTACTAATCTTGGTAAGATTATCTAGCTACCGCTTGCCAGCCCTTTGCTGCTTTTTGCTGACAAATCGGATTACCGTCATCCGCGAGGGTCTCTGCAAAGAACCACTCTTTAAACACTACCCACTCTGAATTAATAGCTGACTGACACTGGCCATTGGCCTGCTCTGCAAAAAGCGTGTCGGCACATTGCGGTGTATCTGGCAGAGTACCGCGATAGGCATAGGCATACACCGCCTGACAATGCTCGCTCACATAATTACGAAACACCACTAACCAACCTTGCTGATAACGCACAATGCTAAAACTGGGCACATTAAACTCTACTGCTGTGGCAATAATCTCTGGCGCTGAAGCGTCTTCTTGCAACTTCATGCCCTCGGCAGTACGTTGGCGAATTTGCAGTGGCTCGCCTCTACGCCAGGCAAAACCATCGTAAGCAGTGGGTTCCGCTACTTGAATAAGGGCTTCTAAGCCGCGCTGATTGGCATTAACCTCCTGGCGAATGGTGCGCTCCACCTGCTCTGCAGGTGAAGGGCCTTTTAGTGCGTCACAGGCTGGTAAGGTGGCTGCCGCAATAAGCAAGCTGCAGATTTTTAATAGTTGGCGCATGGCAATTCTCGGACTTATAGTGAGTAATAATCAGAAACAAAGCGGTAATTTAGCATAAAAAAGCCCCGCAGCGCGGGGCAAACAGTATAACTCGAGAGAGCTAAACCAAGAGAGGGAAATCAGTGGCTGTACTTTTGCAGCTGCGCTTCAGCCGGGTTGGCAAAGTGGTTCCACCATAAGCCTGCCGCCATCAGCAAAGCAAAGCCAGTTGCCAGATAAAAACCATAACGGACATCGCCAAAAATATCGCCGATAATACCCATTAAGAGCGGCCCTAATGCTGCTGCTAACGCCGTAAAAGCTAAAATAAGCCCCGCTGCGGCACCATGTTTATTGCGCGGGAAACAACTAATGCCTTTTGAATTCAAAGTAGGGTACATCATTGACATAAATAGGCCCGATAACGGCATTAACCAAAGAGCCCAGGCCACACCATTTAGCATGCTGAGCACAAAGCAGCAGGCAATAGCACTGCTAAACCAAGCCAGTAAAATGGTCCAGCTAAATTTACTCAGCAGCCATTCTGCTAAAAAGCGGCCTATGGTACGCAGAATAAAAAATACCGTAATGGCATGTGCGGCCAGTGTCGTCCACTGGCCATCGTATTGTTGTAGCAAGGTTGGTAGCCAAACAAAAACAGCCACTTCTGTTGCTACATAACAAGCAATTGCCAGCGAAAACCCCAGCGCATAAGGATTCTTAATTAACGCCAGGCAATCCCAAATAGAGCTTTGCTGTTGTACGGTGTAGGCGGGGTACTCCATGCGCCAAGCAATCACCAGCAAAATGGCACAAATTAAACCGGCCAGTAAATAGAGTTGCTCCCATGCCATATCATAGGTTAGCAACACGGCTACCAGCGCTGGGCCGGCTATAGCGCCTAAGCCAAAAAAGCCTTCCACCCGATTCATCAGGCTGGTATGGCTTTTCGAATTATTGCTGACATCGCCAATTAGCGCTAAAGCACCGGTTTTGAATAAACCAATGCTTAAACCGCACAACCCCAACAGGAATAAATAAAACATAAAGCTCTGGCCAACCGCAAAGGCGACACACGCCAGGGTATAGATAAACAAGCCAAATAAAATAATTTTTTTCCGACCCAGACGATCAGCCAGTTGCCCCAGAAAGAGACCTGATAAACCAATAAATATCATCGGCACATAATGAAAAGCCGCTGCTTGAGTTAGGGAGAGGTTAAACTGCTTGACGACTTCCGGAATAATAACGCCGACAGCGTCAGTGGTCATAGCAAAAACAAAGAACATCAGGCAAGTCATCCACTTAACCTGAGAATGGGTGTGGTTAGCCACCACAGCGGCATTGAGCGGTTGTGTTTTTTGCATCTTTCTACCCTGTCGTTATCAGCTTTATGTTAGCTGATTAGTTATGTTGTTCTGCTTTTAACGCTTGCCTGTTTGGCTCGCTCGGCGAACATTATTTTTTACTCAACGTTAATGCACATCCATGCTGATAACGGTCTGCACAGGTATTGCAACAGGGCGCATGCGGTTGAGTATATTATAAGCATAAAACTACATCTAAAACGTTTAAGATGCAAGGGCGAAGTTTGTTTTTTTATACTGAACGAGCCTGATTATACCCGCAGGTGAAATTGGAATGGCTTAGCCTGCTATCATGCTTGGCTTTTAGGAGAGGGTGGGCTAGATACCCGCTGCGTTAACAGCTGGTTCTTAAACGTAACTCGCACTCCAGCATCACATCCTGCTGACAATCGCCGTTGAGCAGCAAGCGTGCTGCAGTACGTCCTTTTTCATCACTGTGCTGTGCTACTGTAGTTAAGGCAGGATAGGCACGTTCCGCCTCTTCAATACCATCAAAACCAACGATACAAAGGTCTTCTGGAATGCGTAAACCAAGCTGACGTGCCACACTCATAGCTCCTAAGGCAATGCGATCACTCATGCATAACAGTAGTTGCGGCCTTGGATGTTGCGTTAAAGCCTCACGTGCGGCAATTTCGGCGTACGGGTGAGTATTTACCGGAATGTGCCATACCTGATCAGCTGGTAAATCGCGTTTTAGCTCTGCGGCGGCGGCCAGGTAACCATCAAGCCGTCGGCGCGATATGGCCTCATCTTGCCCGTATAGCTCTGTCGGCTGCATACGGCAAACCCGGTTTGAATCTATTAGGCGTAAGCCCAGCACAGCTACTTTACCTTGCTGTTTTTGCATGGCATACAAGGCAATCTCGTAAGCGTAGCGACTATTATCAATATTGACTGAGCCCATACCCGGTAAATTGCAATCGACACTTAACATGGGTTTGCCACTTTGTCGTACCCGGTCTAGTTGTTCATGATTCATCGGGCTGCCGTAAATAATAAAACCATCGGGTAAGGCTTCAGCAGTACTATGCACGGCTTTCGCACCCGACAATAGCAGCATATCTTTACCATGAGCCTGCAGCACCTCGGCAATGCCTTTAATTAGCTGATTTGCCACAGGATCACTTACCGAATATTCGAGCGTGTCAGACAGCACAATAGCAATCATATCTGAGCGCCCTGTGCGTAAACTGCGCGCCTGGGCGTTGGGGCCAGTAAAGCCTAACTTTTCACTTTCAGCCAAAATATGCCGCCGTAAATCGGCAGATAATTGATCGGGCCGGTTGAAGGCATTTGAAACCGTCGCTACAGAAACACCGAGGTGTTTCGCCAGAGATTTCAGGGTGATTTTTGCCATAACTTAACTATCCTTAATACCTAAACGGCGCCGACTTATTTTGTACTAAAACGAAAAAGCTGCAAGTAAACTTGCAGCTTTGCATATCTTGCTCAACAATACCAGTTGGAAAAGCGGTGCAGTGCCTTAGAACTGATAACGTAATCCAAGAGATGCTGTGCGGCCATTGATCGTTCTGGCGGTAATAATACCATTTGCTGGCACACTACCTTGTTCTGCTTCGGTAATACCAATGGTATCAAACAGGTTATTGATATTGACCGACACCGTTAAGTTCTGCGCCAGCTCGTAATTAGCAAAGACATTTACCTGGGTATAGCCACTAAACTTCAGATCATTATTATCCTGTGCGTAAGAGGCACTGGTGCCAACCAAGCTAACGCCCACTTGGGCATTGTCCATGGTGTAACGAGCTAACAAGTTGTAAATAAAGTCAGCTTGGCGGCGCGGCTTGTTGCCAACTACGTCAGGGTTCAGGGCATCTTTACTGATTTCTGCATCGGTCCAGGTTACTGAGCCGCGTAAGTCAAAGTCGCCAATACGGTAGCTACTTTCCAGCTCGATCCCCTTTGCTTTGTAAACGCGGTCAAAGAACTGCTGGGTAGTCGCTTCAAAGTTTTGCTCATCGGTTTCGGCAAAGAAGAGGGTGGCAAACAGGTTCAAATTGCCATGACGGCTTTTGCTACCCAGTTCATACTGTTTCACTTGATCAATGGCGTCTTCCTTCGCCACTGAGCCATCGGCATTAACCTTACCAAACAATAAGCGATCTGCATTAGCTCTGCCGCCCTTACTTACCCGACCAAACATAGCCCAATCACGGCTATATTGATAGTTTGCACCCACAGAGTATGAATTATAACCCCAGTCATAATTCACTAATTGTGGATTGCCCAAATCAATCCCTGACACGCTTTGTTCTACCAGGCTAATAATGCCATCACCATTCATATCCCGGCTGCTTTGCACAGCGCCGGCATAACTGCCGCGGGCTTTGCCGATGTCGCGGCGCACGCTGGCCTCTAACGACCAATCACCCAGCCCCCAACTTGCCGACGCATACGGGGCTTTAATGCTGTAATCGGTGTTGTAATTGCGTTGACAGCAGTTGCCCCAAAACGGCACCCCATAAGCTAATAATCCCTGTTCAGAGTAAGCGGCACCATTCGCGGCATACACATCCAGCAATTCAGCATTATCGCCTTTTAAAGCCATAAAATATGAATTCCACAACCATGACATATTGATGGATTGGTCAGCCAGGTAGTAACCTAAGCTAACGTTTACATCACCAAAACTGCGGCTAAGCTTCAAATCATTGACGATAGAGCCAAAATCATTAATTTCCACATCAAAGGTATGTACCCGCATAGCATTCGCGTTATATAGCTCGCCTGCTTGTGGCCCAACGGCATACCTTACAATGGCTCCGTCGCCGGCAATACTGTTCGCAATACTTTGGCTGCTATCGACTTCGGCTGGAAATAAGGTAATAAAATTGCCGCTGACGCTGCTAATCCGGAAACGATTATCGATAGACCAATTGTCATCCAGATCAAACAAGGCTTCAACACCAAAACTGTTTACTTCCGGGTTCATACCATTACGTAAATCGCCACGTGAGATCTGATTCTCACCGTTTAAGCGCACAGTTTGGCTTAAATATACCGACTGTAAGGTGTCTTTCTGAGAGTCATAGCCCGGTACAGAACTGCCGTCGGCAAACATAGGCATTGGCATATAGCTGGCAACCCGATCGTTTAAATGCTTACCATAAATACGCACGTAGCCAGTATCAAACTCTTTAGTAATATTGGCTTTTAACTGATAACCGCGCTCACCCTGATAGCCAGGATCACGAATGCCTTCACCCTGGCGGATAAAGCCCCCGAAATGAAAGCGGGTATCTGCGTTAATATCACCACCGTATTCAAAATCAGTGCGGAACTGATCATAATTTAAACCTGTTGTAAGCGCGATGCTACCAGCGTTTTCTACACCTGTTTTACTGATAAAATTAATGACACCACCAGGCGAGTTGCTGGCTAGTGTACTGGCAGAGCCGCCACGAATCACATCCAGCCGCGAAAGGGTGGCGTCTGCCCGTACAAAAATATCGGCATTACCAAAGGCGATATCGCCAAACTGTAATACGGGCAAACCATCTTCTTGCAAAGTTAGAAACTTAGCACCGCCTGCCGCCACCGGTAAGCCCCGCACGGCTATATTGGCGTTACCCTCGCCGCCGGTTGATTCACTCCGAACACCGGGCAGCATACGAAATATTTCAGCGGTGCTTCTGGGCGCGCTGGCATCAATATCATCAAAAGTTAGGGTACTAACCGACACACTGGACTGCATAACGGTTTGATTACGTGACACTGCGCCGGTAACCAGGATTCGCTCAAAACCAAGGCCTGTTGTGGCTTCAGGTTGTTCGGTATTAGCCGCATCTGCTTCGGTATTATTTTGCTGAGCATGTAACACATTAGCGCTAAAGGCTAAGCCAATAGCCAGTGCTAAGTACGAACGGCTGAATGGTGTTTTTTTCATTTGTTGTCTCCCTTGTCGATCTTTAAAGTGTTGTTTTTATAGCAGCAACTAAAACGATTCAGATTAAGAAGTAAAGTACACACCTGTTTGCTTTTATAATAATAGTGTTCTTAACGCTTAAAATAGGCAGTTACAGCAGGTTTTACTGCTATTTATCGCTTTTTATTCAAGTGTTGCCGATTTTGGTTAACCTCTACAACTGATATGCGTCCTATTATCAATGGATCGCCCTACCATCTTAAACGTTTTACCTGTAAAAGAGTGAATCGTCAATAGTGGCTAATAACTAAACAAAGAATTTCACGGAAACTAACTCACAATGCCGCTTGCGATATTCGAATTTACTTCTAAACTAAAAACGAGCTTCTTTCTAAAGAAGCCTTTGAAATTTTATTTAAATCAATAAATTAAAGGGTGGCTATGGCTTCTTTATTACAACGCACACAGAATCTCAGCGTACGCAAAAAGCTTTTATCTGGCTTTAGCTTAGTATTATTAATTCTAGTCATGATCTCAGTGTTAAGTTATAACGGTTTAGAAAGCCAAACGGCGAGATTTAAGCTGGTGACTGATGTAAGCGAAGCTAATTTACTGATTAGCGAAGCGCGCCAACAAGAAAAAAACTATATGCTGCGTAATGAGCGACACTACTACCAGCAAGCGTTAGAACTGGCAGCCAACGCCTATACCCTTGGGCAACAAAGCTTGACACAGATGACTACCGAAGAGGCTAAGGCCTTTATGCAGCAAATGCTGCAACATCTTACTGTATACCAACAACACTTAGCACAGCTTGGGTCGGCAACTTTAGGTTCGGACGAAGCGCTACGCATCGAGGCGCTAATGACCGTTGCTGCCAGAGCCGCCGATCAGGCCGCTACGGAGTCGGTAGCCCTCCAACTTGCTAGGTTGGAACAAGAAACAACCCGCATCGAGCGGGTAATCACTTTAGCAGCCATCATCGCCTTGTTTATTGGCTTAGGTGCAGCGTTAATCATTACTTCTATGGTGGTAACACCCTTGCATCATGTTATTGGTGTAGCCGAAAAAATTGCGGCTGGCGATCTGACAAACAATTTACCCACTACTCGGCAGGACGAACCAGGGCAGCTAATGCGCGCTATGCAGCAAATGACCTTAAGTTTACGCGATGTATTACAAAGCCTCACTTTAGGCATTGCTCAGCTTGCCTCTGCTACAGAAGAGATGGCGGCTATTTCTGAACAAAACTCTGCCGGTGTTCGGCAACAAAAGGAAGAAACTGAGCAGGTGGCAACGGCCATGAACGAGATGGCCGCTACAGTGCAGGACGTAGCGAAAAGTGCAGAAGAAGCATCGGATGCTGCCAATCAATCTGCCGAGCAGGCGGTGGCGGGGGAGCAGGTAGTACAGCAAACCGTATTACAAATTAAGACTTTGGCGCATGAAGTGGCTGTTTCAGCGCAGGCTATTAATGAGTTGAGCCAACAAAGCAGCAATATTGGCGAAGTGCTCGATGTTATAAAGAGTATTGCTGACCAAACAAATTTGTTAGCCCTGAATGCCGCAATAGAAGCCGCACGCGCTGGTGATGCTGGGCGCGGTTTTTCGGTAGTTGCCGATGAGGTGCGAGCTTTGGCATTTCGTACCCAAGAGTCTACCGGCAAAATTGAGCAGCTTATTGGCAGTTTGCAGCAAAAAGCAGAAGCTTCGGTCACTAATATGCAAAAAAGCGCTACCTTAGTAGAAAGTACACTTGATAAAGCCGACAACGTGGGATCAGCGATTAAAGTGATTAATGAAGCCGTTGTTAATATTCAGCAAATGAATCATCAAATAGCGGCTGCGGCACTGCAGCAAAGTACAGTGGCGGAACAAATTAATCGCAGTATCTTTAATATACGCGATGTGGCGGAGCAATCAGCAACAGCCAGTGAGCAAACTGCCGCAGCCAGTTCTGATTTAAGTGTCTTAGGAAATGAATTACAACAATTGGCTGCACGTTTTAAAGTGGCGTAATTTAAGCTGTCACCTTCGTTAAATAGCTACTAAGCGGCAAACGTCAACAGCCCTGGTTATTTTCGCGATAAGTGAGTTCGTTACCCTTAGCAAAAAGCTGGCTAAAGACATGAGCTTAGTCCGCGCCCTTTAGCAGACACCCTAGACGCCCTGACGGGCGTCATAGTCGCACTTTGGAGTTTGGCGTGTTGTTTACCTGCGATTAATTTACTGCCAGCTGGTTATTCACTGTTAGTTGGTTATTCACCGCATGCACCCCAGATACAGCTGCTACAATAAGCTCTACATAAACTCGTTGCGCTTCTGTTGCGACTTCACCAGACAATTTTACATCGCCTTTGCGGGTTTCAACATCAATGGTCAGATGTTTTAATTTAGGATCTGCCAGCATTTTAGTGTGCACCGCTGTAGTGATATTTGCATCATCTCCACTGCCGTCTTCGGTAGTTACTGTTAAAGCCAGTGGCCCAGGTTGCGTGTTAGGGCCTGGTTTGCAACCACTGAGCACCAGGCAACCTGTTAGCACTATGCCAATGCTAATTAATGTTAGCGTTGTTGTTTGCATTATTTGCTCCTGCAGGCTGCGTAAATGCAGCCAGCTTTTATCATCCGCTATTCACAGCTAGCGCTCTGTGCGTTGACAAACATAATAAGCAAGTAGCACGCAACATTGAGATAGAGCCCCTGATATCTAGCGCAGCGATACCGCCAGAGCCCCATATAGTTTAAAAAGCGCCGGTGTCAGGTGATTAAACTATATGGTGATCTATCGGCTCTTTGCAAAAAACTGGCTAAAAAATACCAGTTGATATTCAATACTGCTGCGCCAGTAATGCCAGTTGTGGCTGCCTGGCCACTCAGCATAATAATGGGGAATAGCCTGCTCGCGTAATGCCTGATGCAGTTGCCGGTTTACTTCAATAAAAAAATCTTCGTTGCCGCAATCTAGATATAGCGCCTGAGATTGGGTTTTAAGTTTAGCAATATGACTAATAATAGCGGCATCTTGCCAATTATTACTGTTGGCTGTTGGTTCCCCAAGCACGGCATTTAAATTCCAGCGCCCGGCAAAAGGCCGGGGATCAACACCGCCGCTTGTGCTGGCCAAGGCACCAAATAGCTCAGGATGCTGTATGCCAATATGCAAAGCTCCATAGCCGCCCATACTCAGGCCGCTAATACCTCTGCCTGCTGCCGATGCAATAGTACGATAATGTTTATCTACATAAGCCACCACATCTTGCGCTAGGTAGCTAGCGTAGCGCCATTGTGGATTTACCGGGCTATCGGTATACCACTTATCGATAGCTCCATCGGGCATCACTATAATAATATTGTACTGATCGGCTAAGCTGGGAATGGTGGTTTCAGTGGACCAATTTTGATGATCCCCACCATAACCATGCAGTAAATATAACACCGGAAAGCGCCCACTGGTTTGCTGATAGCGATTGGGCAAAACAATGGTAGCAGGGTAACTTTGCGCCATCTGGCTGGCAGGGATTTGCTTGATCTCAAGCTGATAAGCTACTGCAATGTTACTGCTAGCCAGCAGCAAAACAACAAGCAAAAATAGCGGGTTAAAAACATAAGGTGCCTTAACCCGCTTGGCAAGAACAAAAATTTTGTTAAACATCGTGGGCGGCAGTCTCGTCATTATTTCTAATAATAAAATATAAACAAAAACGTTAAATATATTTTTCTCTAAAGCAGCAATATATTGCCAGTTCAGTATTGAGTTTATTGTTATTCACAGTAACAATTAATGCTTACTTTTGGTAATTATTTTGGAACTCGCTGCAATGGAAGCGCAAGCCCCCCTTGTTCGCTTTTGCGATAATTGTTATACACGCTTACAGGGTGATTTTTGTCATCAATGTGGCCAGGAGAAAAAAACCTACATCCGTAATGTCACAGGGGTAGTTACTGAGTTTTTGGGTGAATTTAGCAATTGGGACGGCCGGCTGTGGCGTACCTTGTTGCCGCTTTGGTTCTGGCCAGGTTATTTAAGTTTGCGCTATGTTAAAGGCCATCGTGCGCCCTATGTCCCTCCGCTGCGATTATATTTGTTTACTTCTATTATTGCCTTTTTATTATTTGCCAAACTATTACCCGAAACCACCGTAGAGGTGCCCACTGCCGAGAGTATAGCGCTGCGCCAGGCCATTACCGGTGAGGTCGCTGCCAACCTGGCCGCCGAGGGCATAACAAAGCCAGCCAGCGTGGCTGAAACAGGAACCGCAATACCGCTATTGTCTGCTGAGTTAAACCAACAGTTTCAGCAAAAACTCACTGAGCTTGCGGCCAACCCGAAGTTAGCCATAAATAAATTTTTTAGCTTAGCCCCCCAAATGATGTTTTTGTTACTGCCGCTGTTCGCCTTACTGCTAAAGCTGTTCTATATTCGCTCGAATCGCTTCTATACCGAGCATTTAATTGTGGCCTTACATAGCCATAGTTTTATTTTGCAAATATCGGTATTGTTTGTTGGGTTATCAACTCTGGCGGGGGCAGTGACTATACCGTGGGCCGTGACACTCATAGAGTGGTTCGCTATGCTGGTGTTGTGCTGGATGCCACTTTATCTATTACTGTGCCAAAAATATTATTACCAGCAGCGTTGGGGGAAAACACTACTGAAGTTTTGGCTAACCAGTTCGTGCTACAACTTACTGGCTGTCAGTGCGTTAGTGGGGTTAATTATTTTAAGTATTCTTTGGGCATAAAAACTGCCACATTCGAATGTCGTGTTATCCGTAAGATTTATGACCATACAGCAAAGTGTTGGCCAACTTTAATATGGTTTAGCCAATCTTTACTGTTACCGTAAATTTTTTTCGGAATACATCGAGGTGTCTGCAGCCTGTAGTAGCTCGTCTGTAGTTAGCTGATTACCTTGAAATACCACCATACCAATACTGGCGCTGCAGTAATCAATCAGAGTAGCCGTATTAAGTTGATAGGGTTGCCGCAACTCTACTTTGAGCTTCGCTGTAATAAGCTGAGCTTGTTGCTCAGCTAAAGCAAGCTCATTGCTCAGCTCGGTTAGCAAGACAATAAATTCGTCGCCACCAAAACGCGCAACAGTATCTGTTTTACGCACCTGTATTAGCAGCCGTTTTGCAGCTTCAATCAGTAAAGCATCTCCTACTGAGTGGCCATAGCAGTCGTTGACCAGTTTAAAGTTATTGAGGTCAATAAACAGTAAGGCGCAATACTGCTGATTGCGTGTACTCTGAGCCATAGCATACTCAAGGCGCTCGTATAAATAAGTACGATTAGGTAAATCGGTTAAGCCATCGTATAGCGCCAAATGACGAATAGTTTTTGTTGAGAGATGACGGCTTATAGCCACCTCGGCTAAGTGACTATAAGCATCAATTTTTGCTAACAAGGTCGTCGTAGGGATGGTCGCCTGGCAATGATAAAGTGCAAAGGTGCCTAAAACCTCACCTTTCGAGTTGATAATTGGTTGTGACCAACAGGCCCTTACCCCAGCCAACTTGGCTAACTCAAGATACGCCTGCCAATTGGGATGTGTGAAAATATCTTCGGCATAACACACCTTGCCGGTAAAAGCGGCAGCACCACAAGAGCCGATAGTCGGCCCTATTGGCACACCGTCTAGTGCTTGATTATAAGCCTCAGGTAGCGAAGGTGCGGCACCGGTATGCAGAGTTTGTGTGGCCGTATTTAATAACAAGATTGAGCAATACACGTCGGGATGCTCTGCTTCTAGTAGTCTTACTAAGGCGTGCAATATATCCGTTAGCGGTTCATCGCGGCTAATCATGCTCAAAATATTGTTCTGTTGCTGCAGCTCCCGAGTGCGTTCGTGTACTTGTTGCTCCACACTACTAATAATCAGCTGATTCTTAGTGTTAGCTTTACATAAGCTGGCAATTTGCTGTGCGAGGGCGTTGACTAATTCTAACAAAGCGGGGAGTGCCGCTTCTTTTATAATTGGCAGTTCGGCAATTGCGGCCATATATTCAGTCTGCGTAAAACCCGCCTGCTGAGCTTGTGCTACAAAGAACGCCTCATCGGGGTGGTCTAATAAAAACTGGCCAATAAACAAGTTCGCAATATGTTCACCGTCGACTATCAATGGCGTGGCGCAATCGGTTAAACCATTTTTGCAGCGATAAATAGCATAGTTTTTGCCTTCCAACATATGTTGTGAAAGCTGTAAATCACTTTCATAGCAGCGTTGCTGCGTAATTTCTGCTTCGCGGTGGAAGCTGATACAGGCGCGCTGCCATTTAGACGAAGCAATCACTTTGCCTTTAAGATCGATTAGGGCTATCGCCACCCCCATCACTTGCAGGAAACTATTGAAAATGGCATTTAGGCTATGTAAATCAGCGTTATTAAAAAAGGCGGTTTCTTTAGAAAAAGCGTCGCCTTGTGGCGGAAATTGATTCCAGTCAGCAGAGAGTGGATCAAACATCTGGACAATGCTGGACCCTTTGATGAGATGTGATTTTTTATCGTCCATATAGGCTAATAATACTACATAAAATTTGCGGCGGTGCAGGAAATTACGCATTTTTAAAATTCAAGAATTCTGTTGAGTACTTTTTAAACGTTATGCTGTGACCGTAATTTAATAGACCCTACCCACAACAGTGCTAAATTCGAATTGTAAGCTATCGCTGTTGGTGCGGGACCCGTTCATCTGCCGTGTTACCCAAACTTAAATAGGCAGGTAATGGCTGCCAAAGTTGAATGGCTTACTCTTTTCTGCCTGAGGTGTTGCCAGTAAATGAACATGATTGGTCATCAGTACAAAAGCGTGGATCGCCACCTGATGCTGCTGGGCATAGCGCTGTAGCCGTTCAAGATACACGGTGTAATCTTGCCTGGTGAAAAAA
>NZ_BNAO01000006.1:0-674 GCF_014653435.1 Alishewanella longhuensis | reverse complement strand
TGTTGCCCCGCTGAATAATATGTTGCGCATATCCAGGTAAGCTAAAACGAGGTTGTCGCGGCATAAGGATGATAGTTAGTTAAATAATGTTAAATATTGTTTAAATAACTTGTTTTTGCAAGTTTTCGCTTTATAAATATTGTACCGATTTTGTTTAGAGATCTGACCCCGAAGGTTTTCGCAAAAGGCGGGCTTGTTGTTCGGTATCTGACCCTGAAGGTTTGCGCGGTGTGACTGCCGGGCAGGTAATCACCTTACTTAAAAGTAAGCCCTCAGTTTTTAGAGAAGGCCCATATCCAGAAGTAAATGGAGATTGGAAATTTAACTTGAAAGGGTTAGCTGCAGGCAAAGTTATTGAATTGACTGTTGCGCTCAAGAATCATCATGACAGTCCTATGTCAGTTCTGGTTACTGTTTGGATCGATTAAAGAGGTTGGTATGTACCATTACACTGAAAGCGGTTTATCAAATGTGTATCTCAAGAATGGTTTTACCGTTGAAGAAATCGATGGTGAAGAATATACAAGTATTGATGATATGAACGGCCTTCATAGAACGATTGCACAGGCTGTTGTCGATAGCAGGAAACCACTTACGTGTCAACAACAATCCAATAGTGATCCACCCCAACAATCTAAAAGTGATCCACTACTCTTTAGTTTTATCCATTAATC
>NZ_BNAO01000005.1:30919-283949 GCF_014653435.1 Alishewanella longhuensis | reverse complement strand
AGCAGAATTTTACCGATGCTCGGGATTGACCTGATCAAAAGTCAGGAAATATTGAGTTTTTACACAGCCTGCGCTCATAACTGCCGTTCAACTTTACCTCGAATTAATCAAACAAACATTGCCGCTGGTATACCAAACCGCTTGGATAAAGCGCGGATATGGCCGAGCGTTAGCGAGCGCTTGCCACTGAGTATTTGCGATACCAGCGATTTACCATCAATTTCCTGCAGAAAATCACTTTGGGTAAGGCTGTGCTGATCTATCAGCAGTCGCAGCATGGTTATACCTGGGTCTAAGATTTACAAATAGTAAACCGGACCTAATCCAACGCCACCGCTTTTATCTGCGCAAATACCCGCTGTCCAATCTGCAACCCCAAGCGCTCAACCGACTGTGTTGTTAGCAACGCCTGCAGCGGCTGGCCTTCAAGTTCCAGCTCTACCAACGTCTCAGCCGGGTGCGGGGCGGGACTAAACCCGCTAATGCTGACTTGTAACTGATTACTCACCGAGCTGTCGCTAATTGGCTTAAGGCTAAGCGCAACATCGCGGGCCTGAATACGTAAGCGGTACGACGTGGGGGAATAGCTTGTTGTGTTGGCAGGTAGTGGCGCTGGCAGCTGCAACTGCTGCTGGCCAATGCTTAGCTTAAGCAGGTGGTGTTTACTACCGTGGCTTTGTGCATGCAATAGCGACATAGCGCCGATGGCGGCGAGTTCGGGTTGCAGTAATTGCTGCTGTAGCGGGCCCTGGCTGTGAATGCGGCCGTGTTGCATTAGCACCAGGTGATCGGCCAGTTTCACCACGTCGTCCAGCTGGTGGCTGACCAGCAGCATAGGTATGCCGGTGGTATTAGCGATACGCTGTAAAAACGGCAATATTTCCCCTCGGCTTTGCTGGTCCAAAGAGGCCAGCGGCTCATCCAACAGCAATAACTGTGGTTGGCTTAGCAGGGCGCGGCCCAGTGCCACGCGCTGGCGCTGGCCGCCGGATAACTGCTCGGGGGCTTGCTGTAGCAAAGGTGCCAGTTCCAGTAATTGAGTTACCTGCTCTGGTTTAAGGTGTACATCAATATGCTTTGCCAGCCGGTTAAAGCCATACAACAGATTTTGCTTCACCGATAAATGCGGCAGCAGGCTGCTTTCTTGAAACACCATGCCTATACGGCGCTGATGCACTGGCAAAAAAGTGTTGCCCTGTTGCCAGACCGTATCAATAAACTGCACCTGTGCCCCGGCATGGCGATCCAGCCCGGCAATGGCGCGGAGCAGGGTGGTTTTGCCACAGCCGGAGCGACCAAATAAGGCGGTAATGCCTTGCAGTGGCAGGCAGTTATTCAGTTCAAGACTAAAAGCACCACGCTGCAATTGCAGGGCAACCCTAAGCGATTTTGGGGCATTGCTGGCCGGGGTAGAGTGCCTAGCTTGATTGTTAGCTTTGGCATTGGCGTGCCAGCCCAGCCGTTGCCACCAACTGCTGCTGGTTGTCGGGTTATGCAGATGCTCAGTGCCGGGTATTGCCATCAGACAGTCCCCCGCTCAAAGCGCCGGTTTAAACCATATACAATAAATAACACCACAAAGGCGGCGATTAATAAGCCCAGTGATAACTGATGCGCCTGGGCATAATTCATCGCTTCAGTGTGATCGTAAATCAGCACGGAAAGCACCTGGGTTTCGCCGGGAATACTGCCGCCGAGCATTAAAATCACCCCAAATTCGCCCAGCGTATGGGCAAAGGTCAGCGTAGCAGCAACAATAAAACCGCCGCGACACAGCGGCAGTACTACGCTAAATAGCTGGTCGAGCTTAGATGCACCCAAAGTTGCGGCTACCTCCAGTGGCCTTGGCCCCATACGGCGGAAGCTTTCCAGCAAAGGCTGCACGGTAAAAGGCAGCGAGTAAATCACCGAGCCAATTAAAATGCCGCTAAAACTAAACGCCAGATGCGTAAACCCCAATTGTTCCAGCGTGCTGCCTACGGCGCCATGTGGCCCCAGCAATAGCAGCAAGTAAAAACCCAGCACTGTGGGCGGCAACACCAACGGCAGCGCTACGATCGCTTGAATAGCGGTGCGCAGCTTGCTTTGGCTCAGCGATAACCACCAGGCCAGTGGTGTACCCAGCAGCAATAAAATAAGGGTGGTATATAAACACAGCTTTAAGGTGAGCTGGATGGCTTGCCAGTCTTGGGGGCTAAGGGCGAGGAAAAGCTCTGGCATGGCGCTAGTCCTGCTCGCCTTGCGGTTCGCTGGTTGGCAGTTCAAAGCCATAGCCTTGCATAATAGCTAGCACCGCTTTGTTAGTCATAAAGGCAGTAAACTTTTGCGCAGTGCTGTTATCAGCGCCATGGCGGGTAATGACATAAGCCTGCGTGAGTGGCTGATGCAGCTCTGCCGGAATAAGTTGATACCCTTGCTTGGCTAACTCCGGAAACTTGGCTAGCGACAGGGCAATAATGGCTATATCGGCACCGCCGCTTTGCGCCAGTTGCGCGGTTTGGGCGATATTTTCGCCATACACCAGTTTTGGTTCTACTGCGGCCCACACCCCGGCAGCTTGCAGCGCTTCTTTGGCGCGCTGGCCATAAGGTGCATGGGCAGGCTGAGCGATGGCCAGGCGGCGAAAATTCAACTTCGCCAGTTGCGACAGGTCAATACCCGCCATATTCTGCCGCGGGCTCCACAGCACAATTCGACCAAGGGCATAAAGCTGTGGCTGAGTGACGGCATGGCCTTCAGCATAAAGCTGCTCAGGAAACTGAATATCCGCCGAGAAAAATACATCATAGGGCGCGCCATGGCGGATTTGAGTGCTGATTTTGCCACTGGAGCCATAATTAACCCGGACCTCGGCTGCTGGCTGCTGTTGCTGAAATAGCGCGATGATATCATCCAGTGCATAACGTAAGTCAGAGGCTGCGGCTATGGTCAGCTTTTCGCTGGTATAAACCGGTAAGGCGAAGATAATACAAAGCAGCAATAAAGCCCGGATCATAGGTTACTCCCAACGCGCCAGTGCTTGCTTGTCACTGGCTTTCGCCTCAACCCAGTAATCACCTTCTGCGGTATGTTCTTTTTTCCAGAACGGCGCGCGGTTTTTCAGGTAATCCATAATATATTCGCAGGCGGCAAAAGCGGCAGCGCGATGCGCGCTGGCAATGCCAACCATGACAATTTGTGCGTTGGGTTTAAGGGTACCCACCCGGTGAATAATCCTTACCGCGCCAAGCTGCCAGCGTTGCTGTGCTTGTTCAGCAATAGCGCTAAGCGCCTGCTCGGTCATGCCGGGATAGTGCTCCAGTGTCATACTGTGCAAACTGTTGTTACTAAGCTCGCGTACCAGGCCACTAAAGATGACGACAGCACCACAGGCGGCATGACAACGCAGCTCGTCATATTCGCTGGCGACGCAAAAATCATCGCGTTGTACTGCAATAAAGATGCTCATGCTAACCACCAGTAACCGGTGGGAAAAGCGCCAGCTCATCGCCGTCTTGTACGTCGGCCGTTAGTGGCACCAGTTGCTGGTTTACCGCACAGAGTAAATCGGCCCGGCTTAGTTCTTGCTGCCACACGCTGTTGCGGCTTTGCAGTTGTTTAAGCACCGTAGCCACATTTAATAGATGGCCATCGCAGCTAAGCAAATATTGTTCGCAGTTAAGCCGCTCGCGCAGGGCGGCGAAAAACAGGATTTTTATCATTGTTCCGTCTCCAACATATAATGCCCCGACTTACCGCCGGTTTTTTCCAACAGGCGGATATCGCTGATAATCATGGCTTTATCCACTGCCTTACACATATCGTAAATGGTCAGCGCCGCGACACTGGCCGCAGTTAACGCTTCCATCTCCACCCCGGTTACACCACTTAGTAAACAGCTGCTTTCAACCCTAATTTGGCCCTGTTCGGGCTGTAGTTCAAAATCTACCGTTACTTTGCTGAGCAGTAGCGGGTGGCACAGCGGAATGAGCTCGCTGGTTTTTTTCGCTGCCATAATGCCGGCAATGCGCGCAGTGGCCAGTACATCGCCTTTTTTCAGTAAGGCTTGCTCTATTAAACGCACTACTTCCGGCGTGGTTTGCACCAGCGCACCGGCGCGGGCCAGCCGGGTTGTAGCGTGCTTGGCACTTACATCGACCATGGCTGCGGCGCCGCTCTTATCAAGATGCGTAAGGTTTAAATGGGTTAGCTCTAAATGGGTTAGCGATGCTGTCATCTTAAGCTCCACAGCGTTGGCTTGGGCTGTTTTTAATATGGGCAACAAAGTTGCAGGGGCCGGTTCTGCCATCTAATTGCGGTAAAATCAGTTGTTGCATGGCAAGCGTACAAGCGCCGCCAGAGCCTGGCATGGCAAACAGCAAGGTGCCATTGGCTAACCCCGCCAGGGCGCCGGATTGCAGTGCGGCTGAGCCTAACTCGTTAAAGGATAACTGGCGGAATAGCTCACCAAAGCCCGGTACTGTGTCGTCCAGCAGTGGCGTTATGGCCTCAACGCTGCAATTGCCTGCGGCGAAACCCGTACCGCCGTTAAGCAGCACCACCTGTACCATATCGCTGGCAATCCACTGACTTAACACAGCACGTATTTGATATTTGTTGTTCGGTAATAAGGTCCGCTCTGCTACTTGGTGACCAGCGCTCTGCAGCAACTGACAGAGCAAGTCGCCGCTGCTGTCGTTATCAGCGTTACGACTGTCCGATACGGTAAGTACCGCTATCGTTAGCGGATAAAACTGGCTTAAATCAAATCTGGGCATAATGCTCTCCGGTATTAAGTAAACTCAGGCAAAGCTGCCAGTCTTGCGGCGTATTGGTATTTAATAGCTCAGTAGTCGGGACTGGCAGGGATACGGCGTTAAGCTGGGCTAACAGCGCTTTAACCGAGCGCTGGCCGTTTTGCAGCAGCTGATGAATTAGGGCGCTGAGTGTTGGGTTTACCGGCAGCACGCAAGGTAGCGGGCTATTGGCAAAGCAGGCCGCACTGGCGCCAGCGTGTTGCAGCAGACGCTGCAAACTAAACACGCTCAGTAAGGGCGTATCTATTGGCAACACCAGTAGCTGTGCATTTTGACAGTGCTCAAGTGCCGCTAGAATACCGGCTAAGGGCCCCTGTTGCTGAGTTTGATCGGCTATAAAGCCTGGCTGGTTGCGGCTAATCAGCACTTCTGCGGCGCCACTATCCCACGCCAATTGCTGCATATGTGCTAGCAAACTCTGGCCGTTAAGGTTAAGCAGCGCTTTATCCTGGCCCATACGACTGGATTGACCACCGGCTAAAATCAAGGCGCTAAAGGGTGATATTTTTGTCACTGTTTTTGTCACTGTTTTTTTCATAGCGCTTAGCCACCTATCTGGGCTAAATGGCGGGTGCTGCCGCTATAATCCTGCGCCAGCTGATGGCTGAAGGCTTTGCCTTGCACTGCCTGTTGTAAAAAACGCAGCACCGGCGCGCTGTCATCGCTTTGCAGCAGGCTGCGCAAGTCCTGATGATTGTCGGTAAACAGGCATAAATACAGCGCGCCGGTGCTCGATACCCTAAGCCGGTTGCAATCGGCACAAAAGTCTTTGCTGTAGGGCATTATCAGGCCGAGCTGGCCCTGGTAGTCGCTGTGTGAATACTCCAGCGCCGGGCCGTCGGTGTTAGCTTTGGCGTTCAGTTGCCAGCCCTGCGCGACTAACTGCTGCTGAATACTGGCACCACTTAGATGCTGGCGCTGATAAAAATTGGCATTATCACCCGTGCGCATTAGCTCAATAAAGCGCAGCGCAATATCCTGCTTTTGAATAAACCTAAGAAAATCGGGCAGGGCCAGCGCATTATGCTGCTTTAACAGCACGGTATTTATTTTTACCTGCTTAATACCAATGGCTTTAGCATGCGCTATACCGTCTAAGATGTCCGCTAGCTTGTCCTGGCCGGTGACGAGATGAAAAGTATCGGCATCTAAGCTATCCACGCTGACGTTTACCGCATCCAGCCCGGCTTGCTGCCAGGCCAGTGCATCGCGCTGTAAGCGATAGCCGTTGGTAGTGAGTGCCACTTTTTCAATACCGGGCACCGCTTTGCAGGTGGCGATAATCTCGGTTAAGTCCTTACGTAATGAGGGCTCGCCGCCGGTGATGCGTACCTTACGGGTACCCAGTTTGGCAAAGGCGGTCACTAAACGGCGGATCTCAGTCAGGTTAAGCTCGCCAGAGCGTGAGTCGCAGTCATTGCCATCGGGCAGGCAATAGCTGCAGCGAAAATTGCAGCTCTCAGTAACAGACAGCCGCAAATAACTAAAGCGGCGCGCATAGGCGTCAGTTAACATAATTCACCTTTCCAAGTGGGGAGGTAAGGCCGTTTCCAGACTTACCCGGTGGCGTTAGTGCCACGGCATCCTGCTCATTCCTGATACCCGTCGTCTTTCAACCTGCACGGGTGTTGGCTGCACCCGTTCACCCCAATCACTTAGTCGCGCTAAGCTCATGGGGATGAACGGTCTTGCCGCCTACGTGCATGTCGAAATCCATAGGGTATCGACCCCTGGGTACACGATTATCAGGTTTAGAGCCGGTAGCTCGGTGTTGTGGATATAAGCTTAAAAGCTTTGCGTCCTTATTGTTATTGCCATTAAGGGGCGACTTAGTACTCCGTTGGGGGTAGTAAGTACACCTGACCATCCAGCAGTTGCACCTTAAATACCTGTAATGTCAGTGCGCTATCACTTAAACACTGGCCGTCGCTGAGCCGGTACTGTTGTTTATGTAATGGCGCCGCGACATAAAACTCGCCCTTAGTTTCGCCCAGTAGGCCATGAGCCATTACCGGCGCTTTGGTAACCGGGTCGATATGGCTGAGGCCATATAGCTCTACCGTTTCGCCGGGCAGGTAAAACAGTGCTATCGCGTACTCGGCAAAACGCGCAGCCACCCCGGAAAAGGGCACTAAGTCTTGCTGCCGGCATAATATTACCGCCTGCTGTTGTAAGCTGGGCTGACTCTCTAAGGCATGGGCAAGCTGGCTCATAGGCTGGTCTCCTTACTTTCTATGGAAACGTTGATGTTAAGCTGGCGGCTGGGAATAAGCTGGCCGCGCTCTGGCACAAAGCCAAAGTCGCTGCGTGCGGGTGCGGCAGCATTGACATAGCTGTTAAAGCGGGCGCGCTGCACAGGGTCGTTCAGCACGGTTTGCCATTCGCACTGGTAGTTGGCAATCAATAGTTGCATCTGCGCTTCCAATTCAGCGCAAAGGCCTAAGCTGTCGTTAATAATCACCTCGCGCAGATAGTCCAGGCCGCCTTCGAGGTTATTCATCCAGGTGGCAGTGCGCTGCAGGCGATCGGCGGTTTTGATATAAAACATTAGCAGCCGATCGATATAGCTAAGCAACTGCTGGTCGTTCAAATCGGTGGCAAATAAGTCTGCATGACGCGGTTTCATGCCGCCATTACCACAGACATACAGGTTCCAGCCGTTTTCGGTGGCAATCACGCCAACATCTTTGCTCTGGGCTTCGGCGCATTCGCGGGTGCAGCCCGATACTGCCATTTTAATTTTGTGCGGCGCACGCACGCCCTTGTAGCGGTTCTCCAGCAAAATCGCCATGCTGACACTGTCCTGTACGCCATAACGACACCAGGTACTGCCAACACAGGATTTTACTGTACGCAGCGACTTGCCATAGGCGTGGCCGGTTTCAAAGCCGGCGTCGATCAGTTGCTGCCAGATCAGCGGTAGCTGATCCAGCGTCGCGCCAAATAAATCGATGCGCTGGCCGCCGGTGATCTTGGTATACAGCTGATATTGCTCGGCCACCTGACCGATGCTGATCAGCATGGCCGGAGTAATTTCGCCGCCGGGAATACGCGGTACCACTGAGTAGGTGCCGTTTTTTTGCATATTGGCTAAAAAGGTGTCGTTGGTATCCTGCAGCGCCACATGCGGTTTGGCCAGTACCGGCTCGTTCCAGCAACTGGCCAGAATAGAGGCCACCGCCGGTTTACAGATCTCACAGCCGTGACCACGGCCATGGCGGCTGATCAGCTCGTTAAAGGTTTTAAGGCCATCCACCCGTACCAGATGGTACAGCTGCTGGCGGCTGTAGCTGAAGTGCTCGCACAGATCTGAGCTTACCGCGACACCGCGGGCAGTGAGTTCGTGCTCGACCACGCTTTTTAACAGTGCCGCACAGCCGCCGCAGCCGGTGGCAGCCTTAGTGCAGCTTTTAATGCCGGCCAAATCCTGTACGCCATTATCCAGCGCCGCACAAATCGCCCCCTTACTGACGTTATGACAAGAGCACAGGGTGGCGGTAGCGGGCAGGGCAGCCGGGCCGAGCAGCGGTTTGCCACTGCTTTGCGGCAGGATCAGGCTGTGTGGATCGGCAGGCAAAGCAATGCCATTTAGTGCATACTGCAATAGGCTGTCGTAATAGCTGTTATCGCCCACCAGTACTGCCCCCAGCAGCTGTTTGCCATCTGCGCTTAGCACTAATTTGCGGTACTCGCCCAGTAAATCATTGCGATAACGCAGACTAATGGCACCGGGCGTGCGGCCATGCGCATCGCCGATAGAGCCAACATCAACACCGAGTAGTTTTAGCTTGGTTGACATATCAGCGCCGCTAAAGCTCTGGCTGTTATCGCCAGTCAGCACTGCTGCAGCGGTACGCGCCATCTGATAACCGGGTGCCACTAAGCCAAATAACTGGCCTTGCCATAATGCGCACTCGCCAATGGCATAAATATCGGCATCGCTGCTTTGGCACTGGTTGTTAATGACAATGCCGCCGCGCGGGCCAAGCTCTAACCCCGCGTCTTTTGCTAATGAGTCCTGCGGCCGGATCCCGGCGGAAAAGACAATTAAATCGGTTTGCAGCACAGTGCCGTCACTGAAATTCAGCTGCAAGCGCTGCTCGCTGCCCGCGCTGATGCTGCTGGTGGCTTTGTCGGTATGTACGCTAACGCCTAACTGCGCAATTTTACAGCGCAGCAGCTCGCCACCGTCTTTATCCAGCTGCACCGGCATTAATTGCGGCGCAAACTCCACGACATGAGCCTCTAAACCCTGCAACTTCAGCGCATTGGCCGCCTCCAGGCCCAGCAAGCCGCCACCTATAACCACACCGGTACGGGCGCCTTTGCTACTGGCTCTGATCGCTTCAAGGTCAGCAATGGTGCGATACACCAGACAGTGCTGGTTATCATTGCCAGCAATGGGCGGTACAAAAGGGTAAGAGCCGGTGGCCAGCACCAGCTTGTCATAACAGTAACGCGCCTTAGCGGTGGTAACTGTTTTTGCAGCGCGGTCAATGGCCAGTACCGGCTCGTCTAATTTTAACGTGACCTTGTTTTCGGCGTAGAAGCTGTCTGCGACCAGTTGTAGTTTGGCGGCATTGCCATCGCTGAAGTAATCGGATAAATGCACTCTGTCGTAAGCGGGCCTGTCCTCGCCGGCAAATACCGTTAGCTGCCATTGCGCTGTCTCAGTTTGGTTTAAAAACTGCTCGATAAAATGCTGGCCCACCATGCCATTGCCGATTACCAGCAACTGTTTCGTTATGCTTGTTGTCATCGTCTTGCTCCCATTTTTCCGTCAGGCGGCATTTTGTTGTGGTTCGTTGACAGCGGCGCGCTCTGCCGCAGCGCTGTCGATCAGGCCCAGCAATAAGCTGCTGCGACAGCCATAATAAGGCTGTTGTTGGTTAATCAACTGGCTAAGTTGTTGGCTCAGGCGGGTGTCGCCATACAGCACAGCACCGACTAAATAAGGCCCGCGCCACCATAAACGGCGGTATTCATTAAATTCAGCATCCAGATAGTCTGTGCAGGCATCAAAACTGGCGGGGTTAGCACCAAGGCCGGCAATATCACCGCAGGAACTTAGCGCTATGCCGCTTATTTTCAGCTGGGTTGCGGCGAGCTCGCTGCAATAGGCCGCAGGTGTGCCGCACAGGGTTTGCGCCAGCTGGGTAGCCTGCTGGTTAATGGGCGCGATTAAACCAAAGGTTTCGCCGTTAAGCTCAATACATTCGCCCAATGCATAAATGGCGGGATCTGAGCTTTGTAAGTGGCTGTTGACCAAAATGCCACGCTTAACGCTAAGCCCGGCCTGCTGCGCCAGGCTGATGTTGGGGCTAATGCCGAGCGCCAGCACCACTAAATCGGCTTTGAGCTGCCGGCCACTGGTTAGCGTGACCGATAGCAACTGGTCATGCTGCAAAGGGTTGCGACCATAGTGAAGGCGGCTGATTTCACTGCTGGTCAGAATAGTTAAACCGCGCTCAATCAGTTGCTGTTGCAGTAAACCAGCGGCAGTGGCGTCAAGCTGGCGGTTTAGTAAGTAAGCACCGCGCTGCAGCAGGCTTACCTGCATGCCCAATTTTCGCAGGCCCTCGGCGGCTTCCAGCCCGAGAAAACCACCACCGACCACTACTGCATGTTGTCGCTGCTGGCCGGCCAGGCGCAATGTGGCTAAATCCTGCCAGTTGCGAAAATGGCAAATGTCAGGCTGTAAATTACCCTTGCTGTCTGTGGCATAAGTGGGGGTGAGCGGCAGGGCACCGCAGGCCAGTACCAGCTGCTGATAACGGCAGTAACGGCCATGCTGGCTGATGACTAATTTACGCTCACGCTCAATCAATACCACAGCATCGTCGCAAATCAGCTCAATATTGTGCCGGGCGTACCAGTCAGGGCTTACCAGTTCAGCAGCACTGTCGGGCAGCTCATTGCTTAACAGGCTGGATAACAGCACTCTGTTATAGGCAGGTTTAGCTTCAGCACCAAATACCACTATGCGTGCTGGCCGGTTGGGCTGCTGCACCAGCTCTGCCAGTAAACGCTGACAGGCCATGCCATTGCCGATAATAATCAGCTCTGCCTCTGTCATGCCCGTTTCTCCTTTGCCGCCAACGCCTCTGCTGTATTAACCGCAGCTTTTAGTGGCTCTGCTTTGGCCAATACTTCTACTTTGCGCTGCTTCTCGTACAGGAAACTCAGCACTTCGTGGCGGTAGTGGTTGTAAGTGGCGCAATCGGCCAGCGCAATGCGGTTACGTGGCCTTGGCAGCTCAATTTGCAAAATTTCGCCAATGGTGGCCGCGGGGCCATTGGTCATCATCACGATACGGTCGGATAACAGCACGGCTTCATCGACATCGTGAGTGATCATAATGACGGTGTTATTTAATTGCGCCTGAATGTCCATTAACGAGTCTTGCAGATGGGCGCGGGTCAGCGCATCCAGTGCGCCAAAGGGCTCGTCCATTAACAGCACTTGCGGCTGCATCGCCAGGGCGCGGGCAATGCCCACCCGTTGCTTCATGCCACCGGAAATTTCTGCTGGCCTCTTATCCCGGGCATGGCTCATTTGCACTAACGCCAGGTTATGCTCAATCCAGTCACGCATTTCTTGTTTATTTTTCTGGCCACGAAATACTTGCTTTACTGCCAGCTCCACATTTTGATAGACGCTAAGCCAGGGCAGCAGCGAGTGGTTTTGAAACACCACAGCGCGTTCTGGCCCTGGGGCATTCACTTCTTTCTGGTTTAAAATAACGCCCCCCGTGCTGGCCTGCAGTAAGCCCGCCACCAGATTAAGCACCGTTGATTTACCGCAGCCAGAGTGGCCAATCAGGCTGATAAATTCGCCTTTGCCAATCTCCAGATTTACGTTTTGCAGCGCGACAAAGGGGCCCTTTGGCGTTGGAAAGCTAATACCCAGCTGGCTGAGTTCTAAATGCGATTTTTGCATTGGTATATCTCCCTGGTTTGCGCAGTAGTTATTAGCGCACTCATCTGTTATCGAAGCGTGGCGCTTTTATCCCAGTTCACCCGCTGCTGCAGTTGCAACATCAGCCGATCCAGTGCATAGCCAATCAGCCCAATCACCAGCACTGCGACACAGATGCGGCTAAGCGAGTCGGACGAGCCATTTTGAAATTCATCCCAGACAAATTTGCCAAGGCCGGGGTTTTGCGCCAGCATCTCAGCCGCGATCAGCACCATCCAGGCAATACCGAGCGATAAGCGCAGGCCGGTGAAAATCATCGGCACTGCCGAGGGCAGCACGATGCGCCGGACATGGGTAAACCAGTTCAGCTGCAACACCCGGCTGACGTTTTGTAGATCGGGCGAAATATTACTGACGCCAACAATGGTATTAAGCAGGGTGGGCCACAGCGAACAGAGGGTAACGGTAAAAACCGACACCAAAAACGAGCGGGCAAACAGCGGCTGTTCGCTTTGATACAGAGCGCTGACCAAAATAGTCACCAACGGTAACCAAGCCAGCGGCGATACCGGTTTAAACAACTGAATAAGCGGGTTAAAGGCACTGTAAAGCTTGGGGCTTAGCCCGATAACAATACCAGCCGGTATTGCCAGGAGGGAGGCCAATATAAAGCCGGTCAGCACAGTGTATAAACTGGTAAAAATCTGGCTGAAAAAGGTTGGCCGGCCGTTATAGGGCCGCAGCGTGACCACTGCATCCGGGTTGGCGGCCAAAGTCGCAGCGTTACGCTCTTGCTGGCGCTGAAAAAAAGCGGCTTGCCGTGCTTTTTCTGCTTTATGCTCAGCCACTAAGCCAGACCATTGCTGCGCTACCTGCACTGGCCCGGGAAAGCTGCCCAGTGAGGTATTAATCTGGCTGGCCAGCAGCTGCCACAGCAGCACAAATACCAGTATACCGGCAGCTGATAGCAGACTTTGTTTCAGCCAGTTTGTCAGCTGCGGCTGGCCCGGCAAATAGCGGCGTACCCGTGACCATTGCGAAGGAATAGCTGTCATCATGTCACTCCTGTTAATCTTTATGACCAATAGCAAATTGCTGCAAATACGCATTCGGGGCTTTGCCATCAAACTGTTTACCATCGATAAAGCGGGTGGCATCAACTGGCCGGTAGCCGCTTTCAACGGTAAAGTCCGGGAAATCAGCGGCAGTCAGCTTACCTTCGGCTATTAAGGCGTTAGCGGCACGTTGGTACAGCGCCGGCTGAAACACTTGTTTGGCTATATCCTGATACCAGCTGTCCGGTTTGGCCGCACTGATTTGGCCCCAGCGCCGCATCTGGCTTAAATACCAGATGGCATCCGAGTAGTAGGGGTAAGTAGCGTGGTAGCGAAAAAACACATTAAAATCGGGCGTTTCACGAATATCATCACGGGCATAGGCGAAAACGCCACTCATGCTGTTGGCAATCACGTTTTCATCGGCGCCAACATAAAACGGCTGCGAGATTAGCTTAACCGCCGCGGCGCGGTTGGCGTTGTTATCCGCGTCTAACCAGTGGCCGGCACGGATCAGTGCTTTTACCAGATGAAAATGGGTTTCGGGGTAACGCTCAGCCCAGCTTTGGCTAACGCCAAACACCTTCTCGGCCAGGTTGGTGTGAATATCGTAATTAGTGACCAGCGGCACACCTAAATCGCGCAGTACCGCCTGCTGGTTCCATGGCTCGCCGACACAGTAGCCATCGATAGTACCGGCTTCCAGCGTGGCCGGCATTTGCGGTGGTGGCGTAACCGATAACAGCACTTCGGCTTGCAACTGACCGCTATTATCGCCATGCTCTGGCGCATAAAACCCCGGGTGTACGCCACCGGCCGCCAGCCAGTAACGCAGCTCATAATTATGGCTCGATACTGGAAATACCATACCAAATTGCAGCTTTTTGCCTTGTTTAGCACTTTGTTCCAGCGCTGGCTTCAGCGCATCGGCAGTCACCGGATACGCTGGCTTACCAGCGCTATTGCGCGCCACCTTAGGCGCTATCTGCTGCCATACGGCGTTGCTCACCGTACAGGCATTACCGTTTAAATCCATGACAAAGGCGGTTTGCATTGGTGCCTGAGTGCCGATGCCGATGGTTGCGGCTAACGCCTGACCCGCCAGCATATGGGCACCGTCCAACTGACCATCAATCACCCGGTCCAGCAGCACCTTCCAGTTAGCCTGAGCTTCTAACTGCACATAGAGGCCTTCGTCTTCAAAGTAACCGCGCTCCAGCGCCACCGCCAGTGGCGCCATATCGGTCAGCTTAATAAAGCCGAGCTTTAAATCCGGCTTTTCCGGCGCGGCCCAGGCTTGCAGGCTAATACTTAAACCCAGTGCCACCAGCAGACGGCTTGTTTTGCATTTTGGCTGTGTCATCTATGCAGTCCTTTTTTATTTAACGCTTTATAAAAACGGGGCGAAAAAAAACGCCATCTGGCTGCACCCTGTTGTGGATACAGCCAGATGGCGCCTTTGCCATTAGCTTGTTAGCTGGTTTTGTTGTTCAGTTGCCTCTTTGCAACTTATGGCTTAAACGAAGCAGTTAGCGTGCCAGGTTTTAAATATGTCTTTTATCAAGTGGTTATGTTTTTATGATGTATGCTGCAGGTTATCATTTAGCACAGTAACGGTGCAATTTGCACCAACGTGAGCCATGCTGTTAGGGCCTAGCTGCTAACTCTGCATACCAAATACCAGACCATCAATAAAGCGGCTACCTTCACCTACTGTGCCGGCACAGCCTTCCAGCCGCCAATCTTCTTTCGGTGCGGCAAACCCCAAGCCAGCGGCGACCTGACGGTACAGATCTGGCCGATATACCTGGCTTAGCAGCGCTTGATTAAGTGGTCCTTGCCATTGCTGCAGGTTACGCATTTGCTGCAGCATAAAGGCACCTTGCGAGCGCCATGGCATATTTAACGCTGGGCCAAAAAAGGCTTGTGGTACCGCCTTGTTAAATAACGTATTAGGGCTAAGACCGGTATTGTGAAGTGCGCTATCGGTTAGCGCTAAATAATGGCCTTGTGCCAGCCAGTACCACAGCTGGCTTTTTTTGTCCGGGTTGCTGCTGATATCCGCCAACCAGTGGCAGGCCTGCAGCAATGCGGTGAGTAACGCCAGATAACACTGTGGTTTGTTATCGGCAAACTGCTGATTTACTGCAAACACTTTTTCCTGCCAGTTATGCCAAAGCTGATCGCAACTGGTCACAATAGTGCCATCGCCATTCAACTGAGCCAGGCTGCTCCAGGGCTCGCCAACACAAAAGCCATCAATAGCGCCGCTGGCCAGTTGTGCGGCCATCGCTGCTGGCGCTACCCCTATCACTTCAACCTGACGGGCACTGATACCGGCTACACTTAACCAGTAATGCAGTTGATAATGATGGCAGGAATACGGCGATACCGTAGCCAGGCGAAGTGGTTGCAGTTGCGTGCGGTGCTGCAAATGTTGTTGCAGAGCTCTGCCACTGGCCAGCGGGCAAGGCAGTTTGGCCGGGTCCAGATCCAACTGCTGCATTAAGCGGCTGGATAGAGTAATGGCATTGCCGCCGCTACTCAGTACCAGAGCGGTGGTCATGGGTACGGCGGCGGCCCCCAAGCCCAGGCTGGAGGCCAATGGCAATGGAGCTATCATCTGAGCACCGTCTAATACGCCAAAGGCGACTTTATCGCGAATACTGGCCCAGGAAGCTTCACGCTGCAGCGTAACATTAAGCCCCTGTGCGGCAAACAGCCCCAGCTCTTTTGCCACTATTAACGGCGCCGCGTCTAACAGCGGTACAAAACCCAGGGTCAGCTCAGGCTGTTCGCTCTGAGAATAAATGCTCATAGTGCCTCCAGAATAGCGATGACATCTTTGGCAACGTCGGCCATTTTCTGTTGCCGATCCATCGCCAGTTTGCGCAGAGTGCTAAAGGCTTTGGCTTCATCCATCTGTTGTTTTTTCATCAGTAAGCGTTTGGCTTTATCTACCAGTTGCTGTTCGGCCAGCTGACTCTGGCTGGAATGCAGTTGCTGGCGCAGTTGCTGAAACTCGTTAAAGCGTGCAACGGCAACATCAATAATGGGTTTTACCCGTTTAGCGGTTAAACCATCAACGATATAGGCACTAACACCGGCCTGAATGGCCAATTTAATGCTGTCGGGATTGTCGTCATGATTGGCAAAAAAGACGATAGGCCTTGGGTTATGCTGGCTTATCACTGTCATATGCTCTAGCGTATCGCGATCGGGCGAGTCCATATCAATAATAATAATGTCGGGTTGCACCCGCTCCACGTGATAACGCAGCGCTGCCGTGCTGGTGAGCCGACATACCACCTGATAACCGTGCTTAGCTAAGGCTTGTTCAACCAGCAGCGCCCGGGCTGTTTCATCATCGACCAGCATTACTGATAACGGCGTTTTCTCCACTGTGCAGCTGTCCGTTATTACCTTTAGTTAGTTGTTGCTTAGCAAGAGCTGTTCCAGCGCGCTAAATATCGTGCTGGAACAAGGCGGACAGGAGAGTAGGTTAATTTGAACGTCTGATTTGTATGGGTAAAATGCTGTTTTTTGGTGCAAATTGCACTGAATAAAGGCGTTCAGTTTGAGGGGGAAGCTAAGTAGCTAAAGCAACACTATGATAATAGATGGTTTTTTTTACTGGCACTATGCTTGCTAATTCAAAGCAGTATTAAGACATAAAAATTTAAAATTATTGAGCAATGGCGCTCGCTTTGTTACTCGGTTTTGCCGACTAACAACGCGAGCGTTTTTTTTTGCTAACAGCAGGATACCTGTTAATTATGACAACAACGCTAACTACTTGTCCCTATTGTGGAGTCGGTTGCGGTATCAGCGCCAGCACAACAGACAACAGCCTGGACAGGCAAGATCTGCATATTAGAGGCGACGATGCGCATCCGGCGAATTTGGGCCGACTTTGTGTTAAGGGTAGTGCGCTTGGTCAAACCATGGGTACTACAGGCCGTTTGTTACAGCCACAAATTAACGGTATTAATTGCAATTGGCCAAAAGCGATTAATGCGGTGGCAGAGGGATTAAAGCAAACCATTGCCCAGCATGGCCCTGGCGCTGTGGCCATGTATCTATCTGGTCAGTTACTTACTGAAGATTATTATGTCGCCAATAAGCTAATGAAAGGCTTTGTTGGCAGCCCACATGTCGACACAAACTCAAGATTGTGTATGGCCTCTACCGTGGCCGGGCATAAGCGGGCTTTTGGTGCTGATGTGGTGCCGGGGTGTTATGACGATATCGAGCAAGCACGGCTGTTTGTGCTGGTCGGTGCTAATATGGCCTGGAATCATCCCGTGTTGTTTCAGCGGATACAAAGGGTGTTGCAAACTAAGCCGACAGCTCGGCTGGTCGTCATCGATCCAAGGCGCACCGCCAGTTGTGAGAGTGCGCAGCTACATCTGCAGCTGCGCCCCGGTAGCGATGTATTGCTGTTTAATGGCTTACTGAGCTTTCTGGCTGAGCAAGGTAAGCTTGATCATCGTTTTATTAGCTTGCATACCGAGG
Organism: Alishewanella longhuensis; assembly: GCF_014653435.1. Lineage (GTDB taxonomy): Bacteria > Pseudomonadota > Gammaproteobacteria > Enterobacterales > Alteromonadaceae > Alishewanella > Alishewanella longhuensis. The sequence goes on along the minus strand of NZ_BNAO01000005.1, from coordinate 266,665 downwards.
GTTTTGCACAAGCATTGGCCAGTGCTCAGTTGCAAGCAGCCAGCATAGCACAGGTAGCGGCCGGAACTGACTTACCTGAAGCACAAGTGACAAAATTTTATCGCTGGTTTGCCGACGAGCAGCTAAGCCTGACGCTGTTTTCGCAAGGCGTGAATCAGGCGATGAATGGTACAGACAAGGTGAACGCCATCATCAATTGCCACTTGGCCACCGGTCGCATTGGTAAAGCAGGTGCAGGCCCTTTTTCATTGACCGGTCAACCCAATGCAATGGGTGGGCGCGAAGTCGGTGGCCTTGCCAATCAATTGGCAGCACATATTGATTACAGTAATCCGGCGCAACAGGCGCTGGTTGGGCAGTTCTGGCAGGCTCCGAACTTGGCCGCAGCACCGGGCTACAAAGCGGTAGAGCTGTTTGACGCCATTGAACGCGGTGAGATCAAAGCGCTATGGGTTATGGCAACTAACCCGGTGGTGAGCATGCCGCAGGCTGATAAGGTAAAGGCGGCGCTGGCAAAGTGCCCGTTAGTTATCGTCAGTGATATTTATCAACACACTGATACGCTGGACTGCGCGACGATTAAACTACCTGCATTGGCTTGGAGTGAAAAAGACGGCACAGTGACGAATTCTGAGCGGCGTATCTCACGGCAGCGGGCATTGTATTCGCCACCTGCTGGGGCTAAAGCCGACTGGCAGATTATTTGTGAAGTGGCTAACGCGCTTGGTTTTACCCAAGGCTTTAATTTTAGCAGCGCCGCAGAGATTTTTGCCGAGCATGCCGCGTTATCCGCGTTTGGTAATAGTGCCGGGGATGATAAGCAAAAACGTGCTTTTGACATTTCAGGTTTGGCACAGCTAACGGCTGAACAGTATCAGCAGTTAGCGCCGGTGCAATGGCCAGTTAACAGCGCTAATCCTTTTGGAACCGCTCGGTTGTTTAGTAACGGTCGGTTTTTTACCGCCACTGGCAAGGCGCAGTTTATTGCAGTACGCCAATGCCAGTTTGTGGAAGCCTCAGCCCAGACACCACTGTGGTTAAACAGCGGCAGATTGCGCGATCAGTGGCACAGCATGACACGCACGGGCAATGTACCCCGCCTAATGCAGCATACACCAGAGCCTTTTGTTGCGATACATCCGGCTGATGCGGCCTTGTATGGTATTGCTGCCGCAGACTTGGTGCAACTACGTAATCGTTATGGCCAGTTGCTGCTGCGGGCTGAAATAAGTACTGATCAACGACCTGGAGAGCTGTTTGTGCCTATGCATTGGAGTGCGCAGTTTGCCAGCCAAGCACGAGCAGATGTGTTGTTTGCGGCAGATACCGATCCGCTCTCTGGCCAACCTGCATTAAAGCTCGGTCAGGTAGCGCTACGCCGTGTTGTCCCTCGTTGGCAGGCACTGCTGCTAACGCGCCATCCGTTAACGCCAGCACAATTAGCGGTATTTAATTCTGATTATTTGGCGCGGGTACCGCTAGGTGATTGTCAAAGTTACCGCTTAGCGGCTACTTCTTCTCTGGTCGACATCGCGGATCTGCTGCAACAGTTGCAATTTACGCCAACGCTGTATTGTAGTGATAGTAAGACCGGCACCAGGTTTGACTATCGCGCAGCGGCAGTTGTTGACGCCCAGCTACATTGGTTGCTATTGGCTGGTGCTGAAGCTCCCACTATCGATCTTGCCTGGCTGAATTTGCAATTTTCGGAACCTTTAAGTCAGGACGCGCGCCGTCGCTTGCTAAGTGGTACGGCAGGAGCGGGTGGTGTTATCGATAACAGCGCACTGATTTGCAGCTGTTTTAATGTACGTAGCCAACTGATATGCCGGGCAATAAGCAAGGGAGCGGATACTACCGCCAAGCTGGGACAACAGCTGCGGTGTGGTACTAACTGTGGATCATGTCTGCCGGAGCTTGCTGCGCTGTTAACGAAAGAACTCGCACAACACATGTGTTTGCCAAAGGAAAAGAGTAAGGAGTTTAGCGATGTTATCAATTAATACTGTTCATCGGCGCGGTAAGCGAACCAAGATTGGCGAAGTTGCCTTGGTCGGTGCCGGGCCTGGCGCTGCCGATTTACTGACTTTACGGGCGCTAACACTGATCCAGAATGCCGAAGTGGTAGTTTACGATAGGCTGGTCAGTGCAGAAATACTGGCCCTTATCCCAGCTTCGTGTCAGTGTTTTGATGTAGGCAAAAGCCGTGGTCAGCATAATTACTCGCAGCCACAAATCGGCGCCTTGTTGGTAGCGCTAGCTCGACAAGGCTTAAAAGTGGTGCGCTTAAAAGGTGGCGATCCGGCGATTTTTAGCCGCCTGGCCGAAGAATTAGATGCATTAGATAAAGCTGGGGTACCGTGGCATATTGTACCTGGCATCAGTGCCGCTTCAGGCTGTGCGGCCGCTACCGGCATACCGTTGACCGAGCGCGCTATTGCTCAACAGCTGCGCTTTATCAGTGCGGTAGATAAAGACTGCGATACGACTCAGGACTGGACCAGCCTGGCGCAACCAGGCCAAACGCTGGTATTTTATATGGGATTGAATGCGCTAAGCGAAATTAGCCAGCAGCTTATGGCGCATGGTCTGCAAGCCGATTGGCCATTATTACTAATAGAAAACGGTAGTCGGCCGCAACAACGACAAGTGTTAAGTACACTGGCCGATGCCGCCAATATCGCAAAAACGATGGCTTTACAGTCGCCCTGTTTAATTTTGGTTGGTCAGGTTGCCCGGCGCCAACGCGCTGCCAGACAGTTGGTTGCGCAGCTAAAGCAGCACGCCAGTGAGGTAGCGGCTTGAAGTAACCTAAAACAGAAACGCCGCTCAAGGAGCGGCGTTTCTGTTTGAAATTCTTGGTGCGTCCTAGTGGACTCGAACCACCGACCCCCACCATGTCAAGGTGGTGCTCTAACCAGCTGAGCTAAGGACGCACACTTTGTGTTGCTGGCCGTTTCGTGATAAGGGCTGACAACGGCGGCTATGTTATTGTGCCGCCGCCTTATTGGCAAGTGTTTTTCTGCTTCTTCTTTGTGTTTGCTTGAAATTTAGCCGGTAAGGCCGACTGGACAGAGCTGATTTAACCGTTGATACCAGGCAACATGCTGTAAAAGCTGTTGTTGTAACTGTTCTGCCTGGCTGACATAACGCTCGGTAAGCACCGGTAACATCTGACTGTCTTGGTAGAGCTCTAACATTAATGGCCAACTTTGTTGCTGGTAGCGGTTTAGCTCTGCCAGATAGGCTTGTACCTCGCCTATAAAGTATTTACGAAATACGGTGCTTAAAATGGTCAACTGCTCGCTGGGGCCACGCTGGCAGAGGCTGGCGGGATCTATTTTTAGTAGCGCAGGATTAACTGCAGCAAACCAGCTGTTGGCATAGCGTAAGCTAAATTGCAGTTCAGATAAAAAAGCAGAGCGGTATAAGGTGGCCAGCGCTTGCTCAGGGTCAATTTGGCTGGCACTGTACCAATCTTGCCGGGCTATTGCCTGTTTAAGATCCAACAGCTGCTGCAATGCTCCCAAGCTTTCTTCAAAACCTTTGTTAGTGCCCGCTATTACACCTTGGCTGGCGGCAAGCCAGCGTTTGCGTAAGGTGTCATCAGTTTGCAGCATATTGTCTAAGGCAATGCTGATGCTTTGTTGTTTTTGTTGATAAATCTCAGTTAACTGGCCTTTTAATGGCTCCGGCCAGGACTGCTGTAAGCAGTTTTGTAGGCTGGCTAAAAAGCGTAACTCATAATTGAGCCTTTTACTGGCGGTAAAAACTTTGCCCATGCTGCTATTACGCTCAGCGATGAGCATATCCAGGCCGCAGCTACGGGTAGCAAAGGCATCGAGTAAATCGATGCGTAATTCAGGTAAAGGTTGCTGTAAGGCAGATTTTGCCGGAAAAGCCGGGCTGGGTTCAGGTTTAGCGGCGGGGCTGTTTAACGCCAATACTCGATTTAGTCGCTGCTGATAGTCTTTAAGCTCGGCGGTGCCAGCGGTGTCTTTACAGCCAGTAAGTGGCAGGCAGAGCACCGCAGAGAACACACTAAGTTGCAGCGCCTTTAAGATGTGCATGTTCCATCCTATTTAGCTGTTTACGTAACACCACTGCCAATGCTAACGCTGCAACGGTAAGACCGACAATAATGCCAATCCAAAAGCCATGCGCGCCCATCGGCTCAACTAACCAATCTGTTAAACCTAATACGGCACCAAAACCAAAGCCGATTGGCCAATAGGAAATTAAAGTAATAAAAAACACCGGTTTGGTAATTTTCATGCCACGTAAGGCACAGGCCGCCACCACCTGTACCGCATCGGAGAACTGATAAATCGCGGCTAAAATCAGTAAAGAGCTAGCCAAGGCAATAACGGCGGCATCAGAGGTATAAAGGTTTGCTACTTGATTACGGAAGATTAATGTAAAGATCACCGTTAAAATGGACATCGCCATCGACAAGATAATGGCGGTGCTAATGGCTTTTTTCAGCTCTTGCAGATTATTTTCGCCCACCAAATGGCCCACGCGAATGGTTGCGGCCAGCCCTAAAGAGAGTGGTAGCATAAAGACAATTGCGCTGTAATTGTGTGCAATTTGATGGCCTGCCACCATTATCGGCCCTAAATGCACGATAACTAACGGGATGCAGGCAAACAGGGTGACTTCAAAGAAAATAGAGCAAGCAATAGGGGTTCCAATGCGAATAATTTGCCATTGGTCTTTTAAGCTTAACCAAAGTGTTTGCGGCCAGTGCCGGTAAGGCCGGGTGCTGCGGCTGGTATAGCCATAAACGAGCATGGCGATAAACATGGCAACAAACACCAGGCTGGTAGCAATACCACAACCTGCGCCGCCAAGGGCTGGCATGCCTAACTTGCCGTAGATAAAAATATAGTTTGCAGGGATATTGACCAGAATACCGACAAAGGCAATCCACATACTGGCTTTGGTATTCCCCAGGCCTTCAAATAAATTGCGCATTACCATATAGCCTGCGGCAGGGAACAAGCCAAAGCTGACATAATACAAATACTCCAGCGTTTTATCGCGCAATGCCGCTTCCATATTAAGTTTTGCCAGCGGTATGTCGGCAAACAGCATCACCACAAATAAAATTGCTGCTAACATAAAACCCAAATACAGCCCTTGCAACGTAAAGTGGCTGATCGGTTTGGTTTGTTTGCTGCCATAAAACTGGGCAATAATAGGGGTGAGGGCCAGTAATAAGCCTTGCATGGTCAATACGACCGGCAGCCACAAACCTGAGGCTACCGCGATAGCAGCCATATCCATGGCGCTGTAGCGTCCGGCCATCACGGTGTCGACAAAGTACATCAGGGTTTGCGTTAACTGGGCCAAGACAATAGGGCCCGACAGTTTTAGAATGGTTCTGGCTTCAAAGCGGGAAAAAGGTAACATGGTCGCCGTTCTTGAGTTTAAAACGCTAACAACAGACGCGCAATTTAACACATTTGAGGTTTTATGTTTACTGGAATAGTGCAAAGCACCGCGACTATTAGTCAAATTAACGATTTAGCCGGTTTACGGCGTTTAACTGTGCAGCTAGCACCTGACTATTTACAGCAATTACAGCGCGGCGCCAGTGTGGCGATTAACGGGGTTTGCTTAACGGCTACCGATTTTGATAGTGCGGCGGGTTGGGTGTGTTTTGATGTAATAGCTGAAACTTTAGCGAAAACCAATTTAGGGTTGCTGCAACAGGGCAGTCAGGTAAATCTGGAGCGTTCGCTCCGTTTTGGCGATGAAGTCGGTGGTCATATAGTATCTGGGCATATTCAGGGGACTGCAGAATTGGTAGCCGTGGCAAAAGACGCCCAAAACTGCACCTTACAGCTAAAGGTTGATGCAGCTCTGTTAGCGTATATCCAGCCCAAAGGGTTTATTGCGGTTGAAGGTTGTAGTTTAACTGTTGGTGACGTCACAGCCGACGGCTTTAGTTTGTATTTAATCCCTGAAACGCTGGCCATCACTACCTTAGGTACTAAGGTAGTGGGGGATAAACTCAATATCGAATTAGATCAGCAGACCGTAACGATCATTCGAACTGTGGAGCGGCTATTAGCCGATCGCTTTGCTGCTCAGTAATATTGTTCATCATCGGCATCAACAAAAATCTGTACCCGGTGCTGTAGATCATCTTTGTGTACCCTGATATGCATGGGATTGCAGCAATTGCTGCAATCCTCTACATAGTCTTGATCTTCTTCACTGGCTTCAATGCAAATATCGGTTGGATAGCCACAAAATGGACAATTGACGCTTTGGAAAATCGGTTTCATTGTTACCTCCTGCGCCCTTAAGCCAAAGATATCAGCGATATCTTCGCGCAGCGCGCTTTACGCTTTATTGGCCCCACCTAAACTGCGGCCACCATCCACTGCAACAATTTGGCCGGTAACGTAGGGAGCCTTTGCTAAAAATAGCATAGTATTGGCAATATCGGTTGGATCGCCAAGCCGCTGCATAGGCACCTGCGCTAACACGGCCGCTTTATCGCTCTCCGGTAAGTCCTGGCTTGGCCACAGTATCGCCCCTGGCGCTATGCCATTTACCCGTACATCAGGCGCTAACTCTCTGGCTAAGGCTTTCGTCATCATGTTTAGCGCCGCTTTGGCCATGCAGTAGATGCTATGTTCAGCTAAGGGCTTGTCGGCGTGGATATCTACCATATTGATAATGCAGCCCCGACGTTTTGCCAGTTCCGGCGCTAAGGCTTTGCTCAGAAAATAGGGGGCTTTGACATTAGAGCCGAACAAGTCTTCCCAGTGCGCTAAACTCGCATAAGCTATTGGTGTTGGGTAAAAACTTGAGGCATTATTTATCAGTAAATCTATCCGGCCAAAATAACCCAGCGCCTGAGTTGCCATAGGCACTATGGCTAAATCATCATTCAGGTTGGCAGCTAAGGTAGCGGCACTGCCAGGACGCAGTAGATTAAGTTCGTCAGCTAAATCTGCGGCTGCCGAAGCGGAGCGATGATAATGTACAATAACTCTGTAGCCTTGTTGATGCAGGCTAATAATCATTTGCCGGCCCAGGCGCAGCGCGCTGCCTGTTACCAGCGCCACCGGGGCATCAGAAAGTGTCATGCGGTTCCTTTTAATGAAAAAGCTGTTTAATCAGTTCCTGAGCCTGTATTAAGTAGCTACCGCGAAACTGATGAGCGTGATTAAGAACATGATATAGATTATACAGTGCCTTACGTTCGCTGAAACCGTCGTCTAATGGATAACAACGTTGATAACTTTGGTAAAAGCTCTCTGGAAAGCGACCATATAGGCTACTACAAGCAATATCTGTTTCCCGATCACCAAAATAGCAGGCTGGATCAAATATTACCGGGGTCTCAGCCAGAAAACCTACATTACCGCGCCAAAAGTCGCCATGTACTAAACTAGGTTTAGGTTTGTGTGAGGCCAGCCGTTGCCGGCATTGTTCGACGAGCACGTCGATATTGCCAAAACCAAAGCCCTGTTCTTCAAGTAATTGCAGTTGCCAACCTAGGCGCTGTTCAGCAAAAAAAGTACTCCAGTTACCTTGCCATTGGTTTGGTTGGGTATTTAGCCCCAGTTGATTGTCCCAGTCAAAACCAAACATGGCTTGATCATGGCGTTGATGCATTTCTGCTAATTGTTGGCCTAAACTTACCCAACCTTCGGAGCTCTCTGGTTGTATCGGTAAGTATTCCAACACCAGGAAGGCCTTATCGAGTGTCTGACCGCAGCAAATCACCTTGGGTATTCGCAAGCTGGAATATTGTGCCAGCTTCTGTAGTGACCATTGTTCATTTTCAAATTGATCTAACCGCTCTCGTTGATTCAATTTCACAAAAAACTGGTAGCCATTTCCTGAAATCAGGTGGGCGATATTAACAGTGCTGCCACTGAGCGTGGTTTTTTGTTCTACTTGAAATTCAATGTCTAATTCACGGCTGATATGCTCTGCGATAATTTGCCACATAAGTGCTATCCTTTTTGTTTAGCCCCTTTAGTATGGTGGATAATCGTAAAATTTCCTTGATTTCGGGCAAACTGTGCGCAGTATATTTTTGTATACTAGCTGCATTGCCACGTCCTTAAATGGAGCACACCATTTTTTCAGTTAATCCACGCCAACGTTTAGTGGCTGCGTTGCTACTCTTTTTTGCCTGGCTAATTTTTAGCAGCATACTGCTGTACCGCTTTGGTTTCGCCCACTATGGTACCTTCGATGATAAGCAGCTATGGCGCTTTGATTCTGCAGGCATAAGGCTGTCGCAGTTGGCAATCCCTGAAGTAGCGGGTTGGCAAGTGGTGCATGTGCTGGATAAAAACTGTGGCTGCTCGCGTTTGGCAAAATCGCATGCCAGCCTGTTCCGCGAGCTTTACCAATTACCTGCTGAGCAACAAATTTATCGTTCGGCGGCAGAGTTAATCGCTGCGGGTTTTACGTTACCTGCGGTACCGGCGGTGCTGCTGTTTGATCATGGTAAACTTATTTATGCCGGCCCTTATGCCAGCGGGCCTTTATGTAGCACCAATAATAGCTTTCTTACCGGGTTGATTTCCCGGCAAACCCAATTGGAAGGTTTGTGGTTAAATGGCGAAAGCAAAGCCTGTCGTTGTCTGGTAAGCCCGGGCGCTTAGTGTTAGTATAGCGCCGCGTTTTTCATTTCAAGAATTCGCTTCAGTCGCCAACGTTCTGCAGATGGCTTTTCGTGTAAGCCATTAACTGCACAGCAAGGTTCTGAATTACCCTACTTTAATGAAACAAGTGACCCTTGGTTTGGGCCACCACTGTATAAGGATTTATCATGCCAGTTATTACTCTGCCAGACGGCAGCCAGCGCGCTTTTGATCATGCAGTTTCTATTTTAGATGTGGCCAAAGATATCGGCCCCGGTTTAGCCAAAGCCACCATTGCCGGTAAGGTGAATGGCGAGCTGGTTGATGCCTGCGAGTTGATTGAACAAGACGCGACCTTAAGTATTGTTACCAGCAAAGATGCTGAAGGCTTAGAGATTTTACGTCACTCATGCGCCCACTTGTTAGGTCATGCCATTAAGCAATTATGGCCTAATGTGAAAATGGCGATAGGCCCGGTGATCGACAATGGGTTTTACTATGATGTCGATTTAGACCGCCCGATCAGTACGGACGATTTAGCCGTATTAGAAGCCCGCATGCTGGAACTGGCAAAAACCGAATACGACGTTATTAAGAAAAAGGTAAGCTGGCAAGAAGCCTGGGATACCTTTAATAGCCGTGGCGAAAGCTACAAGCAGGAAATTTTAGAGCAAAATATCCCACGTGATAGTATGCCTGCACTGTATCACCACGAAGAATATACCGATATGTGTCGTGGCCCGCATGTACCTAATATGCGTTTCTGCCAGCACTTTAAAATTATGAAAGTGGCCGGTGCCTATTGGCGTGGCGACTCAAAAAACAAAATGCTGCAACGTATTTACGGCACCGCTTGGGCGGATAAAAAGCAGTTAGCGGGTTATTTACTGCAGCTAGAAGAGGCCGAGAAGCGCGATCACCGTAAAATCGGTAAGGCGCTGGGCTTATTCCACTGGCAGGAAGAAGCACCGGGTATGGTGTTCTGGCACAACGATGGCTGGACCATTTTCCGCGAGTTAGAAAGTTTTGTCCGTGAAAAACTGGGCGAGTACGACTACGACGAAGTGAAAGGCCCATTAATGATGGATCGCGTGCTCTGGGAAAAGTCGGGGCACTGGGAAAAGTATGCCGATAATATGTTCACTACCCAGTCTGAGCATCGCGAATACGCCATTAAGCCAATGAACTGCCCAGGCCATGTGCAAATTTTTAACCAGGGTTTAAAGTCTTACCGCGACTTACCCCTGCGGATGGCCGAATTTGGTTGCTGTCACCGTAATGAACCCTCAGGTGGTTTACACGGTTTAATGCGGGTACGGGGTTTTACGCAGGATGATGCCCATATCTTCTGTACTGAAGAGCAAGTGCCGGCTGAAGTGACCAAATGTATCAAGATGGTGTTTGATACCTACAGCACCTTCGGTTTTAAAGATATTAAAGTGAAGCTCTCAACCCGGCCGGCACAGCGCATCGGTTCAGATGAAATTTGGGACCGTGCTGAGCAAGGGCTAATGGATGCGTTACATGCGAACGACATCGCTTACGAGCTGCAGCCCGGCGAAGGTGCCTTTTATGGTCCGAAGATTGAATTTACTTTACACGATTGCTTAAACCGCGCCTGGCAATGTGGTACTGTACAGCTCGATTTTGCGCTACCCGGTCGTTTAGGTGCCAGTTATGTCGCCGAAAGTGGCGATAAGCAAGTACCGGTGATGATTCACCGTGCTATCTTAGGATCGCTGGAGCGTTTTATCGGTATTCTGATTGAAGAGTACGCCGGTTTTTTCCCTGCCTGGTTAGCACCAACGCAGGTGGTGGTGATGAATATTACCGATAATCAGGCCGAATATGTACAAGAATTGGTAAAAACTTTCAAATCTCACGGAATTAGAGCAATAAGTGACTTGAGAAATGAGAAGATAGGCTTTAAAATCCGCGAGCACACATTAAAGCGTATTCCGTACCTCGTTGTCGTCGGTGATAAAGAAGTCGAAGCAGGTGATATTGCAGTAAGAACACGCAAAGCTGAAGATTTAGGCAAGATGCCAGTTGCCAGCTTTGTTGAAAAACTGCTGCTTGAAATCAAAAACCGGGTATAGGCGTTAGTGAACAGAAAATTTTTCGGAGGAACATACTATTAAAGTAGGAAAGAAAACATTACCGGCCAACCGTCCTAATAGGATAAATGAAGAAATTAATCTACCTGAGGTACGATTAATTGGTATGGAAGGTGAACAGCTGGGTGTCGTTACGACGACAGAAGCAATTCGGTTAGCGGAAGAGGCGGGTGCTGATTTAGTAGAAATTAGCCCTACAGCTGAACCACCAGTTTGTAAGTTGATGGACTACGGTAAGTTCCTGTTCGAAAAGAGCAAGGCTCTTAAAGAGCAGAAAAAGAAGCAAAAACAGATCCAGATTAAGGAAATAAAATTCCGGCCTGGAACTGATGAAGGCGATTACCAGGTAAAACTACGCAACCTGCGTCGCTTCATTGAAGAGGGTGACAAAGCTAAAGTAACGCTGCGCTATCGTGGTCGTGAAATGGCGCATCAGGAAATCGGTATTGAGATGTTGACTCGAATCAAAGAGGATCTGTCTGATATCGCCATCTGCGAATCTTTCCCTAACCGGGTGGAAGGTCGTCAGATGATTATGATGCTGGCCCCAAATAAGAAGTAATAAGCGCCTACAAGTGTAAAAAACTGCGGCAAGCCGCAGTTTTTTAACGCCTTATTATTCGTTGTAACTTAACAATGCGAGTTTAAATACTATGCCTAAGATGAAAACCAATAAAGGTGCCGCGAAGCGTTTTAAAAAGACTGCTTCTGGTAACTTTAAACGTAAGCAATCACACCTTCGCCATATCCTGACGAAGAAGTCTTCTAAGCGTAAGCGTCAGTTAGGTCCAAAAACCTTAGTCGCTAAAGTGGATATTGCCGGCTTAGTCCGTTGCATGCCGTACGCATAAGTCATTAGGAGACAGAAATGCCAAGAGTTAAACGTGGTGTCACGGCGCACGCGCGCCACAAGAAGGTCTTAAAACAGGCTAAAGGTTACTACGGTGCCCGCAGTCGTGTTTACCGGGTTGCTTTCCAGGCCGTTATTAAAGCCGGCCAATATGCTTACCGTGACCGTCGTCAGCGTAAGCGTCAGTTCCGTCAACTGTGGATCGCGCGTATCAACGCAGCGTCACGGATGAACGGTTTATCTTACAGCCGTTTAATTGCAGGTCTGAAAAAGGCTTCAATTGAAATCGACCGTAAGATCCTGGCTGACATCGCTGTATATGACAAAGCTGCTTTTACTGCTATCGTAGCAAAAGCAAAACAAGCTTTAGTTTAATAGCGCTAAGCATAAAAAACCACCGCAAGGTGGTTTTTTTATGCCTGCAGCCAGGAAGAGGGCTGTGCTACGTTATGTTTATAACCTACTCTTGCACAACCTTTAGAGAGTGCGCTAGCTATATGCTACTGCTCGGGTAACATAGTTAGGCCAATTTCTGATAAATGCGCTAGGAACTCATCACGTTTACCGGTATTAGGCCACCCAAGCATCTTTGAGACTAATTTGCCGTTATAATAAAAATAGATGCTCGGCGTTTCCCAAACATCAATCTCAGGCCATTCTGCAGTTCGGTATATGTCGTTAATTAATGTGCCTGTTTCAAATTCCAAATCTATTGGAGAAATCCAAGTGACTTTTTTAGCCAATAAAGGATTTGTATTTTCTGCAGTTTGTAAGAATTGATGGAAAGCGTGAGAAAAGGCGCAAAATTCATTACCAACTACGACAATGTGGCCACCTTCTGGGAAAGTAAACCCGATCCATTGCCAGCCGTTGTCTGTATTTACAAGGAGATTCCTAGGGTGGAGGTAAGTCAGATTAGGCGGTATTTCTCGGTCAGTAGTATATTTATCCTTTATTGCTCTGGCAAAGTCGAAATCTCGGTATAAGAGTGCAATATCAAGCAGCTTTTTGTATTTTTCCTGAGATCCTTCCGATGCCGATAATGTTAAAAAAATATGCTTAGCATCTGCTATAACGCTATGCTCACCTGTCATATATGCAACATTACGCAGGTACTCCAGGTGTAAGAGCGTTCCATCATCAAGGGCTTCTCTTAACAGGTAACACGTATTGAATTCTTTAGTTATGTTGTCTAAACCTGTTATGTCATCCTGTAAGTAGGTATTTAAATTTTTTATATAATGTGAATAGCTAGTTGGGCAGGAATGCGCTGTGGCAGAAAAAGCGCATAAGATTAACAAAGATAGCATTATTAATTGCATCATAGCTTGCCGAGATCCTTTGGTATAAACCCTAGGATACTCGCTAAAGGGAACACAAAGGTCAACCCCTGAGAGACGACACCTAAAAAAAACCACCTTGCGGTGGTCTTTTTAGGTGCTTAGTTTAATGCCGGCACTAACTCTAAAATTACCTGATTGTTATAAAACAACTGTAATTTATCGGCATTCACTTCAGCGCGATCAGCTTGTTGCAGTTTTTCAGTAAACTGCTGCTCTATGCCACTGGCTTCGGCACAAAACTTACGGGTACTGGCCAATTGCTGTACGCTAATGGTATTGGCGCGTTGCTGATAGCTGGCATTAAAGTTATTGCAGCCACTAAAGCCGTATAACTTGTCTTTATCAAAAATTAGTCGCACATTTAACTGATGCGGGACATAGCGGTCTGCCACTTTCTCGGCACGCCAAACGATACCTTGCAGTTTTTTCTGGGCAAATTGATCCGGGCAGGTCGCGTTAGGCCAAAATTGCTCGAATTTATCGACATAGAGTGTATCGATGCCATTCTGATCTGCGGCCTTTCTACCCACTAAAGTGGTAATAACGGCTTTATTATTAAAACGCGGATCTTGCTGATACAAACGCATCATTGGCAGATGGTTTTGTGTGTTAGCAACGGGTAAGCTTTCACCGCTTTGACACTGTATAAAAGTTGCCTGATTATTTCTTAACTGGTACATACCGAGCATCGGCTGACGTTGATCAATTTTCCTAACACTGTCCTGCCGGTTTAGTTGATAAGCATCCGACGATAGAATAGGCTTACCCGATAAATCGGTCATTACTAACTGGCGGTTACTCCGAAAATGAAATACCGGCAAGGTGCTTTGCTGATTGACCAAATGAAGCGTGCGCTTGTCCAGTAACCAACTGCCAGTGATTAGCTGTACTTGGCCACGCTCTAAATACTCCTGGCGAGCCTCAAAGCGACCATCGCGGTACAAGTTAATATGGTAGTTTATTCCCGGGCAATCAGCACAGGGTAAAACGCCCTCAAAAGTCATATCGCTGTCGATAAAAATATGTTCAAAATCGGTAGCCATCGCGACAGTGGTGTCATTGTTGGCCACTTCGTTGGCATCTTCAACCGGAGCCGGTACTGGCACCGCAGGTGTTGGCATGGCATCGGTTTTTAACGGTGTAGATTTGTCTGCACCAAGGTGCGGTAACTGGCTACAAGCAGACAAAAATAATGCACTTAGTATTACGAGTTTTTTCATTACCAAATTTCCTGCAAAAATTTTGCGCATTATAGCGCAAGCGGCAGAGCCATAGCTATTTTAACGCGTTAAAATCATTTAGGGTTTGCTTTACCCACGCGGCACTTTGTTCAGGTTGTTCCTGCATAAAACAATGACCACCCGGCACCAGCTGGCTGAGTACGCCACTGTTGAGCTGTTGCCATTTGGTTACCGCTCTGACCACGAAGGGAAAAGTCTGTTCACCATAGATGACTTTAATCGGCGCTTTTGCATTACGTAATGCCGGCCATAGTCCTTTTGGGTAGGAACTAAACACATCGGCCTCACGTTGTGGTGGGCATTTTAAGCTCACGCCATTTGCTTGGTTTGCTAACGCATGCTCGACATAGGCGTTCAAGGCACTAGGGTGCCAGTTCTTGAATAAGCTGCGGCTTTGAAAATAGCTCAGCGCAGTAGCCCTATCTGGCCAATGTTGCCGACGTTTTAACGCGGCTTTTGCTAATGGGTTCTTTTTGAACAACCGTACACCTTCCAAAGTACGTGCCAATAGTAACATCGATGGAGGAAATAACACCGGGTCCAATAACACTAAGCCTTGAAAGAGCGTTGGATGTTCGGCGTGCATCAATGAGGTAAGCACACCACCAAAACTGTGCCCCAGGCCATAGGTTGCCACTGCCCCAAACAGCGGTTGATGTGCTTGCCATGCCAGAGTGGCAATTTCCGCCGCTTTGTTCCATCCAAGAAATTCAGTGCCTACATCACTGTCACCGTGTCCTTGCGTATCAGATAAGAACAAATCGTAGTCAGTACTAAGTTGCTGCAACATCGGCTGATAAGTTAAACCGCAAAAACCGTTACCATGTAAAAAATGCAGTACCGGTTTACCGCTTGGTGCGCTATGAAAGCCTCGTACTGTAACACCATAACGACTGCTATAAGACCAGGGCAGCAATTGCATTAGACGGATCCTGTGACTAAAAATTATGGCGCTACGTTGCCATGTTCAAGCTAAAGCTGCAAGCCTAAAGCTTACCTGGTTCTTGCTGCTCAGCTTGCTGTCGCATGCGATCTGCGGCCTCTTGCATCAGTGCTTCTTGCGCTCTCAATAACTGTTCCAGCTCTTGCTGCTGGCCGTCAGTCAGCTCATGCATACTTTGTAGCGCAGCAATTTTTTCCTGCAGTTCTTCCCATTTTTCACGATCGAAGCCGGTACGTTGATCCAGCATGGCCTGCAGCAATTGTTTTAAATAATCACTGGTGATAAGGCCGTTGCCAGAGTTGGTAGCAGGGGGTTCTGTTGTTTGGGTTGGTGCCAGGTGTTGGTAGCCGGCGGCGGGTTGCTGCCAGCCCAAGGTGACTTTGTCATCGGCTAAGAGTGTGTTGGCTTTTACCTTATTTATGGTTTTGTTATTTGCCGTCTGTAAGTCGGTATACTGGGTTTGAATACTACCTAGGCTTAACATCATCTGCTGCTGATCCTATGCATCACTATCGTGTGCGCTTACCAGAGCAAGCTTTGTACCAAAGTGAGTAAAGTGTTCAAGCGGGCTTTATTTGGCCACTTAAAGCGTAGCAAAATCGTCCAAAATTCTGATTTTAAAAGGTAGTAGCTGCAGTGATTGGCATCGCTGCGGCTGCTACTGGGTAATGCGGCAAATTTACTCTGGGGTTAATGTTGTTGCGGCAAAAAACTGCCGTAGCCGTTATTTGGTGCCAAACAGTTTGTCACCGGCATCACCTAAACCTGGCAAGATATAACCCTGGGCATTAAGTCCTTGATCGATGGCCGCGGTATACAGCTCGATATCTGGGTGTGCTGCTGCCAACGCTGTTATACCCTCAGGTGCGGCGACCAGCACCAAGGCTTTAATATGCTGACAGCCTTGTTGTTTTAGCAAATCGACAGTGGCTATCATAGAGCCACCAGTGGCAAGCATGGGATCGATAATAATAGCCAGGCGTTGCGCGATTTCTGGCGCTAATTTTTGAAAATAGGGTACAGGCTCTAAGGTTTCTTCATCGCGATAAATACCTACTACACTAATACGGGCACTGGGGATAAGATCCAAGACGCCATCCAGCATCCCTAAACCGGCGCGTAAGATGGGCACTACTGTCACTTTCTTCCCCTGAATTTGCTCAATTTCGCAACTGCCACTCCAAGCGTTAATACTGATGCGCTCTGTTGGCAAGTCTTTAGTCGCTTCATAAGTTAACAAGCTGCCAAGCTCCGTCGCCAGTTGCCGAAATTGGCGGGTACTAATATCTGCTGCACGCAATAAGCCGATTTTGTGCTGAACCAGCGGGTGTTTAACCTCAACAACTTTCATAGCAATCTCCATAAGCGAGTTTATACCGATGCAATTCTAGAATATGAGAATCAGCAATTTTGTGGTTGTTTATGTGTATAGCATCAAGCCCAGCGTTTATTATCACAAATTAATGCTATTCAGACCAGCAATGCATTTGCCACTTGACAGACCAGTGATTCAAACGTACATTTCAAACAAGTGTTTAAATGGTGTGTTTGAATTTAATGAATAGCAAAATTAATACTCAACAAAAAATTTTGGATGCTGCCCAAAACTTGTTTGCAGAAGCCGGATTTAATGACACCTCATTGCGGCAAATCACTACTAAAGCAGAGGTGAATCTGGCTTCGGTTAATTATCATTTTGGCTCAAAAAAAGAGCTAATCCAGGCCGTGTTGCAGCGCTATTTACAGATTTTAATGCCAAGATTGGACCAGGAGTTTGATGTACTGCTCGCCAAAACCAAGCCTAATCATTTACCTGATGTGCTTGCCGTATTTGTAAAACCGCTGTTAGAACTGAACAACATTCAACGCAAAGGCACCCGTACATTCTTACAACTCCTAGGCCGTGGTTACACTGATGTGCAAGGACATCTACGCTGGTTTATTAATCACCATTATGGTCGTACCTTAGACAAGTTTGTGTTGTTAGTGCAACAAAGCTGCCCACATTTGCCACAAAGCGAATTATTTTGGCGCCTGCATTTTGCGCTGGGCTCTATCGTTTTTACTATGGCATCGAATGATGCGCTGGCCGAGATTGCCTTGGCTGATTTTGACGAAGCTGTCGATATTGAAGGCGTAATTCATCGTTTGATCCCTTATTTATCGGCAGGTATTGCTGCCCCTGTTTTTAATCAAACAACAGTAACACCCACTAGAACTGTAGCCTGACGCTGGAAGGAAGCTGAAATGGTATATTTATTAATTATTATCGCAATATTAGTGGTGCTTTTGGGGGTAACCTCAGTGCGCCGGAGTCTGATTACCAAGCCGGTTTTCGCCATCTTTAAAAAGATCTTACCGCCACTGTCTGATACCGAGCGTGAGGCAATGGAAGCAGGCGATGTTTGGTGGGACGGTGAATTATTTAAAGGTAAGCCAGACTGGAAAAAGCTGCATGCTATTCCTAAAGCCGAGTTATCGACAGACGAGCAAGCCTTTATGGATAATCAGGTAGAAACTCTGCTCAAGATGCTTGATGATTATAAAATCGTGCAAGAGCAGCGTGATTTACCGGTAGAAGTATGGAACTACATTAAACGTGAAGGCTTCTTCGCGATGATTATCCCGAAAAGCTACGGCGGTCGGGAATTTTCCGCTATCGCCAACTCAACTATAGTGTCTCGCATTGCTACCCGTAGTTTAACGGCAGCGGTGACCATTATGGTACCTAACTCGTTAGGCCCGGGCGAGCTTTTGATGCACTATGGCACCGACGAGCAGAAAAACCGCTGGTTACCCACCTTAGCCAATGGCACAGACGTGCCTTGTTTTGCCCTAACTGGCCCAGAAGCAGGCTCTGACGCTGGTGGTATCCCTGATAGCGGCGTGGTTTGTAAAGGCCAGTTTCAAGGCAAGGAAGTGCTGGGTATTCGTCTTAACTGGGATAAGCGCTATATCACCTTAGCACCGGTTGCCACGGTACTGGGTTTGGCTTTTAAAATGTACGATCCAGATAAGCTGCTCGGCGATAAAGAAGAGCTGGGTATTACCTGTGCACTTATTCCAACCAGCCACCCGGGTGTGCAAATTGGTGATCGTCATTTCCCGATGAATATGGCTTTTATGAACGGTACCACCTATGGCAAAGATGTGTTTATTCCGCTGGATTGGATTATCGGTGGGCCGTCGTATGCCGGTCGCGGCTGGCGTATGCTGGTAGAATGTTTATCTGCAGGCCGTGGCATTTCCTTACCTGCATTGGCAACGGCCACTGGCCATTTAGCTACCCGCATGACCGGCGCCTATGGTTATGTGCGTCAGCAATTCGGTATGTCTATCGGTAAGTTTGAAGGCGTACAGGAAGGTTTAGCCCGTATTGGTGGTTTAACCTATACGCTTGAAGCCATGCGCGTTATGACCGCCGGTGCTATTGATTTAAAACTTAGCCCGTCTGTGGTAACGGCGATTGCTAAATACCATATGACAGAAATGTCACGCACCTTACTAAACGATGCGTTTGATATTCATGCCGGTAAAGCCATTCAGTGTGGCCCAATGAACTACTTAGCGCATGGCTATATGGGTGTGCCAATCTCTATTACGGTAGAAGGCGCCAATATCCTAACCCGTAATCTGATGATCTTTGGTCAGGGCGCCACACGTTGCCACCCTTATGTATTAGCGGAATTAGAAGCGGCTGCTAACCCCAATGCCGAAGAAGGCTTGGCCCAGTTCGATAAGCTGTTAATGGCACACGTAGGTTTTGCTATCGGTAATACTTTCTCTGCTTTATGGCAAGGCTTAACGGCCGGTGCCTTTAATGGCGCACCGGTATCTGGCGATACTGCCCGTTACTATAAGCAGTTAAGCCGCATGAGCCGTGCTTTAGCGTTAAGTGCTGATATTTCTATGCTGATGCTAGGCGGTGATTTAAAACGCAAAGAAATGCTCTCTGCCCGTTTAGGTGATGTATTAAGTCAGTTGTATATTGCCTCTGCAGTGCTGAAGTTCTATGAAGATAATGGCCGTCAGCAAGCAGACCTGCCATTCGTACACTACAGTGTGCAACGTGCTTTATATGAAATTGGTAAGGCCTTTGATGGCTTCTTTGCTAACTTCCCAAATCGTATTGTCGCCCGCACCATTCGCACTCTGGTATTCCCGTTTGGTATCGGTTACAAGATGCCTGCAGATGACGTGGCACAACAAATTTGTGAAGCCTTGTCTAAGCCATCTGTAGTGCGCGATCGCCTAACGCATTTATGCTATGTAGGTGCTGATGAGAATGATGCGACCGGTTTAATGGAGTCCGCCTTTGTTGCCATGCATAATGCTCAGCCATTGCTGAAAAAGTTAGCACAAGCACAAAAAGCAGGGCAGCTGCCACGCAAGCAACAGCTGGTGGATACGATTAAGCAAGCACTTGCTGCCGGTATTATTAACAACGAAGAAGCAGCAACCTTAGAGCAGATGAATAAGCTGCGCTTTAAAGCGATCAGTGTGGATAGCTTTAAACCTGGCGTGTTAGAAGCAATGAGTGTGGCGAATAAAGCTGCCGCTTAACTACAAGCAGCTATAGAAGATTGACTAAACTGAACCGGAGCTTGTCTCCGGTTTTTTTGCGTTAAATTATGTACATATCTGACTCAATTAAGCTCTGGTTTTGTCCGTTTGCGAGTATTCAATAATAAGGTGTTTCAGGTTATGATGTTTTTAGTAAAACAGCGTAGAATGCCATAAGTAAAAAAGCATAAATAACAATAGGTAAAGCATGACACAACAAAGTAAGATCCGTTTAGCAACAGCAGAAGATAGCGCCTTAATACTGTCATTTATTAAAGGCTTGGCTGAATATGAAAAAATGGCAGATCAGGTTGTGGCAACTGAGCAAAAGCTAACACAAACTCTATTCGGCGATAAGGCCGCGGCAGAAGTTGTGATTGTTGAATATCAGGGGCAGCCAGCAGGCTTTGCGCTGTTTTTTCATAATTATTCCACCTTTTTGGCTCAACCAGGCCTATATCTTGAAGATCTTTTTGTACTCCCTGCTTTCCGTGGCAAAGGTCTTGGCAAATTACTACTAAGCTATTTAGCCAATTTAGCCGTAGAACGTGGCTGTGGTCGTTTTGAATGGTCGGTACTGGATTGGAATCAACCTGCTATTGATTTCTATCAGTCACAAGGCGCTAAACTTATGCATGATTGGCGCATTACCCGGCTTACCGGGGCAGAGCTGCAGGCGTTAGCGGCACAGTATCAGCAGTAATATTCGCTAGTATTCCTCCTGCTTATATAAGGTAGTTATAAGTATTATGAAAGCAGAAAAGACAGAAAGATTAGATAGAGAAAAAACGCTTAAAGAAATTACAGCAATGGCTAGCAAAACGACGGCCTCTCAAGCAACGGCTACGCAAAAAACGAAGGTTAAAGTGGCTAGCCGTACCGTCGTAAAAAAACGTAAGGGCGAAGATTTTTGGATTAATATTAGTGTCGTGTTATTTATAAGCCTCTGTTTATTGTTCCTTGGCTGGGAAGCACTTTTGAAAATGGCATAAAAAGGGGAGGCTCAATGCCTCTCCTTTTTATATTGGTTAAAGTACTCGTGTTGTTTAGATAACTTTACCGCGGGCGATAATTTCTTGAGCCATAATATCGGCCACAGTGCTGGTTGGTGCATTTTCAGCGTCAGCACGGCGGAAAATGGTCAATAAGGTATCAAAGATCTGCATAACCTTAGCAGTTGATTCGGCCGCGTTATAACCTTGTGGGCGCATTTCAAAGGCCACGTTAATAATACCACCGGCGTTAATAACGTAATCTGGGGCATAGAGAATACCCAATTCACGCAACTTTTCGCCATGCTCTGGCCGTTTTAGCTGATTGTTCGCGCAGCCTGCGACTACTTTCGCTTTTAGCTGCGGGATGGTTTCATCATTTAGGGTGGCGCCCAGGGCACAAGGCGCATAGATATCAGCATCTACGCCATAGATTTCATTTAAGCCAACAGCAGTGGCACCGAACTGCGCCACTGCGCGGTTTACTGCATCCTGGTTAATATCCGTAACGATAAGCTTAGCGCCTTCTTTATGCAGATGTTCACATAAGTAAAAACCTACGCTGCCAAGGCCTTGCACCGCGACTGTTTTACCCGATAAATCGGCTGAACCAAATTGATGTTGGGCAGCGGCTTTAATGCCCTGATAGGTTCCGAGTGCTGTAAAGGGACCCGGGTTGCCGCTTTTGCCTTCTAAGCCGGCAACAAAAGGGGTTTCCTGATTCACCTGCATGATATCGTGCGTAGTAATGTTCACGTCTTCTGCGCTGTAATAGCTGCCGTTTAAGCGGTGTACCATGCGACCAAAAGCCCGGAATAAGGCTTCTGACTTAATGGTCTTGGCATTACCAATAATCACCGATTTACCACCTCCCAGCGGTAAACCTGCCATGGCATTTTTGTAAGTCATACCACGAGCCAAACGTAACACATCGACTAAAGCGTCTTCATCGCTAGCGTAATCCCACAATCTGCAGCCGCCTACGGCTGGACCCAGACGGGTACTATGCACTGCGATAATGGCTTTTAGGCCAGTTTCCTGATCACTGCAAAAGACGACTTGTTCATGTTGATCAAATTCAGGATGATTAAATACTGCCACGGTGGACTCCCTTGGAGGCTAACTGTTATGACGTTGGGTATCTGTTTAATCTCAGCTTTACGTTTACGTAAACTGTAGTTCTTGTTTTTATGGCGCGGAATGTACCATTTAGTGCTACTTTATGCCAGTGTTAGCGGCAAAAAGTGCCTGGTCAGGCCAGTAGTGTGAAAATGACGCTGCTGAAAGCTTGATTGTCGGCAGCGACTCACCTAAAGTAGCGGCATCTACAACACAGGAAGTCGTCTTATGAGTGAGCAGTTAACTCAGAATAATACTGAAATTACTGATGAGCAGCGTACCGAGTGGGTACGGTCTCAATTTCAAAAAGCCAATGAATATTTAGCCACCAAGGGAATTATTCCAGATAATGTAGCAGTAAGTGAAAGCCGTTACCTGCCGCCTTTTGTGGCAGTATGGAAGCTAAATACCCGTGATAAAAAGTCATTTTGGGTCATTAGTGGTGATTTACCTACCGACCATATGCCTGTTTCGGCGGCACCTGATGCGCGCGAAGCTATTAGGGCTTTTGCGCTGCACTGGCAGTTAAAAGCTGAGCAAATTGCTCAGGCAGGTTTTGCCGATAAAACCCAGCAAGATTTTGCTAATCTGTTGGTATCGCGCGCCCACGGCCTTTATGACTTATTTGACAATGAGCAACTTTGGCAAGCCTAAGCGGCCTTAGTTGTAACTGTCATTTATTCTTTACAAATAACAAAGCCGCATTATGCGGCTTTGTTATTTAGGGCTTTGTTATTTAGTGCTTTGTTATTTGGTAAGGTGAAAACAGCCGTCAGGCGCTGAGCAGCTGCCTGACAGCCTTATTCCTCAAAATACCACAGACCCTGATTAATCAGATCGGTGATTAGCAGTAGCCGCTCTTCACGAGCAATAAAATGCAAGCACTGCTGTTGGTCGATACGATTGCTATCACAAAGCAGGCAAGCTGTGTCGTATTCCTCTGCTGGCAACACAATACGATTGCCATTAATAAACAGCTGAATATCACTGTCTGATGTAGCTTGATAATAACTGCAGCGTAGACCGCCGATGCGTCCCAATACTGACCCTTCTTCCAGATACTCGGCAATTTCTGCGGCTTCATAATGTGGATCAGGTTCTTGCTGATCTAACTCGTGCTTGGCCTGGGTGATATATTGGCCAAACCACAGTGGTAATTGCGCACGATCACTGACTAATTGCATCAATAATTGCTGCACCTGATCCAGATCTTGCTCACTGATGGCGCCAATTGCAGGGGTTAGCGTGCGGTTTACATCGCTAAAGCGCTTACCAACGAAGTCGTTATCAATAAGGTAATCCGTCAGGCCCGTTAATAAATCTTTTTGCGCTGGGGCGCGAAAGCCGACTGAGTAGTTCAAGCTGTTTTCAATCGAGATGCCGTCATGTGGGCAGCCTGGTGGGATATACAGAATATCTCCCGGTTCCATAATGACATCAATGCAGGCAGTAAAAGGTGTTACTTGCAGCAAACGAGGGTGAGGGCAAATTGATTTTAAGCTCGGATCAGGCATGCCGACCCGCCAGTGGCGTTTACCTTCCCCCTGAATGATAAACACATCATACTGATCCAGATGCGGGCCAACACCCCCACCTGGCGTAGAAAAGCTGACCATTAAATCATCAATACGCCAGTTAGGAATAAAGCGAAACGGCTCAATTAACGCCGCGGCCGGTGGATGCCAGTGATCAACGGCTTGTACCAGAATAGTCCAGTCTTTATCGCCAAAGCGCGCGAAATCTTCAAAAGGGCCGGTCTCCAGTTGCCAATTGCCATCAGTGCACTGTACTAAACGGGATTCAACGTCATCCTCTAATGCTAAGCCAGCCAGCTCGTCGGCCGAGAGCGGATCCTGAAACTGTTTAAAACCTTGCTTAATTAGCAGCGGCTTTTTCTGCCAGTATTGCTGCATAAAATCGTCAAGGCTTAACTCGCCCAGATTTAATTGGTACATGATAAGGTCCTTATTACAGAGGCGTTGTAAAGCATGCGCAGTTATCAACTGGGTTAGCTCGCTAAGTGAGGCCGCTAAGTGAACTAGCCGACAGTATGCCGGCTAGTTATCTGCTCACTAAGACGCGTTCGGGTGTTTAGTCCAGTAACTCTACTAAACGAATAGCATCGCCAATATAACCGGCTGGGGTTAGCTGCTTCATCTCGTTTTTAACATTGGCTGGTAAATCTAAGCCATCAATAAATACCGCTAAATCTGCGGCGCTAATCCGTTTGCCGCGGGTTAGCTCTTTTAGCTTTTCGTAGGGTTTTTCAATGCCGTATTTACGCATTACGGTTTGTACCGGCTCGGCGAGTAATTCCCAGTTAGCATCTAATTCGGCCAGCAGGTTGGCTTCGTTAACTTCCAGTTTGCTAATACCTTTTAAGGTAGCTTGATAAGCAATTAGGGTGTAACCAAAGCCGACACCTAAATTGCGCAGTACCGTTGAATCTGTTAAATCGCGCTGCCAGCGTGATACCGGTAATTTTGCCGATAAATGATTAAACAAGGCATTGGCGATGCCCAGGTTACCCTCAGAGTTTTCAAAATCGATAGGGTTAACTTTATGCGGCATGGTGGAAGAGCCGATTTCACCGGCTACAGTGCGCTGCTTAAAGTGCCCCAGCGCAATATAGCCCCAAACATCGCGGTCAAAGTCGAGCAAAATGGTGTTAAAGCGGGCAATGGCATCAAACAGCTCAGCAATATAATCATGCGGCTCAATTTGCGTGGTATACGGGTTCCAGGTTACCCCTAATGAGGTCACAAAACGCTCTGCAAAGGCATGCCAATCAATATCCGGGTAGGCCGATAAGTGGGCATTGTAGTTACCCACGGCACCATTGATTTTACCCAGCAGGCTCACGGCAGCAATTTGCTCGCGCTGGCGTTTTAAGCGCATATAGACGTTAGCCATTTCTTTACCCATGGTGGTGGGTGAAGCTGGCTGACCATGGGTTCTGGCCATCATAGGCACAGCTTTTAAATCCAACGCTAAGGTTTTAATGGCAGCGAGCAGGGCATCACACTCTGGTAGTAATACCGTATCACGGGCTTCGGCAAGCATCAGTGCGTGCGATAGGTTATTAATGTCTTCTGAGGTACAAGCAAAGTGAATAAATTCGGTAATGGCCAGTAGCTCAGCATTGCTGGCGACTTTTTCTTTTAACAGATACTCAACTGCTTTCACATCGTGATTGGTGGTGCGCTCAATATCTTTTACGCGCTGGGCATCAGCCAGGCTGAAGTTTGTCACAATGCTATCCAAAACCGCATTCGCTTCGGCGGACAGGGCCGGGACTTCAGTGATCTTTGGCTCAGCGGCTAATTGTTGTAACCAACGCACTTCAACAGTAACCCGGTATTTAATTAAACCGAACTCGCTGAAAATTGGGCGTAAGGTTGCAGCTTTGCTCCCGTAACGGCCATCTACCGGCGATATTGCGGTAAGGGCATTAAGTTCCATGACAACTCCTGATCTCTGTGCGTGATTAAAGACTGGCCAGGGCAGCTTCGGCTGCGGCCACTAATTTACGTCGTTTAAAAATAAAGTTTAAGCGGCTACCGCCGGCCTGACGCCATAGCACCGCGGCACGGACTGCGGCTAATAACAACGCCCGAACCTTATGTTGCACACTGCTTTGGCTAAGGAGCTCTGGTTGACCATAAATTTGAATACGGGCACCCAGGCTGCTAATACATTCGCTATAAATGTCGGCCAGTTTGCCAACGATGGTTTCATCAGTAACGCTAAAATGTTGTAATTGCCGCTCAAGCTGGCTGAGTTGCTGGCCCAGTTCATTCATATTATTTTTGTTTTTATTAAGCCGGCGTTCCAGCCCAAGCACGCCCACCAGATAGCGGGTTAGCTCAACATCTTTTTTCGGTTTATCACCAAGCTGCTCAATGATCAGTTCCAAGCCCTGGCGCAGATTGCTAAGCTCACCGCCGTATATATCTAACGGTGTAGCGGGGGTTAAATTCACCACGCTACCGAGGATGATCTCTAGCTGTGCTTGTTGCGATTCACTACTACGCGCAATGCTTTGTACTAATTTTGCTGCCTGACACATTGCGGCCAAGGCAATAATTTGCGTTTGTAAGGAGGTTTCCATTTAAATTAAGGCCTCATCAATAATGCCGCCGCCCAAGCATACTTCATCAAGATAAAACACTGCTGATTGACCCGGCGTTACGGCTTTTTGTGGCTCGTCAAATAGCACAGTAAAACGACCGTCAGCTTCTGGCGTCACTAAACAGACAATATCGGTTTGTCGATAGCGGGTTTTTACGGTCAAGCGGGTCGGTTCAGTCGGGCCGGTACGATCAACCCAATGTAATTGCGTGGCAATTAAGCCTTTAGATAACAGCGCCGGATGATCATGGCCTTGTGCCACTAATAAATGGTTTTTATCCAGATCTTTTGCCACCACATACCAGGGATCATCACCACCATCGCGCAAACCGCCAATACCCAAGCCTTTACGCTGGCCTAGCGTGTGGTACATCAAGCCTTCGTGCCGACCAATAACTTTACCATCGTCAATACTGACAATATCACCAGGTTGGGCTGGTAAATACTGTTGTAAGAAATCTTTAAATTTGCGCTCACCGATAAAACAAATACCGGTAGAGTCTTTTTTGTCATGAGTAACCAGACCTTGCTGCTCGGCAATGGCGCGAACAGCGGGTTTTTCCAGCTCGCCGACCGGAAATAAGGTTTGCGCAATATGCTGCTCTGCCAGGGTATAGAGGAAGTAGCTCTGATCTTTGTTATTATCCAGGCCACGTAACATCTGCCAATGGCCATCCTGAAAGCGGCGGCGCACATAATGGCCGGTGGCAATATAATCCGCGTTTAAGGCTTCAGCAGCAAATTCCAAAAAGGCTTTAAACTTGATTTCTTTATTGCACATAATATCGGGATTAGGGGTACGGCCAGCTTTGTACTCCGCTAAAAAGTACTCGAACACATTGTCCCAGTACTCTGCCGCAAAGTTAACTTTGTGTAGTTTTATACCCAGTTTATCACATACCGCCTGTGCATCAGCCATATCTTCTGCGGCAGCACAATATTCATCATTATCGTCTTCTTCCCAGTTTTTCATAAACAGGCCTTCAACCTGATACCCTTGCTGCAATAGCAACCAGGCAGAAACGGAAGAATCTACGCCGCCGGACATGCCGACGATGACTTTTTTACTGCTGTTATCAGACATGTTGTTGTCAGACATAATACCGCGCTTTAATGAGCCAAAAAGAAAGGCGCGGATTATAACACCAAATTCCTTTTGGAAAAACGCCAGTAGTACTGAAGTTGCCGCTGTTTTAATGCGATTAATTGCACACCGGCTTAGCTGGCGTAGTCTATCAGACCTGCCGCGCTGTTTTTAAAGTGTAAGTAGTGGCTGGATTAACTCTAACGATAGTCGCGTATCTTGCCGGTATGCTTTTATGGCATCGGTCACTAATTGGCTGCGTACCGGTATATTCTGTGCTGCCAGCTCTGCTTCGGTAAGCCAATGCAGCGCCAGAATATCACTGTCTTGTGGTTGATAGCCCGCGGGTAAGCTTGTTGGCTCAAATAAAAAATTAACTCTGATATAGGTATGTTGATTACTGGCTCTTAATTGCGATAAGCCAAGCCAGGCTGTGGGTTTTAACACCAGGCCGGTTTCTTCGGTCACTTCACGGCAAATAGCAGTGACAACATCTTCATCTTCTTCCATATGGCCTGCAGGCTGATTAAGTACCCTATGGCCTCCTAGCTTGTCGCGCTCTTCTACCAATAAAAATTTGTTATCAAAGACAATAACGGCGGCAACGGTAAGGTGTAAGCGGTTTCTGCTCATTAATAAGTCCTGTCAGGATGCATGTCTTGAGGGCTTTCAAAAGCCTGCACATTAAAAATCGTTAGTGGTTAACTCGATAGTACGGCTTTCGCCTGGCGCCAGATCGCCAAGATGCCACTGGCCAATTTGTGCCCGAATCAGCCGTAGCGTAGGAAAACCTGCTGCGGCTGTCATACGCCTTACCTGGCGGTTACGGCCTTCATTAATGGTTAAGCTTAGCCAACTGGTTGGAATAGCCGCGCGGTAGCGCACCGGCGGTTGACGTTGCCATACCGCTGGCTCTGCCATGCGTAGGGCCGTCGCGGGTAAGGTGGGGCCGTCATTTAATGTTATGCCTCTAGCAAGCGCTGCCAGTGCCTCGTCAGTAATCTCACCTTCTACTTGCACCCAATAGGTTTTCGGCGCTTTAAATTTTGGATCGCTGATTTTTTGCTGAGTGCGGCCGCAGTTAGTTAATAGCAGTAGTCCCTCACTGTCCCGGTCTAGCCTACCCGCCGCATAAACGTTGGGGATTTGGATAAAATCCGCCAGGGTCGCGCGTGGCGGGGTACTGTTATCGGTAAATTGGCTTAATACATCATAAGGTTTGTTAAAAAGTACCAACAATGGATTTTCTACCTTAGTCCTATTGTTTTTTTTCGAAAAAGCCTTATGTTTTGGCCAGGCTGCGGCTTTGGTTTTATTCACGCTAATTCTCTAAGTTTGTTATGGTAGCGGCGCCTTTATGCCAGCCCGCGTTGGCGCTAACAGTGTTTAACTGCAATAAACCTTGGCGCAGCATGCGCCTGTTTTAATCGCGTTGATGCTGATATAATCGGCTTGCTTCGTTTGGCTGCGTTTTAAACAATTTCCACACTTGGGTGGCAATGGCTTTGTCATGGCGATCCGGCGATTACAATACAGGAACTAACATGTCGAAAGAAAGTGCAAAAATCATTTACACCATTACTGACGAGGCGCCAGCGCTGGCTACTCAGTCTTTACTGCCTATTATCGAGGCCTTTTCTGCTGCGGCCGGTGTAGCCGTTGAAACCCGCGATATTTCCTTATCTGGCCGCATTATCGCTAGCTTTCCAGAGTTTTTAACCGCTGAGCAGCGCATCAATGATGATTTAGCAGAGCTAGGCGAATTGGCGAAACAGCCTGATGCCAATATCATTAAGTTACCGAACATCAGTGCTTCGGTACCGCAATTAAAAGCGGCGGTAAAAGAATTACAAGCCCAGGGTTATGCGCTGCCAGAATACCCGGAAGAGCCAAAAACTGAGCAGGAACGTGATATTAAAGCGCGTTACGACAAAATTAAAGGTTCAGCGGTAAACCCGGTGTTACGTGAAGGTAACTCTGACCGTCGTGCGCCTGCATCTGTTAAGCAATATGCTCGTAAAAACCCGCATAGCATGGGTGCCTGGAGCACAGGTTCGAAATCCCATGTTGCACACATGAACGCAGGGGATTTTTATGGTTCTGAGCAATCTGCCACTATGGCGGCCGATGATGTACTGAACATTAGCTTGCACAAAGCCGATGGCAGCGTTCAGGTATTAAAAGAGAAAGTTGCGGTTTTAGCTGGTGAAGTGGTGGATGCCACCTTTATGAGCGCCAAAGCCCTTTGTGCTTTTTATGCTGAGCAAATTGCTGATGCTAAAGCCCAGGGTGTGCTGTTCTCGCTGCACTTAAAAGCGACCATGATGAAAGTATCTGACCCTATTATGTTTGGTCATGCAGTTAAGGTGTTCTATCAGGAAATTTTTGCCAAGTATGCCGATACCTTTGCTAAGTTGGGTGTAGATGTGAACAACGGCTTTGGCGATCTCTATGCCAAGCTAAAAAACCTGCCACAAGCCGAGCAAGATGCCATAGTCGCTGATATCAATGCCCTCTATGCCACGAAGCCTGCCATGGCGATGGTCAATTCTGATAAAGGTATTACCAACCTGCATGTGCCTAGCGATGTGATTATTGATGCCTCTATGCCAGCGATGATCAGAAGCTCTGGCCAGATGTGGGGCCCGGACGGTCAACTGCAAGATACCAAAGCCGTGATCCCAGATCGTTGCTATGCGGGTGTGTATCAAGAAACCATCGATTTTTGTCGTAAAAACGGTGCTTTCGATCCACGTACCATGGGCTCAGTGCCAAACGTGGGTTTAATGGCGCAAAAAGCCGAAGAGTACGGCTCACACGATAAAACCTTCGAAATCTCAGTCGCAGGTACTGTGGTAGTGAAAAACAGCAAAGGCGAAACGCTATTTAGCCATGTGGTTGAAGCTGGCGATATCTGGCGTATGTGTCAGGTGAAAGACGCGCCAATTCGCGACTGGGTAAAATTAGCCGTTAACCGCTCACGTTTAAGCAATACCCCAGCGGTATTTTGGTTAGACAGCGCCCGCGCGCATGATGCAGAGCTTATCAAAAAAGTAGAAGCTTACTTAAAAGAGCATGATACCCAAGGTCTGGATTTGCAAATTATGTCGCCGGTAGAGGCAACCCGCCATACTTTAGCACGGATGAAGCAAGGTTTAGATACTATCTCGGTTACCGGTAACGTGCTGCGTGATTATCTCACCGATTTATTCCCAATTTTAGAATTGGGTACCAGTGCCAAGATGCTGTCTATTGTGCCATTGATGAATGGCGGTGGCTTGTTTGAAACCGGTGCCGGCGGTTCAGCACCTAAGCACGTAGAGCAATTCGTTGAGGAAAACCACCTGCGTTGGGATTCGTTAGGTGAGTTTTTAGCCTTAGCTGCCTCGTTAGAACATTTATCGCAAGTAGCGGATAACAAAGTAGCGCAGATTTTAGCAGACACGCTGGATCAGGCTACTGCCTTATTCCTTGATAATGATAAATCGCCACGTCGCAAAGCAGGTGAGCTGGATAACCGTGGTAGTCATTTCTACCTGGCAATGTACTGGGCCGATGCGATGGCAAAACAAACGGCTGATACGGCGTTAGCAGCGCGTTTTGCTAAACTTGCCGAGACACTGCATGCAAATGAACAGCAAATTTTAGCTGAATTAAACGGTGTGCAAGGTAAGGCGGTGGATATCGGTGGTTACTTCCGTCCTGATCAAGCCAAGGCCGCCGCAGCGATGCGGCCAAGCGCTACCTTAAATGCTGCGTTAGCCGCATTATAATAAGTTAATTTAGCTACAACCTAGAAAGCATTAAGGCGCTAAACCTAAGTTTAGCGCCTTAATTTTTTAGGCTAAGGTAGGGCATGCCCTAATAGCCACTATCAGCTTTCGAGAAAATGTTGGCTGCTTACTCTTCGCCAGGCAGTTTAATATTGACTGCGTGTAAGCCCTTAGGGCCTTCTGACAAATCAAACACCACATCCTGACCCGCTTTTAGCGTGCGGTAGCCGTCCATGCTGATGGTTGAATAATGGGCGAAGATATCTTCATCACGACCATCTTCCCGGATAAACCCAAATCCTTTGGCATTATTGAACCATTTTACTTTACCGGTAGCCATACTACTTACTTCCTTCTCTAAGTTAGCTATATTCTGTATGCTAGTGATGCACTAGTAGTGGAGTATTTTGATACCCCAACATCTAATGTAGATAATTTGTACAGACAGTCAAGGTTTTTGCTGAAATTAAGCAGAATTCTTTACGCAATTTTAATAAAAGCGCCTTTGCTGGATGGCGCATGCATGGCTATAGTTGATATATGAGCGGTTTTAACAATCCAAACGTACATAATGATGATCTTGCAGAACTAACGCGGCAGCGATTGGCGCCACCGCCAATGTATAAAGTGATTTTGCACAATGATGATTTCACCCCGATGGATTTCGTCATCGATGTATTAGCCCGTTTTTTTAATATGCAGTATGAACGGGCAACAGAAGTAATGCTAAAGGTACATTACGAGGGGAGTGCCGTCTGTGGTGTGTACACAGCAGAAATTGCGGAGACCAAGGTACAGCAGGTAAGTCAGTATGCGAAAGAGCATCAACATCCGCTGCTATGTACTATGGAGCGCGCTTAAATAAGCAAAGCATGGCCGACATGGGTCGGTGTAGTAACTAACTCAGGTGGATTAGGAGTGGTATATGTTAAATAAAGATCTTGAGTTAACGCTGAATATTGCATTCAGGTTTGCGCGTGACCGTCGGCATGAATTTATGACCGTAGAGCACTTGCTATTAGCCTTATTAGATAACCCGGCTGCAGGCGCTGCGCTCAAGTCCTGTGGCGCCAATATTGATAAGCTGCGTCAGGAACTGGGCAGTTTTATCGACTCTACCACGCCGGTATTGCCAGAAGGCGATATAGAGCGCGATACCCAGCCTACGCTCGGTTTTCAGCGCGTGTTACAACGCGCGGTATTCCATGTGCAGTCTTCTGGTAAGGCTGAAGTCACAGGCGCTAATGTGTTAGTAGCCATTTTCTCAGAGCAAGAATCACAAGCCGTTTATTTACTGAAAAAAATTGATATCACCCGGCTGGATGTGGTCAATTATATTTCGCACGGCATCACAAAAACCGAAAAGTTAGAACAGCATGATGAGCAGCCGCAAGAAGATATGGGCGAAGGCGGCCAGGAAGAACATCGTTATCTGGAAACTTTTACCGCAAACTTAAACGTTCTGGCCAAAAATGGCCAGATTGATCCCTTAATCGGGCGAGACGCCGAGGTTGAGCGGGCGGTGCAGGTATTATGTCGTCGTAAAAAGAACAACCCCTTGCTAGTTGGTGAAGCTGGCGTAGGTAAAACTGCTATTGCTGAAGGCTTAGCCTGGCGTATTGTGCAGCAGCAAGTCCCCGAAGTCATTGCCGACGCCACCATCTACTCGCTGGATATGGGCGCTTTGCTGGCGGGAACTAAGTATCGTGGCGATTTTGAAAAACGTTTAAAGTCGTTATTAAAAGAAGTAGAGCGTGAAAAAAATGCCATCCTCTTTATCGATGAAATCCATACCGTGATTGGTGCCGGTGCTGCCTCGGGTGGGGTAATGGATGCCTCTAACCTGATTAAGCCTTTATTATCCAGTGGCCGTTTACGTTGTATGGGTTCAACCACCTATCAGGAATTTAAATCGATATTTGAAAAAGATACTGCTCTGGTGCGTCGTTTCCAAAAAATTGATGTACTAGAGCCCAGCGTAGAGGATACCACCCGTATTCTATTTGGCTTAAAAGAGCGTTATGAGCAGCACCATAACGTGAAATACACACAAAAAGCACTACGCGCTGCAGCAGAGCTGTCGGCCAAGTATATTAACGAACGGCATTTGCCGGATAAAGCCATCGATGTGATTGACGAAGCGGGCGCCTCACAGCGTTTGTTACCAGCTTCTAAGCGCAAGAAAACCATTAATGTGCCAGAGATTGAGCAAGTGATCGCCCGGATGGCACGTATTCCGGAGAAATCGGTATCAGCGTCTGACAAAGATGTGTTGGCAAACCTAGACCGCAACTTGAAGTTGGTCGTCTTTGGCCAGAATGAGCCGATAGATGTGTTAACCGCAGCGATTCGCTTATCACGTTCGGGCTTAGGGAATGAAGAAAAGCCAATTGGTAATTTCTTATTTGCGGGGCCAACGGGTGTAGGTAAAACGGAAGTCACCAAACAACTGGCAAAAGTGATGGGCGTAGAGCTGCTACGCTTTGATATGTCGGAGTATATGGAACGCCATGCGGTAAGCCGCTTAATTGGCGCACCACCGGGCTATGTGGGGTTTGAGCAGGGTGGTATGCTGACCGATGCGGTTTCAAAACACCCGTATTCTGTTGTACTGTTGGATGAAATCGAAAAAGCGCACTCAGATATCTACAATATTCTGCTGCAGGTTATGGACCACGGTACTTTAACGGATAACAATGGCCGGAAGATTGATTTCCGTAATGTGGTGTTGGTGATGACCACCAATGCTGGGGTACAGGAAACCATTCGTAAATCTATTGGTTTTAAACAGCAGGATCATAGTCATGATGCGTTGGCTGAGATTAACAAAACCTTTAGCCCGGAGTTTCGTAATCGCTTAGATGGCATTATCTGGTTTAAGCATTTAGATCAGGACATTATTCTGCAAATTGTTGATAAGTTTATTTGTGATTTACAGGTGCAGCTGGATAAGAAGCAAGTGTCGTTAGAGCTTACTGGTGAGGCCCGGCAATGGCTGGCAGAGAAAGGTTATGATCATGCAATGGGCGCACGGCCAATGGCCCGGGTGATTCAGGAGCATCTGAAAAAGCCGCTGGCGAACGAGATATTATTTGGTGCCTTAGTCTCAGGTGGTGAAGTGAAAGTCAGTTTGCAGGAAAATAGCTTACATTTTGACTATCAATCAGCCAAAGCGCTGGCCAATGCCTGATAAATGATTTTATTAAACGCAAAAACCCGGCGTAAGCCGGGTTTGCCAGATAAGCCCTGCTAACGCAGGCCTGCTGGGCAGAAACTTAACGCTGGCGGAATACGATACGGCCTTTGGTCAGATCGTATGGTGTCAGTTCAACAGTAACTTTGTCACCAGTTAAAATGCGGATATAGTTCTTGCGCATTTTGCCAGAGATATGAGCGATCACTACGTGACCATTTTCCAGTTCAACTTTGAACATCGTATTTGGCAGGGTATCCAAGATGGTACCTTGCATTTCAATTACATCTTCTTTCGCCATTCAGCGTACTCGCCTCTATAAAATTGGGTGCCTTCGGAAAAACAGCGCAGATTGTGCCGAAATACCGCCAATAAGTAAAGCAGCAAGCGCTTTTTTAAGCAAATGAATGCCAATATCCATCGAAAAAACGTTGATGCGGCCGAAATTCGGATTTGTAGGCCATTTTTCGGCAGCCATCGACCTGATAACCCAGATAAATAAATTGTCGCTCAGAGGCTTTGGCCTCGGCCAATAAATACAGTACCGCCAATTTTCCCGGTGAAAAATGCGCTGCCTCAGGTGCAAAAAAGGTGTAAACCGCAGAATAGCTGTTTGTAAGCTCATCAATGATACTGACCGCCACTAACTGCGCTGCTTGATACAGTTTAAGCAAGCGAATAGGTTGCCAACTAGAGTGGATTAGCGAATCTAATTGCTCGGTTGTTGCCGGATACATACTGCCATCGGCATGCTTGAATTCAATATAACGGTTAAACAGCGCAAACAGGCTTTGGTACTCATCGTCAGTGACAGCGGCAGTTGTTAGTTGATAGTGCCAATGCGCGCGTGCCGCTTTGTTTAGAATACGGCGCTGTGCCGCTGATGCTGCAAATTGTGCCACGGGAATGCGTAATGACTGGCATGCGTTACAGCTAGCGCAATGCGGTCGATAAATTTGATTACCACTACGCCGAAAGTTGTAGGCAATAAGTTGTTGATAGAGCTGCTGATCTAATGGCTCAGGAGACATTAACACCGCCAGTTGTTCTTTTTGCTCAGGTAAATAACTGCAAGTGCTGGGTGGAGTTAATCCAAATTGGAGCGGCGTGTTTTTCATCTAAGAGTATTCATGCAGAGTGTTGCAAGTTAAGTTCTTGCGGCAGCCAGTGCCCCGCTGGTGCGGCTTGATTGGATAATTGTTTTAGCAGGGCTAAATAATCAGGTCTAGGTAGGGTAATAGCGCCTAACTGCAGTAAAAAACGATTAGGCAGTTGGCAATCAATCCAGCCCTCTGCGTAGTGTTGCAAGTGTTGCTGTAACGCAATCAGCGCAAATTTAGCACCATTATCAATGCGGTTAAACATGGATTCACCACAAAACAGTTGGCCTAGTTGCACGCCATAAAGCCCGGCAACTAGTTGCTGTTGCTGCCAAATCTCGATGCTGTGCGCTAAACCTTGCCGATGTAAACTAAGGTAGGCTTGTTGCATAGGCGGTAAGATCCAGGTTTCAGCCTGGCTGGGCCTGGGGGCAGCGCACTGACGAATCACGCCAGCAAAGTCATGATTTAGCGTTACCCGATAAGCCCCTTTTTGCCATTGCTTACGTAGTGTGCGATTTAAACTTAAGGTATCAGGCGGAAATACCGCCCGGGTTGCCGGACTCCACCATAGCAGTGGATCGCCGGCAGAAAACCAGGGGAAAATACCAGACTGATACGCCAGTTTTAGCCGGGCTGGCGATAAATCGCCACCCATTGCCAGCAAACCATCCGGCTCAGTCAAAGCCTGACTGACCGGTGGAAAGCTTAGCTGTTCGGGTAACAGCTCTGGCAGATAGATCGGCATTTTAATGGTTATTTAGCTAACGCATCCAGGTAACGCTCGGCGTCAAGGGCGGCCATACAGCCAGAGCCAGCAGAGGTAATCGCCTGCCGGTAAATATGATCCGCCACATCGCCAGCGGCAAACACGCCAGCAATACTGGTTTGGGTAGCGTTGCCTTCAGTGCCGCTTTGTACCTTAAGGTAGCCACCGTTCATTTCTAATTGACCGGCAAAAATATCGGTATTGGGTTTATGGCCGATAGCGATAAAGACGCCTTGCAGCATCACATCTTCTGCTGGCGCACCTTGCGTAGATTTTAAGCGTACGCCGGTAACGCCCATATCATCGCCCAGCACTTCTTCAAGTTCACGGTGGGTGTGTAAAATAATATTACCGCTGGCGACTTTCGCCATTAAGCGGTCAATTAAAATTTTCTCTGCTTTAAAGGTATCGCGACGGTGTACTAAGTGTACTTCGGCAGCGATGTTTGATAAGTACAGCGCTTCTTCTACTGCCGTATTACCACCACCGACTACCGCCACTTTTTGGTTACGGTAGAAAAAACCATCACAGGTGGCACAGGCAGACACACCGCGGCCGCTATAGGCTTGCTCAGACGATAAGCCTAAGTACTTGGCAGATGCGCCGGTTGCAATAATTAAGGCATCACAGCTGTACTGGCCGTTGTCACCGGTTAGGATAAAAGGACGTTGTTGCAAATTAACGGTATGAATATGATCAAACACAATTTCAGTATTAAAGGCTTCGGCATGGGCTTGCATCCGTTCCATTAACGCCGGGCCGGTTAAACCATGAGCATCACCAGGCCAGTTTTCTACTTCGGTGGTGGTAGTTAACTGACCGCCTTGCTGCATACCGGTTAATAATACCGGGTTTAAGTTGGCGCGGGCGGCATAAACCGCGGCGGTGTAACCTGCCGGGCCAGAGCCCAGAATAAGCAGTTTGCTGTGTTTGATCTCTGACATCAGAGTACTCCAAAGTTAAAACAAAAGTGATAAGTAAGAGGCTCGACAGTTCCGCTCGCTGCGACGCCTTAACTTAGGTATTGCGCAGATTCTACGGAAAGCCCGACTAAAGCGAAAGCCCGTGACTTGGATATGCGGGCGTTTTGCTGTAAATAAAGACGAACAACCGGTAAATTACGCCGATGCAGCTAGGTAGTAGGCTAAAAGCTGGTAAGATGAGTCAGTGTTCTGTCATCACCTTAAGGCATTATGAGTCATTACAGCCGTTTAGAAGAGCAGTTACATAGCGTAAGCCATGGTATAGGGGCCTTATTAGCCTTGCTCGGAAGTTATTTATTATTAAGCCATACCGCAGGTGCGGATAATTGGCAACGAGTAGCCGCTGTGCTCTATGGATGTTCGCTGGTGCTGTTGTATAGCAGTTCCAGCTTGTACCATTTTTTTCAGGATCCGCAGTTAAAATTCCGGCTAAGGCAGCTCGATCATGCCGCTATCTTTATTTTAATTGCCGGCACTTATACGCCCTTTACGCTGGTCAGTTTGCGCGGTCATTGGGGCATACCGTTGTTTAGCCTGGTATGGGCCATTGCCATAGCGGGCGTGTTACTGGAATGCCTGAGTGGGATGAAATATAAAAAATTATCGCTTGGTTTATATTTAGGTTTAGGCTGGATAGTGCTGATTGCTATTAAGCCAATGCTAGAACACCTTGCCCCTGGTGCTTTGTTATTGCTGCTGGCAGGCGGATTAAGCTATTCTTTTGGTGTAATTTTTTATGTTTGGAAAAGCCTGTATATGCATCATCTTGTCTGGCACTTATTTGTGCTCGGTGGCAGCGTGCTGCATTTCCTGGCAGTGTATTGGTATGTATTACCGGCACCTGTGTAAGACTGGTGTTTAAATCTGCTGTCATGTTTATCCAAGCTAAGACAGGATACTGTGCGGGACATGCGCAAGAGGAAAACGCCAGCCAATGGCGTTGTGCAATGCCAGCCTGGCTTAGCAGGTGCTAAACGGCGGCTCGGTACTGTAAAAATATGCTGCTGCAATTTTTATCGCCATCCAGCCTTCATAAGTAAACAGTTCTTGCGGTGCGTTGGAGGGAGACTGAATATATTGGTACAAAGGGCTATCCTCTGTCAGACTGTCCTGGTCGATAAATTCCCAGCTCTCCTCTGCAAACTTCATATCAGACTGAATTGTTTTGATATCTAAGTTGGTTTTAGCCACAAAAAATAATTGCGGCTTGCCACCACGCACCAGCTCTCTGGTAAAAGCAAGCGGAATAAGTTCATACTGCTCAGGTTTTAAACCAATCTCGCTCTCTATTTCCTTGGCCATGC
This sequence comes from Alishewanella longhuensis, assembly GCF_014653435.1. Lineage (GTDB taxonomy): Bacteria > Pseudomonadota > Gammaproteobacteria > Enterobacterales > Alteromonadaceae > Alishewanella > Alishewanella longhuensis. Next base: position 228,539 of record NZ_BNAO01000005.1, on the reverse strand, counting down.
CTTCAATAAAGAAATCGAAGGTTAAGGCGTGTTTATCATTATCTGTTTCGTTCCAGGCAAATACTCCCGAAGCAGAACAATGGAATTTCCCTGCAGCGCCATGCATTATGGCTTGTTCATTACCGCGAATAGGAATGAGCATATCCTGTGTCTCGGGATTGATCAGCACAACGGCAACACCCAAGGTATTGGCAAGAATAGAGGACCTTAATGGCGGCAGTTGTCCATCCTGATGTTTTTCAACATAATTCCGGATAGTTAATAAACTATCTTCGCCCAGCAAGCCTGAGGCCCAATCGAGCGTTAGGTTCGTAGCAATCTGATCGAAATAGGTAGCCGGTTGAATATAAACTTTGTTTTCAGCCAAATCGAGTTTGGTTATACGAATGGCATCATCGTTTTGCCATTCCCCCGTCTTTTCATCAAACCGGATTTTCCTCAGTTTTTTAAAGATCTCTACGGCATGCTCGGCATGTTTTAACAGATAGTGGGGTAGGCTAAACTTGGCATCGATAAAAACAATCTGCAGATCATCAACATTTTTTCCGTAAGGAAAGCCGGTTAGGCCTTTTCGCAACGGTATGGTTTCGGCATAAGGTGCCCGGCAAAATTTATATTCTTTTTCAGATTCATATTTAGTATAAAATTTTAACAGACTAGCGGTGTTAGCCTCGACAAAGGTCGAATTCTGATCCAGCGCATCTGTGCCTACTTTCGTCGGTTTTATCTTTCCTTTTTCTGCTAATGGAATGTTTGCAGTAAAACCGCCAATAATAGGCACGCTTAGCTGAATATTTTGGTTTTCTTCTTTATAACGTTCCCAAAATCTTTTTATGCTGCCTATTACTGCTTTCATTAAAACCTCAATTTATCCGTTAGGTATTACAGCGGTTTTGTTAATGCCACTCACGCCAGTAATGCAAGGGGCGGACGTAGTAAAAAAGTAGTGCGCTCAATAACGAGCAAGCTAACAGTTAACGCCTGGCCAGTGTTGAGTGGTGTATAACCCAATAAGCTAAGGCGACAAAGACGCCGCCAACTAAGACGGCCAGAGACCACAGCCAGGCGTTTACCAATACAGGAGAACCTTGCTCCCGCTGTAATTTGTTTGCATCGTTGAATACTGCCGCACTAAACGCAAGATGCACCAAGAGTGCCCCTAGCATCGGCAAGATATTCCACATCAAACCAAAAGCCATTACCTGATTTGAATTAAGGTGATTAATATAAAAGTCCATTTCGAAGTCCTTTAGAAGATAAAATCCCTGGCAACATGACGCAAAAAGGGTCTCGTTGCGAACAAATACAAGGTTCCACTACGTGCACGTTTTTTAAATTGTGAATAAAAGCAACATTAGTCAATAAACTGTGTTTAATCAATTTATTTCTAGTTGCGCTGTAATAAGTAAACGAGGTTTTTTTCAAAAAGAACGTTCGTAATTTCAAGCGTTTTACGCTGTAACAAGGGCTTTTAGGTGGCTGCCTGGACAGCGTGATGCAGATGTCGCAGAGATGTCTTGTTTGTATCAATAAGACTTAAAGATAACGCTGGCTTGTCACCAGCGTTACACTTTTCGCGATTGCGGAGGGGCCTTGCTTGTACGTTTTATCCTAACCATCAATGCTGGGTAGGTTACTCCGTGCAACCTCCGGTGAATTGTCGGATTTCGTTACTTCTTGATGCTTACTTCGCGTAGTAAGTATCGATACCGGAACTCCAGGTAGGATCGGCCATATTTGGCCACTGGTCTTTGTCAAAGCCCGGTGCGTTTTTCAGATCAGCAACATCGACATCAAGCACAAAGCGCTGGTTTGCCTGATCAAGCGTTAGGGCGTTCCAGGGAATGGCGAACAAGCGATCTCCCATGCCCAGAAAACCGCCGGAAGACAAAACCGCATAACGGATCTTACCCTCGCCGATATCCAGCATCAAATCCTGTAATGTGCCAAGTTTCTCTTGTTGCCTGTTACACACTTCGTCACCAGTAATAGTGGCAGCGCTCAGTAAAGCTGCTGACGCTACGCTAGTTGTGGTGGTAACGGCACCTAGGGGCGGTGCTGTGTTGTAGTTCATTTTTTGCCCTTTCTGGCATCGCCATTAATATCGCCAATTACAGTGCCATCTTTGCCTTTTTGTTGCTCAGGGTAGCCTTTTTTGTTGCTGCCTTTCTCCTGCTTTGCACTGTCCTGACTGACATGTTCAGCAACCTCTTTACCTTTTCTTTTATCGTCGTTCGAATGACCTTTGGTTTGATTCTTATCCATAATGTGTACTCCAGATACGTATTTCACTAAGGTTCTGCCTCGTACCATGGTGTATGGCGAAGCAGGGTGTAGCTCCTAAGATAGTTAAAGCCCGCAGGCAGGTATGTACGCTAGCTAACTTACTGCTAATTATCTGTTGCAGGTATCTCGTCGCCGTCACAACACAGACCTCAGAAATCATCCTTGTGCGCCGAAAGGTGCGTTATCGAACAGACAGTCTGTCGCTATCTAAGCAAAATCAAGAAAAGCCTACGACGTTGGTGACACCATCACCACTCAGAATCCTTATTTCACCGGAGCTGCATTATGGAAAACACCAGGAAACCCATTAATACCAAACGGGCGCTAAATGAAAAATGCGCTACCGCTCCTGAGGCAACATCGCAAGTATTAACAACCAATCAAGGCGTGCCGATTAGCGATAACCAGCACAGTTTAAAAGCCGGTTTACGGGGACCTAGTCTGCTGGAAGATTTTATTCTGCGGGAAAAAATCACCCATTTTGACCATGAGCGGATACCCGAGCGCATTGTGCATGCCCGGGGTTCAGGTGCTCACGGCTACTTCGAAGCCTATGATGCCTTTACTAAGCATACCCGCGCGGCGCCGTTTGCCGAGAAAGGCAAAGTGACGCCGGTGTTTGTGCGTTTTTCCACAGTGCTCGGCGAGCGGGGATCGAAAGACACGGCGCGCGATGCCCGTGGTTTTGCGGTGAAATTTTATACTGAAGAAGGTAATTGGGACCTGGTAGGTAACAATATACCGGTTTTCTTTATTCAGGATGCCATCAAATTTCCTGACCTGGTTCATGCTGCCAAACCAGAACCACACCATGGTATGCCGCAAGCGGCTGCCGCGCACGACACCTTCTGGGACTTCGTCTCCTTAATGCCGGAGTCGACCCATATGTTGCTGTGGGTTATGTCTGATCGCGGCATACCGCGCAGTTATCGGATGATGCAGGGCTTTGGCGTACATACCTTCCGGTTGGTGAACGAGCAGGGCGCATCGGTATTCTGTAAGTTTCATTGGCGACCATTTCTGGGTACGCATGCACTGGTGTGGGATGAGGCCGTGAAAATATCCGGTGCTGATCCGGATTTTCATCGGCGCGATTTGTGGGAAGCCATAGCCGCAGGCGAATTTCCGGAATGGGAGCTAGGGTTACAAATTTTTACGGAAGAGCAAGCAGAGAGCTTTAGCTTTGATGTGCTTGATGCAACCAAGTTAATCCCGGAAGAACTGGTACCGCTGACGCCGGTTGGTCGGATGGTGCTAAACCGCAATCCGGAAAACTTTTTTGCCGAAACCGAGCAGGTGGCATTTTGTGCGGCGCATATTATTCCAGGCATCGATTTTTCTAATGATCCCTTACTTGCCGGGCGGATCCACTCCTACGTCGATACCCAAATCAGTCGTCTTGGCGGCCCCAATTTTCACGAAATTCCGGTTAATGCCCCGCTGGCTGCGGTACGAAATAATCAACGTGATGGCATGCATCGGCAGGCTATCAATCCAGGGCAGGTTGCTTACGAGCCTAACTCACTGGCGGGAGGCTGTCCATTTCAAGCCGGAGCTGCAGGTTTTGCCTCATTTCCGCAGACGACTGCCGAAGACAAAGTACGTGGTAAACCCGAAAAGTTTAATGAGCATTATGCACAGGCAACCTTGTTCTTTAACAGCCAAACTGCGGTAGAGAAAAAGCATATCGCCGCAGCTTTTGCTTTTGAATTAAGCATGGTTGCAGTAGCCGACATTCGGCAGCGCATGGTGTCTTCGCTCGTTAACGTGTCACCTGAGCTGGCGGCCGACGTTGCGGCAGGCTTAGGCATGGCCGTGCCACTGGCGATGCCTAAGGTATGCAGAGATCCGGTAGCACCAGAAATAACGGTTTCACTGCCATTGTCTTTAATGGCGCTACCAGGTGAGTGCGGCATTCGCACCCGACAAGTTGCCATCTTAGTTGAGCATGGCGTACACCACGCTTCCCTCGTTACGCTAAGTACCGCGTTAGTTGATGCCGGTGCGGTTGTGCACTTTGTCGGACCAAGGATTGGTCTGTTCACGGGCGCTAACGGTGCAGACATTACCGCGAATAAGTCGATGCAGAACTCGCCATCAGTGCTATTTGATGCATTGGTGTTACCTGATGGCAGCGAGGCAATACAGGCACTGGCTGATAACGTGGATACCATGCCTTTTATTAAAGATGCCTTTCGCCACGGTAAAGCCATCCTGGCTTTTAGTGCCGGGCAGGAGCTGCTGGATATGGCAGGCATTGAACCTACAACGGACAAAGATAAAAGTATCTTACTGGCAGAAAGTACCGACGCTGCCGAAATTGCCTCAGCCTTTATCAAAGCTATCGCCGCGCATCGCCACCCGACCCGAGCAAAAAATCAACGCGACGAAATGCTCAAATCCGCATCTTAATTGCGGCTTAGTAAAGTACCTTAACATTATGGAGATAGCTATGTCAGAACTAAATACCGTGTCAAATACCACAGGGATGGGCCATTCTACGGCAAACATACATGATGCAACGGGGGGCAGTGCCGTATCCTGGGCGGCGATCCTTGCTGGTGCAGCTGGGGCAGCTGCCTTATCACTGCTACTGGTAATCCTTGGTACCGGACTGGGATTTTCTGCAGTATCTCCCTGGAGTATGCAAGGGGTTAGTGCGGCTACCATCGGGTTCTCAGCCATTTTGTGGTTAAGTTTTACCCAGGTTGCCGCGTCCGGAATGGGCGGATACTTGGCTGGGCGCCTGCGTACTAGGTGGATCGCAACCCACATTGATGAAGTGTACTTTCGTGATACTGCGCATGGTTTTCTCACCTGGGCAGTTGCTTCATTAGTCACAGCGTTAGTATTAGTGTCGGTTGTAGGTTCTATAGTCAGTAGCGGTGCGCACGCTGGTGGCGCAGTGGTCAGTGGGGCGGCAAGTACCCTCGGTACAGTGGCAAATGCTACTGCCGGTGCTGCCGAAAATGGCAGTAACACAACAAAACCCAGCGATACCATCGAGTATTTTGTTGATTCGTTGTTTCGTAGTGAACCTGCAGGCACGCAACAAGCAACTGCAATGCAAGCCTCTGCAAGTCGTCCGGAAGTTGCGGACGTTCCGACTGCGGAGGTAATACGGATCTTTACGCAGGCAATCAGTGCGGGGCCTTTACCAGAAGAAGATAGACGTTATCTTGGCCAGCTTATTGCGCAGCGCACTACACTGAGCCAGCAAGCCGCTGAACAGCGGGTAACAGAGGGGTTTAACAACGTTCAAGCTGCGCTAGAGGCGCTGGAAATCTCTGCCCGTGAAGTTGCGGATACGGCCCGAAAAGCCTCTGCGTTAGCCGCACTTTGGATGACTGTCACCTTGCTGCTCGGTGCTTTCACTGCGAGTTTAATGGCGGTATTCGGTGGACGCCAACGAGATGCTTAATACGCCCTTTATTATTACTCTTTAGAGATGTGTAATCGGAAGACGTTTGTAACTTAATGACCTTTGCAAGGAGTTTGCTATGCGTTCAATATTACTGTTTATTCTTGGGGTCCCTATCCCCATTATTATCTTAGTTGCATTGCTGTTTTAATCCTTTTTCAAAAAAGGCAGTTTTTAAGATTGTACTAAAGAAAACGGCGGGGCCAAAGCCTCCGCCGTTCATTTATGCCACTATGCTATTAGAAATAACGCTGAATTAGCTGTTGCAATAAAAAAGACTACCGGAAATTAATCCCGTTTTTCAAATTTAGGCGCTGAACTAAATCATCTCGAGTGCCGTTAATTTGCAATTGTTGATCATCACCAGAGCCTGTTTTTGTGACATTACTCCAACTGATCGCCACGTCTTTCTCGCCCATACCTAAGAATCCACCAACACCAACGACAATAGCCAGAATTTGACCGTTGCTATCAATGATCAGATCACTCACCGAGCCAATGTCTTCATTAGTGCTGGTTTTTACGTCAGTCCCAATCAGTTTAGTGGCGTGTGAGCCATTTGCGGGTGCCGAGGCCAGATAACTCTGGTTTTGCATGCGAGATTGCTCTCGTGTTTTTTGTAGTGCTGAGTTTGCTTGTTGCTCAGCAGGTTTAGCGTGCTGAGGATTTTGCTCATTTTGTGTCGTTTTAGGCTGGGGTGATTGTTGAGCAAAGGCTGCACCAGCACCCAGGGCTAGAGCTGGCGTAACCAGACCGTATAATAAAAACGAATTTAGCTTTTTCATGTTGGTATCCCTTAAATCAATTGATCGCTGGACAAGATGTCCGGGCTAATCGTGTCATCAGCATAGTGCTCCTATGGTTACAAGAGGGAGTAGCTGAATCGCCAAACTTATAGGATCCAGGATGCATTTTTACGTTATAAGGTGTTGAGACTGTGGTCGGTTCGCTGACGCACTTAGCCGGCCTTGGCAAGTGTTTTTTGGATTTTGTAAAATCCAGTGCGGCACTTGCTGGGTTAACCATGCTATTTATCGTTAAACCAGCTAAAATAAGCGCTTTTTATAAATGGAGAGCGCATGCCGTTATTGGTAGTAATAGGTTATGTTTGGCCAGAGCCCGCATCCTCTGCGGCGGGTAGCCGCATGCTCAGTTTAATTCGGCTGTTTCAAGCGCAAGGCTATCAGGTGATCTTTGCCAGTGCTGCAGAAAAAAGCCCGCATCGTTTTGATTTACCCAGTATCGGGGTAGCGGAGCAGAGCATTGTGCTTAATTGCGACAGTTTTCAGCAATGGCTGCAAACGCTGGCACCGCAAGCCGTGATGTTCGATCGCTTTATGTTAGAAGAGCAGTTTGGCTGGCGCGTCGCCGAGGCCTGCCCAGAGGCATTACGTATTCTGGATATGGAAGATGTGCATGCACTGCGCCATGCCCGGCATGAAGCCGTTAAAGCCGACAGCCACCTTGTCGCCACAGCCGTTGCCGTCGAGCGGCTAAATAACGATTTGGCCTATCGCGAAGTGGCGGCCATTTATCGCTGTGATCTTACTTTAGTCATCTCTAGTTACGAAATGCAGCTGTTACAGCAGCATTATCAGATCCCAGCTCACTTGCTTTGTTATTGCCCCTTTTGGCAACGAGGCCCTTATGCGCAGGTGCCAGACTTTGCTGCGCGGGACCATTTTATTAGCATTGGCAATTTTCGCCATGCACCGAATTGGCAGGCCGTATTATGGTTAAAGCAGCAGATCTGGCCGCTGATCCGCAAGCAGTTACCTAAAGCGGAGCTGCATATTTATGGTGCTTATCCACCTCCTAAGGCTACAGCGCTAAATAATGCCCGTGAAGGCTTTTTGGTCAAAGGCTGGGCCGAAGATGCGGTAGTCGTTATGCAGCAAGCCAGGCTTTGCCTGGCACCCTTGCAGTTTGGTGCGGGCTTAAAAGGTAAGCTATTAGAGGCGATGCAATGCGGTACGCCCAGCATTACCACGACTGTCGGTGCTGAAGGTATGTCGATTAACGATAATTCAAGCCATTGGGCCGGTGCTATTGCTGATAACGCGGAGGCGTTTGCAGCTGCAGCCTGCGCGCTCTATCGGGATGAGTCTGCCTGGCAAGCCGCACAGCAACAAGGCTACCGCATTTTAACTGAACGCTTTAGCGAAGATCAGGCCTGTCAGGTGTGGCAGCAGTTACAGTTCTTGCTAACCGAAAGTCCGGTTGCGCGTAATACTCGACGCCACAGCAATTTTACCGGTCAGATGTTACAATCACATGCGTATCGCAGTACCCGCTATATGGGACAGTGGATTGCCGCCAAAAATAGGAACAGTCATGATTGAACGCCAGCAACTTGTTAACTTTATTGATGAAACCCTTAATAGCGGCCGCGTTAAAGATTATTGCCCCAATGGCTTGCAGGTAGAAGGAAAAGCGCAGATCCGTACTATAGTTACTGGTGTGACGGCCAGTCAGGCGCTGTTGGAGCAGGCGGTAGCACTGCATGCTGATGCCGTCTTAGTGCACCATGGTTATTTTTGGAAAAACGAAGCCATGCCGGTGGTGGGTATGAAAAAGCGCCGGTTAGCGCTTTTATTGCAACATGATATTAATTTGCTGGCCTATCATTTGCCACTGGATGTACACGCTGAGCTTGGTAATAATGCTCAGTTGGGCAAGATCTTAGGCGTGCAACAAGTTGAACCCGTGTTAAGTGCAGAGCCGTTAGGTGTGCTACAGCAAGGCCGTTTGCCAAGTGCAATGCTTCTAGCGGCTATTGCTGAGCGGTTAAGCCAGGCATTAGGACGCGCGGTATTGGTGGAAGATGCCAGTATCGGTCTGGTGCAAAACATTGCCTGGTGTACCGGTGGTGGTCAGGGCTATATCGAACAGGCCGCGGCGGCGGGAGTGCAATTGTTTGTCACGGGCGAAGTGTCCGAGCAAACCATTCATGTCGCGCGGGAGCTCGGCATTCACTTTATCGCAGCGGGGCATCATGCCACTGAGCGCTATGGTATAAAAGCGTTGGGAGAGTATTTAGCCAGCGAACTGGGGCTGAAAGTGCATTTTGTTGATATTGCCAATCCGGCCTAACAAGCATTCATGATGTTGATGAGCAGAGACACCTTATGCGTGATGGTTTAACCGATCGTAATTTTGATAGCTTAGCTGGGCGCTTTTCGCAAAATATCTATAACACCACTAAGGGCAAAATTCGCCAGGCGGTGTTAATGCGCGACTTGTTGGAACTGCCACAGTTAGCTCGCCCGTCTGCTTTACTGGATGTTGGCGGTGGCCAAGGGCAATTGGCATTGCAACTGGCTGCGCTCGGGCATCAGGTGGTACTTAACGATATCTCTGGCGAAATGCTGCAAATTGCTAAAACAGAGGCGCTGGCACAAGGGCTGCTGGCACAGCTTAGCTTTATTCAGAGTCCGTTACAGCAATTGCATGAGCAACTTGCTGGTAAGAACTACCCGTTGGTACTGTGCCATGCCGTACTGGAGTGGCTGGCTGACCCACAAGCTGCCATTACCGCATTAAAGCAATGGGTGGCGCCTGGCGGGGTATTATCGCTAATGTTTTACAATAAAGAGGCCCACCGTTTTAGCAATATACTCTACGGTAATTTCGATTATGTTAACGCCGATATGCGGGTGAAGAAGCCAGTGCGCTTAAATCCACAGCACCCCTTAGTCAGTAACGAGGTGCTTGATTGGTGTCGACAGGCCGGTTTTAGCTTGCTCGGTAAAACCGGGGTGCGCTGTTTTCATGATTATTTGCGCGATAGAGAACAGCAACAAAGCCACTACACTGAGCTGGAGGCGTTAGAGCTGCAATATAACCGGCAAGAGCCTTATGCCTCATTGGGGCGTTACACACATTTGTTACTAAGAGCTGAACCAATTTAAACAAAAATGGCTGCCGAGGCAGCCAAAGCAAATGTTGCAGAGTGCATAGTGCTAAGCATTTATCGTAGTAAGCTTGGTGACTATACTACAAGCTGCTTTGACAGCAAACTGCCGTTGCGTCGGTTTGCTAGTCAAACTCAAATTTATAAAGTAAGTCTACCGCATTATCCATCCCAGAAACGGCTTCCAGAAATAGACTTCTCATTAGTCGATAGCGTAGGGTAAATTGGCCTATCGGTTGGAAAATGCCAATACCGTATTTTAGCTGTAAGTCGCGGGTTAAATAGCCACTTACCGTAACCTGTGAATTATCACCCGCGCCTTCAGTGTCTAGTGTTAAATCACTGACGCCAAAGGCTTCACCAATTTCTCCGACCAGGCGGCCACTGGAAGCGATGCTCATCCCTATCAGGCTGGTGGTAACACTGTTGGCGGCACTGCCTGATTCACTGTCCAAATCCCGGCCCATAATTAAGTATGATAACGCATTGGCTTGCGGTTTTGATGGTTCGGAAAAAATGCTAATCAACGGCTCGTCTGCTGGCCCTGTAACGCGAATACCGGCAATCACATCGTCTTCCATATTGGCAGGGTTACGAATGGCTTCGACATTTAAAAAAGGTTGATCGGCCGGGCCACTAAAGGTCATTTTACCCTGACGGATTAATAGATCCTGACCATAAGCCCGAAAGGTACCATCCTGTAAGGTCACTTCACCCCGGACAGTGGGGTTTATTTGTTGTTGCTGTACACGCAATTCACCATTGAGGCGGGTTTTTAAACCAAAGGCAGATAAGCGCACTTGCTGACCTAAACGCACTCTAATATCCGTTTCGATGGCAAAGGTATTTGCTTGCGCTACGCTAATTGGCTGAAGCCGGCGGTTGAGTAGAATCTGATCTGCCGACAAGCCAACCGCATTTTGCGGCAGGCTATCAACAGTAATATTGGCTCTGGGTATTTGCACTATACCGCTGATTCGGCTGCGACCGGGTTGGGCATTAATTTGCAGATCGGGTTTAACAAAGAGCACTGCCTGTGGGATCTGCAATTTTAGCTCGTCCCCTTTTATTTGCATGGCGGCGCGCCAGTTATCAAGATCTTGCCAATTGGCATCGCCGGTTAGCGCTATGGCACCTTCAGGCGTTTTTACCTGGCCGGTTAAGGTCGCTTGCTCGCCAATAAAGTTTACTACTAAGTCGGCTTGCTCGATATCGGTTGGTGCTAGTTTACCTCTTACTTTTAACGCATCGAGCCTTATTTCACCTTGCAGTGTTGGATTGGCCAGAGTGCCGTTAACACTCAGTTGGCTAGACAGGGTACCAGCCAGTTCGCTGTATTCATCCAGTAGTGGTTTTAAAAAGTCTAATGTCAGCTGCTCCAACTGGATCTCGGCTCGAAGCGGCTTATCCGCTTCGGCCAAATCAGAAACCAGCGCCTGCGCATGCAATTTGCCCTGGCTCCCTAAATTGACATCAAGTTGGCTGCGTAGTTGGTGTTGCTCCAGGGTGCTATTAAGTAAAAAATCTGCCCAACTTAAAGTTACAGGTACATCAAGCTGTTGGGTAAAGGCACCCTTGCTGCCTTTCACTGTCACTGCTGCACTGGGGGCTATGCCATGTTGCCAGTCCAGGCTAAGTTGTACCGCTAAATCGCCCTGCAGTGTCGATTGATAGGGTAACAAGGTGTTTAACTCGGCTAGCTGGTAATCGGTTAGAGCAAGTTGCAGTGAGGCCGCTTCGGCAGTAAGGGTGCTATCTTCTGTCAAACAGAGCGTAGCCGGGGCTTGTTGCCAGCAATGTTGTGCTAGGGTTAGGCTTTGTTGCGGTAGGCTGGCACTAAGTCTTAACGGCGCAGCCAATTGCCATAAACCAATCGGAGTTTGAAACGCAAATTCGGTAAATTGGCCCTGCCATTGCTCGCGATCGGTTAAAGCACCGCTTAACGCCACATCTGCTTTAAACTCATCGGCGGTGACTTGCAGGGTCAGTTGATGTGCCAGCTCAGTACCATTTAGGCTAAGTGCCAATTGCTGTAAGCGCTGTTGTTGCCAGCGCCCTTGGCTGGCGCTAAGAGTAATCTGGCTTTGGATGGGGTCTGCCAACGAAATTTGTGCCTGCAACTCGACTTGACGTAAACGCCCTTCCTGATAGGCCAGCCGTTCAGCACTCAGTGTTATGCCAATATCCGGCGTCAGGGCCGGACCACGCAATTGTACTGTACCTGCCACTGCACCTCGTAACCCCGGATAGCTTGCTGCCAGCTCCGGTAAGCTCAGAGTGCCGTCTAGTTGCCATTGCTTATTCAACTCGCCGCGAAGGTCAAGCCGGTTCTCACCGTGGCTGAGTGTTAAACCGGGTGTTTGGATCTGCCAATTAGCCAGCTGTGGCGTTTCAGCTGAAGTATCACCTGCCAGACTTAGGCTACCCGCTAAATTAAAGGGCAGCTCACGTAGCTCGCCAACCAGTTGTAATAACGGCAGTTGCAATTGTAGTTGGCCATTTTCAGCCAGTGAGCCAGCGGTGTCGAGCTTGCCACTTAGGCGGCCCGGATAGTCTTGCCAGCTTAAACCTGGTTGAATATCGTTAAGTATCAGGCCAAGTTGCCAGCTAAGCTCAGGCGCTAGCTGTACCTTGCCCTTGGCGCGTAGGTCCCCGCCCAGGGTTTGTAATAGCAGATCTGTTAATTCAGCCTGTTGCTGCCAGTGTTGCCAACTGCCACTTAGTTTTAACTGGGCATCAGGCAGATCCTGACCATTAAACCGGGTGTTTAACTCCAGCATTAGTGCACTAAGAGTACCACTAACAGTTAAACGTGTGTCGCTCAGTTGGTACAGCGATTCAGTTAACGGCCATTGCAGTTGCTTACTTTCCAGAGTGAGCTGTAGTGGTAAGTCATCGGTGAGCAAGGCTAACTCAGCAGCAAGGGTGGCGTTGAGTAAACCACTGGTGATCACGTCCACTTTTAATTGCGATAGATCGCCAGCAAGCTTTAGTTGTGCGCGTTGCCCTGCAAACTCTCCTGCGTGTAGCGTTGCATCCAGTTGCGCATTCAATGGATAATTGCGACCTAACTGTACATTCGCAACAAGCTGTAACTGGCCAAGAGCATTTAGGGCGGTGGCATCTAACACCCGTATTTGCCTCGGGGCTAATTGGGCGCTAAATGTCAGTCGCTCCAGTTGTTCGGAGTTTTCACCTTGGGTAAAGCGAAAATTACTTAGCTGGAAATCATCCAGATAAATTGACAAGGGTAGGGTAAAGTCGGGTAGTTCTGGTGCCTGATAAGCCGTTATCGGCTCTGAGCTGGTTACGGCGGCGGGCGCCAGCGTCAGTTCAATATCCTGCCAGCGTCCATTGCTTAATTGCAGCCGGTTACCCCAGGCAACCACACCAATACTAAAATGCCGCCAGTGCAGCTGTTGCTCTGGTAAGCTGAGGGTTACGTCATCGAGTATTAATTGCTCTACTCTTAGTGGGATAGGAAAGAAAATGCCAGGATTTAGGTTGCTGGCGAGGACTGTTGGATCTACTGCGGCCAAAGTATCATCTAACGTCGCATCTTCTGCTTGCTGCTCGAGGTTTACAGCAGGCTCTTCAATGTTGGCAGTGGCAGAAACATCGGTCGAAGAATCGTCTATAGCAGTAAGGCTAATGGCAGTGCCGCTTAGCTTTAATTCAGGAATGCAAAGCCGAAACTGAATTAGGCAGCGTTTTTGTAGCCGTAAAGACAGGCTATCCAGTTTAGCGTCAAGTGTCTCATTTTGGTAATGAATACCACTTAGAGTCACCCCTGTTAACCAGGCGCCTTCACTTTGTTCAATCGTTAGTTCAGCAACCAGTTTCTCTGCCAGCCAGACACTAAAGCGTAAGCCTGGTTGGCTAAACAGCAATAAGGTCAGCAAAAGTAAAATTGCTAACAATGGTAATAACAAGGTGCGATTTAGCCACTTACCCAAGCGCATCGAGCCTCCGGCATGGTGGTTGAGAGATAGTATACCCAAACAGCCTAAAGATGCTGAAACTAGCATCTTTAGGCTGTTTGCGTATGCAGCCCAGGTACATCATAATTCAGGCCCTAAAGAAAAGTGCAATTGAAACGGCGAGCTTTCAGCATCCAGCCCCCAGGCAAAATCTATCCGCACCGCGCCAATAGGGGAGCCCCAGCGTACACCAAAGCCTACACCACGCTTCCAGTCCGGGGTATTGCTCCAGGCGCTACCATAATCGGCAAAGGTGGCCAGCCACCAATTGCCCTTTACCCGATATTGATATTCCAGTGACGCTGTTGCCATATAACGACCGCCGATGAGCTCACCGTCGCTATTACGTGGCGAAACAGATTCATAGGCATAGCCGCGCAAATTGTTGTCACCGCCAGCGAAAAAACGAATTGAGGGCGGGAGGTTGTCAACTTGTTCCATCAACACCGCTCCGGCGTCGAATCGACCCAGCACTCGGTGATTGTCTGCGAATGTCGTAAGATAGCCTGCCCGGCCGCGTAGTCTGACAAAACTTTCTGCAGATCCCCAACTGCGGTCTGACACCTCAATACCCAAGAGTAAGCGGTCGGCCCGTGTTGGCATGCCGGAGCCGGTTTGTCTGGCACGGGAAAAACTTAGCCCCGGAATAATTAAACTGCTGGTGTCTTCTTGATCGGCCTGAGTATAGTCTTCATAGAGCCAGCGAATAGAGGCAGTGCGGTACCAATCGCTTTGTAACAACCAATGCCGTTCTAGTGCCAGGTTTGATTCTTTGGATCGGGTATCCTGATAGTCACGATTGCGCAAGCCGTATTGTAGTTGCCAGAAGTCATTTGCTACCGTTTCCAGTGGCATTTTATAGGCTGCTTCTAAGCTTTGTTCCGCACTGGATAGCGCCAGTTTGCTATCCAGGCTATGGCCGCGATCATTAAGCCAGGGTTTTAGCCAGTTAAGTTTAAAGCGGGCTCCGACGTCATCAGAATAGCCGATACCGGTTTCAATACTGTTGCGCTTGCGTGGTGCCAGCTCTACTTCTACCGGTAAAATAAAGTCATCCAGTTGTTCGGTATTACCGGTCACTAAAATAGACGAGAACCAGTTGGTATTGGCTAGGGCCTGGTTTAGCTGGCCTAAATGGGTGGCCAGGTAAGGATCGCCTGCTTTAAAAGGTACCAGCGACTGCAAGCGCTCAGTGCGAATATGCTCGCCCTGAAAACTGACTTCGCCAAAGCGATAACGGCGGCCACTATCAAAATGCAATTTTACAAAGGCTTGTTTTAACGAAGGTGCCACCTCTAATCTTGCCAGCGTAAAGTTGGCATTAAAGTAACCTTTTCGCAATGCTAAACTGTTAAGGCTGCTTTTAAAGCTGTCATACTGACCATGATGAATAACTTGGCCAACTTTTGGCGCTTGTGCTAACAAGGCGCTGAAGTCTGCATCTGCGGCGGCGTCTCCTTTGATCTGCAAATCAACATCGAATATGCGGGTCGGTTCTCCTGTTACCACATTAATAAGTAAGCGACTGCCGTTGTTGCGGCTTTGCAACTCGATATTTATTTCGCTGTGATAATAACCCAGCGCTTGCAGGGCGGTATTAACATCTTGTTCCAAGCGCGACTGAAAACGTAGCGAGGTTGATATTTCATCGGCTGAGTAGCGATCCAGATAAAGTTGCACGTTATCCTGCAGCTCACCACTTAAGCCGGATAATCGGATCGTCGTTTGCGCTGCTAGCAGCGATTGACTAGTAAGTAATATTAATAAGAGCAAAAATCGGGACATCAACTTCCTGCTGTGGTTTGGGTTAGGCTGCGCTATCCGCTTTAGCCGACCTCTTTAGTGTAACAGAGTGTACCTGAATGACCGAAAAGCGGCAGTAAAACCAGGTTTAACTGCTGAAAATTTATACGTTTCTCTATGATGAAGGTGTTAAAAGCAATCACCTCTGACCAGCAATTCAGTTATACTGAGTCATAAAAGTGACAAAGGTTCACGCCTTTGCAAGCAGAACAAGGTGACAGCATGAAAAATGTGGTGATTAGTGGTTCAGGTTTATTTACACCCGCCCAAAGCATCAGTAACGACGAGTTGGTACTAAGTTATAACCAATACGTTGATAAGTATAACACAGAACATGCCTCAGCAATCGCTGCCGGAGACATGGCTGCGCTGGACTATTCTAGCAGCGAATTTATTGAAAAAGCTTCAGGTATTAAAGCTCGGTTTGTATTGTACAAAGACGGTATTCTAGACCCTGCTGTCATGCACCCGGTATTTACTAAACGCAGCGAGGAGCAAGTACCGGAAATGGTCGAAATGGCGCTTGCTGCAGCCAAACAAGCGCTGGCACAAGCCAATAAAACGGCAGCAGACATTGATTTAATTATCTGCGCGGCGTCCAATATGCAGCGACCTTATCCGGCGTTATCTATTGAGCTGCAACAGCAGCTGGGTGCTGGCGGCTATGCTTTTGATATGAATGTTGCTTGTTCATCAGCTACCTTTGCGATTAGTAATGCGGTGAATGCTATCCGGGGGGGCATGGCTAAAACGGTATTGGTGGTCAATCCGGAATTTGCTTCACCGCAGGTTGATTATCGTAATCGTGACAGCCACTTTATTTTTGGTGATGTGTGTACCGCAACCATTATTGAAGCGGAAGAAAGCTGTACCAGCGAGCAGGCTTTCCGTATTTTAGGTATGCGTTTAAAAACCGAGTTTTCCAATAATATTCGTTGTGAAATTGGTTACACAGAGCACTGCTTTGCTCAACATGATCCTAAGGTGCCTTTCTTTAAACAACAGGGACGTAAGGTATTTAAAGAGCTATTACCCATAGTCGCCGATGTTATTTTAGCGGAAATGGCCGAACAGCAACTGCCGCCAGAGCAGTTAAAACGGCTTTGGTTACACCAGGCTAATATCAATATGAATATCTTTGCTGCGCGGAAGATTTTAGGGCGTGAGCCTTTACCGGAAGAAGCGCCGCTGGTGTTAGATACCTATGCCAATACCGCCTCAGCCGGTTCTATTATTGCTTTTCATAAATATCAGCAAGGCCTGGTATCTGGTGATAAAGCTATACTTTGTTCTTTTGGTGCTGGTTATTCGGTAGGTTGCTTAGTGTTAGAAAAGTGCTAGCGAACATTGGCAAGCAAGGGGCTTAGCCCCTTGTAAGTTAAAGCTTTATTACCGAGTTTTCATCGTAAGATACGCGAGAAGGTAGATACCCATCGGCTTCGTCATCATTCAGCCAGGTACCACCGTCTACTAAATAGCGAAATTGAAATTCGCTGTCTTTAGGTAGAGTAATGCTGGCGCTAAAATCACCACTTTTACTCTTCTTCATCACCAGGGCCTCGGGATCCCAATTGTTAAATTCCCCTAACAAAGCAACCTGTGTAGCAGCTGGCAGGCGATCAGCCGTCAGCTTAAAGGTCACTTTGCAAGCGGGTTTGGTTTTCAAATACTGCTTACTAATGCTCATTGCTAACTCCTGTTGCGACATGGGGGGTACCCATCATGCTGTGGGTACAATACTACCCTAACCGAAACGGCATATTTTGCCAATGGTTAATAATTGCGCATACGAATGCGGTGTCGCACTAAGTTTGTAACAAAGTATGTTTTGCCAAGACTGCTAAACTAAGTGGTTATGCAAGGTGTATAGCTAGCACCAATAGACAATTGTCTCTGAAAGCCTTGTCATAGTTGATGTTGCATAGTTGCACCTGGCAACAGAGCACTACTGCATTCTGTCGCCAGAGCGCTGTTCCATCCTGTTGATTGATACAAAGATTAACAGCGGCAAAGTTACAGTAAGCAGTAACCCCGAGTAGAATAGTAAGTAGCGAATTAAAAAATTAATAAAGCAGGACAGTGTTATGGCATCGAAATTTATCAAAATAGGCTTACCTATTATTATCCTGGTTGGCGCCGTAGTGGTGGCAAGCAGTATGTCGGGTTTACGCAAACCACCGGCTAAGGTCGAGGAGCAACGGTTACCTTTGCTGGTTAATGCTGCGGTTTTGCAGCCAGAGGATTTGACCTACCGTATTGCATCGCAAGGCACGGTGAGCCCAAAACTGGAGACCACTTTAATTTCTGAAGTAAATGGTCGTATTGTCGCGGTCTCTGAGCAATTTGTGGCTGGTGGCTTTTTCAAAAAAGGTGATCTGCTGATTCAAGTCGAACAGGCAGACTATCTTACTGCAGTAAAAGCGGCCGAAGCCTCATTGGCTGGGGCAACGGCGCAATTAGAAGAGGAGAAAGCCCGTGGCCGGGTGGCCGAGTCAGAATGGCGCTCTTTTACAGAAGGCAAAGCGCCGGCGTTAGGTTTAAGACAGCCGCAATTAGCCAGTGCTCTGGCGAGTGTGCAATCGGCAGAGGCTGAGGTAGACAGAGCGCGCCGTGATCTGGCTCGAACGGAAATCAGAGCGCCTTATGACGGTATGGTTCGCAGCCGTAACGCCAATTTGGGGCAGTTTATCAGCCGTGGCAGTCAACTGGGTATGATCTTCGGCACTGAACTGGCGGAAGTCCGCTTACCACTTACCGATACCGATTTTGGCTTTTTACCTCAAGGCATAGCAAGAGAGTTATCAATTCCTGTTACCTTAAAGGCCGTAGTTGCCGGTGTAGCACAACAATGGCAAGCCACTATAGTTCGCACTGAAGGTGTGCTGGATGAGCGCAGTCGGGTCATTTATGCCGTAGCCGAGTTAGTTGACCCTTATCAGCGAGAGACTAACGCAGGTGTCCCTTTGCAGTTTGGCCGCTTTGTGCAAGCCGAAATTACGGGTGTTGAAGCAACACAAATGGTTCGGGTAGCACGGCATTTATTAAGACCGGGTAATCTGCTATTAGTTGTTGATGAGCGAAATAACCTGCAGTTCCGGGAGGTTATGGTGGCGCGTGCCGATGCCAATTTTGCCTATATCAGTGCCGGCTTTAATGCCAGCGACCGTTTAATCGTGTCACCGGTTACCAATCCGCTAGTCGGTACTGTGGTAAGAGTCTCTGGTGATGCAGTGCCAGAGAGCGATCCTGAAACCGCAGTTGCGGTAAAAGCCGCAGCAGTTGAGGCCAACTAATTATGGATACTAATAAAGGCATCATAGCCTGGTTTGCCCGCAACAGCGTGGCCGCCAACTTACTCATGATTATTTTGCTACTTGCTGGTGTAGGTGCAGTTTTTACCATTAAAAAGCAAGCTTTTCCGGAAATACAGCTGGAGCAGGTCAATATTCGGGTACCCTATTTAGGTGCCGCGCCGCAGGAAGTTGAAAGTGGTGTTATTGATAAAATTGAAGAAAGTATCCGTGGGGTTAATGGTATAAAGCGTATTCGTTCTACTGCGGTGGAAGGCATGGGTACCGTTATCGCTGAAATTGCCGCCGGTTACGATATTCAGGAAGTGATGGAGGAAATTAAAACTCAGGTAAACTCTATTTCTACACTACCCGAGCAAACTGAGCGGCCGGTAGTGTACCGTATTCGCTTTCAGAGCAATGTATTGTGGTTATCTTTGCACGGTGATGCTTCGGAGCACACCTTAAAAGAGCTGGCCAAGAGTATTCGTGATGAAATTAAAAAGCAACCTGGCGTAAGTAAAGTTGATGTGGTTGCGGCGCGTAATTATGAAATTGCCGTAGAAATCCCCGAGCACAGACTGCGCGAATATGGTTTAACCTTTGAGCAAGTCGTTAGCGCCATTCGCGGCAGCTCAGTCGATTTACCCGGTGGTGCTATTCGCTCTGAGAGTGGCAATATCTTGTTGCGTACTAAAGGTCAGGCTTATTATCAGAACGATTTTGAAAATATTGTACTGCTTAATTTTGATGATGGTACCCGACTGTTGTTAAGCGATATTGCCACAGTAACGGATGGTTTTATTGAGCGTGCCAGATTGGCCACCTTTAACGGTCAGAATAGCGTCTCGGTGAAGATTGATGCCGTGGGCGATGACGATACGCTGCGGATTGCCGAAACCGTAAAACGCTATGTTGAGAAAAAACGTACTGAGCTGCCGCCCAGTATTTCCTTGGATTATTGGGGCGATTCCAGTTACTACCTGCAGGGCCGCTTAGATTTGATGACCGGCAACCTGTTTTATGGGGTTCTTTTGGTACTACTGGCCTTAACCCTGTTTTTAGAGTTCCGCATTGCCTTCTGGGTAATGGTGGGGATCCCGGTCTGTTTCTTAGGTGCTTTGGCGATGCTGCCTCTGCCGTTCTTTGATGTTTCTATCAATATGATCAGTTTGTTCGGCTTTATTTTGGTACTGGGGATAGTGGTGGACGATGCCATTATTATCGGTGAAAGCGCCTACAGCGAAATTGAGAAGCGCGGCAAATCTACCGATGCAGTTATTGCCGGTGCCAAAAAAGTCGCGATGCCCGCCACCTTTGGGGTACTAACTACCATCGCAGCCTTTGTACCGATGTTGTTGGTAGGCGGTGCGCAATCAGCTATCTGGGGTTCTATTGCCTGGGTCGTGGTGCTGTGTTTAGTGTTCTCTATTATCGAATCTAAGCTGATTTTACCGGCGCATATTGCCAATATGGATACCAAACCCTGGGATCCGAACAAGGGCGGTATCTATGCCTTGGGGCGCTTTGGTAGCAATACTCTCAAAAGTATCCGCGGTGCGGTGTCGCGCTCATTAAATAGTTTTATTCAAACGAAATACCGGCCATTGATCGAGAAATGCATTGAGTTTCGTTATGTCACTATGGCCGTGTTCTTTGCATTGTTGATCCTGATGTTTGGTGTGTTGTCGGCTGGCTTTGTACGCTGGGTATTTTTCCCGGATGTACCGAACGACTTTATGCAAGCGACCGTGCAGATGGAAGAGGGCGCCTCGAATGAAGCCACCGTGCTAGCCATTAAAGAAATTGAAGCGGCGTTAATGCGGGTTGACCGGCAATTACTAGATGAAGGCGAAGATATGGTGGTAAAACACCGTCTGGTTTTCCTTAATAGCGATACGGCTGGCCAGTTAGTGGTAGAGCTGGATAAGAGCGAAGGCCGTGAAGTGGACAGTTTTGAGATTGGTCGGCGCTGGCGCGAGCAGATCCCGGAAATTCCCGGTTTAAAAGCCTTTAAACTCAGTAGTTCTGGCTTTGGTGGCGGGGCCGATATTGCCTTGCAATTACGCGGCACTAACCTGGATAACCTACAAAAAGCTACCGAAGAATTAAAACAGCGATTGGCCCAATATGAAGGCATCTTTGATATTGAAGATAACTTATTAGGCGGCAATGATGAAATTGTGCTGGCATTAAAACCCGAGGCTGATTTATTAGGTATTACCCTGGCTGAGCTTGCGCGGCAGGTACGCTACGGTTTCTATGGTGCTGAAGCCCAGCGTATTCAGCGTAATGGCGAAGAAATTAAAGTAATGGTGCGTTATCCACGGGATGAACGTCGCTCGATTGGCGACTTAGAAAATATGCGCATTCGCACTGCCAATGGTGGTGAAGTGCCATTTTCCCAAGTAGCCAGCTACACCATGCAACCGAGCTTTAGTGCCATTAACCGGGTGAACGGCGAGCGGGCAGTGACTATCACCGCTGCAGCTGACAAAGGCAAGATAGAGCCGGGCAAAGTTGTTGCCGAAGTGCGTAGAACGGTGATTAAAGAGCTGGAACAAAAATATCCGGGGGTAACAGGGCAGTTAGATGGTGCCAGCCAGGATGAGGTAGATGCACAGCGCGATCTTCAATTAGCCGCAGTGTTTGCATTGTTTTGTATCTATGCGCTAATGGCGATTCCGCTTAAATCTTACTCGCAACCACTGATTATTATGAGCGTGATCCCATTTGGCCTGATCGGTGCAGTGATAGGCCATATGCTGCTGGGGTTATCGATGAGCATTATGTCAGTATTTGGTTTGGTCGCCTTGGCGGGGGTTGTGGTTAACGACAGCTTAATTATGGTCGACTTTGTTAACCGTGCCAGAGCGCAAGGCGTGGCGATTAAACAAGCGGTAGTAGAGGCGGGTACTCAACGTTTCCGTGCCATTTTACTGACGTCATTAACCACCTTTGTTGGTTTGGCGCCTATTGTATTAGAGCGCAGCTTACAGGCTAAAATTGTCATCCCAATGGCGGTATCGCTGGCTTTTGGTATCTTGTTCGCGACGGTCATTACGCTGGTATTGATCCCGGCACTGTATGTGATGTTGGAAGATATAAAAGCGTTGTTTAGAGGTAAAAGTACCGCTAAGCTAGAAAATACGGAAACCATACTAAAATAGGCACTTAGTGACCCTATGGCAATTTCTGACAGCGGCGATGCCGCTGTTCAGCGTCTTTATCCTCTTGGTGTTATGTCGCCTGCCGGCCCGGCAGGCGATGCCATTAAGTCTGCTGCTTAGCACTGCTCTGGCCTACTGGGTGTGGCAGATGCCGCTGTTGCAGCTTAGTGCTGCCTTGCTGGAAGGGCTGGTGATTGCAGCTACCATTCTGTGGATAATCTTTGGTGCCATAGTGCTATTAAAAGTGCTGACCCTAAGTGGCGCTATGGCGGTGATTAAGGCCGGCTTTAGCCAGCTCTCTGCCGACAAACGGGTGCAACTGGTGATTATCGGCTGGCTGTTTGTCGGCTTTTTAGAAGGTGCCGCCGGCTTTGGTACGCCAGCAGCCATTGCTGCACCTTTATTAGTGGCGTTGGGGTTTACTCCGCTTGCCGCCGTGGTGTTAGCCTTAGTGGCTGACTCGGCAGCGGTCTCGTTTGGGGCTGTCGGCACGCCAGTATTGGTAGGTTTAGCGCAAGGGGTGCCAGGTGTTACTGCCGCTGAGTTACAACAGATTGCTCTAACAGCAATAGGCATTGATATCTTTGTGGCTTCCTGGTTGCCGCTGATTTTAGTGCTAATGTATAGCCGCTTTTTTAGCGAACAGGCTAATTGGCGTTACGGCTTAGCCGCCGCGCCTTTTGCTTTGCTGTCTGGTTTGGCTTTTACCTTACCGGCCTATGGCGTGACTTGGTGGCTAGGCCCTGAGTTCCCATCAGTACTTGGGGCTTTACTCGGCTTAGCGATAACCTGCAGTGCGGCACATTTTAACATTTTAACGCCAACGCCCGCGATAAAGCAAAGTAGTGATAATGCTGCGACGTTATGCAGTGAAAACAGCGATAGCCAAATAGCGCCAAAGGCCGTGTTAAACGCTATACCGCTTTGGCAGGCCTGGTTGCCCTATGTAGGTGTAGCTGTATTATTAGTGCTAACCCGGATATCGGAACTGCCGATTAAAGCCTGGCTACAGGGGCTTAATTGGCAATGGCAAGGCATACTCGGCACTGAGCTTACCGTTAGTGTTGCGCCTCTGTATTTGCCCGGTTCAGTGTTTATGCTGGTTGCCCTTACGGCTGCGTTAGTTTTCCGGCTGTCGAAAACAGAGATTGGGAATGCCTTTAGGCAAAGTGGCACTATGCTGTTGCCCTCTTGTATTGCGCTCGCTGCAGCTGTACCCATGGTGCGTATATTCCTGCATTCAGATGTTAATGCCTTAGATTTACCCGCTATGCCTTTGGCCCTGGCGGCCTTGGCGGCGGAATACCTAAGTGACTATTGGTTAGCACTGGCACCCTTGGTTGGCGCCCTGGGTTCGTTTATTGCTGGCTCTGCAACCTTTTCCAATTTAATGTTTGGTAGTTTTCAGCAGGCCATGGCACAACAAGCCGAGCTGCCGCAAACACTGGTGCTGGCGCTACAAATGCTGGGTGCTAATGCCGGTAATATGATTTGTGTGGTTAACGTTGTGGCCGCGGCCAGTGTCGTTAACCTTAATGGCCGGGAAGGGGAGATTATTCGTTACACCTTGTGGCCAATGCTGTTTTATTGCAGTGGGGCGGCGCTGGTGGCTTTTTGGTTTTTCAGCTAAGCTTTAAAAAAACCATTGAGTTGACTATGAAAATTATTTTTCGCGCTAATGACATCCTCGAAGCCCATATTGTCTCCGGTATGCTTAACAGTCAGGGCGTTGATACCTATGTTGGTGGACATTACCTGCAGGGCGCGGTGGGGGATTTAGCGGCGATGGGTTTTGCCAATGTCTTTGTGGACGATGAGCATGCTGAGTTGGCCGAGCAACTGTTACAGGATTATCAGCAAGCGGAGTTTATCGATTTTCCGCTTGCTGATGAGGAAGGCTTGGCGCCGGCAGGATAAATTGTCGCAGCCTAAGCCATTTGTCTGCAACGACCTCTAATCACTTATTAACACTCAATAATATTAACGGCTAAGCCACCGCGTGACGTTTCTTTATATTTGGTTTGCATATCTTTACCGGTATCCCACATGGTTTTAATCACTTTATCCAGTGACACCTTATGATCACCGCTGCCACGCAGTGCTAAGCGCGAGGCATTAATGGCCTTGATTGAACCCATGGCATTGCGTTCAATACAGGGCACCTGTACCAAGCCACCGACCGGATCGCAGGTTAAACCCAGGTTATGCTCCATACCGATCTCCGCGGCGTTTTCGACATGCTGCGGGCTACCGCCTAAAATCTCGGTTAAGGCAGCGGCTGCCATCGAGCAGGCCACACCTACTTCACCCTGACAACCGACTTCGGCTCCAGAAATAGAAGCGTTTTTCTTATATAAGATACCAATGGCAGCGCCAGTAAGCAGGTAACGTGCAGCAATCTCTGGTGTTACCGGTTGAATAAATTTATCGTAGTACATCAGTACCGCCGGAATAATACCGGCCGCGCCATTAGTTGGCGCTGTTACTACCCGGCCACCGGCGGCGTTTTCTTCATTTACCGCTAGGGCAAATAAGTTAACCCAGTCCATTACCTGTAGTGGATCAGAACTTTTTTCGGCAATTAGCTTTTTATACAAGGCCGGGGCACGACGTCGTACTTTTAGGCCACCGGGTAAGATACCCTCGGTGCGGATACCGCGCTCAATACAGGCACGCATGGTCAGCCAAATATTATTCAGTTCACTTTCAATTTGGGTACTGCTACGTAATACTTTTTCGTTTTCCAGCATTAAGCCCGATACGGACAAGCCATGCTCTTTACAAAGCGCCAGTAACTCAGCGCCTGATTCAAACGGAAAGGGAGGTGGATTGTCTGCGGCAAACTGGCTGGCGGCTTCTTTTTCTTTAGCAAAATCTTCGGCTTTCACAATAAAACCACCGCCGATAGAGAAATAGACTTCGCTTAGCAGGATATTTTTGTCGGCATCATAAGCAATTAGCTCCATGCCATTGGAGTGTTCTTTTAAGGTTTTACGCCGATGAAACACAATAGCACCTTCGCGGGTAAAGCTAACGGCCTGTTGCTGTGCTAATTGCAAGCGTTGGCTTTCATGCACCTGTTTTAAAATACCTTCTACCGCATCAGGATCGATAGTCTCCGGTAAGTAACCCGATAGCCCTAAAATCACCGCCTTACCGGTACCATGGCCAACACCGGTCTGGCCCAGTGAGCCATAAAGCTCCACTTTAACGCTGGCAACCTGCGGTAATTGTTCGTTTTGCTGCAGCTGTTCGGTAAACTTTTTTGCCGCCCGCATTGGGCCTACGGTATGCGAGCTGGACGGGCCTATGCCGATACTGAACATGTCAAATGCGCTGATAATCATAATAATTTTACTTCTATGTTGTTGTTATATTGCTGTTTTAGTATTTGAGCAGCCAGCTAAGCGCCGCTTAGCTGTGCTATCTCTTATGCAGGGTAAATGGGGCTTATTGTAGCCTAAGCCCCAGTAGACTGTAAGCCGGCAACAAATCCATTTAATCTCTATTAAAACCCTATTGTAAGACTATACCCGTCATCCTTGAAGCTGCAGCGGTGTTGGCTGCGCTCCCGAACTGGTGCGCCAGCCCGGCCTAATCACATAGCATACCTATGTTCATGGTGATTCGCTCACTTGCCGCCTACCTGCAACTTCAATGATTTTGGGTACATTCTGCGGTAGTGTTAACTTAGGTGTACACTCTATCGCCGGGTTGGTAAGTTTATGCTATCTGCTGCACCAGTTGTTGAATAATGGCGGCCGTTGCGCCCCAGATCAGTTTGTCTTGATAAGGCATAAAATGCAGCTGCCGGGGCAAGTCTTGCCAGGGTAGCCATAACTGATGACGGTTAGTGGGCTCGATAAAGTATGACAGGGGCACTTCAAACACGGCAATGACTTCTTGCGGATCGATGCTAATTTTTGCTGAGGCTGGTAACACACCGACCCAGGGACTAATTTGAAAACCGGTCAGCGTATTGTAGGACTGTAGTTGCCCGAGTAATTCGATCTCTGCGGCCTTTACGCCTATTTCTTCTTCCGTTTCGCGCAGTGCCGCCGCGGCCGGGGTTTCATTGGCCTCCAATTTACCGCCGGGGAAACTGATTTGCCCCGGATGATGGTTTAAATGTAAGGCACGCTGGGTAAAGAGCAGGCTAAGTCGGTCACCATAGTCCACAATAGGCACCAACACCGCGCTTTGTCTTGGCTGCATTCCACTTGGCAGCTGCATTACCGTTGCTGGTGTGGCTTGCTGCAGTAAAAAGCGGCTTTTAAACTGGTTGGCCTGCATATCATTCCAGAGTTATTTAGCTATTGTCTGTTGTGTGGCGGATAATATTGGTAAAATTCGTGCCACCTTATCCAGGGTTTCCTGATATTCACTATCGGCGTTAGAATCAGCCACCACACCGCCACCGGCCCAGCAGTATATTTTGCCGTTTTCACAAACCAGGGTGCGAATCGCAATATTGGTATCCATATCACCATTACTACTAATATAACCAATAGCACCGCAATAAACATGACGGCGATGCGGCTCTAGCTGTTCAATAATTTGCATAGCGCTAATTTTCGGTGCACCAGTAATAGAGCCCCCCGGAAAAGCACCGCGCAAGAGATCACAAGCGCTATAGGGCGCAGCTAATTTACCGGTAATGGTACTGACCAAATGATGCACCGCCGGAAAGCTTTCAATAGCAAATAGCGCCGGGACCTTAACTGAGCCGGGTTCGCTGACCTTACCGATATCGTTGCGCAGTAAATCAACAATCATCACGTTTTCGGCGCGATCTTTTTCAGACAATTGCAGTGTTTCTGCTTCGGCCTGATCGGTTAGTGCACAAAAACCACGGGGGCGGGTGCCTTTAATGGGTTTGGTTTCAATAGCACTGCCCTGTAGCTGGATAAAGCGCTCGGGTGAAATACTGATCACAGCTGCTTCTGGCAAGCGGATAAAGGCTGAAAAAGGCGCAGCGTTTTTCTCGCGTAATAAGCGGTAAGCCAGCCATTCGTTGCCCCGATAGCTAGCGTGAAAACGCTGCGCTAAATTAATTTGATAGCAATTACCGCTTTTTAACTCTTCCTGCACCCGAGCAAATTTTTGCTGGTATTCCTGCTGGCTCATATTGGCTTGCCAGTCTGTGGTTAAGCAAAAGGGCGCGGTCGCAGACGGTGCAGGTTTTAAGCGTTGTTGCAGCTTCTGCCAGTTTTGCTCGGCATTGCCGGTATAATCACTAAACCACAGTTGTTTGTGCTGCTGATCAAAGATTAGCGCCCAGCTATAGAGGCCAATCGCCATATCGGGTAGCGTTAGCTCAGCCTGCGCGATGTTGGGTATTTTTTCTAAATAACGGCCCAAGTCATAACCAAAATAACCTAAAGCACCACCACAAAACGGCAACAAACAGGTGCTTGCTGCTGGGAAATAGCGCTTTAGCGCACAGTCTAATACCGTAAAAGGATCCGTTGTGTAATGATGACTGCCGTGCTCATCAGTAAGTAGCGTTTCGCCCTGTTGACTAACCAGCGTTACCAGCGGCTCCGCCACCATAATTTGATAGCGACTGTTAGGGTGGCTGGCATCGGCTGAATCAAGGAACATTGACCAGGGCTGAGCAGCAAACTGCTCAAACAGGTCAAGCAAAGAAAATGCCTGCTCAGGTAGGTTTTTTGCGTCGTAAATCAGATACTGCTGCATGATTGGGACTAGCCGCTGTTTTCGATGCGCGCTATCATACCAGCACCCACACTAATAGTTAAATGTCTCGCCAGCATTGGCGACAGAGGAAGGGCCAGCATGACCGTTATTCGCCAACAAGATTTTATTGATAGCATCGAAGATGCACTGCAGTACATTTCGTACTATCACCCATTGGATTTTATTAAAGCGCTGGAAGTGGCTTACCACAAAGAGCAAAACCAGGCTGCCAAAGATGCCATAGCTCAAATCTTAATTAATTCGCGTATGTCAGCCGAAGGGCACCGGCCTATTTGTCAGGATACCGGTATCGTGACCTGTTTTGTGAAAATTGGTATGGACGTGAAATGGGACAAAACCGATTTAACCGTGCAGCAAATGGTTGACGAAGGGACCCGCCGTGCCTATATGAACCCAGATAATCCGCTGCGTGCCTCTATTGTGGCCGATCCTGCAGGTTTACGGAAAAACACCAAAGATAATACCCCCGCTGTGGTGCATATCGATTTAGTGCCAGGCCATCATGTCGAAGTGATGATTGCCGCTAAGGGCGGTGGCTCGGAAAACAAAACCAAGATGGCGATGTTAAACCCATCAGATTCTATCGTGGATTGGGTATTAGAAACCCTGCCAAAAATGGGCGCGGGCTGGTGTCCACCGGGAATGCTTGGCATAGGTATTGGTGGTACCGCCGAAAAAGCGGCGGTATTGGCCAAAGAATCGCTGATGGATCCGGTGGATATTCAAGAATTGCTGGATAGAGGCGCTGAAAACGCTGAAGAGAAACTGCGCTTAGAGCTGTACGAAAAAGTCAACAAATTGGGCATCGGCGCTCAAGGCTTAGGGGGTTTAACCACGGTAGTGGACGTAAAAATTAAATCGGTACCCACCCATGCAGCCTCCTTGCCGGTGGTGATGATCCCCAACTGTGCCGCGACCCGCCATGTGCATTTTCATTTAGATGGTTCAGGCCCAGCCGACATCACGCCGCCTAAACTGGAAGACTGGCCACAGGTGACCTGGGAGCTGGGTGCTAATGTGCGCCGGGTTAACCTGAATACCGTAACGCCAGAGGACGTGCAAAGCTGGCAAGCCGGCGAAACCGTGCTGTTAAGCGGTAAAATGCTGACCGGCCGGGATGCGGCGCATAAGCGTATTGCTGATATGCTAAATAAAGGCGAAGGCTTACCAGAGGGTGTCGATTTTAAAAATAAATTTATTTACTACGTAGGGCCAGTAGATGCCGTGGGTGATGAAGTCGTAGGCCCGGCAGGCCCAACTACTGCCACCCGGATGGATAAATTTACCGATATGATGCTGTCACAAACCGGCCTAATTGGCATGATTGGTAAATCAGAGCGCGGTGATAAAACCGTAGCCAGCATTAAACAACACAAAGCCGTGTATTTGATGGCCGTAGGCGGTGCCGCTTATTTAGTGTCTAAAGCCATTAAAAAAGCCCGGGTGGTCGCCTTTGCTGATTTAGGGATGGAAGCCATTTACGAGTTTGATGTTGAAGATATGCCGGTCACGGTAGCCGTTGATAGCAATGGCAACAATGTGCACCAGCAAGGGCCGGTGCTGTGGAAAGCCAATATTGCTGAACTGGATGCCAAATTAAGCAAAGCGTAACGATAATAAGAATAGGCCGCAGCATCGACTGCGGCCTTTTGCTAACCGAGGGAACCTGATGAAAAAACTCACCTTACTGGCTGCCAGCTTATTAAGCTGTGGTGCTATGGCCAAGGGACCACTAACGGTCGAACATTTAAACCAGCATAATAAAATTGGCAATGTGGCCTTATCGCCCGATGGTCGTTTTGTGGTGTATAGCCAAACTAATGGTGGCTTTGCCCCAGCCGATACGTCACACGATCTCTATTTAATGACCCTGGGCGATAATCGCACCACCAAACGCTTAACTCAGCACAGTAGCCGCGAAAGCGCCGTGCAGTGGCATCCGGATGGTCGCAGTATTTTCTTTATTGCCAACCGCAGTGGCAGTAATCAAATTTGGCAACTGCGCTTAGATGGCGGTGAAGCGCAGCAGGTTACCCAGTTACCAGTAGCAGTCAATGGCTTTAAATTGGCCGCAGATGGTAAAACCCTGGCCCTGGCATTAACCGTCAAGCCGGGTTGTCAAACCTTGCAGTGTACCTTGGATGCCAAAGCGAAAGACGCTGAGAAAAAAGACAGTGCCCTGGCTTACGATCAGCTAATGGTACGACACTGGGATCACTGGCTGGATCAGTACCGCGAGCATCTGCATGTGGCGGTATTGTCTGATAAACCGCTGACTGATGCGAAAAACCTGATGGCCGATTGGAATACCAATATCGCCGGTATTAACGAAGTGGCCTTTACCCCGGATAACCAGCAACTGGTCTTTAGCGCAAAAATACCGGCTGAAGATCAAGCCTGGCATACCAATTTTGATATTTTTCAGGTACCGGTAACCGGTGGTGAGAAAGTCAATTTAACCGCGGATAACCCGGCCTGGGATGCAAAACCGAAGTTCTCTAACGATGGCCGTTTTATGGCGTATCTGGCGATGAAAAAACCGGGTGCTGAAGCGGATCGTTTTGGCTTGATGCTGTTGGATTTGGTCACCGGCGAGAAAAAAGAGCTGGCAGCAAACTGGGACAGGTCTATTTCTGATTATCAGTTTGGTTTAGATAATCGCACTATCTATGTAACAACGCAGGACCTGGGCCAATATAGCATCTATGCGATTAACACTAGCTTTGGTGATGTGATTAAAGTTTACGGTGATGGCTATGCCGGCAGCTTGCAGGTGGCCAGTGATAAACTGGTATTTACCAATCACCGGCTGAATATGCCAACCGAAATTTTTCAAATCGGGCCAGATGGTTCGCAATTACAACAGCTAACCGATGCCAATGCTGAGTGGCGTGCAGCGGTGCAATTTGGTGACTTTGAGCAATTTAGCTTTAAAGGTGCCGAAGATACCACGGTGTATGGCTATCTGGTAAAACCCTGGAATTTTGACGCTAACAAAAAATACCCCATGGCCTTTTTAGTGCATGGCGGGCCGCAAGGCAGCTTTGGCAATATGTTTAATGAGCGCTGGAATGCGCAAATGTATGCCGCCAAAGGCTATGCGGTAGTGATGGTCGATTTTCATGGTTCTACCGGTTATGGCCAGGCCTTTACCGATTCGATTAGCCGCGATTGGGGCGGTAAGCCCTTAGTTGATTTGCAAAAAGGTTTTGAATATATCCTTGAAGCGCAGCCCTGGATTGATGGTAACCGTGCCTGTGCGCTGGGTGCCTCTTATGGCGGCTATATGATGAACTGGATTGCCGGTAACTGGCCGCAAGGCTTTAAGTGTCTGGTTAATCACGCCGGTTTATATGATATGCCAAGCTTTTACGGCAGCACTGAGGAGCTATGGTTCCCGGAGTTTGATTTAGGTGGCACTGCCTGGGATCCGCAATCGGATTATCAGAAGTTTAACCCTGCGGCACATGCCGATAAATGGCAAACGCCAATGCTGGTTATTCACGGTTTAAAAGACTATCGGGTGCCTTATGCGCAGGGCTTAGGGGCCTTTACTAACTTACAGCGTAAAGGTATTGATTCGCGGCTGGTGATTTTTCCAGATGAAAACCATTGGATCTTAAAGCCGGATAACCGCGTGCGCTGGTACAACGAAGTGTTTCAGTGGTTAGATAAATACACTAAATAATCGCATTTACCAAAACCAGCCCTGCATCGCATACGCATTGTGGGGCTTTTTTTAGCCTTGCCGTTAGGGCAAGTTTGGGCCTGCTTAGTATGTTGCAAAAGGTTGTTCGCCCACACGCAGCTGACGCCGCGGAGCCGCTACACCGTAATGTAAACGCAAGCGCTCGGTAAAACCTTCACGTTCCAGTTGAAACAATATGGCCGCTAGCGGCGTTAGCAAGGCCTGATGACTACGATGTAGCAGATGATAATCTGGTAAGCTCATAATATGGTGCTCGCTTATCTCAAAACTTGCTTTGTCCTGTAATTGATAAGCTGCAAAAACAACGGCATCTACCTTTTCATTTAAAAACAAGTTTTTAGTGCTTTCTATTGTGCCAGAGCTAATGACTTTGCGTGAAGCAGGGAGTTGTTTAAGTAAGTCTTCGACAATAACTGAGCCTCTTACAAAAGCCAGGCTTTGCACATTTTCGAGTGTACATTTGGCACATTGCCGCTGATTAACGTACAGATAAACTTCGGTATCAAATAAGACGTAGGGTACAGTAAGCAAGTTTGGAAACTGCTGTGTTACTCTCAATACCCGTGCAACCTCACCATCTAACACCCCTCTGTTTGACTCTATCAAACTGCGGCCAAAGGGTACGTCGATAAAATCAGCTGGAATGCCAAGCCGGCTATAAGCCTCAGTAATTAACGCTTGGCTATATTGTGCTGCGGGAGAGTTGAGGGCTTGGCGAAATTGTAGTTTTTCCGAGACGACAGTATCAGCTGCAAAGTTGCTAAAAGGTAGGAAACCGAGTAGAAATAAATAAAACCATTTCATTAGCGTTAAAATCCATTTTGCTATGATGTGGGAGGACAGGGCAGCAATAGCATTGATGCCAAAAAACGCTGCCTATAAAACTACTATAACAGTTTAATAGCAAAGCCATCTATCTGCAAATCAACGCTGAAGGTACAGAGCACCCTGTCGTTTACAAAACGTGACGCTGGCGCGCTCCAACATAAGCAGACAAGGTAAGGTTTTCGATGGCTTAGTGGATCTAAATCGAGAAAATTTACATCAGTCTGGTGTTTGGGCGCGCCGAGCCACATCCTAAGCCCTAAGTTTGTTATACCACTGCGCCAGAGCATTAAGCTGCTGCTTAATATTGTCCTGTATTTTTACATCTTTTAAATTGCCGTCATGATCAAACGCACCACTGAAAGCGTTGGCAAATACCTCGGGTTTATTTAACGGATGTAAATCAAGATAAACACAGACCTGGCGCAAATGGTATTGCGCTCTTGAGCTACCCATACCCCCCGCTGAACCCATTATAGCTACGGCCTTGCCCCGCAACAGATGATTATCTGGCTCGCGTGATGCCCAGTCTAGCGCGTTTTTTAAAGCCGGTGCCAATGAATAATTGTATTCAGGGCAGCCGAGGAGTAGTGCGTCTGCTTCGGCAAACTCTTGTAGTAAGGTAACCACGGCAGGTGGCTTTTCGGCTAAGTCCGCATTGTAAAAAGGCACATCCAGTAAATCAGCTAAATGAATTTTCATTCCCTCCGGTGTATTCGCCTGCGCATATCGCAACATGCCTCTGTTTGTTGATTTAGCGCGTAAACTGCCGCTTATTGCCAAAACTTTGATCGTCATTATCTTGCTCCTTTTCTTAATTTTTTTAGAACGCGCCCTAGTTACGCCGGATATAAATTAACATTTTTAGCTACTTATAAAGCGTAGCAGCTAAAGTGAGCTTTGCTGTTATAAAATATAATTGCTTGAATATTGAGGTTGTTTAGGGATAAAACTATGCTGATACGCCTAGCGAACAGGAGTGTTAACAGATGACTGATGTCAGTAAAACGGATGTGGCCTTATTGCAGCCTGACAGGCCCAGTAAAGTGTTTATTGTCGTCATAGCAGTATTACAGGCGCTACTGCTTTACCTGGCGCAAACAGGGAAAGAGCAGCAGTGGGGCTGGTTTGCCAACTTACATGGTCAGGTATATTGGTATGTTTTGGTGCTTGCTGTACCCACGGTGATGTTGTTGTCGGTACAAAGCTGGTTAGCCTGGCGCTTCTGGTTAAATACGGCGCTGGTTTTCCTGCTTTTTACCCATACTGCCAGTTGGGCGCTTTACACTGCTACCGGAATGCCAGGTTTAGAGGCCAATGCGGTCCTGATACCTTTTGCCATTACCCAAGCCGCATTATTGTTTATCTTGCTGCCTTTTTTGCAATGCCATCTGTTATATCAGCGTTGGCAGCTAAGCTATCCATCGCTATTTAGCCTAGCCTGGCAAAACACTCTGACACTGTTGCTGATGCTGGTCTTTGTTGGCTTAAGTTGGCTGGTATTGCATTTAGGTGCCAGCCTCTTTGCCCTGATTAAGTTAACGTTATTGCAGGAGTTATTACGCGAAAAAGCGGTAATTTATCTGCTGACGGGGCTAATGGTTGGTTTGGGGATCTTACTGGGGCGCACTCAGTACCATGCTATCTATGTGCTGCGTAATATTGTCTTCGCCATGTTTAAGGGGCTATTACCGTTACTGGCGTTGATTGCGCTGGGTTTTGTATTAAGTTTGCCCTTTACCGGTTTAGAGCCGTTATGGGCAACCCGTCATGCTGCGGCGATTTTAATCAGTTTACAGTTAATGTTGCTGCTCTTTGTGAATGCGGTAGCGCAAGCGGGCACGCAGGCTGCGCCCTATAACCGGTTACTGCGTTATCTCATTAATGCGGCCTTGTGCTCACTGCCGATTTTTGCGCTGCTGGCTTTATATGCCATCTACTTGCGGCTTAATCAGTATGGTATGACTCAAGATCGCTTATATGCCTTATTGTTAGCGTTAGTATTAGCGGCACACGCAATAGGTTATTGTCTGGCGGCGTTACGTTCGACTCAGGGCTGGTTGCCGTTGTTGGGCAAAGTGAATATCAGTCTGGCTTTTGCCGCTATCTTGTTATTAGTGGCGGTGAATAGCCCTTTATTGGATGTCCAGCGCTTAACAGCGACGAGCCAAATCGCGCGATTACAGGCTTCTGCGGTAGATGCCGCTGAGCACAATTATCGTGCGGAACACGATCTGTATCATTTACGTTTTCAGACCGGCCGACCCGGTTATCAAGCGTTACAACAGCGCCTGGAACAACTGGCACCAGACGATGCCTTGGCTATTGAAATTGCGGCGGCGTTGGCCAAGCCGAGCCGATACCGGCAATATCCTACTGACGAGCAAAAAGCGGCGTTGGCGATAACGGAGTTAGCAAGCTTAAAACAGCAGATTATTCAGGCCGACTGGGTCACTATAGCCGACGACGTCTGGTGGCAAGCCTTACTGACACAACAGTTAGGTATGTTGAACTGCCTGCAAACTGATGCGAGTTGCCTGTTAGTGCAACAAGATTTGAATCAGGATGGGCAAGACGAACTGATTTTATGTGCGCTGGGTGAGTTTTATCACGGTGCGGAATGTCAGGTTTACCGTTTTGAAAACGCCTGGCAAAACGAGGCCAGTTTTTACTTACCCTCTGTGCAGGGCGGACATCAACGGCTAAAACAGCAATTGTTGGCTGCGCCCCTGCAAACTAAGGCAAGAAATTACCCAGACATTCTATTTAACGAGCGCAGTGTGCGGGTAAATCCGATATCTGATTAAGGTTTTTGCTGTTACAATAAAGCATGCGCGAATTAGGCGCGCAAATGAACATTGGTAAGCGAGTGTTAGCTGTGAGTATTACGGCGTAAATGTGAGCTTTGAAAAGGGAATCAGGTTAAAAGCCTGAACTGTACCCGCAACTGTAGAGCGCGCTATGTTTTAAGGCCACTGGCAACGGGAAGGCAAAACATGGGCTATCGTGCTAAGTCAGGAGACCTGCCAGTGTTTAGGTATATTCAGCCCCCGTGCGGGAATACACGGTAGTGGCCAGCAGTCTGCGTAAAACCGGGCGGCCAGGTGCTATCTGTTTGTTTAACTCAGGATACTGCTTTGTCGGCCGCAATCTATACGCTAGAACAACTTTCATTCTCTTATCCTTCAGTGGCAAAGCACCGGGCTAAGTCTATAGCGAAAAACGCGCTTAAGCATCTTAGTTTAGACATTCAAGCCAATGACTTTGTGGGAATAATAGGCCCTAACGGTGCCGGCAAAAGCTCATTATTGCAATTATTAAATGGTAGTGCTCTGCCAACAACGGGCTCGTTATTACTAGCTGGCCGACCAACTTACCGTGCTACTGCTAAACAATTAGCTAAACGTGTCGCAACGGTAGCACAAATGAGTGCACCGCCAATCGGCTTAAGCTGCTTTCAAGTCGCTGCTATGGGCTTATTGCCGCATAAACGCTGGTTTGAGGCGGATACCGATACAGATCGGCAACAAGTGCAATTAGCCCTAACCCAGGTCGGTTTGGCTGATAAACAGCAAGACAGCACGGCAACCCTGTCAGGGGGCGAGTTGCAGCGGCTCTTTATCGCCCGGGCCTTAGTGCAACAAGCCGGTATTTTGTTATTAGACGAACCGACCAATCATCTGGATATACAATACCAGCATCAGGTATTGCAGCTATTACAACGTTTGGGTAAAACCGTGGTCTGTTGTATCCATGATCTGAATTTAGCGGCACGCTATTGTAACAAGTTAATGCTGCTAAATCAGGGAGAGCTGGTTGCTTACGGCGCACCGGCAGAGGTGCTTAAGCCTGACTTACTTGAACAGGTGTTCGGCTTACCCTGTGAAGTACTGCCCCATAGCCGCTTTGGCTGGCTACAGGTGACCTTTTTTTCTGCACAAGATACCCAGCAATCCGCAGGATGCGGAGGGGTATTATGAGCCAGAACCGCCCTGCGACTTCGCTACAACAATGCCATCGCTTGAAACTGCTACTGTTATTGTTACTCCTTGTGCTTAGCCTGGCGCTTAGCCTGCAAATTGGCAGCGTTAGCGTCAGTTTTGCCGAGCTTTGGCAGGTATTAAGCGGTAACGCTACTGAAGAAATGTTAGCCCATACTATTATCTGGCAAATTCGCCTGCCACGCTTAGTCACTGCGCTGCTGGTCGGCGCGGGCTTGGCTGTGGCCGGGGCCGTGCTGCAAAATGTTAGTCGCAATCCGCTGGCCGATCCCTATTTATTTGGCTTAATGGCCGGTGCCGGTTTAGGCGCTACTATGGTTAGCATTGTTTTACCTGAGCAACTGATAAGCCTGGCACTGGCGGCATTTTTGGGCGCGTTACTGGCCGTTGCACTGGTATTTTTGGCCTGTGTTGGTCAGCGCTTACAAAAAATGGAAGTCACCTTACTGGCTGGAGTGGCCGTGTCTTTTATGCTCAGTGCTATTAGCAGTTTTATCCTTTATTTTGCTGAACCCTTTGCCGCGAACCGCGTTATTTTCTGGCTAATGGGTAGCTTAAGTCGTACCGATTGGCATAGCGTAATGCTTATCGCCCCGGCCGTTTCCTTGTTATTGTTGGTGGCACTGGCATTACGCCGACAATTAGATGCATTACTCCTATCGGACGAGAGTGCCCGCAGTTTAGGCGTTAATGTCATGCGCTTACGGCTGGCTATGTTATTGCTCACTGCGCTGGTGACCGCTTGTATTGTGGCACAGTGCGGCGGTATTGCCTTTGTTGGCTTAATGGTACCGCATATGGTGCGCTACTTTATGGGCGT
This sequence comes from Alishewanella longhuensis, assembly GCF_014653435.1. GTDB lineage: Bacteria > Pseudomonadota > Gammaproteobacteria > Enterobacterales > Alteromonadaceae > Alishewanella > Alishewanella longhuensis. Next base: position 191,600 of record NZ_BNAO01000005.1, on the reverse strand, counting down.
AACGGCGGTGCCTTTGTTGTTAGGATCAGCGCTGTTTGGGGCCATCTTTATGATCTGGGTTGATAATTTGGCGCGTAGTCTGCTGGCTATGCAGGAAATTCCACTAGGGGTGATTACTTCCGTGATAGGGAGTGTCTTCTTTTTACTTATTTTGCGGCGACAGCTGCAACAAGGTTCATAGGGTGTAAACATGCTAACGGAAGAAATAAAACAACAGCGGCATCAGGCGCGGCAACAGCGTTTAAAAGCGCAGGTGGATGCGGCAGTGGCGCGGGCCAGCATTGAGAAAGGGTTATTGCTGGTTATTACCGGTAATGGCAAAGGTAAATCAACCGCAGGCTTCGGCACGGTAGCGCGGGCAGTAGGGCATGGTTTAACGGCGGCAGTGGTGCAGTTTATTAAAGGTAGCTGGGAATGCGGTGAACGAAATTTACTGCAGCAGCACGGGGTAGAGTTTTCCGTAATGGCTACGGGGTTTACCTGGGATACGCAAGATAAGGCTGCCGATATTGCCGCGGCCGAATTAGTCTGGCAAGACGCCGAACGCTTTTTAGCCGATGACTCTCTCGATCTGGTGTTGCTGGACGAGCTGACTTATATGCTCAGTTACCATTATTTGCCGCTGGAGCGGATTGAGCAGGCATTGCTAAACCGGCCAGCAAAACAACATGTGGTGATTACCGGCCGCGCCTGCCACCGGCGTTTATTGGAACTGGCCGATACGGTAAGTGAAATTGCGGCCGTTAAGCATGCTTTTGATAACGGTGTGAAAGCACAACGCGGTTTAGATTGGTAATGCGTATTCGTAAAAGCACACGAGCAGAGTAAGACGATAATGTTGCTGTATTATAAAGAAATGATTTCGAGCCCTGAGCCAGCAAAGCGGCTGGTGCAGTTGCTGGTTAGCATGCTGTTGTTGACGATAGTCTTGCTAAATAACAAGGCGCAGGCAGAGCTTGGCACACCGCAACGGGTAATTAGTCTGGCTCCGCATATAACCGAGCTGGTGTATGCTGTTGGCGCGGGCGATAAGTTGGTGGCAGTAAGTGATTACAGTGATTATCCGGCCGCAGCGCAATTATTACCCAGGGTAAATAGCTTTGCGGCATTAAATATCGAAGCCATTTTGGCGTTAAAGCCCGATTTGGTGCTGGCCTGGCGCAGTGGTAATCCGCCTGCGGATTTGGCTCGCTTGCAGCAATTTGGGGTCAGAGTAGAATATTCGGATCCGCTGCTGATCGACGATATTGCCACAGAGCTTTTGCAAATAGGTCAATGGCTGGGGCAGGCAGAGCAGGGGGCGCTGTTGGCCACAGAAATACAGCAGCGTTTAAGTCTTTTACGGGCCAGCTATCAGCAACAAACACCGGTAAAGGTGTTTTATGCCATGACTACCGACCCGCTAAGTACTGTGGCTAATCAGGCCTGGCCTGCTCAGTTGCTGCAAGCCTGCGGTGCTGACAATATTTTTGCGGATGCCAAAAATGACTATCCTCAGCCGCAATTGGAACAATTATTACTGCGTCAGCCAGAGGTGATAGTGCGGGCCAGTAAAGACGGCTCAACTAAACAAGAGCAGTTTTGGCAGCGTTATCCCAGTTTACCGGCAGTGCGTAAGCAGGCTTTTATTACGCTAGAGCCGGACTGGGTGTACCGGGCAACACCACGGATGATTGATGCAATGCAGCAGTTATGTGAAGCGTTGCAGCAGTATCGTGAGCCGATGTAATCGATTAACTGTTGCCGCCCCTTAGCAGCAGGGGCGGTATGCTTAACCTTAGTCTTGTATGCAGTGACATTACAAAGGCTCTATTCGATAGTTGCCAGTAGCAAAAGCTTCGGCCAGCTCGTGTGAGCGATCTAATACCTTTTGCCAATAACGAATACGTTCATGATCGTTGAGTTTAAAATCTTTTCGGTCTGGGATCTTGCCATGGGGTAAACTTTTTACCCAATCATCTGACGGACACAATAAAATGACATTATGCAGATAAGCTTTATTGGCCCGACGCCAGCGCAAGCCTTTGTCAAACCAACCGGGGATCAGTTCCGGGTAAAAATGCGGATAAAGCACTAAGCCATCATCGCTAAACGGTTGATTAAAATGATAGTCAGTAATGCCGCCATCAAAATAACGGCCAGCGCCAGCACCAGCAATATCTGTTACGGGCTCCAGCACCATAGGAATGGCGCCACTGGCAATCACGGCAGCCTTTAGATTTTCTGCAGTTAATAACACCCGTTCCGTCGGCAGTTCTGTTTGGTGACTGAAAGGCGCCGTTTCGCCGGCAACATGAAAATGCACTCGCTGGTAAAAATGCCGTAGTAAACGCCGGTTTAGCAAATTTGCACTAGCCGTTAGCAACAAGCCCGAGCCTTGTATCAATTTATTGCTACTTTTATTGATGCCTCGCGCCCTATCGACAATCAGATTAAGTTTCATCACGGGGTGGTTAAGTACTTGCTGCAAATGTGTTTGCTCGGGCAATACATCGTCAATAATGGCTTGTGAGATTTGCGTGATCAAGCGGATGTCCGCATCTTTTGGATAGGTGACTTCAGAATAGGCTTTGGCAAAGCGTGCTGAAGCGGCAACGCCATCTTGCTGCGCATAGCAGGTAAAGCGCCAGGCGCCGGCAGAGCTACCCAATAAATGCAGTGGTTTAGTCCGTTCTTTGAAAAACTGGCCTAATAAATACTGATCCAGACCATATAAGGAAAACCATTTCGGCCCGCCGCTGGCACCTACCATCACGCTGATATCATCAGCATTTAAGCCATGTTGTTTAATATGGGCAAGTGCAGTATTGCCGGCTAGCACACGTAAAGGTGAAGACACGCTAACTCCTTTTGGCTGTTGCTAAGGTTGCTGTTTAGTTCCCAAACAAAGTTAAATACATCCGTTCGGCATAATCATCGGTCATGCCGGAGATATAATCACAAATTACCCGTTGCTGTGCGTCTAGGCTATGAGCTTGTTGCCAGCGTTGCTGCGTATTAAGGGGTAATAGCCGCTCTGGGTCAGAGGCAAAGGCGTCAAACAGCTTTAGCAGCATATTCTGGCTACGAAAACGTGATTGCTGGATCGCGGGCTGTTGGATCACGCAGCGATAGACTAATTGTTTTAGGGTTTGCAGGATAAATTGTTCGTGCTCTGCCAAAGTAGCGTTATAGCGGATTAATGCTGTCTGGCACTCTGGCAAGCTTTCAACTAAGGTCACAGAGGTGATTAACTGATTGACCAGCGAGCCAATGGCGTCTTTACGTAAATGATGAGCTTTGGCAAAGAGTTTATCTGCTAATTGCGCTAAGCGCTGTTGTAGAGGTATCGGTAATGTTTGAAAAGGTGCAGCGGTAAAAGCATGCCATTGGGCTGCGCTAATATTACCGAGCACTATGGCATCTTCTAAATCGTGTACACCATAGGCGATATCGTCGGCCAGCTCCATAATTGAAGCGTCCAACGATTTATGTCGCGACTTCAACCAAGGAGATTGTGTTAGTTCGTCTGTTTGTTGAAATAGCTGCCGCTCAGCCGGGTTAAGCGGTGCCAGGATCCAGTCTAAGATAGCCTTATCTGCAGCAAAAATAGCCTTTGCTGGTTTCCAGTTCGCTAAACTCAGCGGATTATCTGCACTAGTAGGTGCGATCAGTGCGGGTTGTAGTACCGGATACTTTAATAAGCCTAGTAAGGTACGGCGCGTCAGATCCATGCCATGTTGTTCGGTATAGGGTTCTAGTTTGGCGACAATCCTTAAAGTCTGGCCGTTACCTTCAAAGCCGCCATAGGCCAGCATTTTATAATTTAAAGCTGTTTCACCGCCATGGCCGAAGGGCGGGTGGCCCAAATCATGGCCTAAACACAGCGCCTCCATTAAGCTGTCGTCTGGCAGAATGGCGCGTAATGGTTCTGCGGTTTTCAAACGTAATTGGCTGAGCAACCCCGTACCAATTTGTGCGGCTTCTAAGGAGTGGGTTAAACGAGTGCGGTAAAAATCATTTTGGCCTATGCCCAGAATTTGCGTTTTCGATTGCAAGCGCCGAAAGGCAGCAGAGTGTAAAACCCTGGCCCGATCCCGTTGCCATGGTGTGCGATGATCTAACGGCCGGTCTCCCGGTGCGGCTGAACGACGTTCTGCCCAGATAGCATCCATAATTTCTCCGCTGAAACTGTCTATTTTCAAGTATTTATACTAAACCAATTAGGCAGAAGATGCGATAGTCAGCGCGAGCGCTAGACGTAATCGATTTTATACTGTATAAATAAACAGTTTTCTAGCAGAGGGTAAAGAAATGGCTGTTATCACCAGATATGTTGTAGAGCGCAATGGAGTAGAAAAAATGACGTTTACCTCTAAAGCTGAGGCAGATGCCTATGACAAAATGCTCGATATGGCAGATGCCTTGCAAGTTTTACTGCAAGACAGCACGCTGTTAGCCACAGAGCAACAGGCCGAGAGCCTGGCACTGTATTTAGCGCAGCAAAAAGACGAGTTGTTAGTCGCCTTAGGCGCTAAAAAAGCCCCTGCCAAAGCCGCGACTAAAGAGTCAGTAGCAGCGGAGCCTGAGCCTGAGCAGGTAACGCTAACGGCAGTTAAAAAATCGCCTAAAGCTGAACAAGCTGCCTAACCGCATTGATATAACACTTAGCAAACCAGGTTGTGACTAGCTGCAACCTGGTAGCTAATAAGCGCAGCTACAAGCGATTTTTGCAAGTCCAGTTTTGTGAGTCCATTATTAGCACCGTTGTGCTTATCAGACTTTACGAGCTGCCCAATAGCGTTTTAAATCGGCTCTTACTTCCGGCAGTAATAAGTACAGCGCCAGAATATTGGGTATCGCCATTAAGAAAATCATCGAATCGATAAAATCAAACACCGCCATTATGCTTGGCACTGCCCCCATTGAGACCATACCGCAAAACAGTATTTTATACAGCGTGGTCAATGCTGGCCGGGTTCCGACAATATAACGCCAACCGGTTAAACCGTAATACGACCAACTCAGCACCGTAGAAAAGCCAAATAACAGCAAAGCAACCATTAACACTACCGGGAACCAGTCAATAACTGAGGCAAAGGCGCCTGAGGTGATTTGCACACCATCCAGGCCCTGCACCTGATAGGCACCGGTTAGAATAATTACTAAAGCGGTGATGGTACAAATGACCACCGTATCAATAAAGGGTTCGAGTAAGCCAACAAAGCCTTGTGATACCGGATCTTTGGTTTTAGCGGCAGCATGGGCAATAGGCGAGGAACCAATACCGGCTTCATTGGAATAGGCCGCGCGGCGAAACCCCTGAATAAGCACGCCAATAAAGCCACCATAGGCTGCATCGGGGGCAAAGGCGCTGTGCACAATCAGCAGCAGTGCGGCCGGCACGTCAGAAAGATGATGGCCAATAACAATAAAAGCGGCCAGCAAATAAATGGCACACATAGTCGGCACCAGCTTACTGGTGACATTGGCGATACTTTTAATCCCGCCAATAATGACGGCACCAATTAAGGCAGCATAGATCACGCCAAATAGCCAAGGGTTAGCAAAGCCGGTAACGCTTTGCACCTGCACAAAGCCTTGGTTAACATGGACAAAACCAGCAGATCCAAAAATAACGGCGACAGAAAAAAACAGCGCCAAAAAAGTACCAAGTGTGGGTAGATGATACTTATCCAACGCCGCTTTAATATAATACATAGGCCCACCAGAGAAGGAGCCATCGGCATGTTGCTGGCGGTATTTCACGGCCAGGGTACATTCCACAAACTTGGTCGACATGCCAAGTAAACCCGCCATAATCATCCAAAAGGTCGCACCGGGGCCGCCTAAACTAATGGCTACCGCTACGCCGGCAATATTGCCGGTACCAACAGTGCCAGACAAGGCAGTGGTTAGGGCTTTATAAGGCGAGATCTCACCACTGCTGCCAGCCTCCGGTTTAGCAAACAGCCGTTTAATAGCATAGCCAAAGCCGCGAATATTGATAAACCCCAAATACAGGGTAAAGATAACCGCACCGCAAATGAGCCAAATCATCACGAGTGGAATATCAACGCCATTAAAATTAAAGGCATAAAACACCACCGCAGCTAACTGGGTGGTAAAGGCTTCAAATACGGCTTGAAAAGAAAATTCTGCAGTCATTCAACCTATCCAAGGAGTTGTGTAGTTAGCACGACCAGCCAAGCTTGGGCTGCTCGTGCTTAATGAAAACGGCTTTGCCGGGAGTTACTGACTGTAGCCGGGTAGAAATTGCGCCAGCTTGGTAATAGCCTGGGTTAACTGTTCTTTATGCGGCAAGGTAACAATGCGGAAATGATCCGGCTCTGGCCAGTTAAAAGCGCGGCCATGTACCAATAACACCTTATGCTGGCGCAGGAAATCCAGTACAAATAGCTCATCATCTTTAATTTTGTACTTTTTCAAGTCAATCTTTGGAAACAAATACATGGCACCTTTCGGTCGCATACAGCTAATGCCGTCAATTTGCGTGACCAATTTATGCGCTAAATCCATCTGATCGTACAATCTGCCACCCGGCACCACTAGCTCATTAATGCTTTGATAACCGCCTAATGCCGTTTGTACCGCATGTTGGCAGGGTACATTGGCGCAAAGGCGCATTGAGGCCAGAATATTCAAACCCTCAATATAGTGTTTTGCTAACTGCTTAGCGCCGGATATAAATAACCAACCAATGCGAAAGCCTGCAATCCGGTAATTTTTTGATAAACCGCCAAAAGTCAGCATTACTAAATCATCTGCCAAGGCAGCTGTGCTGACATGCTCGGTGCCATCGTACAGTACCTTGTCGTAAATTTCGTCACTCAGTACCACTAGCTTGTGGTTACGGGCAATTTTCAAAAGCTCTAATAAAAAAGCCTTATCGTAAACGGCGCCGGTTGGATTATTGGGGTTTATCAGCACTATCGCGCGGGTTTTCTTACTGATCTTGGCTTTAATATCCTCTAATGACGGCAGCCAGTCTTGCAGCTCGTCACACAGATAATGCACCGCCTTGCCACCCGCTAAATTCACTGCCGCCGTCCAAAGTGGGTAATCAGGCATCGGAACCAATACTTCATCGCCATTATTTAACAGTGCCTGTAATGACATTAGTATCAGTTCAGAGACGCCGTTACCAATATACACATCGTCGGCATCGGCACCGAGGATGCCGCGCTGTTGATAATATTGCGCCACTGCTACTCTGGCTGGATAGATGCCTTGCGAGTCAGAATAACCCTGGGCCGTAGGCAGGTTATGAATAACGTGCTTTAAAATTTCATCCGGCGCTTCAAAGCCAAAAGGGGCAGGGTTACCAATATTGAGTTTAAGAATGCGATGGCCTTCTTCTTCCATTCTGCGTGCTTCCCGCGCCACTGGCCCGCGAATGTCATAACATACACCATCTAATTTTGTGGAACGCTCTATTGGTTTCATATCGTTGCCTGCTAACCTTATCCATCCAGACTGCCAAAAGCAGCTTGTAGTCTTTATCAGCCAGCAAAAATTTGCAATGATTTCAGCGCGAAAAGCTGAAAAAAACTGGCTTTAAAACTTTTGGTCGAATCTTTGCTCTAAAACCGGTAGAATAGCCGGCTAAAATATAGTCGATTTAGTACTTTTTTAATGTCAAGTTTCACAAAAAAGGTGGTTGATGCTCTTTATTCGTAAGTTATTACTGGTAGCAGGTTGGTTGCTGGTGCTTTTCGCCATGCTACAGCCTTTTAGTCAATTAGAACCGCTAAAAGAACCAGAGTCACTGGAAGATTGGCAGATCCCAAGCCGCTTATCGGCGTTATCGGATGTTGATCAGAAGAAACTGCTACAGCGGTTGGCCTACCCACGTGCCGATATCGCGAAAAAGCCTTTACCAGACTTTAACGCCATTGCCGATGTAAATGCAAAGAAGCAGGCATTTTTCTCTTATTTACGGCCTTATGTCCGTCAGGAAAATCAGCGGTTACAGCTGTTGCGTGAGCAATTATTAGACATCGCGGAAAAAAAGCAAAAAAAGATGCGTCTTAGCATCGAAGAGTACGCTTTTCTTTATAGCCTGTACGAGGAGTTCCGCTTAGATGTGGCTGAAACGGATCTGGCGTCGTTACAGGAGCTACTGTTGCGGGTCGATGTTATTCCCGAAAGCCTGGTATTAATGCAGGCGGCGAATGAGTCCGCCTGGGGCACCAGCCGTTTTGCAGTTGAAGGCTATAACTTTTTCGGGCAGTGGTGCTTTCGCGAAGGCTGTGGCATGGTGCCATTAAATCGGGCTGAAGATCAGTTTCATGAAGTGGCGCGTTTTGAGAGCCCAGCCCTGGCTATTCGCAGTTATTTCTACAATTTAAATACTTTTCACACCTATGAGTCACTGCGGCAAATTCGCGCCGAGCTACGGGCAGAAAACCGGCCGTTACAGGCAGAATATCTGGCGAATGGTTTAATGGCTTACTCGGAGCGGGGGACCGAATATATTGCGGAAATTACGGCAATGATTCGTTTTAACCGCCGCTTATTAGAAGACGGTTAATCTAAACGACTGCTGCTCAGGCTGCGGCCTGAGCAGGCTGCTAAAATCAGGCTAACTCGACGGCCTGCGTTACCAGTGCGTCGTCTTCATCTATCTCCAGCCCAACGGGTACACTTGGCACTGCCGCTTTATCAAAGGCGGTATCGCCTTCCAGGTTAAGGGCATTTTCTTTGCTGATACCGGCGAAATCAAACAGGTTTTTATCTGCCAGGTGCGACGGCACCACATTTTGCATCGCCTGAAACATGGTTTCAATCCGGCCAGGAAAACGTTTATCCCAGTCTTGTAGCATCTCTTTTACTACCTGACGTTGCAAGCCGTCTTGCGAGCCACACAGGTTACAAGGAATAATCGGAAAGCCTTTAGCGACGGAGTATTTCTCAATATCTTTTTCCTTGCAGTAAGCCAAGGGCCGGATCACGATATGCTCGCCATTGTCGCTGATTAGCTTCGGTGGCATCGACTTCATTTTGCCGCCATAAAACATATTTAAAAACAGCGTTTCTAACATATCGTCGCGGTGATGCCCCAGGGCAATTTTAGTGGCACCTAGCTCTTTAGCTGTGCGATATAAAATACCGCGGCGTAGGCGTGAGCAGAGCGAGCAGGTGGTTTTGCCTTCAGGGATTTTATCTTTAACGATAGAGTAGGTGTTTTCAGTAACAATCTTAAAATCCACCCCAATACTGCTAAGATAGTTAGGCAGCACCTCGGCCGGGAAGCCAGGCTGCTTCTGATCGAGATTAACGGCGATAATGCTAAAGTTGATAGGTGCAGATTGCTGTAAATTAAGCAGAATATCCAGCAGGGTATAAGAGTCCTTCCCGCCAGATAAACAGACCATAATTTTATCGCCATCTTCGATCATGCCAAAGTCGGCAATCGCCTGCCCAACACCTCTGCGCAGTCTTTTGTGCAGTTTGTTTAGATTATATTGCGCTTTTGCTTCAGCTGCGTGTGACATTATCAACTACCTGATGGAAAAAAGGCCGCCATTATACCCAAGGCAGCCGTTTTACCAAAGGCTGTTAGCTAGCTTTTTTCCAGCGGACAAACAAAGTTGGCTGGTTTTAATGCCAGGACGTCACAATCCAGCCGGTCGATGACATGTTCAGCGGTATTGCCGATAATGGCCGCAGATAATCCGGTACGTCCAATGGTGCCAATAATCACCATTTCGGCATCTAATCTTTTCGCCAGTTTTGGAATAACATCTTCTGGCATACCTTCCAGCACATGACATTGTTCGGCGTTAATGTCGTGCGCTTTGGCTAAACCGAGTACCGCATCTTTATGATGGCGCTGCATGGTACTGTTATATTCCTGCGGATTAAATTCTGGGATTTCAATCGCAATATTTACTGGTGTACCCGGGTAAGCATTCACTAAATGTACCTTGGCGTTTAGCAGTTTTGCCATTTGCTGCGCTTTATGAATTACCCGCTGATTTAACGACAGGTGATGCTCTTGCTCACTGCCTGCATTGACAGCAGCGATAATATTGCCTTGTTCAGGCCAGTCATGCTCTTTCACCAATAACACCGGGCAGGGACATTTGCGCAAGATGTGCCAGTCGGTTGGGGTAAAGATCATGGATTTTAATACATCATGATCATGTGTGCCCTTAATCACTAAATCGTAATGCTCTTCCAGTACGGCTTTTACCACCGCTTCAAAAGGCCGGTTATGCCAAACCACTTTAATATCAAGTTGCAGACCTTGCTCGCGTGGCGCTTGCAGAAAGTCGTTTATCCACAATTCCCGGTCTTTAATCACAGCCTGCTTCATTGACTCGCGCTCGTCGCCAGAGAGCATGGTGGTCATCTCATAAGAAAATTCATAGACGGAGAGAAAAGCGGTAAGTTTGCAGCCTTGCCGACGCGCTAGTTCGAGCGCGCGATCTAAGGCTTTTTGATGATCAGAAGTGGGATCAAGTACGACTAATACATTATTGTATAATGACATTTTGTTTCCCTTATCAGGTTGCCGGGCTATATAAATTTAGTGTAGTCAAGATAGCCTGATATAGGAAACTGTCGATTGTGGTAAATCAATAAAAAGTGTGTTTTAACATTGACCCGCCAGGTTACTTAAAGCGGCTGCGTCTATAATAGTAATCAGCTTGCCATCTACATCAATTACTTGGTCTTTATGCAGTTTGCTCAGCAAACGACTGATAGTTTCTACCGTTAAGCCCAAATAATTACCGATATCACTGCGTGTCATACTCAGTCGAAACGCTTTAGCCGAGAATCCCCTGTTAGCATAACGTGACGCTAAGTGGCTTAAAAACGTAGCAAGTTTCTGCTCTGCGGTTTTCCGGTTCAGTAGTAATAACATTTGTTGATCGGCCTGGATGTCCTGACTCATCAAACGCATCATTTGCTGGCGCAGTTTGGGTAATTGCCCAAGCAGCGTTTCCAGGTTGTTATAAGGGATCTCACAAATCATGCCGGTTTCCAGGGCTTCCGCATAGCTGGCATGCTGCTCGGTATTAATGGCGTCAAAGCCAATCACATCGCCGGGTAAGTGAAAACCGGTAATTTGTTGCTCACCTTGTTCGGTTAAGGTAAAGGTTTTAAAAGAGCCGGTGCGAATCGCATACAAGGATTTTAACGGCGTACCGCTTTCAAATAAAATATCGCCTTTATGCAAGGGGCGCTTACGCTGAATAATATCATCCAGCTTACTCATTTCCTGATCACTAAGTGAAAATGGCAGACATAGCTGGCTAAAACCACAGTCCTGACAATTTATCGCGGAACGTTGCATGCGGAGATCCTATTATCCCTAAAATCGCTTACTAGCTTAAAAAACTAGCCTCTGCAAAGCAAGCCATATCGTATAAATACCGTAAATAGCCAGTAGTGATGCTGCAGTATAACGAACCCACAATTGATTTTTGAGTTGGGTAAGGGCGTTAGCCGCAGCGCCGAACGCCAGTAAAGCAGGTAGGGTACCCAGACCAAACATTAACATTAACAAGGCGCCGGCAGAGGCGCTGCCACTAGCCAGGCTCCAACTTAGGGTAGAGTAAACCAGACCACAGGGCAAAAAGCCCCATAATAAGCCATAACTGTAGGCTTTTAGGCCGCTATCTAGCGGCAGTAACCGTTTAGTATAGGGCTGAACCTTAGACCAGAGCCCTTGCCCCAGCCGCTCAAGCAGCGTTAGGCCAAACCACAAGCGAGCGATATAGAGCGCCATGGCAACAAGCAGTAAACCAGCGACTAATCTTAACCAAACTAAAGAGGCGCCGGCCAATCCCATTGCGGTAGCACCAAAATACCCTACCACGCCACCAAAGAGTGCATAGGTGCTAAGACGGCCGAGGCTAAGTAACAGCTGCAGCCGTAATTTCTGCCAGCGGCTTTGAGTGGGCATAGAAAACTGCAGCGCGGCAACAATGCCGCCGCACATTACTAAGCAGTGGCTGCTGCCCAATAAACCGATAAGCAGCGCCGCGGGATAATCAGCGATCATCAGGCTTTTTTTGCTCGTCTGCTTTAGCTTTGTTGTCTTCATCAAACAAAATACTAAAGCCTTCTTTTTCTAAATCTTCAAATTGCTTAGAACGAACCGCCCAGAAAAAGATCCAAATACCAATGGCCACAAATAAAATAGCGATAGGTATTAGTACATAAATGATACTCATTTTTTTAGTAACCTTAGCGAGTTGGACACCACCAGCAAAGAGCTGAATGACATACCTATTACCGCGATATAAGGTGAAACAAAGCCGGCCACTGCCAACGGGATAATAACCAGATTGTACCCTACGGACCAACCAAGGTTTTGTTTAATGATTTTGGCGGTTGTGGCGCCACCAACCAGCAATTTTTGCACCAAGCGCAGATCGGGTTGTAACAGCACCACATCGGCTTGGTTTTTTGACAAATCAGTACCCGAATGCACTGCAACCGAGATATGGGCCGCATTAAAGCTGGGGCTGTCGTTAATCCCGTCTCCCAGCATCAGCACCTTAGCACCTTTAGCAATTAACTGTTGGATCTCTGCAACTTTTTGTTCTGGGCTACAGCCTTTCACCATAAAGTTAAGATTAAGCTCGCTACTTAGTTGCTCGGCTTGGGCTGAGCTATCGCCAGTAAGCATCCCCAGCTGGTATCCTTGCTGCTGCAACTGACTGATCAGGGCCGGTACTTCAGCGCGCAGTTTGTCTTCTAAATGCACTGCAGCCAGCGCTTCACCATTCAAGCTGATATACACCATGGCATCAGTCTTGGTAGCGACCTGGCAAAAAGCGGCACTGCCAACCCGCAATAGCTGCCCTTGCCAGTACCCCATTATGCCAGCACCGATAGTCACTTCAACCGCTGTTAGCTCAAGTTGCTGGCTAAAGTGTGGTGCAAAAGCGCGGGCAATAGGGTGCTCTGAATAACGTTCCAGGTTTGCGATGAGGTTAAGTATCTCTGCCTCACTAAACTGCGTAGTAAAGCTGCTGAGCCGGCTGATACTAAATTTGCCCTCGGTCAGGGTACCGGTTTTATCCAGCACTATGTGACTGATGTCGGGCAAGGTTTCTAGGGCCTGCGCATTTTTTATCAGAACCCCCTGCCGGTTTAAGCGGGCCAGGGCACAGGTAATAGCGGTAGGGGTAGCCAAACTGAGCGCGCAAGGGCAGGTAGCAACCAACACCGATAGCGTAACCCAAAATGCCCGATCGGGATTCCACCAGAAATACCATAACAAAAAGGTCAGTACGGCTATTACTAATAAGCGCTCCACAAAGTATTTGGCTAGCTGGTCGGTTTTTTCTACCAGCCGGGGCTTTTGGCTGAGGGTTTGCTGCTGCAACTGAATAATCTGGCCAAGGCGGGAATGCGCCAATACGCTGGTTACCTGCACCTTTAGTAAGCCATCATGGTTAATACTGCCCGCCAGCACCGCATCACCCGTGGTTTTACTGATAGGCCGGTATTCGCCGGTTAGCATAGATTCGTCTACCGAGCTATTTCCTTCCAGCACAGTGCCATCGGCTGCCAGGGTTTCGCCGGCTTTGACTAAAATAATATCTCCGGCTTGCAGGCGTCTGGCAGAGGTAGGTTCAGGTCCGTGTTCAGTTATCTGTGTTGCCGTTACCGGCATAATTTTCAGCAGGTTACTGGTGGCCTCTCTGGCTTGTGCTCTGGCCCGGAACTCAAAAAATTTACCCAACTGCAGTAAAAAGGTAAACATACAAACCGACTCAAAATACACTTCTCCGGTATGAAAAATCGTGGCATAGCTTGAGGCAAAAAAGGTGTAATAAAGCGCCAGCGTAACCGGTACATCCATATTCATCTGCCGCGCTTTGGTGCTGCGCCAGGCACTGAGCACAAAGGGTTTAGCGGCATACAGCACCACGGGTATCGTTAGTAACATGCTGATCCAACGCAGGTAGCCCTCGTGTGAGGCTTCAATACCGGTGTATTCACCAAAATAGAGTGCAAACGCCAGCATCATCACCTGCATGGTGAGAATGCCCGATACGGCTAAGCGCTTTAGGTAGCGATTTAATTCATTTTTAAAAACCTGCTCTTCCTGATCGGCGACAAAGGGGCTGGCCTGATAGCCTAACGCCGCAATGGTTTTTAAAATCTGACTAAGCGGTAACAGATTACTATCAAAGCGCAGCAGAGCGCGCTGGGTAGAGGCGTTAATGGCCGCACTGGCGATAGCCGGTTGCTGCTTTAACTGTTTTTCAATTAGCCAGGCGCAAGCTGCACAGCTCATCCCGCTAATGGATAGCTCGATTTCAGTTAAATTGTCGTGCTGGCGGCTAATGTCTGCCAGCACCTCGGCGTTGTCAAAGCTGGCGAGCTCTGCCAACAATTGTTCTGGCATGGCGGCCACTTTAGCCGCTGATTCGGTGCGGAATTTATAATAATCTTGCAAGCCATTACTAAAAATAGTCTCGGCGACAGCCTGACAACCAGCACAGCAAAAAGGCTGTTGCTGATTGTCGAGTTGTAGGGTGAAACGGTCACCGGTAAGCACCGGCTCATGGCAATGGAAGCACTTTACTGCACTCAAGGCCGGATCCTTATTAGTAACCCAGTTTAATTTCTTGCTCAGCTGGCAAGGTTAAATTAGCGCGCAAGCGCCACTCCTGAGTGTCGTCTGACACTGTCAGGCGCCAACGGCCATTTGGGGTGAGGGGAAGGGTAGCAACATAAAGTAATTCGCCACTGCGCTCGGCATCAACGGCAAAGTCGTGCTCGCCTAGGGTAGGGTGATAAAAATCTAAATGAATGCTCTCTCCCAGCACGGCATTTTCGGTAAAACGGATCACTGCTCTGTTACCAGCGACTAAAATACTGGCGTCCAGATTGCGTAAAGCGGCTTCGCGGTATTTTGCTAACTGCAAATTAATGCTTTTACCTGCCTGATAGTAATCATCGATGACCATCTCAGGTTTGTGTTGCTGCATAATGATCACGCTATGAACTGCTTTTAACGCAGTGGCTACCGGGATGGCAATAAGCACCCAGGGCCAAACATACTTATACCAGGGTTTCGTATCTAGCTGCATAGGTTACCTCTTTATATAACTAAGCCCCTTTACGGGGCTTAGATTCTACCAGATTGCTAACAGGCTTGTTAGCACAGGTGTTAGCGAAGATCTTCCGGATTGGCTAACCGATAAACATAGGCAGTTAACAAATGAACTTTGTCTTCACCCAGGGTATCTTTAAAGGCTGGCATCACACCATAGCGACCATGACGCAATGTTTCTTCAATTGCCGCAGAAGAGCCACCGTATAACCAGATATTGTTAGTCAGGTTAGGCGCACCAAAGGGCAGATTATGGGCCACGCTACCGCGACCATCTACACCGTGACAGGCGGCACACATACCAAACTTAGCTTGACCGGCAGCGGCATCTTGCTCATTAACGGCACGGCCAGATAATTGTAAAACGTAAGCTGTCATTTCTTTGATACCTTGGTCGCCCAGAGCGGCTTCCCAACCTGGCATCGCAGCTTTACGGCCATACAGTAAGGTTTCTTTAATCTTCTCAGGCGTGCCACCGTACAGCCAGTCATTGTCAGTCAGGTTCGGGAAGCCACGTTGACCGCGGGCATCTGAACCATGACACAAGGAGCAGTTTTGTAAGAACAAGCGCTGACCGATTTTCAGAGCTTCTGTATCGTACGCTAGATCCAGCACATCACGCTTAGCAAACTGCTGGAATACCGGGCCGTAAATCTCATCAGCTCTGGCATTTTCTACATCCAGTGCGACATGACGACCTTCAGCACGGGCTAGCTCTACCGCTTGACGCGATTCTTCCAGTGATTTAATTCCCTGGTTAGAGCTGGTCCAGCCTAAAAAGCCTTTATAGTTACCCAGCCCTGGGTAGGCTGCCAGATAAAATACCGACCAAATCAGCGTGGCGAAGAACATGTAGGTCCACCATTTGGGTAGTGGATTATTCAGTTCTTTTAAGCCATCAACTTCGTGATCCGTGGTCTCATCTTCAGGTACACCCACGTAGTTTTTCAGGTTCCACAGTAACAAGACCACACACAGAACTAATACCGGTATGGTTAGTACCCAAATCCAAAGATTCCAGAAGCTACTCATGCTCTGACTCCCGCTTAGAATGTTGTTTTTTTGATTCCGGTTCGTCGTCAAATACCAAGTTGGCTGCTTCGTCGAAATCAGGCTTACGTTTTTTGCTGTAAGCCCAAATTACGAACGCAACAAAGGATACGAACAGGATCAACGTCAAAATGCTGTGAACTGTTGCAAATTCCATAGCCATTACTTCAATGCTGTGCCCAGTGATTGCAGGTACGCAATCAGGGCTTCCATTTCAGTTTTGCCTTTTACTGCATCAGCAGCACCGGCGATATCTTCGTCGGTATAAGGCACACCAAAGCCACGGAATATTTCCAGCTTTCTGGCGGTATATTTACCGTCCAGCACATTCTTATCTAGCCATGGATAAGCTGGCATATTGGATTGTGGTACTACTGACCGAGGGTCCATTAAATGCGCATGGTGCCAATCGTCACTGTAACGCTCACCTACACGAGCTAAATCTGGGCCAGTACGTTTAGAACCCCACAGGAATGGATGCTCCCAAACACTTTCACCGGCGACAGAGTAGTGGCCGTAACGCTCCACCTCAGCACGGAAAGGGCGGATCATCTGACTGTGGCAGTTAGTACAACCTTCACGGATAAAGATGTCACGACCTTCCATTTGCAGCGCCGTATAAGGCTTCAGGCCATCGATAGGTTGAGTGGTCTCATCCATAAACATCAGTGGTGTAATTTGTACTAAGGTACCAAAACTGATTGCAACAATCGTCAGAATACCCAGTAAGCCAACGCTTTTTTCGACTTTTTCATGATGATTCTTTTGCATCTTCAGTCTCCTTACGCTGCTGCCGCTACGGGCTCAGCCGCAGGGTGCTTACTACTAACAGTTTTATAAACGTTGTAGGCCATAATCAACATACCGGCTACCACGAATACACCACCAATAAAGCGCATCAGGTAGAATGGCATTGAGGCTTCTAAGCTTTGTACAAAGCTATAAGTTAAGGTGCCATCAGTATTTACTGCGCGCCACATCATGCCCTGCATAATACCGCTGATCCACATGGCCACGATATACAGCACGACACCAATAGTGTGTAACCAGAAGTGGGTGTTGATCAGTTTTAAGCTATACATGCCGTTTTTGTTGTAAACCGCCGGGATCAGGTGGTACATAGCACCGATAGAAATCATGGCTACCCAACCTAAAGCACCTGAGTGCACGTGGCCTACGGTCCAGTCAGTGTAGTGTGATAAGGCATTAACTGACTTGATAGCCATCATTGGCCCTTCGAAGGTCGACATGCCATAGAACGACAGCGAAACAATTAAGAAGCGTAAGATAGGATCGGTTTTCAGCTTATGCCAGGCACCAGACAGCGTCATAATACCGTTAATCATACCGCCCCAGCTTGGTACGAACAGAATAACCGACATCACCATACCTAAAGACTGAGTCCAGTCAGGCAGGGCAGTGTAGTGTAAGTGGTGCGGGCCGGCCCAAATGTATAACGCAATCAGTGCCCAAAAGTGCACGATAGATAAACGGTATGAGTAAACCGGACGACCAGATTGTTTAGGAACGAAGTAGTACATCATGCCCAGGAAGCCTGCAGTTAACAGGAAACCTACCGCATTGTGACCGTACCACCATTGCACCATCGCATCTACTGCACCAGCATAAATAGAATACGACTTACCTAAATGCAGTGGAATCACCATGCTGTTTACAATGTGCAGCGCGGCTACCGTGATAATAAAACCACCATAGAACCAGTTAGCAACATAGATATGACTCGTCTTACGCTTAGCCAAGGTACCGAAGAACACAATAGCAAAACTTACCCAGACCACAGTGATTAAAATATCAATGGGCCACTCCAGCTCCGCGTATTCTTTGCTCTGGCTTAAACCCATAGGTAAGGTAATAGCGGCGGCAACAATAACAGCTTGCCAGCCCCAGAAGGTAAACATGGCCAGCTTTTCTGCAAAGAGCCGTACCTG
Organism: Alishewanella longhuensis; assembly: GCF_014653435.1. GTDB lineage: Bacteria > Pseudomonadota > Gammaproteobacteria > Enterobacterales > Alteromonadaceae > Alishewanella > Alishewanella longhuensis. Next base: position 173,513 of record NZ_BNAO01000005.1, on the reverse strand, counting down.
ACAGGTACGTTGCACTACGTAATAACAGGTAGCGAACAGAGCGCTGGTACCAAAGGCGAAAATAACGGCGTTGGTATGTAAAGGACGGAGACGGCTGTAGGTCAGCCAAGGAGTATCAAAGTTAAGCGCTGGCCAGTATAACTGGGCTGCAATTAACACACCCACCACCATACCAACAATACCCCATAATACGGTAGTGATGGCAAAGAGGCGGACAACGCTATAGTTGTATTCAACATTTAACGGTTTGGTCTGGCTCATGTTGAGTTCCGCTGCAGTTTTTGCTGGTTACTAAAAATCCACCTAACTTGGTGGCCCTTCTTGTTATAAGTACGCGTTATCGGCAAAACTAGCTTAGTGCCTGATGGCGCCTACTATATTTGGCCCGAATGATACGAGTTTTACCCCATAAAAGATAGGCGAAGCCGCCCATTTTATGATGTAGAACAAAGTCGATGCTTAATTTGTAGACAATTGATAAGTGCGCTGGTCTATTTGGGTTGTTTCAGGATAAACTCGCAGTTTAGTTCCTATTATTATGATGGCTGTTAGATGTGTTTTTATAGTAAGCCGGGCGTGCGAGTAATCTTTTTATCCTTACTGCTATTAACCTTAGCTAGCTGTCAGCCGCCGTTAAAAGATAGCAGCCAAGCCACTTTGCTGCAAACACCCACCTTACATTTGTTGGTAAGCCCGGCACAGATCCCGGTAGAAACGCCGCTGACCATGACAATAGAAACCCGCTCAGCACTGGTAAAGGTGCATGGTGAGCTGCGCGGTGTATCTATGTATATGGGGCGTATTCCTTTACAGTGGCGTCAGGCTGAGGTGACAGCTGAGCGCGAAACGGCAATTTGGACTGCTGAGTTTTTTTTAGGCGCCTGCTCGGATCCGGATATGCAATGGCAACTGGATCTTTGGTTAGACTATGCTGATGGCCGCCGCGAAATGCAAAGCGTGCAATTTAGCTCAAGTTGGCGTTAAACCTGTTTAGGTAAACCGTGGCGCGTGCGCTAGCTTTGCTGTAACGAGATAAACTGTGTTAGGCAAAGTGGCGCTTCGCTGCTTAAGTCTAGGCGGGCGCTTTCAACACAAACAAACTGCTGATAACTGTCCTTGGCCAAATCGGCAATGGTGGCACTGCGCGCCTCGCCCGGGTTCCATACGACAGTGCTGTCAAACCCCTGCTGTGTAATGGCAACTTGGTGTAAGGCACTGTTTAGGGCAAGTTCTGCGGCTGCATGGCTGTAAATGCGGTCAATTTCTTTGTTAAAGCGAAGGTCTGGATCAGCGGTAACCAAGCGGTTTTGCAATACCTTATCACGATAGTGCTCGCCAATACCGTTTACCTGGGTTTGTGCCAGATTGTCGACTTTAAAATAGCTATGTAGGGCGGCTTGTTGCAGTAGCGATTGCTCACAGCTTAAGTTAATGCTCAGGCTAGTTGCTGTTAAGCGAAGGCTTAAAAGAAGTTCGGTGGTTTTTGTCGGCTCCGCTTTATTGGTTGGCGTACTCTTTGCCTGATAGGGAAACTCTTTTACTTGAACGCTTAAACACAGTTCACTGTAATCTGCGGTTACTCTGCTTTGCTGTAATGTCCAGTGGCGGGTGCGCACTAAGCCGTGATTTGGCAAGCTCTGTTGTTGTGGGTTTAGCTTGCTATCGGCAGAGCCAAACCAGGGCCAGCATACCGGTACACCACCGCGAATGGGTTGTTGCTGCTGCCACACCGCTAGTGGTGATAACCATAGCAGTTCCTGGTCAGGTTTAGGTTGATAGGAAAGCACCTGAGCGCCGTAGCTTGATACCACGACTTTGGCCTCACCAAATGACAACAGGTAGCAGGGTAAATCATGCAAGTGGGCAAAGCCTGTTATTGCAGTAACGTTTGACATGGCAAGTTCCTGTTATTTTTTGCAAAACGACCTAAAACGAACACAGCCAGCGAGAGCTGGCTGTTAAAATACTGACTAAGCGGTGTTTGCTACTAAGCACACTTAGTTTAGGGTGCTATTAGAACTTCATCAGCTCAACGGTGTTGTCGAGCATACGGTTACTAAAGCCCCATTCATTATCGTACCAGCTCATCACTTTTACCAAACGGCCCAAGACGCGGGTTTCAGTGGCGTCAAAAATAGACGACATCGGGTTATGGTTAAAGTCTATCGACACTAGCGGCAGATCGTTCACAGCTAATACCTGGTTCATCGGGCTTTGCGCTGCGGCTTTACGAATAATATCGTTTACTTCCTCAGCGGTTGTCTCACGGCCAGCGACAAAAGTTAAATCAACCAGCGATACGTTTAACGTAGGGACCCGTACGGCTAAACCATCAAATTTACCTTTTAGCTCAGGTACCACTAAACCAACGGCAGCTGCAGCACCGGTTTTGGTTGGGATCATCGACATCGCCGCCGCGCGAGCACGACGTAAATCCGTGTGATAAACATCGCTTAAACGTTGATCATTGGTATAGGCGTGAATAGTGGTCATTAAACCTGATTCAATGCCTAAGGCTTCGTATAAGGGTTTAGCAATAGGCGCTAAACAGTTCGTCGTGCAAGAGGCGTTAGAAATAATATTCATCTCTGGCGTAAGAATACTATGGTTAACACCATAAACTACGGTGGCATCAACATCTTTACCTGGCGCAGAGATAATCACTTTTTTGGCGCCGGCAGTTAAATGCGCGCCAGCCGTTTTGCGATCGGTAAATAAGCCAGTACACTCCAACACCACATCTATCTTTAACTCCGCCCAGGGTAATTCAGCCGGGTTGCGTACGCTAAGAGTGCGAATTTCGTCATTGTTTACATAGATGGCTTTGTCATCATTGCTTACATTCGCCGAGAAAATGCCGTGCGCTGTATCATACTTTAACAAATGCGCGTTGATTGAGGCATCACCTAAATCATTAATGGCAACCACTTTAATGTCGTAGTTTTTGCTGCTCTCATAGAGCGCGCGCAGAACATTACGACCGATACGGCCGAAACCGTTAATAGCAACACGAATAGACATAAGAACCCCGCTGTTAAAGTGCTAGACTGTTTGAAAACGTATTCATCAGTTTATTCACTAAGAATATCTGGTATTAAGTATGTAGTAAAATTACATTATTCGGAATAATTTTCAAGCTTCAAAGCGGTTTTGTTGGTATTTTTGTAATTTTATGACATAAATTAGCCATGACATCGGTCGAACAGCCGCTTAGAATAGACCCTATAATAAGCTTATTTTGTTAAGGAACTCCAATGGATGCCGCGCTACTTTCGGAACTTATCGCCTTTAATGGCATTGAAACCCAGTTTAATGATGCCTGGGGTAATGCTACAGAAGTTACCGAGGCTAACCAACTGGCTTTGTTATCGGCTATGGGCTATCCGGTGCACGATGAGGCGGCTACCCGCCAGGAATTACTGGAGCGGCAATTAGATTTTTGGCAACAACTGATTGCGCCGGTCTCGGTGCAGGAGCAGGCTGACAGCTGGCAATTAGATATTCAGGTACCATTAGCGCTGGCGAACATGAGCTTTACCTTAAGCCTGAACACAGAGCAGGGTGGGGATCAAAGCACCGCACTGGCAACAGAGCAGCACTGGCAGCTAGTGCCAGTAGAGGGTGAATTAACCCAGGTCACTGTTTTAGATGGCGAGGAGTATCATCAGTATCAGCATCAGTTCGAAATGGCATTACCCGCCGGTTATCATCAATTAACCTTTACCCTGGCCGATACCGAGCTTAGCGTAACACAACAGCTCATTATTACCCCTGGCCAGTGTTTTCAACCGACGGCATTTAAGCAGCAAAAACAGTGGGGCAGTGCTATTCAACTTTATGCGTTGCGTTCTGCCCGTAACTGGGGCATTGGCGATTTTACCGATTTAAAAATGCTGATTAGCTATTTAGCTAAGCAAGGTGCCGACTTTATTGGTTTAAATCCTATTCATGCGCTTTATCCGGCTATGCCAGACAGCGCCAGCCCCTATAGCCCGTCATCCCGCCGCTGGTTAAACATTATTTATCTGGACGTGACGGCAGTACCTGGCTATTTGCAGTGCAAAGAAGTACAGCAGCAGGTGAATGATGCAAACTTTACCCAGCGGTTGCAAACACAACGTGCGGCTGACTGGGTTGATTATCCGGCAGTAATGGGCTTAAAACTGCCGGTGCTTAAACAGCTTTATCAATGGTTTGTGCAAAATGCTGGTGCTCAACAGCAACAAGATTTTGGCAGCTTTAAACAACAAGGTGGCGAAAGTTTACAGCAATTAGCGCTCTATGATGCGCTACACAGTTTTTTATATCAGCAAGATAGTCAGCACTGGGGCTGGCCAAATTGGCCAGAGCAATATAGGGATATTGATAGCGAGGCGGTGCAGCAGTTTGCCGCAGAAAATAGCAGCGAGCTGGACTTTTATTGTTATTTGCAGTTTTTAGCACAGCAACAATTAGCCGAGGCACAGCAACTGGCGAAAGATAGCGGCATGTTGCTGGGTTTATATCGCGATTTAGCGGTGGGCGTCAGCGAAGCCTCTACAGAGATTTGGGCTAATCCTGAACTGTATTGCCGCGATGCCAGTGTTGGCGCGCCACCCGATCCACTTGGGCCAGCTGGCCAAAACTGGGGCCTGCCACCGATGAAGCCTTATCAGCTGTATCAGCAAGCCTATCAGCCATTAATTGAATTGTTTCGCAGCAATATGCAGCACGCCGGGGCGCTGCGTATTGATCATGTTATGGCGTTATTGCGTTTGTGGTGGGTACCAAAAAGCGCGGCAAATGCAGGTGGTGGTGCCTATGTGTATTACCCCATTATGGATTTACTGGGCATTTTGGCGTTAGAGAGCCAGCGCCAGCAAGCGGTGATTATTGGCGAAGATCTGGGCACAGTGCCAGAGGGGATCCGCGAATTACTGCAGCAGTTTGCAATTTATTCTTACCGGGTATTCTTTTTTGAAACCGCGCCAGATGGCGGCTATATTTCGCCAGCCCATTACCCCGAGCAAGCCATGGCAACTCTAAGTACCCATGACTTGCCAACCCTTATCGGCTTTTGGCACTGCGAAGATTTAAAACTTGGCCAACAATTAGGTTTATATCAGGATGAAGCAGTGTTACAACAGTTGTATCAACAGCGGCATGCCAATAAACAGCGTATTTTAGACTCGCTACATGGCCATAATCGTTTGCCCCAAGATTATCCGCGTAGTGTTGACCAGTTAGCAATGGACCGAACCTTAAATTATGCGATGCAGCAGCATTTAGCCGCTGGATCGCAACAGTTACTTTGCCTACAAATTGAAGACTGGTTAGAAATGACGCAACCGGTTAACGTGCCAGGCACCAGTAATGAGTATCCAAACTGGCGGCGTAAGCTAAGTACAGAATTAGAGCAATGGACCTGTAATGAGGCTATAACAACCTTATTACAAAGCTTAACCCAGCTAAGAACCGCTGGCTAAAGCCACCAGAATTTTAAAAATAGAAGGACAAGGTAATGCATTTTACGTTTTTAGCTGAGGCCCGTTGCGCCAACCCCTTTAATGTATTGGGCTGGCAAGCCAATATCCAGGACGACAAGCCGCAAGGTTTATTACTGCGCTGCTATTTGCCGCATGCCAATGCCGTAGAGGCCTTTGATGCAAAAACCAAAAAAAGCTTAGGGTTAATGCAAGCTGTAGCCGATAGCGAGGGGCTCTTTCAGTTAGTACTGGCAAAAAAGCGTAAAGCATCCGCCTATTATCTCCAGGTATCGCAGGGCAGGCATCAGTATACCTTGTACGATCCTTATCAATTTACCGCAGAAGCTTTTTACGCTGTGCACTTTGTGCAAACACATCCAGAGAATTTATACCGGCAATTAGGGGCGCAACTGGTTACACTGGATTTTGCAGGTAAAAAACTCAATGCCACCCGTTTTGCGGTGTATGCCCCCAATGCCAGTAGCGTTAGTCTGGTAGGGGATATGAATAGCTGGGATGGCCGCTGTCATCCAATGGAGCGTACTCAGTGCGGCCACTGGGTGCTGGTGGTGCCAGAGATAGCCGCTGGGGTCCGTTACAAATTTGAAATTAAAGATCAGCACGGTCATTTACTGCCTCATAAAGCCGATCCCCTGGCGTTTTATGCCGAGCAATACCCGTCGCATGCTTCTTTAGTTTACGATCATAGCCGCTATCAATGGCAAGACAGTGCCTGGCAACAACGGCCACAAACCAATGTCTATCAGCAACCAATGAGTGTTTATGAAGTGCATCCAGGTTCCTGGCGGCGTACCGCAGATAATAAACCATTAAGTTATGCTGAATTGGCCGCTCAGCTTATTCCTTACGTGCTGGATATGGGGTATACCCATATTGAATTAATGCCGGTAATGGAGCATCCGTTTGATGGCTCTTGGGGCTATCAACCGCTTGGCCTGTTTGCGCCAACCTCGCGCTTTGGCAACCCTGATGAGTTTAAAGCCTTTGTTGATGCCTGCCATCAGGCCGGTATTGGTGTGATCCTAGATTGGGTGCCGGCACACTTTCCTGAGGACGGTCATGGTTTGGCCCGTTTTGATGGTAGTCATTTATATGAATATGAAGATCCACGCCGTGGTTGGCATCCGGACTGGAACTCCTGCATTTATGATTTTGGTAAAGACTATGTCAGGCAATTTCTAGTTGCCAGTGCGCTTTATTGGCTAGAACATTTCCATATCGATGGTATTCGGGTAGATGCCGTGGCGTCTATGTTGTACTGGGATTATTCGCGCAATGACGGCGAGTGGGTGCCCAATGTCGATGGCGGTAACCACAATTATGAAGCTATCAGCTTGTTCCAATGGTTAAATCGCGAAGTGTATAGCAAGTTCCCGCATGCCATGACCATCGCTGAAGAATCGACCTCTTTCCCGCAAGTGTCGCGGCCTACCGACAGTGGAGGTTTAGGCTTTGGCTTTAAATGGAATATGGGCTGGATGAATGATAGTTTGCGCTATATCAGTAAAGACCCGGCGTACCGGCAGTATCATCACAGCGATCTCACCTTTTCGATGGTGTATGCCTATAACGAGAACTTTGTGTTACCGCTGTCGCACGATGAAGTGGTGCACGGCAAGGGCAGCTTGCTGCAAAAAATGCCAGGTGACGAATGGCAGCAAGCCGCCAATATGCGGGCGTTTTTAGCCTTTATGTTTGCCCACCCAGGCAAAAAAATGAATTTCATGGGCATCGAGTTTGCACAAGTTGCTGAATGGAATCACACCCAGAGTTTAGACTGGCATCTGCTTAGCTTTGAAAAACATCGTGGTATGCAGCAACTGTTTCGTGACTTAAACCTGACGTACCGGCGTTGTGCTGCGCTGTACCAGCTAGACTACGACACTGAGGGTTTTGGCTGGTTAGATCATGAAGATGCGACCCATAGCACGCTGAGCTTTTATCGTGAAGACAGCAATGGCGAGCGAATTTATGTGGTGTCGAATTTTACACCCGTGCCCAGAACGCGTTTTCATTTAGGCGTTGCAGAGCACACTGAGTATGAGGTGATTTTAAATACCGATAGTGTGCACTATTGGGGCAGCAACTTCCCGGTACAGCAGGGCGTATTGCAAAGCAGTGCGCATCCCTATCAGGGGCAAAAATTCAGCTTAGTCGTGGATTTACCGCCACTGGCTACTTTATATCTTAGAAAGAAACAATAAGGAATAACTATGACTCCGGGCATGGGTTTACTAAAAATGTCTGTTGGTCAGCCGGCGCCGCTGGGAGCCAGCGCACTTGCGCCAAGCAGCTGGAATTTTGCTGTCTATGCGCCAGATGCTGCGGAATTGATACTTTGTTTATATCGGCCGGATACTGAAGAATTGCTGGGTGAAATGCCTTTTATTGGTCGTACTGGTGATATTTGGCATCTGACAGTAAGTGGTATTGACAGCGGCTCGCTGTATGCGCTTAAAGCCAATGGTGCCAATGTACCCGATGCAGGGCTCTGCTTTGATAAAGAACGGGTATTACTAGACCCTTATTGCCGTAAATTAAACCGGCCGCAAATTTGGCAAGAAAGGCAATACATTAACCGCAGCCATTATGCTTTGGCCAAAGGGGTGTTAGAGCAAAACTGCTTTGACTGGCAAAACAGCGTAAAACCGCATACCCCTCGTGAAAAAACGGTGATTTACGAAGCCCATGTAAAAGGGCTTACCATGCAACACCCTAAGGTACCCGAGCATTTACGCGGCACCTATTTGGGCTTATGCCATCCAGCCATTATCAGCCATTTAAAAACGCTGGGTGTTACCACAATACAGTTATTGCCGGTTACAGCCTTTATGGCTGAGCCACGGCTAAGTGGGTTAAAACTGACCAACTACTGGGGCTATAACCCAGTTGGCTTTTTTGCGCCTGAGCCACGCTACCAGTACGAAGATGCCGTAACCGAATTTAAAACCATGGTTCGCACCCTGCATCAACATGGCCTGGAGGTTATTTTAGATGTGGTATTTAATCATACGGCAGAGGCGGGTGAAGACGGACCCGTGATCAGTTTTCGAGGCTTGGCTAACCGCCAGTATTACTTATTTCACAGCCACGGTGAAATGACGGATTACCAAAACTATTGTAATTTTACCGGCTGCGGCAATACCTTAAATGTCTCACACCCGATGATGCAGAAAATGGTATTGGATGCATTGCGGTATTGGTTAACGGAAATGCAGGTAGATGGTTTTCGCTTTGACTTAGCCGTGACCTTGGGGCGCGAGTATAAAAGGTTTAACCCCTATGCAGCGTTTTTTCAAATTATTGCCCAAGATCCGGTGATCTCTAAAGCCAAGCTTATTGCCGAGCCTTGGGATGTTGGGCCTTTTGGTTATCACTTAGGGCAGTTCCCAGCACATTGGTCTGAATTAAACGATAAAAGCCGGGATACTTTCCGCGCGTTCTGGCGTGGCGATCAAGGGGTATTGCCAGAATTTGCCACTCGCTTGTTAGGTTCGCGCGATATTTTTCAAAAACACCACAAGCCCGCCAGTTGCAGTGTAAATTATCTTAGTTATCACGATGGCTTTACCTTGCATGATTTAGTGAGCTATAACCAAAAACACAATTGGTTAAATGGCGAAGAAAACCGCGATGGTCATGGACATAATTTAAGTTGCAATCATGGGGTAGAAGGCCCCAGCTCCGATCCGGCTATTTTAGCCGCCCGTTATCAGCATAAACGTAATTTAGTGGCCACCTTAATGCTAAGCCAGGGCATGATCCATTGGCTCGGCGGCGACGAACTAAGCCAAACCCAGCATGGTAATAACAATGCCTATTGTCAGGATAACCCGATATCCTGGATTAACTGGCAATTAGATGGCCCGGCGCATAAGTTTTTACACTTTGTGCAGCAAATGCTGGCGCTGCGGCAAAAGTTCGCCTGTTTACAGCAGCTAAGTTTACTGGACGACAGTTATCAAAAGCATGGCGATAAGCATCAGGTACATTGGTACCTTACCGACGGCAGGGAGATGACCGAGCAACATTGGCATCAGGCCGATTTAGCCTGCTGCATGCTGGAGATTGAAAATACCAGCCAAGGGCGGTCGTTGTTTTGTGTATTAAATGGATCGGCGAAAAATCAAGCCATTACCTTACCTGCAAAAGTTAGCCAGTTGGTATTTGATACCGCCTTAAATGATGGCCTAACCCCGGCTGAACCCGTAACGCAGCATCATTGGTTGCAAGCGGCGCATAGTTTATCGGTTTGGCAATAAGCGGCTACCTTGCTAAATACCTAATATACTGAGCAGTTGTGCATGTTTTATACGTTCTTAAGTGCGCACAACTGCCTCGGCCTAACGGTTTTTATCTCCCGCTAAAATCTATATCTTAAAACTGTTTGGGTATATAATGCCGAGCATTTTACGACCTCTGCTGTGCCAATTTAGGCAAAAACGTGCATAGCACTCTCTTAACGCTTTAAGGATCGTCAGATGACAGACAACACACCTTTGTGTGATATAGGCTTTATCGGGGCCGGAGTAATGGGCAAAAACCTTATTCTGAACCTGGCGGATAATGGTTATCGGGTAGCGGCTTTTGACCTAGACCACCAGAAACTGCAAACGGTGTTAGCCCAAGACGAAGCCGAGCGCGGTAGCAAAGCCCCCCGGGTTATCGCTTGTAGCTCTTATACCGAATTATTGTCCCGTCTTTCTGCTCCTCATCTTATCGTTCTTTCAATCCCTGCTGGTAAAGCCGTTGATGACGTCTGTCATAAGCTGATTGATGCCGGTATTCAGGCCGATGACATTATTGTCGACACGGGTAACAGCCTGTGGACAGATACCGTGGCGCGGGAAAAAAGCTACGAGGGTAAGTTTATTTTCTTCTCTACTGCCGTATCTGGCGGTGAAGTAGGGGCGCGCTTTGGCCCATCACTGATGCCAAGCGGCGATCCTTATGCCTGGACCCGCATTAAACCCATGTGGCAAGCCATTGCCGCGAAAGTGGATCCGGCAACCGGCAAGCCAATAGAGCGCTTTGAACCGGGTAACCCGGTTACCGAGGGCGAACCTTGTGCGGCTTACATTGGGCCAAGTGGTTCTGGGCACTATGTAAAGATGGTACACAACGGCATTGAATATGCCGATATGCAGCTTATTTGCGAAGTGTATCAGGTAATGCGTGACGTGCTGGGTATGACGGCTGCGGCTATTGCCGAGATTTTTAAGCGCTGGAACGAAGGCCCGTTAAATAGCTACTTAATAGGCATTAGCGCCGAAGTGCTGGCCACTAAAGATAGCGAAACTGGCTTACCGCTGGTTGATGTCATTATGGATAAAGCCGGCCAAAAAGGCACCGGCTTGTGGACTGCGGTGAGCAGCCTGCAACTTGGCAGCCCGGCACCGACTATTGCCGAAGCGGTATATGCCCGTTCTATCTCCGCTTTAAAATCGGAGCGGGTAAAAGCCGCGACAGTGCTGGCTGGCCCGGCACAAAACCTGTATAGCAATGACGAGCAAGCCGAGATTATTCAATCGTTGCACGATGCGTTGTACTGCGCCAAGATCTGCGTGTATGCGCAGGGTTTTCATTTAATGAAAACGGCTGCTGATGAACACGGCTGGCAGTTAAACTTTGCCGAAATTGCCAAGATTTGGCGCGCGGGCTGTATTATTCGTGCGGTATTTTTACAATCTATTACCGAAGCGTATGAGCGCAACGACGAGCTGGAAAACCTGCTGCTCGATCCCTTCTTCTCCAAGCAAATTTCGGTGTATCAGCAAAACTGGCGTAAAGCCGTGGCTAACGCTTCCTTAGCAGGTATTCCGGTGGCGGCCTTAAGTTCAGCCTTAAGTTACTACGATGCCTATCGCACCGCAGTATTGCCGGCCAACTTATTACAAGGCCAACGTGACTTTTTCGGCGCCCATACCTTTGAGCGTACGGACAAAGCCAAAGGCAAAAGCTTCCACGTTGATTGGAGCCACCCAGAGCGGCCAATGGTGAAAATTAAATGAGTACAGTAATAGGTACTCCAGGTACTGCCAGTAGCACCAAGGTTTTATTATTGGGTGCAGGCGAGCTTGGCAAAGAATTATGTATTGAATTAAAGCGTTATGGCTGCGAAGTTATTGCGGTTGATCGTTACCCGAATGCCCCTGCCATGCAGGTGGCCGACAAAGCGGTAGTGATGTCGATGCTGGATAATGCTGCGCTGCGTCAGTTAGTGATTACCGAAAAGCCCGCGCTGATTGTGCCGGAGTTAGAAGCTATCGCTACCTCGGTACTGATTGAGCTGGAAGACGCCGGTTTTAATGTGGTACCCAGCGCCAAAGCGGTAAACCTGACGATGAACCGCGAAGGCATTCGCCGTTTAGCCGCCGAAGAGCTGCAATTAAAAACCTCGCCTTACCAGTTTGCCGGCGATAAAGCCGGCTTTTTAGCGGCGGTGGCCGCAATAGGTTACCCCTGTGTGGTAAAACCGATAATGTCATCTTCAGGTAAAGGGCAAAGTGTACTGCGCGCCGATGCTGATTTAGAAGCCGCTTGGGCCTATGCGCAAGAAGGTGGTCGCGCCGGAAAAGGCCGCGTTATCGTAGAAGGCTTTATCGACTTTGATTACGAAATTACGCTGCTGACGGTAAATTCGGTGTCCGGTATTCAATATTGTGCGCCTATTGGCCATCGCCAGGAAAAAGGCGATTACCGCGAAAGCTGGCAGCCACAAGCCATGTCTGCCAAGGCACAGCAGCAAGCCGAAGCCTATGCCAAAGCTGTAGTGACTGCGCTTGGCGGTAAAGGGCTATTTGGGGTAGAGCTGTTTATTAAAGGCGACGAAGTATGGTTCAGTGAAGTCTCCCCCAGACCACACGACACCGGCATGGTAACCTTAATCTCGCAACAATTAAGCGAATTTGCGCTGCATGCCCGCGCTATTTTAGGCTTACCAATTCCGCAAATTAAACAATACGGCGCCGCCGCTTCCGCGGTATTGCTGGTACCAGGCCACAGCCAAAATATTCAATACGCCGGTTTAGCCGCTGCTTTAGCTAACCCTGACACCGAGTTTAGAATTTTTGGCAAACCCGAAGTACAAGGCGAACGCCGCATGGGCGTAGCCTTAGCGTTGGCCGATACCGTAGAAGATGCTACCGAAAAAGCCTTAGCGGTGGTAGGCAAAATACAGGTAAGCCTTAGCTAACCCCTTCTAAATAATAAGCTAAAAAAGCGCAGTGATTTCTGCGCGTAGAATCCAAAAACGGGGCCTAGCCCCGTTTTTGCTTTTAGCTGTTTATTTACACAGAAGTTGTATTCTCTCCCTTCGCCTCTTGTTAAACGGATGTTTACGTTTTTGTCTTGCCCTGTTACAGATTAATTTTTATAAGATATTGTCTGCAGATAAATTTGTAGTTAATGTAGCAACAAGTGAATTTACAATTACGAAAAAGTCCGTTTTTAAATACGAAAAGTTCCGTCGAATAAGCGTTAGGGCATATGGAGCATCAATGAAAAACTTGATGGAAATATTAATCGAGTTGGAGGAGCATCTTTTCCAGCCTGATGTTCGAAGTTCTTCGAGTGAGCTCACTCAGCTAATCTCTGATGACTTTATTGAAATTGGTGCTTCAGGAGCGCGATTTGGTAAGGCAAATGTATTGGCGCGTTTACCAACTGAGGTTCCGCCTGAAATAACTGCAAGTAATTATGAGCTAAGAATGTTTGGCTTGGACTGCGCACAGTTGTTATACAAAGCTAAGATGTTAAAAGCTGAACAACCATTACCAATTTATTCGCATAGGTGCTCAATCTGGCAGCGGAATAGTAGCGGTCAGTGGCAAATGGTTTATCATCAAGGGACAATATGCGCTCCGTTCTAGGTTTTTGCCCTAATAATCGCCACCAAAACGCCGCTACGCGGCTCGACTCGCAACAATTTGCTCGCGTTTGTGGCGGGCGTTAGCTTGGATTGCCTTATCTACAAAGTGATACTATAGTGTCACTTTAAATGTAGAACAGGGTGAACCTATGAAAGTTGAGCTAGTGACGAATCTAAAACGCCAAGCTACAAAGATTCTGGCAGAGCTGCACTTGTCAAAAGAGCCTGTATTGATTACGGAGCATGGTCAGCCATCGGCATACCTTGTTGATGTGCAAGATTATGAATTCATGCAGCGTCGGCTTGAGCTGCTTGAGGGGCTCTCTCGTGGAGAGCGTGCTGTCCTGGAGGGAAGAACCTATAGCCAAACTGATGCCAGAGAGAAAATGAGTAAATGGCTGAAGTAATCTGGACAGAACCAGCCCTTCAAGAACTGGATGCCATTGCGGAGTATATCGCTTTGGACAATCCTGCTGCTACAAGCGCTCTCGTGATAGCTGTTTTCGATAAGACAGAACGTTTGGAGAATTTCCCCAAATCCGGGCGGATCCCACTCGAACTCCCAGATTCGGTATACAGGGAGGTAGTGGTTCCACCCTGTCGCATTTTTTATCGTGAGGATGAGCAGCGGGTTTTCATCCTCTTTGTCATGCGAGAGGAGCGAGAGCTTCGAACGTTCATGCTTGAAAACAGCTAACAATCCGTGATTCAGGGCCTACGGCCCCTGCGTCGCTCACAAATTCGCGCGCATGCGCGGGGCGTTACGAAATATGGAAGTTAGACTGTGGTAAAAATCATCCTTGGCATCTGGTGTGTTTGTTTATTTGTTGGTGGTGCAATACATATTTTTGATAATGTTTATTTTGGTTTGCTGCCATACAAGTTCGCTCCATTTGGCGCTATTTCTGATGCATGGTCATTACAACTTCAAACATTGTTTTTCGGGTTTTGTTTAGGGTCATCATGTTTGCTGTGGCGTACAGGTATTGTTAAGAATGTTCAGTACGCCTGAAGCATCGCGGCTGTCAGTCGCTGGAGTCGCAATAAATTGCTTGTCTATAGGCGCGGGTTATATTTCAAGGAGGATTAATGAAGCATTTAATTTTAATTTTAATTTTTCTGGTTGTTGGTTGTACTAGTTTAAAAAATACTGATGACAGTGGCCCAAATACTGAAATTTATGTTGGTATCAAAAACGGAAATCTCATTTATCAGGGCAGAATAACTGAGGCTTCAAATAACGCAATTTTCTCATTATTTAACGATGCTGAATTCAAACCGCGTCGTCTTGTTATTTCCACCAATGGCGGTGAGATAGGCGCCGGAATCGATTTAGGGCGTTGGGTCAAGCATAACAAGTTGGATGTTGAAGTGGAGGGAGTTTGTGCCTCATCTTGTGCAAATTACGTATTTCCAGCTGCTAATACAAAATACTTAAGAAAAGACTCGATTCTGATATGGCATGGTAGCGCCTGGCAATCTAATTGGCATGTTGATCAAGAGCAGCGTGAAACTTTCAACACTTACATCAGTTTGATACGTAAAAAGGAAACTGATTTTTACGCAGATATCCGCGTTGATAATCTACTTACAACTTATGGCCAGTCGAAAGCTAATTTCTGGGATTACCTTCTGAACTTTTTTGGTAAAGAAACCGTTGGATATGACTACTCGCTGGCTGATTTGCAGAAATTTGGACTTGCCAATATCGTACTCCTGGATGAAGAGTGGGATTGGAGAAAATATCGGCCTGATAGAGCCAATTTGGTAAAGCGCATTAAGGTTGGTGATGATTACGAGTTTGAGCTTAATAGATTTGAAATATGACAATCAAATTTTATCGTCAGCAAAAAGCACTGGCTACCAGGTCTGGAGCTGCTTAATTAAGTGACATCGTTTTTATTTTCGACATTGCTGCGGGTTTGTTTTAAGTAGCGTGCCGCTACGCCGTATGAATTGCCAAGAAGTTCGGTAGTCTCAAATCGCTATTGTTGCAGAAGAACATGTGTTGGGCTTGGTTGAAAAAACGCTGAGATGGGGTGAACCTAGTTATCTGCTGAAGGGCGGAAGCACCATTCGCATAGACTGGAAGCCAAACGATCCAAAATTTATAAAAGTGTATTTTCACTGCCAGAATAGCTTGATCGAAACCTTCAAGGAAATTTATCAGGGTGAGTTGGCGTATGAGGGAAGAAGAGCCATTGTTATTCCCTTAGATGCTTTTGAAATCGGACTGCTTAGTCATTGCCTACTGTTGGTATTAACGTATCATCGTGTAAAGCATTTACCATTACTCGGCGCTTGAGCTGGTGATAACACCGAACAAGCGGTGTCTACGACGTCTTCGACGCTCACAAGTTCGCGCACATGCGCATGGTAAAGACGCGCTTAATCCAGGTATAGTTACCTTGAGCGAGCTGCTACTCTGCCTTTCGGACTAAATTTTGGCGTTAGAAATTAAAGAGTAAATATTGGGGTCATCGGTTTCGTCAGGACTAATAAGTGGATTTATTGCAGTTATTATTGGGTAATTTTCAGCAACGCAGGCAAAAGAAAAACAACTAATGGAGAGCTTAAACACGGCTTACTTGTTCTAATAGCCACACTAAAAGAACGAGGGCTATGACCTCTAACTAAGAGTGATTTGTCCTAAGCTATGAATATCATAATTGAGATGGGTATCGCTGAAGATAAGCGGTAGTCTTTCTTGAATAACAAAAGTGCGAACCCTTGCGTTAAGACAAGTTTCATTAAATTCACATTTATTTTATTTTTGATGTTATTTTGTTTTGACTGGGCTATATTAAAATGCACAATGAATGTACACTTGGTAAAACAGTAGGAGATTTTACTATGGCTAAACGAGCTGCTTTTTTTTCGTCAACGTTAATATCATCCCTATTAACGTCAACCTTATTAGTATCAGCAACGTTGCTTTTGACTGGTTGTGCTTTATCAAAACAGCCCGTTTTTAATACTACTATTACCGGTGACGTTAAAGTACCTTTAACCCGTGATAAAGTCTCTATTTATAGTGTTGCGCCTGTTTCTTACGCAGAGATTGCCAAAATTTCTGCATCTAGCGTTCCCTCTTTGGTGATGAATGACCCGCGTAGAATGGACGAAGTGGTTAAATTATTGCAAATAGAAGCGGCAAAGCTTGGCGCAAATGCCATTGTGTTTAGTAATTTAAACAATGAAACAATTGAAAATGAACACTACACTTTTGATGGTACGCAAGGTGGCCGTATTAAAGAAATTCGTCATATTGTGCATGTACAAGCATTAGCGGTTTATGTTGACGCGAAATAATGCATGATGACACGCGAACCCCTCCTATTGGTATACGACGGCGAATGCCCGGCCTGCCGGGCATACTGTCAGATACTGACTGTTCAGAGGACTGTTGGCGATTTACAATTAATCGATGCGAGGGAAAGCAGTGAAGTAATGCAAGAAATTACGTCGAAAGGTTTGGATATTGACCAAGGCATGGTACTGAAAATGGGACGGCAGCTTTATTACGGTGCTGATGCAGTTCATGCGTTGGCGTTAATCAGCAGTCGTTCCGGCGTAATTAATCGCTTAAATTACCAGATATTTAAGTCAAAGAACGTCTCTGTGCTGCTCTATCCTATTTTAAGAGCTATTCGTATTTTGTTACTTAAAGTGTTGCGTAAAACAAAGATTAATAATCTAAATATTAAGGACAACACGAAGTTTTAGTGTTGAAGAATAGCATTAACCAAAGCGGCGTTTATCCTTGAGTTTAGTATGGGCGGGAAGCATGCAGGTTATGTTGAGCTCTGCCAGGAGCGTAAAACTGCCTCGTAAGCAAGCTTTTTATGGAAACATGGGACCGGCTAATCAGTGATTTATGCAAGCTAAGAAAGCTAGTGTTAGCTGAGTCCTACGTACTGTTATGCTTTGCGGCTATTTTTAATGTGAATTGCTCCCTTGCTTTGGCGCCGCCAAAATAACATGGCTAGCCCTATAACAGTAAAAATCCCCAGGCTGCCGCCATAGCTTTCTACCACAACAATGGCAGGTCTGTCGCGTTGATAATCTTCCAGCGGTAAGTCTGCCAGTATGAGCTCGTCGTAGCCGGATATTTCTGCCAGTAGCCAGCCACTGTTGGCATCATACAAACGAATAATAAGATCATAGTAGCCAGTAACGAAGCTGTCCTCTAGGGTGGTGTCGATAGCCAGCCAGTCGCTGCTGCTATGGCGATACAAACTGAAGATGGAGCTAATGTAAAACAGTTGCTCTGGCCTGCCTGGGCGCTGCAAGCTAAACTCGGCCCAAACCGCCTGGCTGGAACGATTGGTGTTAGCATCAAATTTCAAATAAAGCTGATGATAAAAACCATTGTTATTGTTATCGCCACTTAATTCCAACTGCAGGCTTTGAAACCAAACATCGGTACTATAACTTTGAGCGGTAACCAGCGTGGCAGCGCTTTCCATCTGGCTTGTGCCTTCGGTACCACGTTGTTCTTGCGTAGTAATAACAGCTTGTTCAGCACTTACACTAAAGATAGAAAATAACAGCAGGGAGCGAAGTAGTAATTTCATGATGATACCTTGTTTCAACAGGTGAATAACACTAGATATAGTGAGCAAGGCGTGAATGTATGCTGAATCACAGGGCGCAGCGAGTATTTGTTTAAGCACTGCCGTTTTGGTTTTACCAGCTTGGTTGTTACATTAGCATATGAATTGTGATAAGTTTCAACGAGTACTGATTGCTGTAGCATGTAACTTAAGCAAATCAGATATGAACTTTATCTATTTTTAGGTGCGGAACATGGTGCTAATGTTGCAGTTTTGCACAAAGTGTTGGCAGTATTGCGTTGTGAGCCTGTTATTGCTGCTTTTGCTGACACCGTTGAGCGGTGCGGCTCAGCAGCAATTTGTTGGGCAATGGTACAAAGTTAATCCCGATTGGCATTTCCCTGAGCCACCGACAAATGCAATACCGGCACCATCATTAACCGGCGGGCATTTTGTTTATCACGCCGTATTTGAGATCAGGCACCCTGGTGAAACCATAGTTATTGATTTTAAAAATGCCAGTGCGTTAGGTTACTTCCATCATTACCTTGCCGATATGGCCGGCAATCTGTTGCTAACAGCAGAAGGAGGGATTGAATCAACCTCGAAAAATGCCTTTTTTATGCGCCATGGCCGTGAGTTTCAGTTACCACCGGGCCAGTATCAGTTAACTACGGAATTAGTATCACCGTATTTTATTGCGCAACCTGAGCCCTACTGGGACACACTTAGCCATTACCGCCAAGCGATAAAATGGGGGAATGTTCTTACTTTAGTGAGTATGGGGGTGTTGTTAAGTTTAGCCGTGTATTACGGTATTTTAGCTTTTCTTAGAAAACGCCTTACTGAAATTACCTACACTTTTTTTATTCTGATGAATCTGCTTTACAATGGTACAGCGCTGCTAGTTACCCCTGATCTTTTTAATATTCATTGGTTTTACTTTGTTGGCGGACCAATTTTACTCAGTAACTGCGCCTATGTGTTATTTGCGAAACATCTATTGCAGATCACTGCCAGTTCACACCCCAGGTTAAATAACCTGGCCAAGCTGTGTTTGCTGATACTGATGTTGCTGTTTGTAGTGGCACTTTTTCAGCATAATTTAGTGATCGAGTGTGCCAGGTATGGCGTCGGATTGATGATGCTTTACGCTCTGATAGCAGCCTTGGTGCGCGCCTTTGAAGGTTATAAAATAGCGTATTTCTATCTGGTTGCTATTGTTGCTTTTTTTGTCATAGGTTCCTTTGCTATTTCCAGCAAAGATTTAGACGGGATTTACACCGTCTATGTTGAGCATATTGGGCTCTTAGCGGTAACGGTAGAGGTGCTGCTTATCGGCCTGGTCTTGGGGTATCAATTTGCCGAGGTCTATCGCGAAAAAGAGGCTAGCCTGGCGCTGTTAAAGCAAAGCTTACAAATCGCACATCATGATGCCTTAACCGGTTTACCTAATCGTTATGCCTTGGAACTTGAATTGCAAAAGTTGTCAGCAAGCGGCAGCTTGACCATGTTAGATATGGATAATCTGAAACTTTATAATGATACTTATGGACACCATAAGGGTGACGAGTTGTTAAAGATGTTTGCCAGGACATTAGCGGCAAAGCTTGGTTCCCTGGGAATATTACATCGGATTGGCGGTGATGAATTTGCTATTGTTTGCGATGGCGATGGTCGGTTAGACAGTCTTAGCCCCCTCATCTCTGAGGCGATAGATACATTACAAAAAAGCGGTTTTGAAAAGGCTGGTGTCAGTTATGGCTCTGCCTGTAAAAGTGAAGTCGTTACACTGAGTGAGTTGAGAATTTTGGCGGACGAGCGCATGTATCAGCATAAACGTAGGAATGGCAGCTAAAGAGTGCATGGCTTTTTTTCATAACACAATGGATAAAGTAAAAAAGGCCAATAACAGGCCTTTTTTAATAAAACAACAGTGTTGGTTAAAGCTTAGAAATTTAAGCTTACGGTAAAGCTCGCTGTGCGGCCAGCACCAATCAGGTAGGCACCTTCGCTACCACCAGTAATGTAGTTTTTATCGGTCAGGTTGTTGATGACAAAAGCTAAATCTAAACCGCTAAAGAAGCTACTGTTATCCAGCGACTTTTCATAACCCAGGTAAGCATTTAACAGGGTATGAGTAGGCAACTCGTCGCGGTTCCATGCTTCAGTGCCATCGCTGTTAAAAGTATGCTTGGCAGCGCCGAAGTAGCTAGCGACGTACTTGCCACTTAACCCAACCCGATAATTGCCGTTATGGTAATTTAAGCCAAGAGAAAGCATTTTCTCTGGGATCCCAGCCAGTTTATCACCCTTGCGGTAATCTTTAACCAGGGCCGGCTGACCGGCAGGTGTGGTTTTACTGGTAAGCACATCTTGTGAATATTCCGCACGGTTTAGCGTAATGGCACCGGTTAGGTTGAGGTTTTGCTGTAAACGCCAGTCAAAACTGGTTTCAAAACCACTGGCTTTTACCCCGCCAACGTTATCAAAGTTACCATCACCGGCCGCCAGATAGTTAGGCGTGCCATCGGCAGAGGTGGCGTAGCGCAGTAATACTACCCGATCGTTAAATTTCACATTATAGATTGCACTTGAAAAGCTAAACTGCTCACCAAAATAGCGGATCCCTAAATCCATATTGGTTGCTGTTTCCGGGCTAAGATTAGCTAACTCTGAGGTCTTTTTGTTTTCTAAGATACTGTCGGAGATGGCTTTAAAGTTTTTCGAGTAACCGGCGAACAGCTCCACCTTGCTGTTTAGGGTGTAAACAACACCGGCACTGGGTAACCAGTCAGAGTCACTTTTCAGGGTGTCTTTGCCTTTGCCATTTAAGTTGTCGGTGCGGCTAAGCTCTACTAGGTATTTTTGCACACCCAGCGTTAACTGCACATCGCCCAAGGTGATTTGATCTTGCAGATAAAACTTAGTGACATCGTGCTTATAGTCGTCATCAAATTGCACCCAATACGGCTGCTCGTTAAACTGATAAGAGACGCGTGGATCTATCACATCATGCCAGTCACGGGTTTGGTTACGTTCTTGTGATTCTAACCAAACACCGCTGCGTAACCGGTGATCGCCCAGCTCCCAGCTTAAATTGGCAGTAGTACCAAAGCGGGTTTTATCGTAGTGGGTGTGGCGATATGAAGACACTAGACTAGCACCTGCCTGGTCGTTATTACCATCTAAGATTGGCGTGCCGTTGTCGGTAACATGAGTATAATTTACGCGTTTAGTACCATTACCGCGGTTAATACGGTTACCATTGGCATCGGTGGCATAAACCTGAAAAGGTGGCAACCAATCACCGCGACCATTTTGTAAATGCAGATAGGGAGTAACATTCAGCTCAAGGTTGTCTGAAAGATACCATTCTGTTTTAACATAAACTAAGGTGTTTTCCCGCAGCGTTGACCAGGCTTCGGCAAAGTTCTGATCAATTTGTGGATCACCGGTCCAGTTTGTAGTTAAGCCATCCCAGCGTGGCGTGCGCTTAAAGTGAGCCAGCGATACCGGTTGGTAGTTGTCTTCATGGGCGTCGTCATAAGACACTCTGGCAGTAATACGACCTTGCTCTAATTCGGTAACACTTTTAAATTCAACATGCAGGCGGTCGCTGTTGCCGTTACTGCCAGTGCCCATCCAACGATTATTAAAGCTATCGGAGATGCTAAAGTACGCGGTGGTATTCCCTAAAATTTCACCGGTATCATAGCGTGCATAGTAGCGGCGGGCGTTATGGCTGCCGCTGGTGTAGGCAAAGCGGGCGCCAGCTGCCATTTCTGGGTTAGCAGAGACAAAGTTAATGGTCCCCCCCAGCGCATCTAGCGAAGCTGAAGCAATGTCGGCACTGCCTTGGCCAACTTCGACCAAGCGGGTATTTTCGGTATCCAGGTAGCGGTTAGCTTTGCTACCACCGGCATAGGCTGAACCGCCATTTGGTACGCCATCAATAGTAATACCTAATTGCTGATCGGCGCGATCAATCACAAAGCCCCGCATGCTGATGGTGGTGGTGTAATCGTCACCGCCAAAGGCATCGCCCTGACCCACGTTGATACCTGGCAGGTTATCAATCAAATCCATTACGTTACCAATAGGTGCCTTGGCAAGCTTGGCACTCTCGTCGGTGGTGTTGTTGGCATAACTAACACGCTTACCTAATACTGAAATGACTTCGACGTCTTTTTCTGCGGCCGCGTCGGTAAGCGTATCAGCATGGGTCTGCATGCTGATAGCACTAAGTACAGCTAAGGTAAGTAAGTTGGTTTTAAAAGTTTGCACAGAGTTCTCCACTAGCGTTTGTGATTTTAGTTATCCTAATCATGCTGGTACGGCCAGTATGATGGGTCGCTAGTGTGCCGCTGTTATATTGCAGTGAAGTTACAAAATGATTGCTATTTAATGAATATTTAACCTTAATTGTTATGTTGTAACATGCAGTTAGCATAAAAGGTGGTGGTGGCTGGCCAATCAGAGAAAACGCCGATAACGCCTACTTGTTGTGCTAGGACATCGAGTAGTTGTAGTGTCATGCTGTCGTCGCTGGTGACGCTGGCAATAGACTGATAGTACCAGCCACCGCCGTTGGCTAGCGCGCCAGAGCGTTCTAAAGACCAGGTAATAATGTCTAAACCAGCGGCTTTGGCGGCCTTAGCGTAGGCCGAAGGCACTACTTTGCCGTTCTCAACCGTGACAAGTACCCAAAGTGGCGGTGCGATAATATTTAATCCTTCGGCTTTTAACTCCGTAAAGCCGGGGCTTAACAATTCGGGTTTAGTGGCATCGTAATTGGGATCATCAACGCGCCCATCCAGATATACCGCCTGTTTAGCAAACTCAGGTTCGTGCTTTAGCCAGTAGCGAATATCTTCCAGCTGAAAGGATTGTGGCCACACTTGCGCCGGGGAAACGCCAGCCGCTTTATATTCATCAATCATCTGCTGGGCATACTGTGCCTGGCTGTAGTTACCTTGGTAGGGCATGGCTACCTCAGCGGCCTTTAGCTCAGGTGTCATCATTACACCATGAGCTTTAAACAGCGCAATACTTTCCTGATGACTCAGCGGGGCGCTACATTGTTGATACAAGGTGGTACGCCAGCTGGGGCTGCCATTAACATAATCTTCGACCTTGCTGGCGCTGGCATCGACACCATCCATTTTGGCACAAAGGGTTTTGTACTCAGCAAGGGCAATGTCTGACGCACAGCAACTGGCTGTTGCGGGTTGCTCTGCTGTCGCTGGGCTAAAAGGCGTAGTGCATTTTTTGGCTAATTCCGGACGTAATAAAATGTCGGTTGTTTGGTGTAAATCGCACTGAGCATGGCGGCAAACCAACTGCTTGTCGGCAGTAAAGGTAACATCACACTCGAGAATGCCAGCGCCCATACGAATGGCAGCTACATAAGAAGCTTGACTGTGCTCGGGAAATTGCAAAGGTGCACCGCGATGGCCAATAGAAAACGTTTGCCGCTTAGCCGGTTGCTGTAAACATTGGCTTAATGTGGTTTTAAGCTCGCCTGCAGGTAACAGATCGGTTAAATAAGCCGGTCTTGGGCCTAATTCTACATGGGGTAAACTTAATAAAAGCAAAGTAGGTAATAGCATGAGATCATCAATTAACAAAAAATTTTAGTTTAATGAGAGTAGATGACAATTTTGTGATAGTCACTACCTCAGCGATCACAGAGGTAGTGACTGTTCGCATAATAGGCTGTTATTTAGCCTAGAGCGGTGTATGTTCCGAAGGACTTGGTATGCTGGCTATTTTTAAGCTAATACTTTGATTTTCCGGATCAATGCTGTCAATTTGCACCTGTAGCTGCTGACCCAGTTCATAGACACTGGTTTCGGCCTGATAACAGCGACCTTCCTCCCAGTTGGCGGTAAGCGGCAGGCTCTCTGAGCTAATTACACTCATGGGGATAAAACCGGTAGCGCCATTTTCTAACAGCCTGACGCGCATGCCTGCGCGATTAATATCCATAATCTCGCCGCTAAAGGTTTGCTCGCTGCCAGCGAACTGGACAAGATAATGACCATACAGCCAATCAGCAATATCTCGTTCGGCTTTACGTTGGGTTTTGCGTTGCTCAGCGAGATGCTGCGTTAAACTCTCGGCCAATGGCTCAGGGGTTTGCTGGGCTAAAACAGCTTTAATTAAACGTTGGTTAACCAAATCCCCATATTTGCGGATGGGCGAGGTCCAGGTAGCATACTGCGGTAGACCCATACCGAAGTGAGCTTCTGGCTTAATACTGATTGCCGCATAAGATTGAAAGCGTCTGAGACGAATTTCCAGATAAGCTGTCGGTTGCTGTTGCAGCCAACGACGCAGTTGGCAGTAGCCCTGTAGGGTACTGAGTTGCTCCGGTACTACCGGGCTGGTAAATTTGGCCAGTAGTTCATTCAATGCATTTAATTTGCTGACGTCAAAACCACTATGGGTGTTAAACAGTCCAAAGCCAAGCTGGTTTGCTAAATATTGGCCACAAGCCAGGTTGGCAGC
Source organism: Alishewanella longhuensis (assembly GCF_014653435.1). Lineage (GTDB taxonomy): Bacteria > Pseudomonadota > Gammaproteobacteria > Enterobacterales > Alteromonadaceae > Alishewanella > Alishewanella longhuensis. The sequence goes on along the minus strand of NZ_BNAO01000005.1, from coordinate 149,088 downwards.
AATCATGGCCTCTTCTACCATTTGATTGGCAATACGGCGATATTCGGCGTGGATGGCCACCACTTTGCCGTTGTCTAACTCAAAGCGATAGTCGGGTTTATCCTGAAATACTATGGCATGCTGCTGGCGCCAGTTCTGTCGTGCTTTGGCCATAGCGGCAAGTTCTGTTAGCTGTTTAGCCATTAGCTCGCTTGGTGGTTGCCAATCGCTCTTTTGTTCCAGAAAGTCAGATACCTGATTGTAGCTAAAGCGCGCTTTAGAGCAGATCCATGCCAAACTGAACTCAGCCTCGCCTTGTAGGCTGCCGTCGGTACCAATAGTCAGTTGGGCACAAAGTGCGGGGCGTCGCTGCTCAGGGTGCAATGAACAAAGCTCATCGGCAAGATCGCGTGGCAACATGGGAACATTGCGACCTGGTAAATAAGTGGTAAAGGCGCGTGCTTTAGCTAGGTTGTCCAGCTCAGAGCCTGCGGCAATATAGGCATCAGGATCGGCCACAGCCACCAGTAGCTGCCAGCCTGTAGCCGTACTGCTAATGCTAATCGCATCGTCCATATCCTGAGTGCTTTCACTGTCAATGGTAAAAAACGGTAGCTGAGTAAGATCACCACGCGTCTGCGTATCAAGCAACGTCCAGCTACTATCAGCTACAGGCGCTGCCTTAGCCAGTTTATGGCGTGCTAAAACCACCCACCAAGGTGCTTCTGGATCGTCTGCTTTGGCAATAAGCTCGGTAACAGTCACTAAAAATTGCTCATCACGTAAGGCGTGCTGGCTTAAACTGGCTAATACCCAATCACCATCCTGCAAGGCTTTATCGACTAACTCATCGGCCATAACGGCTTTTAACGCATCGCGCATCTGGGGATGATCGGGCACGACTTGTAGCTTGTTCTTATGACGTTTTACCCGCCCCACAAATTGCTTTAATGCTGCTTCTAAAAGCGTTTGCGGTTCGGCCTGACTTTTATCGTCAATGGTATTGATTACTGCGCTGATTTTATCGCCATGCAGCACTTTTTTCATTTGCGGCGGTGCAATAAAAATACTTTCTTTATCGCTTATTTCGAGAAAGCCAAAGCTCTTGGCAGTGGCTCGGACCACGCCTTCTTTAGTGGGTAGCGATTCGCGCAATTGCTGTTTAAGTTGCGCCAGTAGAGGATTGTTTTGCAGCATATCTTAGTACCTGAGAAATTCACGGCGTCACTATACGGGGTTAGGGCGCTTAAGCCAAGCAAAGTGAAAGTATCCAGGTTAACCAGTTGCGAATAATAAAATACAAATAATCAGCATTTGCGATTGCGAAACAGCTGTTGCTACAGGTAACATCGCGAGATTATTAAAAAATTAGTTTGCAGAATGATTTGTTAACTGTAGATTAATAATGCTGACGATAGTTAGCTGGCTCGAAGAACTTTCGTTTTAGGCTGGCAGCGGGACCTGGTTTTTAAAGCGAACAGTGCATAAAAATAGGTTTTAGCAGAGGTATTGCGCTAAAACGCTTGGATAACGCAAACCAATATAAGGTGTAAGGGTGTCTGATACTTGGAAAATCCAAGATAGTATAAGCCGTTCGGCAGCGTTGGCATTTTATCTGCTAGTAGCTGGCTTTTTTATTATTGTGGCACTGCTGGGTATTGCCGAGCAGATTTTTTTAAGCAAATTGATGCTGCCAATCTTATCATTAACACTGGTACTAATTTGTGCCCTGATAAGCATTGGTTTCTCCGCTGTGGTTTTTCAGTGGCATAAGTTAAGGTGGGCTAGTGGATTACTGCTGTTTGTTTTAGCGGTAAAACTTAGTATCACTGGAGTGGCGAACCAGCATGAGTTAAGCGGTATCCCCTTGTCGGTATTAGTGGGGCTGTTAACGATGGCGGCCGCTGCGTTATTATTACCCTTATCCAGTAAGGCAAGCCGCTATCTTTGGCAAATTTTGGCAGCAATAGTCTTTGGTTATGGCGTTTTTCTGCAACTCTGTTTATGGTTGCCGATATTACCAACCTCGGCACAAACCCCCTTTAGCTCATCGCTCATTCCAGTGATGTTATTAATGGGTGGCCTTGCCCTGGGGTTGCGCCAGCATTTTTCCCTTACGGCCAACGGTGCGCTGACCCGCAGCACTTTTATCGCTATAGTAATGTTTCAGGCAGGTTACGGAGTTTGGTTTGCGCTGACACTGTATGATATTCGGTATGAAACACATATTGCCGAGCAGAAAACGCAGCGCGTGGTTAATCAGGTAGAGACCCAGTTACAGTTTTCAGAAAGTTTATTTAGTAGAGCCAATGCCCGCTGGCAAAGAGTTGAGCTGCATCAGCGTTTGGCGTTTATGGCGGCAGATTTAACTGATTTAACTAACGCCTATAATCTTATCCATGGTGCCATTGTTTATGACACGGCGTTTAAGCCTGCCTTGACCACAGGTAACGCAGAGCTATTTTACCAGCAGGGGTTATTAAATAGCCCGGCGTTATTAAACTGGTTAAAACAACCTGACTCTGAGTTTAATATAGCCACTAACGGTGCCTCGCTTAATACGAGTCAGCCGTTTTTGATGCTTAAGCTTTATGTGCCCCTTCCCGAGTCCAGCGCTCAAGTTGTGCTTATTTTGATTAATTTGCAACAGGCGTTAATTACCGAAGATGCACACAACGGTGCTCAGCTGAAAATTTACCTGGAAGCCTTACCGGATGTATTGCTATCGGCAGATGCACACTCTTATTACCGTGCTACTTTAGCTGAATTAATTCAGCGTTATCGTTATCATTTTAAGGTTTTGCCTAATGCTCAGCAGTGGAATGGCAGATCATTTTACGTATTTGTCAGTGACATTAGTTCGCTCCAGGCAAGGTCTCGTTTACATCAGGTGGTGCTTTGGGTTGCCTTGGTATTTTGTTGTACTTTTGTGTTGGCGGCAGATCGTACCCGACAATTACGGCGGGAGAAAGCTAAGCTAGTGAGTTTGGCAAAATTTGATGATATTACCGGCTTGTTACGCCGTGATGCCTTTTACCAGGCGACAGAGGTTGCGGTGCCGCTGGCTGATGCTTTGCCCGAGGCGATGATTTTTATCGATTTGGATGGCTTTAAACCGATAAACGATAGTTTCGGTCATGATGTTGGTGATAAATTGCTCACCGAAATTGCCAGCCGGATCCGGGTGTTGGTGGGCGAACAGACGTTATTAGCTCGCTTTAGTGGAGATGAATTTTTAGTTTATCTCCCGGCTTGTCATGCGACAGATGCCGAGCGTTTAGCTCAACAGTTATTGAAAAGTATTGCTGGCCCCAGCTCAACAACAGGTTTTAATGTTTATTTGACGGCCAGTATTGGTATTGTGATTAATACGCAAGCTGGCAAAAGTTCACAGTTATTAACTCAGCTAGCTGATGTCGCCATGAGTTACGCCAAGCAAGCTGGTGGTAACACCTTTCGTTTTTATCAGCAAGCGATGGCTGAAGATTATCGTAGCATTATGGCCATTCGCAATCGCTTGCAAGCCGCCTTGGATGTAAAGCAATTGCAGGTGTTTTATCAACCGATAATCGATTTTATTTCTGGTCGGGTAGTCGCGATAGAAAGCTTAGTGCGTTGGCATGATCAGGGACGCTTTGTATCGCCAGCGGAGTTTATTCCCATTGCGGAGCAAACTGGGCAAATTATTCAGTTAGGCGAACAAGTTACGGAAATCGTACTTCGTGATTTAGCAGAGCAACCGCAATTGGCGGGTCTTAGCGCGGCTATAAACGTGTCGTCACAACAATTACGGCGATACGATTATGTGAGCTTTCTTGAGCAAGCTTTAGCAAGGTTTGCCATAGCACCACAGCGGATCTGTGTTGAACTCACCGAAAGTGCATTGCTTGAGGGGCAAAGTAATGCTTTCTTGTTACCTGAGCGGATAAAACAGCTTGGGTGTTTATTGGCATTAGACGATTTTGGTACCGGATACTCCAGTTTATCGTATTTATACCGCCTGCCAGCGGATAGCATAAAGTTAGATCGCTCTTTCACGCAAGATCTGCAAAACGATGAGAAACAGCGGAAAATTGTAGAGATGATGGTGAGTACTTGTAAGCAGATTGGCAAAACAGTGGTGATTGAAGGTGTTGAAACGCCTGAGATGGCAAAGCTGTGCCAAGAATTGGGGTGCGACAGGGTTCAGGGCTATTACTACGCCAGGCCTATGGCCTTAGCCGACTTATTAATTTATTTAAGTGAGCAACCGGTTTAAGCGGCGTAACTTAACGCATAGCTTGGAATAAGTGATGACGACTAAGCTTATGGTGATGCTGTGTTTAGATGAATTTTCTAAAGCTTACTTTTCTTTTCAATCAATCTGTGGTTTTATAAAAAGGTAATTTACGTTACAACTATGATTTAATAGTTATATCTTGTCGGAGTGCCTTAGGGAGTCTATCTCTAATGCTGAGACCGCTGTGCGGGATCCGTTGAACCTGATCAGGCTAATACCTGCGAAGGGAACAAGTAGTGGTTAAGTGATATCTTAAAGTTAGCAACTGGCCGTTATGGCAGCGTTGCTGGTTTTTGGGTAGCTGCCTGAACACAGCAAACGATTGGCGAATGATAACGCAATAGCTTGTTGTAAAAGGGTATCGCAGGTTAAGCCCCGGTTTATTTGCATTTTACTTAGTCCTATCCAACACTCCTGACAAGCATTTTCCCTTAACTTTTGGTGAGATTGCTATGTCGACCACAGAATTATTTATTCCAGAACCGCAAACCGCTCAAGCTCAAGCTGCGTCAATCGACGTCGAGTCCAGGGTATCGTCGCGTCGCGCGCAGCGCCAAGCGGCGCGAGATTATATTGGGCAGTTGCAAGGCGAAGCCTATCCCAATTCCAAGCGGTTTTATTTACAGGGCAGCCGGCCAGATATTCAGGTAGCGATGCGCCAGATTGAACTTGCCGATACAGTGGTAGGGGGGACTCCCGAGGCGCTGATTACAGAGCCGAATGAAGCCGTGCCGGTGTACGATACCTCGGGCCCGTATGGCGATCCGCTTGCCAATATCAGTGTCGAAGATGGTTTAGCGCCGCTGCGCTTACCTTGGATTTTAGAGCGTCAAGATACTGAACAATTAACGGGATTAAGCTCGCGCTTTAGTCAGCAGCAACAGCTCGAAGCGCCAGTACCACACCGGTTAAATCGGCAACCTCTGAAAGCGCAGATCGGCAAAATTGTGACCCAACTGCACTATGCCCGGGCCGGCATCATCACCCCTGAGATGGAATATATCGCTATTCGCGAGAATATGGGGCGCGATCAGGTAAAAAGTGCCTTGTTAAAGCAACAGCATCCGGGGCAGCCTTATGCTGCAGCCTTACCTGAACACATTACTCCCGAGTTTGTTCGCGTCGAAGTGGCTGCAGGTCGGGCCATTATTCCGGCGAATATTAACCATCCTGAAGCGGAGCCGATGATTATCGGCCGTAATTTTCTGGTTAAAGTAAACGCCAATATCGGTAACTCGGCAGTGACCTCCAGCATTGAAGAAGAAGTGGAAAAGCTGGTCTGGGCTACCCGTTGGGGCGCTGATACGGTAATGGATCTGTCCACTGGCCGGGATATTCACCAAACCCGCAGCTGGATCATCCGTAATAGCCCAGTGCCGATTGGCACAGTGCCTATTTATCAGGCACTGGAAAAAGTCAAAGGCGTAGCCGAAGATCTGACCTGGCCCGTTTTTCGCGATACCTTGTTAGAGCAAGCCGAACAGGGTGTTGATTACTTTACGATCCATGCTGGTGTGTTACTGGCTTATGTGCCGATGACCGCCAAGCGCCTGACGGGTATTGTTTCGCGTGGCGGCTCTATTATGGCCAAATGGTGTTTAACCCATCAGCGGGAAAACTTTTTATACGAGCATTTTCGGGAAATTTGCGAAATTTGTGCCGCCTACGATGTGTCGTTATCCTTAGGCGATGGTCTGCGTCCGGGCTCCATTTATGACGCCAATGATGAGGCTCAGTTTTCCGAGCTGGCGACCTTGGGGGAGCTGACCAAAATCGCCTGGGAGTACGATGTACAGGTAATGATTGAAGGCCCGGGCCATGTGCCGATGCATTTAATTAAACAAAATATGGACGAGCAGCTAAAACACTGCCATGAAGCGCCGTTTTATACCTTGGGGCCTCTGACGACCGATATTGCACCGGGCTATGATCATTTCACCTCGGGCATTGGTGCGGCCTTTATTGGTTGGTTTGGCTGCGCCATGCTCTGTTATGTGACACCAAAAGAGCACCTAGGGCTGCCGAATAAAGACGATGTCAAACAGGGGCTGATTGCTTACAAAATAGCGGCCCATGCCGCGGATCTGGCCAAAGGTCATCCTGGTGCGCAAATTCGCGATAATGCCATGTCAAAGGCACGCTTTGAGTTTCGCTGGGACGATCAGTTTAATTTGGCGCTTGACCCAGCAACCGCCCGCAAGTATCACGATGAAACCTTGCCGCAAGCGTCCAACAAGAGCGCGCATTTTTGCTCAATGTGCGGGCCTAAGTTTTGCTCAATGAAAATTACCCAGGATGTGCGTGATTATGCCGCCACACTTTGAGCAACAGGCAGTGACGACACAGGCCACTCGCTCATCGTCAAAAGCGCCTAGCGTAGCTAAAAAAGCCATAGTCTGGTCAATCGCTGGCTCTGACTCGGGTGGCGGCGCGGGTATTCAGGCCGATTTACTGACTATGCGCGCCTTTGGCGTGCATGGCTGTAGTCTGGTCACGGCAATCACGGCGCAAAGCTCAGTAGAAGTGGCGCTGGTAGAACAGGTATCGGAACAGATGCTGGCGGCGCAGTGGCAAACACTGCTTACCGACTTGCCGCCGGTCGCCATTAAAATTGGCTTAGTGGCTAGCCGCGTGCAACAACAGCAGCTGGCCGCCTTACTCGCGAGCTTAGCAGAGACGTTAGCTCAGAATTCACAGCAGAGCATACCGGTAATCGTCGATCCGGTGTTAATTGCCAGCTGTGGTGATGCGTTAACGCTAGAGCAAAGTTTTGACGTAGTGCCGGCGCTTCCTGAGCTGCCAGAGTTATATCGCTATGCCAGTTTGCTGACGCCTAACCTGCCGGAATTAGCCGCCTTAACCGGCTTACCGGTAACAAGCCCTGATGAGATCATCGCAGCGACAAAGTGCTTGCTGGCACAAGGGGTGCGAGCGGTACTGGTTAAAGGTGGTCATGCCAGTGGTTGTAAAAATCTGGCACTGGATTATCTGGCATCGGCCACGCAGCAATACTGGTTAGCTAGTCCCAGAATCGACACTTTGCATAATCATGGTACTGGGTGCAGCTTATCTAGCGCTATTGTCAGTGCGCTGGCATTAGGTTATCCGCTAGACGATGCCATTGTTCTAGCCAAGGCCTATCTTAGCCGCGGGCTGAGTGCGGCCTATGCAACGGGGCAGGGGGCTGGCACCTTAAGTCATTTGCCACTGCCTATTGCCGTCGATCACTTTCCTAGCTGGCTTAATACGGCGCAGGTGCAAGCGCTTTATCAGGGAGCGACCTTAAGCGATTTACAACCGAAGTGCGCGGCCTTTACCCCTTTAGGGCAAGCCGAGATGGGGCTTTATCCAGTAGTTGATTCAGTTGCTTGGTTAAAACGTTTATTAAAGCTTGGGATTAACACCATCCAGCTGCGGATTAAAACGGCTGCTGAGAAAGCACAGCTGACTGCTGAGATCACCGCAGCCATTGCGCTGGGTAAGCAGTATCAGGCGCAGTTATTTATTAATGATCATTGGCAACTGGCCCTGGAATTGGGCGCTTATGGCGTGCATTTGGGGCAGGAAGATTTAGCTACTGCCGATCTTACTGCATTACAGCTAGCCGGTATTCGATTGGGCGTGTCGACCCATGGCTATGCTGAGCTATTGCGCGCCAAAGCCCTGCAGCCATCCTATATTGCGCTTGGTCATATATTCCCGACTAAAACCAAGCAAATGCCGTCCAAGCCACAGGGTTTAGCCCGTTTAGCGCAGTATCTGCCATTAGCTGCACCTTATCCAACGGTAGCTATTGGCGGCATTACTGCCGAGCGCTTAGCGGCGGTGGCGGCCACAGGTGTAAATAGTATTGCGGTGGTAACGGCCATTACCGAAGCGGCGGATCCTGAGCAAGCGACTCGGGCGCTTATGGCGCTCTTGGCAAAAGCTAAACAGGAGATACAAGTTAGGCAACTGGCGCAGGCTATAAACGAGGTCGACCCAGTATGTTAGATCTAACGCCCGCCCAGCAACTGCGCTACAGCGCGCAGCTGCTGTTACCTGAAGTCACGGAAGCGCAGCAGCGGCAATTACTTAAGGCCAAGGTGCTGATTGTTGGCTTAGGAGGGTTGGGCACGGTGGTGGCATCCTATTTAGCGGGGGCGGGGGTTGGCCACCTGCTGCTAGCCGATGATGATCGGGTAAGTGTAAGCAATTTACCTCGGCAGTTATTGTACAGCAGCGCAGAGGTGGGGCAGCTTAAAGTTGATTGCGCGAAAGCGCGCTTACAGGCACAAAACCCGGATATTGTCATTACCAGCCTGGCTCGTCGCTTAAGCTTGCCTGATCTGCTGGCGCTGTTACCTGAGGTCAATCTGGTGTTGGATTGCACTGACAACACCAGTAGCCGCTTAGCCATTAATCAGGCGTGTTATTTACGGCAGGTACCACTGATTAGCGGCGCGGCTAGCGGCTGGCAAGGGCAGCTATTGGCGCTAAAACCCTGGCAGGGGCAAGGCTGCTATCAATGTTTATACCCTGACTGGCAAGACAGCCCCAGCTGTTTAAACAGCGGCATTTTAGGGCCAATGGTTGGTGCTATTGCCTGTCAGCAGGCGCTGATGGCACTTAAGCTGCTGTTGCAAATAGGCGATATGCCCTTTGGTCGCTTGCACTGTTTTGATGGCCTGCATGGCCAAAGTAGTCAGTTACAGCTGCAACAGGATCCGGCTTGCCCGGTTTGTACGCTTAACTCGGGCTTAGCCGCTAGTAATCAGTAGCCAGTAAAGCAGAGTCACTCAATTTACAGCATTAGCGCGGATTAAACCAAGGCTATACCCAAAATCATTGAAGATACGGGTAGGCGGCAATTCAACGCATCCCCAGGAGCATAGCATACTATGTGACTGAGTCGGACTGACGCTTAAGTAAGTGAAGGCTGCCAACACCCTCGTATCTTCAAGGATGAAGGGTATAAACCTTTTACAGAATGAGAACAATATGCAGATCCAATTTAATCAACAGCCTTATCAGCTTGTTAGCCCAACGACACTGGCGACGTTTTTAGCCAGTCAGCAACAATTACGAGCAGGGATCGCGGTAGCAATTAACCAACAGGTGATCCCACGCAGTCGTTGGGACATTCAGCCGCTAAAAGATGGCGATACGATCCAGCTTTTTATGGCTATAGCGGGAGGCTAAGCATGTACTACCAGATTGCGGGACACACCTTTACTTCACGCTTACTGACCGGCACCGGCAAATTCCAAAGTGCCAGCGTGATGCAACAAAGTTTACTGGCCAGTGACACCGAGCTGGTGACGATGGCGCTTAGGCGGGTCGATTTAGTGGCACAACAGGATGAAATTTTACCGGTGCTGACGGCGCTTGGCGTAAAACTACTGCCTAATACCTCGGGTGCGCGCACTGCCGAAGAAGCGGTATTTGTGGCTGAGTTGGCACGCGAAGCACTGCAAACTAACTGGCTGAAATTAGAAATTCATCCCGATCCACGTTATTTACTGCCTGATCCTATTGAAACACTGAAAGCCGCAGAGTTGTTGGTGGCCAAAGGCTTTGTGGTATTGCCGTACTGTGGCGCTGATCCGGTGTTATGTAAACGTTTAGAAGAAGCCGGCTGTGCAGCGGTAATGCCGCTGGGTGCGCCCATCGGCTCGAATCAGGGCCTGCAAACCCGTGATTTTTTACGCATTATTATCGAGCAAAGTCGGGTGCCGGTGATTGTCGATGCGGGTATTGGTGCGCCGAGTCATGCCGCAGAAGCGCTGGAGCTAGGAGCCAGTGCTGTACTGGTCAATACGGCGATTGCCAGCGCCGCCGATCCTATTGCCATGGCCAAAGCCTTCAAACTGGCCTGCGAAGCCGGGGCCTTAGCACACTATGCGGGCCTGGCCACAAGGCAGCAACAGGCGGTGGCCAGTAGCCCGCTCACGGCGTTTTTGGAGAGCTTATGAGTAACAATGTGGCAATAAACAGTAAGGTAAGCCGCGCTGAAGCGATGAGCCAGCAGCAAGCCAAGCCTTTGCAGCTCGAGCCTAGCGGTTTTAGCCAGCTACTGGCAAAACAAGACAGCGCATACTGGCAGCAGAAAATACTGCAAGCAGATGCCGCCGCTGTTAACCGCGCCTTAGCTAAAAGCCGCCGTGATCTTAACGATTTCGCCGCCTTAATCTCGCCTGCTGCAGCGCCTTTTTTAGCGCAAATGGCCACGCAGGCGCAGCAACTAACCCGGCAGCGCTTTGGTCATGCCTTACAGTTTTATATTCCGCTGTATTTATCCAATTTATGCGCCAATGACTGTAGCTACTGCGGCTTTTCGATGAGTAATGCGCTAAAACGGCGCACCCTGACGTTGGCAGAAGTCGAGCAAGAATGTCAGGCTATTAAAGCGCAGGGCTTTTCTACGGTGCTATTGGTGGCGGGTGAGCATGAGAAAAAAGTGGGGCAGGAATACTTTAAACAGGTACTGCCGGTGGTAAAGCGTTACTTTAGTTATGTGCTGTTAGAAGTACAGCCGCTGTCTAGCCAAGATTACGCCGAGCTTCGGCAATATGGCTTAGATGGTGTACTGGTCTATCAGGAAACCTATGATCGGGTGTGTTATGCACAGCATCATTTACGCGGTAAAAAAATGGACTTTGACTGGCGCCTCGCCACCCCCGAGCGGCTAGGTCAGGCTGGTGTGGATAAAATTGGTCTTGGCGCCTTACTGGGATTAGGCGACTGGCGGCTAGACTCAATCTATTTGGCGTTACATTTGCGCTTTCTACAGCAGCATTATTGGCGCAGCCGTTACAGTATGGCGTTTCCACGGCTACGCCCCTGCGCGGGGGGCCTTGCTGAGCAAATCTTGGAACAACACCAATCACAGCAGCCGTCACAACAGCACATCACTGATCGACAACTGGTACAACTAATTTGCGCTTGGCGCTTATTTGATCCAGAGCTGGAGCTTAGCCTATCGACCCGTGAATCGGCACTGTTTCGTGACAGCGTTGTTCCCTTAGCCATTACTAGTATCAGCGCCGGTTCAAAAACGTCCCCTGGTGCCTACGCCACTGAAAAACAAAGCCTGGAGCAATTCAGTACCGATGATCAACGTCCGGTTACCGAAGTCGCCCGCAGTATGCAACAAGCCGGCTTACAACCCGTCTGGAAAGACTGGGAAGCCGGTCTTTGCCGTAACTAAAATCAAAGAAATCAATAAGATCAAAGGGCCAGGTTCATTGATTTTCAGAATCAACCAACCTGATCCTTTGATTTGTTGCCGCTGCTTTCTAGTTACGCCGCCGCTTTTCTGGCTTGCTGGGTCAACTGCACCAAGGCTTTACGTACCTCTTGAGCATTAACGCAAGGCGTAACAAAAGGTACGAAACACAGGCGCTCTGCCTGCATAAAGTGACAGCCATCGGGGTACACTGTGACCATAGTTGCGGCACCTGCTTGCCCACTGTGCTGCGCCGCAATTAAGGCACAGGCATCGGCATGGTCATCATTCATATGCACGATCATCGACAGTTCATCATGCGTTTGCCACGCTGGTGCGGGTTGCAGCCACTCTTGCTGAGTTAACCAAAAAATCTCGCCAAAACCACCGATAAAACGGATATGCTCCACCGGCATTTTCCAAAAGTAGAAATCATGTGCCTGTTTATAGGCTTCTGCCGCTGGAAATAAACGAAAGTAACGCGCCTCATAGTCTGCGGCTTGCTGATGGCTTAACTTTTGTGCATGACCATTTAAGGTTAAGCGCGCTTCGGTATTTTGATCGCCAGCACTGGCTTGATGATAAAGCGTAATGCTTAAGCGGTTATCATGTTCTAAATTGCGGGCATGCTGGGCAATGTCTGACACATAAAAGATCACGTCGCCTTCATCGGTCAGCATCACGGTCGACACTGAGCCAAAGGGCGCGCCTTGCAGTTTATGGGATAGGGTAGAGAATACGGCACTTTGGCATTGCAAAGCTAGCTGGCGGGCGGCTTTGGTGGCGTTAAGACGTTCTTGCATAATGGCTCCTAAAATTCACGGGTACTGCTTAAAGTTCGGTATGAGGTTCAGAAAAAATCATCGGGCAGGCCAGTCGCGGATGCTGACAAACATGCATTTTGGTCTGATAGAGCTTACTAAGCGGCTGCTCAGCCAGCACATGTTCAGGTGTGCCAAGGGCACTAATCTGGCCCTGATCAAGCAATAACACCTGATCGGCATAGAGCGCGGCTAAATTTAAATCGTGTAGTACAGCAATCACCAGATTACCGGCCGTGGCAAAGGTTTTAATTTGCTGCAGACAGCGGTGTTGCTGATGCACATCCAGCGCTGCGGTGGGTTCATCCAATAGCAGTAATTTGGGCGTAGTGAGTTGATTATCCAGCTGTGCTAAACAGCGGGCAATATGGCAACGTTGTAATTGCCCGCCGGATAAGTGGCTAAGATCGCGCCCTTTTAACTCAAGAAGCTTGAGCGCAGCCAGCCACTTATCAGCAATTTTGGCTGACGTATCCAGGCCTTCCCGATAACCAAAACGGCTAAGACAGACCAGTTCTTCAACCGTTAAACCTGCGGGTGAAATAGGTTGTTGTGGTAATACCGCCCGCTGCATTGCCAAACGCTCAGCAGACCAAGAGCCAAGCGGCTGCGCAAACAGGCTGATGTGACCTTGAAAGGGAATATCCAAACAGAGGGCATGTAATAAGGTCGATTTACCCGCACCATTTTCACCTAGCAGGGCGATAAACTGACCTGGCGTAAAATGGGCATGAATGTGATCAATTACCGTTTTATGCCCGCGTTTTATCTTAAGCTCCTGCAGTTTAAGCATAGAGCCTCCGCTTTTGTTCTAGCAATAAATACAGAAAGAACGGTGCGCCCAGTAAGGCGGTAATAATACCTATCGGCAGCTCTGCCGGTGGCAGCGCCATCCGTGCCAGCCAATCAGCCAGTGCTAGCACCAGCGCACCAAGTAACATGGCGACCGGCATTAAACGCGGGATAGCGGCACCCACCAATAAACGGGCAATATGCGGAATAACCAAACCAATAAAACCAATAATACCGGTTAGTGCTACTGCTGCGCCTACACCCAGTGCAACTAAGACAATAAGCTCCCGTTTTAAGCGCCGCACATTAACCCCTAAATAGCGAGCTTGCTGTTCGCCCAGTAATAATAAATTGAGCGCTTTACGCCGATACCAAAGTAGGGCACTACACAACCCTAAACTGAGAAACGCCAGTGGCAGCGGCTGCCAGGTAACCGCTGCGAGTGATCCCATTTGCCAAAAACTCATTAAGCGTAGTGCGTCATCCGAGGCATAAAAACTGAGTAAGCCGATAACCGCTGCCGCCAAGGCGTTTATCGCCACACCACAAAGCAGTAAGGTGGCAACATTAACACCATTGCTACTGCGGGAGAGCTGATAAACCAGCAAGGATGTGATTAAGGCACCGCTAAAGGCCGCCGCACTTACCCAATAATGCCCGGTTAAGCCCAATTGTGGCCCCATAGCAATCACCAGCAACGCCAGCATAGCTGCCCCGCCGGCAATACCAATCAGTGAGGGATCGGCCAGTGGATTACGACACAAGGTTTGCATAGCACAGCCAGCTTGCGCCAGCACAGCACCGACCATTAAGCCCAGCAGTAAACGGGGGAGTCTTAGCTCTGTTACGACCGTTAATTGCAGTTCAGTAAAGGGCTGTGTTGATAAGGGTAACCACCAGGAAAATGCCAGACGCCAATCGCTGAGTACGGCACCGCTGCTAAGCGCTAGCACGCCACACAGTAAGATAGCCAGTACCAGCAGTACAAGAATAACAGCAAACTTTGCCATCGTTATCGTACGGTTTGTTGACGAAATTGATATAACTGCTGCACCGCTTCACCAATCCGACTGGTCATCCCCATCGATAACAGAGAGTCCATCACTAACACCCGGCATTCTTTGGCAGCTTGTAACATGCGCAGTTCAGGCAATTGACAAAATGCACTGAGGCCGCCGGCACTTTGCGCCACATGATCGGGCACTACCAGTAAATCCGGCTGATTGAGCATTAAAAACTCGGCAGAGATGGGCTTAAAGCCGCTATGACTGGCCAGATTTTGAATAGCACTGTGGCTAAACAGCAGCGCCGGTACAGTGCCATTACCAGCCACGATAATGCCGCGGCTGGAGGCTTGCAGGATAAAAAGTGCACTGGCAGGCGTGGCGCTTGCCGGTAGCTCGGGCAAGCTTTGTTTAATTTGGCTAACAAGTGCATCGGCTGCGGCGCTTTTATCAAGTTGTTGCCCAAGCCGGGTAATAAATTGATAAAACTCGGCTAAATCCCGCGGCTTGCTAAAACGTTGCACCTTAATACCGGTATTGGCTAACTGGGTTAGCGTGGCTTCTGGCCCGCTGCCTTCCAATGCCCACAAACTATTGGCGCCAGTCGCAATCACTGCTTCGGCTGATAAGCTACGGTAATAGCCAATGCTGGCTTTGCTGGCGGCAGCTGCCGGGCTAGTGCTGGAAGTGTCTACCGCCACCAGTTTATCGTCGGCACCCAGTGCAAAGATAATATCGGTGAGGGTGCCGCCGGCACTGGCTAGTTGCTCTTTGGCCTGGATTGGCAAAGTTGCAACTAGCGTGAGTAGTAACAGGGGCGTGCATGATCTTGATAAAAAGCGGTAAAGCGGGCTACACATAACAATACAAGCTCACAACAAAACATTTGCGGATGATAATAGAAATAATTCTTATTTGCAATGTTTTGTTGTGCGTTTTAAGCTAGCGCTGTGTCTGCACCAAGGGCAAGCTGCACTTATCCCGCAACTCCGGTACCGGTCTGACCAGTTTGTCCAGATGACTCCGGTACGTTGATAGATGTGGTAATAACAAGAGCGCTGTTTTATGTGCCAGCCCTTGGCAGAGGTGACTTAACACCAGGTGTTATTTAACCTGAAGATATCACTTAACCTAAATCATCGTTTGGAGCAAAATATGTATAAACAATCTCGCCGCCTGAAATCTGCACGCCTAAAGCTGGCCGTACTTGCCGGTGTTATGCTGCTGGCGGCAACAGGGTGTAGTCAAGTGGCTCAGGCGCCGTCTCTGCTTAACGGACAGGCGCAAACCTCTGCTGCAGTTGCGATGCCGCCTTGGCAAGCGCCTGAGCGGCAAGAGCATCCTCTGGTTGGAACGCTTTATCAGGTAAGTTCGGCGCAGCAGGTCTCTGCCCGCGCGGTGTTAGCCGGGTTGCCGGCGGGCAGTTGGTTATTGCTGGGAGAGCAACACGATCATCCCGATCATCATCAATTACAGCTTTGGGTATTACAGCAACTAGCGGCAGAGCAGCGCTTAGGGGCCGTTGCCATGGAAATGCTGAATACCGAACAACAAGCGGCCTTGGATGCACAATTAACACAGGGCGCGCAAAGCTCTCCTGAAGCCTTAAACTGGCCCGAGCGCGGCTGGCCTTTTGCAAACTATCAGGCACAGGTACGTTTTGCGCTAGATCATGCCGTTCGAGTTGTCGCAGCAGATTACAATGATAGCGAAAAAACGGCTTTGCGGCAAAATACCGGCTCGGTCACCGAATATTCGGCCGAGCATACTGGCTATTTAGCTGAGTTAATTGTAAAGAGCCATTGCGGCATGTTTACTGCCGAACGGGCCAGACCCGCCGCCAGAATGCAAATTGCCCGCGATCAGCAAATGGCCAGGCAAATGCTGGCTAATAAGCAAAGTAACAAAGTAAATGTACTGATTGCCGGTGGCCAGCATGTACGTAAAGATATCGGCGTACCACTATGGTTAGAGGAACAGCCGGTACTAAGTATCTTACTGGTCAGTGTGACTGAAAGTACCAATCCCCAAGATTATTTGCCAAAGGCATTAACGGCAGATGCGCCAGCGTCCGCCGTCGCGGATCTGATTTGGTTTGTGCCCGCTATACCGGCAATGGATTATTGTGCTCAGTTAAAGTCCTAATAAATTTAAACAGCTGCCAATGGGGTAGCTGTTTAAATTGGTTACCTAGCCCACCTGAATACGGGTATCGGCATAGCGGATCCGCTTGCGCTTTGGTGTGGCCAGAAAATAAGCCAGTGTTAGCGGGCCAAGCCGGCCGGTAATCATCAGCACAATAATCAATAGCTGGCCAAAGGTACTTAGCTCGCCGGTTAGCCCCCGAGATAAGCCGACAGTACCCAGTGCCGACACCACTTCAAAGGCGACATCTAACAGTGGTGCTTGCTCAGTAATGGTCAGTAAAAAAATACTGATAAAAATAGCAATCAGCGACACCAATGCCAGCGCCAGTGCTTTTAATACCAGCGGGGTAGGCACAGTGCGTTTAAATACGGTCACTTCGTCGCGGCGGCGTAAAAAGGCATAGGTGGCCATCAATAAAATGACAAAGGTGCCAAGCTTAATACCGCTGGCGGTACTAAGTGAACCGCCACCAATAAACATCAATAATAGGGTTAGAATATTACTGGCATCGGTCATACTGCTGTAATCCAGGGTATTAAAACCGGCGGTTCTGGGGGTAACTGCCTGAAACCAGGCGGCTAAGACCTGATCTTTAATGGACAACTGTTGCAAGGTCGCGGGATTATTGGCCTCTAACAGCCAAATAAGGCTAAAAGCACAGAGGTTAATCAGCAACGTTGCCAGTAAAATAACTTTAGTGTTGGTGCTAAGTAACTGCCAGCGCTGGTGTTTTTTCACATCAATCAATACGATAAAGCCGATACCGCCGATAACAAATAAGCTGGTGATAATCAGGTTTACCGGAATACTGCCTGCATAAGGCATCAGACTATCGCTGCTAAGGGCAAAGCCGGCATTATTAAAGGCTGAAATAGTGTAAAAAAAGCCATGATAAAGAGCGTTGGCAAAACCCAGTTCTGACCACCAGGTTAGCGTTAGCAACAATACGCCAATAAGCTCAATCACCAGAGCATAAAGCAATACCGCTTTAGCAATGGTGGTAACTTGCGCCAGTGAGGTTTGTCCAAGCGCTTCTTGCGCGATTTTTTGTTGCGATAAGCCAATTTTGGCGCCAAGACTGATGGCCGCCACTACCGCAAAAGTCATAAAACCCAAACCGCCAGCCTGGATTAATAACGCAATTACCATTTGCCCAAACTGACTAAACTGGCTGCCAGTGTCTACCACCACTAAGCCGGTGACCGTCACGGCAGAGGTGGCGGTAAAGAGTGCCTGTAACAGCGTGATCGGCGCTGTTGTGGCAAAAGGCAGTAGCAACAGCAGGGTGCCAAGCAAAATAAGCCCCAAAAAGCCAAAGGCTAGTACCGCAGGTGGGCTTAAACTGATCCGGCTAACCTTAGCCGTGGGTAACCGTACATACGGCAGGTTTTCGGGTAACCAATTTTTCATGTTAAACCAGCCGTGGCGCGAGTGTTTTCAGAATGGATAAGGTGCCAGCCAATACCAAACTATCACCACTTTTAAGGACAAAATTCTCTGCGACCGGAGAAAACAGTTGCTCTCGCCGCTTGACTAAAACCGCTTTGGTAAAGTGAGTGGCGTCACCCAGTAGGTCGCTAAGCGTTATACCATCGAGCCGCGCAATCAGCGCAATTTCAACCAGGTACTGGTTATTCCCGAGCGTCAGATACTGGTTTACCATCGGGTAATTCAACGCTTGCGCCACTTTTATACCCATTTCTTCTTCCGGGTGAATAATGCGGCTGACACCAAGGCGGGATAAGATGGTGTGATGCGATTTCGAGGTGGCTTTTACCCAGATTTGCTGTACCCCTAAGTTTTTTAAGTGCAGCACACATAAAATACTGGCCTCGAGGTTTTCTCCTGTTGCCACTAATACCGCTTCATAGCGCAGTAAATCCAGCTCGGCGAGGGCTTGTTCATCAGTAGCATCGGCAATCACTGCATAACTGAGTTTGTCAGCCAATCGATTAATATACTTGGCATCGGCATCTACGCCTAATACCTGATGACCAAGCCGCAACAGCTCTAATGAGGCAGTTGAACCAAAACGACCTAAACCAATAACGGCAAACTGTGCCATAACAACGCTCCTTAAACGCAAGTCGCGGCTATTAAAGGCGCATCTGCAGGCTTTGTCAGCAAAGATAAGCCAATCTTTATAAAAACTTTATATCTGGCTGTCTAAATTTAAGAAAAGCTTGATAACCCGGCCGCCGTCTTTTGGGTAAGCTTGGTCTACGTATTTTGGTAGAGCGGACGTTATAGTGGAATACCGTCAGTTAACGCCGGCCAGCCCACACGCTAACCGGCAGTTTTTTTATAAAGTGCTGGCCGGGTTGTTGTTTATGCTGGCATTGGTACAACTGAGTACCGCTGTGGTTAGTTTTGGGCTGCAAGATAAGGTGTTCTGGCAATTTTTAATCTCGGCTGTAATTACCGCGTTAACAGCAGCCATATTGCAGGGAAAAAGCGGGCCTGCCGCTCAGATCAAAAAACGTTATTTGTTTTTACTAACAACCTTGTGCTGGCTGTTATTGTGCTTTTTCGCAGCCATTCCACTTTACCTGAGTTTACCAGAGATAAGTTTAACAGATGCCTGGTTTGAAACGGTTTCTGCGGTTACAACAACAGGCTCCACAGTACTAAGTAATTTGGAACAGTTACCCAAAGGGGTGTTGTTTTGGCGCGCCATGTTACAGTGGATTGGCGGTATTGGTATTATTGTAATGGCAATAGCCATTTTGCCGGTACTGAAAATTGGTGGCATGAAACTGTTTAAAACCGAAAACTCCGATATTTCTGAGAAAATTTTGCCCAGAAGTAGCAGCTTGTCCTCGTCTATTCTATTAGTTTATTTATTGCTAACGGCTCTGGCAATGAGCAGTTACTACCTTGGGGGGATGAGTGGCTTTGACGCCGTAACACATGGTATGACTTCAGTAGCGACCGGCGGCTTTGCTAACTACGATGCCTCTTTTGGTTTTTTTAATGACAAACCCTGGTTACTCTGGCTAAGCAGCTTGTGGATGTTTTTGGCGGCGTTACCCTTTGTGCTCTATGTCGGGATGTTGCGGGGCGATCGTTGGATTTTAATAAAAGATCCGCAAGTACGGGCCTTTTGTTGGGTTATTGCCATTACTGTTATCTGGCTAACCTTATATCAACACTGGCATAATGAGCGGGATTGGTTTAGTGCCTTAACCCATAGCCTGTTTAATGTGATTTCAGTAGTGACAACCTGCGGTTACGCTTCTGAAGATTATACCCTTTGGGGGAACTTTGCTTTTGTGCTGTTCTTTTATCTGACCTTTAGTGGCGGCTGCTCTGGCTCAACCTCGGGTGGTTTAAAAGTGTTTCGTACCCAGCTTGCCAGTTTTTTACTCCTAAAACAGTTAAAAATCCTTATTCATCCCAAAGCGGTGTGGACGCAGCGTTATGGCAGTAAAAAAGTCGATGATGAATTATTGGGGGCGGTTTTAGCCTTTTGTTTTATTTATTTTGCTACCATCGCTGCCTTAGCCATGGTGCTGGCTATGTATGAACTGGATTTTGTTACTGCTCTCAGTAGTGCTGCTACTGCGGTTAGCAATGTGGGGCCAGGGCTTGGCGATACAGTAGGGCCAGCGGGTAACTTTGCCAGTTTACCAAACGGCGCTAAATGGTGGTTAAGTGTTGGCATGTTAGCAGGGCGTTTGGAAATATTAACGCTACTGCTGTTATTTAGCCCAATGTATTGGCGTAACTAAGGGAGTGACTATGTTGCCCATGATAAAATTCGATGGCAAACGTTTGCGCTGGATCCTTCCTACCCTGGTAGCCCCTGTACTATTTGTATTGGTATTACTTCCCGCCAGAGACTGGTTAACGCCCTCTGATGTCGCTATGTTGCAACTGCTTTGGGTAACCTTTGTTGCCCAGAAAGAAGGACAGCGAGCGGCGGTGATCTGCACCCTAATCAGTGTTTTGTTGTTTGATTGGTTTTTTGTTGAACCCTATTACACCTTATACATTCATCAGGTCGATTATCTTACTACCTTTGCCGTAATGCTGTTACTGGGTATTTTTATTGCCCGCTTATCAGGGCGGCTAAGGTTACAACTGGCGCGCACGCACAAGCATTTTCGTCAGCGACAGCACTTGCTTAATAGCAGTCGTCAGGCGCGCTTTACGGCAGAGTTAGAGCATAGCCGGGCGATGATGTTAAGATCCATCTCGCATGATTTACGTACACCACTCGCCACTATTATGGGGGCATCCAGCTTATTAGCTGATCGCAGCCTTACGTTAAGTGCAGAAGATATTCATCAGCAAGCTGGTAATATATATCAGCAAAGTCAATTGCTTAATGAACACTTTACCAAAGTAATGGAACTTAGCCGGGTACAGCAAATGCAGGGTGAACTGGCATGGCAAAGTGCTACCCCAGGTGAAGTTGTCTCTGGGGCTATAGCCCGGCGAGCCGCTTTGCTTAGCCAACACCCATGGTTAATGCAGTTGCCTGTGCGACTAAGCTGCTCGGGCGACTTAACGCTATTGGAAATTGCACTCTCCAATATGCTGGAAAATGCCTTACGTCACGGCACTGAGCCTATTGAGATCCGCTATTTTCAGCAACAAGGTCAGCAGGTGCTCCAAGTGGTTAATGCGATACAAACGAAACGTAAAATGGCTTCTGATGCTGGCACAGGCTTGGGCATTCCTATTTGTCAGGCGGTAATGCAATTACATCGGGGACAATTTACCTTGCAGCAGCCCGCGAGTGGTCCGCAGGTAATAGCCAGCTTATGCTGGCCGCTTACAAATAATAAGGAACAACATGGCTGAAACGATCTTAGTGCTGGAAGATGATCCGGCCATGCAAAGCTTTTTAGTCACCTTGCTAAAAACGCATCAGCATCCGGTGGTGAGCTTTAGTGAAGGGCTGCTTGCTATGCAGCATTTGGTGTCGCAACGCGTTGATTTGGTGCTTTTAGACTTAGGCCTGGCCGATCTAGATGGGCAAAGCTGGCTGCAACAGATAAGGCAATGGACTGAGGTGCCGGTTATTGTGATCTCAGCGCGTCATGGCGAGCAGGATAAAGTACAGGCACTGGATAATGGTGCGAATGATTATGTTACTAAGCCCTTTAGTGCGAATGAGTTAATGGCCAGAGTTCGGGCTAATTTGCGTAAAACTCAGCATCAGGCTCAAGTATTTGCGTTTGGTGAAGTACAACTGGACCCGGTATTGCATCGTGTTATTAAGGCCGGTGCGGAGGTGCATCTGACTAAAACCGAGTTTCAGTTATTGCTGTTGTTAATGCGGCATGTTGATCAGGTACTTACGCATAATTTTGTATTGAGTCAGGTTTGGGGGAAGGCCTATATCGACCGGCCAGAATACGTGCGGGTACATATGGCGCAATTGCGGCAAAAGTTGGAAGACAACCCAGCGGCGCCTACTTTTCTAAAAACAGAACCCGGTGTGGGTTATCGGTTAAAGGTGTAGTGACGATGGTGAAAGCTTTGATGGCTAGGTTGGGATCTCTTGGCAAGATGCGTTGTTTCGCTGCGCAGTTAAGCTGTCGCTTCATTTCCAATTCAGCCAGATACTTTATCGGTGCTGGCGTGCTGTTGCTTGCCGCTTGCCAACAAGCTCCGTTGGTGCAGCATTTTTCTGGTAAAGCTCAGGGGGCAAGTTATAACGTAAGTTTCTGGCTGGAGCAGCATACCGATCGTGCTGCCTTGCAACGCGCCATAGAGGAAGAGCTGGTGCGTATCGATCTGTTAATGTCAAATTATCGCGATGATTCAGTGATTGAGCAATTTAATGCGCTGAATGCTCATGCTGTAATGGAGGTGGGTACTGAGATCGTTGAACTGGTACAAATTGCCAAGCAGATCAGTGCAGCGACTAACGGCTGTTACGATTTAACTATAGCATCGTTATTTCGCTTGTGGGGCTTCCGGGACGCCGCTTTAACGGTACCAGAGTCTGCAGTGCTTGCGGCAAAGCGAACAGATTTGGGCATGCAACAGATCAGCATAATCAACCAGACAACTTTGCAAAAGCAAACCGATGCTGTCAGGTTAGATTTATCTTCTATTGCGCAAGGTTACTCCGTGCAGCGACTGGTAGAAATAGCTAGAGCCAATGGCATAAAAAATTATCTTATAGAAATTGGTGGTGAATTAGAAACTGCTGGCCATAAACCCGATGGCAGCAATTGGCGTATTGGCATTGAAAGGCCTTTACCCGGAAATCAGCGTTTGCACAAATTGGTGCAGATCAACCAGAATGAACCTTTAGCTATTATGACGTCTGGTACTTATCGCCATTATTATGATCAAAATGGTATTCGTTATAGCCATATCCTGGATGCCCGAACTGGCGCCCCTGTTACGCACAACACGGTATCTGTGACGTTGTTTCATGATGATCTGACTGAAGCAGATGCCTGGTCTACGGCACTACTTTGCCTTGGCGCAACTGAAGGATTAAAAGTCGCCGAGCAATATAATCTGGCGGCATTTTTTATAGAACAAGACGAGGCCGTACTACAACATGATCTGAAAACACCAAGCCAAGCGCCTGCTATGCAGCTAAAAGAATACCCATCGTTAGCGTTGCAGCAACTGGTTAAGGAAAATATAACTTTTCTCCCTTTGCAGCCTTGATACTTGAAAGTACTGCCCGTTGCCGGGCAGTGTAAGGCTTAAAACTGATAGCTGGTACTGATACCCAGATTACGACCTGGCTGGGTGTAGGCACGTAAATCACTATCAACGGCATGACCGGCAATACTGTTATAGCGCACATATTCTTTATTCAGCAGGTTATGCACGGCCAGATGCAGTTTCCAGTCTGTCGTTACCTGATAGCTGTTTAGCCAATCTAGTGTGAAATAGCCTGGGCTTTGTCTGGTGCCCTCGTTCACTTTCGTCATGCGTTTTGCCCAGCTGGCCATCAACTGTGATTGCAGTTTTTCACCTGCAAAGCTAATGCCCGTGCTGCCAGAGAGTGGGCTGATCGAGTTAATATAGTCTTTGCTTTGCTCGTTTTTACCGTATTGATAAGACACCGCAGCCAATAGGCTCCAACTGGCATTAACGGCATAATCGAGACTTAACTCCGCGCCTTTAATGGTGACCTTGTCTACGTTTTGATAGTGGAAGGTATCATGCTGATACTGAAACTGTCCCTGACCGTTTAGCACCGTTTTGCTATCGATTAAGGCTACTTCCAAAAAGTCGGTAAAACGATTATAGAACACGGCTGTACTAAAGCTCAGCTGATTTAACTGGCCACGCATACCCAGCTCATAGGTATGGCTGGTTTCTGGTTTTAAGTCGCTATTGGGTACTATGGTATAGCGATAGCTGGCGGTAGGCTGCAGATCGTGTTCGATATAGGCTAAGTCGTAGGCGGGTACTTTAAAACCCTGACCATATTGCGCATACGCATTCAGGCTATCGGTTAATTGATACAGGGTGCCAAGATTAAAAGAAACCTTGTCGTCTGTTATTTTCTCAAAGGCGCTGCCATCTAATTTTAAGGCACCATTTGGATCCATATCAAAGCGATCATAGCGAAGACCTGGGGTGATACGCCAACGGCGATCGGCCAGCTTGATGGTGTCGTTTAGGTAAACACCATAGCGTAAGATATCGTTCTTCGGAAATTTATGAGTAACGTCATCCCGTAGTGGATTGCTAACACCTTCAACAGTACGATATTCGTACTGACTGCGCTGGGTATCGGTTTTTTCAATATCGAGGCCATAGGCCAGCTGATGTTGCGCATTAAGTTCTTTAGCGGCACTCAATAACAAGCCGTGAGTATTTTGTTCATACAGATTGTTTTGCCACATATGGCGGATTTGGAAGGTATTGAACATCGGTGCATTAATATCCAGCTTGCCGTATTCCACATCGGTTTGTTTGCTGTTATTGCTATATAGGCTGAGATCTAAGTAATTAAACAGCGGAGTCTCGGCTTCTGAGCGATAATTGAACCGCAGCGATTGGTTTTTCTTTTTGCTGTCATTCGATTCGGCAACAATATTATAGCCATACTGGGCTAAGCTACGGAAATAGGCCAGTAAACCATTAGCCCGTTCGCCAGCGGTATCCTGCTGATAAAAATCGGCGCTAAAGCTGAGTTTATCGGTACTATTTAGCTGATACACGGCTTTATATAAAACGCTATCTGAGTCGATATCAAAGGGTTCTAAGCTGCTGGCATGGTTTTGTTGCTCTTCGCCGCGGCGTAAGGTACCACTTAACATATGGCTGAAGTTGTTATTAATACGCTGTGCCAGGGTTACACCACCATGATACTGGCTGGATAAGTCGGCGTAGCCAGCAGTAAAGCTGCCGCCAAAATCTGCGCTGTCTTTCAAGTAGTCCACAGGATCTTTAGTGGTAAAGACCACTATGCCAGCCAGGGCATCTGAGCCATATAACGAAGAGTTAGCGCCTTTGGCTACTTCCACTTGTTTTAAGGTGGCAGTGTCCAAAAAGCCGCGGCCGATAATATCGTTTAAGCCATTAGCACCATAACCTTCATTGACCCGCATCCCGTCTTTAATCAACAGTACCCGGTTGCCGCCCATGCCGCGCACTAAAAAATTCTGCGCGCCACCGACACTGCCGGTCACCTGAATAGAAGGATCGTAACGGAACAGTTGGCTAAAATCGGTAACTTGTTGTAGTTCCAGCTCTTCCGCAGCTTGCACTGCGATGCTACCAGCCACATCTTTTAACGGTTGCTCGGTGCGATTACCGCTTACGACAATAACTTCAAGGTTTTCTACTTCAATTGCATGATTAGCGAAAAGTGTTTGGCTAAAAGACAGGGCGATAGCACTGGCAAGCAGGCTCAGGCGGGGAAGACTCATAACACACTCCTGTTAGTTAAATAGAGCGGCATGCTACGATCATTAAATGCGATAGTCAATGATAATCATTATCATTTGATGAGTTTAGCGTGCCGCCAAAGGTGCTGTTTGTCTCAATAAACCGGGAGGAGTTTTACGTGGGCCGCGGCGCCTTAGCGCCGTGAAGCTGTGACTAGGCCTTATGGCGTTTTTATGCTAACGCGCTTACCGTTATTTATAGATAGTTAGATTGGGATTGGCGGGTAAGCGCTACCGCTGCTAAATGTTATTCTTCAAAGTCATCCTGGGAAGTTGCCGTCATCGTTGTTTTGCTTGAGTCCTGCACTAGCTGCTCTAACATTTTAATTTCTATATTATCCAGCAGCCGCCACTTTCCCGGTTTTAACTCGGCCAAGCGGATATGCATAATACGGGTACGTTTTAACTTAACGACCTCGTAGCCACAGTATTCGGCCATGCGGCGAATTTGCCGGTTAAGGCCCTGCGTTAAGATAATTTTAAAGGTATTACGTGATACCTGAGTCACCACGCAAGGCA
The DNA here is from genome assembly GCF_014653435.1 of Alishewanella longhuensis. GTDB lineage: Bacteria > Pseudomonadota > Gammaproteobacteria > Enterobacterales > Alteromonadaceae > Alishewanella > Alishewanella longhuensis. The sequence continues at coordinate 123,457 of NZ_BNAO01000005.1, read as the reverse complement.
GGGTAACGGTATTTAAAATGGGCACACCCTGGCTCATTTTGCGGATAAACTGTTCAGAGATAGGTTTGTTTACCGTTACTACGTACTCTTTCTCATGTGCATTGCCTGCCCGCAGTACTTTATTGACGATATCGCCATCATTGGTCAGAAAAATCAGACCTTCTGACGGTTTATCTAAGCGGCCAATCGGAAAAATCCGCTCTGGGTACTTTACCGCATCAATAATATTGCCCTGAATATGCCGCTCGGTGGTGCAGGTGATGCCTACCGGTTTATGATAAGCCAGATACACCCGCTTCGGTTTGCTGCGTAGTGGCTGCCCCTTTACTAGCACCTTATCCTGTTCGCTGACCTTTAGGCCCATTTGCGCCGGTTGGCCATTTACCGTGACTTCACCATTGGCTATATAGGTATCGGCTTCACGTCTGGAGCAAAAGCCCGTATCACTGATAAATTTGTTTAAGCGGGTTAAGTTAGGTTCAGTCATGGTGGCCTTGGTCAATGTTGGCTAGGTACTCAGGGGGCAATAGTGTAAGTGGCCAGCGGCGTTAGGGCAAGGTTTGTTAAGCAAGGGTGTTGTTTGGGGTGGCATATCGGTACCAATGTTGCTACTAATAAAGAGAAAGCCGTTGGTGTAAGCCGGTGTTCAGGTTAAAATAGCGACAAATCTTAGGGATATACTTATGACAACAACAACTCAGACTTCCCAAATGCTACCCATCCATACGCTATTACCGCAAGCCAGCCGCCTGATTATGGGCTGTATGGGGCTTGGTGGTGGTTGGAATGCCGAGCCAATATCTGCTGCTGATGAACACTTGGCTTTTTCGGTTATTGATACTGCACTAGAGAGTGGTATTAATTTCTTTGATCACGCGGATATTTATACCTTTAATAAAGCTGAAGCGGTATTTGGTCGTTACCTGAAGCAATTTCCTGCGCAGCGGCAGCAACTTTATATCCAATCGAAATGCGCCATTAAACTAGCACAGCCGGGGCAAACAGGGCAGTACGATTGTTCAAAACAGTACATTTTAGACGCGGTAAATGGCACCCTGGCCCGTTTAGAAACGGATTATCTGGACTTACTACTATTACATCGGCCTGATCCGTTAATGCAGGCCGAAGAAGTGGCAGCCGCTTTTGACGTGCTTACTCAACAAGGTAAGGTACGGCACTTTGGTGTGTCGAATATGGGCTGGGCGCAAATGCAATTGCTGCAAAGTCAGCTGTCGCAACCGCTGCGGGTTAACCAATTAGAAATGAGTCTGGCAGCGCATCACTGGTTGGAAGAAGGCGTATTAATTGGTATGCCAGCAGGCGCCGAGCGGCATTTTGGTTATGGCACTTTGGAATACTGCCAGCTAAATAAGGTACAGCTGCAAAGCTGGGGTAGTTTGGCGCAAGGGCGTTTTAGTCCGAGCTTTGCCGGGCAAACTCAAACTGAACAGGCGGTAAGCCAAGTGGTACAACAACTCGCTGCAGAGTATCAATGTAGCAGTGAAGCTATACTGCTGGCTTGGTTAATGCGGCATCCTGCCGCAATCCAACCTGTTATAGGCTCAACAAATTTACAGCGAATTCGAGCTTGTGCAGCAGCCCCTGTTATCATGCTAACGCGTGAGCACTGGTATCAGCTTTATGTTGCTGCCCGTGGCGCGGCGTTACCTTAAGATGGCTGTAAAGGTGATAGCACCGCGCATCTTAGGTTACCCGTTGCTGTTAATGGCATTGCTGGTGTTGGCTGCAAGTCTGATACCGTGTTACAGCCAAGCTAATCAGCTAACTGCACAGCAGTCGCTGCTTAAACCATATGATCAACTACATCGAAGAGTCTGGAACACTGAGCATGGTTTGCCGCAAATCTCCGTAGTTGCCATCACGCAAGATCAACAGGGTTATATGTGGCTTGCGACTGAAGGAGGTTTAGCTCAGTTTGATGGCAATCAATTTAAAGTCTTTAATGCCGCAAACTCAGCACTCTTTACCAACCCGTTGTTACGTAGTCTCTTTGCGACCACTGCAGGCGATTTATTAATCGGCAGCTCCGACAAACTTATCTTACGCCGCGAGCAGGTTTTTAGCGAGCTGACACTAAATGGTGACAGTGTTGGCAGTGTTGAAGCCATTGTTGAGAACAACGCGGCGCAGGTATTTATTGCCGCACAGCAATTGTTGCTTTGGCAAAATGATCAGCTCAGTGTTTTGCCTATCCCAACAAGACCAGTAACCAGTTTACTGGCCGATGGCGAGAAGCTTTGGATTGGCGGTCCGGGCTATCTCGCTCTCTGGCAGCAGCATTTACCGGCGGCACAGCAATACCAAATAATTTATGATCAGCAGCAGCCTGGCTGGTTGATTAAGGCAATTCAAGTTAATCAACAAGGGTTGTTGTTAGCCACGGCACAGGGATTATGGCAATACCATAGCAACAGTGGTGAGGTAAGTTTAGCTGAGCCTAAGATCCAGGATGAAGTGTTACTGCTGTTTAAGCAACAAAGTACAACCTGGATTGCGACTTATCATGAGTTGTTCCAGTTACAGGACGGAAAACTCCTGGCACGCTTTGATATCAGTGCTGCACAAGGCGTGCCTTGGTTGGTTAGTGCTTATCAGAGTAAAGATGGCTATTTATGGTTTGGCAGTAAAACGCATGGTTTAATGCGTTTGCGAGCCGATGCCACAGCTAACCACGCGGTAGCGTCTGGTATACCTGATCCATACGTATGGGCCTTACAGGCAACGACTGATAAGTTGTTAGTTGGCTATAACGGTGGTTTAGCCAGCTTTGATGGCGAGCGCTTTACTACCTTGCTCAGTGGCAGCGAGCTGTCACATCCAGTCGTTTATTCATTGTATCGCGCTTATGACGGCGCCATTTGGGCAGGTACCCGCCGGGGACTTAATCGTATCAGTGCCGACTATACTGAGATAACGCGTTATCCCAGTCTGGATCATATTCAAATTAATGGTGTAACTCAAAGCGCCGATGGCACTATTTGGATTGGTACTTTCGATGGTTTATACCGGCTAGCAGCAAATAGTCAGCAACCAGAGTTAATGTCAGCGCTCTTTGAGGGGGGCCCCGCCCGGATCCGGATGGTATTTACTGATAGCCAGGATCGGTTATGGTTGGGTACTTCAGCGGGAGCTTATGTATTAGAGCAAGGTCGCCTGCGGCAGGTCACGGATCCCTTGCTTTCCAACGTGTATGTATCCTTTATTACAGAGCTGGCTGATGGTCGGATCCTGTTAGGGACTTTTCAGCATGGCTTTGCTTATGAAGATGGTCAGGGTGGTTGGTACAAAGTGTTGCCACAGCATGGCTTACCCACGGCAGATGTATTGTTTTTAGCTGAAACGCCACAAGGTGTGGTGGTATCTAACTTTAACGGTGTTTACCGCTTACAGAGTCAAGTACTGCAGCAAGGTGAAGTCGTTGCACAGGTTATCATCGATGACAGTGGTGCTGAAGCTGGCGTAGATGGCTTTCGCTGTTGTAACGGTGCAGGTAACAGTAAGGGTTTGGTGTGGCAGGATAAATTGTATCTGCCTACCTTAAATGGCATGGTCAGTATTGATTTACCGGCATTGCGGCAGGAGATCATCACCCCCGCCGCCATTATCGAACAGGTTGTTGCGGCGGGACAGCGTTTGCCTAATGCCCCTGTGTTGCAGTTAGCTGCAGCGCAGCGCGATCTGGTTTTTAGTTTTACAGCACCAGTGTACTACCGGCCAAAAGCGCTGATTTTTCGTTACCGTTTAAAAGGTTACGAGCAAGATTGGGTTGAAGTTAATGATCGTCGCCAGGCGTTTTATACTAATTTGCCTGCCGGTAAATTTCAGTTTCAAGTGCAGGTGCGTTATCAAGGCGAGGGCGACTGGAGCGATGTTGTTGAGCAACCGCTGTTATTAAAAGCCCATTGGTACGAACAAAGCTGGTTTTATCTGCTCCTGGTCTTATTGGTACTGGTGATGTTATATCTGTTTTACTGGATATGGCTTAAACGTTTGGCGCATCAACAGCAACAATTAGAGTTGATGGTACAAGAACGCACCCAACAGTTAGATGCCGCCAATCAACAACTTGCTGCTCTTAACCAACGCTTACAGCAGCAAAGTATCACCGATGCGTTAACCGGATTACATAATCGCCATTATTTGCAGCAAATAGTCGGGCCATTACTAGCCAGCGTCCAACGTCAAGACAGGGCGTTGCATTGTTTGCTAATAGATTTAGATAATTTTAAGCAGGTAAACGACTTATTTGGTCATCAAGCGGGTGATGCCGTGTTAAAACAGATGGCATTGCTTTTAAAGCAACTGGTTCGTCAATCAGATCATCTGATCCGATGGGGGGGGGAAGAATTTTTGCTTATCTTGGAGAGTAATGAACCGCCTGGGATATTTTTAGATCGTTTGTTACAAGCCATGCAAGATGAACCTTGGCTGATAAGTGAGCATCAGCTCGCAAAAATTAGTTGCTCAATAGGTGTGGTCAGCTATCCGTTCGCTAAAAATAGTGATTGGAGCTGGACCCAAGCCCTGGCGTTAGCAGATAAAGCCTTGTATCAGGTAAAAGCTGCGGGTAAAACGGGCTGGTTACAATTAAGCCCTAATGATGCCGCAGATGACCCCCTTTATTGGTTGCAGCAAAATGTATTACAAATGCTAAGAAGTGGTGCTTTTAGCTTTGATGCCAGTCCCCGCATAAAGAGGACAGTGCAGCAGGGGCTTGCAGTGTTACAGCATTAAATGGCAATCGCTTTCCAAAACAAAGCCGCTAGACAGCGGCTTTGTGCTTAATATAACGACTACATATTAGGATAGTTAGGGCCGCCGCCACCCTCAGGGGTTACCCAGGTGATGTTTTGGCTGGGATCTTTAATATCACAGGTTTTACAGTGAATGCAGTTTTGGGCGTTTATTTGTAAACGTGGCCCTTTGTCCTGCTCTTCGATAATTTCATACACCCCTGCCGGGCAATAGCGCTGTGCGGGTTCGGCAAATTTCGCCAGGTTTACTGTTATCGGCACACTGCTATCTTTTAGTTTCAAATGGCAGGGCTGCTCTTCTTCGTGGTTGGTATTCGATAGATAGACCGAGCTTAAGCGATCAAAACTTAGTTTGTTATCCGGTTTGGGGTAGCTAATGGCTTGCGCACTGCTGGCCGGTTTTAACATGGCATAATCGGGTGTCTGATCTTTGAGGGTAAACGGCAATTTGCCGCCAAATAGGTTTTGATCAAGGGTGTTGTAGGCGCCGCCCCAAAAGGTGCCAAACTTATGAATTGCCGCGCCAAAATTACGTGAGCGGTATAGCTCGTCATAGAGCCAGCTATTGGTAAAGTGTGTAGCATAAGCCGTTAAATCTTTACCGCCTTCATCGCCCGCCAGTAAGGCTTCGGCCACAACCTCAGCGGCCAGCATGCCCGATTTCATCGCGGTGTGATTGCCTTTAATTTTAGCGAAATTGAGGGTGCCAGCATTACAACCGAGCAACATACCGCCGTTAAAGGTCATTTTAGGTAAGCTGTTTAAGCCACCCTTGGCAATAGCGCGGGCACCGTAAGCGACACGTTTACCATTTTGCAGATACTGGCTAATGATAGGATGCTGTTTATAGCGCTGAAACTCTTCAAACGGGTTAAGGTATGGATTGCTGTAGTTAAGATCAACAATTAAGCCTAACACCACCTGTTGTCCTTCGGCATGATATAAATAGCCACCGCCACTGGCATCCGTCAGCGGCCAGCCAGCAGAGTGCACTACCAGACCAGCATGGTGTTGCTCTGCAGGCACATCCCAGATTTCTTTAAAGCCAATAGCATAGTGCTGCGGTGATTTATCTGTATCGAGTTGGAAGTGCTGAATAAGCTGCTTGCCTAAATGGCCGCGGCATCCTTCAGCAAAGAGCGTATATTTAGCCCGTAGTTCCATCCCCGGGGTAAAGCTGTCTTTTGGCTTGCCTTCGCGGTCTAGCCCCATATCGCCAATCACAATGCCTTTTACCACATTGTCTTCAAGAATGAGCTCACTGGCAGCGAAGCCGGGGAAAATTTCTACACCGAGCGCTTCGGCTTGCTCCGCCAACCAGCGACATAAGTTGGCCGCAGAGACAATATAATTGCCGCTGTTATGCATGGTTTTTGGCACCAGCAGATTAGGCAATTTACGCGCTGAATTAGCGTCCTTAAATAAATAAATATCATCATGGGTAACAGGAGTCGTTAAGGGGGCACCTTGCTGTTGCCAATCGGGCAGTAATTCATTGAGGGCCCGTGGCTCAAATACTGCGCCAGAGAGAATATGCGCACCGACTTCTGAGCCTTTTTCTACCACGCATACACTGATTTCTTTGGCTGCCGCGGCTGCTTGTTGCATTAAACGAATAGCAGCAGATAAACCGGATGGGCCTGCCCCGACGATAACAACGTCGTACTCCATTGCTTCTCTTTCGATTTTTTCCACTTTTAACCCCTTATGCTGCCATGTTTGCCTATAGCATCTTGTATCACACTGTACTTAACCGACGAAGTGTTAAGTTACTGCGCCGCTATGGATGTTATTGTTTACAGCTAATGCTAATAATCTTAGCGTATCAGAATATTGCAGGTTGACGTTAACGTCAACAGGAAGTAGATTGTCGAACAGTCGTTAGTTTATACTTTACCTGCACGTAAAGCAGGCTGTTTATCTGCAAAAAAATTAAAGTTATTGCCTCTTAATATTGCACATCACGGCAAATAGGTAGCATTTTTAATTTTCGGGCGATAAGCATACGCATTCAGATGAGGCCATTATGAAGATTCTAGTACCGGTAAAACGGGTTATCGATTACAACGTTAAGGTTCGGGTTAAGCCGGACAACAGTGGTGTGGACTTAGCCAACGTTAAAATGGCACTAAATCCGTTTTGTGAAATCGCCGTAGAAGAAGCGGTAAGGTTAAAAGAAGCCGGTATTGCCACTGAAATTGTTGTGGTATCTATCGGTAATAAGTTAGTGCAAGAGCAACTACGTACTGCCTTAGCACTTGGCGCTGATCGAGCTATTCAACTGGATACAGAATTAACGCTGGATTCCTTACAAGTGGCCAAGTTATTGGCGAAGGTCGTTGCCAATGAGCAACCACAGCTGGTGATCATGGGTAAACAAGCCATCGACTCAGACAATAATCAAACCGCCCAAATGCTGGCCGCCTTAACCGGCATGGGGCAGGGTACTTTTGCTTCAAAAGTGGTTGTCGCCGAGGGTAAAGTACAGGTAACCCGCGAGATAGACGGTGGTTTACAAACGGTGGAGTTAACCCTGCCCGCAGTGGTATCTACCGATTTGCGTTTAAATGAGCCTCGCTATGCGTCACTGCCTAATATCATGAAAGCGAAAAAGAAACCTTTGGATGTCACCGCCGCTGACAGTTTCGGTGTGGCGCTGGAGTCCAAGGTGCAAACACTTAGTGTAAAAGCGCCTGAAAGCCGTAAGGCCGGTGTTGTACTAAGTGATGTCGCTGAACTGGTTAGTAAATTAAAAGATGAAGCAAAGGTGATCTCATGACGATTTTAGTAATTGCCGAGCACAACAACAGCAGTTTAAAAGCCGATACCTATAAAACTGTACAGGCCGCCAGCTTGCTGGGGGCTGAGGTTCATCTGCTGGTGGCGGGTGAACAATGCCAGACTGCCGCTGCACAGGCTGCAGAGGTAGTGGGTGTAACTAAAGTATTGGTCGCTGATGATGCGGCCTATGGTCATCAGCTGGCAGAAAATGTCGCCGCTTTAGTTGCTGAGCTAGGCAAGGGTTACAGCCATATTCTTGCTGCTGCAACTACTACTGGCAAAAATATGCTACCACGAGTAGCTGCTTTGTTGGATGTGGCCCAAATTTCTGATGTGATTGCCATCGCCAGCGCCGATACCTTCGTCCGTCCTGTTTACGCCGGTAATGCCATTGCTACCGTGCAGTCTGCCGATAGCATTAAGGTGTTAACGGTACGCAGTTCGGCCTTCGCGGCGGCACCAACAGGTAATAGCGCTGCTATCGAAAAACTGGATATTGTTAAAGAGCTTGGTGTGTCACGTTTTGTCAGCGAAGAGCTAACGAAGTCAGAGCGGCCGGAACTGACCGCCGCTAAAGTGATTATCTCTGGTGGTCGCGGTATGCAAAATGGTGAAAATTTCGCCTTGCTTAACGGTATTGCTGATAAGCTTAATGCCGCTATCGGTGCCTCTCGGGCTGCGGTAGACGCCGGTTTTGTGCCCAATGATATGCAGGTTGGTCAAACCGGTAAAATTGTTGCGCCCGACCTCTATATTGCTGTTGGTATTTCTGGTGCTATCCAACATCTGGCAGGTATGAAAGACTCAAAAGTGATTGTCGCCATCAATAAAGACGCCGAAGCCCCTATTTTCCAGGTTGCTGATTACGGGTTGGTGGGTGACTTATTTACCATTTTGCCAGAGTTAGAAGCAGCCTTGTAAGCTGTTGCTTTCTATCTTAAGACTAAGCCAGCAATTTTGCTGGCTTTTTTATAGGGGCAATTTTAAGATGAGGTTATCATTTAAGGAGCCTCTCTATGTTAGCCGTGATCCGCCATGCTGAACCTGCTGATTTAGCCGCAGTAAAAGCCATTTATGATCAATCGTCGGTTTATGCCAATACCTTGCAATTACCTTATCAACCGGAAGCAAAATGGCAAAGCTTATTTATGCCACAAGCCGGTTTTTATAATTTGGTCGCAGAAGTAGAAGGTATGGTAGTGGGCCAGCTCGGATTACAGGTGATGCAAAACCCCAGAAGACGCCATGTGGCTGAAATTGGTATGGGCGTTTCGGAACCCTATCAAGGGCAGGGTATTGGTTCGGCGTTGTTGCGAGCCGCACTGGATATGGCCGATAATTGGCTGGCATTACGCCGTGTCGAGTTATTGGTCTACACCTCTAATGAGCCGGCTGTAGCGCTTTATGAGCGGTTTGGTTTTGAAGTTGAGGCCGAATTAACCGACTACGCTTTTCAGTACGGTAATTATATCAATGCCTTGCTAATGGCCCGTGTTAGTCCAAACCATTAAGCTGTACTCTTTGTTTATGTAATAAAAAACCTCCAGCTGGAGGTTTTTTATTAGTGACCTTGAGAGTTCTTTTTACACTGCTCGGTGTCTTCACATTCACCGTATAGGTAGAGGCTGTGATGGGTTAGCTTAATGCCGTTGGTTTTGGCTATTTCCAACTGACGACGCTCAATCATATCATCTTCAAACTCGACGACCTTGCCACATTTCAGGCAGACCAGGTGATCATGGTGGTTGGCACCGGTCAGTTCGAATACGGACTTGCCGCCTTCAAAATGATGGCGTGTTAAAATGCCTGCATCGTCAAATTGGTTGAGTACCCGATACACCGTAGCCAGACCGATATCTTCACCCAACTCCAGTAAGATTTTATAAACATCTTCAGCACTAATATGCTGATGTTTTGGATCTTGTAAAATTTCTAAAATCTTCACCCGTGGTAGGGTAACTTTAAGGCCTGCTTTGCGTAATTCGGTATTATGGTCGTTCATAAGTACTCTTTTTTAAACGTGAACTTACAGGGATTATAAAGGCATTAGTTATATATTCAATTGCTTTGTGCACTTTAATAGTCAATGCTGAGAAAGCTGCGTGCTTCTGAGTTACAAGCAAAGATTTTTTCGAGGTAAGCTTGTGCCTTAAGCTAGCTTAGGTACAATGCCTAAAACAGGTCTTACCAGAGAGTCTTATGCGTTGGGCATTTAAACCGGCGGTGATGCGCCATCTTTTAAATTTTTGGCCGCCTTTTTTCTTTAGCGGTATTAAGGTTGCGGTATTAAGCGATGATTACCGCTATTGCAAAGTTGAGTTAAAATCGCGGCCCTGGACTAAAAACATCAACCGTAGCCAATTTGGTGGCTCGATGTTTGCGATGACGGATCCGATTTATCCGTTAATGTTAATGGGAGCCTTGGGACGGGAATATATTGTTTGGGATAAACAAGCTGATATTAATTTTATCAAACCGGGTCTTAGCAAACTTACCGCCGAATTTTGGCTATCAGACGACAAAGTAAACGAGATTAAAGATCAGACTGAACAGGGCGATAAGTATTTTCCGCAGTTTTTGGTGCATATCAAAGATGCCGAGAATAATGTGGTTTGCGAGGTAAACCGCACTGTTTACATCCGCAAAAAGCCAAAATACCGTTAGGCAGCAACAACAAAGGCCGCAAGCGGCCTTTGTAAAGTGTAATGCTAGCTAGCGATTATAAATTAGCAAACTCGGCTAAGCTCATCTCTTCGTAAACTTGCTTACACCACTGTTTAACTCTTTGCTCAGTCAGTTCTGGCTGGCGATCTTCGTCAACCCCTAAACCAACAAAGTGGTTGTCATCAACCAGGGCTTTAGAGGCCACAAAGTTATAACCGGCAGTTGGCCAGTGACCTACGATAATAGCACCTTTGGGCTCGATAATATCGCGTAATGTACCCATAGCATCCAAGAAGTACTCGGCGTAATCTTCTTGATCGCCACAGCCAAAAATGGCTACCAGTTTGTTGTTAAAATCGATGCCTTCCAGCTCAGGGAAAAAATCATCCCAGTCACATTGGGCTTCACCATAGTACCAGGTGGGGATACCAAGCAGCAGTAAATCAAAAGTAGCGATATCTTCTTTGCTACTTTTGGCGATATCACGCACTTCAACGAGCTGCTTACCCAGTTCTTTCTGGATCATCTTGGCGATATGTTCGGTGTTACCTGTATCGCTACCAAAAAAAATACCAACTGTTGCCATGTTATAAGCCTTCTTACCTGGCCAAAGCCTGTTCTAAAAGATATTCAATAAAGTTACTACGTGTCATGTTTGCCTCAAGGGCCGCCTGATCCAGTTTTTCGCATAACTGCTCTGGCACTTTACATTCAATACGTTTTAACCCCTTTACACGATCGCGTTTAATTTGATTACGTTTGTTCAGTTTTAGCTGTTCTTCCCGTGGCAGCGGGTTGGTTTTGGGTCTGCCGGGGCGTTTTTCCAGCGCAAACAAATCAATAGTCGTGCGATCAGTGGCAATTTTAGCCATGAATCAATCGCCCTTTTATTCGAAAAAATACTGCACAATAGTTTTAACGATAAACACCAAAGGTGATAAAAACAGTACCAACCAAACGAAAAACTGTCCCATCTTTGGTGCCTGACTTTTTTTCAGCACGTCCCGGATGGCCAGCACAATAAAGAAATACAGTGCGCCCAATCCCAGCCATAATCCAATTGCTTCAAACTGCTCTATGCTCATGTGTTGGCTCGCTGTGAAAAAAGTGCGCGCACTATAGCATAAATCGCAGAAAAAATTCTGCGCTAGCTCAATAAAAAATCCCGTACCAGCTTGTTAAAGGCGGCAGGTTTTTCTGCATGTAGCCAATGCCCGGTGCCTTGGATCACTTTCGCTTGCGCATGTGGGAAGTGTTGCACAATCAGCGGTCGATGCTCTGGTAAAATGTAATCTGAGTCTCCGCCTTTTATAAAAAGCGCTGGGCCGTTAAATTGCCCGCCAGCCTGTGGTGCACCAATTAACTCGGCATAGTGGGTATGTAACGCTGCCAGGTTAAAGCGCCAGCGAAAGCCGTTGTCGGTTTTATCCAGGCTTTTTAGCAGGAATTGCCGTACACCAGGCTCGTGAATATGTTGTGCTAACCGCTTGTCTGCTTCGGCTCTGCTAGACAAATGTGCGAAGTCAACGTTATTAAGCCCGGCAAAAATGCTTTGGTGTCTTGCATGATAGCTAACCGGAGCGATATCAGCTAACACCAGGCGTGCCACGCTATCTGGATAACGTAATGCATACTCCATAGCTATTTTGCCGCCCATAGAGTGACCAACCAGTGCGAAGGGTTTAATCTGCAAATGCGCTAGCGTATCGGCCAAATCTGTTGCCAATAGCGGATAGTTCATTTCATCGCTATGCGCAGAGCGACCGTGATTGCGCACATCAATATTAATAATCTGAAAGTCATCGCTAAGGGCTCTGGCAATACTGCCTAAGTTCTCAAAACTGCCAAAGAGGCCATGGATTAATACCACCGCCGGACCAGAACCGCTAAGTTGATAATGTAAAATCATAGTTATCCTGTCTGCTAAATTTGCGCTATTTTAACAAAATTGCTTACAGGCGTCAGTGGCAATTGCGTTATATAACCGAGTGACTTCACAAGATGGACGTTAGCCCCGCTCAGGCGCTCTGAAACTCGCATCTTGAACTCACTTGGGTATATAATGGTGCGAATTTGACGTTACGGATTAAACCTATGAAAACCATTGAAATAGATGACGATTTATACCAATACATCGCAGGCCAAACTCTGAAAATTGGGGAAAGTGCTTCCGATATCCTGCGTCGTTTGTTACCCGGAGCGCCAGTGAAGGCCGCGGCCAGTGCCGCTGAGCCTAAAAATATCGCGCCAGAAATAACGACTAAAACAAACCGCGATAATCAAGAAAACCTTGCGAGTAAAGATGCTGCTGTGCCAACGGATGCGAAAGCAGTAAAAGAGAGCAAAGTAGGCAATATCTTTGATTTAGTTACGCCAGCAGATCTGCAAACCGAGCAGAATATTGTTGGGCGCTTTTTGTACTTACTGTCGGTATTAGCGCGGGTACATAAAAAGCAGTTTCATAAGGTGTTAGATATTAAAGGCCGCAATCGCCTGTATTTTGGTAACTCGGCTGCCGAGTTAAACGAAACCGGCACCAGCACCAATCCAAAACAAATCCCCAACACCGAATTCTGGGTGATTACGAACTCTAATACCACGCGCAAAAAGATGATGCTAACAGAAACTGCCATAAAACTAGGCTATAGTGCTGAAGATGCCGAACGTATTCGCGATTTACTCTAATTTAAGGAAAAGTTATGTCATTACATCCGCTGGCAGGTCAGCCGGTTCCCAACGAACTTATTCCCAATGTCTGCCGCTTAATGACGGCCTATTATGTGCTGGAACCGGATGTGCATTTGCATCCAGAGCAAAAAGTCAGTTTTGGTACTTCAGGCCATCGTGGTAGTGCGCTTAGCTGCTCTTTTAACGAGCCGCATGTATTGGCGATTTGTCAGGCGGTAGCAGATTACCGTAAAAAGCACGGTATCACAGGCCCATTATTTTTAGGCAAAGATACCCATGCCCTGTCAGAGGCGGCTTTTGCCAGTGCGTTAGAAGTATTAATTGCCAATAATATTCAGGTTTGTATCCAAAAAGGCTTAGGCTATACCCCAACACCGGTGATCTCTCACGCCATTTTAACCCAGAACCAGGGTGCTACCAGCCAGCTAGCCGATGGTATCGTCATTACGCCATCCCATAATCCACCGGAAGATGGCGGTATTAAATATAACCCACCACATGGCGGCCCGGCAGATACTGACGTCACAGATTGGATTGAACAGCGTGCCAATCACTTACTGGCCAACGATCTGGAAGGGGTGCGAATGATGCCTTATACCCTGGCGCTGCAATCAGGGTACTGCCAGCATATCGATTACATTCAGCATTATGTCGATGATTTAGAAAATGTGATTGATATGGCTGCCATAGCAAAAGCCGGTATCCGCATTGGCGTCGATCCCTTAGGTGGCTCCGGTATCGCGTTTTGGCCGAAAATCGCCGAGCGTTATGGTTTAAATATTACGGTGGTCAACAATAAAGTGGATCCGTCGTTCTCATTTATGTCACTGGATAAAGACGGCAAAATTCGCATGGATTGCTCATCTGCCTATGCGATGGCCAGTTTAATCCAGCTAAAAGATCAGTTTGATATTGCTATTGGTAACGATCCTGATTTTGACCGCCACGGCATCGTTACCCGCAGTGGCGGCTTGATGAATCCGAATCATTACCTGGCGGTGGCTATTAATTACTTACTGGCTAACCGGCCCAAGTGGGATGAAAAGCTCGCCATAGGTAAAACCCTGGTATCCAGTGCGTTAATTGACCGGGTAGTGGCCGCGCAAGGGCGTATTTTAAAAGAAGTACCGGTTGGCTTTAAATGGTTTGTAGACGGTCTGTATAAAGGTGATATTGCCTTTGGCGGTGAAGAAAGTGCCGGTGCGAGCTTTTTACGCCACGATGGCACTGTGTGGTCAACGGATAAAGATGGCTTTATTTTAGGCCTGCTGGCCGCAGAAATGTTGGCAAAAACCGGTGTAGATCCGTATCAGCAGTACCAGGCATTAACCCGTGAGCTGGGTTCACCCTTGTATCGGCGGCTAGATGCGCCCGCTAGCGCGGCGCAAAAAGCGGCCTTGAAAAACCTTGATGTCAGTAGTGTTAGCACCAAAACTCTGGCCGGTGATGAAATTTTAGCGGTATTGACCAAGGCGCCAGGCAATGATGCCAGTATCGGCGGTGTTAAAGTGGTTACCAAGAATGGTTGGTTTGCTGCCCGGCCATCAGGCACGGAAAATGCTTATAAAATATATCTGGAGAGCTTTGTCGATCAAGCTCATCTGGGGCAATTAGAGCAAGATGCCAAAGCTTTTGTAGCGGATGTCTTTAGTAAGTTGTAAGCGCTATTGGTTATTGGGTAATTTATGTAATTAAATTACGAAGTGGCGGGTAATCTTTGCCAAAAGAGCGATTTTGAGGTATTGTTTTTGTAATTTTTCTACAAATGTGCTTTAAAGTCGCTATCAGCGCGGAAAAACTTTAGGATTGGCAATGAAAAAGACCTCAACAGCGAAAGCCGCCACGGCTTCGGTAACTGCGACTGAGCAGTTAAAAGAACGTATCGTTAAACATTTACACTCTACTCTTGGTACCGATCTCAATAAAGCCAATCATCAGGCGTGGTGGCGTGCCACCTGTGCCGCTGTTAATGAGCAGGTTTTTGATGGTTTGCGTACCACGCAACGCACTCATTATGAGCAAGATACCCGGGCTTTGCACTATTTTAGCCTCGAGTACCTGATGGGCCGCATGTTCAGCAATAACCTGCACAATCTTGGCTTATATAGCCAGGCGAAACTTGCTTTAGCAGAACTGGGTATTGATATCGCTGATTTGGAAGATCAGGAAGAAGATATGGCCCTGGGGAACGGGGGTTTAGGCCGTCTTGCCGCCTGCTTTATCGAATCGCTGGCGACCTTAAATTACCCGGCTATTGGTTATGGCATTCACTATGAGAATGGTTTATTCCAGCAAAGCTTCCAGGATGGTCGGCAAATTGAGCGACCAGACAGCTGGCGCGAATATGGTAACCCCTGGGAAATCTGCCGGCCGGAATCTGTACAAGAAATTGCTGTATACGGGTATGTTGAGACCGTGTATGACTTACAAGGTCAGATGAAAAAAGTCTGGCACCCTGGCCGTATTATCAAAGGGGTACCTTGGGATATTCCTATTGTCGGTTATGACGGCAGCTCGGTAAACGTGCTGCGCTTATGGGAGAGCCGCGCCAGTGATTTCTTTAACTGGGACGTGTTTAACTCGGGTGGCTACATAGATGCTGCGCGCGAAAACGTGGAAGCGGAAAACATTTCGAAAGTGCTTTACCCGAACGATGAAACCGATGCGGGTAAAGAGCTGCGGTTAATCCAGCAATATTTCTTCTGCTCGTGTTCCTTAAAAGACATTATCCGTCGTTATAAGCGCCGTCATGGCGATGACTGGAGCCAATTTGCCAAGCAGGTGGTGATTCAGCTAAATGACACGCACCCAGCTGTTGCTATTCCTGAGCTGATGCGTATTTTGGTCGATCGCGCTGAGATGGCTTGGGATGATGCCTGGGCTATCTGCCAGCAGGTATTTGCCTATACCAACCACACCTTGTTACCAGAGGCGTTGGAAAAATGGCCGCTGCGTTTATTTGAAAAAGTATTACCGCGCCATATTGAAATTATTTATGAGATTAACCGCCGCTTTCTGGTTGAGCAGGTTGATGTGTTGTGGCCTGGCGATGATGAGAAAAAACGCAAACTCTCAATCATCGAAGAAGGCCACGAACCTATGGTCCGGATGGGCCACCTGTCGGTAGTCGGTTCATTCAAAGTTAATGGCGTGGCAGAAATTCACTCTAAGTTAGTGAAATCAGATTTGTTTCCGGAAATGGTTGCGCTGTGGCCGGATAAATTTACCAACGTCACTAACGGTGTCACACCGCGGCGCTGGTTAAAAGCCTGTAACCCGCGGCTAGCGAAGTTGCTGGATGAGAAAGTAGGTACTGATTGGCCTACTGATCTGAAAAAACTGCAAAAATTGGCCGAGCATGCCAAAGATCCGCAGCTGCAAGATAGCTTTATGGCCATTAAACAGCAAAATAAAGCAGACCTTGCGTCAGTCATTAAAAAGCTGACCCGCATTGATGTTGATCCGGCAGCGATGTTTGATATTCAAATTAAGCGTTTACATGAATACAAGCGTCAGCATCTGAATTTATTACATATTCTGGCGTTATACCGTCGAATTTTGCAAAATCCAGATTACGATATGGTGCCTCGGGTGTTCTTGTTTGGCGCGAAAGCGGCACCGGGCTATAAGCTGGCCAAAGAGATCATCTATGCCATTAATAAGGTAGCGGAAAAGATAAACCACGATAAGCGGGTTAAAAACCGTATTAAAGTGGTCTTTATGCCAAACTACCGGGTAACCTTAGCCGAGAAGATGATCCCTGCGGCAGACGTGTCGGAGCAAATCTCCACAGCCGGTAAAGAAGCATCAGGTACTGGCAATATGAAATTAGCACTTAATGGTGCGCTTACTGTCGGTACCCTGGATGGTGCAAATATTGAAATTGCCGAAGAAGTCGGCGAGGACAATATTGCTATCTTTGGTTTAACCGTGGATGAAGTAAAAGCCTTACACGAGAAAGGTTATAACAGCTATGAGCATTATCATAATAATCCAGAGTTAAAAGCCATTCTGGATTGGCTGGAAACCGATTACTTTACCCCAGGTAAACCGGGTGAGTTAGCTGCTATTAAGCGCAGCTTATTAGACGGTGGTGATCCGTATCTGGTGTTAGCGGACTTTGAATCTTATCTGGCCGCGCAGCAGAAACTGGATACCTGGTATCGGGATAAAGCGCTGTGGGCAGAAAAAGCCATTATTAACACGGCCTGTGTCGGTAAGTTTACTTCAGATCGTTCTATTGAAGATTATGTTGCTCGCGTTTGGCAGCTAAAATCTTGTGGCATCCCTCGCTAGCATCGTTAGCGAGCAGGTTACGCCATAATTTAAAACGGCAGGGATTAATCCCTGCCGTTTTTTGCTATTTATGAGTCGCTAATTTGTTTCAAGCTTATTTGGTATAAAAGGTATCTCAGGTTATGATTCTGTTTTATATCAAAATACAGTTGGTATCTTTTCAGGAGCAGGAGTGATGATTGAACAGCAGTTACGCGACACCGGTGATTTTTTAGCGCTTACCCTGGCTAACCCAGATGGCTTATCGCCGTGTCATTTTACGCTGGACAATGGCACCGCTGTCGAAGTTTGGGATACTGGTGTGATCGCTTTTCAGCCGGTTAACTATGGGACTAAAGATATTATTTTAAGCTGCGGTGTGCACGGCAATGAGACTGCGCCAATCGAGATTTGTGCTGAGATAGTAAAAGATATTCTTACCGGCAAACTGCTGTTAGCGGAGCGCTTGTTAGTGCTAATTGGTAATCCGGCGGCGATTAACCTCGGCAAGCGTGAAGTAACTGAGAACCTAAACCGCTTATTTTCGGGGCATCATAGCAAAGGTGCTGGCGTGATAAACGCTGAGCGGAAAAGAGCTAAAGATTTAGAGCACTATGTCAGCCGGTTTTATCAGCAATCTGAGGGGGAGCGCCAACGCTATTTGTACGATTTACATACTGCTATTCGTGGTTCTCGTTTTGAGAAATTTGCTGTTTATCCTTTTTTACATGGTAAACCCTGGCGCAAGCAGCAGTTGCAGTTTCTGGCGGCCTGTGAGGTGACAACAGTGTTGTTGATGCAAACGGCGGCCAGCACCTTTAGTTACTATGCCTCAAATACGCACGGTGCTGATGCCTTTACTATTGAACTGGGTAAAGTACAGCCATTTGGTCAAAATGATATGACGCGCTTTGCCAAAACCGCGCAAACCTTAAGGGCGCTGCTCACCGCAACCCTTGCTGAGCTTCCGCCATTTTCCGCAGCACATTTTCACCTGTATGAAGTTTATCGTGCCATTAATAAACAAACCCAAGATTTTAAATTGCATTTTGCTGATGACGTCGAAAACTTTACCAGCTACCCCATGGGTACCTTACTGGCAACCGATGGTGATTTAGAATATCGGGTAGAGCGGGAAGGGGAAGCGTTAATCTTTCCTAACGCTAAGGTCGCGATAGGTCAGCGCGCTATGTTAATGGTGATACCAAAGGATGTGTCTAAGCAGTTAATTTAAGCGCTAAACTTTACGCTCAGTAAATATAACCTGACAGTGCAAAGCGCCGTCAGGTTTTTTTATACCGGTGTATTGTTGCAATGCAGTTTACGTAAAGGTAAAGTCAGGCGCAAAAAATAAGATAATAACGACATTGCGCTTAAGTTAATAGCCAAGCTAACAACCAAATCAAAAACCAAGTTAACAACCAAGAGACGCCTTATGACCAATCCAAATAACGCCACCATTACCACGGTGCATCGCGCTGCCTTTACCGGCGGTGACGCGTTAAAAATACCGACCTTAAGGATCCTGAAAGACGATGGTAGCCTGTATGACGGGGCAGAGGCACCAACGTTAGACCAAGCAACCGCATTAAAGATGTACGATACCATGGTGTTTACCCGGGTATTAGACGAGCGCATGCTAGCCGCACAGCGCCAGGGCCGCATCAGCTTCTATATGCAGTGTTTAGGTGAAGAAGGCACTACCGTAGGTAGCGCTGCCGCCTTAACTGAGCACGATATGATTATGGCGCAATACCGTGAGCAGGGCGCCTTGCGTTATCGCGGTTTTACTTTAGAACAGTTTATGAACCAGCTGTTTTCTAACGAGCTGGATTTAGGCAAAGGCCGCCAGATGCCGGTGCATTATGGTAGCAATGCTATCAATTATATGACCATTTCTTCACCCCTTGGCACGCAAATTCCACAAGCCAGTGGTTATGCTTATGCACAAAAACTACGTGGTCTTGATGCCATCACCCTGTGTTATTTTGGCGAAGGTGCAGCCTCTGAAGGTGACTTTCATGCCGGCATGAATATGGCTGCCGTGCACAAGGCTCCGGTGATTTTCTTTTGCCGTAATAATGGCTATGCCATTTCTACCCCAGCAAACGAGCAGTTTGTGGGTGACGGTATTGCCTGTCGTGGTGTTGGTTATGGTATGAAAACTATCCGGGTAGATGGTGCTGATATTCTGGCCGTATACCAAGCTACACAAATGGCCCGTGAACATGCACTGAAGCATCATGAACCCGTATTAATTGAATCTATCGCCTATCGTTTAGGTGCGCATTCTTCGTCGGATGATCCTAGTGGTTACCGCTCTAAAGAAGAAGAAGCTCTATGGCGCAAAAATGATCCTATCGCCCGCTTTAAAGCCTGGTTATTGCAACAAGGCTGGTTAGATGAAGCGGCCGATAAAGCTAAAACCGAGCAATTGCGTGTGGACATTTTAGACGCGTTAAAAGTGGCCGAAAAAGTCGCTAAGCCAGGTATTGAGCATTTAATTTCTGATGTTTACGCCGAGCCTATCCCAGCATTACAGCAACAACTGGACGAATTAAAACAGCATATCCGTAAATACCCGGATGCTTATCCAATTACTGCCGGGAGATTCGAATAATGGCAAAAATGAATATGTTACAGGCCATTAATAATGCGCTGGACTTGGCGATGGCCAAAGACGATGGCGTGGTCTGTTTTGGTGAAGATGTTGGCCATTTTGGTGGTGTGTTTCGTGCCACCAGTAAACTGCAAGAAAAGTACGGTAGAGCACGCTGCTTTAATACGCCGTTAACTGAGCAGGGCATTGCTGGTTTTGCTAATGGTATGGCTTCGCAAGGGATGAAGCCAGTGGCAGAAATTCAGTTTGCTGACTATATTTTTCCGGCTTTTGACCAAATCGTCAATGAAACCGCTAAGTTCCGTTATCGCTCTGGTAATGAGTTTAATGTTGGTGGTTTAGTGTTTCGTACCCCTTATGGTGGTGGTATTGCCGGTGGGCATTATCATAGCCAAAGCCCAGAAGCCTATTTTGCCCACACCCCGGGGTTAAAAATTGTCGTTCCGCGCGATCCCTATCAGGCGAAAGGCTTGTTATTAGCCTCTATTGCCTGCCCGGATCCGGTGATTTTCTTCGAGCCGAAAAAACTCTACCGTGCCTCTACCGGCGAAGTGCCAGAAGAGTATTATGAGCTGCCAATTGGTAAAGCTGAAGTGCTGCAACAAGGTAAAGACGTTACCGTATTAGCTTGGGGCGCGCAGATGGAAATCGTGCAAAAGGCCGTGGACATGGCCGCTGAACAGGGCGTATCGTGCGAAGTGATTGACCTTCGCAGTATTCTGCCGTGGGATGCCGACACCGTAGCCGCTTCGGTAAAGAAAACCGGCCGTTTAGTCATTAACCATGAAGCGCCGTTAACCGGTGGTTTTGCCGGCGAAATTGCTGCCACCATTCAGAAAATGTGTTTCTTACATTTAGAGAGCCCCATTGAGCGGGTCTGTGGCTTAGATACACCTTATCCGTTGGCCCTTGAGAAAGAATACGTGGCCGATCATCTGAAAACTTTCGAAGCCATTATGCGTTCGGTTAATTTCTAAGGAGTTTTCGATGAAACAGGATTTTATTCTACCCGATATCGGCGAAGGTATTGTCGAGTGTGAAATAGTTGAATGGCTGGTCAAAGAAGGCGAGCTAATCAGTGAAGATCAGCCAGTCTGCGATGTCATGACCGACAAAGCGCTGGTGCAGATTCCGGCCGTGCACAACGGTGTTGTTAGCAAGCTATATTATGCGAAAGGCGATATCGCTAAGGTGCATGCACCGTTATTTGAAATGCATCTGACAGTGG
Source organism: Alishewanella longhuensis (assembly GCF_014653435.1). GTDB lineage: Bacteria > Pseudomonadota > Gammaproteobacteria > Enterobacterales > Alteromonadaceae > Alishewanella > Alishewanella longhuensis. Next base: position 102,426 of record NZ_BNAO01000005.1, on the reverse strand, counting down.
ACAACAGCAGCTCGTCAAATCCGGTAACGGTTTCAGACACTGTACCTCAGATCAGTTCAACCGTAACTGAGGGCACAGCAACAATAGCCAAGAGCACTTCGGTATCGCGTGATATTACCGAAGACTTTATTTTGCCGGATATCGGCGAAGGTATTGTTGAGTGCGAAATTGTTGAATGGCTGGTGGCAGAAGGCGATAACATCGAAGAAGATCAGCCGGTCTGTGATGTTATGACCGACAAAGCCTTGGTACAAATCCCAGCCAAATACGCCGGTGTGGTCAGCAAGCTGTATTATGCCAAAGGCGATATTGCTAAGGTACATGCACCGCTGTTTGCTATTCGCCGTCAGGGCGACGAGCAAAGCCCAACAGCTACAGCGCAAAGCGCAGTAACATCCCAAGTTGTTGCAACGAGCACCGCAGCTAGCAATACCGCTACGAATACCGCAGCAAACACTAACAGCAGTGCTGCCAATAAGGCTGCAGCAAATAGTGCAGCAGCCAAAGGCGTTAAAGCCTTAGCTAGCCCAGCGGTACGCCGTTTAGCGCGCGAACTCAGTATCGATATTCAGTTAGTGCCAGGCTCTGGCGACAAAGGCCGGGTATTTAAAGACGACGTACATGCCTTTGCCAAACCTTCGGGGTCAGATCATGATCTGACCCCGAAGGTTAATGATCTGACCCCGAAGGTTACAGCGACCTCTGCCGCAACAAGCAGCGTGGCTGTCGCAAACAGCACCCATCGTGTTGAGCCAATCCGCGGTATTAAAGCGGCCATGGCGCGGCAAATGAGTGATTCGGTTGCCACCATCCCACACTTTACCTACTGCGAAGAAATTGATTTAACTGAACTGATTGCCCTGCGTAATCAACTGAAAGATCAATATGCCAAGCAGGGTGTTAAGCTGACGATGATGCCATTCTTTATGAAAGCATTATCACTGGCCATTAACGAATTCCCGGTAATGAATAGTCAGCCGAATGCTGATTGCACCGAGCTGACTTATTTTAGCGCCCATAATATTGGTATCGCGGTCGACTCTAAAGTGGGCTTGTTAGTACCTAATGTGAAGGGCTGTGAGCAAAAGTCTATTGTCGAAATTGCTAATGCCCTGACCAAGCTTACCGAAGCGGCACGCGAGGGCAGGGTAAGCCCAGCCGATTTAAAAGGCGGTACTATTACCATCAGTAATATCGGTGCCATTGGCGGTACTGTGGCGACGCCCATTATCAACAAACCGGAAGTGGCGATAGTGGCGCTGGGTAAGGTACAAGCCTTACCACGCTTTGATGCGAACGCTCAGGTAGTGGCACGGCAAATTATGCAAATCAGCTGGTCTGGCGATCACCGTATTATTGACGGTGGCACCATTGCTCGCTTTACCAATCTTTGGAAGCAGTATCTGGAGCAACCCAGCAGTATGTTGGTCGCCATGCGTTAACTCCAATTCAATCGATTAAAGCGATTAAAGAGCGTTCAAAGGGCCATTTGCTCGGTAGCCTTTGCGTTAAACAGCCCGGGAAACCGGGTTTTTTATTGTAAATAGATTTCTTTACGCGAAATGGTTTTTTGTAAATATAGCGTTGCGTGCTGGTCTGTTAGGGGGTAAACTTATGACTTTATTGGCTTTACCGAATTTGGGTTTGAACGGTGATCTAATGAGAAGTTGTAAGTTTAATGATAAAAAAACATAGGGATATCACATGAAAGGTAAATTAACACTCTTCTCTGCTCTACTCACACTAACTGCTTGCCAGTCAGCATCGACAGCCATTCCCTCAAAATACACTGAGCTTGCTGTTACAGAGGGGCTATTAGCGACAGCCCAGTATCAATCTTTGGATCGGATTGAAACTCGCTATCCTATTGAGGGGGCCCGTGATGGCAAAGACGGCTGTGCTACGCTGGAATATGTGATTACCCCGGACTATCAAATTTCCGAGGTACAGATTGTTGATGCCTCAGCACGCTATTTTGCCAGAGAAGCGGTACAAGCGTTGCAGAAGTGGCAGTGGCAAAGTGTGCCAGCAGGGCTCATTACCACACCAGTTAAAACGCAAACGCGCTTTGAATTCTGTTTAGAAAATAAAGAAGGGCGCTGTGCGCTAGAGCAAATAGCCAAACGTACCAGCTGTCGTGGTGTCGATGCATTACCGGTCGTCGGTTACCGGGTTATGAGGCCAAACTAGGCGTTTGGGGTGAGAATAAAATGAGGCTGCGTATCATCATCGGCAGCTTAAGCTTGTTATTGTTAATAGGCGTGCTCTTCCTCAGTAGCTATTTTTATAGAACTACGCTAAGCCCTAAAAGGCTTTCGCCAGAGATACCCTCTCTGGCGATTGAATCGCCTGAGCCGCTACAATTATCTCGCCATGCTTTGGAGGCTTCAGCGCAAAATAGTGAACATCATGTAGAAAGTCGTTTTCCAGAAGCTAGGGCCCCTAACGTCCAGCAAAAGATGCGCTTTGAAGACGACTGGTGTATTGCCGCTGTTGACCTGGATCAGCATGAATTTGCCTATTATCAACGTGAGCTTAACGACTGGGCGTTAACCAGAGGACAAATTCGGTTACCGCACCCCTGGCTGCCTGATTTGCCTTTGGATGAGTTGGGGCAATATATACTGCCTTATATCGACGCCAGTAAAGCAGAGCTTCTCTCCCAAATCCGTGCTGATAATGAATTCGCTATGTTGTTAGCGTTATCGCGTGACGAAATTTCTTTGACACAGCGACAGGAGATAGCACAGCGCTTAGTTACAAAAGGGCACACTGGCAATGCGCTATCACATTTAGTGATCCATGAGTTAATTCACGCTGAAATGGAATACAAAAAGCAGGGTGTTATTAATGCGGCAATAGAGGCTAGCCTGCACAGAATAATGGCTTATGTTGCCTACGGTATTGAGCACGGCGATTTATCAGCCTCTCATACTTATTTAAGCTTTACATCAAGAACCGACTTCTCCTTGGCGTTAAGTCATTATTTCAGCTCAACAACCACTAACAAAGTTCCGCAATATTTTGACGAACTAAAACACATCATTGAACAGGCGCGTAGCAAAAATCCTATTTCTTTACCCTCATTTAATGGGTTACCTAAAGCAGCAAAACATCAATACGAAAGGATACTGGCAAGGCTGTATGTCGATTTTCCTGCGCAGATGCAAAGTCTGCAGCTTAGCTTGGCGACAAGCGTAGGGGATCGTTTGACGCCATCTGACTGTGTTAATAAACAAGTCACTTTTTTTAGTGAGCTTGAACAGCGGGCCAGGGATCGCCGTAACGCAGCAAGTACAGAATAAATAGTGGATTAGACTTTGTATTTAAAAGCGCTAGTGGTAAGGTAAAGTCCTGTTATATAGGGAGTTGTCAGGATGTTATTACGGAGTTTCTGCTGTTGCTTACTATTCATGGCTTTAGCTGTGTGCGCTGATGTGGCACAACAGGTTTTTAGCCAGTACCAAGATGCTTTAATGGAAGTGCAAGTCGTTGAATTACAAAGCCAACATAAGTCATCCTTTGGTAGTGGCTTTTACGTTGCGCCTGAGCTGGTGGTCACTAATTATCATGTGATCTCCAGTTTTTTAGACACCCCGGAAAGTTACCAACTCATAGCCAAAATGGGCGAAACGCTTAATCCTTTGCAAGTGATTGCGGTAGATGTGGTTAATGATTTGGCGTTACTGAAAGCCCCCGAGCACAAAGGGCTGCTTTTTAGTCTGGCAGAAAAGCTGCCAGAGCAGGGCGAGGCGGTGTTTAGTTTAGGTAATCCACATGGTTTAGGTATGGTGGTTGTACCGGGTACCTATAACGGCTTAAAACAGCAAAGCTTCTATCCACGATTACATGTTACCGGCTCGCTGAACTCGGGTATGAGTGGTGGTCCCAGCGTTAACGCTGCCGGTGATGTGGTAGGCGTCAACGTTGCCACCCGCGGTAATCAGGTGGCCTTTGTGGTGCCATTGGCGCAAGTAGCCGCATTAATTGGCGTAGCGCCAGAAACTGCGCCGGCAAACAGCGAATTTACCGAGCTGGTACGCGAGCAACTGCTCGAAAACCAACAAAACATGTTGGCCCCTATTTTAGCATCGGATTGGCTGATGAAAGCCCTGGGCCGTGGTCAGGTACCAGAAACGATTGCGCCATTTATGACCTGCTGGGGCCATACTAACACCAGTCAAACCGCTAATGAGCTACGCTCTGCCAGAGCGTCTTGTGCCTTACAAGAACAGATTTTTTTAAGCCGTGATTTTTATACCGGCTCTATCGAGATGCAGTTTGAGTGGCTAGATGGTTCAGCCTTGCCCCTGTTAAAGTTTAACCATCATTATGCACAAAAAATAGCAAATTCACGCTCTGAAAACCGGGCAACGGCAAAAGATGTCACAGAATTTAGCTGCCACAGTGATGTTGTGCAGCTAAATGAACGCGCGACTCGGGTAGTTTATTGTGTGCGGGGTTATAAAGCCTATAGCGGGCTTTATGATGTGGTATACGTAGCAGCCACAGTGTCTCGTCAACAACAAGGTTTTATTAGCCGCTTTTCACTCTCCGGCGTGAGTAAAGAAAACGCTGATGCTTTAACCCGCAAGTTTATGGAGACGGTAGTATGGCAATAATTATTGAGCTGTTAAATAGCCAGGGCCAGAGTACGGGGATCCATAAATTTAGCCAAAGCGATATTCGCATCGGCCGTAGTTACGATAATGATGTGATTCTGCTGGATCCACACAGCTGTGCCGAGCATGCGATTTTAAGCCGTGATGAACACGGACAATGGCTACTTCGCGATCTTAACTCTGCCAATGGTACGCTAAATAGTCAGGGTCAGCGGGTAGAAATGGTACCCATCGCTGCGCAAGGCCAAACCTTTACCCTAGGTAAGCAACGATTACGCATCTTGTTCAGTGATACGGTAGTGGCACCAACCCTGCCTGTAGCCACTGGCTGGCAAAGTTTAAGCTGGTTGGCATCCTTACCATTGCTTATTACCTTATTAGTGCTGGTTTCAGCTGATTTTGCCTATAATACCTGGTTGTCGGCTATCGGCGAAAATGCAGAGCGCTGGCATCGACAACTGGTGCTGATCCCATTTATTTTAATGCTTTTTCTGCTTTGGCCGGCGTTTCTGGCGCTATTAGCTCGTTTCCGCTCGTATGAACCGCACTTTAGGCAGCAAGTGAGTTTAACCTTTGGCGTTTTACTTTTATGGTTGTTATGGGAGAAGTTACAGCTTTGGCTTGGCTTTAATTTTAGCAATAATTTGCTATTTATTGCGTTGCAGGCAATCATTCCAACCCTGATTTTGGCAGCTTTGTTTTGGTATGGTTTTAAGTTGGCAGGAGTGCAGCGTAAAGCAGTGCAGTTGGTACTTACCCTGTTGTTAACCAGCAGCTATTGGTCGATACCTTATCTGCAGTCAATTACGCCCACTTTACAACCCTCGTATCAAGCTGAATTGTTGCCTGCCGCCTTTTTAATCACCACGCCAACCAGTACTGAAGCCTTTTTGATACAGACTGAGACGCTTTATCAGCAGGTAAATCAGTAAGCAGTTGCATTAGCGGTATCGAGGAAATCAAAGGGTCAGAGACTTTGACCTTAGTTCTGTAAACAAAATACGAGTGTGCTATGACTGATTTTATTGAGGTTTACGATAATGCGCTAGATCCTGTGTTTTGCCAGCAGCTGATCGCTGATTTTGAAAAAAGCGCGCACAAGCAACCAGGTCGAACAGGTGGTGGCGTGGATCCCAGCAAAAAGATAAGCACAGATTTATATTTAAACGAGCATGCCGCATTTCAGTCGCACCTTGCCACCATCATTGCAGCAACCGCCAGGTGCGCTGAGCAGTATTTTCGACAATACCATTTTGCCCTGATTGGACCGATAGCACTGACTATTCGCCATCCCGAAACCGGCCAGCCGGTTGCTTTAACACACGATAACTTTGCTGAGATAGGCAGCAATAAAGTAGCCGATTACATGCGTGCTTTGTTTCGCATCGGTGCCGTGCAAATGCAAAAATACGATGTCGCTAAAGGCAACTATAATTATTGGCATTCTGAAGTCTACCCTGAGCAACCTCATAATGAGGCGTTACACCGCGCATTGTTGTTCATGTTCTATCTGAATGATGTAAATGAGGGGGGCCAGACGGAGTTTTATTATCAAAACAAAGTTGTCCAACCTAAAACAGGGCGTATGGTGATCGCACCGGCCTATTTTACTCATACCCACAGGGGCTGTATTCCACGATCTGAGGATAAATATATCCTCACCAGCTGGATTTTATTTCAGCGAGCTGAACAGTTGTATGGTGCTGCGAAGGGCTGAGTTTTTCAACACGCCCTGGCTAATTAAAGCTTACCGCTTGAGCATTTTGTCTCCTAGCACGAGTAGTGCTGGGGTTAAAAATAGCGTGAGCAAGGTGGCAAAAGAAAGACCACCGGCGATGGCGCTGGATAATTGTGTCCACCACATGGTGGATGGAGCGCCAAAGCCCAAGCTGGGTTCTAGCAAATTGACATTAACCGCCAGTACCATCGGCATTAGGCCCAGCACTGTAGTGATGGAGGTTAACAGCACTGGCCGTAAGCGTAAGGTACCGGTTTCCAGCGCGGCGTTAATGCTGTCTAGCCCCTGCGCTTTTAGCTGATTGTAGGTATCAATCAACACGATATTGTTATTTACTACGATACCTGCCAGACCAATAATGCCCATGCCGACCATCACGATGCCAAAGGGTTGGGCGTTAATCAAAAGCCCTAATAAAACACCTGCTGTGGAAAGCACAATGGCAGATAAAATCAGTAGCGTTTGATACCAGCTGTTAAACTGCACCAGCAAAATCATCAGCATTAAAAAGATGGCAATTACAAAGGCGCTGACTAAAAACGTCATCGCCTCTTGTTGATCAGCATCTTCCCCGGCAGTTTTTAGCATTACGCCCTCGGGCAGGGTAATGCCACTGTTTTTTAATGCCGCTAAACGTTCAGCAACCTGGAAACCGGGGGCCAGGTCGCTTTTAATGGTAACCGCACGGTTGCTATCGATACGGCGAATAACACTGGTTTTTTCGGCCGGGCGTAAGGTAACAAAGTTAGTTAGCGGCACCTGGCCACGGGATGTTTCTACGGTAAGCCGTTCTAACTGACTGAGCGAGCGCCAGCTCTCGGGAAAGCGTACCCGAATATCCACTTCATCGCTGGCATACACTGGCCGAAATTTGGCCAACAACAAGCCGTTGCTTACCAGTTGTACGGCATTACCCACCGTTAATACATCGGCACCAAAACGGGCGGCGGCGGCGCGATCTACCTCTAAGCGCCATTCAATACCCGGTAAGCTACGATCATCTTCTATATCGACAAAGCCGTCCATGCTGCTCATCTGCCGTAGAATGGCATTTACTGCCTGTTCGGTAAGGGCCGGATCTTGCGCACTGATTTGCAGCTCTATGGGTTTACCTGCGGCAGGGCCCTCTTGTTGTTGTCGAAATGCCAAGACAACGCCCGGGATATCGGCGGTTAATTGGCGCATCTCATCCAAAATTTCGCTGGCGCGACGGCGCTGATGCCAGTCAATAAACTGAAATTGCAAGGTGCCAATGACGTCGGCAGTTAACTCACCACTAGCTGCGGCCATACTGCGGGCGTAGAGGGCTTTAACTTCGGGTAAATGCAGTAAACGCTGCTCGACTTGCTGTAATACGGTATCCTTTTCATACACCGACAGATCGCCGCGAGCCCGCACCCAAACCTGCGCAGATTCTGGTTCGACCGACGGGAAAAACTCTAATCCGTGATTGAATTTACCATAAGCAAAATAGACCAACACCACACCGCCAAGCGCCCCGGCTAAGGTTAAGCCCGGATGACGTAATAAGCGATGCAGTAGCTGGCGATAAGCCAACGTAAGGCGATTAGGGCCGTCACGATGTGGTTGCGTGCAGCTAGCTTCAGAGCGTGGTTTACCCAAACTGCCCATTACTGGTAAAAACACTAAGGCCATCAGTAAGGAAGCCAGCAAACAGAGAATAACGGTTGCTGGCAGATATTTCATAAACTGGCCAACAATGCCGGGCCAAAACAATAAGGGTACAAAAACGGCGAGGGTGGTGCAGGTAGAGGCAATAATGGGCCAGGACATCCTGTCTGCGGCATTTAGCCAAGCGGTTTTTTGATCTTGTCCTTCCTGCACGTTTCGATCGGCTAACTCACTGACCACAATAGCGCCATCGACCAACATACCTGCCACCAGTATTAATGAAAACAGCACGATGATGTTCATGGTAAAACCAATCATCCAAATCATTAAAATACCAGCAAAGAAGGCACCGGGTATGGTGATCCCAACGAGTATCGCCGAGCGCATACCCATGGTGGCTAAGATCAGGATCAGCACTAAGACCACCGCAGTTAATACATTATTGAGTAAGTCAGAGAGCATATTCTCGACTTCTTTTGACTGATCCATAATGTAGTTAATTTGCATACCTTCCGGAAACAGCACTGAAGCTTGCTCGAGCAAGGCTTTGGTTTGTTCAATGGTGGAGATAATATTGGCACCGCTGCGTTTTTTAATCTCCAGCACCAATGCCGGTTGGCCATTAATACGGGCAAAGCCCAAGGGATCTTTAAAACTGGCGTTTACCGTGGCAACATCGGCAAAGGTAATAACGGTATCACCATTAACTTTAATCGGAATAGAAAGCACGTCCTTCAGGTTTTCAATAATACCGGGTACTTTTAACGCCATGCGCCCCGCGCCGGTATCTAAGCTGCCCGCAGCAACCAGCCGATTATTGTTGGATACCAGGGTAAAGAGTTGCTGATAATCTAAACCATAGCTTTGCAGCACTTGTGGGTCGACGATAATTTCCAGTACATCTTCCCGATCGCCGCCAATATCCACTTCCAGCACTTCCGGAATACCTTCAATTTGCTCTTTTAGCTGCCGGGCAATGGCCACCAGCATCGGCTCGGGAACCGGACCGGATAACCCAACCGATAACACCGGGAACAGGCCAACATTAATTTCATTTACGGTGGGCTCTTTCGCTTCGGCAGGTAACTTGGCGCGCGCGGCATCGACTTTTACCCGTACATCGGCCAAGGCTTTATCGGCATTAAAACCGGCATCAAACTCCAGCATCACCGAGGCATGGCCTTCGCTGGCGGTTGAGGTCATTTTTTTAATGCCTTCCAGCGAGCGCAATTCGTGTTCCATCGGCCGCACTAACAAGCGTTCACCATCTTCCGGGCTGATACCATCCAGTGACATAGAGACATACATCATAGGGATGGCGACATCGGGGTTTGCTTCTTTGGGAATAACCAGATAAGCGCTAATACCTGCAGCAAATAAAAACAGCAGTAACATTAAACTCGCCCTGCTGCGTGCAATGGCAGCGGCAATCAAGGCTCTCATTCTGCGCCCTCTGGTTTCACATTAACCTGTTGCCCTGGCTCGACAAAGCCTGCACCTAGCGTAATCAGTTCTACTTGCTCGGGTAGGCCACTGACCCAGGCTTGATTATTATCGGCGCTAAGCAGCGTTACCGGGTAAAACACGACCTTTTCGGCAACCACTGCATATACGCCTAAGCGCCCAGCGTTATCTAATTTAAGTAAGGCCGGTGACAGGGCATGGGCTTGTACCGGCGCTAAGCTGATATGTAAGGTCGCACTGGCACCTGCTAACGGCAGCAAGTTGGAGTTGCTAACGGTTGCTTCAATATAGTAGCTGCGAGTTGTGCTCTCAGCGGCCGGGCTGATAAAGCTTAACTTGCCTGGCAATTCACGACCGTCCAACAGCTTTACTTTGACGTCTTGTCCCAGCACTAGTTGCGGTAATTGTTGCTGCGGGATCTGGGCTGTGGCTCTCAGTTGGCTAATGTCGACCAAATGAAACAGCGCCGTGCCGGCTTGGATAAAGCTGCCTGGCTCTACCAGCCGTTTGGCCAGGATACCATTAAAAGGCGCTTGTGGTTTGCTATGGGTAAGGGCTAATTGGGCCTCGACCAGGTTTACTTCGGCATTGCGCAGTTCACTGGTGAGCCGGCTTAATTCGGTTTCTGATACGAATTGCTGCTTTTGTAGCGCTTTAGCGCTGTTTAGCTCACTTTGCCGCAAAGCGAGTAGGGCTTTAGCCTGATCTAAACGGGCACTGCGGCCTTCGTCTGCGAGTTCTAACAGGATATCGCCTTGCTGAACCGTATCTCCCTGATCACGTACTAACTTGGTAATACGCCCTGTAGTTTGGGCTTGTAGTTCAATACTATGCCAGGCTTGCAATTGACCTTGGAGTTTTTGCATCGCCGGGTAAGGTTTTGCTGCACTAACACGGCTTTGTACTGTGAAAAGCCCGGCTGGTACTCGCGCTGTTGCCGCGGGCGCTTCGGTTTTACTCTGATACTGGGTACCCAGCACTAGCCAAAGCAGCAAAGCCAAGGCAAGCAGCACAGCAATAACAGGAGGGGTAAGCTTTTTTAAGATCATATCAGTTCCGTTGTTTAGCAGCGAAGAGGTCAGCTGTATTGGCTTTGTCCTAATGGTTACGGCTATCGCTTGGTCGGAATTAAACCTGTTTAGCGCAACATATTAAAGCAAAAAACTGTAACAAAAAGTTGGCTCTTTTGCGCACTTACTGAGCTGTAAATAAAGGTAGTGGCGTTACTGCAGCAAGTGGATAGCCGTGTTGTTGCCGTTGCTGCTGTAAGGCATCAAGCCGCAGTTGTAACTTGGGGTGGCTGTCAAACCAGCTTGGTAGCTTACTACTCTCTTGCTGCAGCATCGACTGAAAAAACACCTCAGCGCCGCCGGTGTGGCCATAGTAACACTGTAAGAGGCTTAAAGCCGTAGCATCGGCAGCGAATTCCCGTTGTTGTGAATGCTGCGCCATACCAAGTTCCGTGGCCGGCAGAAACACTTGCCCAGCGTTGCTGCTGCCAGTTAGGGTACTGGTCAGTACCGCCAACACCAGGGCCCGGCCAAAACCACGTAAATGATCCCGATGCTGTAAATGGGCTAGCTCATGTGCCAGCACAAAGGCTAAGGCATTTTCACTGTCGAGCTTTTCCAGTAAGCCCTGATACAGCAGCATAGTACCGCCGGGCATTACGCCGGCATTGGCGATGGCTTTATCAATAAAATGGACATTAACCGGATAGGGTACGGTACTGCATTTTTGCAAGTCTTGGGTAAGTTGCTGTAAATAGGCTTGTTGTGGGCTGGGTTCAGGCTTGCTTGCAAAGTTTGCAAACCACTGCTGCTCTAGTTCAGGCGACAGCTGATTAATGGCTTTATCAATAGCCAAGCCAAGTAACCAATACAACAAAAATAGCAGCGCCAGCAAGGCGCTACCGATAAGCAATAGATCCTGCAAAGGCCGTTGCCGGCCAATGTTCGGGTTGGTTTTGGGTAACCTGGGTTGATAGGCCATATTTTACATTCGCTATATTGATCTGTGACCGTATTAGTTGGCAGCGCTGGTCAGGGCGCTCAGTTGTTGCACTTCATCAACGGCTTTGCCATAGATTGCGGTACCGTAGGCCAGTAATTCTACTGAGCCAATACCATTACCGGCCGCATTATGAATGCTTGAGGTTTCAACTCGAATATTAATAATTTGTACTGCACCGGTGCATTGCTCTTTCATCCGCAGTAGCGCTTCGCGTCGGGCTCGGTCTAACAAGGTTTCGTAACTGGCTACCGGACCACCAACAATACTGCGTAACATCGCCAGCAAGCGTTTAAAGTAATCGATGGAGATCACCACACTGCCACAGACTAGCTCTGCTTTGTCTATCTGCTGCATAGGAATAAGCAGCTCGCGGTTATTGCTGTTTGGCAGGCTTACCCACTGCTGCTCGCGCGCCGCGATACTGTGAAAATGGCGTTGCTCGGCCCAGCGGCCAAAAACATAACCCAAGAGCAGTAACGTTAAAAAGCCAATAAAAGGGATCATGCGTTATTCCACCCTAACTGCAGTACCATAAACATAAATTTCGGCGGCACCAGCCGCTACCGAAGAGGTAGAGAAACGGACATTAACAATGGCATTAGCGCCCATTTCGGTGGCTTGCGCTTTCATACGGTTGATGGCCTCATCGCGAGATTCATTTAATAATTCGGTATAGCCACGTAGCTCACCACCAAACACATTTTTAATGCCGGCCATAATATCGCGTCCAACATGCTTAGCGCGCACCGTGCTGCCAGAGACAACGCCAAAGCAGTCAATAATATTTTTGCCAGGGACGGTTTCGGTATTGGTAATAAACATTTGAAATCCTTTACTGTTTAATAAACGACATGGTTATGAAAGAGACACTTTCAATTAAAAGCATTCCTGTGATAAATAGCTTAGGTTGAAAATAGCCCAAGAAGCTTAACTATCATAAGCAGAGTGACGTTGCAGACACAATCATAAATTTAATCAAAATTGTAACCAAGCGTATGGCGCTAGGCGTTTCGGCGGCCAGCTGGCAGCTGCTCGGCCAAAAAATCCACCAGCCGCCGTACCTTGGCGGATAAATGGCGGTTTTGCGGATAGAGTGCCCAAATGCCCTCATCCGGTTGGCGAAAGGTATCCAATACCGAGTGCAGCGAGCTATTCGCCAGATAATCGGCAACATAATAGTCTGGCAGTTGCACTAAGCCGAGGCCTTGTAGGGCGGCATCGCGCAGGGCGACACCGCTATTACAGATTAAGCGGCCTTGCGGCCGGTAACTGATTAGCTTGCCATCTAGCATCAAGCGCCAAAACCCCACAGTGCCGGTCAGGCATTGCAGCCTGGTGAGATCACTAAGCTGGGAGGGCGTACCATGCTGGCGCAAATACTGGGGGGAGGCCACGATATACTGGGTACGATGAGTTAATTTACGGGCAATAAGGCTGGAGTCTTCTAAGGTGCCCAGCCGAATGGCTAAATCATAGCCGCCTTGCACTAAATCGAGCTTATCGTTAGTAAGATGAACCTCTAGCTCGGTGTCGGGGTACTGCAACAAAAATTGATGCAGCAGTGGCGCTATATGGGTTTCACCATAATAAACCGGTGCCGTAAGTTTAATTAAACCGCGCGGGGTAGCTGATAAATTGGCCAGGGTGCGATTGGCCTCCTCTAAACTGCTGACTAAATGCCGGCAGTGCTGTAAATATAAATCCCCCTCTTCAGTCAGGCTAACGCTACGGGTACTGCGATACAAAAGCTTAATGGCCAGGGTGGCTTCCAGCTCAGCAATATTGCGGCTCACCTGTGCGACCGACATCGCCAGCTGCTTGGCGGCTTTGGTAAAGCTCTGTTGTTCAGCGACGGCCACAAATTCGCTAATGCCGGTCCATTGTTTCATATTTAGCCCTTTGCGGAGAAATCCATTACTGCTTGCTCAGTGTAATGTCAACGCCCCAGTATTATTGCAATAATGAAAAACTGATTTGTATTTTAGCCTTATTCATACTGATATGGAAAAGATAAAAAGCAGGTTACACTTAGGGCATAACAATGCAGGCTATTACGCTAACAAGGATAACAACATGCAAATGATCAAAACCCGCGCCGCCGTGGCTTGGGGCCCAGGCCAGCCCTTATCGATTGAAGAAGTGGATTTAATGCCACCACAAAAAGGCGAAGTGTTAGTAAAAATTATCGCCACCGGTGTGTGCCATACGGATGCCTTTACCCTGTCGGGTGAAGATCCGGAAGGCATTTTCCCGGCTATTTTAGGCCACGAAGGCGGTGGTATTGTGGAAGCGGTGGGTGAGGGCGTAACGTCAGTTGCCGTGGGCGATCATGTGATTCCACTGTATACCCCAGAGTGTGGTAAATGTAAGTTTTGTTTATCGGGCAAGACCAATCTGTGTCAGGCGATTCGTGCAACCCAGGGTAAAGGCTTAATGCCCGATGGCACCACCCGTTTCTCGAAAGACGGAAAGCCAATTTATCACTATATGGGTACTTCAACCTTCTCTGAATACACCGTATTACCTGAGATTTCGCTGGCAAAAATTAATAAAGAAGCGCCACTGGAGAAAGTCTGTTTGCTGGGCTGTGGCGTGACTACCGGCATGGGCGCGGTGATGAATACTGCCAAAGTGAAAGAGGGCGATACGGTGGCCGTCTTTGGTTTAGGCGGTATTGGTTTATCGGCTATTATTGGCGCGGTGATGGCCAAAGCCAGCCGGATTATTGCTATTGATATCAATGAATCAAAATTTGATATTGCCAAAAAGCTCGGTGCCACTGATGTGATTAATCCGAAAAACTTCGATAAACCCATTCAGGAGGTGATTGTAGAGATGACCGATGGCGGGGTAGATTTCTCCTTTGAGTGTATTGGTAATGTGAATGTGATGCGCTCTGCTTTGGAATGCTGTCATAAAGGTTGGGGCGAGTCGGTTATTATTGGTGTTGCAGGTGCGGGCCAAGAAATTTCCACGCGGCCATTTCAGTTAGTGACAGGGCGAGTATGGCGCGGCACGGCTTTTGGTGGCGTAAAAGGCCGCAGCGAGTTGCCTGACTATGTAGAACGCTATTTAAACGGTGAATTCGAGCTGGATACTTTTATTACCCATACCATGCCGTTAGAGGATATTAATAAAGCCTTTGATTTAATGCATGAGGGTAAGTCTATTCGCACGGTAATTCACTTTTAAACACGCTTAGCCTTAGCATGCACTGGGCATGCAGTGATTGGAGCCAGAGCGGAGCGTTAGCTTCGTTTTGGCTTGTTATTGCAACAGCGGCAGTTTCGCTGCAGGCTGGGTGCTCAGGGTTTTTACATAGGAACAGATATGACAACGTCAGCGTCAGCGTTAACCAAGGTAAGCGAGCAGCTGTGCTTTGGTGGGAAACAAATTCGGTTTAGCCATCATTCTGCGGTGCTTAACTGCCAGATGCAATTTTCGGTGTTTTTACCGCCGCAGGCAGAAGCGGGCAAAGTGCCTGCCTTATATTGGTTATCGGGCTTAACCTGCACCGATGAAAACTTTTCCAGCAAAGCAGGCGCGCAGCGCGTGGCCGCCGAGCTTGGCTTGGCGTTAATTATGCCTGATACCAGCCCGCGCGGTGAGGGCGTACCAGATGATGCCAATGGCGCTTATGACTTTGGCTTAGGTGCCGGTTTTTATGTCAATGCCACCGAGCCGCCGTTTGCTGAGCATTATCAGATGTACGATTATATCGCCGCTGAATTGCCAGCCCTGTTAGAGGCTGAATTACCCGTCAGCGATAAAAGAGCCATTAGCGGCCACTCGATGGGCGGCCATGGCGCTTTAGTCATTGGTTTACGCAGCCCCGAGCGTTATCGCAGTATTTCGGCATTCTCACCGATTTGTAACCCAATCAATTGTGCTTGGGGCATTAAAGCATTAACAGGCTATTTAGGCGAAGATAAAGCACATTGGCAGCAGTATGATGCCTCAGTGCTTTTATCGGCAAAGGGCAGTGCGCTGCCTATTTTAGTGGATCAGGGCCTTGCCGATAATTTTTACCCCGCGCAGCTACAAACTGAGGCATTAGTTAATGCCGCAAATAGCGCAGGTGTAGCCGCAGAGATCCGCCTACATGAGGGGTATGATCATAGCTATTATTTTATTGCCAGCTTTATTGAGCAGCATCTGCGTTTTCATGCCCAGCATCTAGCCCTGACTCACGGCTAAAATGTAAACTGGGGCAGCACAATCGCTGGCAAGGTTGTGCTGTCCCCATTTGAATTCAGCCTTAAATTCAGCTTTAACAGTGCGGTTTCTTGAGCTGCTGTCGAGTTGAGGCAAGTGCAAGCTGCAGTAATATAACCTACCTTTCAGTGCAACATACTGGCATAATTTGGCAAAACTACTGCAATTAATGATGGGAGAGCGCTATGAGCTATAACAACGAGAATGTGTTTGCCAAAATTCTGCGCGGCGAATTACCTTGTTTTAAAATTTATGAAGATGAGTATAGCTTAGCCTTTATGGATATTATGCCGCAGGCCGCCGGCCATGCTTTAGTGATCCCCAAATATCCCGCTGAGACCTTAGCGGAGCTACCGTTAGAGTATGCGACGCCTTTGTTAAGCACAGTACAAAAAGTCATGGCGGCACAAAAGCAGGTGTTAGGTGCAACCGGTGTGGTGCTAATGCAGCTAAATGGTACTGACGCTGGTCAAACGGTGCCTCATTTGCATTTTCATCTGATCCCCGCGCATTTACGTAATTTAAAAGCCCATGGTGCTGAGCAAGGCGATATGGCAGAAATTAAAGCGCAGGCTGAAGCGCTTGCTGCTGCGCTTGGCATTTTTTAGGACGTTGCATGAACCTTTGTCGACCCTTGTTAGCGCTAAGCCTTAGCACTGCGCTCTTTGCTTGCAGTTTACCCTACACTGAGCGCGCCTATACTGAACGCGCTGCGGTTGAACCTGTTGCCGCTAACAAATCCCAGCCCGCCGCTGGCTTGCAGTTTAAAATTATTCATATCAATGACACTCACTCGCAGTTTGATCCTTCGCCCGCCAAAGTCGTTGGCCGCGATGGTAATCCGCTGTATACCTTTATTGGTGGTCATCCACGTTTGTTAACCGAAGCGCGCCGCTTACGCGAAAACGCAACAGCTGCCGGTTTACCCAGTTTATTTTTGCATGGCGGGGATGCGTTTAAGGGCAGTGCCTATTTTGAATTGTTTGAACAAAAAATTAATATCGATATTTTAAACCGCATGCAGCTGGATGCGATGGCGCTGGGTAACCATGAGTTTGATATTGGTTTAGCCAAGCTGGCAGATTTTGCCAGTAACATTAATTTTCCGTTGTTAGCCGCCAATGTGGATAAAAGCGCCGAGCCGCAATTAGCCGAGGTGGCCAATTTAAAACCCTACCAAATTTTTGTACTGGACAATAACCGCTGGTTGCCAGAGCCGCAAGGGCAGGTGCAAAGCGCCGCGCAGGTAAAGGCTGCGCCGGTGCGTTTAGCCATTTTTGGTTTAGCGCTGGAAGATATGCGCGCCATGGTGCCCGACACTGGTGCTTTAGTGTTTGAAGCTGAGGTGGCAGCAGCACAGCGTACCGTGGATTATTTGCAGCAGCAGGGTATTAACCATATTGTGGCGCTTACGCATTTGGGCAATCAGCGTGATTTGCGTGTTGCGGCGGCGGTAAATGGCATTGATGTGATTGTCGGTGGCCACTCGCATAGCTTGCTGGGCGATTTCCGCCATTGGTATCTGGGGCTGCAAGGGCCTTATGCCCAGCAGGTAATAAACCCGAATGGCAACAGTTTTACCTGCGTGGTGCAAGCTGGGCAATTTGCGCAGGCGGTCGGGGCCTTAACGGTAAGTTTTGATAACCAGGGGCAAATTACCGATTGTCGTGGTGAAAATACCTTACTGGCTAGTCGCGAGCTTTATCGCAGCGCACTGCGCCAGGCCGACAGCCAAGTAAACGGCGATGCCTTGGCCCAAAAGCTGGCGTATCTGCAAAGCTTGCCAAATACCCGTATCACCGAAGAAGATGCGGCACTGCGACAGGTAATTAATGAGATCTACTTGCCTGCACTGCAACAGGCTTATGGCGCGCAAATAAGCAGCACAGAGCGCACCATTACGCATGTCCGTTTACCGGGCACGGGCGGCAGCGATCAGCATGGCTCGGAGCTAGCTGGCCATATCGCTGATGCGATGCACAGCTGGCTAAATTCGGCTCAGGTGCAGCCGTTATTAGCGGGGCCGGTCGATTTTAGCTTAATCGGTGCCGGTAATATTCGCAGTAGCATTGAAGCCGGCGCCATTTATGAAGGCCATATTCGGCTGGAAGTATTACCCTTTGATGCGCCATTAAGTGTACTGACGGTAACGGGCGCCGATGTGTTGGCATTGCTGGAAGAAACCATAGCGGCTACGTTGCCAGAAGGCGCCCATGCCGGTAAATTCCCGTATAGCAGCCATTTACGTTATACCGCCAGTGAGCGGCTGGATGGCAGTTTACAGTTATCTGAGGTGGCGGTTTTACGTGAGGGTAACTGGCAAGCGATAGTGCCTGAGCAGCAATATCGCTTAGCCACCACGAACTATCTGGCGAATGGCAATGATGGCTGGCATCGGCTACAACAGGTACAGCAACACAGCACTGATCGACAGGATATTATTTTGCTGAACGGTCAGCCAAAAGCCTTTGCCGTTAAGCGGGTGCTGGCTAACACCGATACCAAAGGGCAACAGGCCTTTGTGGTGGAGTATGCACAAGCGTCTTTACCTTGTGGCAATGAGGGGGTTGATTGTAAAACTGCAGCACAAGCAATGATTGATTACTTGCGCGCTACGCCAGCATTATGGCAGCAACTGCGGCCTGCTACTGTGACACTATGGCGTAACTAAAGGCTTAACCTCAACCCTTACCCGTTTTCGCGGGTAAGGGTAAGATGCCACTAAAAACGATAGATAATACCCAGCGATAAGCCACTATTGTCTTCGCCCGTTACTGCCGCCAACTGGGTACCGCGGCCCCCGCCAGAGACACGATAGGCGGCGTTGTCATCATTACTGGTGATACCATAAACCGCGTACAGAATTAAATCACGGCCAAAATTACGGTCAACACCTACAGCTAGCAAGGTTGCACCAGTATCCGCAGTATCGTTATCACTGGTTTGGTATACCTGGCCGCGCCAAGTGTAATTGCCTTGTTTATAGCTTGCACCCAAGCCATAAGTATTGCGATCGCCGCCAGGAATATCTTTAGCGCTCTGTAAAAGTGTTGTTAGCCGAAATTGCTCGGTAACATCATAAAAGGCCCCCAAGCGAATGGCTTGCGGATCTAAGCCATCAGTACCTTCAAAGCGTTCAATGGCCGCCGCTAGGTATAAGCCTTTGCGCTCATAGCTGATTGAGCTGCTGTAAGACTCCCTTACATTGTCTACCGTAGCACCGGTGTTGTTATGCGGGGTGTAATGAAACGCAAAACTGAGGTTGTTAACGGTTTTACTTTCGTATGAGATACCATTTTTAAAGCGCTCATCAAACACATTGCCAAGAGTACCAGCATTAACTCGGCTAACATTACGGATATCGCCCACTCTGTCACCAAACAGATCTACCTTACCGCGAATAATTTTCAGTGGCGTATCAAATTGCCCCAGTTTTATCGTACCAAAACTCCCACGTAAACCGACGTAAGAATCGCGATCGGCAAAGCTACCGGCACCTTCATCATAGCGAATAGTTTGTTCTAATTGCACAAAGGCTTCTAAGCCGCCTTCCAGTTCGGTTTTGGCTCTAAAGCCAAGGCGACTGGCATTACTGGATATATTGGTGCCGCTGTCAACGCCGTTGTCTAAATGATCGACAGATAAATGCGCTAAACCATAGATGGTGACATCAGCAGCATAAAGTGCATTGGCCGCAAGCAGCAAACTGGCCGTCAGCAGTGATTTACTGAAAGTTTTCATAGTGTTGTTTTCCTGAATAGTAATGAATTTTTTTTTGGGGGGGCAATGCTGCTGTGGTAAAGATACTTTAATATTCTTTTATGTGATTTATAAATAAATTTATATATGATTTTGGAATATGCAATTCCAAACTTTGCTGAACCAGTGATTAGCTCTTATATTCCATTTTGGAATAGGTAATCTTTAAATGTGATTACAAAGTTATCAATAGATTTGGTTATTATCTACAGCGCAACAACTGAAAAGCAGGAGAGCACAGTGAGCAACATACCCAAAGACGCGGTTGTGTTAGATGAGTTAATCCGCTTGCTCCGATCGTTAATCGGGCACGTCGAGTTCGGCTCAATTGAACTGATTTTTCATAACGGGAAATTAGTGCAGTTAGAGAAAAGTGAAAAAATTCGTTTCGATAAACCTTAAATAAACACCAGAATGCTGACCGGAACACCGGAAGCAAAACCTGAAAATGCGTTTTACTTCCAAGGAGTTCAGCATGAAACCATTAATTAACACAGCAAAAAAACTGGCCTTAGCCGCCATTATCGCCAGCGGCAGTTTTGCCGCTACTGCGACCACGTTATTAAATGTCTCTTACGATCCCACTCGTGAGTTTTATCGCGAATACAATCAGCTTTTTAATACGCATTGGCAAGCGCAAGACAATCCAGCGGCAACGGTGCGCCAATCGCACGGCGGCTCTGGTTCCCAAGCGCGTTCGGTAATTGATGGCCTGGATGCCGATGTGGTGACTCTGGCGCTGGCCTATGATGTCGATGCACTGCGCAAACGTGGTGAGTTAATACCTGAGAACTGGCAAAGCCGTTTGCCGCTTAATAGCTCGCCTTATACTTCCACCATCGTGCTGTTAGTACGTAAGGGTAACCCCAAAAATATTAAAGATTGGGATGATTTAGTACGTGACGATGTACAGGTGATAACGCCAAACCCGAAAACCTCTGGCGGGGCGCGTTGGAATTATTTAGCTGCCTGGGGTTATGCGCTGAAAAAATATGGCTCAGACGAAAAAGCCTACGAGTTTGTTGAAAAGATTTATAAAAATGTGCCAGTGCTTGATCCGGCGGCCCGCGGTGCGACCAATACCTTTGTACAGCGCCGCATTGGTGATGTGTTTATAGCCTGGGAAAATGAAGCCTTCTTAGCTGTTGAACAGTTAGGCCGTGGCGAATACGAAATCATTGTGCCAAGTACCAGCATTTTAGCCGAACCGCCGGTCACTGTGGTGGATAAGAACGTTGATCGTAAAGGCACGCGTAAAGCAGCAGAAGCTTATCTTAACTTTTTATACAGTGATGAAGCACAGCATTTAGCGGCGAAACATTATTACCGTCCGGCTAAACCCGAGATTGCCAAGCAATACCTAGAGAAGTTTCCGCAGGTGAATTTCTTCACTGTCGATGAGGTTTTTGCGGGTTGGGATAATGCGCAAGAGACGCACTTTAACGACGGCGGTCGCTTTGATGCCATCTTAGAAGCGATAGCGCGCGCGCGACGCTAACCAAGTTCCCCCGGCTTTTGGCCGGGGGTTTTGTCATTTGTTGTTGGAAATACGTTATGAGTCAAAGTGCTGCGCGTTCAGTGATACCCGGTTTTGGCATTACTTTAGGTTTTTCCGTTTTATATTTAAGTTTACTGTTCTTATTGCCCGTTGCCGGTTTGGTACTCTTTACCTTTAAAATGACCTGGCCAGAATTCTGGGCCGCAGTAAGCCATCCGCAGGTTGTTGCCTCTTATAAGTTGTCCTTTTTAGCGTCTTTTATTGGTGCCAGTATTAATGCGGTATTCGGTACTTTAACGGCCTGGGTGTTAGTGCGTTACACCTTTCCCGGTAAAAAGATTGTCGATGCGCTAGTCGATTTACCCTTTGCTTTACCTACGGCGGTGGCCGGCATTGCCTTGGTTACGCTGTATGCCAGTACCGGTTGGGTAGGGCATTATCTGGATCTGTTTGGTATTCGGGTAGCTTATAGTGAAATTGGCGTAGTCATTGCGCTCACCTACATTGGTTTACCTTTTGTGGTTCGCACAGTACAACCGGTACTGGCTGATTTTGAAAAAGAATTAGAAGAAGCCTCTGCTGCGCTTGGTGCCAGCCGGTTAACAACCGTCAGACGGGTTATTTTACCGGCTATTTTACCCGCGTTACTTACGGGCTATGCGCTGGCCTTTGCCCGTGCTGTTGGGGAGTATGGTTCGGTGATCTTTATCTCAGGCAATATGCCTTATAAAACAGAAATTACCCCGTTATTAATTGTCGCCAAGGCTGAACAATACGATTACAACGGCGCAGCGGCTATAGGCGTGGTGATGCTGGCGGCTGCCTTTATCTTGTTATTAATGATTAATGGCCTGCAGTGGTGGGCGAGTAGAAGGGGATAAGCATGTCAAGTCTTGCACAAACGCAACCCGCCTTGGCTGCAGCCAGCTTGCCAAAAGCAACGGCAGAGCCCGCTTGGGTAAAATGGACCTTGGTTACAGTGGCGTTAACCTTTCTAACGTTATTTTTGGTATTACCACTTTCCGTGGTGTTATACGGTGCTTTTGAGCTTGGGGTAAAAGTATGGTGGGATGCGATTACCGAGCCCGATGCGCTGGCAGCTATTCGCTTAACGCTCTTTGTACTAGTGATCGTGGTGCCGCTAAATGCCATCTTTGGTATCGCCATCGCCTGGGCTATTGCCAAATTTGAGTTTAAAGGCAAAACCCTTTTAATCTCCATTATTGATATGCCATTTGCTATTTCACCTGTGGTGGTTGGTTTAATCTTCGTTATTCTGTTTGGCTCGCAGGGTTGGCTTGGCCCCTGGCTGTCGGCGCATGATATTAAAATTGTGTTTGCGGTGCCGGGCATTATTATTGTGATTTTATTTGGTACTTTGCCTTTTGTGGCACGTGAGCTTATTCCACTGATGCAGCAACAAGGTAAAGAAGAAGAAGAGGCCTCGCTTACACTCGGTGCTAGTGGTTGGAAAACCTTCTGGTACGTAACCTTACCTAATATTAAATGGGGCCTGATTTACGGCGTGGTGCTATGTAATGCCCGTGCCATGGGCGAGTTTGGTGCTGTGGCGATTGTATCGGGCCGTATTCGTGGCGAAACCAATACCATGCCGCTGCATATCGAAGTGTTGTATAACGAATATATGTTTACTGCGGCCTTTGCCGTGTCATCCCTGCTAACCGGCTTAGCATTAGTAACCATAGTGATTAAAAGCTGGGTTGAATACAAAGACGAACGTCGTCATAAAACGGCCTAAGAGAGAATGTAATGAGTATTAGTATTGAACAGGTAAACAAACGCTTTGGTAATTTTGTGGCGCTGGATAACGTGAATTTAGCCATTAAAACCGGCGAGCTCACGGCGCTGCTAGGGCCTTCCGGTTCGGGTAAAACCACCTTGCTGCGCATTATTGCTGGGCTGGAGCAGGCCGATAGCGGTATTATTCGCTTTAATAATGAAGACATTACCGGCCAGCATGTGTCGGAGCGTGGCGTCGGCTTCGTGTTTCAGCATTATGCACTGTTTAAGCATATGACAGTATCTGAAAACGTGGCCTATGGCTTAACCGTTAAGCCAAAAAAATTCCGCCCCTCTAAAGCGGAGATTGCCAAAAAAGTGAATAATCTGCTCGAGTTAGTGCAACTGGGCTGGACGGCAGACCGTTACCCTTCGCAGCTCTCTGGCGGGCAGCGCCAACGGATTGCTTTAGCCCGCGCTTTGGCGGTAGAGCCAAAAATGCTGTTATTAGATGAGCCCTTTGGTGCGCTAGATGCCAAGGTGCGTGCTGAGCTACGCCGCTGGTTGCGCCGCCTGCATGACGAAATTCATGTTACCAGTGTTTTTGTTACCCATGATCAGGAAGAAGCGCTGGAAGTGGCTGACAGAATAGTGGTGATGAACAAAGGCCGTATTGAACAAGATGGCACCCCTGAGCAGGTGTATGACAACCCAGCAAATCCTTTTGTGTATGAGTTCTTAGGTAATGTAAACCTGTTTCATGCCAGGGTTAAACAAGGGCAAAGTAGCATTGGCGATTTACAAGTACCTTCCCCGGAATATACCAATAGCGAAGAGCAAGACGGTCTGGCGTATGTACGGCCACACGAAATTGATGTGTTTAATCTGCCGCAACCGGATGCGATTAAAGTGAAGCTGGATCTGGTGACCATTGTTGGCCCGGCGGTGCGCTTGGAAGTGTTGGCCGAGAGCGATCAGCAACTTATTCATATTGAGCAACCGAAAGAGCAGTTTAAACAGCTTAACTTAAAACAGGGCGATACCGCCTGGATTTTACCGCGTTATACCAAGGTGTTTTTGGGGGAGGGGATTTAATCGCGCTGGATGCTACCACACCAGTTATACAGTTTATAAAAAACGTTATTTTGCCCCGACACTGCGTCGGGGCTCTAATGATCATCGATTGATGAGCGGCAGATCCTGCGGCTCTGCCGGATAGATAACCAGTAAATTAACCGCGGGCAGCTGTTGCGCCAATTGGTTTTGTACCTCAGGTAAGTGGTTGTTCCAGGCTAGGCCATCTTTACGCACGCCATAGAGCACCAGTAAATCACCTGCTGCGGTGTGTTTTTGCAATAGCGCAGGTAATTGTAGCCAGTCCGCGGCGGTATGCCATTGGGTATCGGGCAGGGCTTTTAAGCGCAGCTTTAACCGCGTTTGCTGTTCTGGCTGACAATAGATCTGCAGCGTTAACCCTAGCTGCTGACAGAGTCTTTTAATTAATTGCAGTGCTTCGGCAGAGCCGGCTTCTAAATCGGCATTGGGTGGCAGTAACCAGCAGAGTCTTTTACCATGTTGCAGCGGTGCAACCTGGCGCTTTACCAGCAGTGTATAAGCAGGGTCAGCTAATAAGCGGCTTAGCATAGAACCAAATAACAGCTCGGAGGTACTGCTGTGTTCACTCCAGCCAACAATGACCTCGCTGGCCCTGAGTTCGCGGCGTGTGCGTAAAATACCATCGGTGATATTAAGATCTATCCTAAGCTTCGATGCGGCACTGATATTCGCCGTGGCTAAATAGCTTACCGCATTTGCCAGTAGCTGCTCCGCGTGTTGTAATTTTGCATCCTGGCTGTGTTGCTCTTCTACGATGGTCATGGCATAAACGGGTTGCACGCTGCCAGGCTTACGTAACCATTTCGCCAGCTGTAAAAAGGGCTCTGCGGGTTGCTCTGGTGACAGTGCTACCATAATGCGTTGTTCAGCCAGACTGTCTTCTGGCAGCTGCTGTTGGCTTAAGGCCATTTTCCGGCCGTAGCGGTCAACCAGCCAGGGCGCCAGAAAACAGGTAACCAAAATCATTAAAATCGCGCCATTTACCACGGCTTCGTCAAATAAGCCTATTTCATAACCCACCATAGTTGCCGCCAGCGTAGCTGCCGCTTGCGCCACGCTTAAGCCAAACACTACCCGCGCTTGCGGTTTGCTATACCCCAAAAATAGCCGGCATAGCTCAGCGGCGGCCCATTTGGTTAAGATAACTGTTGCTACCATGGCAAAGGCTATTACCCAAGCGCGGGCGCTGGCAAAGAAAATACCGACATCCAGAAGCATCCCAACCGATAACAAAAAAAACGGGATAAAAATCGCTTCGCCGGTAAATTGCAGCCGGTTCATCAGGGTGCTGTTGTGCGGAATAATGCGGTTAAGGGCTAACCCCGCTAAAAACGCCCCGATAATGGGCTCAGCGCCGGCCAGGTGTGAGAAGCTGGCGCAGATAAACACCGTCGCCAGCACAAACACAAACTCGGCAACACCATCACCGCCAACACTGCGAAAAAACCAGCGCGCCAGCTTGGGCAATAAGAATAAAATAGCCAGAATATAGAGGCTTAAGCTGATACCAAGCTGCAGCCAGTAGTGTTCACCGAGCTCGCCTTTGGCCATAGTGGCGATAACCGCCAACACTAATAAGGCTAGCGTATCGGTAATAATGGTGCCGCCGACCGCAGTGGTAACGGCAGGGTTGCGGCTAATACCTAAGCGGCTGGCAATAGGGTAAGCCAGCAACGTATGAGAGGCGAACATACTTGCCAGCAGTATTGCCGCCAGCCAGTCAAAACCGAGCAGCAAGGCGATGGCGGTGCCGGTCGCTTGTGGAATAATAAAGGTGAGTAAGCCAAACAGCAGCGTATGAGACTTAGAACGTTTTAACTGCTGCATATCAATTTCTAATGCAGCAATAAACATAATATACAGCAAGCCCACGGTGCCAAAGAGTACAAAAGACTGATCACGCGCTAAGACATTAAGGGCATTCGGGCCAAGCAGGGCGCCAGCAAATAATAACCCTAGCATGCCCGGCAGCCGATAGCGTGCTAACAGCAAGGGGCAAAGTAGGATCAGGCTGGCAACTAAGGCAAAGACGATAACAGGGTTAGTTATCGGCAACAGGTTTTCCATAGAGTAATCAGATATGTTAGCCTAAAAGAAGGCTAGCTTAGTTGAAAAACAGCCTCATAAATAGCGGTTGTAACCGATACATATCAAATATAGTGCTGCTAAGCGGCTTTATAGTGTCAATCCACTTTTCTACTTTAATCTGTTTTCGGCTTAGGCAGGCTTTGATGTAAATTTTCGGTGGCTTTTTTATTTTCATTACGCAAATCCCGGTATACGGCGGCGCGCATAATCAGCATGGCACTAACGGGTGCGGTAAGTAATACAAAAGCCGTGATCAGTAGCTCATGTACTATGGGCCTTTGCTCTAAGCCGGTAAAGTAAAGCATAGAGGCCAGCAAAAAACAGCCGGTTCCGAAGGTTATTGTTATGGAGGGGCCATGAATCCGTTGATAAAAATGCGGTAGCCGCAATAAACCGAGGGCACCAATTAAGGTGACCAGGCTGCCGGCTAACAGCAGAAACACCACAGGTATGCCAAGCCACAGAGGCAGGCTTTCAGGTAGCTGCATCATTCAATAATTTCCCCGCGCATTAGAAATTTCGCCAAGGCAATGGTCGACACAAAGCCAGTTAAGGCAATCAGCAGCGCCAGCTCAAAATACACCTGATCAGCAAAACTAATGCCTAGTACCAAAGTGAACAGCATCACAATCATCCATAAGGTATCCAATGCCAATACCCGGTCTTGTGCCGTAGGGCCGCGCAGTAGGCGTAGCGTACAAAAAATCATCGCCAGTAGCAGGCAAAACTGTGAGAAATATAAGGCGTACTGCAGCAATGTGATCATGCTTGCTCCTGTTCAAAAATCTCAATCAGCGGCCGTTCGTAGCGCTGTTTTATGGTGTCTATCCACCAGTTAGCATCATGCAAATCAAACACATGCAACGAGAGCTCATGCGAGTCACTTAGAATCTCTACCCAGACAGTACCGGGGGTGGAGTTGATCAGGCAGGATAATACCGCTAAGCCAGTGGCATCTTTTAAGTCTAAGGGTACCCGAATAAACTGTGAATTTAAGTCTTGCTGCTTTCGAAACAAGATAATCCGGCTGACGTTAAAGCACGAACGCAAGATCTCCAGTAACGACCAACTCAACAAGCGAAACAATACCCAGGGCTTACGCAGCCGAGTTTGGGTTGGCCGCAAGGGCAGGGTTAAACGGGGAATGATTAGCCCCAGCAATAAACCAAATAAAACATGGAGTGGCGCTACTGTTTGGTTTAACAGCAACCAGATAACCAGCAAAGCCAGCGTTAACAAGGGGGAAGGCAGTAAGCGCTTCATAGTGCCTCCTTGCTGATGACTTTGCGCTCTAGTACTTGCTCAATATAGCGTTCGGTTTGCTGTAAATCATCTGCCACCCGCTCTAGCAGGGTGTGAAGCGGCCCAGCCAGTACAGCCATGCTAATACAAAGCACTAATAATAGGGAAACGGGTCCTGCTTCGCTTAATTTTAAACGTGGGCTTTGGCTGCTTTGTGCTGTCCAGAAACTGCGCACGCCAAAACGCATTAATGAGATAATAGCGGTTAAACCTGCCAGCATTAACAGCAGCAAGAATAACCAACTAGCCATATCATTGCGGCTTTGTAACAGCTGATGCAGAATACTAAACTTGGCAATAAAGCCAGATAATGGCGGCAAACCTGAGATAATCAGCGCGCAAGCAGCAAAGGTTAGACCTAAAAAGGCCATGGCGGCCGGAATAGCCACCCCGGCTGATTCGTGCTTTTCTTCCTCAGGTGCAAAAAACTCCATACTCAATGCAAAGACGCTATCGGCTGGGGTATAAATGCGTTCAATCAGCTCGGTCAGTAGCACAAAGGCGGCAACCGCTAAGGTAGAGCTAATTAAATAAAACAGCATAGCGCTTAAGGTAAGGTGCTCGCCATAGCCAATAAGGGCCAACAAGGTGCCGGAGGAGATCACCGCACTATAACTGGCAATACGGCCTGAATCCTGACTGGCGAGTAAACCTACAGCACCAAAGGCCAGCGTTAGTAAGCCGCCAAGCAGTAACATCGGGTTACCAAAGTGGGCAGAAGCCCCGGCATTGTCGCCAAACCATAAATAATTTAAGCGTAGAATAATATAAACGCCTATTTTGGTTAATAACACCAGCATAGCGGTTACCGGCGGGGAGGCAGCGGAATAGGTGGTAGGTAACCAAAAACCGAGCGGCCACATGGCACTCTTGGTTAAAAACGCCACCGCCAGCATGGCGGCAGCGGTATGCAGCAGCAGCCGCGCGCTGTCATCTAGCATTGGGATTTTTGCGGCTAAGTCGGCAAAATTGAGGCTGCCGGCGGCAGCGTAAACCAAGGCAATACCCAGTAGGAAAAACACTGAAGCGAGCAAATTAACTACAATGTATTGCATGCCGGCCCTAATACGGGTGATATTGTAGCCATGCAATAACAAGCCGTATGATGCGGCTAGCATCACTTCAAAAAACACAAAGAGATTAAATAAGTCGCCGGTCAATAAGGCCCCATTAATCCCCATCAACAGCAACTGAAATAACGTATGAAAGTGCACACCCAGCCTGGCCCAGCGGCTGTAAGAGAAAATCAGCGCGCAGTTTGCCAGTAAGGCTGCCAGCAGCATAAACAAGGTAGACAGCCTGTCACCAATCAGCACTATACCAAAGGGGGCAGACCAGTTTGCAGCCAGAAAGACCAGGATGTTTTCGCCGGTGGCTGGGCCATCGGTAAGCCATAATAGCCAGCACGCCAGCGCCAGTAATAACAGGCAGCTCACTTGGTTAATCACAAATTTTAGTTTGTGATGCCGCTCATTAATCAGTACCAACAAGGCACCGGTTAATAGCGGTAACAAGATAGGTAATACCAATAGTTCGGCTAACAAAGGGTTCATTCGTCGTGGTCCCGCTCTTTACCGTCGACATGGTCGGTACCGGTTAAACCTCGAGAACCCAGTAGCACAACCAAATACAGTGCTGTGGTGGCAAAACCTATCACTATGGCTGTTAACACCAAACCTTGTGGTAGCGGATCGGCATAGCGCGTAGGATCGACGGGCACGCCGTCCAGGGTTAGCGGGGCTTTGTTAATGTGGATTTTACCGGTGATAAAGATAAACAAATTTACCGCATAAGAGAGCAACATAAAGCCGGTAATCACCTGAAAGCTACGCGGACGCAGAATAAGCCAGATACCTGATGAGAAAAGCACACCAATGGCCAGTGCCAGTATCAGTTCCATTAGCGAGTCTCCTGTTGTGCCCGATATTCATTGCTTTGCCCTGGGATCCGGTGGCTGCGCACTGCCTGGTGCGCTAAGGCAATTAAGATCAACATAGTGGTGCCTACTACCACAGCAAATACGCCCAAATCGAATAAAAAGGCACTGGGTAGATGCAGCTCACCGAAGAAAGGCAACGTAATATGGGCGGTGTGGGTGGTTAAAAACGGATAGCCAAAGGCCCAGGCCCCCATACCGGTGACGGCAGCTAGCGCCAGGCCAAAACTGATCCAACGGTGTGGCTGCATTTTTAACCGTGCTTCAACCCAGGCAGTGCCTGCCAGCATATATTGAATAATTAGCCCCACCGAGAACACCAGGCCGGCAATAAAGCCGCCACCGGGCAGATTGTGACCGCGCATAAAGAAATACACCGCCACTACACTGATGATGGGTAACAGTAAACGTAAATACACCGCAGGTACCTGTAAATAACCCGTGGTAGCCTGCTCACCGGGTAACTGATTGACAGCAGGATCGATGGGATTACGTTGCTGCGGCGGCATTTTCATACTTTCCACTGCCGGTCGAAAGCGCCGTAACAGCGCATAAACGGTAAGGGCTACAATGCTTAACACGGTAATTTCACCCAGCGTATCCAGGTTACGGAAATCGACTAGCAGCACATTCACCACATTACTGCCGCCCCCTTCAGGTAAGGATTTTTCTAGAAAGAACAAGCTGATCGTTTGGTTATCTGGTTGAATGAGAATGATATAGCTCACTAAAGCTAATATGGCACCTGCACCAATAGCAATAATGAGATCGCGCACCCGGCGCAGTTTATCGGTATTACTGGCGACCAGATTAAGCTTATCTGCACTGATCCGCGCCGGTAACCAACGTAAACCTAATAATAATAAAATGGCGGTAACCGTTTCTACCATCAGTTGGGTTAGCGCTAAATCGGGCGCTGACAGCCACATAAAGGTTAAGCTGGTGATAATACCGGTGCCACCGACCAGAATCAGCGCGGCCAAGCGATGGAATTTTGCCTGCCAGGCGGCGGTGATGGCACAGGCAGAGCCGACCAGCCAGAGCATGGCAAAGGGCCAACTGATGTTACTAAGGCTAAGGCTTGTAGATACTTGAGGTAATAGCCACCACAGGGGCACACAGGCAGCAAGGCCACAAAGCACAATAAGCAGCAATTGCGGCTGCAGACGGCGAGTGCCAAACAGCCTTTCTAGTCTGGCAGCGCCTGCGGCCAGCAAAAGCATAGTGGTTTCGTAGGCTTCTTTTCCATTCAGATGATGCAGCAGCGGTACTTTGTCACGTTGTTGTAAATTACAGCGCAGCTTTAACCAAAGATAAAACAGCACACCACCGACAAAAGCCAGCATGCTCATAATCAGCGGCAGATTAACACCATGCCAAATTGCCAGGCTGTATTCTGGCAAGGCTTCGCCCAATACCGATTGGGCGGCAGCATCTAACATCACACCAATACTGAGTTCTGGCAAGATACCGACAATTAAACAGCACAGCACCAGCAGCTCGACCGGAAAGCGCATCCAACGCGGTGGCTCGTGCGGTGTAGGGTTGTCACCGCTTTGCAGGAGGCCAAAAAATACCTGAATAAAACGCAGTGAATAGGCGACACCAAAAATGCCCATTAATACTGCTGCAGCCGACATCCACCAATTGGAGGCTGAGCCCACTAACAGCGCTTCGGCAAAAAACATTTCTTTGGATAAAAAGCCGTTTAACAGCGGCACCCCAGCCATCGCGGCGCTGGCAACAACGGCTAGCGTGGCGGTATAAGGCAATACCCGGCGCAAACCACTAAGGGTGCGCATATCGCGAGTACCGGTTTCATGATCAATAATACCCACTGCCATAAAAAGTGAGGCTTTAAAGGTGGCATGGTTTAGGGTGTGGAAAATTGCGGCGACCATTGCCAGGGGGGTACCAATACCGAGTAGACAGGTAATTAACCCCAGGTGGCTAATGGTGGAGTAGGCTAACAGCCCTTTTAAGTCATGCTGAAAAATGGCTAAAAAGGCGCCAATTAACATGGTGCAAACGCCGGCAGTGCCAATAATCCAGGTCCACTCCGGTGTGCCTGCTAATACTGGCCAAAGCCGCATTAATAAGAAGATGCCAGCTTTGACCATGGTAGCTGAGTGCAGGTAAGCGGATACCGGTGTAGGGGCTGCCATGGCATGGGGTAGCCAAAAATGAAATGGGAATTGCGCGCTTTTGGTCAGCGCACCCAGGGCAATTAATACCAGCGTAGGTAAGTACCAGGGATGAGCACGGATAATATCGCCGGCTACCAACACCTTATCCAGATCATAACTGCCAGCAATATGGCCAAGTAACAGCACGCCAGCCAGTAAACAGAGGCCACCAATAGCGGTTACCGTAAAGGCCATCCGGGCACCGCGCCGCGCATCGGGTCGGTGATGCCAATAGCCAATCAGTAAAAAAGAGGTCAGGCTGGTAAGCTCCCAAAACATCACTAATTGAATGAGGTTACCGGACAGCACCACCCCTTGCATCGCCCCCATAAAAGCCAATAGAAAGGCAAAAAAGCGCGGCACCGGATCTTTTGGCGACATATAATAGCGGGCATACAGCACTACCAATAGGCAGATCCCCTGGATCAGTACGGTAAAGAGCCAGGCCAGGCCATCCATACGAAACACCAGATTAAGATCAAAGCTGGCAAGCCAGGCTAATTCGTACCTTAATACTGTGCCTTCACTGATTACCTCATATTGCGATAGTGTTATCACTAAGCCCATTAGGGCGATCGCTGCGGCAAACCAAGCTTCGCGGTTGCGGGCGTGTGCTGGCATACAGGCCGCGGCCATGGCACCGAAAAAGGGCAGGATAATCAGTAACAGTAGCAGCATTTTTCTCCTTAAAAAACAGCTAGTTTAGCTGGGTTACAGCGCGAATAACCAAGGTACGAGTATAACGCTAATTAACAATACCAAAAAGGTAAAGGGCGTGCCGATTTTTAAAAAATCACTAAATTTATACTGACCAGGCCCTAATACCAGGGTGTTAACGGGGGAGGCGACTGGCGTCATAAAGGCCGCAGAGGCACCCAGCGCCACCATCATAGCAAAAGGATAGGGTGAGGCATTAAAGGCGCTGGCCAGCGAAATCGCGACCGGTGCCATCAATACGGCAGTAGCGGTGTTGGAGATAAATAAGCTCAGCAGAGTCGTTAGCATAAAGACCGCCGCCAGTATGGCATGATAACTGGCGTTCCCCATCAGCGCCAGCCATTGACTGACCAGTAAGTCGATGCCGCCGGTTTGTTGCAGCGCCTGTGCAAAGGGCAGCATACCAACAATCAGCAGTATACTGGGCCAGCTAATGGCTTTATAGGCACTGGCTAAATCAATACAGCGGCAAGCGCCTAACAACAAACAGGTTATCAACACAGCAACCACCGCCGGAACCAGATTGCTGACCATTAACACGACCATTAGCGCCAAACAGACCAGCGCATGTGGCGCCTTTTTTGCTGCGGGTGTCATTTCGTCCATTTCTGCCGGCACACTTAACACTAAAAAATCGCGGTTTTGCCGGTGTAACTGCTGAATATCTTGCCAAGTACCAGCAACCAAGATGGTGTCTGTGGTTTGTAGCCTTTCCTCGACCAACACTTGGTTTAAGGCTTTACCATTGCGCCGGATCCCCAGCACGTTCAGCCGGTAGCGGCTGCGAAAAGCGAGCTGCTGAATACTTTTACCCGGTAATGACGATTCCGGTGGAAAGGCCACTTCGGCTAAGCCAAGTTCGTGGGCATGCAGGCTAAAATAGGAGCTGGTGAGTGGCAAAGGCTCTAAACCCAGAATGGCCGCAGCTTGCATGACACTCATTTGAGGATCGGCTAAGTCGACTAATAAAATATCACCGCGTTGAATCACTGTTTGTCCCGTTGCCACCAGCAGTAAAGTGCGAAATTTTTGTGGCCGCTCCACCGCAACCACATTGATACCATATTCAGAGCGCAGCGCCAGCGCATTGAGTGGCTGATTAAGCAGGGGGGAATGACCAGCCACCTTCAGCCTGACTTCGCGCTCGGTCAAGCAGTAAGCTTTGGCTAAGTCTGTCAGCGTTAGGCGTTGCAGCAAAGGGCTATCATTGCTTGCTGTGGGCACTAACCAATGGCGAAGCAGCAACATATAGCCGATGCCAACTAAAAGTATCGTCAGGCCGATAGGGGTAAAACTAAAAAAATTAAAGCCCGAATGGCTGCTTTGCATCAGTTCACTGTTTACTACCATATTAGGCGGGGTGGCCACTAGCGTTAACATACCGCCAATCAGTGCCGCAAAAGCCAGTGGCATCATCAAGCGCCCGGGTGGGATCTTAAGGCGGGCGGCGACACTTAATACCACCGGGATAAAGACCGCAACCACGCCGGTAGAGCTCATTACTGAGCTAAGCAAGGCTACGCTGCTCATCAGCAACACGAGTAAGCGGATCTCACTGCTGCCCGAGGTTTTCACCAGCCAGTCGCCCAAGCGATAAACAATACCGGTACGAACCAGAGCATCGCCCACGACGAATAAGGCCGCAATCAGAATCACCGTAGGATTACTAAAACCGGCCAGGCTATCGCTGACCGATAAGATGCCTGTTAACGGGAAGAGAATGAGCAATGTCAGGGCAACCACATCCGAGCGTGGTTTATTCATTACAAAACAGATTAAAGCGCCAAGCAGTAATGCCAGTACTATCCATAATTCGTCAGACATAAGCTGAAATCCTTGGCCAGGCTATACTAAGTTACTGTTATTCAGTGTAATGCTTCCGCCAAAAAGAATACAGCCTTATGAAGGCTTGCTGTTGTTAGTCTGTTTTATGCAACTGCCATTGCAGCACCGCTTTTACCACCAAAGTGGCAATGGCCATTAAGGTCAATAGTGCCGCGGCGATAAAGGCACCGGTAGCATTATAATCTTGCTGCAATAATTCAATATGTAGCGGTAAAGTATTGGTTTGGCCGCGAATGGTACCAGATACCACCGATACGGCCCCAAATTCACCTACTGCCCTAGCATTGGTTAAAATTACGCCATATAGCAAGGCCCAGCGAATATTCGGTAGGGTAATTTGCCAGAATACCTGCCAGCCACTGGCCCCCAGTAACACGGCGGCTTCTTCTTGTTCGGTGCCCAGTGTTGACATAAGCGGGACCAGCTCTTTTACCACAAAGGGGCAGGAGACAAAGATGGTGACCAATACCAAGCCAGGCCAGGCAAACATCAATTGCACATCAGCCGCATCCAGCCAATGAGCAAAGGGACCATTGCTACCATAGAGCAGTAAGTACAGTAAACCTGCAACTACTGGCGATACCGCAAAAGGAATGTCTATCAGCGTAAGTAACAAACGGCGGCCCGGAAAGGTAAAGCGGGTGACGCACCAGGCGATTAAGGTGCCGAATATCAGGTTTATCGGTACGGTTAATCCGGCGATTAATAGGGTTAAACCAATAGCATGCAGCATATCGGCATCGCTAAGATTTTGAATAATACCACCGATGCCGGCAGAGAAAGCGGCAATAAAAATTAGCACAAGTGGTGTTAATAAAAGCAGCACGCTGAGTGAAACGCCCGTGCCGATTAACAGCCAACGCACCTTGCTTGAGGCTGAGACACTCATTTTAAGGCTCCGGTAATATGTTGATAGCGTTGCTGTAAACCATTAATTAAAAACAATAAAATCAAAGAGGCGATCAATACCACACTGGCAATAGCGGCAGCAGCGGCATAGTCGAATTCTTGTAAGCGTATGAAAATCATTAAAGAGGTCACTTCGGTTTGCCAGGGCAAATTGCCGGCAATAAAAATAACAGCGCCAAATTCGCCTAAGCTACGGGTAAAGGATAAGGCTGTACCCGTTAATAACGCCGGTTTAATTTCCGGCAGGATAACCCGGTAAAAGGTTTGAAAGGGTGTCGCTCCCAAGGTCGCTGAGGCTTCTTCATATTCTGGACCAAACTCTTCCAGTACCGGTTGTACCGTGCGTACTACAAAGGGCACACTGGTAAAGGTCATAGCCACGACGATGCCAAGCCAGGTATAAGAGACTTTAATATCCCACAAAGCAAGATATTGACCATACCAACCTTGGGTAGAAAACAAGGCCGCTAGCGTTAAACCGGCTACAGCAGTGGGCAGAGCAAAGGGTAAGTCCATTAACCCATCAAGCAATAAGCGGCCAGGGAAGCGATAGCGGGTTAAAATCCAGGCCATCAATAAGCCAAAAAACAAATTAAAAATACTGGCGACCAAGGCGGCAGAGGCGGTAACTTTATAAGATGCCACTACCCGCGGATCGCTGATAATGGCCCAGTACTCGGGTAAGGTGAGTTTAGCGGTTTCCATGACCAAGCCGGTCAATGGCAGTAAAATAACCAAACCGATAAAAAATAGACTACTGCCAAGGCTAATCCCAAAGCCTGGCAGTACACGTTTACTGCGGTTTTGCGCCATGCTTAACGACGACCCTCGGCGAGTAATTTATCCAGTTCGGCATTACTGGCAAAGTGCTCTGTATTCACTTTATCCCAGCTACCAAATTGTTCTTCTACGGTAAATAGCGCCGTGGCAGGAAACTGCTCGGTGGTTTGGGCAACCACTTCAGCATGATGTACCCGATAATAATGGCTCGCTAACACTTGTTGGGCTTGCTTACTGTATAAAAACTCCAGATAAGCCTTAGCTTGTTGCTCAGTGCCGTTACGCGTGACATTGCGATCTACCCAGGTAACTGGGAACTCGGCGAGAATATTGGTTTTTGGTACTACCCGCTCTAACTGCAAATCGGGGTATTGCTTGATGATATTGTTGACTTCTGACTCGAAGGTAATAAGTACATCACCGAGCTGACGCTCCACAAAAGAGGTGGTGGCACCGCGGCCTCCGGTATCAAATACCACGACGCGCTTTAAAAACTCGACCATCCAGCTGCGGGCGGCAGCGTCGTCAGCTAAACGCTGCTTGGCGGCACCATAGGCACCCAGGTAGGTATAACGGGCATTACCGGACGTTTTTGGATTAGGGAATACCAGGGAGACACCGTCATTGGTTAAATCACTCCAATCCTGAATATTTTTCGGATTACCTTTGCGCACCAAAAACGCCATGGTGGAATAATACGGTGAACTGTTATTGGCTAGCCGCTCGCGCCAGTTTTCTGGCAGCAAATTGCCGCGCTGATGCAGAATATCGATATCGGTGCTTTGGTTAAAGGTCACTACATCGGCTCTTAAGCCTTGAATAATGGCCTGGGCCTGACGGGAAGAGCCACCATGCGATTGATTGATGGTTAAGGTTTCGCCGGTTTTCTGCTGCCAGTGCGCGACAAATAATGGGTTAATTTCGGCAAAGAGTTCGCGCGAAATATCGTAACTGCTGTTTAGCAACTCCTTGGCTGCAAGCGAGGTGTTAATAAGGCTGCCAGCTAACATTGCCGTGACAAATAAAAGTTTACGCATAACTGATAACTCCATGAGCTTTTGATATCACCAGTTTAATATGCACTATGGTTACTACAAGCGCTTCGATAAGGCTATTTAGTTATATAGCAGACGCAGATGCTATAAGGCTTAAAAACTATGACGTTTGAACTTGGTTTCTAAAATCACCGATGAGGTGGTGCGCTCAACGCCTTCCAGATTACCGATATCATCTAGCAAATGGCTTAGTTGCTCGGTGCTTTGTGCCTGCACTATGGCAATGAGATCATATTCACCACTGATGGCATAAAGCGCGGAAATTTGTGACATCTGCCTAAGCTCGGTGTTAGTGCGCGCCGTGAGCTTTTGCTTAACTTTAATACTAACATGTGCTGATACTAAATTCGCCAGATAGCTTTCGCCTAATTCCAGGGTATAACCTTTGATTACGCCAGTATCCTGTAGTTTTTGTAGGCGGCTTTGAATGGTTGCTCTGGATAGCGACAACGCCCGGGCCAGGTCGGAAATACTGGCGCGACCATCCCGCTGTAACAGCGCTAATAGTTTTTCATCTTCCTTACTTAGCATTTTGCTCACCTTGCTTATCAATTTGAATTATTAGCTTTGTAAATTGTGCAAAATGATACTGCAATTTGACTTCTTTGGCTAATATAATGACGCTCAATTAAGTGGTTACCACTTATCTAGATTAGACGAGACTCTGTGATATGTTAATAATCCGGCCAATTACTGCAGCGGATTTTGCTGCTCTAAAACAAATTGCTATTGAATCTGGTCATGGTTTTACCTCTTTACCGGTACATGATGAAAGGTTATGGCAAAAAATTCACCATGCGGAAGCCAGTTTTGCCGCTGATATTGAGTCTCCGGGTGATCAAGGTTATTTGTTTGTGCTGGAAGACACCAGCAATGGCGAAATTGTTGGCACCACCGGTATTGAAGCAGCGGTAGGTTTACATACCCCCTTGTATCACTTTCAGCAGAATACTGTTATTCATCACAGCGCAGAGCTTAATGTGCTTAATCAGTTAAAAACCTTGACACTATGTAACGATTACACTGGCGCTTCAGAAATTTGCACCTTATTTTTGCGCGAAAGCTATCGGCGTAACCATGCTGGTCGTTTCTTGTCTAAAGTGCGGTTTTTATTTATGGCCGAACACCCGCAACGTTTTGCCGAAAAAGTGATTGCCGAGATGCGTGGCGCAACGAATGATCGTGGCGAGCCACCATTCTGGGGCTGGTTACAGCAATTGTTTTTGACCATTGAATTTCCTGAAGCGGATAAGCTTATTGGCGTTGGTAAGAAATCCTTTATTGCCGAATTAATGCCACGCCATCCAATTTATGTTGGCTTATTACCGGCGGCGGCGCAGCAAGTGATAGGGCAGGTGCATGAAAACACCAAACCTGCATTAAAAATGCTTGAGAAAGAGGGTTTTAAGCATCGCGGCTATATCGATCTATTCGATGCCGGGCCTACAGTGGAAGCGAACTTAACTGACATTCGCTCTGTCGCTTCGAGCCGTAAAGTGCCGGTAAAAATTGTTGAGGTGTTGGGCGAGAGTACTTTGGCGGTGGCGAATACGGAGTTAAAAGAATTTAGAGCCAGTTTTGGTAAACAAGCAAGCTTTGATGAAACGAGCGGCGAGTTGTTATTAAGCCCAGCGTTCGCCGCTGCTTTGCAGTTACAAGATGGCCAATTTGCCCGATTTATTAATCTGGATCAGCGTTAACCTTGCGCATTTTGATAAAATGAGTGCGTTATTCTACAGAGGATTTGCAATGCATACTGATGTTAAAGCGTTATTTGAAAATTTATGGCAGAACTATTTGTCGGTAACACCTTCGACAAAAAAAGTACACGAATTATTGGGCTCATCACAACAAGATGATGTGATTAACGATCATATCGCTTTACGCACTTTTAATTTACCGAAAGTGTCATTAGAAAAGTTAGCGGCGCACTTTTTGGCGTTAGGGTACAAAGAGTGTGGCGAATACCATTTCGAAGCGAAAAAATTGTACGCCAAACATTTTGAACATGCTGACAGTACTTTACCTAAGGTATTTATCTCTGAGCTGCTGTTAGAGCAATGCTCACCGTCGCTGAAAGCGACCATCGAATCCTTGGTTGCGCAGATCCCGGAAGAGGCGGTAACGGCGGATAATTTCTTATACTCTGGTACCCATTGGCAAGTTGATCGTGCGACCTATGAAAGCTTATTGGCAGAAAGCGAATATGCCGCCTGGGTTGCCGCCTGGGGTTACCGTGCCAACCATTTCACAGTAAGCGTAAATTATTTACAGAATTTCAGTTCGCTTGAGCAAGTTAATGAGGCGCTGAAAACTGCGGGCTTCCTACTTAACACCTCAGGTGGCGAAATTAAAGGTACGCCTGAAGTCTATTTAGAGCAATCTTCTACCCTGGCAGACATAGTACCTGTTGCCTTTAGTGATGGTGATGCGCATATTCCAAGTTGTTTTTATGAATTTGCCCGCCGCTATACCCTGCCTAATGGTGCCCTGTACACGGGTTTTGTTGCAGCTTCGGCCGACAAAATTTTCGAAAGCACCAACGCGCGCTAATTATTGTTATACTCCCAACCTTAGCCCTGTGGTTATGCCCAGGGCTTTTTTGTGGGTGTGACTAGGTGAAAACATGGCCGTGGCACACTGCAAAGAATCACTAAGGTGTTTTAGCTATGACTGAATACGAAAAAATGTTGGCAGGCCAATGGTATAACCCATTGGATGCGGAGTTACGGCAATTGCGGCTGAAAAGCCGTGAAAACTGTACTAAATACAATAGCACCGGAGCCAGCCATCATAAGCAACGTCGCCTGTTATTGGCAGAGTTGCTGGGCACAGTGGGGCAGCAATTGTTTATTGAGCCGCCATTTTTTTGTGACTATGGGAAACATATCCATGTAGGCGACAACGTTTTTTTTAATTTCAATTGTGTGTTACTAGATGTGGCTACTATTACTATTGGTAACAATGCCTTTTTTGGCCCCGCAGTGCAGTTGTATACTGTAAATCACCCGCTTGACGCAGTAACGCGACGCACTGGTATCGAGCAGGCAAATCCCATCACTATTGGTGATGATGTGTGGTTGGGTGGCGGCGTGATTGTTTGTCCTGGGGTGACTATTGGTAACAGAGCCGTGGTTGCCGCCGGGGCTGTGGTAACTCAGGATCTTGCCGCTGATGGGCTTTATGGCGGTAATCCGGCAAAGTTGATCAGGATGCTCAATAACTAAATTTTAGTGTGCTACTGCTAATCTGTTTAACTCTGGCTATAATAGTAACGCGAATAACAACGGTAGAGAAAAGCTATGAAAAAACTATTAATAATCGCAGGGTTAGTGTTTACTTCTTCTGCAATAGCACAAGACCAGATCGCAACGTCTTTGTGTTCTTTTGTGGCGCAAGATAACCGCAATCAGGTTCGTAAAGTGTTGTCTGACAATAAACTCAATATGCGCAATATCTATGCTGGTATTCGTTGTAATAATGAAAGTTTATTGCAGTTAGCCATACGTAATGATGCGCTGGATACCGGTACTTTTATCGTGAAACAGATGCCGGCAAAAGTATTAGCAGAGTCTGGCTATGATGGTTGGGCCTCTGCAAATGGTTTCGCCGACAGTCCTTTAGTCAATATTATTAAGACCCGGCTTGGCGAGTAAGTTGTAACATAACAGATTTTCAGAGCCTGACTCCTCTCAGGCTCTTGCTTTAACCACTGGTTTTCCCTCTTTCTTGCCGCTTCCCGTCTTGGCATATTTAAGCTTTAACGCGCATTGATAATAAGGCGCTGCTCGTTTCCATGCAGATCCATTTGCTTGTATTTAACGTTAATATCATGGTATTAGCCGTTAGGCTATTTTCGAGATTATAGGATTATCAATGCGTCATTACTTTGCACTCTTAGTGTTTTCCCTTGGTCTAGGCAGTATTGCTGCTGGTAGCGTCAACGCATTCGAAATGGATAAAGTGCAGGTGCCACTGGCACATCCGGCCAATGGCAGTTTAGTGTTGCTAGACGAGCAACACTTACTGGTTTCAGGTTTTAGTCAGTATGAACGTTGGCTCACTGCAGTCAATTTAACTGATTTTAGTACCACAGTATTACAACTCCCCAGTAAGGCGCAGTTCTTTGACACGGTAAAGTTGGCAGGCTTTGCCAGCCCGCAACTTATTATGCTGGCTACTGACGGTATTTACCATCACCCAAATGAGGGCACAGCAGATGCTCGCTTGCTAGTAGCGACGCCGTCTATTTTCCGGGTGGCCGATGCGGTGCGTTTGCGCCAGCGTAACCTTGGTGTCGACCTTGGCAGTGGTTTAACCGATTTGCTTATTCCAGATTTTGAGGTGACACACCTCTATCGGCAGCAAAGTGATGGCAGTTTTCAGCACTATCCTTTAGCAGTGTCTGCTCGGGTACAAACCTGGAATAATAATCGCGCTGATTATACCGGCCGCCGCCATTATGTGCTGGATGTGAATCAGGATGGTTTACTTGATTTAGTCTTTGTGCAGCAGGGGCGTTTTGATGTTTTTTTACAAGCAAAGGACGGCAGCTTTAACAGTATTGCTTCGGATCCTGGTTGGCCTATTGCCTTATCAACCGAACAAGAAGCCGATCAGCGTTCTGATGCCGGCCGAAGTTACACTGGGCAGCAAATTCGTAGCCTTGAGTCTATTCAGGATTTAGATGGTGATGGCTTACCTGATATAGTAGTGAATGTAGAACAAATAGCCGATGCGCTGGAGCGCAGTAGCCGGTTTGAGATTTATTTTGGGCAGCAAACTGAAGCAGGGCTGACTTTTACTGCAGAACCCGATACCCAAATAGTATTGGATTCGGTGCCGACTGAAGTGGTCATCGCGGATTTTAACGGTGATGGCCGCCGGGATTTCTATATTCCTACCACAAAAATTGGTGTCGGCACTATTGTTAGAGTGTTGCTGCGCGGCAGTGCCAATTTAGATGTCGATTTTTACTTACTGTCAGAGCAGCGGCGTTATGCAGCGAAAGCTGACTTTAGACAACAAGCGAAGATCGATGTCAGTATTAGTAATCTGCGGTTTGATATGCCGTTATTTGAGCTGATTGATCTGAATGGCGATGGCCGTAAATCGCTGGTGTTGGGTGAGTCTGGGCGCGAATTAAGATTCTATGGACCAGATAGAAGCCGCCTGTTCAGCAGAAATAGTGATAGGGTCGCGTTACCCTTACCACGAGATTCAAGCAGGGTTAAAGTGTTGGATCTGAATGGTGATGGTAAACAAGATTTAATCTTACCCTTCGACAGCTTAGATATCGAAGGGCAACGTAATCAGCTTATTCTATTGTATAGCCGTTAGTGTCAAGGAAACCGGTGTTACTCAATTAAGCTCAGGATGTCAGAGACTAGATCGTCCATTGCCAATAAGCCAACCAGTTGGTTATCACTGGTAACCAGCAGGCGTTTGAGCCGATGTTGACTCATCATTGCCGCTGCGTGTTTAACCGCTAACTTAGGGCTGACAGTAATAGC
Source organism: Alishewanella longhuensis (assembly GCF_014653435.1). Taxonomy (GTDB): domain Bacteria; phylum Pseudomonadota; class Gammaproteobacteria; order Enterobacterales; family Alteromonadaceae; genus Alishewanella; species Alishewanella longhuensis. The sequence continues at coordinate 60,298 of NZ_BNAO01000005.1, read as the reverse complement.
AGGTTTTACACAAACATCATAAACATTAATCAAATCAATATCGCCTTCTTCGGCGATAATGGTTTTAAGTACATTGGTGTAGGTAATGAGGCCATAGGCGTCATGTTCATTTTGCCTATCCACCACTAAAGATTTGATATTATGCTTCTTCATTAAGCTCAGGGCTTCACGCAAGCTACTAAAAGGTGAGATAGTGATGACCTGAGTTACCATCAAATCTTGTACTAGTTTTAAAGACATTGCTCGCTCCTAATCCTGCTCACGCAGATGTTGTTCAAACTTCATCACCTGACCCATATCTAAACCTGTGAGGTGATCAATGGGCACGGTAAAGGCAATACCTCGAGATTTACCGTCTTCAACCAGGACCTGTTGCATCTTTTTTAAAATAGGCATCGACAGATGCTTGGCAACGACCATTAACAGTACTGATTGACTACCTTCAAAGGTCATACCAAAAAAAGTTTTCTTTACTTCGCCGCCGATACCGCGACCGGACAAAATGGTAATACCGGTGGCGCCAGCCGCTTTTGCATCGTCAATAGCTTGTTGTTCCAGTTCTTCTGGCGCTATGACGACAATGGCAGAAAATTTCACGCTGCAGCACTCCTGAGTTGACTAAAATGTTCTACGGCGATGGCATACAGCATAACCGTGATAATAGGAAAAATAGAGGCAAAGGCAATTAAACCAAAGCCATCAATTAACACATTGCGCCCTTCAATCGCCGACGCCAGGCCAATACCTAAGGCTGTTACCAGCGGCACTGTAACCTCTGAGGTGGTAACACCACCGAGGTCAAACGCCAAGGCGATAATATATTTAGGGGCAAAGGCTGTCAGTATTACCACCAGCGCGTAACCGGCCATAATATAGTAGTGAATAGAGTCACCACTGATAATACGATATACACCAACCGTAATACCTATAGCCACACCTAAGGCAACAATTAGGCGAATTACTGAACCTTTTAACTTACCTTTAGCCGCTTCCTCGGCCTGATTACCAATGGCAATCAAGGCGGGTTCAGCCATGGTGGTGGCAAAGCCAATCATAAAGGCAAATAACAGGATCAGGCTGTTCATTCCCCGATTAATCAGTTGCTCGGCCATTAGCGCACCTACCGGAAAGAGCCCGAGTTTTAAACCTAGCACAAAGGCATACAGGCCAAACAAGACCATCACAAAACCAAGGGTGACTTTAAGCGGATTTGCCAGCGGCCGGCGCAAAATAAGGTATTGAAAAACGAGCACCACTAAAATCATCGGTAAGATATCTTTAACCATGGTAGCGAGATCGATAATCGCCTTTAATAACCAGTGGATAGTACTCGGGCCGGCTTCGGATATCACTAGGGTTGCTGCCGTACTAAATTGGTATACCCAAATACCATAGAGTTGCACACTGATCATCGGCACCATGACGGCAAGCGCGACTAGGCCAAAACCGTCGGTTAGCGGGTTACGGCCTTTAATTGAACTCGCTAAACCTAAACCCAGGGCAGCAATTAGCGGAACGGTAACAATGTTAGTGGTAACACCACCTGAATCGTAAGCCAGGCCGACTATCTCTTCTGGGGCAAAAAACGTGACCAGTAATACGGTAATATAGCCACCAATCATTAACCAATGGATTGGCCAGCCTAAAATAATACGAACCACTCCCAGAGCCATCACCAGGCCAACGGAGGTGGCGACAATAAGTCTAAGGGTTAGACCATCAACCCGACCATCACTGATTAGCTGTGCTTGCTCTGCTACGGCAATCAGCGCCGGTTCGGCAATCACCGCAGCAAAACCAATCGCAAAACCGAAAAACATTAACAGCGGTAAGGAGCCGCGGCGGGCAAACTGGTTTGCCAGATTTTTCCCCACCGGAAAGATACTTAATTCTAAACCTAATAAAAAGAGTGCAATGCCAATTGCGACGACAAACAAACCAATGGCGATGCTGATGGGATTGGAGGGAACACTTTGAAAGATAATAAGCTGAAAGAACAACACAACCAGCACAATAGGCAGCAGGTTTTTTAGCGCATGTAGTAGCTGATGTAAAAATGGCTGCAGCACCTGGGGTCCTTTTACTGGTAAAGTTTGATAAGCTAACTGCTGTTAGTCTAAAGCAAAAAGCACAAAATGAAATACTAAATTTTGGCGGAAAGTTGATTTAGGTCAGCGCTTTTAACATTACAGAACAGGATATAACTGGTTGCCATGCTGCCTTCACAGCAGCATGGCAATCTTTCTTTTTACTGCATTGGCTCGAAGTAAAAGGGTTGGCGTTTGCGTTCACGCAGACCAATTTCGTGCATGCTAGCGGCATCAAATAATCGGCCATTGACCATGGTATAGATAACTTGATCGGTGATCCGGATATTATCCAGTGGATTGCCATCAATAACGATTAAATCAGCGAGTTTGCCCGGTTCAATACTGCCCAGCTGATGATCCATACCGAAGGTTTTCGCCGGATTTAACGTGGCGGTACGCAGCGCTTCCAGCGGCGTCATGCCACCCTGGGCAAACATCCAAATCTCCCAGTGTGCCCCTAAGCCTTCCCGTTGCCCATGGGCACCAATATTGGCTATTACGCCAACCTGTTTTAGTTCATCGGCTGTTTTTACTACATTAAAGTGGTTGTAATGATGCTCAGGAGCAGTTGGCCGGCGCATGCTGCGTGGTGCTAGCTGATCCATGGGCACGTAACGGCTTAAGCGCGGATGTTTCCAAACCTCGGTTTTATCATACCAATAGTTTTCTCCCCAAATGCCACCATAAGCCACATTTAAAGTTGGTGTGTAAGCTGTGCCACTGGCTTGCCACAGTTGCTTAATATCATCATAGACTTTAGCCGCGGGCAGGGCGTGTTCAATGGTGGTATGGCCATCGACAATCATCGTCAGATTGTGCTGCATTAGCGAGCCACCTTCGGGCACCACCATCATATTGAGTTCGCGGGCGGCCTGGATCACTTGCTGGCGTTGATTGCGTCTTGGCTGGTTATAGCTTTTTACACTAAAGGCGCCAGCTTTTTGCAAACGGCTAAGGTGAAATTTCGCATCTTCCAGGCTATCAATATGCGAGGTATAACCTGCACCCTCGGCCCCGTATAAAATAGTGCCGGTAGAAAATATCCGCGGTCCGACAATTTGCCCGCTGCGCTGCAGCTCGCTGGCGCTAAAGATCTCCCAGGTATCGTTAGAAGGATCATGGATGCTGGTTACACCAAAGGTTAAACCGGCATAGTTTTGCCAATTTTGTTGTGGGGTAATTTGTTGCACGCCCTGACTGCCATGGGCATGTGCATCAAATAACCCCGGCATTAGCGTTTTACCAGTGATATCAAAAACTCTGGCGTTAGCAGGGATGCTGATTTCTGCCTGAGTGCCCACCGCCTTAATTTTATTGTTTTCCACCAGGACTACGGCGTTTTGCAACACTTCATCGCCTTTCATGGTGATTACCTGACCACCAACAAAGGCCACAAGACCCCGCGGATAGTCGACCGGTGCTTTAAAACCCAAGTGAATACTCTCATGCGCGGCAGCTACGTCGTCGGCACTCTTGGCGCTAAAAAGCCCGCTAGTGCTGGCTTGATAGAGCTCCGGCCCCAGGCTCCAATAAAGCATATTACTGTCGGCATGCCAGCTAATATATTCGCCTGCACGCACGGACAACTGTTTTACCGGCAGCTGCTTATCATTGGCACCAATATCTATCGGTCTGCCGCGCTCGATAAACGGCGTGACAAAGATTTTGAAGCGATCAGCAAACGCCAGGTATTTGCCGTCGGGAGAGAGTTTAAATTCGGTACCAAACTTAGCCGTATACAGGGTTTGCTGGGTATGCTTGGTCATATCAATGCTAATCAGGCGCGGGCTGGTACCAAAATCCATCGCATAGACTTTGTCATTTGTTGCGCCAAACATCGGCGCGCGGCCGTTGCGGGCAATTAGCTCGGCAGGGCCGCCACGGCTACTGACCTTGTAAAGACCGGTATTTAATGACCATTGCTTGGGTAGCAAGCTACCGGCACCAATTTTGCGGTACACCACCGTTTTGCCATCAGGGCTAAAAGTCGGCTCTATATATTTACCGGGATCTGAAGTGAGTTTGGTGACTCTGTTGTTGCGTAAATTTAGAATGTTTACTGCTCCCTGGGTCTGATCATTCCAAGTCACATAAACCAGTTCACGACCGTCGCGGGAGAACTGTGGATAAAATTCAAAGTCAGTATTTTGGCGGGTTAGACGCCGTGGTTTAGGATCTTTTAGATCGCTAATATAGAGATGTCCTAAGGCAGTAAAAACGGCTTGTTTACCATCGGGTGATACTTGCACAAAGCGCAGCATTTTTACATCAAGCTGTTCTTGATCTAAATCTTGTTGCACCCTCAGCGCTGTTTGAATTTGCTTGCTGGCGTTCACCCTGAAAGGGATAGTACTCACCTGTTTATTGGCAATAGTCAGGCGCTTGATCTCGCCACCGGCCCAAAACACTAAACTGCTATTGTCTGGTGTCCAGCTTAAGGTAGGGTAGACGCCATGAATGGCCCAGGTTTCTTGCATATCTCTATCTAAACCGTCATAGAGCTTAATATGTTCGCCACTGGTTAAGTCGTATAAAAATAAGGTACTTTGAAAATCGACCCGGCGAATATAGGCCAGGTACTTGCCGTCAGGTGAGGGAGTAGGGCGTATCGCACCACCAGCACCGGCTAAAATTACGTCTATATCACCGGTTGAACGTTCAAAGCGCTTAATGGTATAGATGCCGGCTTCCGAGTCTTTACTGTAATGGAAGGTTTTACCTGGGGTATCGTCTTGTGAAAAGTAAATAAAATTGCCGTCAGGTGAAAAAGCGGGTTCACCTAAATCTTTTTGATCATTCGGGCGTTCAGTCAGCATCACACCGGTGCCGCCGCTTATATGATACTGCCAGACTTCACCGGCGCCCAAAGAGCGACTGGCGGTAAAATGCTTACGGGCGACAATAAATTGTCCGTCTGGGCTCCAGGCCGGGCTATTGAGTAACCGAAAAGTTTCTTTAGTGACAGCGCGGGAATTTTGACCATCTGCATCCATTATCCAGATATTGTCGCCGCCATCCCGGTCAGAGGTAAAAGCGATATATTTGCCGTCTGGACTGAATACTGGCTGCATATTCCAGGCGATATCTGCGGTTAGAGCAGTGGCCGCGCCACCTGTAATGGGCATCGTATAAATATCGCCGAGTAGGTCAAAGACGACAGTTTTGCCATCGGGGCTGACGTTCACATTCATCCAACTACCTTGCTGGACCTGTATATCAACGCTGCTAAATTCACCCAAAGGTGCGTTGACCTGCCAGGTGGACGCTGGCTCGTTGGCGAATAGACTTAGGCTGCTAAGGGCTAAAGTCAGTAAACTGGGTTTAAGAAGGCGCATCTGATAACCTATTGTTGTTATAAGTTTTAGGGTGGTTTACCTGACGAGTTTGCTTGGATTAACGTCAGCGTTAGGCTCGCTAAATAAGCGGCGGTGCTGCAAGATCTTAGCGGATAATTCAGGTAATTCTGCTACAGACTGGCATAAACTAAGGCTAAAGTTAAGCGAGAACATCATTTTATGCGGCAAAAAACGCTTTATAACGGTTCAATACAAGCAAAAAAATAGCACCCTAAGGTGCTATTTTACAAAGCGAGTTAATAGAGCTAAGACTTAGCCGCCGGCACGAGCAATTAAAGACTCAATTACCGGTGAATCAGCGAAACCATTACTTCTGGCCCATTCAACATCACCTGATGCAGCTACAACACTACCAGGTAACTGTTTAATAATAAAATCAGCAGTGTCGTTAGCACCATTTTTTATAGCGTAACGCACTAAGGGTAAACCATCGCATACGATGCTGCCGTATACGTTGCTTAAACGTAAGCGATTATCTGATAAGGTTTTACGCAGGTTATTTCTGCTATCAGCAGCAACATAAGCACAAATCGATTGTGCTAGCTGATCGTTTGCGGCAACTGGAGTGCTGATAAAAGCAGTGGATGCAATAACAGCGGCAAGGGTAATAACGTTAAATTTCATTGTCGGCTCCGGCTTGTACATTTACGATCAGGATAAGTATAGGCAATTCGTTTTCAGAAAGGCAAATTTCGCGCAGAACCCAAATACTCGCTCAGATAACTTATCTAAGCGTGGTGGCCCGGCTATCATGGGGGTATACCCGTTAGATCCGAAGCTTTGCGTGTACATCCTTTCGGATGACTTGCCCTTCAATGCGCGCATTCTATGTAATGATTAATTTATGCGCAAGGTAAAATACACAAAAATTACGATAGAATACCCTAACACTGCGATAAGCTTTGTTATTGGTGTGATCTAATCCAAATTTCCTATAGCGTGCTTAGCGGCTAATGGTAACGTATTGATGCCTCGTTAGATCCCGGCTTCGGCTAATAAGCTTGCAAATTGCGTTAACGCCGTTATTCCCTCAATGTCTGTGGCTTGTAGTGGCAGCTTAAAACGTTTGAGCTGGCTGAAGTCTTGCTCAATCTGTGCCAGGTGGCTTTTTTCTTGTGTCCTGCGCTGTGCCAGAAAGTCGCCGTCGGCTGTCTCAGGTAGAATACGATTAACCACCAAGCCTGCTAACGGCAGTTTTTCTGCCATTAAAGCCGTGACGGCGCGACCAGTCTCTAAAATGGGTAATTTCTCGGGGGTCAGTACAAAAAGTAACGCTGTTCTTTGGCTATCGAGTAGTAATTCCCGGGTGCGCGTTAATAAGCGCTGACGGGCTAACAAGGTTTCGGTAAGAGCTTTATTTCGTTCATCCATACCAGCAGTGGCATGCTCGGCAGGATCGATAAGGGGGTTATTGATATCCCGGCCCGCTTTTGGTGTTAAATGGCCGAGCACTTCCCCGAGTTTTTCAGAGCGCTTATTGGCGTTAAGTAATCCCTGAGTCCAGGCCGCCATCGCCTCAGGTAAACTAAGCAAACGTAAAGTATGGCCAGTTGGGGCCGTATCAAAAATGACCAAATCATATTCGGCCAGGCCTAATTCAATGGTGTTGGCGATACGCTCCAACATAGCGGCCTCTTGCGCGCCTGGTGATTGGCGCGTTAAACGCATTTGCCGTTCAATTTCAGTAAACATTTCGGGACGGGTATAGCGTTTTAACTGCGCTGTTACTCTGGCCAGATGCTGTTCTACTTCCTGATCGGGATCAAGCTCCAATGCATCAAGATTGGGCGCGAGTCGGGTTACCTTATCACCAATTTTTTCACGGCCAAAAGCGTCAGCCAGACTATGTGCCGGATCGGTAGACACCAACAAGACTTTTTTGTCGCGTTGGGTAGCGAGTACGGCAAGGGCAGAGGACACGGTAGTTTTACCTACACCGCCTTTACCGCCAATCAGTAACACCCTTTTGTCAGTTAACAGCATTTGAAATTATCCAAAGGCGAGTGCTCCATTCCCATACGTTTGTGCCAATCATGAAAACGCTCCATTAATAACGGTTGCAGTTCTAATGTGTAGTAGCTGGCAGGATTGGGTACGCCCATCATTTCTGAAAAGATTAATAACATAAAGAGGTCATCCTGCTCCCGTTGCGCTCGGGCAATTGCCGAGCGATAGGGAGCATTATAGACCTCTTCAACATAAAAATTGGCCTGGCGAAACCAGGCCTTTATCGCATCAAGCTTCATGCTTTACTACTAGCAGTTTTATTAGCTTTAATTTGTTTGGTTAAGGTCGAACCTGATTCCAGAATAACCAGAATGGCGGCAACCAGGATAATGATATCCAGTGTAAACAGGAACCAATCACCTTTGTCGTAGAAGCTCTTCAGCTGGATCAATAAACCTAAGGTCGTCATCGTTAATAAGAAAATTAACGGCGCGAGGGTATACCACATAGGGCGCCCCAACTTAACCAGCATTACGGTTATCACCAATAGGGTTAAGCCTGCCAGTAGCTGGTTAGTGGTGCCGAATAATGGCCAAATCATCATACCACCAGAACCGTCACCACCAGCACCGAAGGCTAATAATAAACAAGAGCCCACTGCCAGTAAGGTTGCAGGCGCCGCTTTTTGCATCCAGCCAACATTATAAATACTGCCCCATTCCTGGAAGATATAACGCTGTAGCCGTAAACCGGTGTCCATAGTAGTACCGGCAAATAATACTACCATTACTGTTAGTAGCGTTTGTGCTAGCACTGCATCTAAGCCAATACCATCTTGCAGAATATTGGCACCACCACGAATAAAGGCGCCTACGCCACCTTGGCCAAAGCTGTGATAAATAGCTTGCCAGTCGGCGAGGGTAGCGAAACCTGCGGTAGCGGCAATGATAGCGGCTAAAGCTAATGAGCCTTCACCGATAGCACCAAAATAACCCACAAAGCGCACATCGGGCTCTTTATCAAGTTGTTTTGAGGTAGTACCGCTTGCTACCAAGCCGTGGAAACCAGAGATAGCACCACAAGCAATAGTCACAAACAGTAGCGGAATAAGTGAGGGGGTGCCTTCAGGAACATCGGTATTAAAGGCTGGTGCTACGATATCCGGGCTGGCGAAGATAACTGCTGCGTATAGTAGGCCCAGACCGATAAACAACTGGATACCATTTATATAATCGCGTGGTTGTAATAGCGCCCATACTGGCAATAACGAGGCGATAGCAGCATAAACAAATAACAGGATGATCCAGCCTTGACGATCAGATAATCCCATCACGCTTTCTGGTAAAGATAGCGGGAACATGGGGCCTGCATAAATCATCGCGTAAAGTGCTACTACGCCAATAATGGTTACCATGAGTAAACCTATCAGCTTACGATAAATCAGCTGCCCGATGATCAATGCCACAATGATGGCACCCCACACTGGTACAGTGGCACTTGGGAAGCTAATCAGTTGGTTGGCAATTACCACGGCAAATACCGCGTTAACCATCAGCAACACTAAGAAGATCACAATCATAAAGATACTGCGGGCGCGGTTGCCTACAATATCACCGGTTAAGGCACCGATAGATTTCGCTTTGTTGCGACTACTGGCCCAGATCGCGCCGGCATCATGCACACCGGCAAAAAAGATAGTACCAAATACCACCCATAAAAAGGCCGGTACCCAACCCCAGATAACGGCTATTGCTGGGCCGATAATAGGCGCGGCACCCGCGACCGAGGTAAAGTGGTGACCCCACAAGATATATTTATTGGTGGGTACGTAGTCAACGCCATCCTGCATTTCATGAGCAGGGGTGCGGAAGTTTGGATCGACTTTAAAGATTTTTTCACAAATGAACTTAGAGTACACGAAGTACCCGAGCGCCATGGCGCCCAGGCCCATCAACATCAGCAAAATAGCATTCATGCTACTACCTCTTAGTGGGTGTTAGAAACCAACTTAGCATGGTACAGCATTAGCTCAGCGTCAAACATGCGACTAAAGTCGAATGGTTATCTGTTGTTTATTTGCGTTAGCGCAATGCTTAACGTTTTTGTATCCAATTTCCATCCAGCAGAATATAGTGTCCCCGCGATGTGCGTTCTACTGCTTTTTGTCCAGCCATGGCTTCCACATCGGCGACGGCGATATTATTTTCTTTGGCCAGGCGGGTATATTCTGCACGGCGGGCATCATTAATCAGTTTGGCAATACTTTCCGCTTCAGGGCTGCTTTGGACCACGCCTAAATAGCCATTAAGCTGTTCACCCACTAAGCCCTGGGTTTTTGCATTAGGCAGGGCACTCATGGCTTGTTGCAAGTTCATGGCAAATACCGGCATGCTGATCGCAAATACGGCGCTTAAAAACAGTGTTTTCAGTACCTTACTACCAGATAAGCTGTGAATCGATTTCATCATGTTTTCCTCAGAATAGCGCTTAGAATAAGCCACTGGAGTCACTAAATAATTCATCTAATTGTTTATCAACTCTAATATAAATTTCGTGCTGGATTTTTACATTCAGATTGATATTAATAGGCTCATTGGCCAGGGCAACTTCTACCTTGGGGGTACAGGCGCTAAGCGCAACTATTACACCGAGCGCCAGCAGCGCATTTCGCTTCATGGGTTTTCTCCTGCAGCTGCTTTAGCTGCTTGTTGTCGTTGGATATGCTGTTGGACACGTTTAGTTAGCGTATCGTTCAGTTTATTCGCCAGCTGCAGGCTGGCGATCATAGCGGGTAAATCCTCTTCTAAATTAATATTTAAATTTATCGCGCGACCTTGTTGCACGGCGGGGTTGGCACCTTGCAACTGCAAGGACAATAGTAGTTTACCGCTGTGGCTGTAACTGACCTCTGAGCTTAGTACGCTAAAATGAAAATCGGAGAGCGCATCAAAAACCAACTTCATGCCTGGATTACTACTTCCCGTTGCACTGGCGGCTGTGCGGTATTGTAATCGCCCGCCAGGTTGCTCAGCCGCTAACATACCCTGCTGCACACTAAATTGCTTATCTTTAATAGTAATCGGGATCCGGCCGCTTAGCTTGCCATTGGCATTGAGATCGGTGGTGGGGTGTTGCCGCATCAGTTCTGCCAGATCCAGCTGCTTAATAACTAAAACCAGTTGTTGTTCAGCAGCACTAAGATCCAACAACTGCGGTTCAACTGCTAGTTCGCCCTGCATAAAACTCATGGTCAGATTACTCAGTTGCAATTTACCGGTTAGCGGCTCAGCCAGTGAGGCCGTATACTGGGCGGTCATAGCAACTGGACCCAGTTGCATACCATGGTTAAGTTGGGTCAGCTGTAGCGCTGGAATATCCACGCTAAGCTGCTGATCTTGCAACTTAACACTAATTTGACTCGTTAGACCGCTGAACAAGGTGCGATCATAAAGGCCATTTAGCTCACGCAGTTGTAGTAAGGCGCTGGCGGTAACATGATCCGCATCATAGCTTAGCTGGCCAGCAGCTATTAAGCGGCCGCGGCTAAGGGTCAGCAGTTCCGGCCAGACGGCCAGGGTGCTATGTAGCGGGTTACCCGCCAGTAAAAAAATATCGGCAACTTGCCAGTTTACGTTAAGTGGATTTGATGCCTGCCACTGCAGTTGATGGGGGATCGACAGCCCGCTGTCGTTTGTCAGTTCACCTTTGAGGGCTAGTTGTGACAAATTACCCGTTAAGTCAGCCTGCCATTGCCAATCTTGGGTATTTAACTGAGGCTGTTGCAACTGGGCGATGGTTAGTATGGTTTTACCATGCATGGCGATATCGGCACTGCCATGCTGTGTAAACTCGGTGTTTTCTAGCTGCAACTGCAGTTTAGCCTGGGCGCTGGGATGCTTAAAAGTACCGCTGAGCTGACTATTATCGGCCAGTGTAAACTGCCAACCGGTTGCTTGCCAAAAACCGCTGACGTTGCTTTGTAACTGCAAATCTGCAATTTCTAGCTGGATGGCGCTTGCCTTAACCGTTTTGGCTGCTATGGCAACATTACTCTGTTGTAGTTCTAGAGTAAGTGTCGGTGCAAAACCCAGTAGTAAATTAGCTTCTACCAAGCTTTGTAGCGGCGCTTTTGAGCTAAGCCTAACGCTAATTGGTAAGCCTTGAGTCAGATCCCATAACACCTGCTCTGTTGTTGTGTCGGTTACCGCGTCTGGCATTAACTGACTGCCACTTTGCAGTGTTATCTGCAGTGGCGCCAGTGGCGTGTCAAAGCTTGCGAGTAGCGTATCTGCTAAGCTGCCATTAGCGATAGTGTTGGCATAGTGTGTTAGCTCCAGCTCTGCCTCGAGCTGCCATTGTGTTAACTGAGAATCGCTCAGTTTTAGCTGGCTTGTTATCTCACCTTTTAACCAACCCACCCCTGGAACAATAAAAGGGTCCGGTGCTCTGGCTATTAGCTGAAAACTTGCGTCAGCCAGTGGTAAAGCATGGGTGCTTGTGTCAAGTGTTGCTGGTAGTCGCCAGTCGCCGGCGGCATAAAGTTGCACGGGTTGTTTAAATTGCGTTAACCATTCTGCTGGCAAAGTAAGCTGGAAATCTGCCAGCATTGCCAGCAAGGCGGCTGACGGTGGCGCTATAGCTAGTGCCAGTTCAGTCCTGGCCTGACGGTCACTATTGAGGTATTGTTTTAGGCTAAGAGCCAGTTGCTGGTCAAGCTGAATACTACCTTGCAGCGTTTTATCGCTGGCATGATGCTCGTAGTAGAAATCGGCGTGTAGCGTCAATTGGTGTTTAGGGTCAATCAGTTGCAGCTTGGCCTGCCATTGCCCAGCGTCATCGCCACTGATTAGCGCTGTTGCTTGTAATTGACAGTGTTGCTGGCCACAGGGCAGGGTAAGGTTAACGTGCTCAAGCTTGAGTAATTGTGGCAGCCAAGGCGGCAATTGCCATTCGGCAGGTAGCTCAAAGGCAGAGTCGCTGGACTCATGCTGTACAGCTTGAAAACGTTCTACATGAATATCCGCAGAGTCTAGCAGTATGTTTTGTAGTTTTATCCGGAAAAATGCGGGCCAGGACCAGTCCAATCGCAATGTCTTGAGGCTAACGTTTAGTTGATAGTCTGGCTGCTCAAGAGTAAACACCAGTTCGGTTAGCACGAGTTGATGTAACGACAGTTTATCAAGGTGTGCCGACCAGTCGCTAATACCCGCTTGTTTTAACTGCGCATGCAAATAAAGCCAGCCAACAAAGAGAATGACCGGTAAGCCTAGCAGTAAAATAAGTATCGATTTAAACAGCCGGCGCATCACTGCTCCTTTTCAAGGCTCCTTGATAGTAGTCTGGCCTAGACTAACTGAATATACTCTGAATTTATAGCGCGTCAAAAAGTAAAGCAGCCGAAGCTGCTTTACTGTGCCTTAAATCTTGTCTGGCTGTTGTAGATTATTGACGCGTTGCCGCTGAAGCATCACGAATAGCACGGAACTCATTGCCCTGATACCAGTTTGGCCACTGACGACTATTCGCTAGTTCATTACCGACCCGATAGTATAAAAACAGATCTTGCTGGGCACCGCGCAGATCCCAGTTATCATCCCATTCATCTTCTACCTTGTGGTAGCAGCAGGTATTGTATTCTGCGCGCTTAGCTGCGCCCCATTCTGCACCATGTTGATAGTGATCGTTACCGCCTTTAGCATAGAGGATCGGAACCCCTTTTTTCGATAAACTAAAGTGGTCTGAGCGATAGGCAATACCCGCTTCTGGATTAGGCTCTTTCACCGCATAACGCCCCTGCTTTTCAGTGTGCTTCACCAAAATCTCTTCCAGATCGGTATTACCTAAACCAACCACCACCATATCTTTCATTGGGCCATAGACGTTCATCACGTCCATATTAATAGCCGCCACGGTTTTCTCCAGCGGGAAGACCGGGTTTTCCGCATACCAGGCAGAGCCCAGTAGGCCACGTTCTTCCGCGGTCACTAACACAAAGACGATAGAGCGTTCTGGCTGTGGTTGCTGGGCGAAGTATTCTGCTAAGGCAATAACGGCACCGGTGCCACTGGCATTGTCTTGGGCGCCATTAAAGACTTTATTGGTTGGATTAGAGAAATCCATGCCCAGGTGATCCCAATGCGCCATGTAAAGTACATATTCATCCGGGTACTTGCTGCCTTCAATATAGCCCACTACGTTGCTGGAGTTGAGCTCACGTAAGTTATTATTCACGCTAACTGAGGCTTTTACATTTAATGGCACCGGCTTAAAATCGCCCGACAGTGCTTGCGCACGCAGTGTTTCAATATCACTGTCGATATTAGCAAATAGTTTGGCGGCAGTGTCGGCGGTAACCCAGCCTTCAACTTTAGCGCGGTCCATATTTTTGTTTTCTTTAATCAAATCAAATTTAATCGGTGAACCATGTGCTACCACACCCCAACCATAGCTGGCAGGCGCCGTTTCATGAATAATCAGTGCCATAGCCGCGCCTTGGCGGGCCGCTTCTTCAAATTTATAAGTCCAGCGGCCATAATAGGTCATGGCATTGCCGTTAAATAGCTCTGGGTTTTGCGTGGCGTAGCCGGGATCGTTAACAAACATCACTACGGTTTTGCCTTTGACATCCAAGCCTTCGTAGTCATTCCAGTTATATTCTGGTGCCACTATGCCATAACCGACAAACACCATTTCACTCTCTAAAACTTCTACGGCTTCGACCACCTGCGTGGTCCAGGCAATCATATCATCGCGATAGGCCAATGACGTTGGCAACTGCTCGCCGCCACCGGTTAAGGTCATAGCGCTGACTTGCTTGGGATCAATTTGTACCAGTGAAACCGGTTGTTTATAGCTGTCGCCGTCAATACCTTTGAGCCCAATGCGGCGAAAGTTGTCTTCAATATAGGCAACAGTAAGCTCTTCACCCTTAGTTGCCGGGGCTCTGCCCTGAAACTTATCATCGGAAAGGGTTTTGATGTATTCTGCTAGTTTTGGATTAAACTCGGTATCAACCAGCTCTGTTGCAGCATTCGCTGAAACAGGGCTTACTTGTTGTGGTGATTCAGCCGGTTTACCGCAGGCAGTTAAGGCAACCGCAGAGGCGAGGGTAAGCCACAGTGCGGGTTGCTTTAGGGTGTTTTTCATCTTGGGTTCCTTGGTGTTTTTGTTTTAAGTATTGTAAGGATGGAAAGCAGTGCCGCCAAGCACTGCCGTCGCTAAAACAGGGGAATTAGTCGGCATAGCCCCAAGGTACTGGCGGTAGTGCTACCGGCTTGGTGAGATCAAACTCAACTCTGAACTCCCGGCCTTCACGTACTAAGCGGTAAGTAAATTTTTCTGGATAAACATACATTTGCCAAGTGTTGCCATTAGATTGCGGAATACCGCGGGCGGCGAACAGTTCTTTAGAGTATTGATCAGCAGGAAATGACTGTGAATTTGGCCAGCCGGCATCAACGGTATGACCACCATACATGGTTTGCTCATCATGTGAACCATCTTTATTGCGGTGATCATGTTTTAGTGATAACCCTGCGCCGGTTTTCGTAATAATCCAGGTACGGGAATGATTGTCACCAACATGAAAAGGAATTTGTAATTCAGTGTCAGTACAGCGGCGCACATGCATAATAAGTGCACCTTCAAAACCAGGAGCTGGTGGATTATCAACAGCAATTTCACCGGCAAAAGCTTTGCCACATAAGGCTTTTAGCTTGTCAAAAAAGGCATCATGGGTAGGAATAGAGACCAGTGGAGCAGGTCGGACAATTTGCGCATTAGCGGCAAAAACGCTGAGCAGACCAGCAGCAATTAAGGTTTTTTTCATTATTTTCTCCTATTGTTTCAGCCAAACTATACCGTTAAAGCGTAGTGGGTTCAAATGAGATGGGACTGAGGTAGTTATGCAAAATGAAATTGATGGCAAGTTTTTACTGAGTTTATACAGCAAAATTGAAAAAAACGGTAAAGCGGTGACGACAGCAAATGGCGCAGGTTTTGAGTTAGAGGGTATTACTGTTAGTCAGGGATTTGACGGCTACGACGCCTATTTCTCAGATGGTACTGTGCAGTTAACCCTGGGATTTCACAATAAATGGCATGCGGATGCGAGTGAGGAAAAGCAAATGGAGGCTTTTTTAGAGCGGCTTAGATATATTCAAAAAAGTTATCGTTAAAACCTTGCTTGACGACTGCAGAATAAAAGCGCATTCTTACGTCTAGATGGCTAAAAGGCCGTTTGCAATTTACTGCAGAACGCGATAAAGTACACACCGTCAATCGTATTCGATAGACCAGAAGAGGCGCGCTAGCCAGGTATTCTATGTCAGAGCACTATTACTCGTAGCATAGAAGAGGGGGTTTAGCGCCGAGGGTAAACAACAAATAGTGGTTGTGCACCCGGTTGCTAAGGCTGAATCCTTAGGACTGTCACCTTTAATCCGGTGGAGAGCTTCTGGCCTTTGTTACTTACAGCAACGGTCTGTTTCTATTCTCGTTTTGCGTGTTAGCAAATGCCATGCTCTGCTTATCTAATCTGTTAAGGAGAGAGACCCCGTGTCCAAACTTATTATTGCCAAATTTGGTGGCACCAGCGTGGCTGATTTTGATGCTATGTCACGTTGTGCCGATATTGTACTTGCCGACGAAAATATTCGGGTGGTAGTGGTTAGCGCCAGCTCTGGCGTAACTAACTTACTGGTCGATATTACCAAAACCACCGAAGTGCAGGAGCGTTACGCTGCCTATGCGGGTATTGAAGCTATTACACTGAATGTGTTAAACCGCCTTGCGTCGCCACAAGCCGTCGCGGATCCGGTCGCCTTGCTACTGGGTGAACTAAAAGCCCTAATTGAAAACGGCGGCGCGGTTTACAGCAGTGCGCATAAAGATCTTATTCAATCCTTTGGCGAGCGTTTAAGCTCGGTGCTATTCAGCCAGGTGCTGGCTGAACGCGAAGCCTCTGCGTTGTGCTTTGATATTCGCCGGGTGATGCGTACTGATGCGCGTTTCGGAAAGGCCGAACCGCAAATCCAGCAGATTGCCGAGCTTAGTGAAGTGCATCTGGCCCCCTTATTAGCCGATTATCGTATTGTGACTCAGGGTTTTATTGGTGCGGATGATAGCGAGCAAACCACCACCTTAGGTCGTGGCGGCTCGGACTACAGCGCCGCCTTATTAGCTGAAGCATTAAACGCCGCTACGGTACAAATTTGGACCGATGTGGTGGGTATTTTTACTACCGACCCGCGTTTAACCAGTGATGCCCGTTGTATCCGAGAAATCAGCTTTGATGAAGCAGCAGAAATGGCCACCTTTGGTGCCAAAGTATTGCATCCGGCCACCTTATTGCCCGCGATGCGCCAGAATATTGCGGTGTTTGTTGGTTCCAGCCGTGAGCCTGCCGCAGGTGGCACCTGGATTGCCAAAGAAGTAAAAGATCGGCCACCGTATCGTGCTATTGCGCTGCGCAAGTCACAAACCTTAATTACGGTAAAAAGCCCCGCTATGTTGCATGCAGCAGGCTTTTTAACCCGGGTGTTTGATACCTTAAGCCGGCATCAGATTTCAGTTGATTTAGTGACAACCTCGGAGATCAGTGTGGCCTTAACCCTGGATCAAGGCGGCATGACCAGTGCCTTTAGCACGAATGTTGAACCGGCGTTGGATGAGCTTAAAAGCTTTTGTGAAGTGAGTGTGGAGCAGGGGCTTAGTCTGGTCGCTGTTATCGGTAATCATTTACATAGCAGTAAAGGTATTGCCGGTGAGCTGTTTCATGCGTTAGAGCGCATCAATATGCGATTAATTTGTCATGGTGCATCAAAACATAACTTGTGTTTCCTGGTGCAGGATAACGATGGCCCAGCGGTAGTAAAGCAGTTACATCAAAGCTTATTTGCAGCCTAAAATCGCTGGTAACAGCACAACCCCGTATAAAAAAACCGGTCAGCTGACCGGTTTTTTTATATCTGCAGACTATCGCAGTGCTTAGCTGGTGTGCTTGGCTAAGTTTTGGTCAGTCGCAGCGGGCTGCTCCAGCAAATCTTCCTGTTTACCGATAACCCTGGCCACCATTAAATCGCCGGTAACGTTAGTGGCGGTGCGCATCATATCAACTATCCGGTCTACAGCGGCAATAAAGGCAATCCCTTCCAGCGGTAAGCCCACCACACTTAGCGTGACAGTCAGCATCACCATCGCTGTGCCAGGTACACCAGCGGTACCCACAGAGGCAAGGGTAGCGGTGCCAGCAATCAGCAGATAGTCGAGCGTATCCAGCGGTACACCATAGATATGCGCAATAAAAATAGCGGCGATCGCTGGGAAGATCCCGCCACAGCCATCCATATTAATGGTTGCACCAAGCGGTAACACAAAGCTGGCGTAATTTTTAGAGACCTTTAAATCTTCGGTGGCAACTTTAAACGATACGGGCAGGGTGCCGTAGCTACTGGCGCTGCTATAAGCGACTAGTTGCGCCGGCAGTACGGCTTTAAAGAATTGCTTATAGCCCATGCCGCCAAACACTTTGACTAAGCCACCGTAAACCACCAGAATATGAATTAGGCAAGCCAGATAAATGGCGCCAATAAATTTGGCCAGCGGCAATAAGGTTGCCAGGCCGAAACTGCCGACCACCCAAGCCATTAAACCAAAGACCCCGATTGGTGTTAGCTGCAATACCATGCGGGTAATTTGATACATAATCTCAGCGCCCGATTGCATTAGCTTTTTCATGGGTTCGGCTTTTTCGCCCACTTTATTGATAGCGATACCAAAAAGGGCGGCAAACACAATAATTTGTAACACATTGGCTTGTGCCAAGGCCGCCACTGGGTTGGTGGGGATTAAGCCTGTTAATACTTCTGATACCGGGGGAATATTGCGCTCTCGTACCTCGCTGGCAGTCAGCTGCAAACTGTCGCCCCAATCCATCAGGCTGCCCACCGTTAAGCCAATTAAGCTGGCAATAAAGGCGGTAAGTAAAAACAAACCTATAGTTTTAAATGCCAGCCGCTGCATTTTATTGGTATCGGCGAGCGACGTGATGCTGGTGATTAAGGCGAAGAAAATAAGCGGCACCACTAACATGCGGATAGCGTTTATAAACAAGGTACCGAGCGGTTTAAAAACCGTTGCTTGTTCGCCTAAGATGACGCCAACAGTGACACCCAGCAATAAGGCACCCAGCACCCGTTGCCAAAAAGGAATTGCAAACCAGAGCTTTAACATTAATTAGCCTTTGTCTGAAAAAATCAGAGCACAGTATAAAACGAAAAGCGGCCATCACAAGGCCGCTTTGTTCTAACTTAGAACATTTTTAGCTATTCTGTATCGCTTTACTATTCGTACGGAAGGGGATCAGTAGCCTGATTTAGCGTGAAGGCCTCTAACCGCTCCTGACAAGAGCCGCATTTACCACAAGCTTTTTCGCGGCCGTTGTAGCAGGTCCAGGTTTTACTGTAATCAAGGCCCATAGCTAAGCCATCTCGCAGAATTTCAATTTTTGTTTGCGCTAAATACGGGCTAACAATATCCACCGGGTCATAATTAGCAATTTGGCAAACGTCATTCATCTTTTGCACGAATTCTGGCCGGCAATCCGGATAGATAAAGTGATCGCCCGAGTGTGCACCATAATAGACTGCCCGTGCGCCCAGCGAATCGGCATAACCGACAGCTAATGACAGCAAAATCATATTGCGGTTTGGTACCACGGTAGACTTCATATTATCTGCCGCGTAGTGCCCCTCGGGCACCTCGATATCACTGGTTAAGGAAGAGCCACCAATTAACTGATTAATTGCCGAAATATCAACAATTTTGTGATTGATACCCAGTTCCCGGCAGACTTGTTCGGCGCAAATGAGTTCTTTCACATGACGCTGACCATAATTAAACGATAACGCATACACCTCGTGGCCAGCCCGGATGGCTTTATGCAAAACGGTGTAGGAGTCCATACCACCAGAATAAATAACCACAACTTTTTGCGTCATAAGCCACTCTCTCTTGTATAATGCCCGAAAAATTGGGCCGCGCATTATAGTGCAAAAGCGGCTCGGGCGCACTAACAGCATACAGCGATGTAGTTAAAAGAGGAATGACAAAGCGGGTGTATAAGGTTAATGAAGTTTTTCAAACCATTCAGGGGGAGGGTAGCTATACCGGTACGCCCTCTATTTTCGTGCGTCTGCAAGGCTGCCCGGTGGGCTGCTCCTGGTGTGATACTAAACATACCTGGCTGATTGACCCCGCTCTGCAAGTTGGGCTGCCTGAGGTGATGGCCAAGCGAGCTGAGAGTGATTATTGGGCAGAGGTCACACCCGAAGCACTACTTAGCGTGTTTAGCGAACGAGCTTATCAAGCGAAGCATGTGGTAATCACTGGGGGTGAGCCATGTATGTACGATTTGGTGCCGCTTTGTAATATGTTGCAGCAGCATGGTTATACGAGTCAAATTGAAACCAGTGGTACCTTTGAAGTTAGAGTGCCTGAGCACAGCTGGGTTACGGTTTCACCAAAAATTAATATGGCCGGGGGCTATCAGGTATTGACCAGCGCTATGCAGCGTGCCAACGAGATAAAACATCCGGTAGCTATGCAAAAACATGTCGATGAGCTACTGCAGTTACTGCAACAAACGGCAACCACAGATAAGTTGATTTATTTGCAGCCGATAAGCCAGCAAAAACGTGCTACCGAGCTGGCTATTGCTAGCTGCATCAATCATAACTGGCGGTTAAGTGTACAGGTGCATAAATATTTGGGGATAGAGTAGTGCGTTAAGCGTTGTGCTCCAACCATTGTTGCAACTGCTCCAGGCAAGCGTCTGGTTCAGTGGTGGCCATCCTGATTTTTAAGCTGGGTTGCATTGGCAATATTTCCAGCCAGCGACCCGCGAGCCAGGCGGCATCAGTTAGCTCTGGTTCTGGATAGAGTTCAGCTAACTGCGGGTATTCGCGTAGCAGGCGAGCAAAAGAGATGGCCAGAGGCTTTAACTCATCAGATAAATGATGTTCTGACCAATCTGCTACTGGGCTGACCTCTGCTACATGCAATTTATCGGGCTCTTGCCACCGGTTAGTGATTTCATAACGTGCGATGCCGCGCAGAGTAATGCCCAGCAGCCCATCAGGTAGCGCTTCAAAATCTTCAATTTGTACTTTGCACACTAAGGGTAAAATACGATCAGGATGTTCCTGGCTGACGAAGGGGTTAAGTGTCGCCATGGCAAAGGCGCGTTTTTTGTTCATGGCCTCTTTGACCAAGCGAATATAGCGAGGTTCGAATACTCTTAGCTTGAGCTTGCCCCTCGGTAATAAAAAGCTGCCTAGTGGAAAAAGGGCCAGTTGTTCGTTCATAGTTGCCGCGTATTATATAATGAAAACCTACTACCTAATACGCAGGATATAACAATCCAGATTAAAGCGATTTCAAAAACACCCCTGATATCATCAAAGTGGCTATTGCTACATGGGCATAGTTTTAATTTTTACGTACGGGATCATCTTTAAGCTTCGGAATTTTTAATCCTAACTCTTTGCCACGGTTTCTGGCGTAATAAGTACAGCCATAAAACATCAGGCAGGCTAACAACAGTTCTACTACCGACAACCAAAAATACAGTCCTACACTTACCCATAAATTGGTTAAACTGTGCAGAAAATAAATCATTACAATAAAATTAGCCCAAGCCATGGTATAGGCTTTGCCTTTGATGATACCCCACATGGGTAGCCATAATGGTACCCAGAGTAATAATAAGGTACTAACAGTACTGGGTTTAAGATCTTGTTCCTCGCCATAGCCCACGGGAGCCAACCAGAGGTGCCAAACGGGGATAAGTAGCCATAAACCCCAGAAACCAATGCGGCCTAAGCGTAAAAATCGTTGTGTTTCAGCAGACATAGGCGCTGTAGCTGTTGCGGTCATTAGGTTGAGAATCCTTTAGTTTTTAATGCCATACTTAATTGCGCTAAGCGTTTACCAAAAGCCAGCGCTAGTCGTTGTTCTTCTACCGACAATTGGGTATCAGCGCTCATGCCACTAACATGGCTGGGGCCATAGGGTGTGCCGCCGCTTTGTGTTTTGTGAAGCTCAGGCTCGCTATAGGGTATACCCATTAACAGCATGCCATGGTGCAATAAGGGCAACATCATGCTTAGCAAATTTGCTTCATTGCCACCGTGTAAACTACCCGATGAGGTAAAAACCCCAGCCGCTTTATTGATTAATTCTCCCTTAAGCCAGCAACTGGTAGTGTTATCCCAAAATGCTTTGGCTTCGGCTGCCATATTGCCAAAGCGAACGGGGCTGCCAAAAGCCAGCCCGTCACAGTCTCTTAGCTCGGCCAGCTCCGCTATGGGATGCCGCGGCTGGGTGTGCTGATTAAAGCCCGCGATACAGCGGATTTTAGCTTCAGCACCGGCTTGTTGTACACCACTGGCAATTTTCTCCGCTAGGGCAGCCACAGAGCCATGGCGTGAATAATACAGGATCAGGATATTACAGGTCATTATAATATTGCTGCTATATTGGCAAGTGGCCGGCCTATGGCGGCTTTATCGCCTGTTACGACGATAGGCCGCTCTAATAAACGGGGATGTTTGACCATAGCGCTTATAAGTTGTTGCTCGGTTAAGCTAGAGTCGGCTAAGCCAAGCTGTTGGTATTCATCCTCCTTATTTCGCATAATCTCTCGTGCGGTCAGACCCAGTTTAACCAACAAAGCACTAAGGGTGCCTTCATCCAGCGGTGTTTTTAAATACTCTACTATCTGAAAAGGCTGACCATGTTGCTCCAATAATGTTAATGCATCACGGCTTTTCGAGCAGCGGGGGTTATGGTAAAGCGTTATCATCTGGTGTCCTTGTTGTGTTACATGCGTTGTAAGCGATCAAATTCGGCTTGTAATTGGCGCTTTTTCGCTTCAATGCGGCGATTCTCTAAACGGGCATCTGGCTTCAGATGGTTTAACGCCTCATTTAAATCGTCAATCGCTTTAGGATAATTGGCTAATTGATAAAACAAGTCTGATCTTGCTTCATAATATTTGGCAAAATCCTCCTGCAATTTATAGGCTTCAGATAATAAATCATACGCCAAAATATTATCGTCTTTGTAGAACAGTAAGTTGCGCAGCAAATGTATTGCTAATCCATAACTCCCCGACTTAATCGCAACGTTGGCATAGTTTAAGGTAACAACCTGGTTGTTTGGGCGCAGCAAGTAGGCTTGTTGTAACATATCCAGGGCTTGTTGGTATTTTTGCTGACCAATTAGAATATCGGTATATACGTCTAAATAATATAAATTGTGCGGATCTTGCTGTAGCAGATCGTCAATATGCGCTAACGCAGCGTCGTATTGCTTATCGTCTAGCAAGGCAACCGCTAAACCGTAGCGGTTGGCACGGGTATTGCCGCCAGGCTCGCCCAGTTTCCGGTTAAAAATGGTGATAGCATCTTTAGTATTGTGTTGGTAACGTGCTAATACCCTTGCTTTACTTAGTGTAAAATCTTGGCTGTCTGGCACAAAACGTTGCGGATATTGCTGTGCGCGGAGTCGGGTGTCACTGACCCTGGCCTGTGATAAAGGGTGGGTTTGTAAAAATGCCAGTTGTTGATTAACAAAGCGGCTTTGCTCACTTAGTTTTGTAAAGAAAAGAGGAACGGCATTTGGGTCAAAACCGGCTTCTGCCAGTATGTTCATGCCGATACGATCGGCTTCTTGTTCATTACTACGAGTAAAGTTAATGGCGCTTTGTTGCGCCGCGCCTTGAGAAGCCATCATGGCTGCCATGCCGGCCTCTGGATTGACAGTAGCCAGCACGATAGCGCCCAGCAAACTAGCAATCGTTAAGGGTGCGCGTTGGTTTTGCGCTTCGACAAAGCGGGCGATATGCCGTTGTGTAACGTGGGCGATTTCGTGCGCAATCACTGAAGCGAACTCACTCTCACTGTCGGCGACGGCGAGGGTCCCCGTATGCGAGGCAATATTTCCGCCGAGCGTAGCAAAAGCGTTGATATGCCGATTATTCACCCAGTAAAACTTAAAGGGGAATTTCACATCATTTGCTCTGGCCACTAAACGATTACCCAGGGCATTAATGTATTCATCGAGCAATGGATCGTAAACCATAGGTAAGCTACCTCTGGTTTGCCGCATCATCACATCACCTAGTTGCTTCTCTTTTTCTGGTGTTAAGGTGGAAAAGGCATTGCCGCCAATATCAGGCAGCTTGTTTACCGCCTGGGCAGGTGTGGTCTGCAAACAGAAGATAAGCAGGCTTGAAGCGAGAGTTGATTTTACTGCAAGACGTATCATAAACGGCTGACCTGTTTCATGCTGCGATTAAGAGCGGTAATTCTGTGTATTTGTCTATTTTTGCCAGGGTAAGTTCATTACTTATTGCTGATCTGCGTGTAAACGCTGAAATTTAATACAGAGACGTTACCTTAGCGCTAATCTACCATAATCAGTCGCTTGTCATACAGAGGCTCGTTACTTTTCTGTTGATCTTGGTATACTGCGCACAAGTTTGTCCGCCAATGAGATTGAACATGTTTGACTGGTTAAGAAAGTGGTATACCAATAAATTTTCAGACCCCCAGGTTGTCGCACTCTTTTTAATGTTGCTTATGGGCTTTTTGAGTCTTTATTGGTTAAGCGGGATGTTAGCACCAGTGTTGGTATCTATCGCTTTTGCCTATCTCCTCGAATGGCCGGTATCGCGTTTGTGCCAGATGGGGGCCAGTCGCTCCGTCAGCACTACCGTTGTGGTGCTTGGGTTTATGGGAGTCCTGATTCTGGCGCTGATGTGGGTAGTGCCGTTGGCGTGGTATCAAGGTAGAAATTTGCTCCGTGATTTACCACAGATGATCGAATTAGGGCGTACCTACTTGTTAGAGCTGCCGGAGTTACTGCCTGGTATGGTAAGCGAAGAGCAAATTTTATTGATGATGCATACGGTAGATGAACGTGTGATGGCTTTTGGTCGGCAAATGTTGTCGATGTCGTTAGCCTCTATTGTTGATTTAGTTGCGCTATTAATCTATCTGGTACTGGTGCCGGTAATGGTGTTTTTTATGTTGAAAGACAAAACGCAATTAACGACTGGACTAATACAATTTTTACCAAATGAACGCCAACTTATTACTCAGGTATGGCACGAAATGAATGTGCAGATTATGAACTATATCCGCGGCAAGATGTTAGAGATTCTAATTGTTGGAGTGTGCAGTTATGCCGTATTCTCGTTATTTGGTCTTAACTATGCCTTGCTACTTGGCATGTTAGTTGGATTCTCGGTATTAATTCCTTATATAGGTGCCGCCGTTGTAACCTTGCCAGTTGCTTTAGTTGGTTTGTTTCAGTGGGGGTTTAGCGCTGAGTTTGGTTACTTGATGCTGGCTTATGGTGTGATACAGGCTTTAGATGGCAACGTGCTTGTGCCACTGCTGTTCTCAGAGGTTGTTGATTTAAATCCAGTTTACATCATCATCGCCGTGTTGTTCTTTGGTGGTTTATTCGGCTTCTGGGGTATTTTCTTCGCTATACCGTTGGCGTCATTGGTTAAAGCAACCGCTAATGCCTGGTCGACGAGATTAGGTCCCGTAGAGAAGGTTGAAACCAGCTAGCGTCTTTTTCAGCATCGAGATGTTATGTTGCAGCCGGCACGTCAGTTAGAGCGCCGGCCGCTATTTATCGTCACCAAAGGTAGTTCATGCTAAGTCCAGCACTTAATTGTCGGCCTGGTGCAGGCTCAATGGCTCTGCCGTTGGTTTGGTTAACGACCACTGCGCCAACGTTGTCACGATCAGTTAAATTATCAAGTTTCAGCCAGTAGTTAAGTTGCCAGCGGCTGAGTTGCTGTTGCGCGTGCAGGGTAGCATCAAAGGTAAGTGCCGCAGGCGCAAACTCAGTGTTGTTATCGGTAGTAGCAATATTACCGCGATACAGGGTGCGCCACTCCAGATAGACCGGTAACCTTAAGTTTGGTTGAAAGCGTAGTTGCCAGTAAGCATCTGTTTTTGCGACACCTGGCAGGCGCTTGTCTTTAAGTTCCGGCGATTGAAAGCGAGCATCAATCAGAGTTAAGCTCAGCTCATGCTTAAGCTGTGCTGTGAGCTGTTGCTTTAGATTGAACTCGATACCATCACGAGCAGTATTGCCAGCATTACGATAGCTGGTGCGGCCATTATTGCTACTGGCGACTAACAGCTCGTCATTGCTGCGAATACTAAACAGGCTTAAACTCGCACTGCTGGCCCATCCCTGATATTTAAAACCGCTTTCCCACTGCTGGTTTTGACTCGCCTGCAGCGCCAGATTTAAGCCAGTGCCTTCTGGTTTATAGGCTAGCTCAGCTAAGGTTGGTGCTTCAAAGCCTTTACCTGTGCTAACAAACCAAGACCATTGTTCGGCAAATCGATATGTAAGCCCAATAGCTGCTGCATGTTGATAATAATTTTTACTGCCACTGTCATCTGGATTGCCTGGCTGGATAAAATTATCGAGGATCTGATAGCGCAATTCGCTGTAACGTAAGCCTCCATCAATACTGAGTGCTGCAGAGTGCTGGTAACTAAAACGCCAATAAAGATCCCGGTTTTCTGCCAGATTGACTTCGTCCCGGCGCAGTGCGCCGCGCTGGCCAAACTGATTAACATATCCGCGGCGTAAATCGTCGCTTTTTACCCAAGCGCCACCGAGCAAATGACTTAGTGCTGGAGTCAGCTGCCATTTTTTTTGCGCATTGATACCATGATAAGCGCGCGCTAAGGCAATGTCGCCACCGGCAGAGCTAATGGCTTCACCGGTAAAAGCCAACCGTTGACTAACCTCTCGCTTACCTTGCCACAAGGCTACTTGCCAAGGGGCTGGACCGCTGTGCTGCAATGTCGCACTTAGCTGGCGTTGCTCAGTAGTTTTGGTGGTATCAAATAATTTAGCTTGGCTTGCCGTTTGCGTAGGATCTTCACGCCACTGCGCTACTGACAAACTAAGTGGATCTTGTAATCGCGGATCATTTGCCCAATCGACTTTAAATTTCAGCGTCAAGTCGTCGGTTAATAGTTGTTGCCAACCGGCTTGTAGTTGTTGTTTGCGGGCAGCGGCATGCGGGCGAAACCCTTCTGTTTCAAAGTGTTTAGCGGCAACTTGCCAGCTATGGTCTGCTGTTTGTCTATTTAACCTAAGCTGATATTGCTGTTGTACTTCACTTATTGCCAAGCTGCTACTTACTTCTGTAGGGATTTGCTCACGGGTAGTAAGACTAATCACACCACCAGCACCATTGCCATATAGCACAGCTAAAGGGCCGCTTAAAACTTCAATCTGGCCAATACTGTCGAGCAGCACACTGGATAACTGTCCTTGGCCATCAGGTGCTGAGATCGGGATACCATCTTGTTGCAGGTACAGACCTCTGATCCCAAAAGCGCTGCGGCTACCAAAACCACGTAAGCTAAGCCGGGTATCCTGAGCAAAGTTAGCCCGGCTATCCACTTGCAAGCCGGGGATTCCTTGTAATAACTGGCCACTATCAATAAGTAACCCTGCTTGTGGTAAGGTTTTGACGCTGACACTGGCCGGTGTATTTAGCCAGTTCTGCTGTTGCTGGCCGGCAGAGACAACAATAACTTCTATTGCTTTGTCGTCGCTTTCTTCGTTAGCCGTTACTGCAGCAGAAAGTAACGCTGTTACCGCGGTAAGAGGATAAAACCAATAGTTCATCGTTACTTAGCCGTTCGTAAGCGTAATATCTGGCCATCAGCTTGGTCGGTAAGCAAGTACACCGCACCGTCCGGACCTTGACGTACATCGCGGATACGCTGCCCAATCATAATACGTTCCTCATGGCTCACTTTGTCGCCATCAAGTTCTAACCTCACTAGCTGACCAAAACGTAAAGAGCCCACTAACAGGCTATTTTTCCAGCCCGGGATAGCGTCATCCAAATAAAATGCCATACCGCTTGGTGCAATAGACGGCACCCAATAATGCAGTGGCTGTTCCATACCTTCTTTCGCGGTTTGACCAATTTTACCACCACCATACTCTTCGCCGTAGGTGATTACCGGCCAGCCGTAGTTTAGTGTTGCGCGGGTTATATTAATTTCGTCACCACCTTGGGGACCATGCTCGTGAGTCCAAAGTTCGCCGGTGGTTGGGTGTAGTGCAGCGCCTTGGATATTGCGATGACCGTATGACCAAATATCATCAAGTACAGCGGCATTTCGTACATAAGGATTATCTTCCGGCACGCTGCCATCCAGATTAAGTCTAATCACCTTGCCGTGGTGGTTATCTAACGTTTGTGCATCATCACGACGCTGCCCGCGATCACCTAGTGTAATAAACAAGTATTGGTTGTCTTGAATAACCAATCGACCGCCAAAGTGATGACGACTGCTGAATTTAGGGTTGGCGCTAAAAATAACCTTTACATTGGTGAGGCGGTCTGCAGCCAATGTTGCCAGAGCGACTGTCGTGCTGCTGCCGTTGGCACTAGGTTCATTGTAGCTAATATAAACTTGGTTGTTTTCAGCATAATTAGGATGTAACAGCACATCGAATAAACCACCTTGGCCTGCCACCGCAATATCCGGTAAACCTGCCAGCGGCTCACTTAAACTGCCGTCGGTGTTGACATAACGCAGTTTGCCAGCGCGCTCAGTGACCAGCATTCTGCCATCAGGCAAAAAAGCTAAGCCCCAAGGGTGTTCTAGCCCCTGTGTTACTTTCTCCAGTGTTAAATTGGTTTTCTCGGTATTCAATGTTTGAGCTGATAGTGAGGCAGTAAACAGCAAGCTGGCGCTTAGTAAAGACAATGAGAAGACGTTTTTCATTATTAACTCCTGTGATGACAGATGTAGTGGGCTGAAAAAAAAGCCGAAGAAATTTGATGCTAGCAGCCGTGAGATGAATACGGCAGGCATTTTCGGTTCAAACGCCTGCAACGCAAGCTGAAATTCAGTTATTTAGGTAGTCTAGTACCACTTGATGATGATCTTTGGTTTTAAACGTATCAAATACTTTGGCAATACTGCCGTCTTGGTTGATTAAAAAGCTTAAACGATGAATTCCATCGTATTCTTTACCCATAAACTTTTTCAGTCCCCAAACGCCGAAAGCTTCGGCAACTTTGTGGTCTTCATCGGCCAGTAGGGTAAAGTTTAGCGCATCTCGTTGCGCGAATTTTGCCAAACGCTGCGGACTGTCTGTGCTAATTCCTATAATACTGACGTTTTTGGCCTTTAATTCTGTTTGGGTATCACGCAGAGCACAGGCTTGCACGGTGCAGCCTGGCGTCATTGCTTTGGGATAGAAGTAAACGAGCACCCGGTGCGAAGCTAAGCAGTCACTTAATGTCACATTTTGTTGATGTTGGTCGGGCAGTGTAAAGTTTGGTGCTTGCTGACCTGCAATTAATGTCTTCATCTGTTTTCCTTATATTTGCGCCATAAACCGGCCATGTAAGCCGAGTTGTTGCATTAGCGCGCTAAGCTCTGTCTCAATTTGTTGTGCATTGACACCTTCAGGTAATTCCAGTGTCATCTGAGTACGCATTTTTATGTTGTCCGCCATCGGGGTCGTTTCCGATTGCAAAGAACCAATGTAGATGTTGTGGCTGGCCAATAATCCGGTAATAGCACCCAGGGTTCCCACCTTATCCGGGCCAGCATAATCCAGCACATAATGCGCAACCACTTGGGTCCTTGGACGGCCTGTAGTACGTTTACTCATGGTGGTCAGATCAAGCTCTAACCCCAGAGCAGGTAATAAATACTCGATACGGCTAATGGCGGGCAAGTCACCAGCCAGTAACATGATAAAGGTGAACTCGCTGCCAAAAATGGCCATACGGCTATCAATAATATTGCAGTTACATTCAGTCACTAGCCTGGCGAGTTTACTAACGATACCGGTTCGGTCTGGCCCAATGGCGGTTACGACAAGTTGTTGGGGCATAGCGGTCC
>NZ_BNAO01000005.1:4532-30892 GCF_014653435.1 Alishewanella longhuensis | reverse complement strand
TTATTTTCTTGTAAAAGCCAGCAAATTAACGAGTTGCCGGCAGTTTAACATACAAAAATTGAATGTCATCTGTGCATCAGACTGATGATGAGCGCCAAAGCGTTCTTGTGTTTAGTGTCAGCTGTCTTTAACATAGGCGGCCTTAAATTCTATTTGTGGAGCCGCAGTAGCATGTTCAGTGGGAGTATCGTTGCCCTGGTGACCCCGATGACCGCCGATGGTCAGGTCGATTTTGATAGTTTGCAACAGCTGGTCGCCTTTCATTTAACAGAGGGAAGCGATGGTTTGGTCATTATGGGGACTACTGGCGAAGCCGCTACCCTCAGCCTGGCAGAACAACATGCGGTAATGACAACAGTATGCGAGCAGGTAGCAGGTAAAATTCCGGTGATAGCGGGTAATGGTGCTATGGCAACCAGTGATGCTATTGAGAAAACACAATTTTTTGCTGACTTACCTATTGCCGGTTATCTAACGGTGACGCCTTTCTACAATAAGCCTACTCAAAAAGGTATGCTAGCGCATTTTAGTGCGGTAGCTGCGGTAACCGATAAGCCGATCATTCTTTATAATGTACCGGGGCGTACCGGCGTTGATATTTTACCCGCCACAGTGGCTGCACTTGCTAAGGTTCCTAATATCGTTGGTATTAAAGAGGCGACAGGTTCATTAAGCCGTCTAGCAGATTTGCAAGCCTTATGTCCCTCTGACTTTATGCTACTAAGCGGTGATGATGCGACTTTCGCTGAATTTATGTTGGCAGGTGGGCATGGCGTGATCTCCGTTACTGCTAATGTGGCGCCAGCGGCAATGTCGGCGATCTGTCAGGCAGCGACAGCAGATGATGTTGCTGAGGTTCGCCGTTTAGACGGGCGTCTGCAAGCTTTGCATCGTGACTTATTTATCGAGTCAAATCCCATTCCAACAAAATGGGCGTTATGGCGAATGGGGCTAATGCAGTCAGATTTCCTGCGTTTACCTCTTACGCAATTGGAACCAATTCATAACACAATAATCGAACAGGCATTACAACAAGCCGGAATTCAATATCAGGACCGGAACTGAAAAGCAGGAGTAGTATAGGTGCAAAAGTGGGCCCAAGGTTGTGTTGCTGTGAGTGTGCTATTAAGCGGCTGTGCAGTATTTGACAAAACACCAGCAGAAAACAAGGATGCCAGGCAAGTAACGCTACGCATTCCGGCGGGTATGGCGGTGCCAAACCAGCCCTCTGCTTACGATATTCCTGCTATATCAACAGCGTCGACAAATTCAGGCACTCTTATTGATAAACGTTCGCCAACGCTTATTTTGGCGACGGCAAGTAGCAGTCGGTTGGAAGAAGAAGAGAAACTGGCGCGAGTCTGGTTTGAACGTAATGATTATACCGGTGATATCAAACCCTTTATCAGTGAACAATTACAGCAATTTTTTGTCGGTCAGCAAGTAAGATTAACGCAGACAGATGAGACAGGCTTGCGCTACGAAACGGGTTGGATCACTCGCTCACGCAGCGCGGGATTTTGGTTTTGGAAATCGGAAAATGCGGTTGATCAGGTACGTTATGCTATTGAGTTGGCACCAAGACCTCATGGCCGTAGTTTGAGTATGACGGTAGCGTTGTTGGAGCATCAGTACTTTGTACCCGGAGAACAGTTAACCGCAGTTGATGTGAAAGCAAATGAAGTTAATTTGTTAAATAGGGTAATTAATCAGGTTGCTATTGCTGAAGCCAAAATTGCTCGTGAGATGCGTGCTCAGGTAGCAGAAGTTTCACTTGAACCTGGCATGGATCAAGCGGGTAATCCGGCACTGGTAACCAGTCAGCCATTAGATGTTACCTGGTCGCAGCTAGAGTTGCTATTTAGTGAGTTAAATCTGACAGTCACAGATTTTGATCGTTCGGTATTTACTTACTTTGTTAACTATACGAAGCCAGAGCGTGGTTTTTGGCGCGCAGTAACGTTCCGCTCTGCTCCGACAGGCTTGCCGTTAGTGGAAGGTGATTATCAGATAGTGTTATCACGGTTACCTAACAATAACACGGCTATTTCCTGGTTGAATAAAGACGGTCAGCCGTTAAGTGCAGCAGAAGTTACTGCATTATATGAGCCAGTGGTTGCAGCTATCCGTGCTGCTGGTGCTGAGTTATAATCAGCAGTAAAAAGTCATTTGCGATCAGGCCAAAGCCCTTTATACTTTGCGCCTGATTTTAGTGCCTGCCGTTCGGAGTGGAAAATGGTCCAAAAGACAACTGAGCTGTACCGTGGAAAAGCCAAAACTGTGTATAACACGACTGATGAAAATCTGTTAGTGCTGCACTTTCGAAATGATACCTCGGCCTTTGATGGTGAGCGTATTGAACAGCTTGATCGTAAAGGCATGATCAACAATAAATTTAACTACTTTATTATGCAAAAACTGGAACAAGCGGGTATTCCAACGCAAGTTCAGCAGCTATTAAGCGATGATGAAGTATTAGTAAAGAAATTGCAGATGATCCCGGTAGAGTGTGTAGTGCGCAATTATGCTGCAGGCTCGTTAGTTCGTCGTTTAGGTGTTACAGAGGGAACCGCATTAACGCCGGCAACCTTTGAGCTATTTCTGAAAAATGACGCCCTGCATGATCCTATGGTGAACGAGTCATTGGCCGTTTCTTTCGGTTGGGCCACTGCCGAGCAGCTCGCCGAAATGAAGCAACTTACCTATCGTGCCAACGAGGTGCTAAGCGCGTTGTTCGCAGAAGCGGGTATGCTGTTGGTTGACTTCAAACTCGAGTTTGGTTTGTTTAATGGTAAAATTGTGCTGGGCGATGAGTTTTCACCAGATGGTTGTCGTTTGTGGGATAAAGAAACTCGTAAGAAATTGGATAAAGATCGTTTCCGCCAAGGTTTAGGTGGCGTAGTTGAAGCCTACGAAGAGGTTGCTCAGCGGCTAGGTGTAAATCTGGCCTAAGCGCTGACAGTTTGGCGCTATGTTGGACAGATATTCAGTAAGCTCGATAAAGCCACCTGCGGGTGGCTTTATATTTAACATGGCAAGGCTGATTGATAAGGAGCAGGAGAACGCATGGTAGTAACAAAATGGCAAGGATTACAGGCGTTTCAACGTTTGGTTGTATTGTTACTGGTAGTTTTGCTACCGAGCAGCGCCTTACAAGCGGCTGCACGATCTTCTCTTTATCAGGCAGAGGTGAGTGCAGAGCAAACGCAACAACAATGGCAACGTGAAGCCTTGCAACAGGTGTTGATTCGGGTTACCGGTCAGCCTGACATCATGCAACAACCCCAGTTGCGCAGTGAATTGGCTAATGCTGCGAGCTATGTAAAGCAGTTTGAAGCTGTACGTACCGATCACGGTAATAGTGTCCGTGTATTATTAGACGCGCAGCGTATTCAGCAATTACTGCGCCAGCAGCAAATTCCGATTTGGGGAGGGCAACGACCCGAGCTGTTGTTTTGGATAGTGGAGCAACAGGGTGCAGAACGCCAATTTGTGCGGCAAAGCGATAGTGTCTGGCTGCAAAGTTTACAAGAAGCGCTTACGGCCCAAGCCCTACCTTACACTTTACCGTTATATGATATTGATGATTTACTTAATTTAACGGAAACCGATGTTTGGGCCGGTTTTTGGCAGCAAATTGAGCAAGCGAGTAGTCGCTATCGTGTACATCAAATTGTTGTGCTGTTGCTTGAGGCTGCCGGTAACACAGAGGCGGGTGGTTGGAAGTTAACAGCATTGAGGCAGCATGATGGTAATATATTGCGTGATGAGCTGGAGGCAACTAGCGAGCAACAGCTGATGCAGCAATATGCAGACCGGCTTAGCCAACAACTAGCGCAGCAATATGCAATTTTATTAACTCCGAATATGCAGCAGCAAGCAGTGCTGCAAATTA
Source organism: Alishewanella longhuensis (assembly GCF_014653435.1). Classification (GTDB taxonomy): domain Bacteria; phylum Pseudomonadota; class Gammaproteobacteria; order Enterobacterales; family Alteromonadaceae; genus Alishewanella; species Alishewanella longhuensis. The sequence goes on along the minus strand of NZ_BNAO01000005.1, from coordinate 26,997 downwards.
ATGGGCTGAAAAGCTTGGCTGATGTGGTTACACTGGAGCGCCGTTTTAGTGAGTTACTAGGGGTTAGCCGAGTGCAAATAGTGCGCCATGCTCCAGCAGAAACGCTGTTTGGCTTGACCCTGCAGATGAGTGAAGAACAGCTTTTACAGAGCTTAGTATTTGAGCCTAACTTAACGCGGCGGCCAGCAGCGGATCCTTGGTCATCAGATTATGCGACGGCAACAACGCCGCAGACTGTATTGGCTGAGTTTGATTATAGCAAGCCCTAGATGCAGCCTTTGCAATACACTCTGGCTGTAACTCTGCCAGAAGATGAGACTTTAGATAGCTTTTATGCCGCAGAGCAAAGTGCGGCAGTCAGCTTCTTAAAACAGTATTTGCGTAAACCCTTCGGTCAAGCACCTGTGTATTTATTTGGCGCCAGTGGCAGCGGCAAATCTCATTTGTTGTACGCCGCTTGCGTGCAAGCGCAGGAACAAGGGTTAACCAGTCAACTGCTGGCCCTACAAGATTGTGAGCAGCTAAGCCCAAGGATATTAGACAATCTAGAGCAATTGGATCTGGTCTGTTTGGATAACATTCAGGCAATAGCTGGTGATCTAGGATGGCAGGTAGCCTTATTTGATCTTTATAATCGTTTAGTCGAACAGGGTAAGGCGCTGATTATCGTCGGTAATCAGGCCCCGCAACAGTTAGGCATTACCTTGCCTGACTTGGTGTCGCGGTTACATGCTTGTACCAGTTTTCAGTTAAGATTACTGAGTGACGAAGATAAACAAAAGTTACTTCAGCAAAAAGCCCGGCTGCGCGGTATTGAATTACCAGATGAGGCGGCACGCTATTTACTTAATCACCATGACCGGGATATCAGAGCCTTAGTGGCCATGTTAGATCGGTTAGATAAAGCCTCAATAGTGCATCAACGCAAACTGACTATTCCTTTTATCCGTGAAATCTTACAAGAAATACCACAAAGACCAGCGTGATGGCTGAAAAATTGTATTTTCAGTCGAAAAATCTGGAGCTAAGCCTGCGGCAGTGGTGATTTCTGGTGTATTATTAGCAACTTTGAACAAAGTTAATTCTGCTGACGTTGAGGAAAACAATGAACCTGACAGCAATATTAAATGAAGCTCTGGCGGCGGTTGCCGCTGCTGGAGATATTCCTGCTCTGGAAGAGGTTCGCGTAACCTTTATGGGCAAAAAAGGCAGTATTACCGAACTGTTAAAATCACTAGGTGCCATGGATCCGGAGCAACGTAAAATTGCCGGTCAGCAAATTAATGATTTAAAGCAGCAAGTGCAAGATGCACTGAACGAAAAGCGCGATGCTCTGCAGCAAGCGCAACTCTCTGCCAAGCTTTCACAGGAACGCATCGATGTCACTCTACCAGGTCGTGGTTTAGAAGCGGGTGGTTTACATCCAGTTAGCCGCACTATTGCGCGCATTGAGAGTTTTTTTGCCGAACTGGGTTTTGAAACCAAGCATGGTCCGGAAATTGAAGATGATTTCCACAACTTTGATGCGTTGAATATTCCTGAACATCATCCGGCCCGTGCCGATCACGATACCTTTTATTTTAATCCAAAGCTGATGCTGCGTACTCAAACGTCGGGCGTGCAAATCCGCACTATGGAACAACAACAGCCGCCATTGCGTATTATCTCGCCAGGGCGGGTTTATCGTAACGATTATGATCAAACGCATACGCCGATGTTCCATCAGGTTGAAGGTTTGATGGTGGATAAAAACGTTAGCTTTACTGAGCTTAAAGGTATTTTGCACGACTTTTTGCATAATTTCTTCGAAGAAGACTTAAAGATCCGTTTTCGACCCTCGTTTTTCCCTTTTACCGAGCCTTCGGCTGAAGTGGATGTGATGGGTAAAAATGGCAAGTGGTTAGAAGTATTAGGCTGTGGCATGGTGCACCCCAATGTACTGCGCTCTGTGGGTATCGACCCTGAAGTCTATAGCGGCTTTGCCTTTGGTATGGGGGTAGAGCGTTTAACCATGTTGCGTTATGGCGTAACTGATTTACGCTCATTCTTTGAAAATGATGTGCGCTTCTTAAAGCAGTTCAGATAAGCGGAGTATTAAAACATGAAATTTAGCGAATCCTGGTTACGTGAATGGGTAAACCCAGCGCTGGATACTCAGGCCTTATCTGAACAGTTATCCATGGCTGGCCTGGAAGTTGATGGTATTGAAAAAGTGGCGGGGGACTTTCACGGTGTCGTCGTAGGTGAAGTGGTTGCTTGTGGTCCTCATCCTGATGCTGACAAGTTGCAAGTGACGAAAGTAAATGTTGGCGGCCCAGAGCTGCTGGACATTGTATGCGGTGCTAAAAACTGCCGTTTAGGCTTAAAAGTTGCGGTTGCTACGGTTGGCGCCATTTTGCCAGGTAACTTTGAAATTAAAAAAGCCAAATTACGTGGTCAGCCATCACATGGCATGCTGTGTTCATTTTCTGAGCTTGGCATGGCTGACGATTCAGATGGGATCTTAGAATTACCCCAAGATGCGCCTGTAGGTACTGATTTACGTCAGTATTTAGCGCTGGATGACGTGACTATCGAAGTAGATTTAACGCCAAATCGGGCGGATTGTTTAGGGATTAAAGGCCTGGCCCGAGAAGTCGCAGTGTTAAATAAATTAACAGTATGCGAGCCGGTTATTGCCGCAGTAGCTCCTGCTATTGATGAGCAAAAAGCCATTATTCTTGAGGCGCCAGCGGCTTGTCCGCGTTACTTGGGCCGGGTGATTCGTAATGTTAACGTTAAGGCGATCAGTCCGTTATGGCTGACCGAAAAGTTACGCCGTTCGGGTGTACGCAGTATTGATGCTATCGTCGATATTACTAACTATATTTTGTTAGAGCTTGGCCATCCGATGCACGCCTTTGATTTATCAAAAATTGATGGCGCGATTAAAGTGCGTATGGCGACAGCCGGCGAGAAGTTGGTGTTGCTGGATGGTAATGAAGTCAGCCTGCATGACAACACCTTGTTGATTGCCGATGAACACAAGGCCCTAGCAATGGCGGGTATCTTTGGTGGCTTAGCTAGCGGTGTAACCACCGATACTACGGACATTTTCCTGGAAAGCGCCTTTTTTGCACCTTTAGCCATTGCCGGCAAAGCACGTCAGTATGGCTTACATACTGACGCTTCGCATCGCTATGAGCGTGGTGTTGATCCTGCATTACAGCGCACAGCGATGGAGCGGGCAACCGCCTTATTGCTAGAGATTGTCGGTGGTGAGGCAGGCCCCATTACAGAAGCCGTTGCCAACGAGCACTTGCCGCAAAAAGCACCTATTAGCTTAACTGAGCAAAAGTTAACGCGTATTTTAGGTCATCATGTTGCGAAGACGGAAGTTACAGATATTTTAAGCCGTCTTGGTTTGCATGTTACCGAAATCGCTGGAGGCTGGCAGGTCGCTGTACCAGGGTACCGGTTTGATATCAGCATTGCAGAAGATCTGATTGAAGAAGTGGCGCGGGTATACGGTTACAACAATATCCCCAATGTGGCGCCAGTAGCCTCTTTACAGATGCGTGCTTTTAAAGAGGCGGCGTTGAGTGTGCCGCAAATGCGACAGGTCTTAGTCGACCGAGGTTACCAGGAAGCCATTACCTACAGCTTTGTTGATCCTAAAGTACAGCAAGCGCTGTTTGCTAATCAGCAGGCTTTGGTATTACCTAATCCGATTTCTGCCGATATGTCGGCGATGCGCCTTAATTTATGGCCAGGTTTGCTACAGGCAGTACAGTATAATCAAAGCCGTCAGCAGAACCGTTTACGCTTATTCGAGTATGGCCTAAAGTTTATCCCTGATGCTAAAGCTGAAGGTGGCGTACGCCAGGTACCGGTAATAGGTGGCGTTATTATTGGCTCCTTAGCTAATGAACACTGGAGCATTGCCGAGCGCCCGGTAGATTTCTATGATATTAAAGCTGATGTTGAGGCTTTATTAGCGTTATTGTCCAATCAGCATGCCGTGCGTTTTACTGCCGCTGAGCACTGTGCGTTACATCCCGGGCAAACTGCGGCTGTTTCTGTCAATGAGCAGCACGTAGGTTATCTGGGTGCCCTACATCCAGAAGCTGAGCGCAAGCTGGGCATTAAGGGCAAAGCGTACTTATTTGAATTAGAGCTGGCAGCGCTGGGTGAGCGGCAGATAGTGCAAGCCCAAGAGTTGTCAAAATACCAGGCAAATCGTAGAGATTTAGCGATAGTGGTGAAATCAGATGTGCAATTTACCGATATTGTTGCTAGTATAAAAAAAGTTGGCGCAAATCAGTTAGTTGACCTAAAATTGTTTGATGTCTACACCGGTCAGGGTGTAGCAGAGGGCTTTAAGTCATTAGCAATTGCTCTGACTTTACAAGATAGTGCGCGTACGCTTGAGGATAAAGATATCCAACTGGTTGTAAATCAAGTGGTTAGCGTACTTAAAGATGATTTCGACGCAACGTTGAGGGATTAAGAAATGGCGCTTACCAAAGCTGATTTAGCTGAACGTCTGTTTACCAAATTTGGCGTGAGCAAACGCGATGCCAAGCTGATAGTAGAAGCTTTTTTTGAAGAGATCCGTGCCGCACTGGAATCCGGCGAGCAGGTAAAACTATCTGGCTTTGGTAATTTTGACTTGCGCACCAAAAATGAACGGCCAGGGCGTAACCCGAAAACCGGAGAAGATATCCCGATTTCGGCGCGCTGTGTGGTGACTTTTCGTCCAGGCCAGAAGTTAAAGTCTCGGGTCGAGGCGGGTACCAGTAAAGCCTAACAAGGTTTTTAACTCTGCTTTTGAACACCTTAATCAGAAAACGGTAGTTACTTGTAACTACCGTTTTTTTAGTTTTTTTCAAAGATTAGCTGATCCAGATGAATGGTAAAACTGTAAAGAAATAAGTTCACTACAGGGCATAACCTTATGGCAGTAAAAATTGGGATCAGCGCCTGCGTCTTAGGCGATAAAGTAAGATTTGACGGGGGGCACAAAGCCTCCACCTTTTGTACACAGCAGTTACAACCTTTAGTGCAGTATGTTGCTGTTTGTCCTGAGCAAGCTATTGGCATGGGGGTGCCACGCCCAGCTATCCGTTTACAACGAGATACACAGCAACAAATTAGGTTGGTACAAAGCCGGGATAATAGCCTGGATTACACTGAGCAAATGTTAGATTACACGGCGCAGATGCTACCTCGTTTTGCTGAGCTTAGTGGTTATATTGTTTGTGCAAAATCCCCTACGTGCGGTATGGAACGTGTCAAACTCTATGATACTGAGGGTAATGCCTTAGGTAAGCTTGCAGTGGGGGTTTACACCCGGCAATTAATGCAAGCGTATCCGTGGTTACCGGTGGAAGAAGACGGCCGCTTACTAGATCCTGCTTTAAAGGAGAACTTTGTCAGCAGAGTGTTTGCTTGTCACGATTTTCAAAAAACGATGCGTGATGGGTTTTCTATTGGTAAATTGGTCGCTTTTCACAGTCGTTACAAATTTTTAGTGATGGCGCATTCTCCCGTTGCCTATCATCAGTTAGGGAAACTGGTTGCCGAGGCAAAGTTATTTCAGCCGGCGGAGTTACAACTTCGTTATTTAACCGAGTTAATGCAAGCGATGCGCAATATTGCCACTCGTAAGCAGCATGCTAACGTGTTACAGCACTTGCAGGGTTTTTTAAAAAAATTAATGGACAGTGCGGCACGACAGGAGCTAGCTGAACTGATTAACCGCTATCGCTGCGGACGAGTACCGCTGTTGGCGCCGGTGACGTTATTGCAGCACTATCTGCGTTTGTATCCGAATAACTATTTACAGCAACAAGTCTATTTTAATCCTTATCCAGAACAATTGGGGCTGCGCGCATAATGGAGAAGACTCCGGTTCATTTGGTTTGGTTACGGCATGATTTACGTTACCACGACAATCAAGCGTTATACACTGCGCGAGAGGCTGCGCAGCTAGATAACGGTATTGTATTAGCCTTGTATATTGCGACACCACTTAGCTGGCAACAGCACGATATGGCAATGATACGACAAGATCTTATACGTAGAAGGGTAGCTGCGTTAACGGCTGAATTGGCTGAACTCAAGATCCCTTTGTTGGCTGTTGAAGGTATGGACTACGACAGCTGCGTTGCAGTGATCGCACAGCTACTGCCGCTAGGTGTCGTAGCGTTATATGCCCAGCAGGAATACGAAGTGCGTGAGCATGCTCGTGATCATGCGGTTGCCGCCAAATTACATGAACAACAGATCCCTTGTTATTGGTTTGATAGACTATGTGTTATGCCTCCAGGCTCAGTATTAACGCAGCAGGGGGATATTTATAAAGTCTTTACGCCGTTTAAGCGCAATTGGTTAGTCAAACTAGCCACATTTGGGGTAAAGTGTTTTCCCAAGCCTGCAGTACAAAGCGCTACCGCTATCGTTGTACCTAATTTAACCCCTATGCAGGCTGGCGATAACAGTTCTGCTGGCTGGCCAGTGGCCGAGCTGGAAGTGCTTAATCGTATGCGCATTTTCTGCCAGCAGCGGGTGCAAGATTATACAACGGCACGCGATTTTCCTGCTATTGATGGTACCTCTTCTTTGTCAGCCTATTTAGCCATTGGCGTGCTATCTGCGCAGCAATGTGTGGCAAGGTTACAACATGAAGCTGGGCAACAACTCGAGCAAGAGAAAAGCGGGGCTTCTGTCTGGTTATCTGAGCTTATTTGGCGGGATTTTTATAAGCACATTTTAGTTGCTTTTCCTCGGCTTATTAAACATCAGGCTTTTCAAACGGAAACGGATCGGATTAATTGGCCAAACGATAACAGGTTATTTGCAGCCTGGTGTCGTGGCGAGACCGGTTACCCCATAGTGGATGCCGCTATGCGGCAATTGAATGAAACCGGTTGGATGCATAATCGGCTTAGAATGATCACCGCCAGCTTTTTGGTAAAAGATTTACATATCGATTGGCGCTGGGGTGAACGATATTTTATGTCGAAATTAATTGATGGTGATTTTGCCGCCAATAATGGCGGCTGGCAATGGGCGGCATCGACCGGCACCGACGCGGCACCTTATTTTCGGATTTTTAATCCGGTAACGCAAAGCGAGCGCTTCGATCCGTCAGGCGATTTTATTCGCCGCTATTTACCCATGCTCGCGAGCAAAACCAATAAAGAGATCCATTGGCCGCATAAGCCTGTTACTGCTAAAGGGTATTTTCGGCCGGTGGTTGAACATAACGAGGCACGTAAACTCACCTTAGCCTTGTTTTCTGCGGTTAAAAGCCAGGAGTCACCATGCTAGTTGACGCACGTATTCAGGCTTTTCTGGATTATTTTAATCAGCTCTCCAACAGTAACCTTGGCAGTACTGAGGCGATCTATCACCCAAAAGTACTGTTTATCGATCCTGTTCATCAAATTCGGGGCAGAGATCAATTAATATCTTACCTTGAGCATGGTTATCAGCGGCTTAATTATGCTCGCTTTACCGCAGAGCAGGCCGTGGTAACAGGTGATGAAGGCTTTTTGAGCTGGCAAATGTGTTTTAGCCATCCAGCCATTGGTAAGGGTAAAGAAGTTACGGTGGACGGTTGCTCAGCCTTACGTTGGCAAGAGGGACAAATAATTTACCATCGTGATTATTATGATCTCACAGAGATGGTCTATCAGCATATCCCAGTGGTGAGCTGGCTTACCGGCAAAGTACGCCAGAAAATGGCAGATAAGTAATTTAGTGCAGTATTTAAAATTATAGGGTTAAGGAAATTTATGCGTATTGCAGTAGTTGGTGGTGGTATCTCTGGCATGCTGAGTTGGTATCTACTACAAAGAAAGTATGATGTGACCTTATTAGAGGCGAATAATTATTTAGGCGGCCATACTGCGACTGTGGATGTAGAAGTACAAGGGCAAAACTACGCTATTGATACCGGCTTTATCGTGTTTAACAATTGGACTTATCCTATTTTTAATAAGTTTATCGCTGAGTTGGGTGTGGCTTCATTAGCGACCGAAATGAGCTTTTCCGTAAAAAATACTCAAAATAATCTGGAATATAACGGCAATACCTTTGCCAGCTTATTCGCGCAAAAGCGTAATATTTTTCGTCCTTCTTTTTGGAGAATGCTGCTCGAGATCACCCGTTTTAATAAGCTAGGTAAGAAGCTGGTTGCTGCTGATCATGCTGATCTTGATTTGGAGTTGGGTGCATTTCTAGATAAGCATGGTTTTGGTGCCGGTATTCGAGATAATTATTTACTGCCAATGGGAGCGGCTATTTGGTCCGCTGGCTTAACCGATATGCCTAAATTTCCGGTGCGGTTTTTCTTAAGATTTTTTAATAATCATGGCTTACTAAATATCAATGACAGACCGCAATGGTCAGTGATTAAAGGTGGCTCCAGAAGTTATGTCGAGGCGCTGTTGGCAAAGGTGGGGAGCGATAAGTTACGCCTTAATCAACATATTACTGGCGTTTCGCGGCAAGCTGATGGTGTCACAGTCCACTATGCTGATGGCAAGACTGAGCAATTTGATAAAGTGGTGTTTGCTTGTCATAGCGATCAAGCTTTATCGTTACTGAAAGATGCATCAAATGAAGAGACTGCGGTGCTTGGCGGGATTGCTTATCAGCAGAATGAAGTGGTGCTGCATACCGATACTCGTCTATTACCGGTAAGAAAGGCAGCTTGGGCCTCCTGGAACTACAATTTAGATAACCAGCGTAGTGACCGCTCAACCTTAACGTACAATATGAATATTTTGCAGCGTTTGACTGCGCCGGTGACCTTTTGTGTTACGTTAAACAATACCACTAATATTGCTAAGGATAAAATTTTGGGCGTTTACCACTACGCGCACCCTGTTTACAACCCGATGACTATTGCGTGCCAGCAGCGGCGTGCTGAAATTAATGGTCAGCGTCACAGCTACTTTTGTGGCGCCTATTGGTATAACGGTTTTCATGAAGATGGCGCACGCAGTGCCGTTGATGTTGCTGCTATGCTTGGAGTAAGTTACTGATGCAAAGCGGTCATGCCGTGTATTGTGGCCGGGTAGGCCATAAACGCTTTTTACCTAAGGTACATGGCTTTGATTATCCATATAGTGCTTACTGGTTAGATTGCTCTCAATTGTCGAAAACCAGCTTGGCGGCGGTTGGGATTAAGTTTAATGCTTTTGGTGCCATTAGTTACCGGCGTAAGGATTACCTTAGTGGTGATGCGGATTTAGCACAGGCAGTGCGTGATAAAGTGCGACAATTAGGCGGCGATAAAGGTATCACTCAGGTGTTTCTGGCATCTCCTTTAGCGAGTTGGGGGCTGTATTTTAGCCCGCTTAATTTGTACTATTGTTATGATGAATATGGCGATTGCTGTTACCTATTGGCTGAAGTGAGTAATACCCCCTGGAATGAGCGGCATTACTATCTACAGCAACTCTGTGCTGACATCGCTCAATATCAGCATGATAAAGTGTTTCATGTCTCGCCCTTTAATCCATTGGATATGCAATATCGCTGGCAGATCCCAGAGCCCGCCGAAAGCTTATTTTGCAGTATTACCAATATCCGTGAACAACAAGCGGTATTTAGCGCTTGGTTTAAGTTGCAGCGTTTTAGTTTAACAAAGGCGGTACGTCGGAAGATTTTGATCCGTCAGCCATGGCAAAGCGTACAGATATTTACACGAATTTATTGGCAAGCACTGAAGTTATTAATTAAACGTGTGCCTGTTTACGCCCATCCAAAGTCCAGGGGATCTGATGTATGAGTTTGTCGCTTAGCGAGAAAGCGGTTTTTGATAATCTCGGTTGGTTCGACCGGTTATGTCGTAAGTTTACCTTAAACTTTTTAAGCCAGTTACAGCATGGTGCTATTACCGTATCCGAAGCTGGTGATGAGCAGCATTTTGGTGATGAGCATGCTGAGCTTAAGGTCGTTATCACCGTACTTGACCCGGCTTTTTATCAAAAATTGATTTTAGCAGGGTCGGTAGGTGGTGGAGAGGCCTATATTCATGGCTATTGGCGCTGTGATAATTTAACGGCGTTGGTGCAGATCTTCGCCCGTAATTTGGCGGTGCTGGATAAAATGGACTCTACCTGGGCTCGGTTAAGTCGCCCGGTGTTAAAGCTACTAAATTACCGAAATCGTAATACCTTATCACAATCTAAGCGCAATATTGCTGCACATTACGATTTAGGTAATGCAATGTATAAGTTGTTTTTAGATGACAGCATGATGTACTCCAGCGCTGTGTATCCAACAGGTGATGTGGGTTTAGCCGCAGCTCAGCAGCACAAATTGGCGCAAATTTGTCAGCGTTTGCAACTTAAACCCGAAGATCATGTCATCGAGATTGGTACTGGTTGGGGCAGTATGGCCATTTACGCTGCACAGCATTTTGGCTGCAAGGTTACTACAACCACTATTTCACAGCAGCAGTATGATTACACGGCACAGCGTATTCGTGAGTTGGGGCTGGAACAACAAATTACCCTGCTTTTTAAAGATTATCGTGAGCTTGAAGGCACTTACGACAAACTAGTGTCTATTGAGATGATAGAAGCCGTAGGCGATGACTTTTTAGATGATTATTTTGAAAAGTGCAGCAGCTTGCTAAAACCAGATGGTATTATGGTACTGCAAGCCATCACCATGGTAGATAATCGTTATCAGCAATATGTGCGGGAAGTGGACTTTATTAAACGCTATATTTTCCCTGGTGGCTGTTTACCGTCTATCAGCCGGATGGCCAATGCCGTTGCCGATAAAACTGATTTAGTGATCCGTCAGGTGCAAGACATTGGTTTTGACTATGCACGGACTTTAAAAGATTGGTGTGATAATTTTATGGCTCAACGTGATGCCGTGCATCAATTGGGCTACGATGATAATTTTATCCGCTTATGGCATTTTTATCTGTGTTATTGCGAAGGGGGCTTTCGTGAGCGAGCGACCAGCGCAGTACACTTAGTGCTAACTAAACCAGAGAACCGTAGTAGCTTTTAAAGCTTACTTATCAATACCATAAAGAACACCGGCATTTGCCGGTGTTCTTTATAAATTAAAATATAAAATCAGCTGTTTAAGGAGTGGTTTGTTCAGGAACCAGTATTAAGCCTTGTTCGGTAATGACAATCTTCTTTTCTTTATACAAAGCGCCAATGGCTTGTTTAAACGCTTTTTTGCTTACGCCAAACGCATCATAAATTTGTTCTGGAGAGCTTTTATCGGTTAACGCCAGTTTTCCACCGTTTTGCTTGAGTTTATACAGCACTTTGTCGGTAAGTTCTTGCGCTTGCTTGTGCGTTGTACTGACTAAACGCAAATCGATTTTGCCGTCATCACGTACTTTCATGACATAAGCTGTTAATTTATCACCACGGCGTAGCGGCTTAAATACTTCATTTTTATACAATACACCCCAGTGTTGATGTTCAATCACCACCTTGTAGCCTAAATCAGTTTGTTCGCTGACAATAATCGCTACCTTGTCGCCAATCTGATAATTTGCTGGCGTTTTATGGATATGCCGGTCTAACTTGGTCGATGCAACAATACGATTGCTAAGATCAACATAACAGTAAACCAGATAGTGCTGGCCTTCTTTTAAAGGAATTTGCTGCTCACTAAAAGGCACTAATAAATCTTTCTTTACACCCCAATTTAAAAAAGCACCCACTTTGGTAATAGCAACTACAGGCAGCATAGCGACCTGGCCTACCATAATGCGTGGCCGCTCTGTGGTGGCAATTAACTGATCTTCTGAATCAAGGTATAAAAATACGTTAAGTTCTTGACCAATTTCTAAATTGGCGGGAGCGACGTTATTTGGTAGCAGGATCTCACCCCAGCTTAAACCGTCCAGGTAGTAACCAAACTTGACCTGCTTTTTAACGGTTAATGTATTTAGGGTACCCAGTGCTAGCATTTTCGCCTCATCATAAAATCATTTAAGACGGCTATTGTAGCGGCTTTTGCTGATTGTTGCTGGCCTAATTTACTAGACGTCAGCCGCTATTTGGGTATTACTTTTCAGCCCCTAGCTACTTACAGCTTCACAAAGCCTTTGGTTAATAAGTTTAATGTTGCAGTTTTCCGTAGCTCTAAACGCTGCCATACTTTTTCATGAAAGAAGTAACCTACAGTGTTAACGGCAGGTTCTATTACCGCGACCAAACCACCTAGTACCAGATCGCCGGTAATTAAGTAAGTGACGCCAAAGGCAATGCTAAAATGCATAATAGCGAACGTAATAGTTTTAGTCATGATTGTGGTCCTTTTGAGATGCTTTTGGTAATGATAGTGGTTATTATTATTAATTAAAGCGAATATTAGTAATTGCCTTAATCAATTATTTAGATTAATGGGAGTCATCGGTGTATTGTTATTTTTCGTATACTATTTGGGTATAACGATTACTGATTTAACAGTCAGGTTGCTGAGGAATGATCATGGATTGCCGTGAATGGTTAGATATAAAACAGTACGAGTTTTTAATGAATTACTTTATGCGTCGTCAACGCGAGTTGGGGTTAGCGGAGCTGAATGAGCCTTATAGCTATGATGGTTTTAGTCTTTATGATCAGTTATATCAGCAGGTAGTAAAAGAAGCAGAGGTTGCCTATATAGAATGTTTTGGTGAGCCTGCACCGCCCATCGCCTTTACCAACTTATTTCATCTTGCTGAACTTGAGTTGGCGGGTAAGCGCCCCAGGCTAAAAAGCCCTAAGGCGCTACAATAGTTTATGTAACAGAAATGACAAGACTTAGTCTTCCAACCGCTTTAAGGCGTCGGTCAGCATAGGAACGTCGAGTCTGTCATTAAGGGGGACCAAAGTACCGGCAGACCAAACACCGTAGCTGCCGTCTTGCCGCAAAATCATCATCTTATCTTTACGGATACTAATGATATCTTGCTGACTAATATTGAGCTTAGGTAACAAGCTAGGTGCTAGTAAATTATCTCCCAGCCAGCGATTGTCACTTTGACAACCCGCAGCGTACAGCAAAGTTGGTAACCAATCTAACTGCTGGCTATTGTGCTGCTTAACTTGCGTGAGCAACTCTGGCCAGCGAACAAAGGCTTGCTGTGGTGCTAATTGAAATTTAGTATTGTTGCTGTGAAGCGGAACTACAACAATTTGTTGATATTCTTGATAATCTTCCCAGCGTAGCTCGGGGTTTCCATCGAATACAATAGCATAGGGCTTTTGTTCAAATACTATTGGTGTCCAGGGCAAGCTATTGCTAAGAGCTGGATTGCGATTCACGACGCTAAAACGCTCTTCAGGTAATTGTGTAAGCCAACCCGGAGCTTGTTGCAGAGTCTGACCATTGTTCTGCTCAGCCATAAATTGGCCATAAAGCAGATTAAGTAAAGCTTCAGTCACGTTATTTGGTGCGAAATGCTGATCGTGTATCCGTAATCGCTGAGCACGCAAAAACTGTTGTTGGCTCTCGTTTAATGTATCAGTAACCAATAACAAGGTAGTAGGGTGCAGTGGCAAATCACAGCGAAGCGTACTACTAGCAGGTAACGGGTTATGCAGACTCAATTTATCGGCCTGGCGTTGTGCACGCTTAGTTAAATCGACTAGCTGATAACGCGCCAGTAAGCTTTTTGCGGTGGCGGGGTAAGAAAAAGGCAACACATTATCTTGCCGGGTAATATCCCACTGCAATCTAGCGTCGGCGTAAATGTGTAGTAAGTGGCTTAACATAAAACTGCCGAAGAATATGACCAGTGCTGGTTTTCCCACACCTGATTGGCTGAGTCGGGTAATTTTTTTCCAACAAAAGTTACTTATTACTAATTCAAGAGCAAATAACAAGGCAGCAACCAGCGTGACAATCAGGATAAAGTTACGCAGATTGGTGACGACTTGCTGTCGTAAAAGGTCGATAGTTTGGTCGTAAGAGGCACTGCCAATATGATAGCCTAGCTGGCTGTATACGTAGGCATCAAAGATTAACACGACCAATCCCAGAGTGGCTAAGCCGGCAGCTAAGCCGCGGATATGCCTTTGATAAGGAAAAATAAGCGACAGTGGGAAAATGGTTAGAATAAAAAACATAAAGCAGATAAAAGCAGTATGGCCGAGCCAGTTTAAGATTAAATAACTCCAGCCTATGAGACTTTGTGGTAGCGGTTCTGACCACCAAAACATCGCTGTTACCAGCAGTGCGATAAGAATGTTAAATAAGCTAAACCAGTGCCCCCAGTTTAGCAGCCGGTTGACCTTTTTAACCAGTGAGAGATTCTGCTCTAGCACCATTGGGGGTTAATTACGGCGTTGTGAAACGGCATCACTTAATGCCTGGTTAAAAGAACTAGCAACAGCTTCACGCTGGGTTGCAGGTACTGAGGTGTTAATCACGTGGCTCACCGCGTTACCTAAGCACATTAGACTCAGCTCTGTGGTAGCTTGCTGGTTGTGCAGGGTATCGAGTAATTGATTCACCAGCTTTTCAATCTGGTCAGTAGAATATTTTGATATAATAGGCATGGAATACTCAGATAAACATAATTTAAACAGATAGAATAGTAACAGAATTCAGAAAAAACAGGAAAATTTATGTCGGTAGATATGCAGCATTTGGCGATTAATTTTATTGCGTTGACCGATAGCGGCGAGCATAAAGCGCATTACCGTGATGACTTAATTGGGAATGGCCCCGCGGTTGCCACCTTAGTAGAGCAGCTACATTTAGCCTATAATGGCAAACCAGCAAAAGGTTATGCCAGCTTTAATGCTGAAAAATCAGATCGTGTGGTTAACGCTTTAGCGGATTGGCAAGCAGAGCAAAGCAACTTTTTAGGTTTTGCCAAGGCCACAACTGATGCGTTAGTGGTGGAGTTAAGTCAGCACCAGTTACCTGAGACGGGTTACTTGTTGTTAGCACATTACCGTTACTTGGCTAGTGAGTTTCTGCTGGTGTGTTTGCTGGGTAGTAAAGATCACTTTGAATTATCAGATCAGTTAGAGTTAGCAACCTCGCGTCATTTAGATATTGGCCGCATGCAATTAGCCGCACGCGTTGATTTAACCGAATATGCTGTCAATGCAGCTAAAGGTAATTATATCAGTTTTATTCGTGGTCGGGCTGGACGCAAAGTGGCAGATTTTTTCCTGGACTTTTTGGGCTGTGACGAAGGTACAGATGCCAGAGTGAATAGCCAAAAAGTGCTGTCTTCGGTCGAAGAATATTTAGGAGCCGCAGAATTTGCCAATGAAGAAAAAACGGCAGCCCGTCGCCAGGTATTCGATTATTGTGAAGAGCGTGCCAAAGCAGGGCAAGAGGTCGTACTCGCAGAGCTTTCAGCCGTTATCGATCCTGAACAGGAGAATGGCTTTTTACATTACTGCGCTGAGCAGCAATTAGAGGTTGCCGAACAGTTTCCTGTTGAAGTGAAAGAGCTGAAAAAACTGGTTAAATTTAATGGCGCCGGTGGAGGTTTATCGCTTAGCTTTGATGAGAAATTGCTTGGGGAAAGGGTTCAGTATGATGTAAAGACTGATACCCTAGTTATTAAAGGAACGCCGCCTAATTTACGCGATCAACTACAGCGTTTTACTCAGGGCTATTCGAGCTTTGATCAGTCTTAGGGCTTAGGTTTTGCGTTGTAGCCATTGGCTTTGCTGATGGCTGCAATGGTCCGACATCAGCCGGATGTTTAAAGTCTTTTAAGCTTGGCATCTTCTGCTTAGCAGAACGTTTAACAAGCATTACATTACCGATAACGAAACCAAAGGTGATTGCCAGCGCCCAAAATAATGGCCAGTTCATGTTTTATGCCTCGCAAATATTAGTAATATAACGTTGAAAGAGCGTGGGTAAATGTTGTAACACACTTTGTTGCTCTGCAATAGCATGATGTTGCAAAGTGTATTGCAAAGCACTTAGGCTAAAGGCTGTTTGGTATTGGCTGGCTAGTGGCTGATAGCTAATATGCCACGGCTCGGCGGCTACACCGCCTTGATACACTTTATAAGGTAGAAAAAAACCATAATCAGCGGCATGCTTATCTAACCATAAGGTAAGTTTGTGAAAGGGCCCATCCGCAGCATATTCCGCTGGTTGCAGCTGTATTTCATAGTCAGCTGGTACTGCTGCTGCATCATAAATATCCAGTTCTGTGCCCCAGTGATGCCGACTTGCTCCAGGCAACGCAGAATACAACATGATGGCTTCAAGTTTCGCCAAGCCCTGCAGTGTTGAAATATCAACGATTTGCTGGGTACTGTCATACACTGGCCGCAGTCCTTCGCATTTTGCCCGCCAAATTTTTGCCTGCCGTTCAAAGCCACGCCAAGCCGATACTACCCTAAGTTCAATACCCTCTGTAGCCATGGCGCGAGCTAATTGTCTAAAAGCAGGTAATACCTGTTGATGCAGCAGGTGGCAATGGTCAATTTCGCGCATCTGGCTGCTATCCAGACCTGTCAATAACCCTACCTCAGGTATCAAGGATGTCATGCACTTAGCCGTTGCTGTAAATTTACTAATAATTGCAGATACACATCGGTAAGTTGCGTTAAGTCAGGTATAGAAACACATTCGTTTATTTTATGAATGGTGGCATTGCACGGGCCTAGTTCGATAACCTGAGCACCTGTTGGTGCTATAAAGCGCCCATCTGAAGTACCGCCGGTGGTTTCGAGACGTGGTGTAATACCACGCACCTTTTCAACTGCCGCAACCGTGGCTTCGACCAGGTCGCCGCTGTCAGTTAGGAAAGGTAATCCATTATAAGTCCAGTCTATTTGATAATTCAGACCAAATTTATCCAAGATGGCATACACCCGGCTTTGTAATTGCTCTGCGGTAAGCTCGGTGCTGTAGCGAAAATTAAACATTACTTTAAGCTCACCTGGAATAACATTAGAAGCACCAGTTCCAGCATGAATATTAGCGATTTGAAAGCTGGTAGCTGGGAAATAATCATTGCCGTTGTCCCAGATCTCTGCTGCAAGAGCCGCTAATGCAGGTGCTGCTTTATGTACCGGATTATCAGCCAGGTGAGGATAGGCAACGTGACCCTGGATACCTTTGACGCTAAGATGGCCCGTTAAAGAACCTCTACGGCCATTTTTAATGACATCGCCTAGCTGCTTCCCGCTGGAGGGTTCACCAACTAGACACCAACGAATTTTTTCCTGACGCGCTTCCAAAGTCTCTACCACTTTAACGGTGCCGTTGATAAAAGGACCTTCCTCATCACTGGTAATGAGGAAGGCGATATTAAATTCCGGTTCAGGATGTAACGCGATAAAGCGCTCAGTAGCGACTATCATTGCCGCCAGGCTGCCTTTCATATCTGCCGCGCCACGTCCGTAAAGGGTGTCACCAATAATCGTAGGAGTAAAAGGGGGAGTGTGCCATTGTTCAACCGGGCCACTAGGTACGACATCGGTATGGCCAGCAAAACAAAAGAGCGGTTTATTCTGACCGTGACGTGCCCACATATTCAAGGTGTCATCAAAGGGCAGCATTTCAATATTAAAACCTATTTTCGCTAGCCGGTCAGCCATCAGGCTTTGGCAACCAGCATCTTCAGGAGTCACGGAAGGCTTTTCAATCAGCGCCATAGTGAGTGCCAGAGTGGCATTACTTACAGGGTCAAATAGGGAGGTCATAGCGCGCCTTTTTCTATAAAGTTGAGATAAATTTTTCGTAACTACTTTCTGAGAAACCTAGCAAGTATTCGTTACCGTGCGCCAGCACCGGCCTTTTAATTAAAGCCGGTTGCGATAGCATCAATGCTAGAGCACTTTGTTGGTCAATATTGGCTTTTTGTTCGTCGCTTAATTGTCGCCAGGTTGTGCCTCGGGTATTCAGCAACGGCTGCCACCCCAGTTTTGCTGCAAAGTCTGTTAAGAGTTCGGAGGTGATACCATCAGTTCTATAATCATGAAATTGGTATTCAAGTCGGTGTTGTTCCAAGTATTGTCTGGCTTTTTTTATCGTATCGCAGTTTTTAATTCCGTAGAGCTTTATCATAAGTTTAGTTTCTATATTGAAAGTAAATTATTGAGAGTGAGATAAAATCTGTTGCTCAGCCGAGTCACTTTTTTCTTTGGTATGAGTTTTCAGTTGTAAAACAAACAACGGATCCTCGTTTGCATTTACCTGAGCTTTCCTGCTATAGATTTTGTCCACATATACAGAGCCAACAATGGTAGCTAGGCAGTAAATATCATCTAACACCAGTTGCAAGTAGGGTAAATCGAGCTGTAAGACAGGTGTGCCGGCCGTTATTTTCTTACAAGAACGGCTCAACCAATGCATGCCTTTGCCATGTAAATTACGCAAAGCAACAGGAAGGTCTAATGTGAGACTAAGTCCGGATTGATGTTTGAACACTAAGCGTCTATCAAGGTCTCGTGCGGTAGAAAACTCGGCATTAAATGGCGCATAAATGGTGCCTTGCTGTAGTTTGCAGCTTAATGTACTAGGTAGTATATCTTGATAATACAATGGCATTGGATGCATATTAAGCGGAGCTAATTGGCCGCTAAACGGGCTTTTAATCACAAAACCCTGAAGTTTAGACCAATCTTGTTGCCAGATAATCTCTGAATACGACACGCTGACTCTCCCATCTTTTCTTGAAACGAATGATAACGTAAAATATCGGTAATATCAGTATCTTTCCTTGGGCCTTTTTGCCCAGCAAGGCCGTCAGCTGATATCTATGGTAAACTTGAAAAAGTGGCTAATTTGACGATTCAGTTTAGAATATCTGTTGAGAAGAAGCTTTTTCTAACTGAAAAAAGCTAAAGAACAGCCAGCAACGCAGTAAGTATGCGGTTTTTGTTGTCCACAGATTCTGTGCATAACTTTGTGAGTAATGTGAAGTTATCTTTTCAATATATTGATTAATAATAAAAATATTTGATGGCATGTTTTTTGTTAGTTTTGTTAAGCTGCAGGAAATGACAAAGAGCATGATAAACACGACTTTTCATGAAAAAACATCCCAAAAACATATAACTCTACAATCTTTATATTCATTATTTTATGACTAATTTTTTACTTTTTAACTCAGTAAAACAGCCCGTAGTGTCTACTTTATGCTAATGTCTAATAAGTAGCAGACGAAGCTGTTCGGAGTAATGAAATGAGACTAATCAGCACAATAAACTCTGGTTATACGTACAGCCGCACATGGCCAGCTAAACCTGAATTAAATGCAATCTTCCCAGAAAATAAGGTTATTTTTTTAACTAGGAAAGCCGTTCGCTATTTACCCGCTTTGGCGATACTTACTGCAGGTATCCAACTAAAGTTGTTAGGGACAGATTTTTTGGGGCAAATCATAGCAATGATGTTATTGCTGGTGTCGATGCCGTTACAAGGTTGGTATTGGTTGGGTGTTCGTGCAAACACTAATCTTCCTCCCGCCTTAATTACTTGGGCCAGGGAAATCCGCGAGCAAATCCAAAAGCAGGGTAATGTAGATGCAGTACCAGGTATCCCGAAAAACTATTTAGACTTAGCCCACCTGTTACGGCAGGCTTATCAACAATTAGACAACTCCGTAATGCGCCGTTGGTTTTAAACTGCGCGTTACCTATATGCTAAGCAAGATTGAATACCGACCAAACAGGGGCGTGGTCTGAGGGGCGTTCTAACCCTCTTAGTTCATAATCAATAGCGGCTTCAGTACAAAGTGCCGCTAGTGGAGGGGTCGCCATGACCACATCGATTCTCAGACCTCTGTTATCATCAAACCCCTTAGAGCGATAGTCAAACCAACTGTACTGCGAGCCGACATCTGGATGTAGGGCTCGGTAGGTATCAATCAGCCCCCAATCTTTTAACTGCTGCAACCAAGCGCGCTCTTCAGGTAGAAATGAGGTTTTACCTTCACGTAACCAGCGTTTAGCATTGGCTTCGCCTATGCCGATGTCAAGATCGATAGGTGAGATATTAATGTCACCAATTACAGCGACATAATCTTCAGCACTGTTATGATGTTGTTCCAAAAAGTTTTGCAAATCGGCATAAAAGCGTGTTTTAGCAGGAAACTTGGTGGGATGCTCGCGGTTTTCGCCTTGCGGAAAATAACCATTTAATACAGTGAGGACTTTACCTGTACTGAGCTGATATTGGCCGATAAGCATGCGACGCTGTGCATCGTCTGGATCGCCAGGAAAGCCATATTGCATACTGAGTGCAGGTGCTTTACTTAAAATCGCTACACCATAATGACCCTTTTGACCAAAATGATAAACATGATAGCCCATGGCTTGTACATCAGTTAGAGGGAATTCACTATCCTGTACTTTGATTTCTTGTAAGCCGATAATATCGGGCTGATGTTTGTTTATCAGTGCTTGTAACTGATGTAAGCGAGCGCGAATACCATTAATATTAAAAGAGATTATTTTCATACTTGGTCCAGATTCTAGCGTATTTATTTTGGCGTGGATCATAACATGTAAAACGAAGCAGTGCGAAACAGGAGCAAGTAGCTTGGCAATAGTAATGTCTGAAACTCTACCTTTTAATTACGAGTTAATTTTTAGCGCAAGACGCCGCTCGGTGCAACTTGCCATAGTGCAAGGACAACTAAAAATTAGAGCTCCGACAGGTACGTCTGCAGAGTTTTTACAGCAACTGTTAATACAGAAACAAGATTGGGTGTTAAAGCATTTACAAACTAGTAAGGTAACGATTAAGCCTAGCTGGGTTAATCGTACGCAAATTTTAATCAGTGGAGAGCTTTTGGCTTTTAGTTGGATTTTAGCCACTAAAGGGCAGGTGATAGTTAACGAGCAGGGAGTTCAAGTTCAGGTACCGATGCGGGTAGATATTGCACGACGTGACCGTTATATCGAGCAACAGATACAGCATTACTTGACGAATCTAGCCGAAGTTTTCTTTCAGAAGCAAGTTCAGCAGCAAGCAGCATTGATGGCGGTCACACCAACCGCAGTTCGTATCGGTAGTTGGCGGCGTCGATGGGGTTGCTGTGATAGTCGGGGTGTTGTCGGCTTTAATTGGCGCTTACTTCAAGCCCCTGATTGGGTAGCTCGCTATGTAGTGATCCATGAATTATCGCATTTACGGTACATGAATCACTCAGCAGCTTTTTGGCAGTTCGTAAAAACATATTATCCTGAGTACCTCGCGGCACAGCGTTGGTTGAAAACCCATCAATCACAATTGTTTTAAAAAAAGCCGACCTAGTGGTCGGCATGAAATGGAGAATAATCAAAGGAGAGAGGTGTGTCATACAACGCATAGTAATGTGACCTGCCCCTAGATGAAAAGTTCCGGGAAAAGTTTTTGCATAAACAGGCGTTTTTGGTTTAATCTCGGCGGCAGTCCGTTAGCTATATTGGTATATTTTGCGCTAGAGCGCCAATGCAATGATTAATAGCGGTAAATTCAGACATAGACATAGACATAGACAGAGTATCCTACGATGACGAGCCCTCAACGTTTATTACAATTATTGACGCTTTTAGATGTGACCCGCCTGCAAGAGGTTGATGATGAGTATCATTTACAGGATTGGCTATCAACTTTACCTGTTACCTCAATTCCAGTTGCGGCTTTTTGTGTTTACCCCTCTTTTCTAAGAATAACAGAAGAGTTTATTCGCCTTCATGCACCAGGTGCAGCTTTAGCAACAGTAGTGAATTTTCCAGATGGTAATCAATCTCTAACTACCGTTTTAGCTGATATTACCGCTGCTCTCGCTAATGGCGCTAATGAGATTGATTGTGTTATGCCGTATCACACCTTGCTCGCGGGTGATGAGCGCGCCGTTTTAGCGTTTTTATCTGCGGTGCGTCAGGCAAGTTCGGGTGCTTGTTTAAAAATTATTATTGAGTCGGGAGAGCTGCTTACCGCGCAGCAGACTACCAAAGCAACAGAGTTAGTTATTGCCTGTGGTGCGGAGTTTGTAAAGACCTCAACAGGCAAGGTACCTGTTGGCGTTACTTTAGAGGCAGCTAGAATTATTTTGACTAGCATAGCCGCAGCAGATCGGCCAATTGGTTTTAAGGCTTCTGGTGGCGTGAAAACGGTTGCTCAGGCACTAGATTTAATGGATTTATATGAAAATATAACAGGTAAGTCAGCGACTCCGGCTAACCTGCGGATTGGTGCCAGTACTTTATTAACGGAGCTTTGTCAGCAGCTAACTTGCTGATGTAGTTTGTAGCTATCGAGTGTGCTGCCAATGGTCGAACCTGACGAAGGTTCTCACCTTCCCGATGCGATGTATTCGAATTTGAATGTAAAACAAGAAAAAAAGTATAAAAATGAAATGGTGGAGGGGGAAGGATGACTCGCTTCGCTCGCCTTGCAGGTCAGCGTCACTCTGTGCCGCTGTTCAATGCTACGCATTGTCGAACCTGACTAAGGTTCTCACCTTCCCCATGCGATGTATTGGAATTTGAATGTAAAACAAGAAAAAAGTATGAAAATG
>NZ_BNAO01000005.1:0-4492 GCF_014653435.1 Alishewanella longhuensis | reverse complement strand
TCCACAAGTGCAGGCGCATATTATCAAATTCAGTTTTGATGTAAAGCGCTTTGCTAAAGTTTTTTTACTGTTTGCCGATAAAGCAAACAGAATTTGTAAAAAATAGACATCATGCAACCAATAGTTAACGAATGGCAACTTGATACTAAGCTTAATCAAGCGTTGCAACAGCAACATAGGGCTGATTTTGCGCTATGGCTCGCGGTATTGTCGCCAGCTGTTAACGAGATGGCTGCTTTTTATACACCGTTACCTGGAGTTTCTGAGGTAGAGCATAATCTCTATCAGCGGCTGGCGGTGCGTAAGAGCAGAAGTTTCGCGTTAGCATTACATGACTCTGAGTTGATGCAAAAACATAGTATTGCAGCTCAACAAAGCCTGGCACAATTAAAATTGCAGAGTGAATTAAACCCGGCACCTTGGGTCTGGCAAGATAATGCTAAGAAATTGGATAATCAGGTGTTTGCCAGCCTTGATAGTCATTGTCGTCGTAGGTTGCAAGGTAGTTTACCAGAGCGTACTGAAACAGATGAAACCGCGCTTTATGAGATGTTGCAGCAATTGAATAAGCAACCATCTAGCGATGTTATCGAAACAGATATGTCTTATCTGTAAGCTGGCCGCTTAACTGATGAGTTAAGCATTGCTTAAATTTCTTACCGCTACCACAAGGACAGCTATCATTGCGGCCAATTTTTTTTGGCTCGCTTTTTTGCAACTGCCCACTTTTGTAATACCAGCGACCGTCATAAACAAAGTCGGATACTTCTTCTATTACATCAAGCTTATGCTCATGCAAAAAATAGGCTGCAAAGCTGACCTGGCCTTGCTCAGATGTTTGCGCCGCAGATTTGATTGCTAGGTGACAAAAATGAACGTCCTGAGCAAAGGTAGTAATTTCGTCTGCTATACCAGTAGTACGTTGTGATGGATGAAGTGTGGCCACTAGATAAGCGGTATCAGCAAGGCAAAAGGCGCTGAAGCGGGAGCGCATTAAGATTTCACAGTTGCTGGCAATTTCCCCAAGCGATAAATAAGGAGCACAACATTCGGTAAACGCTATGCCAGAACAACAATAACAATTCATGGTAGTTTCCACTTTGTTTCTCAGAAGTATCTTGAGCAGTATTCTAATAAAGTTGTTTCTGTCTAGCTAGCGTTAGGCCAGTATTCATTAATGGGCAGCAACAAGAGCATGATGTAAAGAATAAAACCGGCTTTGTTGTTTTAGTGCGAACGCTGTTAAACAAGTTAGCTCGCTATCGTTCAAAGGAGCACAATTAATAACCACTTTACAGCTGGTATTCGATATTGCCTGATTTAGCGTCACGGAGATGTCTTTAATTTGTTGCTCATGTACGACCAATATTTTATCTAGCGGTAATTGGCAGGCCGCCCAGAATGCTTTATTTGGCTTTATGGCCGGTGCAACTAATACTATCCAGCCAGTAATATGGCGATGTTGCTGTAGTAATTTCACTAACTGTAGTTCTGCGCTGTCTCGTTGCAGCGCAGCAAGGCGTCGCTTCTCAGCACTAACTGATATTGACTGACTTGTGCGTTTTATCATAGCTTCTGGTAGGGCGGTATCATTACAAGTGTGCATAGCAACCTCTAGCTGTTTATAAATACAGTGTATGGATATACAGTAGTTTTGCTTTGAGTAAAAAGCAAGCACTTTTTTAAAAGTATTGATATGATTTTAGTCATAATACTGTCACGTATTTGTCTTATGCTCCTGCTGTTAAAAATACGGGAACGGACAAATGGCGATTTCTGAACACTCTTGCGCAGAGCTGCAACATATTATCCAACAAAGAGCGTTACAGCCGCTATTTCAACCAATACTCTCCTTAGCTGATGCAAAGATTATCGGTTATGAAGCCCTGATCCGTGGGCCATCCGACAGTCCTTTGCATTCACCTTTGCAACTATTTAAAACTGCAGTGGCTTGCAGGGCATTAGAGCCGCTGGAGATGTTGTGCCGCGAACTAAGTATTGAAGCCTTTTCCCGTTCGGGTGTCAGCGGTAAACTTTTTTTAAACGTTAACCCGCTATTGTTACTCACAGCTGATCATCCAAGCGGTTTAACCAAAAAGATGCTAGAGCAGGCGGGTTTAGATCCTGCCAGAGTAGTCATTGAAATTTCTGAGCAATACCAGGTAGAAGATGCGACTTTACTGGTTAAAGCGGTGCGTCATTATCGACAATTAGGCTTTCAAATTGCCATAGATGACTTGGGTAGTGGTTTTTCAGGATTAAAGCTCTGGTCAGAACTCGAGCCTGACATTGTTAAGATCGATCGTTACTTTATCAGCGATGTACATCGTGATCCTACAAAAAAAGCTTTCGTTCAGAACATTATTCGTTTGGCAAAGGCAACTGGAGCTTTAATAGTCGCGGAAGGTATTGAAACGCAAGAAGAGCTTATGTTGTGCCGTGAGCTTGGCGCCGATTTAGCACAGGGTTACTTGTTAGGCCGTCCTCAAGCCGATTTCAAAGTTCCATCCCCCAGATATTGGCTAAGCCATGAAGCCAATCCTAGTAATGTGCAAGACCGTATTGAGCAATTGTTAATCGAGACGCCGACAGTATCGATGGCAACTATGGCCGTCGATGTTTTTGAGCTCTTTCGGCACAACGCGAACTTGCAGAGTCTGGCAGTACTAAATGCGAATAAACCGGTTGGTTTAATTTGTCGTGCTGAACTACAAGCACTATTTTCGCAGCCTTTTGGAAGGGCACTGAATGAGAAAAAGACCATTGCGCAAATCATGAACAACAAAGCGGTTGTGGTAGAAGTAGGTAGTACTTTAGATGAAGTGAGTAAAATAGTGGCAGAAGATGAGCATAATGCTGCTAGTTGGTACTTTATTATTTGTCGCAATGGCGATTATCTGGGCTTAGGCTCTGTAAGACAGTTACTGAAAAAAATCAGTGAACATAAGTTACAACATGCACGTTATGCAAACCCATTGACGTTTCTGCCAGGAAACGTCCCTATATACCGCGAAGTAGACCGCCTATTATTAAATGGCGCAGACTTTGCCGTTGCTTACTTAGATTTAAACCATTTCAAACCTTTTAATGATAACTATGGGTATAGCAAAGGTGATGCCGTGCTGCAATTGGTAGCTGAAATTATTCAACAGCAAGCGATAGGGACTGAACACTTTATCGGCCATATTGGTGGCGACGACTTTGTATTAATTACCTCAACTGAGCTGGTAGAGTCTCTATGTAATCGAATCTTAGCGCAGTTTGCTGTAAAAATTCCTGCGTATTATGCCTATGAGGATGCCGAAAAAGGTGGTATTACTGCGCTTAATCGAACCGGAGAAACGTGTTTTTATCCTTTATTATCGCTCGCTATTGGGATTGCCATGCCAGATCCACAGCAATGTCAAAGCCATCATGATGTAGCGGCCATCTCCACAGCCGCAAAATGTGAAGCGAAAAAACTGGGGGGTAATGCTTTGTTCGTGTCGCGACGTCGTGGGCCTGATATCAACCTTGCTTTGCCACTGGCTAGACCATCTGTGGCGTGAATTGGGCTAGAATAGTTTCCCTCTTATATAAGTTGAGTGATTAGTTAATGTTGTTAGATGCTTTTGTCAGCCGTCATGGTGAAGCCTTTAGTTTTAGCCGTCAGCATTCTTGTACCTTTGCCAAACAAGTTGCCGGTGATTTCAACCCTATCCATGATGTGGATGCCAAACGCTTTTGTGTTCCCGGTGATTTACTCTTTAGTTATTTATTAACGCGCTATGGCGTGAGCCAACAACTTCGTTGCCAGTTTTCTGGTATGGTAAGTGCTGATACCTTGTTGTACTCAAAGCTAACAGCAAATCAGATCCAAGTTTGCGACCAACAGGATAAAGTGTACCTCACGATAGATTTTTCTGGCGAGCATAGCCATGATTTGGAAGTGATCGAACCGTTATTCCAAGATTACGTGCAATTTTCAGGACAAAACTTCCCGCATATTTTACAACCACTGATGGCAGCGCAAGGAGTAATGATTCATCCACAGCGCCCATTAGTGATATATGAGAGCATGACGTTATCTTTTGAACAGTTGCCTACTACTAAGCCTAAACTAAGTCTAGCGGCGAGTAAGTTAGAGGTAGAGGGTAAAAGAGGCAATGTTACATTGAGCTTTATCCTTACTGAAGAGGGCAAGCAAATAGGTAAGGGTGAAAAGCGGATGATTTTAAGTAATCTGCAGCCTTATGATGAAGTACAAATGCAACAAATGGTCACAGAGTACAACAATCGTAAGCTGTCAGCGGGGTGTTTAGACGCAGTAAGCTAACGTTTTGCCGGTTTAATAAACAAAAAAACACCGTTCAGTTTAAAAAATAACCGAACGGTGTTTTTTTTTGAAATATTGCTTGCGGATGATTTTAATCTCCCTATAATGCGCATCCACAGACGGCGACAACGGCAACGAAGTCAAGGTTTGAAAGAATACGGTTCGCATGAACCCTGA
>NZ_BNAO01000004.1:300513-401935 GCF_014653435.1 Alishewanella longhuensis | reverse complement strand
CCGCGGTGCCTTGTAGCATCGGCGGGCTTTTGGTACCCCAGTCGTCGCTTTGCTCGCTCAGCATAAACAGCGCCTGCCCCAGCCGCATTTCAGCGTGCATCACCGCGCCCGTTGGCGTATCCATTTTCAGGATAAGCTCGGCAGCAAAGGCTTTTTGGTAAAAGCCAATAGCATCAGCGGCATTGGAAATCGTCAGGTAAGGGATGGCGCCAGTATAGCCATCTGGTATAGGTTGAACCTGTGACATGAAAGTGCTCCTTGTTGCTCGGGCCCACTTACTCAGGCGGGCGATAATATTTAGCAGAACAGCAACCCTAAATAAAACACTGCAAGCTGCCATAGTCAAGCTGGCAGCCTGCATACTATCAACCTAACATGCTAGCAACTTAACAAGCTACGCTGCTCCGGCATGCCCATACTGAGCATAAAAGGCGATGCTGCCTGCTGTGCCAGGCTAAAGTCCTCTTTGCTCTGCCAGTTGTGCCAGTTAATAGCAATCAAACTTTGCGCCACGGCGCCACCCAAACTGGCGCCTGGCCCCAGTAAAATCAAATGATCTGGTGCAAACTCTTTTACCGCCACTTCAATCGCTTTACTAAAATGGTAGGTT
Source organism: Alishewanella longhuensis (assembly GCF_014653435.1). Taxonomy (GTDB): domain Bacteria; phylum Pseudomonadota; class Gammaproteobacteria; order Enterobacterales; family Alteromonadaceae; genus Alishewanella; species Alishewanella longhuensis. The sequence continues at coordinate 401,325 of NZ_BNAO01000004.1, read as the reverse complement.
TGACACACCTGATCGCCCAAGGTATAGGCTTTCAGTGCAGCCGCTTGTGTCAGACCGGCCGGCCAGATCTGGCCGCGACCATCAATTAACGGGAGCTGTGGTTTATGAAATAGTGTTTCCGGGAAGCGGCTTTGCGCCTGATCGGCAGCGGGCTGCATCAAGGGGCTATGAAAAGCGGCATGACCGGGTAGCAATAACGGAAAGCGCTCATCGACAGGTGACAGCGCCTGCATTGCTTGCTGTACCGCCTGTTGTGTACCTGCCAGCACCGCATAGCCACCATAGACAATCGACATAAAGAGCGCGCCCTGATGTTGCCATAGTTGCTCTGCCACTGCTGCCTGCTTTTCTGCATCAGGCTGCCAGTTGGCATTGACCAGTGGATAGATAAATTGCGCACCGGCGGCTTCCGCCGTCAACTGCGCCATACCGCTAACCAACTGCATCTGGCTGTCACCCTGCCAAACTCCGGCACAACCAAGTGCCGTATACCAGCCCATCGAGTTACCAGTAATAGCGACGATGTCATACTGATCACGATCTATGGCCGCAAAATCAGCCAAACCGCAGCTATAAATCAGTGCGGCCGCATTATCGGCTTTTAGGTGCTCACGACTGTTAAAAACAGCAGCCTGATCCAGTGTGGAGACCGTGGTTAATCCCAGTTGCTCGCGCACTGCATCAAATTGCGATAGCCAGACGCTGTTACCTGCGATCTGTTTTAAGTAACCCAGCTCAGTGCGGTTATAGCTGCCCCGACCGGGACACACAACAACAGCGGTCTTTTTCTTGCTCATGCTAAGGCCTCCACACTCAGTAACTGCTGCATGGCACTGCTAATTTGCGCTTTGGATGGCAATACCTGATAGGCCGCAGCGCCAAGCGGAATAAAACTGTCTTCGGCCGTAATACGCTGGATCTGGTAATACCCCGGCCGCGCTTCATGTAGCAAAGTAAATAACTCTTCACTTAGTGAACCGCGACGCCGGCACTCATCTACCAGCAAAATTTTCCGGCAAGGCCCCAGCGCTGTCATAATGGCATCGATATTGAGCGGCACTAAACAGCGTAAATCTAATAAACGCATCGCTGCTGCCTGCGCGGGTAATTCTGCCAGCGCCTGGCGGCTAAGGTAATAACCGTTGGCATAGCTAATCACCGCTAACTGCTCGCCTTCGCCAAAGAGCGCAGGCTCCCCCAACGCGGGTAAAGGCGTATCAGGCTCAGGGTACTGGCATAACCATAGGCCATCGCCGGCAGCTACCAGATCCCGTGTCATATAAAGTGCAATGGGCTCAAGCAGGATCACCAGCCGTTTTTGCTGATAAGCCAACTCAACTGCCTGCCGTAATAACAACACCGCATCAGCACCGTTGGACGGACAAAGCAAAATAATGCCCGGAATATCGCGGAAAACGGCAAAAGAATTATCATTATGAAAGTGACCACCAAAACCGCGCTGATAGGCCAGACCCGCTATGCGGATCACCATGGCATTGTGGTACTGACCGTTAGAGAAAAACGGCAGTGTTGCTGCTTCACCCCGAATTTGATCCTCGGCGTTATGCACATAAGCCAGAAACTGAATTTCTGGAATGGGCAAAAAACCCTGTTGCGCCAAACCAATGGCCAACCCCAAAATACTTTGCTCGTCTAATAGCGTATTGATAACCCGATTTGCCCCAAAGGCATGGACTAAATGCTGCGATACACCGTAAACCCCGCCTTTTTTACCGACATCTTCGCCAAAAAGCAGCGCTTGCGGATACTGCGAAAAAAGATCATGCAGCGCCCAGTTTAGAAGTTTGGCCAGATGCTGAGCTTTGCCAAGGTTATGCTGATCATAGGTAAACAAGGCCTGACGTATTTCTGGCAGCGGTAATGGCGGTGTTGGTAATTTAGGATAAACCGGCGCTATCGATGCCATAACCGCTTTAGCGCTCGTAAGCTTGGGCCGCCCCGTAGCCACCGCCGCAACCCGGGCGATTTGTGCTGCGAGCTGCTGTACTGAGCTTGCTAATGCTGCCGGTGTAAGGATGCCACGACTTAGCAAGATACCACTGCTGGCCAAAATTGGATCTTGCTCCAGCTCTGCCTCAATCAACTGCTTACTGCGATACGCCACTTCCGCATCGGCTCCGGCATGGCCAAATAACCTAACCGTAGAAAGATGCAACAAAGCCGGCGCCCGTTTGCTGCGCACATAATGCGCAGCCGCTTTTGCTACCCTTAAGGTCTCGGCTAAATCATTACCATCCGCGGCAAAGTAGCGCAGCTCTGGCCGCTCCGCCAAACTCTGCTCAATCCAACCCTGTGGTGTTGGGGTAGAAATACCCAGGCCATTATCTTCACAGACCAGTAAAATTGGCAGTGGCACATGCTGATAAGCCGCCCAGCACGCTGAGTTAATGGCACCTTGTGCCGTTGAATGGTTAGCTGAGGCATCACCAAAGCTACAAACCACTATCGCATCCTCCGGCCAATTACCGGGCTGCCCTAACCTTTTGCTTAAATCAATAGCAAAGGCGGTACCAACCGCCTTAGGGAGTTGCGAGGCGATAGTGCTGGTTTGTGGCGGAATATTCAGCGCCAGACTGCCAAGTACCTTGTGGCGGCCACCGGAGATCGGATCCTCACTGGACGCACAGAATGATAACAGCATATCGTACAGCGGCGTGCTGCCGGCCAGCTGTTTACTGCGCTCAATAAAAAATGCACCGCTGCGATAATGTAAAAACGCCGGATCCGTTACTCTAAGGGCTGCGGCAACCGCCGCATTTCCCTCATGACCGGCGCTGCCGATGGTATAAAAACTCTGGCCTTTGGCCTGTAATAAGCGTGACTGCAAATCTAGTAGTCGGCTACACAGCTGGCTATGCCAGAGCCGGTAAAGTTCGGTATCACTCAGGCTGTCCGGCCAATGTGGTGTGGGTAAGGCGCCCTGTTCGATACGCGCCAAAAACCCCTGCAACCAGGGGTGCAAGGCTTCGGTCATAATTCCCCCTGGCTTAGCTAAAGGCTTGCAAGCCGGTCTGGGCGCGACCCAGGATCAGCGCATGCACATCATGTGTACCTTCATAGGTATTCACCGCTTCCAGGTTCATCACATGGCGAATTACATGATATTCATCAGCAATACCATTGCCGCCATGCATATCGCGGGCAATACGCGCAATATCCAGTGCTTTACCGCAAGAGTTGCGCTTAATCAACGAAATAGTCTCCGGTGCTAACAGCCCGGCATCCATTAAGCGGCCTGCCTGTAAGCACGCCAGTAACCCTATGCTAATTTCGGTTTGCATATCGGCCAGCTTTTTTTGCACCAGCTGGGTTTGCGCCAGCGGCCGACCAAATTGCAGCCGATCCAGCGTATATTGCCGAGCCGCATGCCAGCAGAACTCGGCCGCACCCAAGGCACCCCAGGCAATGCCGTAGCGGGCTTTATTCAAACAGCCAAAGGGGCCTTTTAAACCGCTCACATTAGGCAATAAGGCATCTTCTGGCACCAACACATTGTCCATGACAATTTCACCGGTAATGGAGGCTCGTAGCGAGAACTTGCCTTCAATTTTGGGGGCAGATAGCCCCTTCATGCCCTTTTCCAGCACAAAGCCACGAATTTCGCCATCCAGCTTAGCCCATACCACAAACACATCAGCGATGGGGCTATTGGTGATCCACATTTTGCTGCCGTGTAGCAGATAACCACCGTCCACGCGCTTAGCCGTGGTGCGCATACTGGCAGGATCGGAACCCGCATCCGGCTCGGTTAGCCCAAAGCATCCTACCCACTCACCGGTAGCCAGTTTCGGCAGATATTTCAGCCGCTGTGCTTCAGTGCCATATTCGTGAATAGGGTGCATCACTAAAGAGGATTGCACACTCATGGCACTACGGTAGCCACTGTCTACCCGCTCCACTTCCCGGGCAACCAGACCATAACTCACGTAATTCACCGCCGAGCAGCCGTATTTTTCTGGCAAGGTGGCGCCAAGCAAGCCGAGTTCGCCCAGCTCATTCATAATTTCACGATGAAAATGCTCTTCGCGGTTTGCCATTAGCACCCGCGTTTGCAAACGCTCCTGACAATATTGATGGGCGGTATCACGAATAAGCCGCTCTTCTTCGGTTAATAGTTGGGATAATTGAAAAGGATCTTGCCAGTCAAATTGGGGACGCGCCATCTAACCACCTCAGCTGATTGTATTTATTGAGTTGCCTTGCTCACTCTACTGCGACCTGATATAAAGTTAAAATATATTAATTCTTTATGTGACATAGGTTTTTCCTATGGATATACGCCAATTAAAATACTTTGTTGCCGTCTATGAGCAGCGTAGCATCAGCGCCGCAGCGCGCCAGTGCTGTGTTGCGCAGCCTTCGCTGTCGGCGGCATTATTGCAGTTAGAGCAGGAGCTGGAAGTCAGTTTATTCTTGCGTCTACCCAAAGGTGTTACCCCCACAGAGGAAGGTGACAAACTCTATGGCCACGCTGGTAAGTTACTGGCGCAGTTGGCGTCATTAAAAGCTTCCTTTCAGACACCGGCCGCCAAGGTGCGCTTTCGGCTAGGTTTAATTAGAGCGCTCGGGGTAGAGCGGATGAGTACACTGCTACGCGAATTTAGCCAGCAGATCCCAGGGCTGGAACTGCATCTGGTAGAACCGGACGCGGCCTGTGATGCCCGTATTATTACCCCGGCACAGCAATATGCTGGCGAAGTATTGCAACCCATTTGGCGTGATCGTTACTTACTGGCAGTGCCACCGTCCTGGCCACTGAGCTTAAAGCCGCAAATCAGCTTAAGTGATTTTCAGGAATTACCTTTAATTAAACGTACCCCCTGCGATGCATGGGAGCTGCTGTACCCTGAGTTGAACCGGCATAATATCCAACCGGCTATCCGCGCCGATATTCAGACTATTGAATACGCCTTAGGTTTAGTCTCCGCCGGCGTTGGCTGCGCGCTGGTACCCGACTTTGACAGTTTAAAACAACGCAGTGATGTGGTGCTAAAACCCGTGCAAAGCTTAACGATGGAAAGAACTATTGCGCTGGCCTATCGCAGTAACAATGCACACCCTGCGTTGCCGGTATTACAACAGCTGTGCTTAAACAGCAGTGCGCTGTTAATCAACAAGTAACGTTAACCGACAAGTAGCGTTAACCCACAAAAAACGGCCTGCTGGCATAAATACCGCAGACCGTTATTTTCGTTAAGGTTTTATACCTCTTTCACTGCGGCGCCTTCGCAGCGAGCTTTACTAACAGCAAGAGCCCGGCAACAAGGACGCCGCTGTGGCCTTATTCCTGACTCAGCTGCTGCCACCAGTCCGTTTCATCCTTAAGATGCTTATCAAAGAAGGCTAACAGATGATCCCACCAGACGTAGCGTTTTTCCCGGTCAATAATATGATGGTCCTCGCCTGGGATCTCGACCAAGGCAACATCCCGGCCAAGTAGCTTCAGCGCAGTATACATTTGCTGCGATTCACCGGCTGGCACGTTTACGTCGGAGTCGCCGGTGATCAGCAATAACGGCGTAGTGATTTTATCGGCCATATACAGTGGACTTTGCCCTACATACAGCTCTTGGTTATTCCACGGGAAGCTGCCGCGGCTGGCAACGCCAGAATAGAGAAAGCCCCACCAGCCCTGTCCCCAGTACGAGCTTAGTGCGCTAATGCCAGCATGCGAAATGGATGCAGCAAACATATCGGTTTGCGTAGCCAGATACATGGTCATAAAACCACCGTAAGAGGCACCGATATTCCCTAGGCGTTTACCATCCACAAAGGGATGCTTGGCAACAAACTGCTCAGTGGCATAAATTATATCGTCGGCGGTATATTTGCCCCAGGCATTAACATGCAAGGCGGAGAAACGCTGGCCATACCCTATGGTGCCGCGCGGTTGCACTACATAAACAATATAACCGTTGGCTGCCCAGTGATGGAACGGATAACGACCGGTAAACTGCCGGTTTACGGTAGTGGTGCCACCATAGTAATACACGATAGCAGGGTATTTTTTGTTGGCATCAAAGTCAGGTGGTAGGTAATAGCGACCATCAATGTTGTCACCTTGCGGATTGGTTACAATAAAATCATGCACTTCGCCTAATTGAATATGCTGGTATAACGCCTGACTGCTATGCAAAGTGCTGGCGCGGCGCTGACCTATTTGGACTTTTTCTAACTGCTGTGGCGTAAGCACACCGGTCCCCAGCGCAACAACGGTATTATTTCTATCATTGGCCAGGCTAAAACGCTCAACCACATCCAGGTTAAATGGCAGCTTTGTATAGCGCTGACGCTCGATATCAACGCTATAAAGCAGGGTTCTGTCACCTTCACTGACCTGTGCCACCACCTGCTGACGATTATTCAAGGCGATGCTGCTAATGCTGGGATCAAAGGCTTTAGATAAGGCAGTCACCTCCAGGCTAGTTGCATCCATAAAGTACAGCTGGCCATCGTAATCATTGGCAATATCATCGCCGGCCGGTAAATTGATGCCGGCACCATTGGCAAAGTTAGGACCGCCGACAATTAAATAGCCTTGCTGATAATATTCAATTTGCCCAAAATGCTGGTACACACCTAATTCGCGGGCAGTTAAGCTACTCAGATCCAGTTCAAATACCGCAGTGCTGGCGTGTGGTGGCGTGCTGCGGTCGTTGCGGCGTTGGGTAAACAGCAGTGCCCGGCCATCTTGTCGTACGTCTGCCAGAAAACTGCTCTCTTTATCCGTCGTTAGGGCCCGAACCAAACCACTTTGAATATCCAGCTGAAAAATACGGCTGATATCACGGTTATTGCGCCAGCGATCTTCTAGTGAGCGATACAGCTTAGCTTTGGTATCTTTTAAGCTGGTATCGGCTTGGGTCCATTGTATAAACAGACTTTTGCTGTCGGCTGCCCAGCTGTAAGTGCCAAGGCCGCTCTGGTTCTCCAGTAAAGGACGCACTTCACCGCTGTTGAGGTTTTGTAACCAGAGAGTGTTGTTGGTCTGATAGCTTAACCATTGATTATCAGGGCTAAAGGCTGCGCGCCCTAAGTTTTGCTGGCTGAAAGTATGTACCACAGTATTTTTACTTAGGTCCCGTAATTCAGTGCGCTGTAACTGCATATCGCTGACATCGCTGCGACCACTAAAACTCACTAATAGCCACTGGCCATTATCAGAGACGGCAAGCTGTGAAATGGTTTCGGCATTGGTGAGTAAGCGGTTGTTTACCGGCTCTTTTGCCGCTAGCTGAAATTGCACCGGCACCTGATTGCTCGGCGTTAAACTCAGTTGTAGCGCTTCACCCGTTTTTTCACCATCACTGAAGATCAGCAATTGCTGCCAGCCTGTTGCTAACTTTAGCTCGCTGTTATTCGGCTGACTTTGCAAGTTTAAGAAGATTTCTGGCGCTTGCACACCGCTTAATGCCAGCTTGGCTTTTAAATAGGCAGGATGCGAAAACTGCACAAACCACAGCCCTGGGCCTGCGGCCGCTGCCTCTTGCAGGCTTAATAACTGCCAGCTTAATTGCTGCCCAAAAACACTGACTTGCCGCCCGGCTACCGGCAACGGCTGTTTCTCAAGTAAACGCAACAATTGCTGACGCTGCGCTTTCGCTTTGCCGGTTAAGGCCAGCTGTGTTGAGGAAAACGCTGGCAACGGCCCTAAGAACAGCACTTGCTGCGCATTGACGCTCTGCTGGTGAGTATTCTCAGTTTGTGCAGCAGCTTCTGCTGAATGTGTTTGCTCTGCCAATAACACCGCTTGGGCAGCTAGTGGCAGGCTTAACAAACTAAGCAAGGTAAAAACAGCCAGCCTTTTTTTGTGACGCTGGGTAAACGACAATTTATCAGATAAGAACATGGTAAGTAGCCCTGTTATGTGGCGTTGTTATTGGTGTTTAAAGATTACGGAACCATTGATAATCTATTAGCGCGGCAAGCTTATCAATGGCTTAGCGCGCAAACAAGTTTATAGCGTTAAAACGAAATTATTTAGCCATGAACGGATCAAAGGGGCAGCGTCGTTGATTCCACACTAGACCCTTTGCTTACATCAAAGCAGCAGCTTTTATCGATGGTACTCAGGCTAGTTGCGTTAATTAAACTGCCAGATAAATAAGCTTGGTTGGTTTTTGCAAATCAATGACTCTACCCTTTTGCTCTCGCTTATTGGTGTAAGCGGTTGCTGGGGATAAAAACGGTAAAGGTTGTTCCCGCCCCCACAGTACTGTGCACAGTGACTTTACCACCATGCAGCTCAGTCGATTGTTTAACGATAGCTAAACCTAAGCCCGTTCCAGCAATATTGCCGACATTACTTGCCCGATGAAACGACTCGAACAAGCGTTGTTGATCAATTTCGGGGATGCCAATACCTTGATCTGTCACCTCAAATCGTAGCATTCCTTCCTCGCCGCACACTCGAAAGCACACATCTCCACCCTCAGGCGAGTATTTCAATGCATTAGACAACAGGTTGCCCAAGCTATGGCGTAGCAAATTCTCGTCTAATTGCCATTCCCCTTCGACACCGTCGATATCCATGACAATTTCTGCCCGGCGGCCTTCCGCTGGGCGCGATTGGGTTACTTCGTTTAACAGTTGCCGACATAAGGCAAAAACGTCGGTCGGCTTGGGCGTAAAACGCAGCTTTTGTGCCTCCCCCCGACCAATCACCAGAATATTGTCGAGCATGCGCGTCATCCGCCCGACAGAATCGTGGATTTGCTGAAAGATTTCACGTTTTTCATCTGCATCCAAACGGTCACCATAATCTGCAAGCAAATCAACAGAAGATTGAATACCGGTTAACGGCGTGCGGAACTCATGGGAGGTCATGGAGACAAAACGGCTTTTTAGCTGACCAAATTCGCGCTCCCGCGCCAGAGCGTTTAACAGCTCGGTCTCCGCTCTTTTACGCTCAGTGATATCAATAAAGGTCCAAAGACTCACCGGCGCATCATCACTTGGTGGTAAACGGGTACCATGCAGTTGCAACCAGATCGGTTGGCCATCAGCGCGTAATAACTCTAACTCCCCCGTGTACGCCCCGGTGTTATCAAGTGTACTCATCACGGCTGGCAAAAACTCACTCCAGTCACGTTCCGCTTTAAATAGCACCCCTATTGATCGACCTTGCAAGCCACCATGCGTATAGCCAAGCATAGTTTCCAGCCTGCTATTGGCCCATTGCAACTGCTGTGATTGGAATAACGCAATGCCAATAACCGTACTTTGTAAAATGATTTCCTGTTCGCGGGTTTTGGCCAGCAATTGCTCTTGTAACTTCCGTCGCTGTGTCACGTCATTTAAAAACGAGAGGGTTGCCGGTTGTCCTTCCCATTGAATGGCAACGGCAGACAGCTCCACCCAGACTTCCGCACCATCCACAGTCAGAATTCTAAATTCGTAATGCTGCTCAACCTCTTCACCACGCAAGCGCCGCTGATAATTTTCCACTACACGACCAATATCATCCGGATGAATAAAGGTTGTAAAAGGCTTTCCGAGCATGCTTTCGAGGCTGCGTCCGGTGGTGCGCTGCATAAAGGGATTGCAATACACTAAACGGCCACCCGCCACCACTAAAATCCCTTCAGAGCCATTCTCAACTACCGAACGGTATTTCTCTTCTTGCTCGCGCAATTGCCGTTCCGCTTCTTTGCGCGCTGAGATATCTCGGAGTAAAGCGCCAAACAATATTCCGGTTTCTGTCTCCACATGCCAGAGTGACAACTCTACGGGTAGCTCATGGCCATCCCGATGCAAAGCAGATAACTCCATGGTTTTGCCCAATATTCTGGCTTCTCTAGTACGGATAAAGCGGCGCATCCCGCTTTCGTGCGCTTCACGATAACGGTGCGGAATCAAGTGATCGGACAGACGCTGGCCAATGATCTCTTCACTTTGCCAACCAAACATCCGCTCTGCAGCGGCACTCCAGCGCACTACCCGTCCATCACTATCCATGGTAACAATAGCATCAAGCGAGGCCTCTAGCAGACGCTGCAATTGTTTTTCACGTACCAGTAATTGTTCCAAAGAACTATTAATTGCCTCCAATGATTCAGAGCGCTCTTTTTCCGCGGCAGCCAATTTACGGTGATATTGATTTTCTTGATGCGCTTTGTCGTGCTCATAACGGATCTGCAAAGCAGTCGCCTGCTCCTGGGTGCGGCGATCGTAATTCTTTTGATAGGCGGCAATGGCTTTTAAGGTAGCTTGGTAGGCTTGTTGATATTGCTGATTAAGCGCATACTTTTTAGCTAAGGCTTCCAACAGCTCTGGTTGCGGGCAAAACCCTGCTATCTGCTCGCCAGCCTTTACGGCTTGTTCCAAATAATCTAGCGATGATAGGCCGCTGCTAGCGGACAACTCCGGATCTTCATGAATACGAGCCAGCACTCTTAGCGCTTCAACAGTGTTGTAACCATCTAACTGTTGTTTTGCCAAAAGTAGCGCTTTTTCGGCGAAAAGCTGTGCTTTTTTAGGTTCTCCAGCACCAAGCAGTGCTTCAGCGCAACCGCGGCACGCGATACTTTGTAAATCGGCATGGCCAAGCACTTCCGCTTTGGCCAATAAGGCAGAAAAACTGTGCAAGGCAGCAGCAAAATTGCCACCGTTAAGCTCAACATCCCCCAAATAATGCTGCGCCAACGCCATATCACGGCTATCAGCATGTGGTTCCATAATTTGCAAGGCTTCCGTCAGCAGGCTTCGGGCAGCACCTGTACGCCGCATTTTACGCAGAATCTCGGCCATTTCTGTCAGGCAAAGGCCGATTGTCAATGGCCAGGCCATTTTGCGGGCAAGCTGTAGTGCTTTTTCACTCCATTCCAACGCCGCCGGTAAATCGTGGATCCGGGCTAAGTCAAAACCAATATTTGAGGCGGCAGTAATAGCGCGCTCGTACTGCCCACTGGCCAGCGCCGCTAAAAACATCTTACTACCGTGCTGAATGGCTAGACCAATCTCTTGTCGTTTACTTGCCACCACATAATAAAAATCGTGGATCCAGGTCGCAAGACCAGCCGAGGCATCTGCCAGATCGGCAGAGAAATGTTGGCCCCAACGTTGTTCTACCATCGTTAGGTCTTTAAAAGCAGAAGCCCGAGCCAAACCGGCATTTGCCAGTTGAGTACGTTCTTGATCTCCGGCGGCAATAGCGAGTTCAATCGCCAGCTCCAAAGCTTTATCCCGCTTAGCAATATCTCCAATATCATAAAGTATCCAGGCATGGATCCAGTGCGCATCTGCCAAAGCGAGAGCGTCGTCCAACAACGAAAAGTTAGCTAGCGCACTCGTTATTGCCGTTTGCGCTTGTGACAAATTAGCCAGTAAGCGCGACACCTCTGCCTGCACTAGATCGAGCCGGCCTAGCACCAGTAGCTGAAGACGTTCTGTTAATGGATAAGCTGTCAGAGATTGCCTTGCATGGTTGATATGCTGTAGCGCCTGAATGGCATCACGTTGCCGCAGATGCCAGGCCAGCGAAATATGCAGCAAAAGTTGTTGTTCAGGCGGTATCTGCTTGCTTAATGTTTGCTGCCATTGCTCAATTTGTTCGTCTGCAACAAAGGGGGCGATCAATTGCAGCTGTTGTTCAAGCTGTTTCATTAGCAAGCCCCTGCTGTTGTTCCAGCCAAAGGGTGGCTTGTACGGCGGTTAAGGGTTTGCTAAACAGATAGCCTTGAAAGTACTGACAGCCTAATGCTTTTAACCGTTCGGCTTGCGCCTGAGTTTCAACCCCTTCGGCAATAACGGCCAATTTAAAACTTTGCGACAGGGCAATAATGGCCTTGATAATGGCTTCGTCACTCTCGTCGTCCAAAAAATGTCTGACGAAGACCTGGTCAATTTTCAGCACATTTAGTGGATATCCCTTAAGGTAGGATAAGCTGGAATATCCGGTACCAAAATCGTCCATTGCCAACATCACCCCATCGTCGGTTAACTGCTGCATAATGCCTAATACCTGCTCCGCGTTTTGCATCGCAATACTTTCGGTAATTTCCAACTCAAGGTGATGCGGGGCTAGATTTGTTTCCGCCAAAGTACGACAAACCAGCGGATATAAGTCCATACTTTCAAACTGACGGGCAGATAAATTTACCGCTATGCGCATGGGACCAAAGCCTTCCTCTAACCAACGCTGCATCTGCTGACAAGCTTGTGTTAACACCCAAGCACCGATGGGAATAATTAAGCCGCTCGTTTCTGCCAAGGGGATAAACTCTACTGGCGACACCAGGCCAAATTCCGGATGCTGCCATCTGAGCAAGGCTTCAAACCCTATGACGTTATGATTATTGGCATCAATTTGCGGTTGAAAACATAAAAACAATTCATCATTAGCTAATGCAGTATGCAATGCCTGCAACATTTTCATACGCCGGCATAAACGGGCACTGGTTTCTACGCAATAGAACGCCACATTGCCGCCAGGCTTGGGTTCAGGCTCTGCTGCTTCCGCATTTTGGATCAGTGATACCGCATCTTGTCCGTCTCGCGGAAACAAAGCAATGCCCGCGGTAGGTTGAAAGTAGTGCGCCTCATTTTCAACGACTACCGCATCCAGTAATTCTGTCAATAACGCCTTTGTCAGGCGTTCGGCTTCTTCGTCAGTAGCAGGCGATAAAATTAAGGCAAAACTACTATCACAAATACGGGCAATGTCGGCAACTTTGCACGATGGTGGTAGATATTTTTTTATATGAAACATCCTTGCAGCAAAAGAGCGCAAGACCTGCTCATACAAGCGAGCACCATGTGACTGCCGTAAACTATGCAAAGCATTTAAAGTAACGAAGATAACTGCCAGGGTTTTGTTTCTAGCTGTAGCCCAGGCAAGAGCATCATCTAGAGACTCTTCAAAGCCTTGCCGGTTGGCAAGTTCGGTTACGCTATCATATTTTTTCAGGCGCACAGTTTCTTGCTGTAAACGATTTTTTTCTTCCAGCCTAAGGGCTTGTTTTGAAAGTTGCGTCTGTACTACTTCCAATAACTCATGCCGCAAAAAGGGCTTACTCAGGTAATCATCAGCGCCTAGCTTCATCCCTTCCCGAATATCTGTACGATCAGCTCGCGCCGTTAAGAAGACAAAAGGGGTATGGGCTGTTGCATGTTCCGCCCGAATGGCTTTTAAGAACTCATGCCCGTCCATTATTGGCATCATCATATCGGACAAAATCAGATCTGGGTTATCTGAAAGTGCCAACGCCAGCGCTTTTTGGCCATCTTCGGCTGCAGCGACCTGGTACCCCTCTAGTTGCAAAGTACGAAACAGATTACCCCGGATAATAGGATCATCTTCGGCGATCAGAATTTTCATATTTGCCGTTTTCGATAAGTCATGCTCCATATGCACTTTCCCGCGTCTTGAATACTAAATTAATTGTAGCCACTTTTTAGGCAGTAAACAGCTCGGAGCAGTAAGTTAAAAATAAGATAAATATTTGTTTTAGGAACAGAAATTAAAAATAATCTCCAATCAACACCATGGCGTTTAAGCTTGTTAGAGTCTTATCAGCCTAAAACGGTCACTTGACATACCTTAAATGCCTTATTAATTTAACAAGTCATTTAAATATCTAGGCAATAATGCGTTGAAATCTGTCTCACTTGCAATTTCATTAATTTTTTGTAGCCCACTATTGGCCTTCGCTACAGCAAGTAACCCTATAGCTGAAGAGGGTATCGCATTAAATAATTCCAGCTTCCCGTGGCAGTTAGTCATTGACCGTGGCAAAATTCTGGACTGCATTTACGATAATAAATTCTTCTCGCTGGGCGCCATTTTAGTACTCGAATCCTTACCCAGGCGCTGCGAGTTAGCCTCCGACCGCAATGGCCGTTGGGAGCTACTTCCAGAGACAGAGCTATTGGCCTGGCAAGAAAATGTTAAACAACAAGCCATGCAACGCGAAGCAACCTATATTGGTAAAGACCCCATAACCGAAGAAGAAGCACGCTTAATTCGCTATGTGCGGCGAGTGAAAGCACAGGCGGAGAAAGAAAACTAACCTGCCAGCGAAAGATTCCAGAGCAGAGAATGTGGGGGCAAAACTTGCACTGCCCCCAACGCAGGTAGCCTTACTTAATTATTTGGTTGATATGGCTGGCCCTGCTGCCACCAGGCGGGTGCGGGCTCACCTTTTAAATAGTGGTTAAAAAATTCCAGCATTTTGATGCTGTAATCCAGTTTGTTGGCAAAGTGCGCCAAATGGTGATCTTCTCCCTCGTAATGCAGCATAACCACGTCTTTGTTTAAGCGACGCATCGCCAGGTAAAGCTCGATACCCTGCTCCCATGGCACAGCCCCGTCTTTATCGCCAAATTGAATCACCAGCGGCGTGTTGATGCGATTGGCAAAGAACACCGGGGAGTTTTCAATATAAGGCGCCAGATTTTCAAACATTGAGGGCCCAATGCGGCTTTGCCCGGTTTCATATTGAAACTGCCGCGCTAAGCCGGTTTGCCAGCGAATACCGCTGTAAGCGCTGGTCATATTCGACACCGGCGCACCTGCAACGGCTGCGGCAAAGCGATCTGTTTCGGTCACCACAAAGGCCGTTTGATAACCTGACCAGCTATGGCCATGTAAGCCTATCGCTTTTGGATCGGCAATACCCAGCTCAATTAAGCGGTCTATACCCGGTAATAACGATTCGGTCGCACTTGGACCTGGTGCGCCTTCCCGAAAACGGATATCCGGTAAAAACACCACATAATCCTGCCCTAAATAGAACGGGAAATTGGGGCGATGATTTACTTTCATTTGGTTGAAATTGTACAAGCGATCAGAGAATTGTTCGTAATAGTACACCAGCACCGGATAGCGTTTAGTGGCATCATAGCCATCTGGCGTTATCACCACACCTTGTAAGCGACTACCATCTGCCGTGTACCAATCGATTAAATGGCTATCACCCCAAATAAACTGCACTTGCTGGGGATTGATTTCGGTCAGCTGACTGCGCTGACTAAAATCGCTATTGGCCAGCCACAGATCGGGAAATTGCCGAAAGCTTTGCTCAGTAAAGAGGTAGTGCGGCGTAGCCTCTGCTAATTCACTCAGGACGTCGACAACATCGTAGCGTTTTTCCCCGCTAAGTAAGGTGCTGAAGCGATTATCTGCCAGATCCAGCTGGTAAAATCCCGTACTTTTATTTTCCTCATTAAAACCGCGCAGTAATAACGGCGCTTGCGGATCCAACGCCAGCGCTTTTGGATCCGTTTGCACCATTCTTAGCTGCAGTGTTGCACTACGACTATCCGGTGTCAGGTTTTGGCTAGTGCCATCTAAGGCAATACGCCAAATAGCAAAACGGTCGTACACCAACACCGCCGATTCATCGGCTAACCAGCCGGCTATACCATAGCTTGACGCCGGCTCGGGTCTATCATGCGTTTCATCTACCCAGGAGACCTTAACATCAGCCGCTAGCTGCTGACGTTGGCCGTTGCTACTATCAAATAACCAGAGTTTGCCCTGCTGTTGATACAACACAAAACGACCACTGGGCGATAAATGCGCGCGTTCAAAGCTGGGGTTAGCCGCGAACACTTGCTGACGCTGACCGGTTTTTAAATTAACATGCCAGATATCGTGTAAACGACCTTGCCAAGTAAGCTGTTTAAAGTGAGGTCGGCCATTGCTAATTAAGGCCGCCTCACTATGCTCACTGCGATAAAGCCTGTCTTCAATATCAGTACTTAATACCACCAAGCGCTGCTCTGCCAACCAAAATACTGCTGGCGCGGTGCGCTTTAGTGAGGCTTGATACTCGGCTTTTTGCTGTGAGTTAATCCGATCATCCTGACCATGCCAAACTTGTAGTTTGCGATCGGTTAATAAACGCTCAGTATCAAATAGCGCGTCTTCAGATTGTGGGGCGGCTAACGCTGTGGTTGGCACGACAGGCTCTGGACGCAGCCCAAGGAAAATACGCTGGCCATCTGCACTAAAACGGGGGGCTTCACCTGCGCTGAGGATCCATCCGTCCTGATTAATCACTAAGGGGTTGGCTGTAGCATGTTGTACTGACCAATACCAAAGCTGCTGCGCAGTTTCGCGGTTTTTCTCGGCTTTATCACCCGCTAAAAACAGCAGTTGCTGACCATCCTCACTAAATACCAGATGCTGGATCTCTCCAGCACTGGCGGCATTAAACACGCGGCTGTTTTTGCTGCCCGCAGCATATAGGGTAACTTGCTGCTGATCAGCCGCTTTTTCAATGGTACCGTTAGCAGGCGTGTTGTTATCTTGCGTACTGCTACTCTTAGCGCGGGTATCTTTAGCCTTAGCAGAAGAAGCTTTTACGCTCGGCTCGGAGCTAACCACACTAACAAAAGCCAGCAAATCACCTTCAGGGGCGACCACAAAGTCGGTTACCTGCCCTAGTTCCGTTAGGCTAAGGGTATGTAAATCCAATACCTGTAATAGTTGTGTCTTATCTTTGCTGTCTTTTTTACGGCTTAATAAAAATGCAAACTGGCCATCGCCACTAAAGGCAAACTTATCAATTTGGCTAAACAGGGTTTGCACCCCAGTTTGGGTGTTTAGTAACACCGCATCATGGGCTAAGGCCTCCCGCGCGGCTTTATCGTCTTTGGCTTGCTCACGGGCTAATAATGGTGCCTGCTGGCGAAATAACGCAAAGTGGCCATTTTGGTTTAACAGGCCACGATCAGCATTGGCTACAGCATAGCTTTTTTCACTGAGTAAATGCTGCACATAGCCTGTGCTGTCACCATAGTCCGGCTCGGCTGTATAAATAAGCCATTGCTGGTTTTTACTCAGACTCCGACCTTTTATTTCTCGAAATTGCATTACATCGATCAATGCTAAGGGGGCTAATTGTGAGGTATCGGTTGCACTGGCAGTAATCACTACCGGCGTCGGTAAAGGTGTTTTAACAAAGGATAATTGACTACAGGCAAAGGTTCCAAAGGCCAGTGCCATACAAAGCGCCAATTGGCTGGAGTGTTTTACTAAGGTTTTCATCACGATCTTCTTATGTTGAACGGCTATATTAAGTCAGTGGCCAAAATACGGGTAAAATTAGCATAGTGAGTATAAATAATAACAGGCTAAGTGGGCCGCCCACTTTTAAATAATCGATAAATCGATATCCGCCCGGCCCCATCACCAAAGTATTGGCCGCATGCGACACCGGGCTAGCCAGGCTGGTTGCGGCCACTGCAACCACCAGCAGCACTGTCTGCGGATTAATGCCAAGTGCAGTGCTCAGTGTTAAAGCGATAGGGATCATAATCAGCACCAGCGCAATAATCGGGATCACGAGGGTGCCTAGCGCCGTTAGCCAATATAAACCAGCCAGCACAGCCAAGGGGCCATACTGCCCTAAACCCGCCAGCACGCCCTGTGCCAACCAATCGGCAGTGCCTGAATACTGCATAGCCAACCCTAACGGCAGCATACCAGCAATTAAGAAGATAGAGCGCCAATCAATAGCCGCATAGGCTTGTTCCATGCTCAGGCAACGGCTGAGCACCATCAGCGTAGCGGCTAAAATAGCCGCCAGAAACACCGGTAGTACCGAGGTTACAGTTAACATTACCATTAATAGCATTAAGCCTGCTGCCAGCGGTGCTTTGCGGGCATTGATAGGTTTTACCTGCACGGGGTTCATTACAATTAAATGTTCGCTGCTATTTAGCTTGGCCAATTGCGGTTTGGGTCCCACGATTAATAAGGCATCGCCAGCCTGCAGCAGCATACTGTTAATAGCAGAGCGATAAGCCCGTCCCTCGCGCCAGATCGCCGCTACTTCCACTTTATAGCGTTTATCCAATTGTAAGGCGCTAACGCTTTGCCCCAGGTATTTACTGCGCGGATGTAAGGTAGCTTCGACCAGCTCTAATTTACCTTTGTGCAGTAAGTCTAAGTAGGGCGACATATCATCAAGCCGTTCCAGCTGCTTAAAGCCGCGTAAGATATCCAGATCTTCTTCCTGGCCCTGGATCAGCAGTAAATCACCTGCTTGCAATTTATCATCTGAGTGAAACTCTTGTATCACATCGCCCTGCCGAAATACCCCAAGCAATCTGAAATCAAAGGCATCCGCTAAGCGGTTTTCGGCAAAACTGCTGTCAACCAGCGGGCTATCAGCCGGTAACCCCAGTACAAATAAGCGCTCCTCCAGCTGATAGTATTTCTTTACCTCTTCCTTGCTAAGCGGCCGAATAGTCTGAAATACCGTCGGCTCTGTCAGTGCCGCTAAAGCGGCTTGGCTGCCCTGCACCAGTATTTTATCGCCAGGCTTAAGTACAATACTGGCTAGCTTGCTACTGTGTGTTTGCCCTGCCTGCTTTACCGCCAGCACATTAAGCTGAAAATGTTCGCGAAACTGATGATGCACAATGCCATCGCCCAGTAAGGGGCTGTCAGTGGCAAGCTCCAACTCGGCCTGCACACCGGCGGCTAACAGTTTTTCGTGCAATAACGGCGCTTCACGCACAATAGTTAGCGAGTTCCAGCTACGTAACCGCTCAAACCGGCTAAATTTTCCCTGTGCCAATAAGATATCACCAGCTTGTAATACGGTATGCTGTGAAGGCAAGGTAAAGGTTTCTTTGCCGCGGGTAAGAGAAATAATCATTAAACCCACTGTATTAATTAATCCTGACTCTTCCAGGGTGCGGCCGGCTAATAACGAGGATGCGGGCAAACGCAGTGCAAAGATCCGCTCTTGTAAGCCGTATTGTTCGCTTAGGCTGGCACTGCTGGCTAAGCCTGCGCGCTCCGGATCGGTGGCCGGTAAAAAATGCCGGCCAATAAAGGCCATAAATAAGGTACCGCCTAACAACACCGGCACGCCAATTAAAGCAAAATCAAAAAAGTGAAAACCCGCCTGGCCATTTTTTTCCAGCGCCATACTCACCAATAAATTGGGTGGCGTACCAATGAGGGTTAATAAGCCGCCTAGCATGGCGCCAAAAGCCATCGGCATCAGTACTTTAGCGGGTGCAATACCGCAGCGTCGCGCCGCTTCCACGGTAACGGGTAATAACAGAGCCACTACGCCGATATTACTCATCACCGAAGAGAGTACGCCAGCAACCAGCATAATGACGATAATCATTTGTGCCTCGTGCGAGCCAGACAATTGCATGATTCGTTTGCCAATACTGTCGGCTATACCAGCACGGGCTAGCCCTTCGCTTAAGATAAACATGGCCCAAACAGTAATGACCGCCGGATTGCTAAAGCCACTTACCGCTTCGGTTGGTGAAACCAGGCCAAGCAGTGCCAAAGCACAAAGCATTAACATGGCGACCAGATCCATCCTGAGCCACTGGGTAATAAACAGTACCAGGGCGATAAGTAATAACGATAAAACCAGCGCAATGTCTAACGTCATAATGGCCAAAATAGTAGTAGGAGTGGTAACGCGACAATAATCACTAACATCTCAAGCGGTAGCCCCAAACGCCAGTAATCGCCAAATTTAAAGCCGCCAGGCCCAAGAATTAGGGTGTTATTTTGATGGCCTATTGGCGTTAAAAAGGCGCAGGAGGCGCCAATGGCAACCGCCATTAAAAAGGAGTCGGCATTCACACCCAGCGCCACAGCCGTGCCTATGGCAATGGGGCACATTACGGCCGCTGTTGCCGCATTATTCATCAGATCAGATAAGAACATGGTTACTATTAATACCATAGCCAGTGCCACAATGGCATTGCCCTGTGCAATATTATCCATTAGTAAGCTGGCAATAAGTGCGGCAGTGCCGGTTGTTTCCATGGCACCGGCGACCGGAATGAGCGCGGCCAGCAATACGATAATAGGCCAATCGATAACGTTATAGACGGTGCGCGGCGGCACCGTTTTAACCGCCATAGAAGCCAGCACCCCAATGGCAAAAGAAATGGCTGCCGGTAATAAGCCAAAAGCTGCCCCCGCCACGGCAAACAGCATAATTACTGCAGCAAATAGCGCCTGTTTTTTATCGGGAATGTTTAACTCTCTTTTTGCCAAAGGCACACAACCATAATCGCTGGCAAACTCCAGCACACTCTCGGTGGTGCCCTGCAATAATAACAAATCCCCAGCCTGCATTCTGAAGTTACGTAAGCGGGATTTAGAGCGGCTACCAGAGCGGGAAACGGCCAGTAAATTTAAGCTGTAGCGGGTGCGCAACATAATATTGGTGGCAGAACGCCCCTGTAAGCTTGATTCCGGCCGCACAACCAGCTCCATCAATACCACATCTTCATTACCCTGCGCTTTAAGCTCAGCAACTTTACTTTCAGCTGTTTTGCTGGCAACTGCTTTGAGTTCAGCAGCATTGTCGCCAACCACGACATCAGTACGGGCAGTGTTTTTATCTGCTGGGTTATGCTCTGCTGCGCGGGTATTATGTATCTTTGCTGCAGTACCCTGGGTATCAGGAGTAAGGCCATTAAAGGTGAAGCTATTACCGGCAGAAGCCGCCAGGTTAGCCGTGGGCTCAACTTTAGTTTGCGGTTCGCTGGCTGGAGAGTTTTTTATAGTATCGTCCGCATCAGCTGGTGCTTTTGGAGATTTATCTACTGCCACCGACTCCTCTAACTCCAACCCCAAGGTTGCTAACACCGCTCCCAGAGAATCAACCTCTGCTTCAAGTACCAAAATATCACCGGCCCGAATTACCCTGCCACCACTGGGCGCATTAATTTTCACATTATTTCTGATTAAACCGACAATTTGGGCTCCAATATCGTCGAACTCATTTTCAATATCATAAAGACGTTTATCGGCAATTTTGCTTTTCTCGGTGACTCGCGCTTCGGTAAGATAAGCACCGGTTTCAAAGCCTTCATTCCCAGCTTGCTTACGCGCTGGTACCAAACGCCAGGCTACTACTACAAAAATTGCGCCGAACAATGCGACGGCCAGCCCCACAGGTGTAAAATCAAACATGCCAAAACCCACGGCGTTTTGCTGTGCCCGAAAACCTGAAACAATTAAATTCGGTGGCGTTCCTATCATGGTGGTCATCCCTCCCAAGATGGTGCCAAATGCCAATGGCATAAGTACCCGTCCAGGCGGGATAGCTAATCGATTGGCCAGTTGCAGAGCTACCGGCATAAGCAAAGCCATAGCACCAACATTATTCATAAAGCCTGATAATATGGCTCCGACACCCACCAATACTCCCATACTGAGTAAAGGTCCGGCCTTTTTTGGCATGGCATGCCGAGCCAACACATCAATAGCGCCTGAGCTTTGCAAACCCGCACTTAATACCAGCACACAAGCAACAGTAATAACTGCCGGATGGCCAAAACCATTAAAAGCGATAGCAGGGTCAATCAAACCGGTGAGCACACAGGCTAATAACGCGGCTAAGGCAATCATATCATGCCGCCAACGGCCCCAAAGAAACATGGCAATGGTAAGTCCGAGAATACCCAGAATAAGCTTTTGTTCTAACGTCATAACAGCCTTTATTAAATAAAAAATGAGCTAAATGAGATAGCGCCAGGCAACTTACCAGTGCGAGCCCAGCACGTGCTGGTGAATCTGGTACACTCGTATCTAACTTACCATAACGGTATTAAAGACAAGTTAACACTAGGCGTTATTTGTTTGCTTAGCAATAGGTTGTGCCTAATCAGCGCCTGCGCGCACAACTTCGAAAGACGCCTTGCGACAGCGCGAAATTAAGCGCTACTATTTAGCTCTACCTAATACCGCTAAAGCAAATTGCGATGGCTTAGTGGCACAGGTTAACTTTTTACGGAATAAACCTATGCGTTCTCCTTTTCGGCTTGGTCCTGCTACTTTAGTGACCGCTGCTTTTATTGGCCCCGGTACTGTGGTTACCGCCTCTATGGCCGGTGCTAACTTTGGTTTTGCTTTGCTTTGGGCACTGCTGTTCTCTGTTGTCGCCACCATGATCTTACAGGAAATGGCATCACGTCTTGGTATTGTGACGGGGCAAGGATTGGGTGAGAACTTAAGGCAGCAAGTGCAGCACCCATTGGCGCGTTTTGCTTTGTTTAGTCTGATAGTTTGTGCTGTAGTGATCGGGAACAGTGCTTATCAGGGAGGAAATTTAACCGGTGCCAGCTTAGGCGCCGATGCGCTATGGGGGCAAACGGATGGCATACTGGCGCTAAAAAACGACCTTAATCTAAACCCCTGGGCACTGCTGTTAGGCAGCTTAGCCATACTGGTGTTATGGCAAGGCCATTATCGATGGATTGAACGTTGGCTGATCTTACTTGTACTGGTGATGAGTTTAGCCTTTATCAGCACCTTGTTGCTGACTAAACCCGATGTCAGCGCTATGTTAACAGGCTTTATCCCGCACATGCCTACTGGCGCCACCTTAACAGTCATTGCTTTAATTGGTACGACCGTTGTGCCTTACTCGCTATTTTTACATGCCGCCAGCTCTGCGAAAAAATGGCAAAACCAGCCTGATAAGCAGCAAGCACTGGCAGAATCTCATGCAGATCTGCGCACGGCTATTCCACTTGGCGGTATTATTACTCTGGCCATCTTGTCTACCGCCGCAACCGCATATTTTGGCACAGGCTTAACGATGCACAATGCGGGTGACTTAGCGCTATCGCTAGAACCGGTGTTTGGGGTCTGGGCTAAGTATTTAATGGCACTTGGCTTACTTGCGGCGGGCTTGTCTTCCGCGATAACCACCCCCTTAGCTGCCGCTTATGCTTTAACCGGTTTGCTAAATCTCTCAGCAAATTGGTTTCGTTTAACCTGGTTGTTGATTATTGTGATTGGCATGCTGGTAGCGAGTTTGGGGTTGCGGCCGCTGACTATTATTTGGTTTGCTCAAGTGACTAACGGGTTGTTATTACCCATCATTACTCTGTGTTTATTGTGGGCGGTCAATTCCAGCTTGTTAGGGGCATATCGTAATAGTAAACGGCAAAACCTGCTGGGTTTTGCCGTATTTGCCGCCACCTTGCTGTTAAGTGGCAGAACGCTTTATCTGGCCTTTAGTTAAGCTAGCCACACTGCCTTAGCGCACAAAAATCTGATAGCCCCAGGCGGGTAAGACTAATGTTGTTTCTGCGCTAAAGGTGATCGCTTGCTGCGTAAAGTATTCAGTAAAGTTACCATGATGCAAATGCAGATCAAAACTCACTTCTTGTGGCTCAGCACTAAAATTAAACACCGCAAAAACCGCTTGCTCCTGGTTTTGTCGAACAAAACTCAGGACTTTGCGTTCAGCGCTATTGTGTACCGGAATCATTCTGGCACCCCAGGTTGAATTCCACAGTGGGCTGTAGCTTTTTTTGAGTTGAATTAATTGCTTATACAACTCGCCATTTTCATGTGGCTGCCACACTATCGGATCCCGCTCAAAAAACGCTAACCTCTTGTCATATCCTGCTTCTTGCCCGTTATAAATCATGGGAATGCCCTCACTAACAAAGGACAACACCATTGCAGCGGGCAACATGGCGCCAAAGCGTTCAAATTCGGTGCCTTCCCAGCTGTTAGCATCGTGATTACTCACGCCAAGCAAGCGCATGACTTGTTGCGGGTAGTAGCGCTCATTCCAGGAGTAGTATACATAAAGTTGATGGGTATCTTTCTTGCCCAGTGCTATGTCATGCATTGCACTGCCCCAGGTCCAGCCATAGGTTGCATCGAAAGCCTCGGCATGAAAGTCTCGCCCTTCAAACTCAGCCAGCATAAAAACAGGTTTAACTTGTTCTAATTCCTGGCGCACCGCAACCCAAAAATCTAAGGGAACAAAACCTGCTACATCGGCTCTGTAGCCATCGACACCAAATTCTTCCACCCAGTACCGCATGGCTGACGCCATATATTGCCGTAACGCTGGTTGGCTATAATCCAACTCTATGATGTCGCTCCAATCCCACCAGGGCGTTGGCCTAAAATCACCTTTCCAATCACGTAAGTACCATTCTGGATGCTGGGAAACCAATACATTATCCCAGGCGGTATGGTTAGCAACCCAATCTAAAATCACATACATCCCCAGCCTATGTGCTTCGGCGACAAAGGCGCTAAAATCTTCTTTAGTGCCAAACTCAGGGTTCACTGCCCGATAATCTTTTACTGCATAAGGGCTGCCTAAGCTGCCTTTACGGTTAATTTCGCCAATAGGATGTATCGGCATTAACCAGATAACATCAACGCCCAAGGCTTGCAAACGGGGTAACTCTGCCTTAGCTGCGTTAAAGGTTCCTTCTGCAGAAAATTGCCGGGTATTGAGCTGATAGATCACCGCATCTTTCATCCAAGCAGGATGACGTAATGTGACATACGGCGATATTTGCGTAACCTTTGCAGTACCTGCCTGTTTGGACGCCTTTGCGAGATGGCTAGCTGACTGACACCCGCTGCTCAAAGACGCCACTATTATCAAAGCTATTATTATCTTAATCATACCTTGCCTTTTCAATTTAACTGTTGCTTTTTTAAACTGACTTAAATGATTAAGAACTGCAAGGTGAATACGAATGCAAAACGTTAAAAGATAGCGATACTCACCCCAGCGCATACCAAGCTTAGTTAAACTCTGCCATAACGATCCTGGTAGCGCACGATGTCGTCCTCGTCGATATAATCGCCGGTTTGTACTTCAATCAGCTCTAGCACGTCCTTGCTAGGATTTGCCAGAGCATGCACACAGTGTTGTGGGATATATATCGATTGGTTGGCCTGTAATAGCTGCTCTGTGCCGTCGATGGTGACCTTCGCCGTGCCGGCAACCACTATCCAATGCTCAGCGCGGTGCTGGTGGCTTTGTAACGATAATGATTCGCCGGGCAATACCCGAATGCGCTTTACCTGATAGCCCCGACCTTGCTCAATAACATCATAGTTACCCCAGGGCCGGTAGACCTGTCGATGTACTTGATAAGCGGTGTCGCCCTCGGTTTTTAGCTGCTGTACAATAGCTTTAACCTGCTGAACCTGATCTTTGGCGGCCACCAACACCGCGTCTTTGGTTTGAATCACCACAGTATCCGTTAGGCCCACTGTTGCCACCAGCCCTGTTTCGGCATACACAAAGTTATTTGTACTGTTGTGTTGTAATACCTGGCCAAGGTGCACATTACCTTGCTGATCTTTTTCACTAAGTTGCCATAATGATGACCAGGAACCTAAATCACTCCAAGGGCTCGCAATCGGGACCACCACGGCGGCCTTGGTATGCTCCATCACCGCATAATCGATTGACTCAGCGGGGCATTGCTTAAACTCAGCCTGATCTAAGCGAATAAAATCTAAATCAGGTTGAGGCCTTGCCAAGGCTTTTTGACACTGCAGGTAAATGTCCGGTCGAAAAATCTGTAGCTGTTGTAACAACACACTGGCTTTAAACATAAAGATACCGCTGTTCCAATACACATTGCCTGAACTGAGCAAGGCTGCTGCAGCTGCGGCAGAAGGTTTTTCGGTAAACTGCTTTATGCGATATGCCGCTGTGCTATCGGCCACGGCCGCCCCCGGCACGATATAACCGTAAGCCGTTTCTGGTGCGGTAGCTTTAATGCCAAAGGTCACCAGGTGGTTTTGTTCAGCCTGGATTACCCCTTGGGTGACAGCCTGTTGCCACTGGCTATCGTCTGCCAGATGATGATCAGCCGGCAGCACCAACAGTATCGCCTCATCACCATAATGCTCCAGGGTATAAAACGCTGCTGCCGCTATCGCTGGCGCGGTGTTGCGTGCCGCAGGCTCTAATAAAATATTGTTGTTGAGTAATTGCAACTGCCGTAACTGCTCAGCAGCAAGAAAACGATGCTCTTCGTTACAGATAACCAATGGCTTGGCAGCCTGCAAGCTTTTTAGCCGCAGTAAGGTGGTTTGAAGTAAAGAGTGTTCGCCTTGTAGCGTTAAAAACTGCTTGGGCATAAACTCTCGCGACAAAGGCCAAAGGCGACTACCGCTGCCGCCAGCCAGGATCACAGGTAAAAGCATGGAATGGTGTTTCGTATTATCAGGATTGCTGGCTACTTTAACGCATCGTCGCTATTTAGCAACTTTTGCTGCTTGACGCTTTTGCTCAGCGGTTTTTATTGGCTGGCAGCAATACGCAAATCACGACGAGTTAAAAAGGAAAAACCAACGGAATTAGCACAATACACACCAGTAAATAAGTAATCGCCACCGGCACGCCCACTCGTAAAAAGTGCTTAAGTTTATAGTCACCCGCGTTAAAGACCATTAAGTTGGTTTGATAACCATAGGGCGTAATAAAGCTAGCCGACGCCGCAAAAGCCACCGCCATGACCATCGGCATAGTGTTAATGCCTAGGCCTTCAGCCAAGCTAAAGGCGATAGGAAACATCAGCGCCGCTGCGGCATTATTGGTAATCAGCTCGGTTAACAGATACGTGAGCAACATCACGCCAATAAAGGCAACCAGCGGCGATTCCGCGGCTAAGGCACCACTGGCAAAACTACTGATTGCCGCCGATAAGCCGGTCGTATTCATCGCCGTGGCGATACAGAGCGCACCGCAAACAATCAGCCAAATCTCAATAGGGAAACGTCGTTTTATTTCGTTAACCGATAAGCAGCCACTAAACAGCAACAACGACAATAAGAAAATACCGCCGGTTAATAGGGATACGTCGGTTAAAACGCTAACGGTAATTAGGCCGACAAAGCCCCACCAGGCAAGCTTTTCCCGCCAGCCACTGAGCATATGATCCGGTTTAATACCAGAGACCACATAAAAGTTCTTGCTTAAGTTATGCCGGCCGGCAAAATCAGGGCCGGTAGCTAATAACAAAAAATCACCGGCTTTTAAGGTAATATCACCAAGCTTACCGCTTACTCGCCCCCCATCACGCCGAATGGCAACAACCGCAGCATCAAAACGCGCCCGAAAACCACTTTCTTTTAAGCTTTTGCCAATAATGGCCGACTCTTCTTTAATAATAACTTCCGTTAGCTGTTGTGTCGCCAGCCCATTAGCCTCGGCAAATAACTGTAGACCCGGGAACTGTTTTAAGCTTAATACTTTTTGTACGTTACCGCTAAAGACCAGCTTGTCACCAGCCTCTAACACATCGTAGCGGGCCACAGGCCGCATTAGCTTATCGCCGCGATAAAGTTCTACTAAAAACAGCTCATCCAAACTGCGTAAACCTGCTTCTTCCACTGTTTTACCCACTAACGGCGAATCAGCTTGCAGCTTGGCCTCTAATAAATACTCGGTAGTTTTTTCCTGCTTTATCGCCGCTGCCGGCAAGCAACGGCTGCAAATTAATAGCACCAAGCCGCCAGCCAACACAACGCCTGCCCCCACCAGGGTAAAGTCGAAAAAGGCGAAGCCAGGCTGGCCTTTTTCAGTAAGCATAGAATGCACAATTAAATTAGTTGAGGTACCAATCAGAGTTAAAGTACCGCCCATAATAGAGGCATAAGATAAAGGAATAAGTAGTTTAGATGGCGCTACTTTCTTATTCGACAACACGGCATTTAGCATCGCCGCGACCACAGCGGTATTATTTAATACCGAGGAGGCCAAGGCAGAAAAGCCGACAGTGCGAACAACAGAGCCTTGTACTGAGGAGGTAAAAAGATAGGCGGAGATCCGCCGCAGCAAACTGGTTTTTTCCAGTGAATAGGAAATAAGCACCAACAACACTAAGGTAGCCAACCCCGGATTGGCAGCATTACGTAGCACATCCTGTGTACCAATAAAACCACTTAGCAGCAACACCAGGATTGCTGCGCCAAACACTTCGGTGGCATGCTGCTGAAAGCGAATTAACGCTGTCAGCAACAGCACCAACAGTACCAGCATAATTACGGCACTGTCTGACATCTTAGCCTTTACTCAGCTGTGGAAAGTGCTTGCGCAGTAATAAAATAAGCTCCTGCTCAAACTCAGATAGGCCGCTTATCCCCAGCTCAGGCTCAGCAACGTGCGCCACCAGCGCCGACTCGATCATCCCCGCGCCCACAGTAAGGTTGCTTAATCTGTCGATAATCACAAAACCACCGGTTTGCTTATTCTTGCTATAGCTATCAAAAGCCATAGCTTCAGTAAGCGTTATGTCCACCAAACCAATCTCGTTCATCGCTAATACGTCAGCTTCTTTCTCTGCCAAGGTATTTACGTCAATTCGGTGATGCAGCTTCTCCACCTCACCCGAGGTCGTTTTGCAGCTAAACTTAATGTAATACTGCCGCTCTACTTTCATCGGGCTATCGTGTAGCCAAATCAATCTGGCACGTAAGCGCGAGGACACATGCGGTAAGGCGTCTTTTTTCACCAGCATATTGCCGCGACTGACATCCACTTCGTCGTTCAGGGTAATGGTCACCGCCTGATTGGCAAAAGCCTGTGGCAAATTACCATCGAAGGTCACGATTTCTTTTACGGTAGATACCGTACCAGACGGTAATACCCGAATCGCATCGCCTACGGCAACACTGCCTGAGGCAATGGTGCCCTGAAAACCGCGAAAATCTGAGTTTGGCCGGCTCACCAGCTGCACCGGAAAGCGGAAGTCTTCATTGGCTACTGCGCTAATGTCGATATTTTCCAGATATTGCATTAAGGTTGAACCACGGAACCAGCTGAGTTTTTCACTGGGGTTTACCACATTATCGCCTTCTAAAGCCGAAATAGGCACAAAGCGGATATCGG
The DNA here is from genome assembly GCF_014653435.1 of Alishewanella longhuensis. Classification (GTDB taxonomy): domain Bacteria; phylum Pseudomonadota; class Gammaproteobacteria; order Enterobacterales; family Alteromonadaceae; genus Alishewanella; species Alishewanella longhuensis. The sequence goes on along the minus strand of NZ_BNAO01000004.1, from coordinate 372,688 downwards.
GAATATCTAAGGAGCCTGCCAGTTTTAAATACTCTTCCTGGATTTCTTTGTAACGCGCCTGTGAGTAATCCACCAAGTCCATTTTATTAATGGCGACAATCACATGCTTAATACCCAGCAGCGAGCAGATAAAGCTGTGGCGGCGGGTTTGTGTTTGCACACCGCGCCGTGCATCAATCAAAATTATCGCTAAATCACAGGTAGAAGCACCGGTGGCCATATTACGGGTGTATTGCTCATGCCCTGGCGTATCGGCAATAATAAATTTACGCTTGTCGGTAGAAAAATACCGGTAAGCCACATCAATGGTAATGCCCTGCTCGCGCTCTGATTGCAGGCCATCCACCAGCAAAGCCAGGTCAATATTGTTTCCCTGAGTACCGACCTTTTTGCTATCTTCAGTAATAGCGGCTAACTGGTCTTCAAAAATCATTTTACTGTCGTGCAGTAAACGGCCAATTAAGGTGCTTTTACCATCATCGACACTACCACAGGTGATAAAACGCAATAATTGCTTGTTTTCGTGTTGTTTTAAATAGGCCAGAATATCTTGTTCTATTAAAGCTGATGCATGACTCATCTTTTAATCCTCTAAATGGTGTGCTGTTTTTAATCGCTTGCGCCAAAATACGCTAAGGCACTTGTCTGCCTTGGTTTTGGCCTGACTTAGGCTGCGTTAAAAATACCCTTCCATCTTTTTCTTCTCCATCGAGCCACTGCTATCATGATCTATCACCCGCCCCTGCCGCTCGGAGGTTTTGGTTAACAACATTTCCTGAATAATATCCGGTAAGGTCGCCGCCGTTGATTCCACCGCACCAGTAAGTGGGTAGCAGCCTAAGGTCCGAAAGCGCACCTGTTTCAGTTGCGGCACTTCGCCCTCACGTAGCGGCATGCGCTCATCATCCACCATAATCAGGGTACCATCGCGCTCTACTACCGGCCGCGCCTTGGCGAAATACAGCTGTGGAATAGCGATATTTTCTAAATAGATATATTGCCAGATATCTAGCTCAGTCCAGTTTGACAGCGGGAAGACCCGAATACTTTCGCCCTTATCCACCCGGCCGTTGTAGATATTCCACAGCTCCGGCCGTTGGTTTTTTGGATCCCAGCGATGGTTTCGATCGCGAAACGAATATACCCGCTCTTTAGCGCGGGATTTTTCTTCATCACGACGGGCACCACCGAAGGCGGCGTCAAACTTGTATTTATCAAGCGCCTGCTTTAGGCCCTGGGTTTTCATCACATCGGTATGTTTGCTGCTGCCGTGCGTGAAAGGGCCGATGTTCATGGCCAAACCATCGGGGTTTTGATGCACTAGCAGCTCAAAATCATGCTCTTTCGCCATCTGATCGCGAAAGGCAATCATCTCTTTGAATTTCCAGGTGGTATCGACATGCAATAACGGAAAGGGAATTTTACCCGGGTAAAACGCTTTACGGGCTAAATGCAGTAACACAGAAGAATCTTTGCCTACTGAATACAGCATCACCGGGTTTTCAAACTCGGCAACCACTTCACGGAAAATTTGAATAGATTCGTTTTCGAGGGCTTTTAAATGGCTTTGAAGAGGCGCGGCCATAGTAACTCCAACATCTTAATAATAATGTTGGCAGCTTACCAGAACAGTATAAAAAGCATAATCTTGTTTTGGAATAAGATATTTCCATCCAGATGGCTACCCACTTATCCACACAACTCCGGTACAGGCCAGACCTCAGAGCTCTTACCGGTACCGGAGTTGTGTGGATAAAGTCATGTGGATAAATTATAGGGCTTGCTTTAACGCGGCTAAAATTCGGCTACAGGCTTGGCCATCACCGTAGGGATTATGCGCAAAACTCATGCTGTCATAGTAAGCTTTATCATCAAATAAACGGCTTACTTCGCTGACAATTTTCTGCCGATCGGTACCAACTAATTTAACGGTACCGGCGCTTACTGCTTCAGGACGCTCTGTGGTATCACGCATTACCAGCACAGGCTTACCTAATGAGGGAGCTTCTTCCTGGATGCCACCTGAGTCAGTTAACACTAAATAACTACGGCTCATTAAATAGACAAAGGGTAAGTAATCTTGCGGCGCGATAAGATGCACATTGCTCACATCACTTAACAAGCGATACACCGGTTCTTTCACATTAGGGTTTAAATGCACCGGATAAACAATGTCGCAATCGGGATAAGCTTTGGCAATATCAGCCAAGGCAGCACAAATCTGTTCAAAACCGCCGCCAAAGCTCTCACGACGATGCCCCGTGACTAATACCATTTTCCGATCAGGGCTAACAAAAGGAAATTGCGCGGCAAACTGCTGGTTTAGCGTAGTGTCTTGTTCTACCTTACCAACCACTTGCAGCAGTGCATCAATCACGGTATTACCGGTGATCACAATATGCTCTGGCGTAACATTTTCTAAGCGCAAATTTTGCGCAGACGTCTCTGTGGGAGCAAAGTGAAAACGAGTTAGAGCGCCTGTTAACTTGCGATTCGCTTCTTCTGGCCAAGGGCTGTAAATATTCCCTGTGCGCAGGCCAGCTTCGACATGCCCTACCGCAATTTTTTCGTAATAACACGCTAGAGCAGCAGCGAAGGTAGTGCTAGTGTCGCCATGAACTAAAACAACATCGGGCTGAAAATCACGTAATACCGGCTTGATATTCAATAGAATACTGGTGGTCACATCATATAGATCCTGACCCGGTTTCATAATGGCTAAATCATATTCAGGAATGATATCAAACAGTTTTAATACTTGATCCAACATTTCACGATGCTGGCCAGTGACGCAAACCCTGCTGTCAAAAGCCGAGTCTTGCTTTAACTGATTGACCAAAGGGGCCATCTTAATAGCTTCAGGCCGGGTGCCAAACACGCTCAATACTTTAATCATTTTATCCCTCAGAGGTTAATTGCTGGCGCAGCGCCACGACCGAATTGAACACCAACTGGTCGTACCGGTACCGGAGTCTGTTGAATAAGTTGTGGATAAACAGATCGGACCGGTACCGGAGACGTGTGGATAATTTTTAGTCGATGTCGTCGAGAAAATCGAGGATGTCGTCGTCGAGTGTTTCTTCCGGTGCAGGCGGGTTGCCATCATAAATTTTAAATAATTGCCGCTGAAAATAACCTTCCTTTACAAAAGAGTATGGATCAAGCGAATTGTTCAACATATTTTCCACTTGCATTAGCTGCTCGCGACCGTCCAGCGCCATTATGGCCGCTCTGGTAAGGGTTAGCGGGGTATTTAACAAACCTAGTGGAAAATATAATGTATCAACAATACCCCCTGCAGTGCCTCGCACCGTAGTAGGCCCGCGAGCTGGAACCATTAAATAAGGTCCGTCACCTACGCCCCAAACAGCAAGTGTTTGATTGAAGTCTTCATCGGCATTTTCCAAGCCTATTTTACTGGCAACATCAAAAATGCCGAGTACACCTACAGTGCTGTTCACCAAAAATCGTCCGGCGCTAACCGCGGCTTTCTCGGGTTTGGCTTGCAAGATGCTATTTAAAAAGCTGGCAGGTTCACCAAGGTTATCAACCACATTGATTAAGCCTTTACGGGCTGGCTTAGGGACAACCGCCATATAACCTACGGTTGCTGGGCGTAAAATATATGCGTCCAGAATGTCGTAGTTAAAGTCCCACAGTGAGCGATTAACCCGCTCGAACGGATCTCTTGGATCATCATAAACCGGTGCCTGATTGACCGGTACTTGCTCTGCTTGTTGTTTAGCCTGCTCAGAGCTGGCGCAAGCCGTTAAGCTCAATACTACAGCAAGTAAAAAGGTACGGCTAAAAAGTGCTGACATCTTAGGGTTCCAAGGTTAACTGTAATGTTAAATGTGGTTGCTCAAAACGCAGTGGCGCTGACACCACTTCAACATCTTGTGCTGAACGCTCAACTGTACCTGAAATTGCGATACGTGCAACGACTTCAATCTGCTCACTCTGGGTTAAATCCCAACCGGGTTGCATGGCATCTGCGGTGCTCAAATTGATTGTAACTAACCCTGACTGCATAGGCAGACGTTTTGCAGCTAGCGGTAATGGCGGTCCACCTATTGCCCGGGCAAAGACAAATAAGCTAGCGTCTGGAAAATCCGTTGCAAGCGTATCCGCGATACTAAGCGTTAAAGTGATACTACGTTCATTCTCAGCAACGACCTCTGCAGTCGCTGCCGCCGTTTGCCCCGTTAGCTCAGCTAAACGCTCAGCAACAACCGCTAAACGTGGATCATCAGCGTCTAAGCTGCTCGCTAACAGTTGCCAGGCTGAAATAGCTTGCTCGTTGTCACCCCGCTCATGCGCAATAAGCGCCATTAAAGACACCGCGTCGATATTATCTGGCTCTTTCATCAGCACTTTAGCAACACTTTGCCCAGCTTTTGCAAGATTATAGTCACCACCGAGCATGATTAACGCCTGGCTATAGCTTATTAGCAGTGGTGTACGCTCCGGCATCAACTTTAGTGCGCGTTCAAAAGACTCGACCGACTCCTCCAGCATACCTAGCGTCATCCAGACGCGGCCAAGCAGCATCCAGGCTACGGCATCATCGCCTTCTTTATCTAACTTAGTACGTAGCGCCAGCGAGAACAATTGCATATCGCGCTCATTCATTGGCTCTCCTTCGCCTAACAAAGCACGCTGACCATAAGTGGCCAGATTCTGTTGTGCCAGCTCCCAATCTGCTAACTCTCGATAATGCCCGTTCTGACTGTAAATAACGCCGACAATTACCAGCACAAACACCACTAAACTAGAGTGAAATAACACCTTATGCTTAGGTTGTTGATACAACACGGCTTTCTGTTCTTGCTCTAAAAACTGATCTTTTAACTCAGCTGCGGCACTACTAAAGTCTTGCTCGGCTAATTCACCCGCATCCCGGGCCAGCACTAATAATTGCAGACGCTCTTCAAATAATTGCGCCGGGGTTTGATGATTCTGCGCGCTGGCTTTACGTGGCCAAAAAATAAAAAGCGCACTTAGTGCAAACATCACTGCAGCGCCGGCAACGATTTGCCAGATCATAACTTTTTACTCCGATAACGTTCGATAATGTGATCAAGCTCATTACTTAATAGGGCTTTTTGTTGTGCTGCTTTTGTAGCCGTCTCTGACAACACTTCTGAGGAGGTACTATCGTCTTCATCAACATTCCGGCGACGGCGTAATTGAAAAAGAAATAGTGCGACTAACATTAAAACCGGCAGTAACCACAGCCAAATGGTAACTGAGTTAACCGGCGGCTGGTAATGCACAAAGTTACCGTAGCGGTCGATCATATAATCCAGCACTTGCTGCCGATTGTAGCCTTGCAACACTAACTCATGAGTTTTTTCGCGCATATCCACCGCCACCACGGCATTTGAATCGGCGATATTTTGGTTTTGACACTGTGGGCAGCGTAATTCTGCAGTTAGCTGCGCGTAGATCCGGCGCTGTTGTTCCGATTCAAAATTAAACAGCTCCTGGCTTTGCTCGGCAACGGCCGTTGCCGCGAAACTCAATGTTACTATCAAGCATAATAACCTGGCGACATATTTCATGGTTTACCTGCCCATTGCTGGTAAATCGGCGCTAACTTAGCACGCCAAACTTGCGGATTAATATCACCAATATGATGAGCGCGCACTATACCCTTCGCATCAACAATAAAATGCTCTGGTGCACCACTGACGCCTAAATCCATAGATAAACGCCGCTGCCGATCCAAAATATTAAACTGGTAGGGATCGCCAAACGCCTGCAAACGGCTTTGCACATCTACCTGTAGCTTAGCTAAATCAAACACTTCGCCAAACATCGGATCTTCCGGTAGCACATAGTAAAGACCGATAATCCGCACGCCCTGCTCATTACGCAATTGGCTCATATAGCCTAGTTCAGCATTACAGGTCGGACACCAAATACCCCACACATTCAGCAGAAAGGCTTCACCCTTGAGTGTTTCCGGTGACCAGACTTGCTCCGGGTTCATTAAATCCGGCAGGCTAAAGGCGGGCAATGGTTTACCCACCATCACCGCATCACGCTCGCGCGGGTCTGAAAACAACCCGCTCAGCAAAAACAGCGAAAGGCCTAAAAACAAAACCAGCGGTACATAAAATAAGGTTTTACGCATAAGCCGCACCACCTGTTGTTGTTTTGCGGCGATAGCGCTTATCCAGTAGCGCGATTAAGGCGCCAAGTGACATAAGCAAGCCACCTAGCCAAATCCAGCGAACAAACGGCTTAACATATACACGGATAGCCCAGGCGTTGCCAGGCAGCGCTTCACCTAAAGACACATAAAGATCACGGCTTAAACGGGCGTGAATAGCGGCTTCTGTCATCACCATGCGCTGAATAGTGTATTCGCGCTTTTCGGCATGCAGATGGGTAACATAACGGCCATCAACACGCCGCACATCAATTTCTGCCGCTTCACCGCCATAGTTAGGGCCGTTTAGCTTGTATACGTCTTGCAGTTCAAACTCATAACCAGCAAGTACAACCCGATCACCAATCTCCATCCGTACATCACGCTCTTCGCTGTAGGTAAGCGTCATAGCAATACCAACGATCATCACCGCAAAACCGATATGCGCAATGGTCATGCCGTAATGCGAAGCCTGGAGCTTAGCCACGCCCTGTGTTATCGAGCCAAACTGTTGTAACCGCTGATAGACTTCCATAATGGCGGAAACCCCGACCCAGGCACCAAGTAGTAGCCCTAATAGTGCCAGATTCGCTGCCACAGTCTGAGTTGCTGCCATAGTGCCTAATGCCAGAATTAAACTAAACACCGCAATTAGCGCCATCGGTTTTAACAAAGGTGCCGCTTTTTGCTGCTTCCAGCGCACCCAAGGCCCTAAACCGAGTAACAAGGCAAAAGGAATATTTAAGTAGTAAAACATCTGGTTAAAAAACGGTTCACCAATAGAGATCGAACCTAAACCCAGCTCTTTGTGCACTAACGGGAATAAAGTCCCCAGCAATACCACTAGGGTGGCGGTTAATAAGAACACGTTGTTGCCCCAGAGCATGACTTCGCGTGAGAAAATCTCATAGCGTGCCTGACTGCGTACTGAATGCATGCGGCTGGCATACAATAACAAAGAGCCACCAATCACAATCAATAAGAAGATTAATAAGAACACGCCACGCTCAGGATCAGCCGCAAAAGAGTGAACCGAGACTAAAACACCAGAGCGCACTAAAAAGGCACCTAGTAAGCTTAGCGAAAAGGCGCCAAGCGCAAGTAATACTGTCCAAGATTTAAAGGTGCCGCGTTTTTCGGTTACCGCCAAACTATGGATTAATGCGGTACCCACTAACCAAGGCATAAAGGAAGCATTTTCTACCGGATCCCAAAACCACCAGCCGCCCCAGCCTAATTCTTTATAAGCCCACCAGCTGCCCAGCATAATACCTAAGGTTAAAAATAACCAGGCAGCCAAGGTCCAGGGTCTGGCCCAACGCGCCCAGGTACTATCAAATTTACCACCAATTAAGGCCGCGATAGCAAAAGCAAAAGAGACTGCAAACCCCACATAGCCCATGTAAAGCAGTGGCGGGTGGATAATCATGCCGTAATCTTGTAATAACGGATTTAAATCGCTGCCTTCAACCGGGAAAAAGGGCAAGGTGCGTTCAAAGGGGTTGGACATAAACAACGAAAAGGCAATAAAACCAATATTAATTAAGCCCATCACGCCGAGGATACGGCCCTGCATCAGTAAGGGTAAACCTTTAGAATATTGCCCAACTAAGGCAGTCCATGCCGCTAAAATCATTACCCACATTAACATGGAGCCTTCATGCGAGCCCCAAACCGCAGTGAGTTTAAAGTACCAGGGCAATACCGAGCTGGAGTTATTCGCCACATTTAACACGGTAAAGTCGTCGTGGTAGAAAGCCCAGCTTAGGGCACAAAAAGCCAACAAGGTAAATACGAACATGCCCATGGCCAGCGGCTTGGCCACCAACAGAGCGCGTTCATTGGCAGTAAAGCTGCCCATTAATGGCACTATTGCCAGAATAATAGAAAAAGCTAAGGCGAACGTCAGCGCCAGCTGACCCAATTCAGGGATCATGCTTAGCCTCCGTAATTGCTTTGTGGGCGGTTTTGTTGTTGCAGCTGACTCGGCGGTACATGACGAATACCTTTTACCGCTTCGGCAACCTCCGGCGGTAAATACTCTTCATCGTGCTTAGCCAATACTTCAGTGGCTGCGAGCACATTGGCACTTTTCAAAATACCTTGCGCCACTATACCCTGCCCTTCACGAAACAGATCCGGCAAGATACCTTCAAATTCAACCGTTGCTATCTCACCAGAGTCATCGGTTAAATCAAAACTAACTTTTAAACTGGTTGCATCCCGTGACACCGACCCCGGCACCACCATACCGCCTAAACGCAAACGCTGGCCTACATCAGGTTTAATTTTACCTTCCCCTAACCCCTGTACTAACTGGCCCGGGGTATAAAATAAATTAATATTTTGCTGTAAAGCGAACAGCATAGCGCCAACGGCACCGGCAATAAGGCTAATCACTAATAACATTGAAAACAGGCGTTTTTTACGTCTTGGTTGCATTAGGTCTGTTGCTCCTGATACTGCTTAACTCGTTGCTCCCGGGCCAGTTTAGCAGCCATCTGCTGTTTAAACTGCCGTTGCTGATAGAGACTCCAGCCAAGTAACACACTTAACAATAAATACGTTAAACCAAACGACAGCCAAACAAAAAAGCTGTAGCTAATGCCGTTACTGGCCATGGCTAAAAGATCGGAAAAGCTGGCAAAATAGAAGGTAAAAATACCAAAAAGTTTCTGAGGTAACTCTATATTACCGCTAAAAAGTGATTGAAAAAACACAGTTAATGTTCCATTCATTGTTTAGCTACCCATTGTTTAACCCAAGGCCGATGCTGCTCATTCTCTAAGATTGCAGTACGTAAACGATAACAAGCTAACGCCGCTAACAGCAGCTTGTAAGCTAACAAACTGATTAACAACGGCCATAACATGCTGGGATCAATAGAAGGCTTACCGAACTTAGTAATGGTGGCGCCCTGATGCAGGGTATTCCACCACTCTACCGAGAAATGGATAATTGGCAGATTAATTACACCAATAACGGCAAGTAAGCTGGCCACTTTGGCACCGGTTTGCCGATCAGAAAAGGCACCATGCAGTGCCATAACCCCAAAGTATAAAAATAATAAAATAAGCTGGGAGGTTAAGCGTGCATCCCACACCCACCAGGCACCCCACATGGGTTTACCCCATGCCATACCGGTTAATAAGGCAATAGCCGTATAAACGGCACCTATAGGTGCAATGGCGAGAACAGCCCACTGTGCAGTCTTTATTTGCCAAACTAAGGCCGTAAAGGCGGCAATGGCCATCGCCATATAAGCGCCCATCGACATAATAGCGGACGGCACATGAATGTGGATAATACGATAGCTATCGCCTTGCTGGTAATCCGTTGGCGTGAAACCTAACCCCCAGATATTACCCAGCAACATGGTAAAAATAGCAGAGCCCATTAACCAAGGTGTCAATTTGCCGCAAAAGTGAAATAGCGTTTCCGGTTTTGCTAAAGGATCTAACCACTTAAACATATCAGCTCACATTTATCTTTAAAGCACTGCACACCGCCATAGGCACCAATGCTAATGAAAACAATACAATAGCTAGTAAAACTGCCAGCTGCCCACGGTATTCCAGCCCCATGCTCGCAGCCTCAATAGCAGCACTGGCAAAAATTAACAGCGGAATATACAGCGGTAGAATTAGTAGTGCCAGTAAAATGCCGCCTTTATCGGCCGAAACCGTAATAGCCGCCCCCAGCACACTCAATAAACTCAACACTGGCGTGCCTAAGATTAATGTTAATGTCATCGCTTGTAGCGCTGGCAATTCCATATTAAACAGTAAAGCAACCACCGGCGCCAACAATATCAAGGGTAAGCCAGTGCTCAACCAATTACTGGCAATCTTCGCCAACACAAAGGCTAACAGCGTATGGCGCGCAGCAACTAACTGCTCAATAACACCATTACGGTAATCATCTTTAAACAACCGCTCTGCCGCCAGCAGCACACTGAGCAATGCCGCTATCCAGACTATTCCTGGCGCTATTATACGCAGCATATTGGGCTCTGGCCCAACCCCTAGCGGGAAAAGGGTAAGCACTATTACAAAAAATAGTACCGGGTTTAGCCAGTCAGATTTTTGCCGCGCCAGCAGCCGCAGTTCGCGCTTTAGAAAAACCCCAAACTTTACCATCGGTACTGGATCTCCAGGGCATGTAGCGCGTGATAGTCTAACGTCAGCGGTTGGTGAGTAGTCAGAATAATGGCTCCCCCCTGGGTTAAATGTTGGATAAAGTGCTGCTGTAAACTACTGATAGCACTTTGATCTAAGGCGGTAAAAGGCTCATCTAAGATCCAAATTTGCGCATTGGTGGCCCAAAGCCGCGCTAAAGACACCCGGCGCTGCTGGCCGGCTGAGAGCATTTTACAAGGAATATCCTCAAGGCCTGCCAGGCCCAGAGCAGCTAGTAAGGCATAATCGTCTACCGCTCTGAGCTCTGCGGCTGCCCGCCAAAACTGCATATTCTCTAAGGCAGTAAGTTGTTCGTGGATACCGCTTTGATGGCCAATAAAACACAGATTTGCCGCATAGTCAGCCAATTGAGTACTAAGCGGTTGGGTAAGATAGGCTAGCTCGCCTTCGTCCGGTCGCGCTAAACCGGCTAAAATACGTAATAACGAGCTTTTACCGGCACCGTTTTTGCCTTTAATTTGCAAAAGCTCGCCCGGCTTTAATTGTAACGATAGCTGTTCAAACAACACCCGGTCTTGTTTTACGCAACTTAGTCCTTGCGCGCTTAACAACACTGGTGCAGTAACAGCAAAGGTGGATTGTGCTATATTCACAGGCCTCTGACTATCGACGACGGACAAAATTGCGCGCATAGTAGCATAATGCAGGCCGATTAAGAATCAGAACCGCGTAAGCAGCGTGATCCAGATCAGCTGTTTGCGGGAATTGTCGGCAAGCTATACTGACACTAGTGATGTTTTTAAACAGGAGTGTTTCGCTTTAGATGCAACCTTTACAGCCTGGTTCTCTGCCAACACTTAATCAGCTAGTTGCCAATTCACCTGGCGCGTTGCAGCCTTTGCTAGCCAATACTCCCTATAATGCCAGACTGGTAGCACAAGCAGCTGACAGCGCCATTTTATTTTTGCAACAACCGCAAGGCATGCAACAAGTAAAATTACAGGCACCAGCAGCATTACCAACAAATATGCCTCTGCAACTGAGCTTTAGCGCGGCACCCAATAACGCTGTGAATGTTAAAGTGATGCAATGGCAAGGTCAACCGCAAGCGATAGCACTAAGCCAGGCACAAGCACAATGGCTAACAAACCCTACGCATCTGCAGCAATTGGCAAAGCATTTTGCGCAAGGTGAAATGATACGGCATTTAGCAGGTGAAACCTTTAACCTAAAGATCCCTACTTCATATGCACAGCTACATATCTTATCAGTTGCCCAGCAAGCTGGCGGGCAAGTTTCTTCCTTTGCAACTTTAATTACTCAGTTCAGTCAGTCTGATATTCTGCAAAAGCTAAGTCCTGCTTTGCAGCAGTTATTGCTTCAACCTCAACAACAAGTTGCACTACAACAGCAACTACTCAGCAACACACCTATCTTACAGTTGGGTGATACCACTTTCGTGCTTAACAGCACTCAGCGCTCGGTACTGCAAACGTTATTAACCCCCTTGATCCAGCATTTAGCTCACACTCAACTGCCTCAGGCAAGCGCTGTATTGCTTGTGCAACCTCTTAAAGCTTTACCTGATGTTCAATTGACACCGGATATGCTGGCAACAAAGTTAACCCTACTTGGCCCTGAAGCAAAAAATATTGAAGGAAAACACCAAGAGGCTAAAAGCACTGACACAAAGATTACGCTGCAACCCAATATTGCTGTTACAAGAGAATTAACAGAAAAGAGCGCGCAGCCGGCAAGCTCTAAGACAGTATCTGTTTTCAGTCTGTTAAAAGGTGCTATAACCAGCTTGAAAGAGGATGCAATGAAAGCAGTTAATTTGGAAAAAATGTTAAATATTCACAGCCCAACAACAGACCCAGCAGCTGTAAAACTGCAACCCTCGATACTGTACTTTGCTAAACTACAACAGCTTAGCCAGCAACAGTCACAATTGATTGTCCAAACTGCGCAAGGTCCACTGAAGCTTGCGCTCAACTCGCCAGCAGCTCTGCAATCTATACCTCTTGATATACCGCTACAAATGCGTTTTAGCATGCCCCAGCCAGGTATGGTGGAGCTAGAAATCAAAATTTTAACAGCGTTACCTCAAACTGTTGCACTAACCAAAGCACAGGCAGAGCTATTGCAGGACCCTAAACAGTTAGCCTTGTTACAACAACGGTTACAGCGCGGAGAGTCGGTAACACAACTAGCAAATGAACCGCTAAAAATACCACTATCCGAGGTAAAAGCACTACATTTGAACCTGGTGGCTCCTACAGAAAATATTGGCCGTACAACGGTAAAAAACAATGACTGGCAGTTGAGCATTCAACCCGTAGCCAGTGAGCAAAAACTGCGATTACCCAGTAGTGATTTTTTAAAGCCTTTGCCTCTTAGTAATATGCTTGCAGACTCTAAAACGAGTTCTGCCCACCAACTGGCACCTAGCACCTCTGCCTGGCGCCAGCTTTTACCATTACTTGAGATTAGCCCGGCAACGCTGCGTAACATGCCGGAGATGCCTCAAGCTGTGCAACAATTGCTATTGTTGGTGCGCCAGGCGCAACCTGACAATGCTAAAATATTATCAGTGCCACAAGTGCAAGAGCAGCTTCAAGCCGCGTTACAGTTTCAACCGCTACAAGCTCAACCTAATCTGGGCACAGCCGCAGGTACCTTGGCCGTTGCGATTCAGTTATTACTCGGGCATTTATTAAGACAGCCGCTGCATGCTGGCAAAGAAACCACCGCACAACGCTTAGCGCAAAATATCGCGCAATTAGATCAGCAGCAAAGTAGTCAGCTCTTACGTGCTCTAGGCAGCCACAGCAGTGCCTTGCAGCTGGCCCAGTTACAAAATGCCGACACAGCCAGCATCGGCCAGCAATGGTTAATCCCATTGGCACTGCAACAACAGCAAGAAAGCCGCTTAAGCCAAATTTTAATTGAGCAACGAGAGGCTGAAAACAAAGAAAAAGCGGAGCAACAAAAATATTGGCAACTGACAATGAAATTCGACTTAGGCCGCTATGGACAGCTAATGGCGGTGGCGAAACTCAATAATAGCGATGTGCAATTACAGTTTTACACTGACGAACCATTAGCACTACGCCAAGCCGAAAAATTCTTGCCGCTGCTTACCGAACGCTGCACCGCTCAAGGCTTAAACGTAAGCACAGCACAATGCCAACTTGGCAAAATCCCGGATACCCTTGGCAACCGCCGCACCAGCTTAATCTCAACCAAAGCCTGATCTCTACACATTTATCCACACAACTCCGGTACCGGTCTAACCAGTTTATCCACATGTACCGGAGTTGTGTGGATAAGTTATACCCGGTACCGGAGTTGTGTTAGTAAGTTAGAATAATAAGTTTTTACCAAAATAGATGGTAGAAACGGTATTAACAAAAATTATGGCTAAAATTACCGGAATAAAGATGCCTAACGAGAGGTTCATGTACTTTTGCAGCACCGAGCCAGCAAAGGTTTGATTGCCATCGCTGATTTCTGCAATAAGATTGTGCTTCTTCCAACGGTAAATAACAAATAGGCACAATAAGAAGCCGTTTAACGGTAATATGGTTTCATAAAACATATCGTAAATAATCGCGAAGAACGATTTATCAGCCCCGCCGTAACTAAGCAAATTGGTAAGCGCATCAACGCGGCCGAACGATAAGGCAGATATGATGGCTAAAACGACCATAGCGCTGCCCAAAATGTAGAGTGCCTTACGTCTACTCACGCCTTTACCATCCATTACACTGGCGACAGGCACTTCAATAATAGACACTAACGAGGTCATCGCAGCAAAAAACACTAACAGGAAAAAGAAAGCTGCAATAAAAGAAGCGCCAAAGTAGCCAATATCGGCTTGCAGTGCCAAAAAGATTTTTGGTAAAAACATAAAGATCATACCAATACTGGATTCAGATAACTCAGCAATTTCGATATCCGGGTTAAAGGAAAAGACGGCAGGCAGAATCAATAAGCCTGAGCAACAAGCAACTAACAACGACAAACCCGCTACCGTCTTACCGGCTGAGACAATATTGTCGTGTTTTTGAATATAAGAGCCGTAAGTGATCAAAATCCCCATAGCCAGTGACAAAGAGAAAAACGCCTGAGCTAAAGCACCATTCAACACTTCACCGGTAAGCTTGGTAAAATCAGGAATTAAAAAGAATTTTACGCCGAGCATAGCGTTATCCAAGGTCAACACATAAATAACCAAGGCAATCAACATGATAAACAAGGTTGGCATTAAGACCGTAGTGGCCTTTTCAATACCTTTCTTCACACCACCTTGTAAAATCAAAAAGGTTAGAGCTACGACAAAACCCATGTAAATAAAGAGTTCGTTACTATTGATAAAGACATCAAAACCTGCGGGATCAGCCAGTTGATCAAGCTGCCCCATCAGCGCCTTCCCCAAATAGCCGGCAATCCACACGGTAATCACCAGATAAAACACCCCAATCATAAAAGGGGTGAGCACCGACAACCAGCCAACAGTACGCCAGGCCCGACTTTGACCAATTTGTGTATAGGCACCTAAGGGGTTTTGCCGGGTATGCCGGCCCAGACTCATCTCGGCTAACATCACAGGTAAGCAAATAAAGAATACAAAAAAGGCGTACATAATTAGAAAAGCCGCCCCACCATTTTTACTGGCCATAACCGGAAAGGCGACCAGATTACCAATACCAACGGCGGAACCTGCTGCAGCCAGGATAAAACCTAAGCTGGAGCTAAATTGTTCACGTTTCATAACTGCGTGACTCCTGGATATAGTGATATACCCTTGCTAGCCGCAGTGTTCACTCATATAAGCTTTCACAAGGCAGTTTGGGTAATTGTTATAGTTATAATTTATTGTTGTCAGCTGCATGCTAACAGCCTGTGTTGAGAAATCCTAGCCCGACCTCAATTGTTACTCGCAGCAATTGGTTTTAAACCGCAAATCTGCTAAGGTTCTGGCTTATTTTTTAAGGTGAGTTTTTAACATGTTATATATGATTTATGCAGAAGATGCGGCCAATAGTCTGGAAAAACGGTTGGCAGCCCGCCCTGCTCACCTGGCCAGGCTAGAACAGCTAAAAAATGAACAGCGTTTATTTGCCGCAGGCCCATTACCCGCGATTGACTCAGAAGCGCCTGGTGAAGCCGGTTTTACCGGTTCTCTAGTGATTGCTGAGTTTCCCTCTTTGACTGATGCCGAAGCCTGGGCCGCAGCTGATCCTTACTGGCAAGCCGGTGTCTATGTAAAAGCCACCGTCAAACCTTACAAAAAAGTGCTACCTTAATTACATGTCCAAGGGATTGCAGCAATGAGCAATTACATTTTACTAACAGGCGGCGCTGGCTATATCGGTAGCCATACTGCACTCTGTTTAGTGCGTGCCGGCTATAAAGTTATTAGCTTTGATAACTACAGTAATAGTTCAGATGAGGCACTAAAGCGTGTTGAGCAGTTATCGGGCGAAAAAATTGTTACCATTACCGGTGATATCCGCGATCAAGCGGCATTAACCGCAGTGTTTAGTCAATATACAATTAGTGCGGTAATACACTTCGCCGGGTTAAAGGCGGTAGGCGAATCGACTCAATTGCCTTTACATTACTACGACAATAACGTGGCTGGTACCATAACCCTCTGTCGGGTAATGCGCCATTTTAATGTAAAAAAACTCGTTTTTAGCTCATCCGCTACCGTTTACGGCGATGCCAAAGAAGTGCCGATAAAAGAAAGTGCGCCTCGCTCTGCTACGAACCCTTATGGTCAAAGTAAGCTAATGATTGAGCTTATTTTAGAGGACCTTGTTAAAGCGGAGCCGGATTGGTCTGTTGCCTTGCTACGCTACTTCAATCCGGTTGGCGCTGATATAAGCGGCCTGATTGGCGAAGATCCCAATGGTATCCCCAATAATTTACTGCCATTTATTGCACAGGTTGCTGTAGGTAAACGTGAACAGCTATCGGTGTTTGGTAATGATTACCCCACCCCAGATGGTACAGGGGTGCGCGACTATATTCATGTGGCCGATCTGGCGAAAGGACATCTCAAGGCACTGGAGTATTTACAGCAGCATCAGGGCATTGAAGCAATTAACTTAGGTACAGGTGTTGGCTACAGCGTACTGGATATGGTGAAAGCGTTCAGTGCAAGAAACCAGGTAGCCGTGCCTTATAAAATCGCCCCGCGGCGGCCAGGCGATATAGCCAGTTGCTACGCCGAGCCAACTAAAGCCAAACAGTTACTGGGTTGGCAAACCGAAAAAACCTTGGCAGATATGGTGCAAGATACCTGGCACTGGCAAAGCCAAAATCCTAATGGCTACAAAAGCTAATTTATCAGGTGACATTGACGGGCTGTGGATAAGTTGACTTATTAGGTGGTACCGGAGTGCTGTGGATAAGGTTTACGTCTGATAACCCAATATACCGCGGTACCGATCGAAAAGAAGCGTTGTTACTAAGCATAGATATGTTGACAATGCCAAGCAGCTGATGCGCCGATTAGCTGCTTGGTAAAGTCTGACACTGCTGCCGGTTTATGTAAATAAAAGCCTTGAAAACCACCACACCCCATATTTTTTAATAAACTAAATTGTCTCTCGTCTTCAACACCTTCGGCAATTACACCCAAGCCGAGGCTGTGCGCCATAGATACTATAGTTTTCGCCAACACCTGATCATTTGGGTTGCTATGCATCTCTCTAACAAAACTACGATCAATCTTCAAAACCTGCAACGGTAAGCGTTTTAAATAACTGAGCGAAGAATACCCTGTACCAAAGTCGTCCAGTGAAAAGGTGATCCCCTTACTGTTTAACAACATCATTTTTTCAACCACGTCATCCGCGTTATTAATTAGCAAGCTTTCCGTTAGCTCCAAATGCAGACGCTGCGGATTAACCTGATAACGTTCAATCATTTGCAAGGTTTTTACAACGAACTGCTGCTCACTGAATTGCCTGCTGCTAATGTTTACCGCCAGATCCAGTTCAGCTGTTTGTTCCGTTTGCTGCCAGTCACGCAATAAGATGCAGGCTTGCTCGAGCACCCAGGCACCAATTTGTACAATCAGCTCAGACTCTTCTGCCAAAGGGATAAATTCCGCTGGAGAGACCCAGCCACGAGTAGGATGCTGCCAGCGTAATAATACCTCGGCACCTTGTAAATGCTTTTCACTATCAAACTTAGCTTGTAGAAATAGCTTTAATTGCTGTTCTGCCAAAGCCTGCTGCAACTCCAGCTCCAACTGTGACTTACCCAAGGTTTTTTGTGCCAGCTCAGGTGAAAAAAAGATGTAATCAGCAGTTTCATATAATTTGGCATGATCTAACGCCAACTCACAGGCTTTTAACCAGGATTCAGGTTTCATTCCTAACTCCAAAGTCGCTAACCCAATATTCACAGCAAGAGGCACTTCACGCTCAAACACGACAAAAGGTTGTTTCATTTGCTGCAGCAGAGCAGTGACAATGGCATCACAGTACTGACTAAACTCTTCTACCGAGGGTTGCTCCCGGCTGATAATAAAAGCAAACTCATCAGCCCCGGTACGCGCTAAAAAGCGCTGATAAGGTATGATTTGTTTTAAACGACCAGCCACCTGCCGCAATAATTCATCACCATGTTGATGCGTTAGCCAATCATTGATTTTCTTAAAGTTTCTAATATCAATTAACAACAACGCATATTGTGTTGTTTCCGGCCAGAAGGCATCTAGTGTTGATTGCAGCTCAATCAGCAGGCTATATCTGTCTGGCAAGTTAGTTAACGGATCCAGGTAACGTAAGCGCTTTAGATCACCCGCTTGCTGTTGCTCTCGCAAATCCCGGATCACTGCTAAGTAGGTTCTACCATCTTGCCTTAATACGTCTGATACGCGCAGTTCAATACTGATTAAACTGCCATCGCGATGTTTTGCTTCCAGTTTCCGGCTATTACCAACAACTTTTGGGATCTTACTTTTATCATAAGCGGCAAGGTAGTGATCATGACGGCTAGCATGAGTATGCGGCATCAACATGGCGATATTCTTACCAAGCACTTCGGCCTTGGTATACCCAAACAAACGCTGTGCAGCCGGATTAAAGGTTTGAATTATGCCGCGTTGATCAGCTGTGATGACTGCATCCATCATATGATCCAACAACAACTGACCATCCAGCATTGCACGTTTCAATCGCCGCTCAATCTGTTTTTGTTCGCTGATATCGTAGATAAAACCATGCCAGCGAACACCATCTGCAAAAAGAGTTGGCTCAGACTGCGCAGCCAACCATACCCAATGTCCAGCTGCATGCTGAAAACGGTACTGACTGTGAAAAACTGTCAGCTGCGCCGCAGATTTTTCTGTCTCACGCTTCACCCGCAGCACATCTTGCGGATGCATCCGCTCAAATAATAAAGCCGGTTGCATTTTTAGTAGGCAGGCGCTGAAACCGAGTAAGGTTTCAATCATCTCACTCATTGCAGTTAAGGTATAGCTACCTTGGCTATCTACCTGAAATTGGTAAAAAGCCCCGGGTGTTAACTTAGAATTCTTTTCTAACATTGCACCCTCCAGGCGCTACGAGTCGGCATCGACTGCCGACACAATCAAGCTGCAGATAAACGGAACTGATTAGCCAGTTGCTGTTGTTCCAGTCCTAGCTGACTGAGCGCACTGCTGGTTTTCGCGGTTTCTTCAATTGCGACCGAAGATTGCTCTGTCACCACTTGAATATTGGTGAGGCTGCGATTTATCTCCTCAGCCACAGTGCTTTGCTGCAGTGCAGCTGCAGCAATTTGCTGATTCATTGCCTGAATATTTCTAATATTACTGATAATTTGCTCAATCGCAGCCGTCGCATCGTCAGTCGATTTGAAGACATCGTTAGCCATCCCCGCGTTGGCTTGCATTGCCAGCACCGCCTGCTCAGTTTTTTGCTGTAAACGTTTTATCACTTCACTGATTTTTGTGGTGGATTGTTGTGCCCGATTTGCCAGCTGCCTAACCTCATCCGCAACCACCGAAAACCCCCTGCCAGCTTCGCCAGCACGTGCGGCTTCTATAGCTGCATTAAGTGCCAGCAAGTTAGTTTGCTCAGTAATACCCGATATAACACTAACAATTTCGCCTATGCTGGCAGCCTCTTCTTGTAAGGCCGAAATAGCGTTAGCCGATTCACTCACCTCCTGCGCCAGGCTCTTAATACCTGTCATAGTGCGATCCAGTACCCGGTTACTAAATTCAGCCTGCTCAGCTGAATGCGTTGCAGCAGTTGACGCCTCTTCTGCACTGCGAGCAACGTCCTGCACAGTCGCCGTCATTTCGTTCATCGCCGTTGCTACCTGCATAGTTTCCATTTTTTGTTGGGCAACTCCGGTACTGGTTTGTTGCGAAATCACCGCCATTTCTTCGGTCGAACTGGCGAGCTGGGTAATGCCGCTGGATAAACGTAAAATCAGCTGTCGCAAGCTCAACGTCATACGTTGCATTGCCTGCATTAACTGCCCTAACTCATCGGTGCGAACTGAATGTAAATCTGCAGTTAAGTCACCATCCGCGATTTTATCTGCAACTTCAACAACTTGCTGTAGAGGTTTAACAATCATTCGGGTAATGATAAGTGCAGCGGTTATCCCCAATATCAAGGCCAAAACGCTAGAAAACATCAGTACCGCTTTAAGTTGTTGCTCTTCACTGGCTAAACGCTCAAGTTGTCGTTCCAACGAGCTATCTGCATCGGATACCACAGCACGCGCCTGCTCTGTTAGCTGTTGCTCAGAGGCTTCCAGCTGAACACTGAGCTGACGAAAGCGACTAAACTCGGCACGATAAGCATTAAGTTGTTGGTTAATCTCGGTCAACAACTGCTGAACTTCGGTTTCAGTGCTACTCTGCTGTAATTGCGGCACAATTTGCTCCAACACAGTTAACTGCGCCAACAGTGCCTGATACACGGCGTTATCTTTACTGATGATAAAATTGCGTTCTAGCCGCCGGGCTTCCATTAAGGCTCTATTGGCATCGGAAGCTAGCTGAGAGTAGCGCAAAGCGTTAATACTTTCTGAATTTCCCTGACGTTCGATAGCAGCAGTAGCCTTGGCCCGGAAATCCTGTTCCAACTGGTTAAAGCTTCTGATGGCAGCGTACGCCTGTGCTTCCATCTGTTGTTGGCGACTCTGATTCTCTTGCTCTAGTCGCTGATAATTTCGCAGTTCTTGTTGATAATTTCTGGCCTGTTGCTGCAAGGTTTGCATAAGCAACACACTCTCAGGGGTGCTAAAATCCGCTATGGCAGCTCCGGCAAGGCCTAAACTCTGGTCAACTAAGGCAACTGCCTCATCGATGTAGCGCGCATCTCCACGCAGAATAAAATTTTTCTCTTGCTGTCTGGCGTCGGAGATTAACAAACTAATACTTTTCACATTGTTCAGTAAGGTAAAACGTTCACTTAACGCACTCAGAGCTTGAAAGCTCAGCGTGCTGATGGTTAATAAAATTGCCAGCACTACCGCAAAACCGCTGAGCAACTTTCTTTTGACACTTAAATTCAACACTAACTGGCTTAAACTAGACATGGCGCTATTCTCCAATATTGTCTGCGTTTGTTTACGCTTCTATGTCTACGTAGCGATTTAGTTTTCTGGTCAAAAAAAATTAGAAAAATTTAATATTTTTTATTATTCATAAAAATCATAAGCTTGAAGTTAAACCTTCATGTCAGAGCCCTTTGAAGACGCTTAGCAGTAACCAAAATATAAACTTTATTCATGTGCTTAAAACGCTGCTTGCGCTACTGGTGATTGGTGCTATTGTCGTCGGTAATAGCGCTTATCAGGGCAGCAATTTAACTGATGCCAGCCTTGGTGCCGAGGCCATCTGGGGCGATACCGCCTGGCGACGTGCACTGGCAAAGCGGACAGCTTTGAATCCCTGGGCGCTATTGCTGGGCTTTATCGCCTCCGCTATCCTATGGCAGGGTAACTATCAGCGAGTTGAGCACTGGCTAATTGGCTTAGTTCTGCTGATGAGCCTGGCATTTATCAGTAGTATGCTGCTGACCCGGCCTGACTTGGGTGCCATGCTGCGAGGACTCTTTGTACCGACGCTGCCAGACGGTGCAACCTTAACCATTGTACCGACGCTGCCAGACGGTGCAACCTTAACCATTATTGCTCTGATTGGTACCACGGTGGTGCCTTATTCGCTGTTTTCACACGCGGCCAGTGCAGCACAAAATGGCGAACAACGGATAAGACAGAGGCGCTGGGCGAGTCAGCAGCCGATTTACGTACCGCAATTCCGCTGGGAACTTTGATTACTCTAGCCATAATCTCAATCGCGGCAACGGCATTTTTCGGTAAAGGGCTCAGTTTAAACAATGCGGGTGAGCTGGCGTTGTCGTTGGAGCCTCTATTTGATCGTGGCGCCCGCTATCTAATGGCGCTGGGATTACTGGCGGCAGGGTTATCTTTGGCGCTAACAGCACCGCTGGCAGCAGCCTATGCACTGCAGGGACTGTTGACGCTTAACGCAACGCAGTTTCGGCTGACCTAGCTGTTAGTAATGTCAATTGGGGTCGTCGTGTCCAGCCTCGCTTTGAAACCGTTAAGCGTGATCTGGTTCGCGCAGGTTGCCAACGGCATTCTACTGCCGATTATTACCCTATGCTCGCTATTGGCGGTCAACGCGCCTAACCTCGGCCAATATCGGCACAATCTGCTCGGCCTCGCCGTATTCGCGGTTACCTTAATGCTAAGCGGCCGCCCCCTCTACCTCGCCTTCAACTAACTTATCCACAAGACTCCGGTACCGGCCAAAGCTCAGACCTCCGGCCAGTACCGGAGTCTTGTGGATAATTTTTCGGCTACCCGCTAGTTTGGCTGCTCTACAGTCAGTTGCAACCAACCAGCAAAACAATTCTTATGAAATAATTAATCCCTGCTCCAATGCCAACAACACAGCACGTGTGCGGTCGCGAACCCCCAATTTACTGAGAATGGTGGAACACTGATTTTTTACCGTACCTTCAGATTTAGACAAGGCGCTGGCAATCTCTTTATTACTGTAACCTGCTGCCATCAACTGCAATATTTCAAGCTCTTTATCGGTTAACGCTTCAAAAGCTACCGGTTTACTAAAAGCAGTTTTTGGTTGTTTTCGCACCTGAGTAAGTAAGCGCTCAGTTATATTAGGATGAAAAAAGCTACCACCGCTGGCCAAGGCAGCAATGGCCGATACCAGTGTGTCCAGCGACACATCTTTTAGCAAAAAGCCCTTAGCGCCAGTTTGGATACTTTGCAATACTAAATCATGCTCATCGAACGTTGTTAACACTAAAACGGGTGTGCTTATGGCGGCTTGTTGCAAAGCCTGTAAGGTTTCAATGCCATCCATTATTGGCATAGAGAGATCGAGCAAAATTACGTCTGGTCGATGAACCTGACAAAGCGCCACAACACTGGTACCATCGGCAGCGTCAGCCACTACCTGAACTTTGCCCGATATCGCTAATAAACTACGAATACCCTCACGAATTAATTTTTGATCATCTACCAGCAATACTTTAAACACGGACATGCTCCTGCGGTAAGCGCAGCTCTAAACGCATAGCACCAGTATGATCACTTACTTGTAAACTGCCACCGCATTCAGCTAAACGCTCTTGCATACCCGTTAGACCATTTCCCGATTGCCAATTACTTACCACCTGGCCATTATCTGTGATAGTGAGCACTACGTGCTGCTGATCTACCCTTGCACTGATACAAAGTTTAGTGGCCCTGGCGTGCTTTAAGGTATTACTGATGGCTTCCCGCACCAGCATCAATATATGCTGGGCTGGTAGAACACCGGAGAGGCTTAACTCGGCTGGAATATCCAACTCCACCTGTAACGGTTTGGGTAAACTTGCTAGCAGCGGCTTTAACAGTTGCTGCAAATTAAGATCAGAATGTTCACGCATTGAACTTACGACCTCACGCACATCAGACAGCAATAACCTGGCCAATTGCAAACTTTGCTCTACCTGCTGCTTGGCCTCTCCCTCTGTATGATAGCAGGCAATCTGCAGCTGAATGGTGAGTGCCGTTAGATGGTGTCCCAGTAAATCGTGCAAATCTCGGGCAATACGCATGCGCTCATTTTGGCGCGATGCCGCTAATAACAGTTGCTGGGCGCTTTGTAGCTCCAGATTTTTCGCGGCCAACGCCTGTTTAGCCTGTTGTTCAGCAGTAATAGCACTTTGCATTATCACCGCAAAGAGGTGAAATGCACCATATAAGCTAGCGGTGATCCACAAACTGCGTTGTTCTAAGTAAGCCTGTAAACTAAACCAACTCACCACGATTACTGCACTTAACAACAGTGCCCGACGCTGCGACATACTATGCGGTAATAAACAGACCCAGATAATGGTTAGAATGGAAAGATAATCAAACTGCCTCGGCGGTAGTATCACTAACAATGAAAAAGCACACAGTAATGTTAACCATAACAAATAACGACCATAGCGTCCGCTCAGGCCACAACTATGATGTTCTTGCGTGAGTAAGATAAAGCCGATGCCATAGAGCAACAGAAGTAACGTAACCAGCACAATAGGTTGTTCACCCGGTAAACGCTGCAGGATAAGTAAGGTTAGCGCCGACACCAACAGCCAGGTTAAAACACCAGCTAGGGTCTCAAGAGGGAAACGTAGCTTCATTAACGTATTATCTGCGTTTAACTAATAACTGCAATAGGCCAAAAGTCATGTTTTAACATGCTGACTTCTGGCACCTGTATCGCCTCCAAACCTTCATTACACTGCAGGCTGCAAACAATGGAGGCTTTGTCATGTCAACCATACATTCCACTTTACTTTACGTACACATTCTACTGGGGGCAATATGTCTGCTGCTGTTTTGGCTGCCAATTGTAAGCAAGAAAGGTAGCAAAATACATAATGTCAGCGGTCGTCTCTATTATAAGATGATGCTTTTTATCGCAGCCTCTGGCGCTATTATGAGTATCTTGGTACTGATCGATCCTATTGCGGTCTATACCAGCGGTAACCCCCTACCTGCGGATAAACAGGAACACTTTGCCCGCGTAAGACGACATTTTTCCTCTTTTCTATTGCTGCTCAGTGTTCTTACCTGGGTTACCGTTCGCCATGCCTATGCTGTCTTACAAGCGAAATCTGCTTTGCAGCAACTTAAGTGTTGGCAACTGCAATTACCGGTTCTGCTGCTGTTGCTCGGTAGTTGCTACATGCTTTGGTCGGGCTGGAAAAGCGGTACTGTGCTCTTTATGGTTTTTTCTACTGTAGGGATCGTGACTGCTATAAGTATTTGGCGTTATACCTGGCAAACAAAGCTAGCTCAGCGGCAATGGATTATTGAGCACTTCAGCTCGATGATTGCCAGCGGTATCGCACTTTATACCGCATTTTTTGCCGCAGGCGGTAGAAGGATGCTAGCTGGGATATTAACCGGGCACTGGCAAATAGTCAGTTGGCTAATCGCGCCCATTATAGGGGTATTGGCAATAACGTTATTTAAGAAGTACTTTGAACGCAAATTTCGAGTTGCCCCCTAACTTATTGTGGATAAATCATTAACATACCCACACAACTCCGGTACCGGCCGGAGGTCCGAGCTCTGGCCGGTACCGGAGTTGTGTGGATAATAGAGGTTAGTTGAAAGTGAAGTTGTAATTCAAGATCAGTCGGTTTTCGTCGATGTCGGTACGGTAGTTGGCGCGGGCGGTGACGTTGCGCAGACGCAAGCTGAAGCCTTTTAAAGTACCGTGCTGAATGCTATAGGCCAAATCCAAATCCCGCTCAAAGGCTGCACCATCGGTTATCATGCCAACTTTGGCACCATGACTTTTGATATAACGCAGGGTGCTACTGAAGCCGGGCAGCCCGAAAAAGCTAAAGTCTGTATCGTAGCGCAGTTGCCAGGAGCGCTCACCGGCCGAGGCAAATTCAAAGGTTGGTACTTCGTTGCCCAAAATACTGACATTGGCAAATACCCGAGGGAAGGCGCTGTCGCCGCGCATTTGCTGATAGCCGATATAGCCGGTATGGGCGCCCTGCTGTAACGAAAACAGCGCGTACAGTGCCTGGTTGTCCAGTTGGTTTAACAACGCCCGGCCGTGTTCTTGCGCGGAAAAAAAGCCAATATTCGCCTTAAATTGCAGCTGTTTAGTCACTGCCAACTGCTGCTGCCAGTTAAGATAGGCTTGCTGATAGAGATCTTCCAGCTGCGCATACCAAAGCCGCCACTGGCTGTTCGCCGTTAACTGATAATCAGCGCCAAGATAGCGAAAGCTGTCGCTGCTGACCTGGCGCTGCGGCACATGCCCCAGCATAGCCTGTAATTTATCGCGCCCGGCGCGGTTTCGCAGACTAGTACTTTCCAGATAGCCAGCCTGTAATGTTAGCTTGCTGCTCAGCACAGAATGCAAACTGGCGCCCTGATAGGTTGGCGGTAATAACCGGATATCGCTATAGGTTAATACCGGCAAATTCGGCAGCAACTCCCCTACTCTTAACTCAGTGCCGCCGGCCTTTAGTTTTAGCGTACCGGCCAGCCGGCCGTAGCTGTCGGCGGCAGTGCCATCGTCGTCCAATGCCAGTAAACCGCTGTTAATTTTGCTGCGACTGCTGTCGAGCTTAACGCCGGCGAAGGCATGCACGTCAAAACCGACCTGCAGCGGCGTCGCACTATAGCCGGATTTAAAGCTTGCCACCGCCCCTTGTGCCCATTCGGTTGCGCGCCGTGGCCCCGGACTTTTAAGATCGCTAAACTCACGCGAGAAATAGTAGTTTCTTAGCTGTAAATCAAGCTTGCTCTCCTGCCACAGTGGGGTGATTTCCCCATCAGCCTGTGCGGCATTGGCAATAACAGCTGCAAGACTAAAAACGATATAAGATAAAGACTTAGCTGCTTTAGAGCGGTTTGTTTTGCTAAATTCAGGCCGCAGGAAGCCGCCACACATATCATTGCGCATAAAAAATCCTGTCGAAAAAGTATTAGGGTGTTAGTTCGTTCTGTTTATAAGTAAGTACAACATGGGTCAGTAAGCCGGCGGTTAGGCCCCAAAAGGCGGCAGCCAGACCGAATAAGCTGACGCCCGAGCTGGTAAGTAGCAAGGTAATCAGGGCGGCTTCGCGGGTTTTGGGCTCTGCCATGGCAGAGTGCAAGGCGCCGGCAATAGCACCAAACAGCGCCAGCCCCGCTAAGGCCGCAATAAAAGCCCTGGGAAAAGCACTAAACAGTGCCACCAGGGTGCCGCCAAAGATCCCCAGCAGCAGATACGCCACACCACCACTGATACCGGCGATATAGCGCCTGGCCGGATCCGGATGCGCATCTTTGCCAGTGCAGATCGCCGCAGTAATGGCGGCCAGGTTTAAACCATGACAACCAAAGGGCGCCAGCGCTGCACTGCCCAGCGCACTATGGGTTAACAGCGGGCTGGCGGCCAGTGGGTAACCGGCTTGTCGTAGCACTGCCATACCCGGCATAAACTGGCCGCTTAGTGCCACCAGCAATAGCGGCACCGACACATTAAGCAAAGCCTGCAGGCTAAATACCGGCGTAGTCCACACCACTGTGGCTAACTGCCAGCTGATCAGCTTGGTATCGACCTGCCCCTGCCACAATGCTATGGTTAGCCCGGTCAGTAATACCAGCACGATGGCGTAACGCGGTAAAAAGCGCCGCCCCAGCAGATAAGCCAGTAACATTAACAAGACCAGTAGCGGGTTTTGCGGCAATACCCCAAATACCGCCATGCCAAACTGCAGTAAGATGCCACACAACATAGCTGCCGTAATGGCCGGCGGTAACAGCTTTAGCAGCCGGTCAAAGGCACCGGTTAGCCCCAGCAGCAGTAGCAACAACGCGGTCATCAGATAAGCGCCAACGGCTTCGGCATAACTTAATCCCGGTAACAGTGTTAATAGCAGCGCTGAGCCGGGCGCCGACCAGGCGATAATCACCGGCACCTTGTAGTAATAACTGAGGGCAATGCCCAGTACACCACTGCCAATCGAGATGGCCCAGATCCAAGAGCTCAGCAGGGCTGCGGGTAACTCCGCCACAGCGGCAACCTGAAAAATAATCAACAAAGGGCCGGCATAGGAAATCAAGGTCGCAATTAAGCCGGCCACCAACGCTGATACTGAGCTATCCCGCAGTAGAGTTCGCATTGCTTATACCCGTTGTTTTTGTAAGACAAAAGCCGGTGCTGCCTTGCCCCTGCGCTGGCTTAATACAAACACCGACATCGCCACAGATGCAATCACGCCGGGTACGGCAAAGGCCATAAAGTTCAGTTGCAATGGCAGGCTAATCGCCAGCAAAGACCCGCCCAGCAAGGGACCCACTATGGCGCCGTTACGGCCAATTCCCGACGCCCAGCCAAGACCGGTGGAACGGATATTCAGGTTATAGAACTGTGCGGCACAGGCATACAGCAGGATCTGACTGCCAATGGTGGTGGCGCCGGCAATGGCAATCAGTGAATACAGCACAACCATCGGTGGTTTAAAGCCAAGTAAGGTAATAGACACCGCGGCAATAGCAAAAAACACCGCCAATACCTTGGGTAGATTTAGTTTATCACCCAGTACACCGCCACCGACCGCACCAAAGATGGCACCAAAATTCAGTACCAGCAGGAAGGCTAAACTGGAGCCCAGACTATAGCCGGCATTAGCCATTAACTTCGGTAACCAGGAACCCAGCGCATACACCATCAGCAAGCAGCAGAAAAACGCCAGCCACAGCATCAGGGTGCCCAGCGCACGACCGTCGGTAAATAGCTCTTTAACCGGTTTACCAGCAGGTTTATTGTCGGCCAAAAGCAATTCGGATTGCGTGGTTAATGACAACGCCGGCTCTACCTTTTGCAGCATTTGCCGCGCTTCGCTATGACGGCCGCGTTTAATTAAAAAGCCAACCGACTCAGGCAGTAACAGCATAATCAACGGCAGTAATAACAGCGGAATGCCGGCAAGATAGAACATAACTTCCCAGCCAAAGTTGGGCAAAAGCCAAATGCCGAGGCCAGCCGACAACATACCACCAACCGAATAGCCGCTAAACATAATAGCAACCAGAGTGCTGCGGATTTTCTTCGGCGCATATTCGTTCATCAGCGCCACCACATTGGGCATCACGCCGCCAATACCTAAACCAGCAATAAAGCGGCAAATGGCGAATTCAGTCACATCACGGGCAAAGCCGTTTAAAAAGGTAAAGCCGCTAAATAGCACCACACAGATGGCGATGGCTTTTTTGCGGCCAATTTTGTCGGCCAGCGGACCAAAAAACAGTGCGCCGAACATCATGCCAAACAATGCGTAGCTGCCAAGGGCACCGGCTTGCATTGGGGTAAGTTGCCATTCCTGCATCAGTACCGGCAGCACGACACCGTATATCACCAGATCGTAGCCGTCGAAGATAATAATCAGTGCACAGAGTAGCAGTACCCGCCAGTGAAAGCGGTTAAAGCGGGCGTTGTCGATGGTTTGGTTGACATCGAGCCTGTTGTCGGGCCGGTTACTGCCGGCAGGGTGTATTGTTGTGTTTGGCATTGCGGTGTTCTCTCTATCTTCCTGTTGATGGATAGGCTGGCGAGGCAACCCTATCGGTATGGTGTATTTTTCACCATTACCCAGAAGATACGCTGCTTATAGCGTGATAATCCAACACCGAATCAGTATGTCACTATACCGAGAAAGTATGGAAAACTATTGCTATTCGGATTTGGATATGCTTGAAAAACAGGCGGGATTTTAGGGTTTCAGCTCGGGATTTAGCGAGAAAGAGATAAATTTGTAGACTCGCATGATTTTGCCCCGAGACTGGAGCATCCGGCGGTAATTCTCATTTTCGGCTTCGATTAGTTTGGCTTAGTCGAACCGCCAGGCTGCTTACAGCCGATATTGCACGCAAAGACGCCGTAAATACATCCCTGGGGGTTATAAACTTCATCCTGAAGTTTACCCTTCGGGCCAGGGCAAACTTCAGGATGAAGTTTGTAACCCTACAGGGATGGGTTCACGGCGTGCCCCAGGAAAGTTGTACGGCGCGTTTAGCCGCCGGATGCACTTATCCTGCTGCTGGATACTAGCCCCGCAAAAACTGACTTAGCGCCCGGTTAAAGGCTGCGGGTTGTTCCAGATTGGAGATATGCGAGGCTTTTAACGATACCAGGCTGGCACTGGGGCAAGCCTGTACAATCGCCTCGGCGTCTGCCACTGTGGTTACCGGATCGGCGCTACCGGCGATAACTAACAACGGCAACTGGATCCGTGACAGATCCGCGCGTAAATCTGCCTCGGCCAGGGCATCGCAGCAGGCGGCATAACCCTCCTTATCTTGCTCAGCTAAGGTATCCGTTAACTGCTCAACTAAGGCGGCATGCTTGCGAATAAAGCCCGGGGTAAACCAGCGCTGTGGTGCTGATTTTGCAAGCTCAATCAGGCCTTGCTCGCGCACTGTAGCTGCCCTGCTCTGCCAGCCCTCGGCGCTGCCGATTTTCGCCGCAGTATTGGCTACCGCAATCCGCATAAAACGCTCCGGCGCATAGATCGCCAACCATAGCCCGGTTAAGCCACCCATTGAAATGCCGCAAAAATGCGCCTTTTTAATGCCGAGTGCGCCCAATACGCAAAGTGCGTCCTGCCCCAGCCGCGTCAGGCTATAGGGGCCGGCGGGTTTATCCGACTCGCCATGACCGCGGCTGTCATAGCTAATCAGATAAAAGTATTTGGTCAGGGCATCGATTTGTGGCTGCCACATTTGCCAGCGGGTACCCAGCGAGTTGGATAACAACAGCGCCGGGTTAGCCTGATCGCCTGCGGTTTGGTAGTACAGCTGGACCTTATCGTCGGTTTTAACGAACATCTGTCGCCTCCAGCCGTTCGATAATCATGGCAATGCCCTGACCGACGCCGATACACATGGTGCATAAACCATAAAGACCACCGCTACGTTCCAGCTGCTGTAAAGCGCTGATGACCAGCCGCGCGCCGGATGCGCCGAGTGGATGACCGAGCGCGATAGCGCCGCCATTAGGGTTGACTCTGGCTTCGTCATCAGCCAAACCCAGGTCGCGGGTGACTGCCAGTGCCTGCGCCGCGAAGGCTTCGTTTAGTTCAATGACATCCATTTGCGCCAAATTAAGCCCGGTTAATGCCAGCACTTTCTTCACCGCAGGTGCCGGGCCAAAGCCCATAATCCGCGGCGCGACACCCGCAACGGCGGTACCTAAAATGCGGGCACGCGGCGTCAGTTGCTGCGCTTTTACTGCCTCTGCCGAGGCCAGTAACAGCGCACAGGCGCCGTCATTAACACCCGAGGCATTACCGGCGGTCACTGTACCGTCAGCTTTAACCACTGGCTTTAGTTTTTGCAGGGCGGCTAAGGTGGTGTCCGGGCGTAGGTGTTCATCTTCGTTTATGACTAACGGCTCGCCTTTACGCTGTGGGATCAATACCGGCGTAATTTCTGCCGCCAGAATACCGGCCTGTTGGGCAGCAGCGGCGCGCTGTTGGCTGCGCAGTGCAAAAGCATCCTGATCGGCGCGGTTGATATTAAAATCTTCGGCGACATTTTCGGCTGTGGCGGGCATTGCATCGACACCATGCAGCTCTGCCATTAGCGGGTTAATAAAGCGCCAGCCGATGGTGGTGTCTTCAATTTTTTGATTGCGCGAAAACGCGCTGTCGGCTTTACCCATCACAAAGGGCGCCCGCGACATACTCTCTACGCCGCCGGCAATCAATAATTGCTGCTCGCCACTTTTAATAGCGCGGGCCGCAATAGCAATGGCATCCAGACTGGAGCCGCACAGCCGGTTAACTGTAGTACCCGGCACCTCGACCGGCAAACCGGCCAGTAAGGCTGCCATTCGCGCTACGTTGCGGTTATCTTCACCGGCCTGATTGGCGCAGCCATAGACCACATCATCCACTGCCTGCCAGTTGACCTGCGGCTGGCGGGCCATTAAGGCTTTAATCGGGACCGCGGCCAAATCATCAGCGCGTACGGCAGCTAAGGCGCCACCAAAACGGCCAAAGGGCGTCCGGATGGCATCACAAATATAGACTTCACTCATTATTAGCTCCTCAGCCTTACTGACAGTTAGCAGAAAATTGCAGCGCTGCGCCAGTCATCGCCTGCAACTGCTCGCGGCTAATACCCGGTACCATTTCCTGTACCAGCAGGCCCTGTGGTGTCACATCAATCACCGCCAGATCGGTGTAAATGCGAGCGACACAGCCAACACCCGTTAACGGATAGCTACAGCGCTCAACAATCTTTGGCTCGCCTTTTTTGGTGACATGATCGGTCGTCACAAAGACCTTGCGGGCACCCACGGCTAAATCCATCGCCCCGCCAACCGCCGGAATGGCATCAGCGGCACCGGTATGCCAGTTGGCCAGATCGCCATTGGCAGCGATTTGAAAGGCACCGAGTACGCAGATATCGATATGGCCGCCGCGCATCATGGTAAAGGAATCGCCATGATGGAAATAACAACCGCCGGTTAGCAAGGTAACAAACTCCTTGCCGGCGTTAATCAACTCCGGATCTTCCTCGCCCGGCGCCGGTGCCGGGCCCATGCCCAGCAGGCCGTTTTCGCTGTGTAAAAAGATTTCTTTTTCCGGATCGAGAAAGTTGGCAATTCGCGTTGGTAAGCCGATACCCAGGTTGACATAGCTACCTTCCGGAATATCGCGGGCAACCCGCGCCGCCAGTTGATCGCGGTTTAATGGCTGATACATCATGACGCGGCTCCTTATACTGCAACCAGTTGTTGAACAAAAATACCCGGTGTCACTACCTGCTCCGGATCCAGCGCGCCCAGCGGGACAATTTCGCTAACCTGCGCAATAGTGACCTTAGCCGCGGCGGCCATAATAGGGCCGAAGTTACGTGCGGTTTTGCGGTACACCAAATTGCCCCAGCGATCGCCATGCTGCGCTTTAATCAGCGCAAAGTCGGCGCTGATCGGGTATTCCAGCACATAGTGTTTACCATTGATTTCTCGGGTTTCTTTACCTTCCGCCAGCAAGGTGCCATAACCAGTAGGAGTAAAGACGGCGCCAAGGCCTGAACCTGCGGCCTGAATTCGGCAAGCCAGGTTGCCTTGTGGCACCAGTTCCAGTTCAATTTCACCGGCACGGTACAGCGCATCGAACTCGTAAGAGTCGGACTGGCGTGGGAAAGAGCAGATCATCTTTTTCACCCGGCGGGCTTTTAACAGCGCCGCCAGCCCGGTGTCGCCGTTACCGGCGTTGTTATTAACAATGGTCAGCTCGCGCGCCCCCTGAGCGATTAAGGCATCAATCAGCTCAGCCGGCTGGCCGGCGCTACCAAAGCCGCCAATCATCACCGTTGCGCCATCGTAAATTTGCGCCACCGCGTCAGCGGCGGTCGCCACAGTTTTATCTATCATCTGTTCACCTGCTTCGCTGTGCCAGCAACTGGCAAAGCTTAAGTTAAAGAGTTAACGGCGCTGGTTCGCCCTGTTTGCCGCTTAGCCCTGATCGCCGCCACCTACCGGCAAGACAGTGCCGGTAATGTAAGAGGCCTGATCAGAGGCCAGAAACAAAATCGCCTGTACCTGCTCGTTAATGCTGCCGTAGCGCTTCATCAGGCTCGATTCGATGGTCTGATCGACAATTTGCTGATACCAGACCTGCTCGTCGGCACTCAGTGGCTTCGGGTTGCGCGGCACTTTGCGTGGTGGCGCTTCAGTGCCGCCAGTGGCGACCGCATTGACCCGAATGCCATCAGCAGCATGCTCAAACGCCAGACTGGCGGTTAAGGCATTAACACCGCCTTTGGCAGCCGAATAAGGGATGCGGTTAATACCGCAGGTGGCAATCGAAGACACATTGACAATGGCGCCGGCTTGCTGCGCCAGCATCGCTGGCAATACGGCACGGCAGCTCCACAGCGTCGGCATTAAGGAGCGACGGATTTCAGCTTCAATTTCATCCGGCTGATAGTGCTGATATGGCTTAGCCCAGATGGTGCCGCCGACGTTATTAATCAGCACATCAATGCGGCCAAACTGTGTCAGCGCCGCCTGCACCATCTGCTCGGCGCCGCTCCAGCTTTCCAGATCAGCTTCCACGGTCAGAATATCGCTGTCAGCCAGGCCGGTTGCGGCTTTAATTTCCGCGGCCACCTCCGGCAAAAAGCTGGCGCGGTCAACCAATACCAGCTTGGCGGCTTCCTGTGCCAGCGCTTCGGCGACACCGCGGCCGATGCCCTGAGCTGCGCCGGTAACCAGTACCACTTTATTGACAAAGCGTGCGTTCATCTTAGGCTCCGACACTGGCTGAGAATTTCTCGTAGTGGAAACTTACCGGGGTAATTTGTGCGGTATTCAGCCAGTTACGGACTGCATCCACCATCGCCACCGGACCACACAGATAAATATCGACATCGCCCTGATTCAGCCACGCCTCGTCAATATGCGCCGTAACATAGCCCTTGCGCGGATGCTGACTGGCCTCGCTGGCCACCACAGTGCGATAGTCAAACCAGCTGTGTTGCGCTTTAAAAGCAGCCAGTTTGTCCAGCTCAACTAAATCCTGATCATGCGTTACACCAAACACCAGATTCACCGGATAAGCACTGCCGGTTTGCGCTAACACATCCAGCATCGCCATAAAGGGCGCAATACCGGTACCACCGGCCAGCATTAATACCGGCCGTTGTACCGGACGCAGGTAAAAGCTGCCATAGGGGCCGCTAAAACTCATCGCCTGGCCGACTTTGGCGCCTTGAGTTAAAAAGCTGCTCATCAGACCGCCCGGGACATTGCGTACGATAAAGCTGACGCTGTCCTGACCCGGGCCGGAACTAAAGGAATAGGCACGGCTATCCTGAGTGCCCGGTACGGCGACCTTAACGTATTGCCCGGCCAGAAAACTTAGCGCAGCCGGTTGCTCTGGCGCGATAGTAAAGCAAATGGTGGAATCGCTCGGCTGGCTCAGCGCCGTCAGGGTGCCGGCAAACTCGGCCATGCCGGTTTTACAGCTGGTCGACGAAGCCGGAATTTGCACCACGCAATCAGACTTGGGCCGCATCTGACAGCCCAGAATATAGCCTTGTGCGGCTTCTTCTGGGGTTAGCGCATCTTCGATATACAGCTCGGGCGGCATCTCGTACTTGCCCGACTCACAAAAGCCGCGGCAGGTACCGCAGGCGCCGTCACGGCAGTCCAGCGGAATATTAATTTTCTGGCGGTAAGCGGCATCGGATAACAGCTCACCGTCTTTGCAGTCGATAAAGCGGGTGACACCGTCTTCAAACTGTAAGGCAATACGAAAGGTCATAGCAGGCTCCCCGGCATTAAATATGATAAATATCAATAACCTGATGGATATAATCGTTTTTCAGCA
Organism: Alishewanella longhuensis; assembly: GCF_014653435.1. Lineage (GTDB taxonomy): Bacteria > Pseudomonadota > Gammaproteobacteria > Enterobacterales > Alteromonadaceae > Alishewanella > Alishewanella longhuensis. The sequence continues at coordinate 337,961 of NZ_BNAO01000004.1, read as the reverse complement.
CCACATACTTGTCGCGGATCTTCGGGCTATCGCCACTGACATCGATGACATAGCGCGACATACCGAAATGGCTGAACGTGGTTTTGTAACGATGGCTCAGGGTATGCCAGTTAAAACGCACCGTGACTAAATCGCCCTGCTGCGCTACCACTTCGATATTGCTCAGGTTATGGCTGGTGCGGGTATCCGGCATGGTAGCGCTGGAACGTTCGGTTTTGATCCGGAACACCCGGTCTTCCAACCCGGCGCGATTCGGGTAATAAATCAGCGAAATCTCAGTTTGCGGATCGGTGACCAACTTGTCATCGTCATCCCAGGATGGCATCCAGAACTGGGCGTCGTCGTGATAACATTGCAGCCAGTCGTCCCACTGTTCATCGTCCAGTAACCGGGCTTCGCGGTATAAAAAGGCGCAAAGTTGCTGATAATCAACCGCGCTATTACTCAGCTTATTCATACTTTGCCTCCTTCTTTGGCCAGAGCGTCTTGCATTACTTTTAACCAGTAGCTGTGCTGCACGGTGTATAAGCCTTCATCTTCGGTTTTCAGGCCACTCATCACCGGCTTTAAACCAATTTCCTGTGCGGCCTGATCCGCGCCCTGGATCCAGTGCGTGGCACCCCGACACATATCATTCCACTCCATCACCTTACCGGCATAACCCTGCTGACAGGCGCGGAATTCTTCCAAATCGTCCGGGGTGGCCATGCCACTGACATTAAAGAAATCTTCGTACTGACGAATGCGGCGGGCACGGGCCTCTGGCGCTTCACCTTTCGGTGCGATGCAATAAATGGTGACTTCGGTTTTATCCACGCTTAGTGGCCGTAACAGACGGATTTGGCTGCCGAACTGATCCATTAGATAGACGTTCGGATAAAGACACAGGTTGCGCGAGCGCTGGATCATCCAGTCAGCAGTGGGCTGACCAAACTTGTCGGCAAATTCCTGATAACGCGGGAAATTCGGCCGATCTTCCGGGTTCGCCCAGTTGGTCCACAGCAACATGTGGCCCTGTTCAAAGGCATAGAAGCCACCGCCCTGCTGGCCCCAACGACCGGCATCCATCGCCTTGATATTATCTTCACGCTTGGCGGCTTCTTCTTTGCGGCGGTTGGTGGTCGCCGCATAGTTCCAGTGCACGGCGGAAACGTGGTAACCGTCGGCGCCATTCTCGGCCTGCAGTTTCCAGTTGCCGTCAAAGGTATAGGTAGAGGAGCCGCGCAGCACTTCTAAGCCATCGGCTGATTGATCAACAATCATATCGATGATTTTCGCCGCTTCACCCAGGAACTCAGTCAGCGGGGCGACGTCCGGGTTCAGACTGCCGAATAAAAAGCCGCGGTAGCTTTCAAAGCGTGCGACTTTTTTCAGGTCGTGCGAGCCTTCTTTGTTAAAGCACTCCGAATAGCCGGCATCAAGCGGATCTTTGACTTTTAACAACTTACCGCTGTTATTAAAGGTCCAGCCGTGGAACGGACAGGTAAAGGTGGCTTTGTTGCCTTTTTTATGCCGGCACAGCTGAGCGCCACGGTGGCTGCAGGCGTTGATAAAGGCATTCAGCTCGCCGGCGCGGTTGCGGGCAATAAAGATTGGCTGACGGCCAATATAGGTAGTGTAGTAGTCATTGGTATCTGGGATCTGGCTTTCATGCGCCAGGTAAATCCAGTTACCTTCGAAGATATATTTCATTTCCAGCTCAAATAAGCGCTGGTCGGTAAAGGCGCTGCGGTGCAGGCGGTGGTCGCCTTTGTCGTGATCTTCAACTAAAAAGTCGTTCAGGGTGCGCTCGTTCAGCGGCCGGTCCGGATCGATGATATACATGGTGTCTTACCTCAAAATCAGTTACTGATATCCTGAAAAAAAGCGCAGCAGTCTGTACTATGGTTTACCCAACTGCTGCGCCAAGGGAACTCCGTTACAACTCAGAGCAAGCTCAGGATTAAGCTGGAATGAACTTAGGCCTGGGCGCGACGCCGCTCGACTTCAGTCGTAGGCGCCGCCGCCACTTCCGCATTTAAATGGAAGTCAAAATCAATCGAGGCGAACGGTTTGCTAACACCATGTTTGGCCAAAACAGCCGGATCGCTAACCTCAACTACCGGCGGTACCAGGCCTTCGCGGCTGGCAAAGGCAAAGTCATCCCACAGGTATTCGTCACCGTCGATATTGATTTGCGTAGTCAGTTTGCGATGACCATCTGCCGTCACAAAGAAGTGGATGTGTGCCGGGCGCTGACCGTGACGGCCTAATAAGCCCAGTAATTTGGCGGTGCTACCATCTGGCGGACAGCCGTAGCCTTTTGGCACGATGCTCTGGAACTGATAACGGCCGTTGTCGTCAGTAATGATGGTGCGGCGCAGGTTAAAATCAGACTGCGACTTATCAAAGAATGAGTAGTTACCAAGCAGGTTGGCATGCCACACTTCGACCTGACTATTGGGCAGCGGCTTACCGTCAGCGCCATATACAGTGCCTTGCATAAACAGCACTTTGCCTTGTTCAGATTCAGTACCGTCATCCAGTCGCGCAAAGCCTTTGGCAACAGGCGCACCGGCCACATAGAGCGGGCCTTCGATAGTGCGCGGTGTACCGCCGGTGATGCCAAGCTTAGCTTCGGCTTCGTCAAAGCGGATATCGAGGAAGCGATCTAAGCCGATCCCCGGAGCAATTAAACCCAGCTCCATGCGGCCGCCGGCTTCTTGCAGAAACTCTAAGCCTTTCCAGACTTCGCTGGCGCTAAGATCCAAATCTTCAATCGCTTTGAATAAGTCGCTTACCAAGCGCAGCACAATTTGCTGTACCCGCGGGTTCGCTGCAGATTGGGCGGCGTCAATGATAAAGCCTTTTACTAACTGGTCGATTTCGTTATGTGTCATGGTGTTGTCCCCTGTCGGTATCAAATTATTAGTGAGAGCGTGGTTTAACGGTCGTCGTCATGGATCGAGGACGGATGCCGGCACAGCGGCGTGACCTCAATCTGCATAAAGGGATACAGCGGCAACGACAGCAGCAGGTTGTGCAATTCTTCGTTACTGGCTACATCAAAAATACTGGTGTTGGCATACTGGCCGGCAATGCGCCACAGATGGCGCCATTTGCCACTTTGCTGCAGTTGCTGCGCCAGCGCTTTTTCACGGCTTTTAAGGTCGTTGACCTCGGTTTCGCTTAAATGGGCGGGGATGCTTACATCCATCCGTACCTGAAATAACATGCTAAAGCTCCTTAAGCCGGGCGACGCCAGGCGGCAATTTTGTCAAGATCCAGCGCCAGCCCCAGACCTGGTGTGGTCGGCAGTTGCAGCGCAAAATCACGGTATTGCAGTGGTTCGGCCAGAATGTCTTGCTTCAGCAACAAGGGGCCGAACAGTTCGCTACCAAATTCCAGTTCATCGAAGGTGGCAAATAGCTGGGCTGAGGCCATAGTGCCAACAGCGCCTTCCAGCATGGTGCCGCCGTACAGGCTGATGCCAGCTAAGCGGGCGATGGTGCTAAGCTCTTTGGCCTGGATCAGGCCGCCGGACTGGGCAATTTTTACTGCAAACACATCAGCGGCGTTCAGGCGGGCGACTTCCCACGCATCCTGCGGGCCGTTTAAGGTTTCGTCGGCCATTATGGCAACGCTAAAGCGCTCAGCCAGCCGCGCCATACCGGCGCGGTTTTCGGCTTTTAATGGCTGTTCAATTAAATCGATACCGCCATCCTGTAACTGCTGAATGGCAGTGGTGGCTTGTAGTTCCGACCAGGCCTGATTGACGTCAACGCGGATACTGACGTCGTTACCCAGCGCTTTTTTAATCGCCAACACATGATTCACGTCGTGCTGAATGCTGTTTAAACCGATTTTCAGTTTGAAGCTGTTATGGCGGCGCAAATCGATCATCATCTGCGCTTCGTCGATATCTTTGGCGGTATCACCACTGGCCAGGGTCCAAAGTACCGGTACGCTGTCACGCAGGCGGCCACCTAAAAGCTCGCTCATTGGCACGCCAAGGCGCTGCGCCTGGATATCCAGTAAGGCAGTTTCCAACGCGCATTTGGCAAAGCGGTTGCCGCGGATATTTTTGCGCAGGCGGTACATCAGGGCGCCGACCTGACGCTCATCTTGTGCAAGCAATAAGGGCGCGATATGCTCGCGAATATTCACCGCTACGCTTTCCGGGCTTTCGTCGCCATATTTCAGGCCGCCAATGGTGGTCGCTTCGCCCCAGCCGCTGTAACCGTCGTCAGTTTGGATTTGCACCAGTACCAGAGTCTGGGTGCTCATCGTCGCCACCGACAACTTGTGCGGTCGGATGGTCGGGATATCTATCAGAATTGTTTCAATCGCCTTGATCATATCGTTTCGGTATAGTTAAATCGGATAACCGGACAATACTTCGGCGTTAATCGCAGTTCCAACACTATGTTGGTATCAACTCCATACCAAAAAGGTATACATGATGGAAATTCGGCATTTACGATATTTTGTCGCTGTAGCAGAAGAGCAGAATTTTACCCGCGCGGCGGAGCGACTTTTTATTGCCCAGCCGCCACTTAGCCGGCAAATTCAGCAATTAGAAGATGAACTTGGTGTGAGTTTGTTTGAGCGTAGCAGCCGGCCATTACAGCTGACCGAAGCCGGTAAATTTTTGTATACCCATGCCAAACGCTTGCTGGCCAAAAGCGCTGAGATCAAAACCATGACGCAGCGGGTCGGCAAAATAGAGCGCAGTTTATCGATTGGTTTTGTTGCCACTACACTGTATGGCTTGCTGCCGCGGATTATCCGCCAGTTTCGCGAGCAACATGCCAACGTGGAGCTCACCCTGCACGAAATGACCACCTCAGAGCAGATTGAAGCGCTAAAAGCCGGCAAAATTGATGTTGGTTTTGGTCGCTTAAGGGTCGAGGATCCCAGTATCCGGCGTATTTTGCTGCGCGAAGAGCCGCTAATGGTGGCGCTACCTTCCTCGCATGCACTGGCCAAAAAAGGCCAGAAGCTGACGCTGCGTGATCTGATTGATCAGCCGCTCTTGGTGTTCCCAAAGCAGCCACGACCGAGCTTTGCCGATCAGATCCTGGCGCTGTTTTATGATCGCGGCTTAACGCCGAATAAGGTGATTGAAGTGCGGGAGCTGCAAATTGCTATCGGTTTAGTCGCCGCCGGTGAAGGCCTGACGATAGTACCCAGCAGTATGCATGCCTTTATCCGCCAGGACGTCAGCTATTTGGATCTGGACGAGCAACGCGCGGTGTCGCCAGTGATTATGAGTATCCGCATGGGTGAACAATCGGATGATTTAAAAGCATTATTGCAAAACATCTACCAGGTATACGAAGACGAGCGCATCCGCTATATCCGTGAAGAACTCTAACTTATCCACACAACTCCGGTACCGGCCGGAGGTCCGAGCTCTGGCCGGTACCGGAGTTGTGTGGATAAATACTGCTTTGACAACAGCGGGCTGCATACTCTACCATCAGACCTCTTTATCTGTAGACGGCTAGAACAATGACAAAAACGCTAAAAGATAAAATTGTTTGGATAACGGGGGCATCAGGTGGCATTGGTGAGGCACTGGCATGCGCTTTTGCTAAAGAAGGCGCCTCAGTGGTGTTAAGCGCCAGGCGTGCCGACCAGCTAGAGCGGGTGCGTTTGACCTTGCCTGATCCTGAAAAACACCTTGTCTTACCCCTAAATATTTGTGATGAACAAGCCCAGCAACAGGCCCTAGCAGCCCTACTTGAACGGTATGGCAAACTAGACTGGCTTATTAACAATGCCGGTATTAGTCAACGCGCTTTGGTGATGGATACCACCGGCGAAACCGATCGTAAAATTATGGAAATTGACTATTTTGCGCAAGTGGCGCTGAGCCGCCGGGTTCTATCGGTGATGTTGCAGCAAAAAAGCGGGCAATTGGTGTTTGTCTCTAGTGTCGCAGGGCTTGTAGGCACCCAATATCGTGGCAGTTATTCAGCAGCCAAAGCAGCGTTACATTTATGGGCCAATAGCGCCAGAGCTGAGCTGTTTGAGCAGGGTATCCGAGTGTCCGTTATCTTTCCTGGTTTTGTAAAAACAGCCGTTTCGATGAACGCCTTAACCGGCAATGGCGAAGCACTAGGTAAGATGGATGATGCCCAAGCTAAAGCTATGACGGCAGAGCAATTTGCCACAGCTAGTTTAAAAGCCCTGAAAGCAGGCCAAAGCTATATTGTGATTGGAGGCTTTAAAGAAAAGCTCGCCGCTTTGGTCAGCCGCCTATCGCCCGAGCTACTTTACAAACTTATCCGTAAAAGTAAGGTCCGTTAAGTTCAAAGAGATAGAGTCATTGACCTTACCTTTCCAATAAAAATTACACACTTGAAAAAAATAATGCTGCCACTGAGTTACCTTTAAAAAATTATTTGCTAAAACAAAAAGATGAAGTTAGAGGGACCTAAACATATAGCGCAGTCAAATTACCAAAAATCTCTGCTTGAGACCGCGCGAAAAAAGCAGAACTGATTCCGCAAACCAGCCACAAGGTACGTAATTAGTCAGAAAACTTAGTTAGTATTTTGTCAGGCTCTCCGATTTAGCTTGGTTTGAGGTAAGTTTAGCACTTTTTACAGTGTCGGTTTTGGTAGTGGTAAGCTGATATCGTGCTCTGCGCGGTAATATTATCCATTACCCCCCTGCACTCTGCCATTGGCAAGCAACAACAGCTTGTCTTGATTACTCACAATAGCAATAAAAAACTCCTGCGTGCGCTTGTGCTTCATCATGGCGTCGAGTTCTTGGCCATAATAGGCACCATTCAACAAGGCAATAAAGCCGGCCCCTTTGCTGCTCAATTGTCCAATACTCGATACCCCAGGAAAGGCATCAGCTACAGCTACCAAATAAATACTTTCTAAATGATGCGGCCCAATAAAAGCAAAACGAGCTGCACGTTCATGATTGTAGGTAAGATGAGTCAACACATCTAACTCACCCTGTTCAATCAGCCTTAACGAACGTAACCACGGGCTTGGAATAAACTCTAATGCGCATCCAACATCCTGCACCAACATTTGTAACAGCTCAACCGTTAAGCCTTGCCAATTGTTGTCTTGCAACTCGATAAAAGGCCGAAAACTGATTTCATTACCAAAGCGAAAGGTACAACTATAGGCAGGAAAACAGCCGATAATAAAGGCTATCGCGAGAACAAGCGGGCGCATTGTATCTCCAATACACAAATTAACTGTGTAAAAGCAGTAAGAGCGATTTTTCTAAAACACTATTTCCTAACTCTTGTTACCATACTATATCAATGCTGCCCCTAGCAAAGTTTAGGACGCAGGCACCATCCCTGCTCCCTCCTTTTATGCCGCAGCAACTGTCAAGCTACCAAACTAGATGTTACTATATAACAGAGTTAGTTCTCAACATTAGGTAGCATTCGTTGCAGTCTCAAGTTAATGCCAATCGGCTTCCTGTCTATTTACTCACGGGTTTTTTAGGTAGTGGCAAAACAACCTTACTTAACTATTTAGTTAAACAACCAGAGATGGCGCGTACTTTGGTGATTATTAATGAATTTGGTAGTGTCAGTTTGGATCATTTGTTGGTAAGCCATACCAACGAAGATGTCATTGTCGAATTAGGCAGTGGCTGTTTGTGTTGTACTATTCGTGGCGATTTAGCCAAGACATTGCGCGATATCCATTGGCGTTTCTCGCGCCATGGGCAGCGTCAGTTCGATAGGGTTATTATTGAAACTACTGGCCTGGCCGAGCCAGCGCCAATAGTTCACACGCTTATCACCGATAACAAGCTCAATGCCATGTTTCGGCTGCAAGGCGTGATCACCACCGTCGATATTCTTCATGCCGAAGCAACCCTTGATCGCCATCCCGAGTCACAAAAACAGGTAGCAGTTGCCGATTTATTACTTATCACTAAAACCGATTTTGCTACGGCACAGCCTCACCAAGTTGCCGCATTAACCCAACGCTTGCAACAGTTAAATCCCGCTGCAACCATTGCGCAGCCTCAAGCTGGTCAGCTTGATCCGAACGCTATACTCAGTTTAGATCATATCGAACCCGTCCAGAGTGCCACACCGCTCAATCAATGGTTAAACCTGGCCTCATTTGCGCCGTTAGACCATGCAACTGCGATGGCAGCAAACCCTTTCCTGGACAATTTAAGCTCGGATCTGAGTAGTCAAAACGATGTAAATCGCCACAATACGCATATTAAAGCGTACTGTTTTACTTTTGATACCCCCTTGCAGCATGGCCGCTTAGAGGGATGGTTAACGAGTATGATGCAGATGATGGGGGCTAATATGCTCAGAATTAAAGGTATTATTAATTTAGCAGGGTTTCCTGGCCCAATGGTGATCCATGGGGTACAGCATATTTTCCATCAGTCTGCATTTTTACCTGAATGGCCAGATGCCGATCGAAAAAGTAAGCTGGTATTTATTACTTACGATATTGAGCGAGAAGCACTAGAACGAAGCATTGCTGCGTTTTTGCGTTAAAAGTGAAAACGTTGCTTGGCATCTTTATGGCACTACAACCAAACAAAGTAGCAGCTGCATTACGCTACAGCTGCTATTTACTGTTATCAGCTTACCTTAACCGCGATTACGCGTCGGCTGTTTTGGTTTGTGACCCGGCTTACGCGCTGGCTTAGTACCATTGTTGCTGGGTTTGTTATCAGAGGCTGCAGGCCGCTTCTCCGATTTAACAGGCCGCTCAGTTTTAGTGGCTTTGCCTTCCGCTTTGCCCGGGGTTTTCTCGGCGATTTGATGCTTGCGCACCGCACGCTTCATACTGGCCATGCGACGACGACGCTCGGTGCGATCTTCCGCCTTAACTAAGGTTTCATTTTCTGCACCTAAATGCACCAATTTACGCAAATAATTCACTTCATCCAGCGGATACTCGGCATAGCCGCCAGCAGGTAAGTGTTTTGGTAACAGCAAATCGCCATAGCGCACCCGAATAAGCCGGCTCACTACTGCGCCCTGCGATTCCCACATGCGGCGGACTTCGCGGTTACGACCTTCAGTTAGCACTACATGGAACCAACGGTTGATCCCTTCGCCTGGCAGGGCTTTAATTTTCTTAAAGTTGGCTTTGCCGTCTTCTAATTCGACACCGGTGCGCAAGCGCTGAATCATCGCATCATTAATTTCGCCAAACACCCGCACCGCATACTCACGCTCAACTTCAAACTTAGGATGCATTAAACGGTTAGCCAGCTCACCATCAGTGGTGAATAGCAGCAAGCCAGAGGTATTAATATCTAAGCGGCCAATCGCAATCCAGCGCGCGCCGCGTATTTTGGGTAAACGCGCAAACACCGTTGGCCGACCTTCTGGATCGGTACGCGAACAAATCTCGCCTTCCGGTTTGTGGTAAGCCAGTACCCGGCAAATATGCTGCTCTTCGCTGGCTACCAGCACCGGATGCCCATCAACCCGAATAGCCTGGGTAGTATCAACCCGATCACCCAGCACGGCAGGTTTACCATCGACGGTAACCCGGCCACGGCTGATCCACTCTTCCATTTCGCGGCGCGAACCTACGCCAGCACGGGCCAATACTTTCTGTAATTTTTCACTCATTAATGGAGCTCTCCTGTCATCTCGACGGTGGATACGTGTTGCTCAACGTTCTCACTGAGAATAGCTTGAAACTCAGTGAGTGGCGGCAACGCAGTTAAATGGGGTAACCCAAAATAATCTAAAAAGGCGGCAGTAGTCGCATAGAGCCCTGGCCGTCCCGGTACTTCTTTATACCCTACGACCTTTACCCAGCCGCGCTCGGTAAGGGTACGAATAATTTGCGTACTAACCGAGACACCGCGAACTTCTTCAATTTCGCCGCGGGTGATCGGCTGCCGATAGGCAATTAATACTAAGGTTTCTAATACCGCACGGGAATAACGTGGCGAACGCTCTGGCCAAAGTTTGGCTAAGGCATCACTAAATTCCGGTCGGGTATGAAAACGATAACCACTGGCCGTTTCTAACAACTGAATACCGCGCGCACTGTAATCTTGCTGTAATTGCTGCAATATTTGGGTGAGTTTACGGCTACTTACCGCGAAATCATCTAATACTGTGGCCTGTAGCTCGGTACGGCTGAGGGGTTTATCGGCCGCAAAAATGGCCGCTTCTAATAGCTGCAGTAATTGCACATCGTTTATTTTGCGCGCCATTATGCCTCATTCATTGCTAATTTGACATGGATTTGTGCGTAAGGAGCCACTTGCGTCAACTCCACCAGTTTCTCTTTGGTTAACTCTAATATGGCTAAAAAGCTTACCACCACACCTTCCCGTCCTTCGCTTAGCTCAAAGCATTCGGCAAACTCCAGATACCCCTGACGCTGCTGCAATAAGTCAAGAATTCTGCTCATGCGCTCACGGGTAGATAAATGTTCACGTTTAATATGATGATGCTGCAAGGCGTTGGCGCGTTTTACAATATCTTTGAGTGCCGCGATCAACTCGTCAAATTCTACCTCAGGGAAAATGAGTAGTGGGCTAAAATTATCCGCTAAACTGGCTTTAGCCGGAAAAAAATCCCGCTCTTGCCTTGGCAGCGCGTCTAAATCGGTTGCCGCTTGTTTAAAGACTTCATACTCTTGCAAGCGCCGCACTAACTCTGCTCGGGGATCTAACTCTTCCGCATCCGCACTGCTTAACTGAGGCAATAACAAGCGGGATTTAATCTCAGCTAGCATGGCGGCCATCACCAGATATTCTGCCGCCAACTCAAAATTTAATTCCTGCATTAGGTTAATATATTCCATATATTGCAGGGTAATTTCGTTTACCGGTAAATCGACCAAATCAAATTTATGGCGGCGAATTAAGTACAGTAAAAAATCCAGTGGCCCTTCAAAGGCATCAAGCAGAATTTCTAAGGCATCCGGCGGAATATAGAGATCTTCCGGCCTATCTAATACCGCCTCTCCGCGGACAAAAGCCAGCGGTAAAGGGTGTTGAATGGTTAGGCTGGCAACTGGCTCCGTCATTTCACTGTGCTCGGTAAGCGACCACTTACCTTATTGAAAAGGCCGCACATCACCACGCCCTTCCCTAATTACTACTGGGTTATCTTCCGATAAATCAATGATAGTGGTCGGATCCTCGCCAATAACGCCGCCATGTAAAATCAGATCAACCTGCTTTTCCAACTGCTGGCGCATATCATCAGGATCGGCTTCCGCAAATTGTTGGCCCGGCAATACCAGACTGGTCGAAAGTAAAGGCTCACCTAACTCGGCTAGCAGCGCCAGCGCAATTTTATTTTCTGGGATACGTAAACCAATGGTTTTTTTCTTTTCATTTAATAAACGCCGAGGCACTTCTTTGGTGCCGCGCAAAATAAAGGTATAGGCACCTGGTGTATTGTTTTTAATTAAACGAAAGGCGGTATTTTCTACCTTGGCATACACCGACAGCTCCGATAAATCACGCACCATCATGGTAAAATGGTGATCACCGCTAATTTGCCGAATACGCAATATCCGCTCCAGCGCATTTTTATCGCCAGTGTGACAACCCAGCGCATAGCCGCTGTCTGTGGGATACACCACCACACCACCTTGTTGAATAATTTGCACCGCTTGTTTAAGCAGCCGCTGCTGTGGTGTTTCTGGATGGATATGAAAAAACTGGCTCATAAGTCTTGCCTTTGTAAAGTGGTCGTCGCGGCTAGCTGAGATAACGCCCAGTTCGCCCAAATCGGAGTAACATCGTCAGGTAAATATAGATGCTTTCCCAATTCATTCCAAGTTGTTGGTTGATGAAAATCTGAGCCAACAGAAGCGGTTAGCCCATGCTGTAAACACAGCGCCCATAGCTCCCGTCGCTGCACCAGGGTTTGTTGCGGCGAGATAATTTCCATGGCATCGCCACCGGCTAGCGTAAAATCACTGACCAGTCGCTTTAAATATTTACCATTTAATTTGTATTTAAGTGGATGCGCCAGTACCGCTTGGCCACCCGCCTCATGGATCCATTGAATCGCCTCGGCCATCTCCACCCAATTGTTGGGCACATAGCCAGTTTTACCGCGAGCCAGATATTTCTTAAATACCGTATTCATGGTGGCGGCACGACCGGTTTTTACTAAAAACCGGGCAAAGTGGGTACGGGTTATAGCGCCCTCGCCGGTTTCGGCTAAGACGGCTTCTAGGGCACCAGGAATATTGGCTTTAGCCAAACGCCGGGAAATCTCTTGCGCACGGGCCAAACGGCGCTGCTGCTGACTGGCTAAACGGCTAAGAAACTGCGGACAATCGGCATCGATATTTAAACCAACGATATGGATTTCAAATTCCGCCCAAGCGGTAGAGATCTCAACCCCTTTAATCAGCGTTAAGGGGGCTTTTTCAGCTTGCAGCCAACGCTCTGCTTCTACAAGGGCGCTCACGGTATCGTGATCGGTAATGGCCAGCACATCCAGCTTAAACTCGAGTGCCCGGTTTAGTAATTCAGATACACTTAATACGCCATCAGAGTGGTTAGTGTGACTATGTAAGTCGATTTTCATGCAGTTTCCTTAATCTCTGCCATTATTGTCGCATACTATGTGGTAAAGCCCAACTTTCGCAAAACCAAGTTAACCGTTATCGCGTACTGGTTATATCAACATAAGAAGGAGCGACACATGTTCGGATGGTTAAAGCCTGATCCCTTAAAAAAACTTAGCAAGCAATATAACGCTAAACTAGAAGAGGCGATGCATGCCCAGCGTAATGGTGATATGCGGCTTTTTGCCGACTTAACGGCAGAGAGTGAAGAGATATGGCAAAAAATCACCACGCTTAAACAGCAACAAGGATTATCAGAATAGCCGTCAATGCACAGCTAAGTTGGCGTTTTTAAGCTGGTTTAGTAGCCGACTAACTATAGCTACGGCATGGCTGCGCTTAATCAGCGCATTTCCTTTTATAGTGTTACCTTGTAAAAAGCAAAACCCGCATAGACAACTGAATGAGCCGTATAGCCATCTTTACGGTTTTATTTCTTTTAAATGCAAAATTACCCTTGACGCGAAAACGATTTCGCGGTTTTATGTACGAGTCCAATTTAAGGTGATTAAAACCAATGCAATTTACAACCGCTTTCAACCTGATTAACTGGTGGTGGCACATTCCCAACGGGCGTGTGTAGGCGTTGTATTCGCTTTAATTACCTAAGCCCGTTTCCCAAAGAAGCGGGCTTTTTTTTGGCCTGATGCCTGTAACCATTTTGCAGTAAGGACCACGTAAATGATTTTTAGCCATATTACCGATACAGCAGGCGAAGTTGCCAGTATCGCCCTGCCTGTGCCCTATCAGGCCGATGCGCTGGCGGCTTACGCCAGTGTCTGTAAACCAGCTAGCTGCTCATTACTATTAGAGTCGGCCGAGATAGATAGCAAGAACAGCGTCAATAGCCTAATGCTAATTGATGCGGCACTGCGCATTGAATGTAACGCTCAGCAGGTAGTGATTAGCGCACTTAGCAATAATGGTCTGGCGTTGTTACCCTTTTTAGCTGAACAACTGCAGGGCTTAGCCAGCATAACGCTGAGCTCGGAGCAACTCAGCGCCAACTTTACCCGGCCGGATGCGCTATTAGATGAAGTTAGCCGTTTAACCCAAGCTAACCCTTTTAGTGCCTTGCGTGTTATTCAACAAAGCTTGCGCGGCCAGTGTGACGAGCCTTTTGCCATCTTTTTAGGCGGGGTGATTGGCTACGATATGGTTGCCAATATCGAGCAGTTGCCAGAAGTAGCAGCCAAAGCCAATAAATGCCCGGATTATCTGTTCTACTTAGCCGAGACCGCACTGGTGATTGATCATCAACGCCAGCAAAGCCGCTTGGTGGGTAATGTGTTTTGTGGTGAAAACGCGGCGGCCAATTGTTTTGTGATTGGCAAACGGCTGGAGCAGTTAAAACAACTATTGGCACACAGCCAGCCATTGGCTGCAGGTCAGGGCAATGCAGAGCAAGACATTGCGGTTGATATTAGTGATAGCGATTTTGAGCAACAAGTCGAAAACTTAAAAGCGCATATTGTGGCGGGTGATATTTTTCAGGTAGTACCGTCGCGTTGTTTTTCATTGCCCTGCCCCAAGCCGCTGCAAGCTTATGCCAAATTAAAGCAGCTTAATCCCAGCCCCTATATGTTTTATTTGCAAGATCCAGCGTTTTGCCTGTTTGGTGCCTCGCCGGAATCAGCGCTAAAATTCGCCGCTGCCGATCGTCAGGTTGAGATTTACCCTATCGCCGGCACACGTCGCCGTGGTTTTGCCGCCGATGGCAGTATTGATCGTGATTTGGATAGCCGCATTGAGCTGGAGCTGCGCCAGGACGAGAAAGAAAAAGCCGAGCATTTAATGCTGGTCGATTTAGCCCGTAACGATGTGGCGCGAATTAGCGTACCTGGCAGCCGTTATGTCAAAGAGCTGCTTAAAGTAGACCGTTATTCTTATGTTATGCACTTAGTATCACGGGTCGTTGGTACCTTAAAACCAGAACTGGATGCCTTACATGCTTATCAGGCTTGTATGAATATGGGTACATTGGTGGGTGCACCTAAAGTCAAAGCGGCTGAGCTGATCCGACAGGTGGAGGGACAAAAGCGCGGCTCCTATGGCGGGGCGGTGGGTTATTTAGCCGGTAATGGCGATTTCGATAGCTGTATCGTGATCCGCTCAGCTTATGTGGAAAACGGCATGGCCTATATTCAGGCCGGTGCTGGTGTGGTGTTCGATTCAGTTGCCAAACTGGAAGCAGAAGAAACCCGCAATAAAGCGCAAGCCGTGATTAAAGCCATTCAATTAGCAGGTTACTAAGATGACAACACAACAAGCACTAGCCCAGCAATCTGCAGCAGATTTAACGAACCCACTGGCAGGGACGACCATTTACCTGCTCGATAATATCGACTCTTTTACCTATAACCTGGTTGATGAGTTTGCGCAGCTAGGCTTTACGCTAAAACTGTATCGCAATACCGTGCCGCCCGAGTATATCTTTGCCAAGATGCAACAAGAAAGTGGCCCAGTGTTACTGGTGCTCTCGCCAGGTCCTGGTGCACCTGCCGATGCCGGTGCCATGCCAGCGTTACTAAAGCTTTGCGCGGGGGTTTATCCGGTGCTGGGCATTTGTTTAGGGCATCAGGCCATTGTAGAACATTACGGTGGAGTGGTCGGTCGCGCTGGTGAAACCGTACATGGTAAAACCTCGGCTATAGTGCTGGATGAACATCCGGTATTTGCTGATTTACCCAGGCCTTTTCCGGTAGCACGTTATCACTCGTTAATGGCAACAACACTGCCCAGTGCGCTAACCGAAATTGCCCGCGAGCGGCATATTCCAATGGCGGTAATTAACGAGCAGGATCGGATGCTGGGTTTTCAGTTTCACCCCGAGTCAATTTTAACGACTTTGGGTAAGCCCTTGTTAAAGCAAAGTGTTGCTTATTTATTAAAAGATCAACTACACAGGAGCCCATGCTAATGACGCAAGCGATAACGGAACAAAACGCCAGCGTGTTGCCATTAGTGCAGCAGGTGCTTAACAATAAAAGCCTAAGCCGCGCCCAAAGTGAGCAGTTTTTTGGCGCCGTGGTGAGAGGCGAAGTAGAGCCGGTATTATTAACAGCCTTATTAGTCGCGTTAAAGGTACGGGGCGAAACCGCCGATGAAATTACCGGCGCGGCCAGCGCGCTATTAGCAGCTGCAACGCCTTTTCCTGCAAGCGTAAGCGGTGCTATCGATTGCTGTGGTACTGGTGGTGATGGCAGTAATACCATTAATATCTCTACCACCGCTGCCATTGTAGCAGCCAGTATGGGGCTGCCGGTAGCCAAACATGGTAACCGTAGCGTGTCTTCCCGCTCAGGCTCAGCCGATTTACTGGAGCAGCTGGGCGTTAATATTCAGCTAAGCCCAGCGCAGGCGGCTAACACCCTTGTAGGCAGTGGTTGCAGCTTTTTGTTTGCGCCGCTGTATCACAGTGGTATTAAGCATGCCATGCCGGTGCGTACTGCGTTAAAAAGCCGCACCCTTTTTAACCTGCTTGGCCCCTTAATTAACCCGGCCCGCCCCGATTTTCAATTACTTGGTGTTTACGATCCGGCGCTGTGCCGCTTAATGGCCGAGGCCTTAAAACAGTTAGGCACTAAAGCTGCATGGGTAGTACATGGCAGCGGCTGCGATGAAATTGCCCTGCATGGTAATACCTATGTTTGCCAGTTAAAAGACGGTGTCCTTTCAGAATTCACATTAAGCCCAGCAGATTTTGGCGTAGAGCTGCAGCCGCTAACGAGCTTAGCTGGCGGCGAGCCCGCAGAAAATGCCGCAGCCACCTTAGCCATTTTAGATGGCAGCGCACCCGCAGCGCACTTACATGCTGTGGCAATCAATGTTGCGGCAATGCTGAAAATTTCCGGCTTAGGCGCCGATTTAAAAGTGAATACCCGTGCCGTGCTAGAGCAATTGCAAAGTGCTAAAGCGCTTAGTACGTTACACACCTTAAAGGAGTTAAGCCTTGGCTGATGTCATCGAAACCCTAAGCTTTAGGCCGGAAGTTGCTATTGAGGGCGTGTTGGCTAAAATTGTCGCCCATAAACAAGGCGAAGTTGCCGCCATGGCCGCCGAGCGGCCACTAGATGACTTTATTCATCTGGTTACGCAAAGCCGCAATAGCTTTTTGGCGGCACTGCAGCAACCCGGCGCGCGTTTTATTTTAGAGTGTAAAAAAGCCTCCCCTTCGAAAGGCTTAATTCGACCGGTGTTTGATTTAACTGAAATCAGCAGTGTGTATAACACCTATGCCGATTGCATTTCGGTGCTAACCGATAGCCAGTTCTTTCAGGGCAGCTACGACTATTTACGCGCGATGCGGCAACTCTCGGATAAGCCACTTTTACATAAAGACTTTATTATTGAGCCTTATCAAATCTATGCCGGGCGCGAAGCTGGCGCAGATGCGGTGCTATTAATGCTCTCAATCTTATCTGATCGCCAATACCGCTTGTTAGCCGCAATTGCTAAAGATTTAGCCATGACAGTGCTGACAGAAGTCAGCAACGAGCAAGAGACCGAGCGTGCTGTGGCCTTAGGTGCCGAGCTTATCGGGATTAATAACCGTAATTTGCGCGATCTTAGCACCGATCTACAAACCAGTGTGCGGTTACGGGCCTTAATACCGGCAGGTCGCACTGTGGTATCCGAGTCAGGCATTTACATTAATCAACAGGTACGGCAGTTATTACCGGTCGCCGATGCTTTTTTAGTGGGCAGCTCGCTGATGGCTGAAGCCGATTTAGCAAAAGCTTGTCATAAACTGATTATCGGCGAGCATAAAGTCTGCGGTTTAACCCGGGTGGAAGACGTAAAAGCCGTTAAGCAGGCAGGTGCTTATTATGGAGGCCTGATTTTCGCTAAAACCTCACCGCGCTATGTCAGTCCGGAGCAAGCAGCGGCGCTGGTGCAAGCCGCTGCGCTTAACTTTGTTGGTGTCTTTGTCGATAGCCCGTTAGAAGATGTGGCAAAACTGGCCAACCGCTTAGGGTTAAGTGCTGTGCAACTGCATGGCGATGAAGACGATAGCTACCTGCAACAACTCAAAACTGAGCTTCCCGCCAATTGTGAGATCTGGAAAGCCTATCGGGTTAAAGCGGCCTTACCGGCGTTTACGCCTTATGCTGCTCGCATTTTGCTAGATAGCTTTCATCCAGAGCAACATGGCGGCAGTGGCCTGAGTTTCGACTGGCAATTGCTGCAAAACACAGCAAGTCAGCAAAAGATTATGCTGGCCGGCGGCTTAAACCCAGACAATGTTAGTCTGGCATTAGGCTTGCCAGTTGCTGGCTTAGATTTAAATTCCGGCTTAGAAAGCGCCCCCGGCATTAAAGATGCCGACAAAGTTGCGCAAGCCTTTGACAGAATTCGCCAATTTGATCTGCTGCCAAAGCAGGCAAATTAATTTTCGAGCTAATTACTGCTAATTAAAGAGAGTCGCTAATGAGTGAGCTTAAACTAAACCCTTATTTTGGTCAGTACGGTGGTATGTTTGTGCCGCAATTACTGGTACCGGCATTAAAGCAACTGGAAGCCGCCTTTGTGGATGCGCAGCAAGATCCGGCATTTTTGGCCGAGTTTCAACAGCTGCTAACGGAATATGCGGGCCGGCCAACTCCGTTAACGCTAACCCGAAATTTATCACCAAACCCCTTGGTAAAAATTTACTTAAAGCGCGAAGATTTACTGCATGGCGGCGCCCACAAAACTAATCAGGTATTAGGCCAGGCTCTGTTAACCAAGCGTATGGGCAAAAAAGAAGTGATTGCCGAAACCGGCGCGGGCCAACATGGTGTGGCTACCGCCTTAGCCTGTGCTTTGCTCGGTCTAAAATGCCGTATCTATATGGGCGCCAAAGATATTGAGCGCCAGCAGCCGAATGTATTTCGGATGAAGCTGATGGGCGCAACGGTTATTCCGGTTACGGCAGGTTCCGGTACCTTAAAAGATGCGGTAAACGAAGCGATGCGCGATTGGTCCGCTACCTATGACACCACCCATTATATGCTGGGTACTGCTGCAGGTCCGCATCCGTTTCCTACCATAGTACGGGATTTTCAGCGAATGATTGGCGAAGAAGCCAAGGCGCAAATTCTTAAAGCCGAAGGTAAATTACCCGATGCAGTGATTGCTCGATTTTATCGACGAGCCGAACGTGAAATTAATTGGCGTCGAGCCAGGGGGTATGGGCATTAATACTCACCAACATGGTGCCGCGCTAAGTACTGGCAGCTATGGCATCTTACACGGTGCCTATACCGCCATTATGCAAACCAGCGATGGTCAGATTGAAGAGTCTTATTCTATTTCTGCAGGTCTGGATTATCCGGCAGTTGGCCCTCAGCATACGTTCTTGCAGCAAAGTGGTCGGGCCGAATATGTGGCCATTAATGATGATGAAGCCCTGGCTGCTTTTCAGCTGTTAGCCAAGGCCGAAGGCATTATTCCAGCACTGGAAAGCTCGCATGCGGTAGCTTATGCCCTAAAACTGGCCGCAGCAGCCACTACCCCACAGGTATTATTAATTAACTTATCCGGCCGCGGCGATAAAGATTTAAGCCATGTGCATAGCGTGTTAGCGGCACAAGCACAGCAACAGGCCGAGCAAGCAACGACAGAGGGAGCAGAATAATGCAGCGTTATCAACAGATGTTTAGTCGCTTAGCCACTGAGGGGCGCGGCGCCTTTGTGCCCTTTGTCACCTTGGGCGATCCAAACCCAGAGCTGTCTTTTGAAATTATCAAAGCGCTAATTGATGGCGGCGCCGATGCACTGGAGCTGGGGATCCCGTTCTCAGATCCGATTGCCGATGGCCCAACTATTCAAAACGCTAATATCCGTGCGCTAGCTGCTGGGGTGACACCGGCGATGAGCTTTGAGCTAATTAAAAAAATTCGTGCTTATGCTGCAGATATCCCGATTGGTTTATTGCTCTATTCCAACTTGGTAATGGCCAAGGGAGTCGACGGGTTTTATGCCGTAGCCGCTGAGGCAGGGGTTGATTCGGTGCTGATTGCCGATGTACCGCTACACGAAAGTAAAATGTTCCGCCAGGCCGCGATGGCACACAATATTGCCCCTATCTATATTGTGCCACCAAACGTCGATGATGATGACTTGCGCGCCATTGCCTCTTATGGCCGCGGCTATACCTACCTGCTAAGCCGCGCCGGTGTGACGGGAGCGGAAACTAAAGCGGCGATGCCTACTGCCGAGCTGATTAACCGCATCCGGCAATATAACCCCGCACCACCACTATTGGGGTTTGGCATCTCCAGCCCGGAACAGGTGCGTGATGCTATCGCCAACGGTGCTGCAGGTGCCATTAGCGGCTCGGCTATTGTTAAACTGATTGAGCAACACCTGCACGAGCCAGCCATACTGCTGCCGGCTTTGCGGCACTTTGCCAGCGCCATGAAAGCCGCCACCTAACCCATTTATCCACACAACTCCGGTACCGGTCCAACCAGTTTATCCACACAACACCGGTACCGGCCAGACCTCAGAGGTCTAACTGGTACCGGTGTTGTGTGGATAAGTTTGCAAAAATATCTGTGATATTAGAAACAATTCTTGTTTGCTATTAGGTATAATAGCTGCACGATAAATTATTGAAGATTTTCCTATGCAAATTCAAGAAAACAGCGTTGTGCAGTTTCATTACACCCTAAGTGAAAACGGCACTGAACTAGAAAGCTCACGTAAAGGCTCGCCCTTGCTTTACTTACATGGCCATAATCAAATGTTTCCTAAAGTGGAAGCAGAATTAACAGGTAAAACGGTCGGCGACAAAGTACAGGTTACCTTAGCGCCTGCAGATGCTTACGGCGAATTGTTAACAGATGCGATTGAAAGTGTTCAAGTAAAACACTTATCTGGTGCCAAGAAATGGAAACCCGGCATGATTGCTTGGTTAAGAACCGAGCAAGGTGAACGCCAGGTAACAGTGGTAAAAGTGGGTATGTTTAAAGCAGAGGTGGATACCAATCACCCACTAGCAGGTAAAACGGTTAGCTTCGATCTTGAAGTCATCAAAATACGGGAAGCAACGGCCGATGAGATTGCCCACGGCCATGCGCACGGTGAAGGCGGCCATAACCACTAAAGACAAGTTGTCCACACGACTCCGGTACCGGTCAGGCCTCTTAGCTCTTACCGGTACCGGAGTTGTGTGGATAAGTTTTAAGGGGTGAGGCGCAGTAGTTGGCCGTTGGCACCGTCGGTCAGTAAGTAAATAGCGCCATCTGGGCCGGTGCGCACGTCTCGAATGCGACTACCCAGCTCCTTTAATAACACCTCTTCAGTTACCACCTTGTCATTTTCTAACACTAAACGATGCAATGCCTTGCCTGCCAGGGCACTGACAAAAATATTGCCGTGCCACTTAGGGAATAATTCACCGCGATAAAGGGTCATCCCCGCTGGAGCTATCGATGGCGTCCAAACGTGCAAAGGTGCTTGCATACCCGCAAATTCAGTAAAGGGCGAAATTCGCGCACCAGTATAATCAACACCATAGGTTGCCACTGGCCAACCATAATTTTTACCTGCCTCCAGCAGATTTAACTCATCCCCACCTTTGGGACCATGTTCGTGACTATAAATTTTATTTGTTACCTCGTCATAAAAAATTCCTTGCACATTGCGATGCCCAAGCGTAAAAATTTCAGCCGCTACCCCAGGTTGTTCAACAAAAGGATTGTCAGTAGGTGCAGCTCCATCCTCCGTTAGTCTGACAATTTTTCCAATATGGCTCGCTTTATTCTGTGCCTGCTCGCGAAAGTCAAACCCATCACCCAAGGTTAACAGCAAGCTGTTATCTGGCAATAAGGCTATCCGGCCACCGTAATGCGCAGCACCCTGACGATCAGGCTTGGCATGGAAGATGGGACGAATTGCCGTTAGCTCCCCTGCCGCCCACTGAGCGCTTGCCAGACAAGTACTATTTGCATGGATATTACCGCAGGAATAGCTCAGAAAAAGGCGGCCGCTTTGCGAAAAATCTTTAGCCAACTTTATGTCGAGCAAACCTCCCTGTGCAGCAACAAAGATCTTAGGTAAAGCCACAGAATGGCGGGACAGCAATTCCCCTGCTGCCGAAAAACTAACCAGGCTTCCGGTTCGTTCGGTAACCAAATAGCCGCCCTCCGGTAAAAATGCCAGACTCCATGGGAAATCTAAATCTGACGCGACTGTTTCTACTTGGATAGACTGGCTAGCATAAACTGGCAAACTGATGCTTAAAAAGCATGCTAAAAGACGTGTCATCTGAGCCTCCGCTTATGGGTTAAATATTGAAAAATCACCACAGCAGAACCGCTACAACAAAGTAATAGCAAAGTGCCAACAGTACTGCGATTAAGCGCAATTAGGGTGGGCATAGGTGCAAAATGGTTGATGATCAGCAATGCAAGCCAAGTGCCCAGTACGGTTACGCCAAAGCTCGCCGCTAATAATGATAGTTTAAGGTAACGATGCAATAGTGCCGTTATTAGCAAACTGATCAACATCACAGGGAGTAAAATTGCAGCAAGAACTGGCATAAAATAGATAAGATCATAACCGATGGTCTGAAACCACAGAGGTAACGCAATTGCATCGGTTAACGCTGCTATTGCTGTTAAGTTAAACAGGCTTTGCAGCACAGATCCCAAAGCAGCTGCACCTAGCACAGCTAAGATAAACAACACGATTTTTTTCAATTTAATCCCGCCTTTCGTATTAAACTTGCCCAAAGACAATCTGTTGTTGTAATTGTTTAGGTAGATGGTTAAGTCAGCAATAACGTTATGGCATCCGCTAAAGAAACTCAACTTTATCTGCTTCAAGTAATATTTTTACGTAGACGAAGCTGCTAAGATCAATTTGAGATAAGATCTGATGCTGACCCGCCGCCGTAAGGCCACTTTTCAGAGTAACGAGAGTAAACAACGACTATGGGTTTTATCAATACTAAAGACTTTAGCCATGCGCAAGCTGATAAGATTGGCGTCCTATTAACTAACTTAGGTACCCCTGATGAGCCAAAGCCTAAAGCATTAAAACGCTATCTTAAACAGTTTTTATCGGATCCTCGCGTGGTAGAAGTCCCACGGCTGCTATGGTGGTGTATCTTAAACGGCGTGATCTTAAATATTCGCCCGCGTCGCTCAGCAAAAGCTTACGCCACCGTTTTTACCGACGAAGGATCGCCGTTAATGTTCCATACGGTACGGCAAACTAAAGCGGTACAGGCCGCTCTTACCGCAGCTGGCCATGATAATGTCGTAGTGGATTTTGCTATGCGTTACGGCAACCCCAGCTTTACCAGTGCCCTAGAACGTTTAATGGCGCAAGGTGTACGAAAATTATTGGTATTGCCCTTATATCCGCAATATTCAGCGTCAACCTCGGCTTCTAGTTTTGATGAATTAGCACGAGATTTTATGCAGCGCCGTTGGTTACCTGATTTACGTTTTATTAGCCATTATCACGATTACCCAGCTTATATTGACGCCTGTGCCAATCGAATCAGGGAACACTGGCAAGTTCACGGTATGGCCGATAAACTGCTATTCTCTTATCATGGCATTCCAAAACGTTATTTGATGAATGGCGATCCCTACCATTGCGAGTGCTATAAAACGTCACGCTTAATTGCAGAGCAATTGGGATTAAGCAAAGAGCAATACCTAACCACTTTTCAATCCCGTTTTGGCCGTGAGGAGTGGTTAAAGCCCTATACCGATGAAACACTCAAAGCTTTACCGGCACAAGGTGTTTCCAGTATTCAGGTGTTTTGTCCAGGTTTCTCTGCAGACTGCCTGGAAACTATTGAAGAAATTGGTGAAGAAAATAAAGAATATTTTGAGCATGCTGGTGGAAAGCGATATGAATATATTAGCGCCTTAAATGATCGGCCTGATCATATTGCTGCCCTATGCCAGCTAATTTCCACTAACTTGCAGGGTTGGCAACTTACAACAGACCCGGCACGTTTGTCACGCGCACAAGCACTAAACTCACAGGAAGTGAAATAAAGCTTATTTATGTCTGAAGAACGAAAAGTAGAACCCAGAATCGGTGAGGCACCTCTTGAAGTTCCTCCAATTACTCAGCGACGCCGTTTCGATAACGTGCGAGATACACGCCAAACCGTTGAAACACCCAGAGTACGTAACTGGCGCCCTTTAAAATGGTTACTCTGGTTATTATTGCTGGTGTTGGTTGCGGGCTTGGTTTATCAAGAATTACGCAGCAGCTACGTACAAGCGCGCGTATTCCATTGGCTTGCTAATCAATTAACTTTTGAAACAGCGCCAGGGCCAGCCCCAGAGGAAGAAAAGCCGGTATTTCCTGCGGCAGGGCCTTTTGATCAACGTGCTGGCTATAGTCATTTAGCCGAGTGGTTACCAAGATTGAATAATAGCGGTTTTACGATAAATGAACAAAGCCGCTTCTCTCCCGCTTTGCAACGTTATGCTGATTGGGGGTTCTACCCGCCTTATGCTGAAAAAAGCCAATGGGGCTTACAGGTATTTGACTGTCGCCAGCAGTCGTTATTTAGTTTTCAAACACCAGAAGTACAATTTGCGCAGTTCAATGATGTAGCACCGTTAATGCTGCGCACCTTGCTTTTTATTGAAAATCGCAACTTATTTCAGCATGCCCCGCTCACCAATCCAGCAATAGAGTGGTCCCGTTTAGGTGCTGCTTTACTGGCACAAGCAAAAAAACTGGTGGGTCAAGATACCGCCACCGCAGGTGGCAGCACCTTGGCAACGCAGATTGAAAAGTATCGCCACTCGCCTCAGGGCTTTACTTCTGGTTTTAGCGACAAATTCCAGCAAATGCTCTCTGCTAGTGTCAGGGCTTATCAACCCGGTATAGAAACCCTTGAGCGACGCAAACAAATTGCCCTAGACTATATAAACACCGTGCCCCTTGCCGCAACACCACAAACAGGTGAAGTTCATGGCATTGCCGACGGCCTTGCAGCCTGGTTTGGTAATGATGCGATGCGGGTAAATCAATTATTGCAAGAGAGCAGCGCCACCGCAGAGCATGGCCAGGCACTGCGCCAGGTACTCGCTTTGTTTATCGCGCAGCGCCGGCCCAGTTTTTACTTACTTCAAGGCAGGAATGAGCTGGAACAGTTAGTCGATAGCCACCTGCGCTTGTTACGCCAATATGGTATTGTCAATCAAACATGGTTCGATGCAGCCAGCAAACAACGTCTCAGCTTTAACCAACCAATTCGCAGTGCACCGCGGAAACTAGATAAAACGGCCCTGTTAGTACGTAACAGAGTGGCCGCTTTACTTGGCCGTAGTTTGTACCAAACCGATCGGCTAGATCTTACTGTACAGACAACCCTTAACTTGCCGTTACAAGAAAAAATTAACCGCTATTTAAATCAGCTAGAGCAGCAACCCTATGCCGCCACTGCTGGTATTATTGGGCCGCGCTTGTTACGTGAAGATCAAATTCGCGGCGTAAAATACAGTTTTACTCTGTACGAAAGCACGCCTACCGGCAATAAGTTAAGGGTGCAGACGGATAATCACGCCGAACAACCGTTCGATTTAAACGAAGGGGGGAAGCTGGAGTTGGGGTCCACCGCCAAGTTACGGATGCTTACTACCTACTTAGAAATGGTTGCTGAGCTGCATCAGCTTTATGCTGAAGAGTCATCAAGTCAACTGGCATTTTTGGATATAGCTCCGCAAGATCAGCTGACGCAATGGGCTATTAATTATCTGATTGCTAATCCGGGGGTTAGCTTAACCACCATGCTGAATTCGGCACTGGACCGAGAATTTTCAGCCGATCCGCGTACCAGCTTTTTCACCGGTGGTGGCTTACATACTTTTGGCAACTTTCGACGTGAAGAAGATCTAATGACCCCGACTTTACGCCAGTCCTTATATGAATCGATTAACTTACCATTCGTACGACTTACCCAAGAAATCGTGCAATACAGTATCCATCATGGCGAAACCAGCAGCTATCAGCTGTTAAAGAACGACAATGATCCGCGCCGTGATCAATATTTACGCCGTTTTGCTGATCATGAAGGAGTAAGCTTTTTACAACGATTCTGGCGTAAATATCACAAGCTATCGGCAGAACAACGGCTTGAGGTTTTTTTAAGTGGTTTACGGCAAACACCCGATCGCTTAAGCGCTGGTTATCGTTTTATCGATCCTGAACAAAGTGAGAGTGACTTTATTCAGTTTATGCAGCAACGTTTTAGCGATAATCCGTTAACTGCACAACAATGGCGTCAATTGTACCGCAAGTATGCGCCCAGCGAGTTTAGTTTGCCCGATCAGGCCTATCTGGCCCGTAGCCACCCATTAGAGCTATGGTTACTGGCATATTTACAAAGAAATCCGAGTCCCAGCCTGAGCGAAGCGATCAGTTTAAGCGCCGATGTACGCCAGCAAGCTTATCAGTGGCTATTTCGCACCCAGTCGCGCAGCGCCCGGGATAATCGCATTCGCACTATGCTAGAAATTGAGGCATTCTGGGATATTCATCAGCGTTGGCAGCGGTTGGGTTATCCATTTGATTATCTGGTGCCGTCACTGGCCACCGCTTTGGGGAGTTCAGGTGATCGCCCGGCGGCATTAGCTGAGCTGCTAGGTATTATCCAAAATGGTGGCAGACGCCTGCCGATGTTCCGGGTTGAAGGCTTACATTTTGCTGAAAATACGCCCTATGCAACTCGTCTGAGTCGCACAGAAGTTAGCGCTGAGCGGGTTATGCCAGCAGAGGTAGCGCAAATACTGCGGGAAAATTTAGCAGGTGTAGTACAACAAGGTACCGGCCGTCGGCTGCTGGCGCATTATAGCCTGCCACAACTACCTGATCTTGCTATTATGGGTGGTAAAACCGGTACTGGTGATAACCGTATCAGCACCGTAAACAGCCGCGGTGAGACGGTGCAATCTCGGGCATTAAACCGCACAGCAACCTTTGCGTTTTATTTTAGTGATAAATACTTTGGTGTTATTAGCGTTTACCTACCAGGAAATGCGGCGGCAGATTACTTTTTTACCTCTGCCTTACCGTTACAGGTATTAAATGGTATGGCGCCACTGTTAATGCCCCTATTAAAACAGCAGGATAACTGCCCACAATAAACCTGGCTTAGGCCGCAGCAATAACCTGGTTGCGGCCATTATGCTTTGCCTGATAAAGCGCCATATCAGCACGGTGAAGCCATTGCTCCCAGTGTTCATTTTCTTCTAGTATTGCCACACCAGCAGACAAGGTAACCGCTTTCCCATCCGGTAAACGTAACTTTTGCTCAACACCACTGCGGATTTTCTCTGCCAGAGGCAGTAAGTTTTGTGTGTCCATATCGCGTAACAACACCAAAAACTCCTCTCCGCCAAAGCGAAAAACCTGATCTGTCTGGCGGATCATACCTGAGATGATAGGGACGAGCCTGATTAGGGTTTCATCCCCTACTTTATGGCCATAATTATCATTAATTTGTTTAAAGAAATCGAGATCGAATAAGATTACCGCAAAACGGCTTTGCAGCTTTTGCTTTAATAATACAGCCTGCTCTAACTCTTGATTAAGAGTGTGCCTATTGCCTGCCCCGGTCAAACTATCGATACTGGCTAATTGTTTTAATTCATTACGTTGCAGTTGTGCACGATAAGCAAATACGTAAGCAAAAAAACTACAGACAAAAGAAGTAACCAAAAAGGAAGTCATTTGGTAGTGATTGACGAAAATCAACGAAGGCCAAGCAAGGTCTACCATTGCCAGCGTAAAAAGCAACATCAGCGACAAAATTACCGCTCGCCTTGCTGATACCAGAAAAAAGATAAACACCAGCAAGGGATACACCCAGAATAGACCATTTATCCCTAAACTAATACAGACAATACCAGCACCAATACAAAAAATAAGCGCTAAAAATTGACCAGGCTTTACCGTATCGCCGGTGCGCCAAGCATAAATAACGGCGCTGATGGCAGAGATCACAATAATCAAATCAGCAATGCCCACCACCAGATTACCGGTATAGAGCCGGTAAATAGCATAAGGCGTTACAAAAGATGCAATAATAGCACCTACCAGCGTAATCATTGCCAGATAGAAATCTTGCTTCAGTTTATTGCCAAGCCGTTCTAACAATGTTCCGCGGTTAAACAAGTCGCACCTTTTAATTAGGTTGTTCTTATCGGACCACTATAGAGCCTAACTAGTACTAATGGCAACTGTTGCCTAAAATTCCAACTAAAACTAATGACTGCAACTCACATCCTGCAGACGATTCACTTTCATCCCCTGCAAGCTAAAACGCCCTCGCTAACTCTGAAAAGTGAGTAATGCTATAGTCTGCGTCCTTTATAAACACTTGATTATTTTCATTTAAATATAAGCAAGAACGGGCACCTGCATTGGCGGCCACTTGCAGGTCAAAAATATAATCGCCAACGTACAACATATGCTGACACGGTACCTCAAGTTGCTTGGCAATCAGCAGCAAACCTTCCGGATCGGGCTTTGCCGCACAGTCCTCCCGCGTAAGCACTAAAGAGATGGGAATTTGCAAACGATTTAACATCAAGGTGGTAGCCTCTCGCATATTGCGGGTTAAAATCGCCAAAGGATAATTCTGTTGCTGTAAGTACTGTAAACAAGCTTCTGCACCGGGCATCCAACTAGCAGCTCTGGCGCCAGCAAGCTCATGCATCCGAATAATTTCATTGGCTCGTGCGGCCTCAGCTGTTTGCCCCAATGTTGCCAACTTCTCCAATAAAGGTGTACCGCGAGGCCAACCAATATCATCGCAAATGGCGGCAAAATTAAGCTGAGAATCGACCAAGGTGCCGTCCAAATCAAATACTATCGCATTAATATGCGCAAGGTTCATTACAACTCCTGACTTAGTTAAGATTATCTGGGGATTTGTACGTAAAAAGCGGTGCTGGCGGTTGCTATAAAAGCCAAGTTTTCGCTAGACTAGCCCACCAAATTTTTTAATTGCTAGCTTAACAGGATCTCACTATGGGTGCCCAGTGGAAAAACAAGCATAAAATGGATGCGGCCAACGCCAGAGGTCGCATTTTTACTAAACTTGCCAAAGAAATTATGGTTGCCGCGCGCAACGGTGCAGACCCAACGATGAACGCCAAATTGCGCTCAGCCATCGAAGTCGCAAAAAAGGCATCAATGCCCAAAGATACGCTGGAACGCGCTATTAAAAAGGGCGCAGGCTTACTGGATGGCCCGGTGAACTATGAAACCGTAGTCTACGAGGGTTTTGCTCCTCATCAGGTGCCAGTCATCGTTGAGTGTTTAACCGATAATAAGAACCGCAGTGCACAAAGTATGCGTATGCTATTTCGCAAAGGTCAATTAGGTAGCTCAGGTTCAGTCTCCTGGGATTTTAAACACTTGGGACAGATAGAAGCCGTAGCCACCAGTGCAGATGCCGATCTGGAGTTAGCAGCTATTGAAGCCGGTGCCCAGGATTTCGAGCAAGGTGAAGATGGCGAAGTGATTTTTTTAACAGAAAGCACCGATTTGGATGCGGTGGCAAAAGCCCTACCAGAATTTGGCTATGAGGTGCATTCTGCTAAGTTAGTATACAGAGCCAATAACCCGGTGTCTTTAGACGAAAGCGCGCAGGCAGAGGTCGAAGCCTTTTTAGATGCTATCGATAACGATGACGACGTACAAAACGTCTATGTCGGTTTAGCCTAACTGACAGGCTGAGCAGTTATCCGATAATACAGCATCTAAACGCCTGCTATTAGGGATAACTGCTCACCAATGACAGCCATTTAGTTATATCCAAGCACGGCACAGTGTTCCGTTTCCGGCTCAACTGCTTTAATTTGCCGCTCTTCGGTTGACTCTGACCAAACTAAACTTAATGCCCTGCGCTCTTGCAAGGTTAAGTTCACAGTCTTTGGTTGATAATAATAACGTTCGCTTATTTGTACTGTTTGATTACGTGCTTTCATAGCTGGTACCCCGCTTCTGATTGACTATTTACGCTGGCTATCTTATAGCAGATAGCCATTATCATTAGCCTAGCGCACAGAAACTGAGCCTAACCTGAATAAGAATCGTTTTTAATATTTACCAAAAATAAGCTGCCAAAAACTAAAACGGCGTTCTTTATGATATTGCTTTTTCAACGCATCCACCTGCTTTAGGTGCTGTTGTAACTTGGACATATCGTCGCTGGCTACAGCTTGCTTCGCCAATACCAGTTCCGCTAATACCTTATCTAGCCCTTCCGTAAAAACGCTGGCTTTATCAGCAGGCAATGGCGCTGATTTTGCTTGCTCCGTTAAACGGTGCAGCTTCTCTAAAAAAGGTAAGGCCTCTGCCGTTGTGGTTGCTTCCGTTGCTTGCTTAAACGCAAAGCCCATGGTTTTCATGGTACTTTCCAGATTAACTGGTTGGCTTGCCATGGCCGTGGTCACACTAAAACAGAACAATGCCGCTAATACAGATGTCTTAACCATAAATTCCTCATCTTGGGTCATAGCGCCTCATTATAACGAATTCTGACCAGGGTGCCAGTAAAGCCCCCACCATAACGCGGTCTACCTTACAAATACGCTTTATTAAAAGACTCTTTTGATTGCTTTAAATATTCTCTGGCTTTACGGGCATGGTTCTCCCAAGCTTCTCTATCTGCTTTCTCGGTAAAGGGATTTTGTTCAGTCGCTACTGAACGCTCGAAACGCTCATAATAGGTGAGCATGGCAGAAGTAATTTGATTAAAGCCATCTTTATAGCTTTGCATCGCATCCAATAATTCAGACGTTTTTAACACAAAACGAATAAGCTCAGTATTATTACCATCATTCAAATAGGTACCGGCTTTAAGGCTAATATTGCCAGCTGCAGCGGCGGTAATTTTTTGCCGTACATTTTCGTCTTTGCTGAGGACTTTGCTGATATTCTCTTTCGAGCTAGCAATGTTGGCATGTAACAAGGTATCACGCAGGTGCTTTTCCAAATCACGGCGGTAGGTTTCTATGGTACGCTGAATCGTCGCAAGCTCGCTGTCTAACTGACTAACCTGTTGCAGCTCCCGTTCAAGCTCAGTGAGAAAACGCTCTGCATCCTGATATATTTTTAGACCATGTTCTTCGGCAAACTTCCGATCAGCGCGGTTTAAACCTGCATTTTGATAGCTGGAACGATCAAAACTGGTTGCTAAAAAGGATTTAAAAGGCTCGGCAAAAGCCGAATAAGTCCCAGCACTTACCACATTGAGTGTTGCCGTAACCAGATCACCAAAGGGTTTGATCATCGAGTTTAAGCGCGCCTGCTGGATTTTTGAACTTACCCTTTTAGTGTCGCTGATAATGCTCCGAAAACTGGCATAGGCCATCGGATTGGACATTTTATTACGTTCCGAGCTGGCTAAAACCAGCGAGATCCCAGAATGCAAAGCATTGGCGTATTCCAGATATTGCCGCTGTACATCAAGCTGCGCAGCATAATTGGTACCCAGGGTGCGGAAAGATTCAGCTTGCAATTCGATATTTTGATCGCGACGTAATTTGTCCAAAATACCACTGATAATCCGTTGCTCATTTTTATGTAGGGCCGTACCCAGCAAAATACGCTCGATTTGCAGATCGTCCAATTGCACAAAGCCATGTTGCGCTTCGATATCCAATCTTAAAAATTTACGGCCAGGATCATCTATTGAAATACGATGGGCTTTATAGCCAACACTGCCAGCCTGATGCTCAATGACCGCAACAGGCTGCCAAGCACTGTCTAAGGTGCTGCGATCAGATAATAGTACCTGTATTCGATAGCTGGTCAGTTCAGACTCGGGTGATACCCAAAGCTCCAATAAGCCTTGCTCACTTAACGCCTCACGACTAAACAAGCTCGAATTACCGATACCACAGCGCAAAGCCGCCTGCCCACTGCGAGCTAATTCCTTGGTAAGCTGGCAATCACCTAATTGCCGCCATTGTGTTAAGTTGCTTTGTTCAAAATCACTACTAAAAACCACACTGGCCGGTTTAGCAGCAACAGGTCCAGCTAAGATGGCACAACATAACAGTGCAAAATAACGCATTTAGAACCTCAGCACACAGGCAACACAGCCCCAGACGGGCAAGCCAGCAATTGGCGCTTATTTTAGCAACAGCAAACAGCGGCAGCAATTAGCTACCACAGATAAATAACTTTACTGATGATTACTGCAAATTTTGCTTGACACTGTGCGATGAATGAGACAATTTAAACGATAGATAGCTTCTAACTTTTCTAATTAACGGAGGACAGTATGCAAAAATGTGCGCTTAATCGCCATAGCTACTACTGCTCGCCGTTTTATCTCTCCGAGTGGTTCAATAATTAGTTCTCCCTCTGCGTCAGGCAGAGATTCTCTTGATCAAATAATATTCTGACATCGTCAAAACACGCGTGTTTTGTGCCTGTCGGTGTACCGATCTTTTCTGTTTCTGTTTCGACGCAGCTCCTTTTTTTAATCAGATTGCCTTAAAGGCAACACTTTATGTTATCCAGAGGAATGTGTATGAAATATCAAGCAGTTAACAAGCTGTCAAAACTAGGCTTGGCAATAACTTTAGCGGTATCAGGTCAGGCTTTTGCCCAAAGCAGCACTGATACCAATGCTGCAGAGCAGCAAATTGAAAAAATTGAAGTGACAGGTTCACGCTTAAAGGGCGTGGATATGGAAGGCGCTAATCCGTTGCAAGTGTTTAGCCGCGATGATCTTACCCGCCGTGGTTACGACAGTATCAGCAGCTTTTTGCGTGATCTGCCCCAAGCCAGCGCAGGCACCTTTAACGAAATTGGCGGTACTTCCGGTAATGAAGGCGCACCAGCGGGTTCTGCAGGTGTTAGTTTACGGGGTTTAGGCAGTAGCTCTACGCTGATTTTGGTCAACGGCCGTCGCGTCGCAGTTGACTCTTTTAGCAATGGTGCCGATACCTTTGTTAACGTTAACGCTATTCCTATGTCAGCTATAGAGCGCGTAGAAGTATTAACCGATGGCGCTTCCTCTGTGTACGGTTCAGATGCTATTGCCGGCGTTATTAACTTTATCCTACGTAAAGACGTTGAAGGCCATGAAGTGTCAGTGATGTACGGCGACGATACTTCTAGCCATGATTTTAGTCGCAAAAATCTGACTTATGTTGGCGGTTTTGCGACAACAAACAGCAATACGACTGTTGTTATCGATTATTTCGATCGCAATGCGCTATTTAATAAAGACCGTGATGTTGAAGTGACTTTCAAATCTAACACCCGGGTAACCATTGATGGTGTTGATAACCCAGAGCCATGGTGCGGTAATGACACCAGTAACGGCAACACTCGCTGCCGCTACGATTATGTGATTCAACGCGCTATCCAGCCTGAAACCAAGAACTTTGGTACTACTATTAATCATTATTATGATTTAGGTGATAACAAAGAGTTCTTTGCTGAAGCAATGTATCAGCGTAACACCGGTTTCACTTACGATGCTCCGGCAGGTTTGGATATTACGGTGCCAGGCAATGCTGCCTTTGTTCCAGCCTGGGCCAGAGAGTTAAACGCAGCCGATGGTAACCCGGATAATAATATTCGCTTACGCACCCGCTTCCCAGAGCGACGCAGCCAATCTTTTGAAGCAGAAGCTTACCGCGCCTTAGCAGGCTTGCGTGGTGAACTTGGCAACTGGGGTTATGAAACAGCAGTAAGTTACGGTAAATCTGAAAATGAAATACGTCATGTTTCTGGCTATTTTTCACGCGCTAAAGTGCGGGAAGCGGTTAATAACGGCAGTTTTAACCCCTTTAATTTAGGTAGAGACACACCGCAAGATGTGATCACGGGTATGCGGGACGAAGCGCCACGGGTGGGTGACTCTTCGGTTTTCTCAGCAGACTTTAGTTTAAACGGTGAATTATTCGAAATGCCAGCGGGCACAGTGCAGTCGGTATTTGGCGGCGAGTACCGTCGCGAAAAAATCTCTGATACGCCTTCACCTTTAGCTGCCGCAGATGGCATTTACTCGCTGGGTGCCAGTGACGCTGCAGCAAGTCGTGATCAATTCGCGCTCTATTCTGAGTTAAACGTCCCCCTTACCGAGCAACTGGATGCCATCGTAGCATTGCGTTACGACAGCTACAGCGATTTTGGCAGCGATATCAATCCTAAGCTGTCATTGCGTTATCGGGCGACCGATAGTTTAATTTTACGTGCTTCAGCCAGCACCGGCTTCCGTGCTCCGTCGCTGTCGCAGATTGGCGCAGGTAAGTCATTAGGCTTTAACTACATCAGCTGCTTGCCTGGCCAGCCATTCCAATCATTCTGTGGCACTCAGCCAGTAGAAGTGGGCTACGACGAGGAGCGGGTGGGTAACAAAGAGCTAGACGCTGAAAAGTCACGAGCCTTGAATATCGGTATGTCTTGGAACTTAACCGATAATCTACAACTTACTGCTGATTACTGGCGTTACCGCCATACCGATATTGTGGATTACGATTCAATCACTACGCTACGTGGCTGTTTAAGCGGCGCAGCACCGGTAACCAGCACTGAAGCCGCACTGGGTGATGCTTTTGGCTGTGTCGTCGTAAACAACGAGTTGGTGTTCTTACGCACTGGCTTTTACAATATCGGCAGCCAGGAAACTGATGGTATCGATGTTAACTTAAACTACCGGCTAGATACTGGGTTTGGTAGCTTTAAGTTTTATGCGGCGGGCACCAAGACCTTTAACTATAAGCGACAGCTAACGCCTGACTCCCCAAAAGAAGATCTATTAGGCCGGCTGTCTGGTGCTAATGAAATTGCCCGCCCGGATCTAGTGGCTGATTTTGGCACAGATTGGCGCCATGGTGACTGGTCTGCCAGCTTATCAGCACATTACATTAGCTCATTGGGTGATGGCGATTTCCGTTTTGGTGGTAATGAAACCGTCAAAGCCTGGACTACCCTAAGTGGCAGCCTGAGCTACGATATTAGCGATGCGCAATCTGTCAGTTTGGCGGTGCGTAACCTGACGGATAAAGCACCTCCTTATGCCTCTTCACCTACCGATGGCTATGCCAGTGCCGTACATGATTGGGTAGGTCGCTTATGGACTTTACGCTATACCATTAGGTTCTAACCTTTCCTGGTCGCGGTGATAGGGAAATGGACTACCCTATTGCCGCATTTTCAATAAAATACGCTAGCTACTTTGCTGCAGATCCTGCCAAGTTAAATATAACCGTAAATCAAACTCCAACTGATGATAATGCGGCTCCATATACTGACAAAGTTGATAAAAGGCTTTGTTATGATCTTTCTCCCGCAGATGGGCTAACTCATGCACCACCACCATCCGTAGTAGCGGTAAAGGTAACTTTTTCAACTGACTGGCTACCCGTATTTCGTTTTTGCTTTTTAGTTTACCGCCCTGCACTCTGCTAACCTGGCTATGGGTGCCCAATGCATTATTAATGACATGAATTTTTGGGTCAAACACGGCCTTACTTACCGGCTCACTGCTTTTTAAAAACTGCCGTTTAAGTTGCATCGTTAACTCGTACAGCGCTTTATCAGTTTGGATCTCGTGGCTATTCTCGGGATAACGCTTTGCCAGGGTACTACCAAGCAGGTCAGCTGCCAACAGTTGCTGTACCTGCTGACAAACTGTTGCAGGATAACCTCGCAGATAGGGCAAATCATACATAAGAAATTCTAATCCTTTTGTCATAAATATTTTCGTGCTTCTTACACGGCTTTGTCACAGGCTGAACTTAGACTGCTATCAGTTTATCTAACTTAGCCGGAGATTATGATGAAAGTATTAAGCACTATGCTGTCTTTAACTATGTTGTTTAGCGTTAATGCTATGGCCAGCAATAACACCTACGTCTACTCGAACTTTGAGTATTGCCAACTGCAAACGCAAGGTGCTGCAGCAAGTCAGTTGGATGCTTATGCTCGGAAATTAGGCTTTATGCCAAATCAGCATGATTGTCGCGCATTATTACAACCTAGCAACACCCGTAACGACCAGCAAGCGGTTTCGGCGCAGTTACGTAACTTACAACGTGGTTCCGTTATCCGTATCACTAAGAAAACCGAACAGAAATTGGCAGCCTTATCTGCCGACGAGCGCGCCGAGGTGTTAAAGCGCTTCGGTTTAAGATAAGGTTGCAGGGCTCGAACCAAATCCGCTATCTCGACGCATAAATGAATAAGGCCCACGCTTTTGGCGTTGCGGTGGGTAAGGGATTGCCAGAACAATCCCTGGTTCTGGCCCTTCGGGCCGCACTAAAGTGCGTCCAAATTCGCTCCAGGCGAATTTGTCGAACCTCAGGGTTCGAACCAAGACCTCGCTCACCGCGTTAAAACAAAAGGCCCACGCTTTTGGCGTTGCGGTGGGTAAGGGATTGCCAGAACCATCCCTGGTTCTGGCCCTACGGGCCGCACTAAAGTGCGTCCAAATTCGCTCCCAGCGAATTTGTCGAACCCAGGGTTCGAACCAAATCCGCTATCTCGGCGCATAAATGAATAAGGCCCACGCTTTTGGCGTGGGCCTTATTCATTTATCTGGCGGAGAGAGAGGGATTCGAACCCTCGTTAGGGGTTAACCTAAACACACTTTCCAGGCGTGCGCCTTCAGCCACTCAGCCATCTCTCCGGGGCTTGCACTGCAAGCGCCGTTATACTAGGGAAAAAGCGGCGACTTAGCAATAACTATATGCAATCACTAGGTGTTGTTGCCGCTATTTTAAACAGCGAGCTACAGCAACCGACTTTAAGCGTTGCCTTTTACCTGCATTTTTTGTTCTT
This sequence comes from Alishewanella longhuensis, assembly GCF_014653435.1. Classification (GTDB taxonomy): domain Bacteria; phylum Pseudomonadota; class Gammaproteobacteria; order Enterobacterales; family Alteromonadaceae; genus Alishewanella; species Alishewanella longhuensis. Next base: position 301,608 of record NZ_BNAO01000004.1, on the reverse strand, counting down.
TCGCAAAGTTTAACATCCGATCCAGCGGTAATAAGGCACGCTCGCGAATGGCAGCATCAACAAAGATCTCATGACCCTCGTGATTGATTAACGCCTCTTCAATGGCTTTTAAGCCATTCATTGCCATCCAAGGGCAATGCGCGCAGCTGCGGCAGGTTGCGCCATTACCACCAGTTGGGGCGGCGATAAAGGTCTTATTGGGCAGCAGCTGCTGCATCTTGTAAAAGATGCCTGCATCTGTGGCGACAATAAACATCTCATTAGGCAGTGTTTGGCTGGCTTTAATCAGCTGGCTGGTTGAGCCCACTGCATCAGCGAGCTGCACTACGCTATCTGGCGATTCCGGATGCACTAATACTGCCGCTTCTGGGTGCTGTTTTTTCAGTTCAATTAGCGCTTTGGCTTTAAACTCATCGTGCACAATACAGGCGCCGTTCCACAGTAGCATATCGGCACCGGTTTGCTTTTGCACATAGGCACCTAAATGCTTATCTGGACCCCAGAGAATTTTCTTGCCTTGGCTATCCAAATAATCCACTACATCAAGGGCAATAGAAGAAGTTACTACCCAATCAGCACGCGCTTTAACGGCTGCAGAGGTGTTGGCGTATACCACGACGACTCTATCTGGATGCTGGTCACAAAACGCTGAAAACTCCTCGGCTGGGCAACCTAAGTCCAGCGAGCAAGTAGCGTCCAGTGTTGGCATGATCACCGTTTTTTCTGGCGTTAAAATTTTGGCGGTTTCACCCATAAATTTTACGCCCGCTACCAATAAGGTTTTAGCCGGATGCTGATTACCAAAACGGGCCATTTCTAACGAATCGGAAACACAGCCGCCGGTTTCTTCGGCTAGAGCCTGAATTTCCGGATCGGTATAATAGTGCGCAACCAATACCGCATCTTTTTGCTGTAATAAGGTTTTAATACGCGCCTTGTAGGCTTGTTTCTCGTCTTGGGTTAATGGCACAGGCTTTTTCGGGAAGGCAAAGTCTTGCTCAGAAAAATACAACGGCTGGTCCATAGAATTTACTCAGTGGCTAATGAAAGGCGCGTATTATAGAAGAAAAATCAGAAAAAGACAGTAGTGATGCT
>NZ_BNAO01000004.1:300004-300476 GCF_014653435.1 Alishewanella longhuensis | reverse complement strand
GTCATGATGGATTCGAACCATCGACCAACGGATTAAAAGTCCGCTGCTCTACCAGCTGAGCTAATGACCCAAACAGGATAACGCGAGAAGTGGTGGGTCATGATGGATTCGAACCATCGACCAACGGATTAAAAGTCCGCTGCTCTACCAGCTGAGCTAATGACCCAAACAGGGTAACACGAAGTGGTGGGTCATGATGGATTCGAACCATCGACCAACGGATTAAAAGTCCGCTGCTCTACCAGCTGAGCTAATGACCCAAACAGGGTAACACGAAGTGGTGGGTCATGATGGATTCGAACCATCGACCAACGGATTAAAAGTCCGCTGCTCTACCAGCTGAGCTAATGACCCAAACAGGGTAACACGAAGTGGTGGGTCATGATGGATTCGAACCATCGACCAACGGATTAAAAGTCCGCTGCTCTACCAGCTGAGCTAATGACCCACTTCGGTGTACTATGTTTGCGCG
>NZ_BNAO01000004.1:253982-299977 GCF_014653435.1 Alishewanella longhuensis | reverse complement strand
TGGTGGGTCATGATGGATTCGAACCATCGACCAACGGATTAAAAGTCCGCTGCTCTACCAGCTGAGCTAATGACCCTAACCGCGGACGCATATCTTACTGATTTACGGAATTTCTGCAACCAAAAACTGTGATTTTTTGCTTAGGATGACGCTAACTGCTTAAAATGCCAGCGAAGCGCTGCCGTTCTAAGCGTTATTTGTGCAATGGTTAAACAGTAAAGAAAAAACCCGGCACAGGGCCGGGTTGATCATTTAAGCGCCTCAAGGCGTTCCTTTGCCAATCTGGCAGCTGTAGTGCTGCCGTGAGCAGATGTCAGTTTTCGATAATGCGTGACGGCTGTTGCCTTGTCATTTTCGCGTTCTGCTATCTGACCGAGCTTTAACAGTGCATCTGCCACTTTGTTCGAATCGGCAAAGTTATTAACCACTCGCTCAAACTGGGTTTTTGCCTTAGCTAGCTCGCTATTATTAAATAACAACTGCCCTAGCCAATAATGCGCGTTTGGCGCATAAACTGAATTCGGATAAGTACGCAAAAAAGTCTCAAATTCAGGAATAGCAGCATCATAACGCCGATCTTTTAGCACCATGTTTACCGCTTTGTCGTAGGCGTCGGTTTCAGAAATATTCCCTGAAACCATGACCGCCGGACCACTTGTTGCTGGTTGCGCGGCACTGGGCGCTGCCGTTGAAGCAGTTCCCTGTACAGCGCTAACCCGCCGATCTATTTCCTGGTAAATATCGCGTTGACGCTGAACAATTTCATCCAGCTGATACGAATGAGTTTCAGTGACACCACGCAACTCACTGACTTCATCCAACAGAATTTGCAACTGTTGTTGCATTCGAACCTGGCCTTCAGCCCGGGCTTCAACTACCCGCTCCAATGCTGCAAGTCGTTGTTCCATCGTACCTGCAGCAGGCGTAGTAGCGGATGAAGCCGTTCTGCCGCTTCTGCCTATCTCAGTAACTGGCGCCGGATTTGCCCAGACGCCAACACTGACTAAGGACATTGCTATAAGCAGAGGTTTTTTCACTGTCATCCTCACTCGTACCTTTATTTAATTAATATACCAATACCGCGCGACGGTTTTTAGCATAAGCAGCTTCGTTTGTTTCACGAACTGCAGGCTTCTCTTCACCGTAGCTAACAGTAGAGATTTGACCAGCGCTTACGCCCAGGTTTTGTAAATACTGAACAACAGACAGCGCACGACGCTCGCCCAGGGCGATGTTGTACTCTGGCGTACCACGTTCGTCAGTATGACCTTCAACAGTCACACGTACGCTTGGGTTAGCGCGCAGGAACTCGCCATGTGCTTGTAACACTTCAGCAAATTCTGGACGGATAGTAGCACGGTCAAAATCGAAGTATACGGTGTTTTCACGACGTAACGCTTCCATTTTCTGACGCATTTGCTCAGCAGCAGTAGCCGCTGGATCAACACGCTCTACCTGCACAGTTTGCGTAGTTGCTGAACTATCAGCATCGCCAGCACCCGTTGATGATTTTGAGCTACATGCAGCCAGTGTTAAAACTGGAACTGCAATTAACAAGCCCTTTAATACTTTGTTTAAGTTCATAATATTGTCCTTAGATTAATTTACCAAGTTTTACCAAGTTTTTGTTTTATAAAAAAGGTGACCACGCCGGCGATTTCACCTGTCCATCAGCCGCCGGTAGTCTTGCTTTAAAACGCCCATCCATAGAAACCAGTGCCAACACCTGCGAACGACCATGCATAGTGCTGTATATAATCATAGAACCATTTGGCGCAATGCTCGGTGACTCATCCAGATTAGTGGCAGTCAGCACTTGCATAAAACGGCTTTGTCTATCCATACGAGCTAACTGATAACGCCCACCAGTGCGATTAACCATCACCACCGACTGACCATCAGGCGTAAAGGTACCAGCCAGGTTCATCTCGCCTTCAAAAGTTAAACGCCGTGTATCGCCTGTGGCTAAATTTACAGTGTAAAGTTGCGGGTTACCACCGCGCTCAGAACTAAATACGATTTCTTTACCATCCGGTGACCAACTTGGTTCGGTGTCAATAGCGCGATGGTTAGTCACTCGGGTTAAAGCTTTAGTGGCAACATCCATCACGTAAATCTCAGCGTTGCCATCTTTAGATAACACCATTGCTATTTTTCGACCGTCTGGTGACCATGTTGGCGCACTATTAATGCCAGGGAACGACGTTAAAATAGTTCGGCGGCCAGTATAAATGTCCTGAATGTAAATCTGCGCCTGGCGCTTTTCAAAAGTTACATAAGCTAACTTAGTGCCGTCTGGCGACCAGTTTGGCGACATTAATGGTTCTTTTGAGCGTAACAATACCTGCTCATTATAGCCGTCATAATCCGCTACAACGAGCTGATATGGAAATTCAGCATTCGGACGTACTAATACATAGGCGATCTTTGTTAAAAAAGCCCCACGTTCACCGGTTAGTTTTTCATATACAATGTCGCTGATGCGATGCGCATACTGGCGGAACTGGCTACCGTTAATAGTGGTACTGCGGCTGTCCAACATATAATGTGCCGTAGTAGACAATTGCCCCTGATTTAGCATCCGGCTACTGGCACCAGTATTACCTTTGAGCACATCAATAAGCTCGAACACCACTTCGTAGCGGTCAATACCCACTTCAGTGACTTCGCCCATAACAATAGCTTCAACACCCTCTTTCGCCCAGGCGCTAAAATTAATCTCTGACGACTTAGCTGGCCGCTGCGGCATTTTAATAAAAGGAATAGGATTAAACTTACCGCTACGCATCAAATCAGCAGCTACCACCTCGGCGATATTTTCTTTAGGCAATGTAGTACCTTTAAAGGTAAAAGGTAACACTGCAACGGGCCGCGCTGAATCAACGCCACCGGTAATAATAATTTCTAAGGAGGCATGCGCTTGCACACCTAGCAACAGCAAAAAGCTGCAAAACACTGTACGTAATATTTTAGTCATCATCTAAATTCTGGTGCCACCGTTAACGTTATATCTTTGAGTTGGTTATACACATCCGGATCGGGTGACATTGGCAAAGTACCGGCACGGTTAACTGCCCGCACAGCCGCATCACAAACAACCCGCTCGCCGCTTATCACATTGACACTGGTTACAAAACCATTGGTTGCCAGCCTGATATTGACCCGGCAGGTACGCCCGCGCATGGTCGATTCATCTTTAATTAAATTCCGATCTATCGCATCGCTTATCATTGCAGTGTAACGTTGCACTTCGGTTACAGCCTGCTGCGCTCTGGCACGACGCCGCGCTTCAGCCTCTGCCGACATTTGCTCTTGCATCATGCGTTCTTGCTCAGCCCGCTCGCGATCTTCGCGCGCTTTACGCTCTCTTTCTGCCTGCGCTTTTGCTAGTGCTTCCTGCTCTGCCTTACGCTTAGCCTCAGCCGCTTTAGCCGCTTCTTCTGCTTTTTTCCGCTCTTGCTCGCGAGCAATACGTTGTTGTTCTGCAGCCTTAGCTTTTGCCGCTTCAGTTTCTTGCTGCTGCTTGGCTTCTGCTGCGGCGCGACGTGATGCCTGTGCGGCTTCATCGGCTTTACGCTTTTCTTCTGCTACCCGCTTTAACCTGGCTTCTTCTGCAGCACGCGAACGTTCTGCTTGTTGTGCCCGGCGTTCCAAGTCGCGGATACGTTGCTCTTCTGCCTTGCGCGCATCGTCTTGCTGTTTTTTGATTTCAGCAACCCGTTGCTCCAATACCTGTTTGTCAATGGCCACTGCTTCAACTGGAGCAGGCGGAGGCGGCGGCGCGCTGGCAGCACTGCTACCAGCTTCACCAGATATAACAATTTGCGTTGGCTTGGGCCAAAAACTCAAGCTACTAATAAATAAAATCAACACTAAGCTTAGATGCAAGCCCACTGACTTAGTCAATGGTGTTTGCCACCATTTTTGTACAGCATCAGACTTCATTATCAGTCATCAACCCTACAGCGGGTGCTCCAGCATTTTTCAATACATTAATAAGTCGAATTATCGAGTTGTAATCCACTCGTCCATCACCCTTTACTATTACCTGAGTACCGGGTTCAATACTAAGCCAGCTTGCAACCTCAACCGTTAACTGCGTTGCAGTAAAAGGCCCCTGATTTTTGCCGTCTTTTTCAAAATAATACAAACCGTCTTCGTCTACTGTTGCCACAAGCGGTGTTTTACCATCTTTCAATTGTTCCAACGGCTCCGCTGCCGACTTAGGTAGCTCAACTTTTACCCCCTGCGTAATGATAGGGGTCGTCACCATAAAAATCACCAATAGCACTAGCATAACATCGATGTAGGGCACTACGTTAATTTCCGCTACTGGGCGGCGCTTTTTACGGGTGTAACTCATTAGCCTTGCTCTCCGCTCGTTACTGCCTGGCGGTGTAAAATATTGGCAAATTCTTCCACAAAATTTACATAGCTATTTTCCAACTGCTCTACCTGAGTAGAAAACTTGTTATAAGCAATTACTGCCGGAATAGCAGCAAATAAACCGATTGCTGTTGCAATCAGGGCTTCTGCAATACCTGGGGCAACCATTGCTAAGGTCGCTTGCTGCACAGCACCCAGCGCAATAAAAGAATTCATAATGCCCCAAACGGTACCAAACAAACCGATATAAGGGCTAATAGAGCCTACTGTAGCTAAAAAAGGCAGATCAGATTCCAAACGTTCAACTTCACGCGACAAGCCAACTCGCATCGCCCTATGTGTGCCGTCCATTACCGCTGCCGACTGGCGGCTGGTTTTATGCATTCTGGCAAATTCTTTAAAACCCGCTTTGAACAAGGCCTCCATACCGTTGGCATGTTGCCGCGCACTCACTTCAGCATATAATTTCGATAAATCGATACCCGACCAGAACCTGTCTTCAAATTTTTTGGCATCATCCAGCGCTTCTTTTAAAATTTTCTTGCGCTTGAAGATCATGGCCCAAGAGGTAATAGACATCCCTACCAGGATCAACATCACTGCCTGAACAACTATGCTGGCTTCCAGTAATAAATGCAGAATCGAAATTTCACCTGACACGCGTTAACACCTCTATAATTTCTGCCGGTATCGACCGGGCTTTTAACTGCACGGGATCCACACAAGCCACTTTGATCTCGGCACTACATATTAATTGCTGTGGCGCGTTATAAATTTCTTGCTTAAAAATCAAACTCGCACGTTTTAAACTACTGATTTCACTGCACACGGTCAACTGTTCATTGAACTTTGCTGGACGTTTATTCTGCATTTGAACGTCTGTCACCACAAAAGCGACGTGCTGCCGCAGCCAGATATCCTGCTCAACTCCAAGGGCACGCAACCATTCGGTGCGCGCTCGTTCGAAGTATTTCAGGTAATTTGCATAGTAAACAATGCCGCCAGCATCGGTATCTTCATAATACACCCGCACTGGCCAAGAGAAGTTGTTTCGCTGCATCTGGATCCGTATTCTTTCGCGCCTGTATGATAATTAAGCCAGAGCAGGAACTCAATTGCCTACACGCTAATTTGGCAACTATATTTTTTCGCACTGACTACTTGTTTTTTTTCAAAACATTCTATGGACCCATTATCTAGAGTTAAGTTCCATTTTAGAAGCCCTAGATAAGTTAAAATTGCATTAAAAAGCGTTAAGCAACGATACGGGTTATAAAGTAAAAAAGTAATCTGGGTTTATGATGATACTTTTAGCTGAACAGAGCATGAACACTTTATAATTAAAGGGGTAATGTAATAGTTTTTAGCACATCACTTCTTACGCCTTCGCTATAAGGCATTAGTTTTTTTTATGTCAAAACCGTGTTTTTTCTCGTTTGAAGTAAAAGCTCCAAATCTTTATCATACGCTTGTGTTCTGAGCTAGCGCAAAGACAGCTAAAAAAGTGGTAGCGATTTTTAGTTGTTTAGTACAGGTCACTTAACGATGAGACTTTGTGAGAGAGGTTTTGTTGTTTGCTCCAAGCATGTTCCCTGGATTTATTGAAGCACTCCTTCAACTTGTTGCTTGCCCGCTTCCTGAGCGGGCTTTTTTTTTGCGTATAAATCAGCAAACATATCTTATCAGGCACTTTATAACGCTTAGCCTCTTACTGATTCGAGCAGTGCTAATAGCGACACCTTCTGTAAAAATATACTGATAAAGCGCTGACTCTACTTAGAATTCGTTTGGCTAATTTGTCGAGTCAGGCAAATCAAATCCTAGATGCTGATAGGCCCTGGGGGTAGCAATACGGCCTCTGGGTGTGCGCTGAATAAAGCCTTGTTGAATTAAAAATGGCTCTATTACATCTTCAATGGTTTCTTTCTCCTCACCAATAGCAGCCGCAAGGTTATCTAAACCTACCGGACCGCCCATAAATTTATCAATAATGGCATCTAGTAGCTTCCGATCCATATAGTCAAAGCCCTGAGCATCTACATCAACCATTTTCAGTGCCGCCGCGGCGACATCAACCGTCACCTGACCATTGGCCTTTACCTGTGCAAAGTCACGTACCCGGCGTAATAAGCGATTAGCAATTCGAGGAGTGCCACGAGAGCGACGAGCGATTTCTGTAGCCCCCTCTGCATCCAACTGCATATTTAAAAAATGGGCCGAGCGTTGAATAATTTGGCTCAGCTCCTCTACTTTATAAAATTCTAAACGCTGTACTATGCCAAAGCGATCTCTAAGCGGTGAAGTTAACGCACCAGCTCGAGTAGTGGCCCCCACTAGAGTAAAAGGTGGCAAATCAAGTTTGATAGAACGCGCGGCAGGCCCCTCGCCAATCATTAAATCTAACTGATAGTCTTCCATTGCCGGATAAAGTATTTCTTCTACCACTGGGCTTAGACGGTGAATTTCGTCAATAAAAAGCACGTCATTTTCTTCAAGATTAGTTAACAGCGCCGCCAGATCGCCGGCTTTTTCTAACACTGGGCCAGAGGTCGTTTTAATATTCACCCCCATCTCATTAGCAACTATCATCGCTAAGGTGGTTTTACCCAAGCCGGGTGGGCCGAAAATCAGTAAGTGATCTAAAGGTTCGCCACGACCACGGGCAGCTTCAATAAAAATGGCCATTTGTTCGCGGACATGCACTTGACCAGTATAATCCGCCAGCGATTTTGGTCGAATGGCCCGATCAATAGCTTCATCTTCTTTTAAGGCTTTTGGTTGGATCAGGCGATCTGCTTCTATCATAGGTGGCCTTTCATTATTTAAAGGTAGCGCGTTAAATCATGCTTTTTAAAGCAGCTTTAATCAACTGCTCACTGCTAATACCGGGTGTTAATTGTTGCTTAACGGCTTTTGCTGCTTGTAATCGCGAATAGCCAAGACCTACCAGCGCACTGATGGCATCTTGCTCAGCGGAAGCCGGCGGCGCAAAGAAGGCTTCATCATCCTGCAGAATCAGCTTATCGCTCACCGCTGTGGTTGCAGAAACGCCCCAATCTTTTAAACGATCACGCATTTCGATAACGAGCCGTTCGGCGGTTTTTTTACCCACCCCCGGTAATTTTACTAGGGTACTAATGTCATCAAACTGCACACAACGTACAAATTGTTGGGCGGTCATCCCCGATAAAATGGTCAGGGCTAACTTAGGGCCAACACCGTTGGCTTTAATCAGCTGCCGAAACAGACTGCGCTCGGTTTGATTGCTAAAACCATATAATAATTGCGCGTCTTCCCGCACCACAAAGTGGGTATAAATAATGGTAGTTTTACCCACCTCGGGTAAAGCATAGAAGCTGGTAAGGGGTAATTGTACTTCGTAACCTACCCCAGCAACCTCTATCAAGAGATCTGGCGGCTGTTTTTCTAAAATAGTACCGTTTAAACATCCAATCATAATGTGGTCTTTTCTTTAGGTTAAATCGGTTTCGGTAAAGGCCTGCCGCATAGCTTATCCAGAATACCTTAAGCAGCATAATCTGAGGCTATCCGCATCCAGACTAACATAGGCATGAAGATGGTTAGGAGATCACGCTAACGTAAACGCCCACGCACCGTTTTGCGCGCCTGTCCCGCCATAGCAATTAAGCTTTGCTGGGTATGAGCATGGCATAGCGCAACCGCCAGCGCATCGGCGGCATCGGCTTGTGGGTTGGCCGGCAGCTTTAGTAGGTGCCGAACCATATGCTGAACCTGCGCCTTATCGGCCGCACCGGTACCCACTACCGCCTGTTTTACCTGTCGGGCAGAATATTCATGCACCTCAAGCCCGGCATGCTTGGCTGCAACAATAGCCGCACCACGGGCTTGACCCAGCTTTAATGCCGAGTCTGGGTTTCGGGCCATAAATACTTGTTCAATCGCAAAAATAGTGGGCTGGGTTTGCGCGATAATCTCAGAGATACCATTAAAAATACGCAATAAGCGCTCAGGCAACTCATCAGTACCCAGCCGGATACAGCCACTGGCGATGTACACAAATTTACCTGCCTGTTGTTTAATAACACCGTAACCGGTAAGACGACTGCCCGGATCGATTCCGAGAATAATATTCAAGTTGACTCCGGCCAGTGGTGCATCATTCCAGGTACCATTATACCCATTATTTTCAATCTAGCTCAGCCATAATGGCATCACTGATCTCGGCGTTATGATAGACATTTTGCACATCATCAGAGTCTTCCAGCGCATCGAGCATTTTAATAAACTTCGCTGCATTCTCCGCATCCAGCTCTGCCCGTGTATCAGGTAGTAGGCTGATTTCGGCATTTTCAGGCTGAAAACCCGCCGCCGCTAACAGGTCTTTGACTTCGTTATAAGCGTCCGGGCTGGTCAGCACTTCAATACTGCCATCAGGCTGAGTTTGTACATCATCAGCACCGGCTTCCAGAGCCACATCAAGCAGCGCATCCTCATCAATGCCTGGTGCAAAAAACAGTACACCTTTACGGTGAAATAAGTAGTTTACCGAGCCTGTAGTACCCAAATTACCACCGTATTTGGTAAAGGCATGCCTTACGTCGGCGACAGTGCGCTTATTATTGTCCGTCATGGTTTCAACAATTACCGCTACACCACCCGGGCCATAACCTTCGTAAACCAGTTCTTCGTAATTATCGCCCTCTTGCATACCGGCACCGCGTTTTATCGCGCGATCAATGGTATCGCGGGTCATATTTTCAGATAGGGCTTTGTCTACCGCTAAACGTAGTCTGGGATTGGCACTGGTATCGGGGCTGCTGCGCGCAGCTACGGTCAGCTCGCGAATGATTTTGGTCCAAATTTTACTTTTTTTCGCATCTTGACGGGCTTTGCGATGCTTCATATTCGCCCATTTGCTATGTCCAGCCATTTGGTACTCCTGCAGGATAGCAAACAGCGGGGCTTAGTCTCCCGCTGTATTCGTACTTAGGTTCGATAATAACTTACGCTTTCGTTACCACCTGAATACCCAGCTCCGCCAGTTGCTGTGGATTAGCGGCACCGGGGGCATCGGTCAGTGGGCAGGCCGCGGTAGCGGTTTTTGGGAAAGCCATCACATCACGAATAGACGTTGCGCCAGTCATCAGCATCACTAACCGATCTAAACCAAAGGCTAAACCAGCATGTGGCGGTGCACCGTATTTTAGAGCTTCTAATAAGAAACCAAATTTCTCTACGGCTTCTTCATCACTGATACCTAACAAGGTAAAGACCTTAGCCTGTACCTCGGCGGTGTGAATACGCACCGAACCACCTCCTAACTCAGTGCCATTTAATACCATATCGTAGGCATTAGATAGCAACGCACCCAGTTTTAACTCGGTGTTTGGCGTCTCTAAAAACGCCTGGGTATCCAAAGGTGAAGTAAACGGATGGTGTACTGCAGAGAAACTGCCATCATCGTTTTCTTCAAACATCGGGAAATCCACTACCCACAGTGGTTTCCAACCTGCTTGGGTAATGGCTAAATCTTCGCCCAACTTTAAGCGCAGTGCGCCCATGGCTTCACAGACTACTTTATAGCTATCAGCACCGAAGAAAATCAGATCGCCGTTAGCTGCATTTGTCCGGCTTACTATTTCACTGATAATTTCTGGCGTTAAGAATTTCGCTACTGGCGACTGAATACCCTCAGCACCTGCAGCAATATCGTTCACTTTTAACCAGGCTAAACCTTTAGCACCGTAAATGCCGACAAAGCTGGTGTAGTTGTCGATATCTTTACGTGACACTTTCTCCGCAGCGCCTGGCACTTTTAACGCCACCACCCGGCCTTTCGGATCATTGGCCGGGCCGGAGAATACTTTAAATTCAACGTCTTTTAGCAAATCAGCAACGTCAACAAATTGCATCGGGTTACGTAAATCCGGCTTATCTGAGCCGTATAAACGCATGGCTTCCCAGTAAGGCATCCGCGGGAAGCTGCCTAAATCCACACTCAGCAATTCATTAAACATCTGGTGCACCATCTGCTCGGTAATGGCCATCACCTGATCTGACGTCATAAAAGACGTTTCAATATCGATCTGGGTAAATTCTGGCTGACGATCCGCCCGTAAATCTTCGTCGCGGAAACATTTTACGATTTGATAATAGCGATCCAAACCCGACATCATCAGCAATTGTTTAAACAACTGGGGAGATTGCGGTAGCGCAAAGAACTGGCCTTTATGAGTGCGGCTTGGTACTAAATAATCCCGCGCACCTTCTGGCGTAGCTTTGGTTAAAATAGGGGTTTCAACATCTAAAAAGCCGTTGCTGTCCATAAAGTTACGCACGAAGCTGGTGACTTTCGCGCGAAACTTTAAGCGCTCGCTCATCAAAGGGCGGCGCAAATCTAAATAACGGTATTTTAAGCGCTGCTCTTCGCTATTTTCATGGTTAAAATCCAGCGGCAAAGGTGCAGATTTATTAAGGATAGTTAGCTCGCTGGCATAGACTTCCACCGCACCGGTGGCCATGTCTTTGTTGATCTGTGATTCAGGACGCGCGCGCACTTCACCTTTGATTTGAATACAAAATTCATTACGCACTGTGTACGCCACCGCAAACAGATCGTGTAAATCCGGATCGCAAACCACTTGCACCAAACCTTCACGGTCACGCAAGTCGATAAAAATAAGACCGCCTAAATCCCGACGCCGATTTACCCAGCCACTTAAGGTGACCTGTTGACCCACTTCATTTGCTGTTAACTTACCGCAATAATGACTACGCATTAATTTATCCTTTATCAGAGCATATACGCTTACTAATTTTAATGCCGGCAATTATAGCGAAATGCGCTTTAATGTCACTGCCCAGAGCCGAAAACTCTGCGATAGCCTGCAAGTGCCACGATAAGTTTTCTGCCAAGTGCAAAATTACGGTAAACTAATGCCATTATTGCGTGTTTAGTTAGCAGGTTTTTAATGCAAAAAGATCATGTTTACGCTGAGCCTTTAGCTCATATTCAGGATTTCCGCTTTGATGATGCGGTGGCCGATGTGTTTCCGGATATGATTCAACGCTCGGTGCCGGGTTACCAAACCATTATTCAAACCATTGGCAAACTGACAGCCCGCTATCAGCAAGATAACAGTCACTATTATGATTTGGGTTGCTCCTTAGGTGCGGCCAGTTTAGCCATGCGCCGCCATATTACTGCAGCAAAGGGTAAAGTTATCGCAGTGGACAATAGCCGCGCCATGATAGAGCGCTGTCAGCGGCACTTACAGGCCTTTCGCTCCGATATTCCGGTAGAGGCAGTATTAGCGGATATCAGGCAAATCCCGATTGAAAACGCAGCAGTTGTCGTTATTAACTTTACCCTGCAATTTCTACCTCCTGAAGATCGTGAGGCACTAATCAATCGCATTTATCAGGGATTAAAACCGGGTGGCATCTTAATTTTGTCTGAAAAATTCAAGACGGACGACACTATCACCAATGAGCTACTCATTGATTTATACCATGATTTTAAACGCGCCAATGGCTATAGCGAATTAGAAATCAGCCAAAAACGCACGGCGCTGGAAAACGTGATGCGCCCGGATACGCTTGCCAGCCATGCCAAAAGATTGCAGCAAGCGGGCTTTAATGCCCACAACCTATGGTTTCAGTGCTTTAACTTTTGCTCGATGTTTGCCATTAAGGACTAAGCCCCATGTTAGATTTTTCTGCTTTTTACGCATTACTGGCGCAAAGTCGCTTAAGTCCCTGGCTGGAAACCCTGCCGGCGCAACTGGCAAGTTGGTCTAAAACCGCGCTGCATGGCGATTTTAAGCAATGGCAAAAGGTGTTGACTAATTTACCTCAAACCGAGGTCAGCCACATCGAGCTGGCGAATGCGGTTGAATTTGGTACCGCCTCTGACATAAGCAAAGGCGAAGCCGAGCGCATCAGGTTTTTATTACAACAGCTAAAACCCTGGCGCAAAGGTCCCTTTCAACTGCATGGTATCGATATTGATACTGAGTGGCGTTCAGATTGGAAGTGGCAACGGGTGCTGCCGCATATCAGTGATCTGACTAACCGTTACGTACTCGATGTTGGCTGTGGCAGTGGTTATCATTTATGGCGGATGCGCGGCGCTGGGGCTAAATGTGTGGTCGGTATCGATCCCTCGCAACTATTTTATGCCCAGTTTCAGGCAATCAAACATTTTAATCCCGATCTGGCTGTTAATTTGATCCCTATTGGCATTGATGAGATGCCGGTATTAAAACAGTTTGATACGGTATTTTCGATGGGCGTCCTTTATCATCGGCGCTCACCGGTTGATTTTTTGCAGCAGCTAAAAAACCAGCTACGTCCAGGCGGCGAATTAGTGCTCGAAACTTTGGTGGTGGAAGGTGATGCGCAAACGGTGTTGATGCCGGGTGAACGCTACGCCAAGATGCGCAATGTTTGGTTTATTCCCAGTACCGCTGCATTAAGCCACTGGCTGGAGCGTTTAGGCTTCAGCGATATCCGGCTGGTCGATTTAAATACTACCTCTTTTGAGGAGCAACGGGCTACAGCCTGGATGGAAAATGAAAGTCTGATTGATTTTCTGGACCCAAATGATCATAGTAAGACCATTGAAGGTTATCCGGCGCCGCTTAGAGCGGTGCTAATTGCCCGGGCTTAACTGCTATAGGTTTAACGCGTTTGGCGGCAACAGCTTAAGCATAAACAATAAGGAAATACTGTCGCTATGCCCTATCGCCCGAAATCAACGCTGGAACAATGGCGCATTCTGCAAGCGGTGGTCGATGCCGGCGGCTACACTCAGGCAGCGGAGCTACTTAACAAAAGCCAATCTTCGCTTAATCATGCTGTATCGAAGTTGCAAGCCCAGCTGGGGGTTGAACTATTAGAAGTAATTGGTCGCAAGGCACAATTAACTGCGGCTGGAGAGGTCATGTTACGCCGCTCCAGAATTCTCACCCAGCAAATTGAAGATTTAGAGCTACTGGCCGATAACCTGGATAAGGGCTGGGAACCAGAAATTCGAATAGCCACTGAGCTCGCCTACCCTAAACAGTATTTATATGAAGCTTTAAAACAGTTTTACCCGCTAAGTCGGGGCAGTAGGGTACAAATTATTGATACCGTGCTCACCGGTACCAGCGAAGTGATCACTCAGAAAAAAGCGGACCTGGTCATTACCGGTTTAGTACCCAAAGGTTACTTAAGTGAACCATTATATGTAACACGCTTTATCCCCGTAGTAGGCGCCGCGCATCCGTTAGCAGAGGTCACCAGCTTAGATCAAAATGAGCTCAGCCAGCAGCTACAAATTGTGATCCGCGATACGGCCGTAAAGCCACAAGAGCATATGGGCTGGCTTAAAGCAGAGCAGCGCTGGACTGTGGATAACTTTCATGAAGCGGTAGAGATTTTATTAATGGGGCTAGGTTTTTGTTGGCTCCCTGATTTTGTGGTAGAGCAACTACTTGAACAAGGTCGCTTGTTTCATTTACCACTGCAACAAAGCTCAGAGCGACTCATCACTATGGGGTTACTGGCACCGCAGGAAGAAACCCTGGGACCAGGCAGTCGTCAACTACGGCAATTACTATTAGCAATTCACAAAAAATAGGCAGGATCTATGATGCAATCTCAGGAACTTAGCGACTTAATGCAGGCCTCAGCGCAAGATGCCAAAATCTATGCGGCAGAGCAACATCAAATCAGTTTAGAGGGTGACCTAGCCAGCCTGTCTCAGGTCGATCAGCTGTTATCCCAACTGCACACAGCTCAACAGACTAAAGCACATTCAAGTGAGATGTTATTTACGCTTTGTAATATTATGGGAGCCTACGTGGGGGAAATTTTTATCCATAATGTGGGGGGCCACTGGCAAAGTAATAATATTGATCAAACCGCACCTTATATGGCAGTAGGCTTTGGCGACAAAGAATTTCCATTTGCATCAGTGTGTTACCATAAAATAACCAACGACAATAGCATCAGCTTGCAAGCCTATGTACAACAAGCCAAGCAGAATGCTATGCAGTAAGGCTTTTGTCTGCGCCGTTAAACAGGTAAAATGACGCCCACTTTAGCCAACCCACTTAGCCATTTCGAGGAAAGCCGTGAGCGAGCACAACACATCTTTAAGTTACAAAGACGCCGGAGTAGACATTGACGCAGGTAATGCGCTAGTTGAACGCATTAAAGGCGCGGTAAAACGTACTACCCGCCCCGAGGTAATGGGTGGTTTAGGTGGTTTCGGTGCCCTGTGCCAAATCCCGGCTGGCTATAAAGAACCTGTTTTAGTTTCAGGTACGGATGGTGTGGGCACCAAATTACGTCTGGCTATGGATTTAAAGCGCCATGACGGTGTAGGTATCGATTTAGTAGCAATGTGCGTCAACGACTTGGTGGTACAAGGTGCTGAGCCTTTATTCTTCCTCGATTACTATGCTACCGGCAAACTGGACGTAGACACGGCATCGCGCGTAGTAGCAGGCATTGCCGAAGGCTGCGTACAATCAGGTTGTGCATTGGTGGGTGGTGAAACTGCAGAAATGCCTGGCATGTACCATGGTGAAGATTATGATATCGCCGGTTTCTGCGTTGGTGTCGTAGAAAAAGCTGAGATTATCGACGGTACTAAAGTTCAGCCGGGCGATCAGCTTGTTGCCCTTGCCTCCTCTGGCCCGCACTCAAATGGCTTCTCGTTAATTCGCAAAGTGTTGGAAGTGTCTGGTCAATCTGCAGATACGCTGCTGGAAGGCAAAAGCTTAGCGGACCATTTGCTTGAACCTACCCGTATTTATGTGAAAAACCTGCTGGAACTCTTTAAAACTACCCCGGTACATGCACTGTGCCATGTTACGGGTGGCGGCTTTTGGGAAAATATTCCACGGGTGTTACCTGAAAATACCAAAGCCGTGATCGACGGCAAGAGTTGGCAATGGCCGGCTATCTTTAACTGGTTGCAACAGCAAGGTAACATTAGCCGCCATGAAATGTACCGCACCTTTAACTGTGGTGTTGGTATGATTGTGGTGGTTCCTGCTGCGCAATTACAAAACGCTTTAAACCAATTGCGACAAGCTGGCGAAACAGCGTGGCACCTAGGTGAAATTCAAGCTGCTGCGGCAGACGAGCAACTTGTTATCATTAATGAATAACGAGGCCGCATGAAAGCAATAGTAGTACTGATCTCCGGTAATGGCAGCAACTTGCAAGCCATTATTGATGGCTGTGCGAAAGGCCTGATCCCCGGTAGAATTACCGGGGTAATTGCTAATAAAGCCAGTGCTTTCGGGTTACAACGTGCCAAGGCCGCAGGTATCGCCACGCAAGTCGTAAGCCACAAAGATTATGCTGATCGCCAATGTTATGATGCCGCCCTACAAACCGCTATAGAAAGCTTTGATGCTGAACTTATCGTGCTTGCTGGTTTTATGCGTATCTTAACCCCAGGCTTTGTGCAGCATTTTTCTGGAAAATTATTGAACATTCATCCCTCCTTGTTGCCGAAGTATCAGGGATTAGATACGCATCAACGCGCAATTGCTGCCGGTGATACCGAACATGGCTGCAGTGTACATTTTGTTACTGAACAGCTAGACGGTGGCCCGGTGATCTTGCAAGCTAAGGTGCCTATTTTCCCAGGTGACGATGCCTCAACAGTGGCAGAACGGGTGCATGAACAAGAACATCTAATCTACCCGTTAGTCGTGCGCTGGTTTTGCCAAAACCGTTTACAACAGCGTATGAATGAGGCATGGTTAGATGGTAACTTACTTCCAGCACAAGGTTATGCCCAAGATGAGGATGACTCAGCAGTGGCGCTTTAAAGCGTCACTTGTTCTAAGCTCAATAATGTTTTGCAGTGCCGCTGCTTTGGCACAGCCAGAAAGTCCCGTTACACCAACAACTGCCGCAGGCACAGCGCAGTTTAGTACCTTTAACGCTGAATACCTTATTTATCGCGGCGGTAAAAGCCATGGTTCGGCCAAACGCTATTTGCATAGCAAGGACGACCACTATGAAATGGGCTACAGTAGCGATATTAGCTGGCTGGTATTTAGTGACAAGCGCAGTGAAGTGTCTAAATTTACGGTAGAACAACATCAGCTCCGTCCGCTGCATTATGTTATGAAACGTTCGGGCACCGGCGCAAATCGTCATTATGAGCTGCGCTTGGATTGGCAAAATCAGCAATTATTTACCGGTAAAAAACCACAGCTAAAAACAATAGACTGGCAAGATAACTGGCTGGATCCATTGAGCTATCATCAACAACTGGTGCTGGATTTACAAGCAGGGAAAACAGTGTTTTCCTATGATGTGCTAAACCGGGATGGCAACAGCAAAACCTATCATTATCAGGTGGTAATGGAAGAACCGCTGGCCCTGCCTTTTGGTACCATTCGTGCGCTTAGGATCGCCCGCATTGAAGAAAATAGCGACAAGCAAGTACTCGCCTGGGTGGCTCCAAGCCTGGATTATATGCTGGTTAGGCTCTGGCGCGGCGAGGATAACGTAGAACAGTTCGATGTACAGCTCCACAAGCTAAATTGGCTTAACCGCCAATCAGAGTCGACAGGGCTCACCGAAACGGAATAATTGTGCTTCACCGCTTTGCATTTTTTGCCACTGTTCATTGTTTGTCAGCGGTTCAGTGGCAATAATAGTAACGACATCATTTGGTGTAGTTTCTTTTGTAAAATCGATATCAACATCTACATCTGATAATCTGGCGACACCAAAAGGCGCTCGCCGGGTTAGCCAATGCAACTTAGTGCTACAAAATGCCAGTAAATACTCACCATCAGTTAGCAGCATATTGAAGACACCGAGCTGCTGCAACTGAGGTAACAGCGTACTAATAAAACGAAATGCTGCTTTCGGGCCGGGGCTTTTATTCGGATAACGCTCAGAGAGTTTACTCAGTAAAAAGCAAAATGCGCGCTCACTGTCGGTGGTACCAACAGGTTGAAAGCGTTGTACCGGTAAATCTTTATCGCCTGATAATTGGCCATTGTGAGCATAAGTCCAATAACGTCCCCACAACTCACGAGTGAAAGGATGCGTATTTTCCAGAGCTACCCGTCCCCTATTGGCTTGACGCACATGGGCAACCACCGCTGTGCTCTTAATGGGGTAATCCGACACCAGCCGGGCTATTTCTGATTGATAACTTGGCAAGGCATCTTTAAAGGTACAAACACCTTTATTCTCATAAAAAGCCACTCCCCATCCATCTTTATGTGGGCCGGTACGACCACCTCGTTCTTTTAAGCCTTTAAAACTAAAACAAATATCTGTCGGTACATTAGCCGACATACCAAGTAATTCACACATTTGCCATCCTCTTAAAGACGTTATGGTAAAACTCTGTTCTAGCTGCACTATACTTAACTTATCACGCAAGCAGCGAATAGAGATATTAAGCTAAAAACTCAATGCAGACGTAGCTATCAATATCACTAACAGCAGTAGTATGGCTTAGCGTTAGAGTAACGAGCTGACTTATCACAGTGTATGCAACTTAAGTTGACAATTCTGCCATAAAAGCGAAATGCAGTAATACTTGCAACTTAGATTAAAGCGTTCTAAGCTAGAGGCTTAGTGGTCAGACCTCTTTTTACGGGAGTTTACAATGAGTGTGTTCCTAATAATTGTTGCTTTGCTGGTGGCAACAGGCGTTCTAGCCTATCATCGTGCCAGCCTTACCCTTTTTACCGCAGCTCTGGCAGCGGTGTTACTTGTTGGTACTTTTAGCGATGTCGTTGGCTTTTGGGGCTGGTTAGTCTTTTTAGCTATCGCTTTACCGTTAAATATTGCCTCGGTACGTCAACAGCATCTAACAAAGCCGCTGTTAAAGCTATATCGCAAGATTATGCCTGAGATGTCAACCACAGAAAAAGAAGCTATCGATGCCGGTACGACTTGGTGGGAAGGCGATCTATTTCGTGGTAATCCAGATTGGCACAAAATGCACAATTTCCCACAGCCACGCTTAAGTGCTGAAGAACAAGCTTTTTTAGACGGCCCTGTTGAAGAGCTGTTAGCGATGACAGATGACTGGCATGCCACCCATGAGCGTGCTGATTTATCCCCTGAAGTGTACCAGTACTTAAAAGACAAAGGCTTCTTTGCGATGATCATCAAAAAGGAGTTTGGCGGTCTGGAGTTTTCTGCCTTTGCTCAATCTTGTGTATTACAAAAGCTAACCAGTAAAAGCATGATGCTCTCTAGTATCGTTGGTGTACCTAACTCGTTAGGTCCTGGAGAGCTGTTGCAACATTACGGTACTGAAGAACAAAAGAATTATTATTTGCCTCGCTTAGCCAAAGGTATAGACGTTCCCTGCTTTGCCTTGACCAGCCCGGAAGCCGGTTCTGATGCTGGCGCTATCCCTGACTTTGGCGTTGTTTGCAAAGGCCAATGGCAAGGTGAAGAAGTGTTGGGCATGCGCCTAACCTGGAACAAGCGTTATATTACGCTGGCCCCTATCGCAACCGTATTGGGCCTGGCTTTTAAACTACAAGATCCTGATAAGTTATTAGGCGACAAGGAAGATTTGGGCATTACCTGTGCACTTATTCCTGCCAATACCCCAGGGGTGAAAATTGGTCGCCGCCACTTCCCATTGAACGTCCCCTTCCAAAATGGTCCAACTCAGGGGACTGAGGTGTTCGTGCCGTTATCTTACATCATTGGTGGCCCGAAAATGGCTGGCCAAGGCTGGCGGATGCTGGTGGAATGTTTGTCAGTAGGCCGTGCTATTACCCTACCCTCAAACAGTACTGGTGGTATTAAAGCAGCCGCACTGGCAACGGGCGCTTATGCCCGTATCCGCCGCCAATTCAAGTTACCCGTGGGTAAAATGGAAGGCGTAGAAGAAGCAATGGCGCGAATTGGTGGCTATGCTTACATGGCCGATGCATCAACGTCTATGTCCGTGGGAGCTATTGATTTAGGTGAAAAACCATCAGTGGTATCCGCCATCACCAAATATCATATGACTGAACGTATGCGTACCGCCATAAACGATGCAATGGACGTACACGGTGGTAAAGGTATCTGTATGGGCCCGAATAACTATCTGGCACGTGGTTATCAAGGTGCGCCGGTAGCCATTACAGTTGAAGGGGCCAATATTCTAACGCGTAGTATGATTATTTATGGTCAGGGTGCAATTCGTTGTCATCCTTATGTACTAGCTGAATTACAAGCTGCGCAGTTAAGCGATGAAAATGCTGCTGTTACCGCTTTTGATAAAGCCTTATTTGGTCACGTCGGTTTTGCAATCAGCAATTTCTTCCGCACTTTCTGGTTATCATTAAGCGGCGGCGCCTTTAGTCATGCCCCTTATAATGATGCAACAGCGCGTTACTACAAACAAATGAACCGTTTCAGCGCCGCCTTAGCACTGATGTCTGATGTGGCAATGGGAACCATGGGTGGTGATTTAAAACGCCGCGAACGTATTTCAGCCCGTTTAGGTGACATTTTAAGCATGCTGTATATCACTTCATCAGTATTGAAGCGTTATCAGGATGAGGGCCGTCAAGCACAAGACTTACCCTTAGTACAGTGGGCCTGTGAGGATAACTTAGCTAAAGCACAACAAGCGCTAGACGAATTGTTCGACAACTTCCCGAACCGGGTAGTAGGTGTGGTATTAAAACGTATTGTGTTCCCATTCGGTCGCACTTTACGTAAACCAGCGGATACCTTGGATCATCAAGTGGCCCGCATTATGATGACGCCTTGCGAAGCTCGGAATCGTTTAGGTAAGCACCTGTATTTAACTGTAGAACCAGGTAATCAATTAGGCCGAGTTGAACAAGCTCTGTTAGATGTATTAGCTGCTGAGCCGCTGTTTGATAAAGTTAGCAAAGCCTCTGGCAAACGCTTGCCCTTCTTCCGCTTGCATGAAGTAGCAGAACTTGGCCTATCACTAGGTGTGATTAATAAGCAAGAAGCAGCAGTGCTGACCACAGCAGAAGAAAGCCGCTTGTTTGTGATTAACGTTGACGACTTTGAGCCAGAGTATCTCGCTGCCGATAAAAGCTTAACACAACAAGCGAATGGTGCTGAGGTGTTAAACGCTGCAGAGAAGAAAGCCAAGGCAGCGTAATAGCTGAAAAGTAGTTGTGAAAAGGCCGGTAAGTATCACCGGCCTTTTTTATTTAAGGTTATCTGACAAAGACGTGACCAGGCGCCTATGGTGTAAGCGAACCTGATTCAAACCTATGTTAGAAATTCACCTGTAAAGGAGCTGAGCACTGCTTAGTTGCGTCGTAACACAACAGATAAGTTACTGACTTAGCGTGCGTTTTAAATTGATTATTATAGATACCCGGCTTAGCTAGCCTAGTCACCATCTGGCCATCCCGATACAACACTAAATCGGTTTGTTCACTGCTCCAACGCAACTGCACCAATTTACTGCCAGATTGCGCATTGCCTTGATTAACTCTTACCAGTTGTAATTGAATATCCAAAGGTGCAGTTCGTGCTGGTAAATCCAATGCCACAATTACCGGATCGTGATCTGACGAGCGATATGCATCAGGTGCATAAAAGTCGTTTTGTTGTTGTAGCGTTTTAAATTCAAGATTGTAATCCAGCGCTATCGGCTCGTCAGCATTGATATGCCATTCTGCTGCATCCACCAAATATTGTTGGGCTTGAGCATTTAACAGCATATGATCCAACTGCCCAGATAGACTATCAAAGACATAACCATAAGTTGGCGTCTTACCCAGCACCTCAAACGCACTCAGATAGCCGGCATTAGCTAAGGTGGTCAGAGGATCTTCTTTAGCATACGCATTTAAGTCACCTAGCACTACCGCCGGGATATCTGCAAACTGCTCTGCGGCAAAAACACCTATCGCTTCTGCTGCGCGGGTACGAGTAAGATTACAATTGCCTTGACCATCATTTAGATCAGGATCGCCAGCACAGGCTGAGCCTTTCGACTTCAAATGATTCACCATAACGGCGAATTCTGCCTCGTTCTCTACCAAACTAAAACGCTGTGCCAACATAGGTCTGTTGCGGCGGGTGTCAAAAAGCGGCGCACCATTGCTATCCGTAGCAGAATTTTGCTCATCCAAAATTTTTGCAGTGCCCACTGGGTTAACTCGATCCGCCCGATAAAGCATACCCACAGTAATTTGATCGGTACCAACCTGAGGTGCATCAACTGCAACGTACTGCCAATCCGCAACGCCAGATTGCTGTCTTAAGCCTATTACCAGATCAGCGATAGCCGATGTTGTGGCAAAGCCATCGTTTTCAATTTCCATCAATCCAATAACGGTCGCATCTAATGCGGCTAAAGCAGCTAATATTTTTGCTTTTTGCCGTTCAAATTCTTGTGGATTATGGGCGCCGCGTGGCGTTGGAAACCCTCCACCCATGCCATCACCATTAAAATAGTTAAGCACGTTAAAACTGGCTATTTTCAAATTACCCTCACCGGCCAACTCAGGTGCTGCAGTGCGCGGATTAGTCGCTACCACGTTAACATGCTGCGTTGGATTAACCCTATATTCGTTAAAACCGTAATACAAGGTCCCCGTTAAACCAGTGATGGTATCACCGGCGCGCACGGTATTAAATGCGGAAAGTCCGGGTGCCGGATATGGCACTAACGCCGGGTTTTGTACCGAAGAAGCATCATCCAGCACAATTTTATTTAAACGCTGCTGTGCAGCCAGAGCTTGTGCGGCCACGCCAGGAGTTTCCACTTGAGTTGGAGTAAAACGACGCCCCTGTGCCAATACCAACTCGCCAAAACGACTCAGCGTATAATTACCGTTAACAGTAAGCTCTTGGTCAAACCTGATCAACATCCCTTCATAACGTTCTAAATATTCGGCATTTACTACCGGCAAACTGATAGACACTGGTGCAGGTAAAACGGCAGTGCCACAGTCTACTGTTGCCGTAATATTTTGTAATTGTGTATTGGTAAAAGCTTCAGCGACCTGGGCGCGTAATCTCACCCGTTGTCCAGTCGTGACACCTAAAGCAGCATTACTAGTAAAGACAAAAACCCCTTCCGATGATAAAGGATCACCATCTTGTTCATGATCTGCGGCTTGGATCATATAACCACGTAAACCTGGTAAAGTATGGGTAACAACGGCTTCCACTACAACATTCTGTCCTACTAACGGGCTAATACTCCCCGTGCCCTGAATAGCAGCAATAGCGGTGAAATCAGCACCACAGGTTAAATCTTGCTCAACTGGGTCTACAGGCTCTTCTGGGTCTACCGGTACCACGCTACCGTTAAAACGACCGAGATCTGAGAAATCGTCGATGCCAAACTGCAACCACTGTGCGGAGGGATCAAAGGTATCCGTATTATTGGTATCGTATACTACCCCGATACGACGTAGCGTTTGATCAACGGTTCTAACGCCATTAAGGTTCCAGGCTGCACTCGGCCTGAAACCTTCCTGACCAAAACTGTCAATCACTACACCATTTTTTTCAAGAATAATAGCATCATCACCATTCCAGCCAGCAACAGAGGAGGTTATATCAGCAAGCGCCAGTAACCTTTCGCTGGCATTGGGATTAACGATAACCAGCGTTTTGCTAGCCGGTATTTCGCCACTCAGGTTAAGCGTTTGCACTGAGGTTCCGCCGTTAAAGCTCACTCTTATACGATATCCAGCAAGATTTATCGTTTCCGTACCGGGGTTGTAGAGCTCTAAGGCTTTATTGTTACTCGAACCTTCTACATATTCAGATATAAATAATTCGGCATGAGCAGACGGTGCTAATACCAACGCCAGACTGATGGCGAGTAGGCTTTTTTTCACGTTTTTTCTCTATAGTTTTATGGGGGGAAATCAGATTAAACCCGATTTATGACATTTTGATTACGTTTTTAACTATGTTTTACGCCCTAGCCCTTCCCCGCACAAGCCATGAAGACTTCTAAACAGCTAAAAATTGCTAGGCAAAACGCCTTTTTTCAGCTTTACTGCTAGCGGGATAATATAAGGAGGACACTATGTTTAAAGTAAATCAGTATTTTGATGGTAAGGTGGCTTCTATCGCCTTTGCCGGTGAGAAACTTCCTGCCACGGTGGGCGTAATGGCACCGGGTGATTATGAGTTTGGCACCAGCCAACATGAAGTGATGACAGTTATTAGTGGCGCACTAACGGTAAAGTTACCTGGCAGTGACAGCTGGCAAACTTATAACAGCGGGCAGTCTTTTAATGTCGCAGCAAACACCAAGTTTCAGTTGCAAGTACAGCAGGATACCGCTTACCTTTGCACCTATGAGTAATCTTGATCACTGAGCCCCCCTATGCGTGGCATTCGTTCTGCAGCTAAACAACCCGACAATGTAAAACGAGACTATGCCATGCCGCTTGGTCAGAGTATAAAAACGCTCTGGCCTTACCTTATGGCATTTAAAGGCCGGGTAACGCTGGCGATGCTGGCTCTGATAGCAGCGAAAGCCGCTACTTTGTTAATGCCCTTTGCATTAAAAGAAATTATTGATGCCGTTGATGCTAACCGCCAACAATTATTACTGGTGCCCGTTTGGCTATTGTTACTTTATGGTGCCCTGCGTTTTGGTATGGTGTTTTTTGGCGAGGTGCGTGATGCCCTATTTGGCCGGGTAACTGAACATGCCATGCGCCAAATTGGCCTGAAAGTTTTTAACCATCTGCATAGCCTGGAGCTGGCTTTTCATTTAGATCGGCAAACCGGTGGTATTAGCCGCGATATTGAACGCGGCAGCAATGGCCTGAGTTTCCTGATGCGGTTTTTAATGTTTAACATCGTGCCGACGCTACTAGAAATCCTGGCCGTTGCGGTGATTTTTAGCCTGCTGTTTTCGCCGCTCTATGCCTTGATTACCGTGCTTGCCGTGAGCCTCTATATCTTTTTTACGGTGTATATTACCGAATGGCGCAATAAATTTATTCGTGAAGCCAACCAAGCGGATAACAGCACTAACAGCCGTGCTGTCGACAGCCTGCTTAATTATGAAACGGTAAAATATTTTAATAATGAGCAGCACGAAGCGAAAATTTATGATGGCTTTTTAGCGAACTGGGAGCAAGCGCGCTTAAAAAACCGCTTAAGCTTGCTACTACTTAACTCAGGACAAGCGCTGTTAATTGCCGCAGCTATCACGGCACTAATGTGGCTAGCTGCTGCAGAGGTAGTAAACGGCGAGATCAGTATAGGAGAGTTAGTGATGCTAAACGCCTATATGATCCAGTTGTTTTTACCGCTAAATTTTTTAGGTTTTGTGTACCGGGAAATTCGCCGCGCCTTAACTGATTTAGAAAATATGTTGGGGCTACTTACCCGTAAACCCGCTATCAGCGATGCGCCAGACGCCAAACCACTGCAATTAAAAGGCGGCGAGGTGAAATTTGAACAGGTTAGCTTTGGCTATCAGAGCGAGCGGCTTATTTTAAACAACCTGAGTTTTCAGGTTGCTGCCGGCACCAAGGTAGCGATAGTCGGCGCTTCAGGTGCGGGTAAAAGTACTATAGCCCGCTTACTCTATCGCTTTTACCAAACGCAACAGGGTCAGATCTCAATAGATGGACAGGATATCAGCCGCGTCACTCTGGAGTCACTACGCCAGGCTATCGCCATAGTGCCGCAAGACACGGTACTGTTTAATAGCAGCATCCGTGAAAATATTGCCTATGCAAAGCCCGACGCAAGCGCCGCTGAAATAGAACAGGCTATTAATATGGCACATTTACGGCAGTTTATTAATAGCTTGCCGCAAGGTGATGCCACCCTGGTAGGCGAGCGCGGCTTAAAAGTATCAGGCGGTGAAAAGCAACGTATTGCCATTGCCCGCGCTATTTTAAAAGGCTCAGCGATTTTAATCTTTGACGAAGCCACCTCCGCCTTAGATTCGATGGCAGAGCAAGCGATCGTAGCGGCTATGCGCAGCGTTGCACATCATCACACCAGCCTTGTGATTGCCCACCGCTTATCAACAATCACCGATGCCGATACTATTCTGGTCTTAAAAAATGGCAGTTTAATCGAACAAGGTGATCATCAACAGCTGTTAAGGTTACAAGGGGAATATGCCCGGATGTGGCAACAGCAAGCGCAAAAACCAACAGTACCCTAAACTCGGTTGCGCCAGATCAATCTGGCTTGCTAAATAGCTGCTATGGTTAACGGTGATCACACAGTTAACCGGGAGCAACTATGCCATTTCAGGAATTAAAGCGTCGCTTATTAGTTCGGAAAATGGAATTAGAGCGACAACAAGCCGCTATTCAGCGCGACTTTGCGCAAGGCCGCAGCGCCGACTTTGCAGAACAAGCGCAAGAGCGTGAGAACGACGACGTATTAAGTGCGCTGGGCGCGCATGCTGCTGAAGAATTAGCCCATATCAACCGAGCCTTACAACGAATGGAGCTTGGCAGCTATGATAAATGTAGTCAATGTGGCCAGGCGATCCAATTTGCCAGATTAACAGCGGTACCCTTTACTGCCTTATGTTTGAATTGCGCTAAATAGCCTGTTCCGCCTTAAAACACCTCGCCCGCACTTGCGGGCGAGGTGTAGCACAGCAATATTTACGGTTATTACTTCGCGGCGCTGATTCTAAACACCAAAGAATATAACACTGGCACGGCTACCAGTGTTAAAATGGTCGCGAAGGCTAAACCTGCCATAATAGTAACCGCCATACTGTTAAAGAAAGCATCCCAAATTAACGGTAACATCCCCAGAATAGTGGTTAATGCCGCTAGTATCACCGGCCGGATCCGGCTAACGCTAGCCTGCACTATGGCCTGCAGCTTATCCTGAGATTCAGCCAGTTGTAGATCAATTTCCTCCACTAACACTATGGCATTTTTCATCAACATGCCCGACAAGCTTAAAAAGCCCAGCAAGGCGGTAAAACCAAAAGGTAAACCACTGGCTAATAAGCCTGCGGTTACCCCACAAATTGACATTGGCACAATTAGCCAAATCACTAGCGGTTGTTTTAAAGAACCAAATAGCAAAATACTAATCACCAGCATCACGATAAAACTTAACGGTAGTTGCGCTGCTAAAGACGCCTGTGCATCAGAAGAGCTCTCAAACTCACCACCCCAACTAAGCTGATAACCCGCTGGCATAGGTAATTGTTCAATCTGGGTTTTAATGCGCCTTAATGCTTGATCAGCGGTAATGCTCGTCGCCGGCTCTGCCTCAACAGTCAGGGTGCGGATCCGATTACGTCGCTGGATCTTTGCCTCTTCGTGTTGGGTTTCAAAGCTATTAATCACCTGTGTTAACGGTATATAGGTTTTATCCGTTGAACTCCAAATCATTCGATCGTTTAACCGGTCCAGATTAAAGCGCTCGTCGGCAGGAGGGCGCACTACTATCGGGATTTGCTTATCATGTTCACGATAAACGCCACTGCGTACACCGGTACTGGAAAACTCCAGCGTTTGCGCCAAATCAGTGCGATTAATACCCGCTACCCGTGCCCGGTCTTCGTTAAAATCGGGCACTACCACCAGCTCACGCTGCCGCCAATTTTGCCGAATATCGGTAACTCCGTCGGTATTACGCATAATATCGGCCACTTGCTGTCCCAACTGTCGCAATACGGCTTCATCAGCACCGGCAATGCGAGCCTGTAATTTCGCGCCACTACCTGGGCCAAACATCAACTGTTGGGTATAGATTTCTGCATTCGGAAACTGCGCTGGCAACTCATCCCGGATCTTTTGCATCAGCGGCGGAATTTGATCCCGATGTGATGTCCGGATGATAAGTTGACCATAGGCGGCATTGGGCTGCTCTGGTGCATAAGTCAGCATAAAGCGGCTGGCACCACCACCGATAAAGCTACTTACCGACACCACAGTCTCATCCGCCAGGATCAGCTGTTCTATTTGCTGCATATCCCGGGCTGTAGCCCGAATATCGGAGCCTTGTGGTAAAAAGTAATTCAAGTAAAAGATTGGCGTATTTGACGCAGGGAAAAATACCTGTTTTACCTGGCCAAAGCCAATAACACTTACCACCGTCAGACCCAATAGCATACCGAGTGTTGCCAGGCGATGACGCAGCGCCAGGGATAACAAACGGGCATATCGCTGATAAAAGCCACCGGCATAAGGATCTTCTGCTGCACTATTTGCCGACACTTTAAATAAATAATGGCCTAACAAAGGTGTAACTGTAATTGCCAGTACCCAGCTTAGTAATAAGGAAATGCCGATCACCGCAAAGAGCGAAAATAAGAACTCACCGGTACTGTCGGGCGATAAGCCTATGCCTGCAAAGGCCATAATACCGATCACCGTAGCACCTAGTAATGGGATCTGTGTGCGACTGGCCGCCTCACCGGCTGCTTTACGCGATGCCATACCGCGCTGCATATTAATTAGCATGGTTTCGGCGACTACAATGGCATTGTCTACCAACATGCCCATGGCAATAATCAGCGCGCCCAGTGAAATCCGCTCCATTTCAATATGCCATACCCGCATAAAGAACACGGTACCTAATACTGTTAGCAATAAAGTACCACCGACCACTAAGCCAACGCGCCAGCCCATGGTTAGGCAAAGCACTGCTACAACAATGACCACCGAAATCACTAAATTGATAATAAAGTCGTTAATCGCCGTATCAACCACAATGTGCTGTTGATAAATAGGATGTAACTCCACCCCAAGCGGGATACGGCTATTAAGCGTCGCCAGATGCGCATCAACCGCCTTGCCGACATCGACAATATTGGCATCGGTTAAGCCAGAAATGGCCAGTGTAAAAGCGGCCCGGCCATTAAAACGAATAAGTTGTGAAGGCACTTCGGCTTCTTGCCGGCTAACGGTAGCCACATCATAAATACTCAGCTGTTCAGTCGAGCCCGCTTTACCAATACGTAAATTTTCAATAGCGGCAATTGAGTCTAACCCCGGTTTACTGATTAAGCGTACGCGTTTATCACCCACCTGCAGCGAACCGGCGGATGCAACGGCATTTTCTGCCTGCAAAGTACCGATAACCAACTCTAACGGCAGGCCAATGCCAAGTAAGCGATCATGCGAAATTTCTACATAAATTTGCTCTTCCGGCTCCCCTGCGGTTTGCACTTTAGCCACACCGGGCACCAGTAACATTTCCCGCCGTAAAAAAGTTGCTAACTCCCGAATCTCGCGATCGCTATAGCCTTCGGCTGTGACCGCATAAAAAATACCAAAGACATCACCAAAATCATCATTTACCACCGGCGGCATAGTCCCGGTTGGCAAACGATGACTGGCATCGTTGACTTTGCGCCTTAATTCATCCCAAATTTGCGGCATCTGTTTGCCATCATACTTGTCCTGAATTTCTACCCGGATCTCTGATTTGCCCGGCATCGACTTTGAGGTAATACGTTTGAGTTGCGATAACTGCTGGATAGCCGACTCCAACAACTCCGTCACTTCTTCTTCTACCTCAGTGGCGGTGGCCCCCGGATAATAAGTTACTACTATGGCTTCCTTTAAGGTAAAAGCCGGATCTTCTAAGCGGCCAATAGTGGCCAAAGCCCAAAGGCCGCCAAGAAAACAGAGTAAAATAAGCAGCCAGGTGTTAACCTGCTTTTCAATCGCATAGCTGGCGATTTTCATAGTCAGGACTCCTAATACTTATCAAAAGGCCGCACTTGCTGCCCCTGCTGTAAATGATAAATCCCAGCAGACACGACCAAATCGCCCCGATTTAACCCGGCCAAAATCTGTACCTGCTGCTCGCTAATACTGCCCACCTGTACGGGCACTTTTTCAACCACACTACCTTCAGGTCGGTAGATCCAAACACTAAATTGCTCTGGTACCGAGTTATCCAAGGCAGAAACAGGAATTAACACACTGTCTTGTACCACGCGTTTTTCAGTAATCACATTCACCGTCATCCCCGGCAATAAATTGACCTCAGGTAACCGCGGCATAGCAAAGGAAACCTGATAGGTTTGGGTAAGCGGATCCACCTCCGTTGCATGTTCACGATAGGCCAGTGGATACAGATCGAGACTGTTGGTGGCTAAGCGTACAAAAACAGCGTAATCGTTGGTATCCTGTACCTGACGCATAATTTGCTCTGGTACATTAATATGCACCCGCAACTCCGACACATTTTGCACCCGCAAAATAGGCGTACCCGCGCCGACGGTGGAATAGCGCTCAATTAAACGCCGGGTAACCAAGGCATCAAAAGGGGCCATTAACTGGGTATAGTTGGCATTGCGCTGCGCATTTTGCAACGCCACCCGCGCTATCTCATAGTTAGTTTGTAATTGATCAAAAGCAGAAGGGGTGAGAATACCCTGCTCACGCAGTGGTTTGGCTCGTTCCAGATCACGACGGGCTTGCTCTAACTGCACCTCGGCTTGCTGTAGCGCCAGTTGATAATCGGTAGGATCTAATTCTGCTAACAGCTCTCCGGCAGGAATAATCTGGCCCTGTTGTACCGGCAGCTCAGTAACACGCCCACCAACCTGAAATGCCAAATCGACAGTACTTACCGCATCAATACGCCCGACAAAATGCCGGCTACTGGCATGCTCATCGCCATTGACTTCGTACAGCTTCACCGTAACCAGTGGTGGCGCGGCTTGCTGCACCGCAGGCTCTGAGCACCCAATTAATGTAAATGTGACGCCTAACACAGCCATCAAAGACCAAACTTGATAACCCTTCATTGCTTTAGCTCCTGCGCGCGGTTGATCATATACTGTTCCAGTTTAGCCTTTTGTTCTTCGCTAAACGGAGAAATCGTAAGAAGTTCTTGAAAAAGAAGGCCCTCGCTAGCCAGCATAAGTAACATAGCCTCTAACTCATGACGTTGCTCTGCTAACACCTCTGCCAAGACCTTTATATTGTGTTGTTGAATAGGTTGCAGTAAGGCGGGTTGCTCTGCCGCTGCGGCTAAGATTGCCATAGCCGTATTACCGGAAACTGACTGGCTAAATAAACGCCGTGCTTTTAGTAACGACACTAACACCGACGCATCGGCTTGCGCCAATTGCAAACGGTTTTGTTCAGCGTTATCTAACAAATGCTGCACCATGGCGCTAATTAAAGCTTCTTTACTGGGGAAATGATAAAGCAGCCCACCTTTACTTAAGCCACTGGCTTTCGCCACGGCATCTAAAGTCACCTTGCCTGCGCCCTTGTCAGCAGCAATATCCAGTGCCGCCTGCATAATTTGCTGCACGGTAATTTGTGGTTTTTTCATACTTGCTTGCACTCCAGCGCCTAAAACTATACCGACCAGATGGTACAGTCATTATAGAAGGTTTTTTTTCTGATGCAAGTTACGGCTGGAATTACTTACCTGGCAGCCAATGCTATAGTAAAAAGCACTAACAATTGGTCAGAATACGGTTCTGCTTAACGCCTAAAAACAGAATTAGCTATAAAAAGCAATAAAAAACAAAAGCATAGAAATTGGCATACTTTTCGCTAGTAACAGAGCCAGAGCAAAATGGTCAATGCCACTACCTAAGGGCAATACGGCGGTGTGCAATAACGAACAACAGGGGACGATAATGAGTGTACTACGCTTAATTTTTAATATTTTATGGTTTGTACTCGGCGGCTTTGTTATGGGCTTAGCCTGGTGGTTAATTGGCCTGTTATGCTTTATTAGCATTATAGGTATTCCGTTTGGCCGCGCCTGCTTTGTCATGGGCGAGTTAGCCTTTTGGCCCTTTGGTCAGGATACGATTAACCGACGCTATGTGACCAAACAGACCGATTTAGGTACCGGTGCTTTGGGTACCCTTGGCAATATTATTTGGTTCTTGCTATTTGGCATCTGGTTAGCAATTGGTCACCTATTGCACGCGGTAGTTTGTTTCCTAACGATTATTGGCATTCCCTTTGGTTTGCAGCATTTAAAATTAGCCGGTTTAGCTGTAGCGCCTATCGGCAAAACGGTGATTAACAAACAGCGTTTTGCTTAACAGCGTAGATGATCTTTTTAAAGCAGCGTGGCGTAATAATCAAAAAATTTGAGGTTACGTATGCTGCAGCTTCTTGGTTACGCTGGGTTGATTCCCTTTATCTTTTTACCGCTAGGTAGCCTGGTATGGCAACTGATGGTCCCGGCGCAAGCCCTGTTACTGTTTCAATTTTATAGCTGCTTAATTCTGGGCTTTATGGCTGGCGCTATCTGGCCGGTGTTGTATCAGGCGAAACAGCCTATGGGTAGAGCCATTTGGGCGGTGACTTTTCCGGTAGTGGCACTACTGGGCATTGCGCTATTACCCGCCTACATCCTGATCATTATGGCGTTGCTATTTTTAGCCCTACGGGTTTATGAGTACCAAACCGAGATTAATCAGCATTATTCGCTGCCTTATCAGGCCTTACGCAATCAACTTACAGCTGTAGTGGTGCTCTGCCACTTGGCATTTTATATAGGGTATGGCTATGGCGGATAAGATAAAATTGTTTTTTGATGGCAGCTGTAAATTGTGTCGCCATGAAATTAATTATTTAGCCCCCAAGCTTGAGCATAAGCTTCTGTTAGTGGATATTAGTGCTGCAGATTTTGCGGGGTATCAGGGCGTGTCGAAGCAGGCAATGCTGGCACAAATTCATGTTTGGGATGGTTCGCGCTTTATTATTGGCTTAGCCGCTACACTCTATTATTGGCGTTTAGCTGGCATGCGCTTTTTACCTTGGTTACTCAGCTTACCGCTTATTAATAATCTGGCCAATAAAGCCTATTTATACTGGGCGAAGAAGCGCCAGCGCTGCAGCGATAACCAATGTGAGCTACCTTAAACGATGCGTAGAACCCGCCCTCGCCTGCGCAGCAGTGCACAGCAACAAACCGATGAGCAACTTCTGGTATTACATCAGGCTATCGCTGAGAAACTGTTGGCCAATCCTCAGCTGGCAGCACCTTTATTAGAAAAGCTAGAGCTACGATACCAAACCGGCTTAATCAAACACTGGGGCTATATTCGTTGGTATAGCATGTTAACCCAGTTGGATGATGCGGATTTATTCCGAAAAGCTTTACTAGAAGATAGCGATAGTATGCGACGCTTAAGGCGTAAAACACTGCTTACTGGGATATTAAATGAAGAAGAGCGGCAGCATCTACATGATCATATGTTTACTTAATAAATTTACGGTAACACTGCCTTTTGTAGTACCTGAAGCGCTTCAGTATTTTGAACCCGCGCAATTTAGTTGTTAAAATAGTGAAAATTTAACTTGGACAAGATTGAAAAATGGATTTACGAAAAAACTTATCATTACAAACCTACTCGCAGCCAATTCATGTTTATATCAATAAAAACCGACTATTAAATCTTAATAGCTTTGTTATTGCCGAACATTTTGCAAATGCCGGTTATGTCCCTTTGTGGGAGGGCAGAAGAGGTTTTCAGATATTGGGAGCCTCTCCGCTGTTAGCATTTCGTGGCGCACATATCTGTAATCCCAAAGGCCAACCCGCGCATCTAGTACTACGAAACAAAGCATTCTTTAAACAGCTTTTAGAACAAGAGCAAATCGCAACAGCTCATGGTTTAGTTTTTTCCGCAGAAACACGAGAGCAAGCACAGGCTTTTTTAAGCTCAGCAGCGCGCCTCTGCGTAATAAAACCGGTCGCAGGTAAGCAAGGTAAAGGCGTTACTACAGGCATTAGCGATATCACGGCGCTAAATCTGGCCATTGAAGAAGCGCTGGCCGTTTTCACAGAACAAGCAGAATTGCTAATTGAAGAGCAATTTTGTGATGCTGAAGAAGCAAGACTGTTGATCGTCAACGGGCAATGCATCAGTGCTTTCAAACGACTCGCGCCGGCTATATGCGGTGATGCTATTACATCTATTAATGACCTTATCAACGAATCTAATAAGCTTAAGCGCAAAAACCCGAATGAGTGTCGGCTGTTAATTGAACTTACCCCCAGTCGTTTAAGAGCACTCGCGAAACAAAACTATACACCTCAGAGTATTTTGCCAAAAGGCGAATGGCTTAAGCTTGATGATAAGGCCAGTATCAGTACTGGAGGCTATACTTATGAATGTAGCGATCAGATTGATGAGAGCTATAAATTGATAGCTGAGCGCGCGGCAAAGTTGGCCGCGCCAACAGCGGTGATTGGTGTTGATATAATGGCCAAAGATTTTACGCAACCCGCAAACCACGACAATTATATTGTACTGGAGGCCAATAGCGGTCCGGCAATTACTGGGCATCAATACCCAAGTTATGGCAAAGCCGTTGACGTAGTCGCTGCTATCGTTAATTTCTGTTTTTCCACACGTCAGTTCCTGCCTTTAACCGACACAAAACTCAAAGTTAAAGTTAACATTTTTGTACCGCCAAAGTTAGATGCAACGCCGATGTGGCTTCAACTGATTAAATTAGTTATCTCGGCAGATTGTGATGTTTCTGAAATTGTACCGCCACATCAGTTAACGCTATCTACTTCAGAAAAAAATCTACAGCGTATTCAAAGTGATTTTTATCAGTTTTTTAGTCAAAAAAATGCGGCATTGGTTTTTAGTCGTGAGTAACCGAGCTAAGCTTAGGGCACGCCCTAGCCTAGGATTTTTTCACTCCGCTAGCTGGCATGGTTTTGCTGGTATTTAATCGGTTTTTACCGTTAAGATAAGAAAAAATAACGAATTACCAAGGATCTGTTATGCATCTGCGCTTTTACTTTGCATTCTCTGCAGTTTTAGCCCTAATCAGCACCAGCTATGCGGCTGAAGGTACCCGGCTATTACGCCAACCCGATCTGTCTGCACAAAATCTGGTGTTTGTATATGGTGGTGATATTTGGCTAAGTAACCGCGATGGCTCAGCGCCGCGCCAGCTAACCAACCACCCAGCACCAGAGTTTGCCCCTAAGTTCTCGCCCGACGGCAATTGGATTGCTTTCTCGGCTACCTATGATAACAATACCGATGTCTATGTAATGCCAGTAAGTGGCGGCAGTGCTACCCGCCTAACCTGGCACCCGGGTGCCGATATTGTTAATGGCTGGAGCCCAGACAGTAAACAGGTGCTGTTTGCTTCAAACCGCGAAGTCGCCAACAGCCGTAGCAATCAGCTGTATCAAGTAGCCCTTACTGGCGGTTATGAACAAAAGCTGATGGAAGCCGTTGCCTTTGAAGGGCAACTCTCCGCAGATGGCAAAAAACTGGCCTATCGGCCGAATAATATGGCTTATAGCGGCAGTAGTGGCTGGCGTTTACACCGTGGTGGCAGTACTCCACCGGTTTGGATCCTGGATTTAGAACAGCAGCAATTAGAAAAAATTCCGCATCCCAATGCCAATGAATTTAACCCTTTTTGGCTAAACAACGAGGTCTATTTTTTATCCGACCGGGATGATAAAGCCGTTAATTTATTTCGCTATCGCCAGCAGAAAGTTGAGCAACTGACTACGCGTCGCGATTGGGATATTCGCTCGGCAGCAGGCCACGAGAATACCGTGGTTTATGAAGCGGGTGGCTATTTATATCAGCTGGATGTAACAAGTGGTCAAAGCACACAACTGGTGATTAATCTGCAAACGCAGTCTGAGCAGCGCAGGCCTCAATGGAAGGATGCCAGTAAAACCATTACCTCGGCCCGATTGTCGGCTACCGGACAACGTTTATTATTAAGCGCTCGCGGTGATATTTTTACCGTTCCCTTAAAAGATGGCTCTACCCGCAATTTAACCCAAAGCGCCGGAGTACGCGAATTTGATGCCCATTGGCGCCCAGATGGCAGCAAGGTGGCGTACTTATCCGACGAAGGCAATCAACACCAGTTAGTTATCAGCACTCAGGATGGCTTGAGTAAACCAGAGATTATTAGCTTAGGTGATAGCGGCTATTTTAACCTACTTGGCTGGTCGCCCGATGGTAATCTACTAGTTTTTCAGGATAATCACCTGACGCTTTATGCCTATGATATAAAACGCAAGCGGCAATTAACCTTGGATCAGTCTGGACGGCGTCAAGCGTTTCAGGTGAGCTTTTCTCCTGACAGCCGCTATCTGGCGTATACCGTAGTAGGCGCTAACTATTTTAGTCAGCTCAAGATTTATGATTTTACCCTACAGCGCAGCCAGCAAATAACAGATGGCCTAAGCCATGCCACCCACCCGGTATTTACCCAGGATTATTTGTTTTTTACCGCCTCCGTTAATACCGGTCCTGCGCAGGTAAGCTTAGATCTGTCCACGCGCGAGCGCCCTATTCGCTCAGCGCTGTATGCTGCAGTGCTCTCTGAAGATGGCCATTCTCCACTGCTCCCCAAAAGCGATGAAGAGCTCGTTAACCATAACGATAAGCTTAAAACGGACAAGGCCGATAAAACCGATAAACCCGTCACCAAGGCAGTACGCATCGACTTTACCGGTTTAGCCGACAGAATAGTCGGGCTGCCGGTAGCTGAGCGCAATTACAGCAGGTTAAGTGTGGCCGGCGATGGCGCGCTATTTTATCTGGAACTGCCGCAAAGTGGCGCCAGCAATGAGCCGCCAGGTGTAGATAATAGAAACAGCGCCAGCTTATATCGATTTGATTTTACCGAACGAAAAGCCGCCCTGGTGCACCAAGGTGTAAGCGATTATCAGCTAAGTTATGATGGAAAAAAACTGTTATTGATCAGCCAACCTAATCGTCTGCTGATCGCCGATGCGGTTGCGAAACCCGAGCCAAAACCTATTGATTTAACTCAGGTGCGCAGCTTTATCGATCCTATGCAAGAGTGGCAACAAATTTTTAACGATGCCTGGCGCATGCAGCAGGAGTTTTTCTACGACCCAGCCCTACATGGCATTAACTGGCAAGCGATTTACGATAAATATCAGCCTAAGTTAGCCCATGTGCAGCGCCGGGAAGATCTGAACGAGGTGTTAGTCGAGATGATTGCCGAGCTACAAGTAGGCCATAATCGCATCGGCGGTGGCGATGTTTATCAAGCCACAGGCTCGGGTATTGGCTTATTGGGCGCCGACTTTACTATTGAGCAAAATCGCTATCGCCTGAAAACAGTCTATCAGGGCGATCGCTGGAGCCCGTTTTTACGCGCGCCACTGGCCACACCCGGTGCCAGTGCTAAAGCTGGTGATTTCTTATTGGCCATCAACGGCGTGGAGTTAACCGCAGCACAAAATATTTACCAGCTGCTGGATAATACGGCTGGCAAGCAAGTGCGATTAACACTGGCGGAAGATCAGCGCGGCCGCAATAAAAGAGACATCATAGTAGAGCCGGTAACCGATGAAAGTCAGTTACGACTATGGCATTGGGTAGAGCAAAACCGCCGCTATGTGGCGGAAAAAACCGCTGGTCAGGTGGCTTATGTGTATTTACCTAATACCGCTGATGGTGGCTTTTATTTCTTTAACCGTATGTTCTTTGGGCAAACCGATAAAGCTGCTGTGATCCTAGATGAACGGAAAAATGGCGGTGGTCAGGCGGCCAACTATATTACCGAAATTTTAGGCCGCCCCTTCTTAAGTGGCTGGAAAGACCGGGATGGTTTAGTCTTTACCACACCGGGTGCCGGCATTTATGGCCCGAAAACCATGCTGATTGATCAGGATGCAGGCTCTGGCGGCGACTTCCTGCCGTGGGCTTTTAAACGTTTAGGTTTAGGTAAAACCATTGGTACCCGCACCTGGGGCGGCTTAATTGGCATCTCAACTAATCCAGCCATGATTGATGGTGGCTTTCATGTGGTGCCCTTTTTCCGCTTCTTTACCCCAGAGGGTGAATGGCGGGTAGAAAATGAGGGCGTAGCACCGGATATTGAAGTCGAGCTGGATCCTATTGCCGTTAACCGTGGCGTGGATGTGCAACTGGAGCGGGCCATTGCCCATACACTGGAGCAGCTAAAAGCCAAGCCACCGAAAAACCACAGCAAGGCGCCGGCAATGCCAACACAATTAGGGCGCTAAAACCAAGGTGATATAGAGCGATTACCTCTAGTGAATAATGCCAGCAGCTACGCTGGCATTATGCTATTAGCGCC
This sequence comes from Alishewanella longhuensis, assembly GCF_014653435.1. Classification (GTDB taxonomy): domain Bacteria; phylum Pseudomonadota; class Gammaproteobacteria; order Enterobacterales; family Alteromonadaceae; genus Alishewanella; species Alishewanella longhuensis. Next base: position 262,586 of record NZ_BNAO01000004.1, on the reverse strand, counting down.
TAATATAAGCGAACTGCAGGTTTCTAACGCCGTTGCTGTAGGAGTAAATACAAACCACAGAGCATAATAATGCTGGCACCTATATAAACGCTACTGCCGGGATATTGCTGCCAAAACACAATGTCAAAGCCAATCCCCCACAACAGCGCCGTATATTCAAAAGGCGCGACTACTGCCGCAGGCGCAATCCGAAATGCCTCGGTAATGGTAATTTGTCCCAGAAAACCACTGACTCCCACCAATAAATAAAGCGGCCAAAGCGCTAGCTGCAAGGGTTGCCAATGCGGCAGCGCCAACAACCCTGCGCCCAGCGTTAAAAAGGTCATTAACCAAAACACCATATTGCCGGCAGAATCCGAACGCGCCAGCACCCGCACCGTAATGGCCGATACCGCATAACAAAAGGCCGCTAATAAAGCGCCCAGCGCCCCTAAACTAAACCATTGGCCGGCATCGGGTTTTAACATATAAAACACTGCCGCTAACCCTATCGCCAATACCAGATAATGCCGCGGTGCAACATATTCTTTTAACCACCAGGCCGAGAGCAAGGTAATGATAAAGGGTGCAGCAAAGAAAATGGCATAGGCATCTGCCAGGCCCAGAGTTTGTAAACTAAACACAAAGGCCCACAACATAGTAATACCCAAGGCCGCTCGCAGCAGATGCAAAGACCAACGCGCTTGCAATAAATGTTGAAACTGCGCGCTGCGCCATAACCACAGCACCACAAAGGGCCAGGCAAAGGCGCCGCGTAAACAGGCAATTTGCATTGGACTATGCGCTGCCGTCAGGCTTTTCATACCAGCATCCATTGCCGAAAAAAAAGCCACCGCCAATAACATAGCCACAATGCCGCGTAGCGGACGATCAGATACAGGTTGAGATAACAAAGCAGGACCTTTCACAAGAACAGCGTTGGCAGCAAGAATCGCGATTATAGCAAGTCGCCCTTACTACTGCAGCAGCAGACAAAACAAATTCAGCGGCTTAATAGCTAGTCTGCTGATGTTTTGCTAAATATCATTAAGGAATACTGACGGCGGGCTACAGCAATAAAGCACAAGCCGCTTTGGTGCCGTGGCCCTCAATCGACGACTTCACCAGAGGTTACGGATAGCTGAATTTCCGGATTAGACCTTGGTATTGAATATGAAACCGCCAACGACGGTTCGGACGAATTTGGTTTAGAGCTCGGTCCGGCTGGTGCCGAGCAATGGCGAAGAGGGTGGTGAAAAGGAACTTCTCAGTCAGTTTTAACGCCAGCAAAACGCCGACTAAGGCATAGTACCGCGGCACGGACTGGCAAAATACCCGTGCTTGAGATACATTTAAACTATCTTTTCAGAGCGGTGACTAACGTTGTATTTATACCTGAGCCGGATCTCGTCTTTGCTCTGGACTGTAATATTATGCAGTCTTGTGCTTTTCTCTCTAACCGCACATGCTATTCAGATACAGGGTGCTAAAGTTGAGCTACCAGATAATTTACCGGTGGTGGTGTATGACGCCGCGCAAGATCAGCAAGACTATTTATGGTTAGCCGCAGAGTTTGATGGGCTATTGCGCTTCGATGGCCAGCAGTATCTGCGCTTTGTGCCACCTGGCCCAAGACGGAATCTTAGCTACAGCCAAGTGGTTATCGATCAGAAAAACCAACTTTGGGTGGGTACCTGGGGTAACGGCGTTTGGCGGCTTGATGATCTGCGGGAAAACTGGCAACAAGTAGTCGCCTTGCCTGAAAGTGCGCGCATTCAGTCGCTGCTGCTAAGCACATCCCAAATCTTATGGATTGGCACCACTGAAGGGCTTTACCAATTAGCCCCGGGCAGTATGCGAGCCGAACTGTGGCAACCTTTAGCAGGGCAGCGGATCTGGTATCTGGCAGAGCAGGATAACGGTACTATCTGGGTTGCCACCTCAAATGGCCTTTATCAGCTAACATCAAACACAGCGACAGCTAGCGGCTGGTTGCCGCACGAACAGTTTCACAGTAAAGAAATCCGCGCTGTTGCAGTGCAAGGCCAACAGTTGCTGGTTGGTTTGCAGTCGCACTTATATTTACTGGATTTAACCCAACCTGAGCAACTCACTCAGCTGACTTTTGGCAACCCCAATACCCTACTTGTCGAATCAGCAAACAGTTGGCTAGCAGGGTCCATCGACGGTATGTTTAGGGTAAGGTTAACCCAGTTAGGCTTACAAACTGAATTATTGCTCTCGGCTATCGATGTTAGGCGACTTTTCCGCGACCGGCTTGGACAAATTTGGTTGTCTAGCCGCAATAATGGATTTTTACCACTAGCACCTGCCCCGCTACGTGCAATTGAGCCAGATCTAAGCAAATTTCTAAGTCCCAAAAAGCCGCATCGGCTTGGTCCGAATTCTGTAACTTTAAGCCGCTGGCAAGCGCTGGATAAGACCTTGTTGCAGTTAAAAGATGGAAAGTGGCGTGAACTATCCTTTCAGGCAGAGCCTTCAGTAGCCTATGTGCGCGATGTGGTGGAATTTGGTCCATATACGCTGGCTGCCACAGATCAAGGCTTATTCAGACTGTATAACGACAGTTATTTTGTCCCAGTCGCGCTTAACATCAAGCTTAACCGCTTTAATATTGAACGACTTGCCATCGCCGCTGATGGCGCTCTATGGCTTGGCCTGTGGCAAGAGGGCGTAATCAGAATTGCTGCCGAAGCCGCGACACAAGACATCGCATCCTGGCAAGCGGTGCAGCTGCAACCCGAATTACCAACACAGGATGGCATCATCGATATCCAAACTGATGCGCAGCAACGCCTTTGGCTGTTAAGCCGCCAGGGCAAGCTATACCAGGGTGAATCAGACAAAATTACCTTACGCTGGCAACCGGATAATGCACTACTCAGTGGTTATTTTCAGTGTATGTTGCCAGATGAAGATTCGTTATGGCTTTGTAGTGATCGCGGACTAATTCGCTTGAGTGAAGATCTGACGGCAACAACAATTTGGGGGCAAGCTGAAGGCTTACCCGATCAACGAGTTATTGGCATCACTCGCACTGAAAAGCTTATTTGGGTGCTAACACGTCACGGCGTACTTAATTTTAAACCCGATGGCTCGCATTTACATCTGCTGCGGCACCGGCCAGGTTTAGATCTTAGCGGGGTGCAACTTAAAGGCATCAGCACCTTAGTGGATGATCAGATACAGCTGGCAACCAGTACCGGGATTTGGCAACTTAGCCAGGCAGATATGTCAGCAGTACCTACCGCAATGCAATTGCATCTGGCAAGTATGCGATTAAACCAGCAGCTGTTTAGCGTCGGAGAGCGCAACCGTATCTTGTTACCCAAGCGCCTTGCAGAGTTGCAGCTACAGTTTAAATTACTGACCCTGCAGCCGCATCTAAGAGTGCAATATTTTTTCCGTTGGCAACATCAGCAAGAATGGACCGCTTTAGGCCACGATGCCATCTTAACACTTAGCCAGCTAAACCCTGGCGAACATCAACTTGAAGTAATGGCTAAAGCTGGCGGGCAAACTGTTCTAAGCAAACCGTTGTCGCTGTTAGTACCGATTCCTTTCTGGCAGCAGCCTATAGGGATGACCCTGCTAATCTTTCTTAGCATCATAGTATTATGGGTACTATATCGCCTACGCATCCGGCATTTAGAACAACGCGCCCAAGCATTAGATCTGATTGTGGCACAGCGCACTGCCGAACTAGAGCTAGCAAACCAGCAATTGCAAGTACAATCAAATACAGACAGTCTGACCGGCTTACTGAACCGGCGCGCTCTTTACGCTGCTGCGGCAGCATTACAAGCTCAGCGCAACAGAACCCCAATGGCACTGACGCTGGTACTTATTGACATTGATCATTTTAAGAAAATTAATGATGTTTACGGCCATGATGTCGGTGATACGGTGCTAAAAACCTTTGCAGCTTACCTGAAACAACGTCTACGCAGGCAGGATTTACTTGCCCGCTGGGGCGGCGAAGAATTTTTATTGTTAATGCCGCAAACCGATGTGCAACCGGCCAGCAAGCTGATGGCCGAACTGCGCCTTGGCATCAAACAATTACAAATTGCTGAACTTGACATGCCACTTACCGCAACTTTTGGCATTAGTGCTGTAAGCTTGCACCACGATGCGTTAGATATGGCGGTTAAAGCCGCGGATTTAGCCCTGTACCGGGGCAAAGCACAGGGACGCGATCAAATCGTTTTAGCCGCCGATAGTTTAGATACTAACCGTTAAACACAATGCAGCAAACATTACATGTTTGCTGCTAATTTGCTTATCCTTTGATATCACGTAGCAGGAAGAATTTGTAAAGCAGCGAGGTTAATAACACTTAACCTCCCCCGCTATTTGGCTATGGATTGAGTTTATAAATCACATTAATACTTTTTTGCAGGGTAATTTGCTTTGGTGCTAACAATGCGCCGGCCATAGCACTGTCAGCAGACATTTTCTCCATCCGACCAAAACTAACCTGACCACCAGCAAAACCAAAATCACCGGCTAAACTGCCAAAGCCGCCGCTTTCGGTAATCGCAAAAACCGTACTTAACTTCACGCCCTGCGCGGCGGCCAGCATAGTGGCGCGCTGCTTGGCATTGGCGCCAGCTTTTTCGCTTAGGGTTATTTCAAATTGTTCGCGCTGACTATGATCAAAGCTGCTATGAATAGAGAATATCTGCGGCTGGGTAAACAGATAATCCATAATAGCCACATAATGCTCCAGATTATCCAATGTTAAGGTAATCGGCTGGCTGGCTTCATAGCCGGTAATGCTTCTATCCTGATAATCTTTAAAGAGTGCTTCTTTGTTAATTTGCGCAGCATCTAAGGCTTGTTCAGTGATGCCTTTGCTTTTTAAAAAGGTCAGTAACTTTTCGCCTTGTTGGTACACACCACGGGTTGCCTGTTCAGCCGTTGTGCCGGTCTGGCGTAATTGAAAACGAATTTGCGCTTTATCCGGGGCAACTTCCAGCATCGCTTGCCCAGTTACATTAATAAAGGGAAAGTCGGGTAACGGGCTGGCAGCTACAACACCTGAAAATAGCAGCGCGATACTGGTGGTTAATCTCAACATTATTGTTATTCCTTTTACGTGGGGTATAGTGCTATTAAACTGCTACGAGCCTTTACATTAGCTGAATAAGAATAAGGATTTTTATGTTTCTGCGCACCACCTTTGCCGCTAGCGCGCTTAGCGCTGTTTTTTTGCTAAGCCCCAGCCTAAGTGCCGCCACTGATAGCTACACCTATGCTAATCTGCACGAGGTGCGGGTTAGTCATTTATATTTGGATCTGAGTGTCGATTTTGACAATAAAGCGCTGATTGGCTTTGCCGATTTAAGCTTGAACTGGCAACAGCAGAGTGCCGACACCGTGCTGTTAGATACCCGCGATTTGCTAATAAAGCAGGTGTATGCGCGCCGGGCTGATGGCCAGTGGCGCAAGGTGCCGTTTAACCTGGCCGAACGCGATGCCGTCTTGGGGAGCAAATTAACCATTAAACCGGGCTTTCAAACTCAAACATTACGCATTCACTATCAATCTCAGCCACAGGCTTCAGGTTTACAATGGCTGAGCAAAGAACAAACTGCCGGTAAAAACCAACCTTTTATGTTTAGCCAAAATCAGGCTATACATGCCAGAAGTTGGATCCCAATTCAGGATAGCCCAGCCGTGCGCCTTACCTATAGTGCCCGTATTCAAACCGATAAAGACTTATTAGCGGTGATGAGCGCGCCCACTGAACCTGGCACAGCGCGTACCGGTGATTACCGCTTTAACATGCCGCATGCTATACCACCCTATTTGCTGGCCATTGCCGTTGGCGATTTGCAGTTTAAGGCAATGAGTGCGCAAACTGGTGTCTATGCCGAGTCTTATATTCTTGAGGCAGCAGCAAAGGAGTTTGCCAGTACACAACAAATGATTGATGTTACCGAAAAGCTGTATGGTGACTATCGCTGGGGCCGCTATGATTTACTGATTTTACCGCCAAGCTTCCCCTTTGGTGGCATGGAGAACCCGGTACTGTCTTTTATTACGCCAACAGTGATTGCCGGAGACGGCAGCCTGGTCAATTTAATTGCCCATGAGCTGGCCCATTCCTGGTCGGGCAATTTAGTCACTAATGCGACCTGGCAAGATTTGTGGTTAAACGAAGGTTTTACCTCCTATGTCGAAAACCGCATTATGGAGCAGGTATTTGGGGTGGACCGCGCCATTATGGAGCAAGCGTTGTCGGTACAAGATCTTAAACAAGAACTGCAAAGCCTGGACGCCGATGACAGCCGCTTATTTCTGGATTTAAAAGGCCGCGATCCTGACGATGCCTTTAGCGGTGTACCCTATACTAAGGGCCAGTTATTCTTAATGTTTCTGGAAAACCGCTTTGGCCGTGAGGTGTTTGATCCCTTTGTAAAAAAATACTTTGATGATCATGCCTTTAAAAGCATTACCACCGCAGAGTTTGAGCGTTATTTAGCCGCAAACTTACTCGACCAACATCCTGGCAAAGTCAGCAGCGAAGAAGTAAACGAATGGATCCATGGCCGGGGCTTACCTGCTACTACCCCCAATCCACAGTCAGATGCGTTTTTACGGGTGCAGCAACATAGCAATGCCTGGCTCTCTGGGTTACGTGCGCTTAACGAGCTACCAACCACAGAATGGACAGTACATGAGTGGCTATTTTTTATTAATAACTTGCCGCTTAGCATTACCCCGACCCAACTGCAGCAGTTAGATCAGGCGTTTAATTTAACCCACTCTAGCAATAGCGAAATCGCCCATGCCTGGTATTTACTGGCGCTAAAAACTGGCTATCGTCAGGTATTACCGGCGCTGGAACAGTACTTAGTCAGCATTGGTCGGCGTAAGCTGATCTTGCCATTATATCGCCAGTTGGCCAGCACGCCAGAAGGGTTAGCCTTCGCCCGCAAGGTGTATCAACAAGCCCGCCCTGGCTATCATCCATTAGCCCAAGGCAGTGTGGATGAGATTTTAAAAGCAGATTAAGCAATAACGGTTAATAAAGCCCCCACCAAGGCGCCCGCCAGCACTAATTGCCAAGCTGGCCGGCGCCAAAATTGCAGCGCGACAAATCCGATAAGTGCTAATGCCAAATCGACCGGACCAAAAATACTGCTTAGCCAAATCGGCTGATACAGCGCCGCCAATAAAATACCGGTAACACTGGCCCCGACCCCAGCCATTAACCGGCTAATCTTGGCTGAGCTGCGTAATTTCTGCCAATAAGGTAGTACTGCCGCCAAGACTAAAAACGACGGTAGAAAAATAGCCAACAGCGCCAATACCCCACCAGTGACACCACTTATAGGCCCATTGGCAGAAGCCCCTAAAAAAGCAGCAAAGGTAAAAAGTGGTCCTGGCACAGCTTGCGCCGCGGCATAACCCGCTAAAAAAGTATCGGCATCCACCAACCCACTCGGCACCACTTCGGCTTGCAGCAAGGGCAGCACCACATGACCACCACCAAATACCAAAGCGCCAGCACGATAAAAGGTATCAAAGAGTTGTAGCGCTGCAACAGGATAGAGCTGGCTGAACAAGGGTAAACCAACTAGCAACAATAAAAATATCAGGCCAAAGGTGTTAGCGGTAGTGAAGGAAAATTTAACGGGTAGATGACTACTGCTCGCTGCAGGTTCTGGCGCTAAATAAAGATACCCCAGCAGCGCCCCTAACAAAATAACCGCAGGTTGCAGCCAGACCATTGGCAGCAGCAAAATCAGCACAGCACTTAGCGTCATAATGCTTACTTTGGCCGGCGTATTACATAGCGTTTTGGCCATACCCCACACGGCATGCGCTACCACCGCAACCGCCACCAGTTTTAAGCCGTGTAGCACGCCTTGGGTTAATGTACTTTGCAATAACGGTAGGCTTAAGCTAAATAAGACCAATAGCAGGGCAGATGGTAGAGTAAAGCCCAACCAAGCCGCTAAAGCCCCGCGATAATGGCCACGCAATAAGCCAATCGCTAAGCCAACCTGACTACTCGCTGGCCCGGGTAAAAACTGGCACAGTGCAACAAGTTCAGCATAATCGCGCTCGGAGAGCCATTTACGTTTTTCCACAAACTCGGTACGAAAGTACCCCAGATGCGCTACCGGGCCACCGAAGGAGGTCAGGCCAAGCACTAAAAATATCCGGAATAAACTCCAGAAGTTGCTGTGTGGTGTCTCGGTCATAGGGTTAATCGCTATTTTCTCGTTTAATGCTGATGGCTCTTTGTGATCGTCTTGATCTGAGCATCCGGCGGCTAAACGCGCCGCACAACTCAAGGGCGTTGCGCCTATCTTTACGCTGCTATTACTTCACGTTACGCAGGTTCGAGATTGGCGCATCCGGCGGCTAAACGCGTCGTACAACTTTGCCGAGGGACGCCGTGAACCCATCCATGGGGGCTCCTGTTTTTCATCCATGAAAAACACGCCCTCGGTCAAAGTGTACTATGCATTTACCACCTCGTTCGATTCTTGTGCATACACAAGTGCACTTCTAGCCTGTTGCAATGCTCTAGTATTGAGCATAATGCGAGCTACCAAATAACACCTGTACAGCCAGGCAGCGAGC
>NZ_BNAO01000004.1:237972-253954 GCF_014653435.1 Alishewanella longhuensis | reverse complement strand
TGCTAAACAAAGCGTGTACGGCATGGATGCCGGACAGACAAATTTGCCAGGAGCAAATTTGAACAGCTTTAGCTGGCCCGCAGGGCAAACTTCATGGATGAAGTTTGTAATTCCCCATGGAAGGGTTCACGGCGTCTTTGTGTGCAATATCGGCTGCAAGCAGCCTGGCGGTTTGATTTAACCTATCTATTAGAACGCCTCGTTAGGTTTAAACATCTGCCAGCGTTTGCTGATGCCGCTTTAACGCCCAAGTGCATAACACCGCGCCTAACAACAGCAAACCAGATAGCCACAAACACGCCAGTAAACCATAAGTCTGAAACGCCCAGCCCGACAGCAAAGTTCCCACTAGGCGCCCAGCGGCATTTGCCATATAGTAAAAACCCACATCCAGCGACACACCATCGCGGTTGGCACTAGCCACAATTAAATAGCTGTGCAAACTAGAGTTAATCGCAAACACCACCCCATATAACATTAAACCAATCAGCAGCGACCACAATGGCTCACCACTAAACAGCATCGCCAAACCAATTAACCAAGGCATCACGCCGAGCACCAGCGCCCAATTAAGCGCTGTGCCAGCCGCTGGTGGCGTTTTTTTACTGCTGCGGGTTAAGGCAGGAGTAACAGCTTGCATCATGCCATAGCCAATAACCCAAACCGCTAAAAAAGCCCCTACTGCACTTTGCGGCCAACCGGCACTGGTGGCTAAATAAATTGGCAAAGCAATAACAAACCAGACATCGCGCGAGGCAAATAAGAAAAAACGCGCTGCGGATAACCAGTTTAAACTGGCGCTTTTTGACAACAGCTCGGTAAATTTCGGTTTATAGCTTTTTTTGCCTAAATCCTTTTTCAGCAGTAATAAGCTTAGCAACCACACCAACACCAGTGCGCCCGCCATCGCCGCCATGGCGCCCTGAAATCCAAACAAGGTAAGCAACAAGCCGCCTAAGAAAAAGCCGACACCTTTTAGCGCATTCTTCGAGCCGGTTAAAATAGCCACCCATTTATATAAGGCACCTTGCGCATCTTCCGGCAGCAGCAGTTTAATGGCACTTTTGGCGCTCATTTTATTTAAGTCTTTGGCAATACCCGACACCGCTTGTGCAGCCATTACCCAGATCACCGTTAGCTGTGCCGAGGGTACCAGCAACATGCTTAAAGCGATGATCTGTAAGAACAGCCCAATATTCATGGTTTTATTTAACCCAAGCCGGGCGCCAAGCCAGCCGCCGGTTAGGTTAGTAACAATACCAAAAAACTCATAAAACAAGAAAAGCGACGCAATAGCCAGGGGCGAGTACCCCAACTGATAGAAATGCAGCACAATTAACATGCGCAGTGCACCGTCGGTCAGAGTAAAAGCCCAATAATTCCCCGTGACGACCAGATACTGTTTGATATCACTGCTTAGCCCTTTTTTATTGGGCTCTGCTACAACAGGCTTGCCTGGCTGCTTTGTCATAGTTAGCCTGCCAAACCAACTAACTTAGCCAATTCCACGGTACGGTTGGCATAGCCCCACTCGTTATCGTACCAAGCATAGATTTTCACCTGAGTACCATTGATTACCATGGTCGAGAGCGCATCGATGATGCTGGAGCGCGGATCGGTTTTATAATCCACCGACACCAAAGGCCGGATTTCATAGCCCAAAATGCCGGCTAACTCGCCCTCTGCCGCAGCTTTTAGCATGGCGTTGACTTCTTCCGCTGTTGTGGCGCGTTCAACCTCAAACACGCAATCCGTTAACGACGCATTGGCCAAGGGTACCCGCACCGCATGGCCATTTAAGCGGCCTTTTAACTCTGGGAAAATTTCAGTAATCGCTGTCGCGGAGCCAGTAGTGGTCGGAATTAAGCTAGCCCCACAGGCGCGGGCACGGCGTAAGTCCTTGTGTGGTGTATCCAGGATGGATTGGGTGTTGGTTAAATCATGAATAGTGGTGATAGAGCCATGTTTAATGCCTAACTGTTCGTGGATAACTTTAACGACTGGTGCTAAACAGTTAGTGGTACAGCTAGCAGCCGTGACAATGCGATGCTCAGCGGCGTTAAATAGCTGTTGGTTAACCCCCATCACAACGTTCAGCACGCCGGCTTCTTTTACCGGGGCACTGACCACAACCCGTTTTACGCCCTGATCCAGATAGCCTTGTAAGATAGCTTTGGTTTTCATCTTGCCCGAGGCTTCAATCACGATATCACAACCCGACCAATCGGTATCGGCGATGGCTTTATTAGCAGTGACTTTGATGCTTTTGCCCTTGATCAGCATGGTTTCGCCTTCGGCCAGCGCTTCGTGCTGCCAACGGCCATGTACTGAGTCGAAATTAAGTAAATGCGCAAAAGTAGCGGCATCGGCTGCAGGATCGTTGATCTGCACAAATTCAAATTCTGGCCAGTCAAAGGCAGCGCGCAGTGCTAAACGGCCAATACGGCCAAAGCCATTAATCCCAACTTTAATTGTCATCTTGCTATCCTTTAGTTTGCGCCAGGTAAGGCGTTAAAATAATTTACATGCGGCGCCAGCGAAAGTGCTTGCGGTCTTAGCTCGCGAATCGTGCTCATCACTTGCGCTTTATCTAAACCTCGCTCTACCAATAATTGCGCTGCAGCCAGCGAAGTTCGCCCTGAACCACCTTTACAATGAATGGCAATTTTTTGCTGCTGATCTAACAGCTGCTGTAATTGCGGTGCGGTTAGCTGCCAGGCTGCGGCAAAATCGGCAGCCGGTGCACAATCATCTTCAATCGGGCAATGAAACCACTGCAACCCCAGCGCCTGACACTGCTCGGCTAAGTCATCGATGTTAAATTTTGCTAATTCAGCCGCAGGCATTAACGTCACTATGGCACTGGCACCAGCTTGCTGTAATTGTTGCAGTGAATCCGCTACCGAAACGCCCTTAGTGCCAGGGCAAGGCGTAAACAACAGGCTATTGCCGCTGAGAGTAAGTTCATCATAAGGATGTGTCATTTTTATGCTCTTTAAATTTTTAATGCTCTAGCAGAGCTTGATTAATCACAGGATCAGGTAAAGCTTAAGCGCAGCATTGACGATCCCGCTCAGGTCTATCGCCCATTGCCGCCAGATTTGCTAACAGTGGCGCCAGTTCGGCTTGTTGTGCTGTTTTGCTTTGTTCCAGACAAACCCGCGCCCAGTTGGCTAAATTAGGATTAAGCCGGTAATACACCCACTGCCCCTGACGACGATCTAACAGCACACCGGCTTTTCGTAACATCGCCAGATGACGGGAGATTTTGGGCTGAGTTTCTTCTAAAGCAGCAGTGAGTTCACACACACAAAGCTCTTGCTCCGCCATAATCAGCAGCAGGGCATTAAGCCGGGTTTCATCTGCCAGCAGTTTAAAAAAACTCAGTGGTTTTAAAGGCGCAGCTTTATGCTGGCGATCATGCAGCAACACAAACATACTGAGCCGTTCGGCCAGTTCATGTAAGGTGGTTTCAAAGGCTTTGCTGCTGCCATCACGTTTTGGATCGGTAAAATCCCAGGCGAGTAAATGTTTGGCAGAAATATCATTGGCGCATTCCGCCGCCGTTTTGTTACACAGCACTATGGCATAATCGAAGTTAATGCCGCTATGTGCCGTTAAAGGTTTGGAGTAAAGACCATCGGTACTAATATGATGCAGTGCCAGCGTCGCCAACGCACGGCTATCGGCTTCTGTCGGCGCGCTGCCGGCACTGTATACCTCAAAACGATCAGCATATTTGTGCCGGGTTATCGCCTCGGCCATTAAGGAGCGTGCCGAATTTTCAGTACAGATAAACAGCAGTTTAGTTAGGCTCACAATAGACACTCACATATCAATACTTAAATATATGAAATATTGTATATATGATTAGCTAAACATCAAGTACTCAGGCCAAAGTTAATAAAAATGTCATAAAAGCCGCGCCTATACCAAAAACGCAGCCTTAGTCTGGTATACCTGCTTAAAACGGCTGAGGATATTGTTGTAAAAATGCAGAAACCGCTGCTTTAACTTCGTCATTCAGCGCAGTCGAAAAGGCCGTTAAGTTCTCTTGCAGTTGCATTGTGCTAGTCGCGCCAATAATGGTAGACGTCACGCCATCTACCTGATCCACCCAGGCCAGCGCTAATTGCGCCGGGCTTAGCTTAACGCTGTGCGCCAATTCCACAAAAGCAGCAATAGCGGCATTGGACTGCGGTGTATCACGAAACAGACCATTACGCTGTACTAAGCGCCAACGGCTGCCCTCTGGTCTGGCGCCGCCCAGATATTTACCGGTTAGCGCCCCGCCTGCCAGTGGCGACCAGGGTAAATAAGCCACTTGTTCATGCTGACATTGTTCAATTAAGTAAGGCCAGTCTTTGGTGTGCAGTGGCCCAAATTCATTTTGAATAGAGACGATCCGCGGTAAGTTGTGCTGTTCACTGAGTTTTAGGTACTGGCTAATGCCCCAGGGGGTTTCATTCGATAAACCACAATGGCGAATTTTACCTTGTTGCACTAACGTGGCTAAGGTTTGCAAAATCGCTAAGATGTCGTCTTGCTGTTGCCTGGCATCCACCTCAGAAAACGGGATGTGATTCACCGCATGTCGGCCAAAATGCGGTGAGCGCCGGTTTGGCCAGTGCAGTTGATAAAGATCGATATAGTCAGTGTTTAAGCGTTGTAGTGAACCTTCAACGGCTTGTACTAAGGTTTTAGGACAGATATCGCTGCCATTACGAATATGGTGGAGGCCACTGCCTGCCATTTTGGTGGCGAGCACCAGCTTATCGCGCTGATCCTTATTACGACTAAGCCAGTTGCCAATAATTTGCTCTGTGGCGCCATAAGTTTCTGGTCGTGGCGGTATGGCGTACATTTCGGCGGTATCAATAAAATTCACACCGGCATCCAGCGCCATGGCCAGCTGGGCATCTGCGTCGGCTTGGGTATTTTGCTCGCCCCAGGTCATGGTGCCTAAGCAAACGCGGGATACGGTTAAGCCGCTGCTCCCTAGAGTAGAATACTGCATAGTGGTCTCTGCATTCGTTAAAACAGGCTGACTATAACAGATTAAGGCGGGTTTTGGTCAGTGCAGAAGATGACTATGCGTTAAGGGCGTAGCTCTGAGCTTGAGTGTTCGGTTACTTCAGTTGACGTAGATTCGAGGTTGTAGCATCCGGCGGCTAAACGCGCCGTACAACTTTGTCGGGGCACGCTGTGGATACGTCCCTGTACGGTTACAAACTGCTTCCTGCAGTTTTCCCTTCTGGCCAGCGCAAGCGCTGTTCAAATTCGTTCCTGACGAATTTGTCTGTTTTTCATCCATGAAAAACACCTCCCCGAGCAAAGTGTACTGTGCGTTTACCACCTCGTTCGATTTTTGCGCACCTTCAAATGCACCACTAGATTGCAACAATGATCTGGTATTAAGCTTGCTGCGAGCTAGTAAATAGCACTTATACAGCTAGGCAGCGAGCCGATATTGCTAAACAAAGCGTGTCCGGCATGGATGCCGGACAGGAGCCTACAAGGGTGTATTTACGGCGTCTTTGTGTGCAATATCGGCTGCAAGCAGCCTGGCGGTTTGGCTAAAGCGATCTTAGAAAAGAAACTTCGAAGCCGGTGGAGAAAATTACTACCCTGCTAAGGGCGTTCCGCCAATCTAAAATCTGCGATTGCTTAATGTTACATAGGTTCTAGAATAGTGCGTTCGGCAACTCAGCTCGACTTAAACTCAAGGCTGCGAAAACACCGTCGATAACCACTGCCATACCCTTTGCTGCTGCGCCTTGGCAAACTCATGCCTCATCTCGGGCCATAATTCTGTCACCAAGTGTTGCTCAGCATCATGCGCCTGCCAAACCTGCTGCATCTGTTGATAAGCCTGCAAAGTGCCGGTTGCTAGCATTAACTTATCCTTAGCCCCCGAGATAAAAAGCGCAGGCTTAGGCGCCGCAATAGCAGCGATATGCGGATAATCTAGCTGTGCTGCAATGCCAGGATGCAGCATCCAGAATGCCGTTTGTCCGCGCAGTTGGTTATTGCCAGGCGTCATTGCGGTGTCAGCCGTTGTCATCCAACTAATCGCTGCCGCAGCTTGAATATCATCCGTTAAAGCCGACAATTGCCAGGCCCGAAAAGCACCCATTGAGAAACCTACTGCCGCTATTTTGCTCGCATCAGTTGCAGGTAATTGCTTTAAAAACGCCGCTAATCGCACATCTTCGTACGCAGCAAACCCCGCTAACGAGCGGCCCAATTGCATAAAGTTTGCGGCCAGCGCTTGCTGTGCCTCGTAGGTTAAGGGCCCGCGCTCACCCCAGCCTAAAGTATCTGCAGCCAGCACCAGAAAGCCTTGTTGTGCTAGTTCATCGCCTACAAAATTGCCGCCATAGTGGCGCTCAACCCAGGCCATAGCATCGGGCAACTTACTATCATCAGCAAAAGGACGAATCACCTTTTCTTTACCGATAGAAAAATGCGCACCATGATCATGCAGCAACAATATTGCCCCAAAAGGCCCCTCACCCGCTGGGCGTAACACTAACACGGGTACCCTATTGTCAGGCGTTAACGTAATTAACCAGCGCTCTGCTTGATACCCCTGCCGCAATTCACTGGCCAACAGCTTGGGCGCAAAGTCCAGTTCTTGCTCTGGCCAAAGTAAAGCATTACGCAGCAGCTGCCGGGCCTGTTGCCGCCAATGCCTAATTTCCTGGTGAGATTGGTTTTGCCAGGCAGCCGCAAAATGTTGTTCGGTTTTTAACCTTTGATAAAACGCTGGCAGTGCGGCCTCCGCTAATATCGCCGGTTCGCTCTGCGTATTGTCAATTGCCGCCAAGTCGAGGCTTAATATCAATATACTGATGGCTACAACTAGCAGCAAAACCTTATGACTCATGCCTGCTCCTGAAGAAAGCGCCTTATTTAGGCGTAATGGCAAACAGCTACTGAGCCATGCCAGAACATTAATAGCAACATCATCACACTAATGCAGTTTGCCACAAAGGTAAATTCCATATCCGAACCATTACGGCGAAAACTCAGAGCTAAGTTTGCAAGCAGCGGCAGCGGAGTTTAGCGTATTGCTTCATGCTTTTTGCCAGGTCAGTAGTTATGTTGCAACAGATGGGATGCGTTACCTTAGTATGGCTGTTATGTTGGCTACCACAGTTACTAGCTGCAGAGGAGTCATCCTGGCAGGCTTACTATCAGCTTTCTGCTAACACCCAGCAATTAGACAAACAAGCATTGGCTTTAGAACTACAGAGCCTCAACCAGACGCAATTTAGTTTGCCCAGCGCCACCCGACGCTTTGGTTTTGATATTGATGCGCCTGCTAGCTGGTATCAAACGACGGCAGGTAAGACAGTGGTAGAAGCAATTCTTAGCCTCCAAACCCCTAGTGGTGGCTGGTCGAAACGCACCGATATGACAGTGGCGCGCAGTGCGGGCCAGCATTGGGGCGTAGAACCGAAATATGTGCCTACTTTTGATAACAGCGCCACTACAACTCAGCTTAGAGTATTAGCAAAAGCCTTTGCAGCAACGGCAGATCCCCGCTATAAAGCGGCCTTTTACCGCGGTATCCGGCTTATTTTACAGGCGCAGTATCCCAATGGTGGCTGGCCGCAAAATTATCCGCTCACCGGTGGATATCATGATCATATTACGCTTAACGATGAGGTGACCGAGGAAATTCTCAGTTTGCTGTTAGCCGTTACAGAGGCTAAACAGGAGTTTAGTTTTGTTGATAGCAAGCTGCAGCAAGCCGCGCAACAAGCACTGACGAAAGGCATAGCATTGTTACTGCAAATACAGCAACAGGATAATGCTGGTTTAAGCCTGTGGGCTGCACAATATGAGCACCGCAGCTTAATACCTGCCTGGGCCAGAGCTTATGAGATGCCCGCACTAGCGGTGATGGAAAGTGCCAGTTTACTGGAGGTATTGATGCAACTGCCCAAGCCTTCTGACGAACTGCAGCAAGCCATTCACAGCGCTATGGCCTGGTTAAAACGGCACGCTATTTATGAAAAACACTGGCATCGTAGCGAGCGGGTATTACTAGACAAGCCCGGTGCCGGGCCGCTCTGGCCGCGTTTTGCCGAGCTTAGCAGCAACCGGCCTATTTTCGGCGATCGTGATCATAGCTTGTATTATGATGTGCATCAGGTCTCGCTGGAACGCCGCCAAGGCTATGCCTGGTATACCGATCGTCCGGCGCGCACGCTACTGCGATACCAAGCTTGGCAGCAACAATTTCCGTTAACCGCCAAAACACTAAAAGCTGCAGACTAAGCCCGGTTTAATTTAAAGACGCTATCGGCTACCAGACGCTGCAATTGTACCTCCAACAACAAGGTTTGCTGCGGTGCGAAAAAGCGATCAATATCGGCAAGCTGGATCACCAAACCCGCAGCGGCATTTGCTGCCACGTTAGTAAACCCCACAGGTTGGCGCGGCGGTTTGAAATGTGGCTGCGCACTAAAACTAAAATAAAGCTGCTGAAATTTGGGATCTTGCTTAAGACGCGCCAGCACCGCTAAATCGAAGTAAAAGGCGCGGGAGGACGGGTCCTGGCTATACGCATGTACATGGCGTAGAAAATGCCGATACAAGGTTTCTTCAAAGCGACTGTCGGCGCCAGCCGTACGATACATCTCTAAAAAATAATCACTTACACCTACAGCATGCTGATCGGTTAAGCGACAGAGTACCTGACTGCGTCGATCAGCCTGATAATTCGCAGGCGGATTAAGCGCATTCAGCTGCTGCTGCCAAGCAAAGTTTTGCGAAAGGTCGGTTTGAAAATCCTGATCTGTCACCGTTAACGCCTGACGGATAAACACCTGGGTTAACGCATTATGCGGCGCTTTGCGGCCTTTAAAGATAATACTGCTATGGTTCTCTTTCGCTAAAATGCTAAATGCTATAGCGCCCTTACTCTGTTGCCAGCGTAAACTGCCGGGCAAAATCTGCTGCTGCGGATCCAATGCCAGACTTACATAACTGCAATTTAAGTTAGCACCACAGATCCTTACTGTACCGTCTGAGCCAGCCTCATTGGCAATAGCACTAATACCGCTATAACCACTATCACCAATTAACACTGTGGCCAACATCTTGCCGGCACCATACCAGGCCTCATCAGCAAATAAGTCTTGCTGCGCCAAGGCACGGGTATAGTCTGATGCTAACTCCAGCCCAGTTAAAACGACGGCGCCGGTTTGAAAACCTGGCTGATTCCAGCCCTTCACTGCCCGACCATAAAAACTGCGGCCTTTATGCGCTAAGGGAGAACCAAAATTCGCCGGCGCTAATTGTACAAAGCGTTTTACCGGGTTAGTGCTGGCGCTGTAATAGCGGGTAAACCACTGCCGGGTGACTAAAGCGCCTGTGCTATGCACTACGATATCGACACTCTGTGGCGCGGTGGGCAGCCCTAATGCCAACCAAGCATTTTGCATAGCGTCAGCCAAGTCCGCATAGCTAATATCGTCGTGCATCGACAACCAATCAGCCAAATAGAGTGGCTGCACCGCATCCCCAAAACTTTCTTGCAGAAAACTAGCCAGTGCTTTGAAGGAACTACTGTTATCACTCCAGCCATGTAAAATAACAATAGGATTGCGCATGATAGCCTCCTGTTATCATCGTTGTGGTTGCGTCAGAGCAGATTACCCTGCCCTGCTGGCACGATGTATAACTACCAAGTATGCAACATATACTGTGCCCGTTCACCAGTATAGCTATTAAGCGCTGCTTGTGCGTCCTGGCTTAACTTATCTTGCACGACAAAGCCCTGCCTCTGCCAATACGGCACCGAACCTTGCACTGCCACCAGTGCCAGCTGCGTTAAGCCCAGCTGATGCGTATAATGCTTTGCGCTAGCCAACAGCATCTTGGCTAGGCCTAAACCGCGTGCCTGTTCACTCACTGCCATATCATGCAGATACAGCAGCTCTGGCTTGTCCGCCACCACAAAGTCTGTGGCTAATACGGTGATCTTGCCCGGTAGCGATGGGTAACTAAACAAGTACGCCAACAGCTCGCCTGTCGTATTTTCAGCCAGCCAACAGCTTTGTGTAGCACTGGCTAAACGCGCCGCTAACAGCGTTGGCGGTTCATACAAGGCATCGCTGTAGCAGCTGTCCTGCAGTGCAATCACTGCTGGAATATCGGCTTGTTGCATTAAACGAATATTTACTGACATTAAGCTAAGGTACCCTTTATACCCTTCATCCTTTAAGATACGGGGGTGTTGGCTGCCTTCACCCCCTGAAGCGTCAGTCCGACCCAGTCACATAATAAGACTATGCTCCTGGGGATGCGTTCAGTTGCCGCCTACCCGTATCTTCAATGCTTTTGGGTATACATAATTTAAAGCGCCAACAATAGCGGCAACTTGCGCCAGAATACATTGTTCAGGTGTCGCTGTAGGGCTATCCGGGTAGACCTCTGTTGTGGTGACATACTTTGCCGCGGTCATGCCCCCACAAAGCCCCAAGGAACGCTTAGGATAATTGACCACACCAAATTGCGCTAAAGGCTCACCAATTAAACAGCCCTGATCATCCGCCGGCGCGATATGGGTGACTTTCGCGACTTCATTGATGATGGCCTGCTGAAATTCAGGCTGTGGATTTTCGCTATCACCGACCAGATAAAAACCATCCGGAATATTCCAATTGGTATTTACCGAACCATCCCGTGCGGCTTTTGCCGGGCGAAACTCGCTATTGTCACTGTCAGTGGTTTCATGTAAATCGATATGCAGCAGTGGCGTTACACCCAGTGTTAACAGGTGCTCACGTAATAAACCGGCTTCAGCCGACGGGCTATTCGCGACAAAGGAGCGATTGGGATCAACCGCTAACGGGTTCCAGCGATTAATGGTTTCATAGCCCCAGGGGCTGATACAGGGAGCAATCAACAGGTTAAAGTCATTCAGGTAGTTTTTCGCCTCAGTTGCCGCAAAACGCAAAGCACCTTGCACACCGCTGGTTTCATAACCATGCACGCCACCTGTTACCAATGCCAGGGGTTTATTCGGCTGCCAATGATGGCCTTTTAATAGAAATAGCGGATACTTACCCAGCCCGAGAGACTGATAATCCAGCTCACCATATTGAATTAACTCAAAATCGCTCGCTAAAGCAGGTAATTGTGCCAGCACCTCAGTTTGATAAGCGCGCTTAATCTGTTGCTCTGTCAGCCATTGTTGTTTTTCTGCCTCGCCCCATGGCTGGCCTTGAGTACCAATATGATAGATAAAAGGTTGCATGCGTCCTCGCTGATATTCTTACCCCATAAATGTAAGGTTAGCGCATTATGCACAACACAAACTGCGCAGTACTGGGGTATTAGCAAAAGGACAGTATACTGAAAACAACGGCTGCGTGGCAGCCGTATCCAAAAAGATGAGACAGCCGCTGATTAAAACGGCATAAATACCTGCACATTACCACCACCAAATTGCAAATTATGCAGCTTCACGGTGGGGTTAATAACAACGTAAGCGCCAGTTTGGGTACTGAGTTGCCAGATAAAATTGGGGCTTATTTTTGCCAGCCAGCCGTTATCACGCAGCGGCTCATCGCCTTGCTGCCGAAACTCACTGCGCGCACTGGCATAACCGACATACAGCACCGGTTTAGCTAACCAATTGCCCTGTAAAGCGTGCTCTGTAGCAATATAACTAAACAGCTCGCGCCGGTTTTCAGCCGCACGTTGCCCTGCGGCAAAACGGCTATCCAGCTCTTGTAGGCTATTAGCTTGCAGACCATAAGTAAGGGGGCGCAAACCGCCATCAGCTTGCCGTAATTCAACATTCAGCTGTTGGAAACGTCGGCGCATTAGCCAATCACTCTCACTTAGGCCAAGCTGCAGTTGTTGCGTGCTGCGCCGTCCATATAAGCCTTGCGCCTGTACCGCCAGTTCCGTATTTACCGACAAACGGGTTTGCCAATTTAATCCGGCTGAATATTGCTCATCACTAAATAACTGATCTGCCGCAGCGTCCTGGTAACGGGTTTTAAGGTTAAGGTTAAGAAAACCGCTAAGCTGCTGCTGTTGAAATTGCTGGCCAGCAGCAGCGTAGAGCGTTACCGGGCTTTGTTGATAGCGGTTCTCGCCATAGGTTTTGCTATTGTAAAATACATCCGCTAATACCAGGGCGCCGGTTAACCAACTGCCATTGCTAAACTGGCGATTGACCTCAAATTGCAAATCCATATCTTCTTTAGCACCACTGACATCGGCCCAAACTCCCAGATCCCAGGCGTTATCCGCTTGGTAGCCTACGCCAAAGAGTGTTCTGTCGTAGCGGCCATCTAAATCTTCCGAACGTTTATGCCGAAAACCAGCAAAAACCGGTGCCTCAAATTGCAATTTTTGTTGCAGCAGTGAATGCACATAAAACTCTTTACCACGGCTACTACCGCCAGTGCCATACCAACCGTTTTGTTGCCACAAAGGGGCATTATCAAAAATCGACTTTTCGGTAAAACTTAGGCGCTGTAAAAAACTCTCTAAATTATAATCAAACTGCCGACCATCCAGGCGTTCTAACCGAAACGGTTCTGGGCCAGCCCAACCGATAGCGCTATGCAAGCTGGTGCTAAACAGGCTTAACGAGAAGACAAAAAAGCCAGTTGTTTTTCTCATAACCTTGGGTCCCAAATGAATTTTTTAGAAAATAAAAAAGTACTAATTTATTGCACTTTAACTTAACCAGCTATGAATCCCAGCTTGAGGCTACTGTTGGCAGCTGTTAAGCTTGCTGCCAATAACATTTTTCCTTGCGCTTAATTTCCCCCAGATCTTATTCCGACAAAAAAGGACTTAGAGTAATGGCTATCACTGCCCGGCTAACTGCACAAATAGACCCACAATCCTGGCAACACGAAGGCTTATCACCTTTTAACAAATTTATCTGCTTCGCCATCATACTCTCTACTTTTATGGCCATCGTCGAAACTGAACCAGTGCTAACACAAGGCTACCCTCAGGTCTTTTTTTGGTTAAACATTCTATTCCTTGTCATTTTCAGTATCGAATTACTACTACGCATTTACATCGCACCCTACAGTCATAATCATCCAGGCATTAACCGGCTGCGTTTTATGATCTCGCCATGGACGCTATTGGATATCCTAGTGTTGCTTACTTTTATGCCGGTTTCTGAAGATTTACCCTTATTGATCATCCGTCTGATTAGAGTGTTCCGTATCATCCGCGTATCACGGCTCACCCGCTTTAATCATTCGTTAAGCTTACTGTTTAACTCGGTTAATAAGCGAAAAACTGAGCTAAGTATCAGTTTCCTTATTGCCATGGTGTTACTGCTGGTTACTTCTATATTGCTATATTTAGTTGAAGGTACCAGCAATCCTGAAAGCTTTGGTAGTATCCCGCGCGCTATGTGGTGGTCTATTGCAACCCTGACCACGGTCGGCTATGGCGACGTTACGCCCCTATCACCTATCGGAAAGTTCTGTGCCGGTATCACCGCCTTAATCGGTATTGGTATTGTCGCCATGCCAACAGGTATCTTGGCAGCAGCCTTTAGTGAGGCTTATCAACAGGCAAAAGAAGAAAAGATTCATCATAATTAATGACCGATAACGTCTTTAGGAAACCATGTTTAAGCATCCAGACGAACACCTGCCAAAAAACTAATAGTGGTATGGCTTAGTAAGACTATGCTTCCAACGCTAATAACGCAGTGTGACGTAGTAACTGAGGATAAAATTCCAAAAATATTTGTTCGAGGTCATTATATCGTGGATAAATTTCTTCCATGATGCCTGCAAACTGGTTTTCAAAGCGGATTCGCGCTGCAATATGGTCCAATGCTCTGGCCAGACTAGGTAATTGTTGGTAAGCGCTAAGCCAATCCTGCTGCCTAACTCTCTGCATTGTCAGTTGCATAGCTGGTGGCATCAGTGGCTCCGCCTGTGCCAGCTTGCTATAAAGTCGCTCTTTTGCTTTTACAAAGGGCTCTGCATAAAAGCTTTGCCAATGAAGGATGAGAAAATGATCGAACAACACGTCCAATGTTACTGCTGCAAAACGCCTTCTCTGTGCTGAAAACTGCCGTTTTGCTTGCTGTACCAAAGGATGATGGTCGGTATAACGATCTACCGCCCGATGATTAGCTAAACCCGCCAACACCGCTTCCGGCAACGTACTAAGCTCGACCCCTTTGCAGAAATCGCCCAACAAATTTCCAACCAGCGAGTGTACTGAAGACTGTGCTAAAGCTGCGTGTGCCAGGTAATTCATAGCGGCATTCCGGTTAATAAGAGTGTTGATACGGCTATTAATAAAAAACCCGCAATTAAGCGGGTTTTACTAAAGCTAAAAGCTTACAGGCTAATATTCTTAACCCGGGCTTTCTCTCTAATATAGCTTTCCCAGCTACGAGTCTGACGTTCTGTTGCCGGATCACGTTTAGCTGCTTGCAATGAAGCGTTTGCTTCACGCAATTTGCCTTGATAGAAGTAAGCCTCCATCATACTCATGTGAACCCGACCTGCATCACGAGAATCTCTGGTCAATGAAGCTTCAAAAGCACGAATAGCATCGTTGTATCTTTGGATGGCCATAAAAGCCATACCTTGACGACGATAAGCATCTGCTTCGTTAGTCATTTCAGCTAACTCACCGTAATATGCGGCCGCTTTGGCAAATTCACGAGCAGCCTGAAAGTTAGATGCAACCGCATTTAACATGGTACGATCTTTTTTTATCTTACCGCTTTTCAGATATTTCTCGTAAATCACCGCAGCTTTATAAGGGATATTATTATTTGCATACATTTGGCCAAGCATTTTCAGCTCAGACTCAGACTGCAAATAACCATTGGCATAAGCGATTTGAAAAGCACTTAACGACTTCTGATAATCTTCTACCAGCGTGTAGAAGTTACCTAAGTACACCCAATACTGACGCTCCTCCGGGAACAATTGCACCATAGTTTCAACGGTTTCAATTGTTTTTGGATAATTCCGCGACTCGTATAGTGCGCCCATTTTCAACATATAATGTTGTTTGTTAGGCTCACGTGCATAACGAATAGCGTTGTCAATTGGCGTAAGGACTTTCGGATAATCCTGTAGCTGATAGTACGCATTAGCTATGCGCAAATAAACGTCAGGGTCATGTTCGCCAGTAAACTTGATCCAAGCTTCATAATTTCTGATCGCATCTTTATGCATATTTTCCATTGACTGCAAATCTGCAACCAATTTTAAAGATGAAGATTGATCACCAAAGCTTAGTACGTCAGGTTTCGTCGCTTGCTCAAGGTACTTAATAGCCTGCTTAGCGTCTTTAGTGGCATATAAGTTACCAATAAAGCGTGCTAAGAAAGCGTTGTCAAACTCACTGCCACCGCGAATTTCTAACAAAACCTTTAACGCTTCATCAACTTTTTCTTCGTTGTAAAGCTCAAAGGCTTTGGTTACGCCGCGTCCAACACGTTCACCGGGTAACTGAGTCTTACGTGCTCGACGTTCTTCAATCCGAGCACGGTCTGCATCGGTCAGCGTTACCTGTGCCATTGCTGGCACAGTAAAGGTAAAGCTGGCGGCGACAATCAACGCTGAGGTTAGTAAAGATAATTTTTTCATTTCTTTAGCCTCACTGTGCCATGTCTAGAGTAAAGTCTAGCTGAACCTGTTGGCCTGGCTGACGCTCTGGTTTACCGTCAACCACTTTCGGGCTGTATTTCCAACGGCGTAACGCACGAATTGCTTCGCGGTCAAATACGCGGCGAGGTTCAGCTTCAATTACTTCAACCTCATCCACACTGCCGTCTTCCATAATGGTAAAACGTAGTCTTACCCAACCTTGTAAGCCATCACGGGCGGCTTGTACCGGGTAACGCGGTTCAATCCGAACTATTGGCGTAGCATCACCATCACGTAACAGTGAGCCTGGATCACCTAGACCGGTATTAACGCCCAGATCAAGACCTGGCATGTTA
>NZ_BNAO01000004.1:70401-237801 GCF_014653435.1 Alishewanella longhuensis | reverse complement strand
GGTGGTGGGTTCCGCGTCTGTGTATCTGAATCCGGCGGTGTCGTATTAATCT
Source organism: Alishewanella longhuensis (assembly GCF_014653435.1). GTDB lineage: Bacteria > Pseudomonadota > Gammaproteobacteria > Enterobacterales > Alteromonadaceae > Alishewanella > Alishewanella longhuensis. Next base: position 237,749 of record NZ_BNAO01000004.1, on the reverse strand, counting down.
CTATGATAATACGCTCCTGCTCAGGAGGCCGGCGGTCGCCGCTGCCCTCAATGAGCAGCGCCATAATCAGAAACAGCAGGAACGTTACCACAGCACCGATAATTAACGATGATAGGAAACGTACCATAATTAGTTATTCTCCCCAGCCACAGTAATTACTAGCGATGGGTCAGCTACTTTAATCTGGTCCATAACTTCCATTACTATACCGTGCTTCGCTTCTTTGTCTGCCTGAATGATAATAGTATCAGTTGGCGATTCAGCTCTTAAGCGTTCGATGTTTGCTGCAACCCGCTCAACATCTACCGGGCGCTTATCCATCCACACTTCACCGTTAGCACGAATTGCAATAAAGATTGTTGCACTTGGCTTTTTGGTGGCCTGGGTCGCTTCAGGTTTGTTGACATCAATACCGGCCTCTTTCACGAAAGAAGTGGTAACGATAAAGAAGATCAACATAATGAAAACGATATCCATCATCGGCGTGATGTCGATTGCGGCTTCTTCGTCTTCGCGTATACGTTTACGTGCCATAAAATTCTCTCTTAATGATGCGGTAAGCTGTCAACGAGATCTGCTTTTTCCCGTTTAACCTTAACTTCCAGCCGCGAACTGAAAAATACACCCGACAACGCCGCAACCATACCGGCCATTGTTGGAATAGTTGCCATGGAAATACCCGCCGCCATAGTGCGTGGGTTACCGGTACCTTGGGTGGCCATAATATCAAACACCGCAATCATACCCGTCACCGTTCCAAGCAGACCCACTAATGGGCACATTGCAACTAATGTCTTTATCAGTAACATTCTTTGATCGAGTTTGTCCGTTGCTTCGGAAATCCAGCAATCACGGATCTTATGCGCATACCAGGAAGTTGTATCTTCCCGGGCATCCCACTTGGCAATAATGTCCCGTTTAGTTTTCGGGAATATTGCCGTGACATACCAGTAGCGCTCAATCATCAATACCCACATGAAGAAGAGCACTGCGGCGACAACGTACAGGACGTTGCCTCCCGTATGGATAAAATCCTGAACCGATTCCCACAGCCCTAGTAGCTGGAGCATCATTAGGCTTTCTCCTTCTCCGCGTGAGCAGCAACAATACCAGCGGCTTGCTCATCCAGAACTTGCAGAATAGATTTAGCACGAGATTGTACGATGCTGTGTGCAAACAACAGTGGCAATGCAGCAATCAGACCCAGTGCAGTGGTAACCAAGGCTAAAGAGATAGAACCTGCCATTAACTTCGGATCACCCGTACCGTACAGTGTGATTTGCTGGAAGGTTAAGATCATACCGATTACCGTACCTAACAGACCCATCAAGGGTGCAACAGCAGCCAACAGTTTGATTAAACCAATACCACGGTCCACTTTTGGTGTTTCGCGCAGGATAGCTTCGTCTAACTTAAGCTCCAGGTTTTCAACGTCTGAGTCTTTGTTATCATGGTAAACTTTTAAGATACGACCCAATGGGTTGTTAGTAGAAGGATTGCCTGGGTTTTTCAGCTGTGAGCGCATTTTTGCACCAACTGCAGATAATACTAGAATACGCTCTAGCGCAATCAGTAAGCCGATGGCCAGTAATACAGTGATTAAGTAACCAACAGTACCACCTTCGTGGAAGTATTCAATTAAGGTAGAACGCTGCTGGTTTAAGCGTAATAGCGAGTTGCCTTTGGTTGGGTCAACATACAGGCTGGATAATTCACCAGCGCGAGTGCTGTTGAAAGCCGCTACCGAGCTTTGAATTTTAGACTGTGGTGCACGACCTAATGGCTGGATTTGGTCAGTATCAACGTTACGGATCAGATAATCAGTAGCCGTTGTTAAATGGAAAGCACCAAAACGTGTTACACGTTGTGTAGAACTACCACCTGCCAGCTCAACCACTTCAGCATCAAACTTGGCAATCTTACCTGACTCAGTCATCTCGGTCAGCATCGCTACCCATAGCTCTTCCATCTGCTCGATGGTTGGTAACTCAGTAGCTGCAGCGATTTCACGCAGCACTACATCACGACCAGGATATTGGGCGCTGATAATAGAGCTAGAGATAGTACCTACGGTCTTGTTCGCAGTTTGACGAACCACACCGAATACTTCACCCATAGTACCCAGGGCACTTTGTAATTCTTGTTGCTTTTGCGCAATCAGAATATCGTTTTGCGCGTATTGCTGTTGTAAACGCTTACCACGAGCTTCTTCATCTGCTAATTGCCGCTTTGCGGTATTTAACAATGCTTGTTTGTCAGCACGTTCTGCCAGGAAAGCACGCTCACGTTCCTGATTAACACGGCCTTCAACAGTACGTTGTTGTTGGATTTGTTGTAACAACTGATCCAATTTTTGGGTATTTGCTGTCGCGTTAAACGCTAAAGAAGCAGATAGAGTAACTGCCGCAGCGACGACTAAATTTTTAATTGCCAATTTCATCTATTCTTACTCCGCTGCGAAAAGTGGTACGCGGTCCATTTCAAGCGTGGCTTCACGACGTGCCATCTTGATAAAGTTACCGATTGAAGGTATGTATGATGCTGCTAAACTTTCCCAGCTACCAGTACCTTTGTTATATACCCATGCAGCGCTGTTATCTAAAGCAACAGCCATCAGAGCTAAACGGCCTAAATGCACGAAATCAACAGTGATGTCGTTACCGCCTAGTGCTAAGGTGCCTTGGAAAGCAGCTAGCTCTGTGCCGTAGCCCATTTCAATTTCATAAGCTTCCAGGATTTGACGGAATTGCTCAGAACGTTGTACGTCTGAACGGCTCATTAAATCACGTAAACGTTCAATACGCTCTAAACGGCGATCGGTACGTAATGGGATATCAGCCTTAACAAACTGCTCCAGTGAATCAATCATCCGGAACATTAATGGCACCGTACCTTGGTTGGTCTTTTCCAGACCATCAATTTGGCGCTGAATGCGATCAATTTGACGTTGTTGGTCAGCAACTAAAGTAGCTAAGAAATCGTTGTAAACTTTCAGGTTGTCAGTTTGATCAACGACAACACGATATTCACCCAACAGTTCCTGAGTCTGTTCGTAAATAGTATTAATTTTTTCTTGAGACTGTACTGCGGCGCGCTGAATTTGAGTATTAGCCTGATGCAGATCTTTTAGGTCTGTTGCTGCGGCTGAGCCAGCCAAGGCAAAACTGCCCGCCAACGCAGAGGCAACAAGACTCATGTGGATTTTTTTATTAAACATAGTTCCCAACCAATTATTGCTGATTAACGTAACCTGATGTTATAAGGGTCGCCGTTTAACAACGACAGCGGACCCTCGATTTAGAGGGTAAACCGTCCGCATCATTACAGGTAAAAAGCCTGTTGTCAACAGACAGAAAGGCCTACAACACCTGTATTAGTGCGGCTTATTGTACGGTTTAGCACCAATTGTAAACTCGGTTAAACGCCAAGACGTTTTTGTTTAACCGGGATTTTGCACTTTGGTTATTTTATATTTGGCGTCAGTTTACCCGAAACATATAAATCAACCATCGTATCCAGTGACAAGGGCTTAATTTTACTGCCTTGTCCGGCACAGCCAAAGGCTTGATACCGGGCAATACAGATATCAGACATTGCCTTTACTGATTCTTGTAAATATTTACGCGGATCAAACTCAGCCGGGTGTTTTGCCAGATACCGGCGAATCGCGCCAGTGGAAGCTAAACGTAAGTCAGTATCAATATTGATTTTACGTACACCATACTTAATGCCTTGCTGAATTTGCTCTACCGGTACGCCATAAGTTTCCGGAATAGCACCGCCATATTCGTTAATTATTTCTAACCAATCTTGTGGTACGGATGACGAACCATGCATCACCAGATGGGTATCTGGAATGCGCTGATGGATGGCTTTAATGCGATCAATCGCTAAAATATCATCTGTTGGTGGCCGACTGAATTTATAAGCACCGTGCGAAGTACCACAAGCGATAGCTAGCGCATCTACCTGGGTTTCCCGTACGAATTGTGCCGCTTCTTCCGGATCCGTTAACATTTGATCATGCGTAAGCTTACAATCTGCACCAATACCGTCTTCCTCACCTGCTTCACCGGTTTCCAGTGAACCCAGGCAACCTAATTCACCTTCAACCGAGACACCACAGGCATGCGCTATTTCAACGACTTTACGCGTTATATTGGCGTTGTAGGCATAATCCTTGGGGGTTTTACCATCTTCACCCAAAGAGCCATCCATCATAACGGATGAAAAACCCATTTGAATCGCACGCTGACATACTGCCAGTGAGGTACCGTGATCCTGATGCATCACCACAGGGATATGCGGGAATTCCTCTACTGCGGCCAAAATAAGATGACGCAAAAAAGGTGCTCCGGCATATTTTCTTGCGCCAGCGGAAGCTTGCACTATTACCGGACTGTCGGTTTTATCGGCAGCTTGCATAATAGCGCGCATTTGCTCCAGATTATTCACGTTAAATGCTGGAACGCCATAACCAAATTCGGCGGCGTGATCCAGCATCTGCCGTAATGATATCAGTGCCATGAGATCCTCTCTATTTTGTAGGTACAGTTTTTAAGATATAGACCCTTAGCGCTTGATGCTGCAGCGGTGTTAGCTGCAACAGCAAGGTTTTGGGTATTTGTGTTATTATTTTTATGAATTTTGCGCGCGTTCTTCTAAAATTGCCACCGCGGGTAAGGTTTTTCCTTCCAAAAATTCCAGAAATGCACCACCACCGGTAGAAATGTACGAAATTTGCGCTGCCACGCCATATTTATCTATCGCGGCTAAGGTATCACCGCCGCCAGCAATGGAAAACGCCTCACTCTTTGCAATAGCTTCTGCAATGGCTTTGGTCCCGGCTGCAAATTGGTCAAACTCAAACACACCGACAGGACCGTTCCAAACAATAGTGCCAGCCTGTTTTAGAATAGCTTTTAATTCCGCGATACTGTCTGGACCAATATCAAATACCATATCGTCATCGCTGATCGCATCTACTGCTTTTAAACTGGCAACCGTATCCGCACTAAAAGCCGTTCCCGTTACCACATCGGTTGGCACCGGAATATTGCCACCACGCGCTTTTGCTTGCGCCATTAAGCGTTGTGCTTCTGGAATTAAGTCGTTTTCACAAAGTGATTTGCCCACATTATGGCCATTAGCGGCAATAAAGGTGTTGGCAATACCGCCGCCCACGATCAGCTGGTCAACAATACCCGAAAGCGATTCTAACACCGTTAGCTTGGTAGACACTTTTGAACCACCAACGATGGCCACCAAGGGACGTTTTGGATTTTTTAAAGCCGCAGCCAGTGCATCTAATTCCGCTGTTAACAAGGGGCCAGCACAGGCAATAGGCGCATATTTAGCGACACCATGAGTAGAGGCTTGCGCGCGGTGCGCGGTACCAAAGGCATCCATTACAAACACATCGCACAAAGCCGCCAGTTTTTGCGCCAGCTCGTCGTTATTTTTGCCTTCGCCTTTATTAAAACGGACGTTTTCAAAGACGGCCACTTCACCAGTAGCAACCTCTACGCCATCAAGATAATCTGCAACCAGACGAACCGGCGCAGTTAAAGCTTTTGCTAAATAGTCTGCCACGGGCTGCATGGAAGCTTCTGCATCAAATACGCCCTCTTCTGGCCGGCCTAAATGTGACATCACCATCACTTTGGCACCTTTACTAAGCGCCAGTTCAATAGTGGGTATAGCGGCTTTTAAGCGCGCATCTGAGGTAACCACGCCGTTTTTTATCGGCACATTAAGATCTTCGCGAATTAATACTCTTTTACCGCTGAGTGCAAGCTCAGCCATGCGAATTACAGACATTAGTTTTCTCCCTTCTAAAAAACCTTATTGCGCCATAACAAAGGCGGTATCCAGCATACGATTGGCAAAGCCCCATTCGTTATCACACCAGACTAAGCACTTTACTAAACGTTTATGACTGACTCGCGTTTGCGAGCCATCGACAATACACGAGTGCGGATCATGATTAAAATCTACCGATACCAACGGCTCTTCGGTGTAATCCAGGATCCCCTGCAACGCCGCTTGACTGGCTTCACGCAATGCCCGGTTAATATCATGGATGCTGACATCCTGATGCAGCGTAACACTTAAATCCATTGCCGTAACATTTAACGTAGGTACCCGCACGGCAATCGCTTCAAAGCGGCCCGCTAAATGCGGCATAATGCGTTCAATCCCTAGTGCCAACTTGGTATCGACTGGGATAATAGAATGGCTGGCAGCACGGGTACGACGCAGATCCGGATGATAAGCATCAATCACTTGTTGATCATTCATCGAGGCATGAATAGTGGTAATGGTACCGCTCTCCACCCCAAAATGCTGATCCAGCACCTGAATCACCGGCACAATACAGTTAGTGGTGCAAGAGCCTGCCGACAGTACCTGCATTTCCTGGGTTAACAGCTGTTGATTGATACCAAAAATAATAGTGGCATCAATATCGGCTGCTGCAGGGTGTGAGAACAAGACTTTTTTCGCGCCTGCCGCCAAATGCCACTGGGCATGTTCACGGCTATAAAATACGCCGGTACATTCTAAGACAATATCGACGTCAAGCTCTTGCCAGGAAAGCTCTAGCGGATCGGCTTCAGCAAATAAGGCGATCTTATCGCCGGCAACACTGATCCCACCAGGATAAGACTGCACTTTTTGCGCAAAGCGACCATGGGAACTGTCGTATTTTAATAAGTGGGCAACGCCTTCAGCGTCGGCAAGTTCATTGATTGCCACTACCCGAAAACGCTGTTGCCAGCCATTTTCATAAATTGCCCGCAAGATATTGCGACCAATACGGCCAAAACCGTTTATTGCCAGTTTAATTGTCATAGACTTCAATAAAAAAATGGGCTCGCAACGAGCCCATTAAGCTTAATTTAAGCCAGCAGCTCGTGCGCTGCGGCCAGCACGTTTTCGGTGGTAATACCAAAATAAGCAAATAATTGCTCGGCAGGTGCGGATTCCCCAAAGGTACTCATACCGATAACTTTACCCTCTAAGCCAACATACTTGTACCAAGTGTCCATAATGCCCGCTTCAACCGCAATACGTTTAGTTACCGTTGCAGGTAATACCTTAGCACGGTAGGCGGCATCTTGCTGCTCAAACACATCGGTTGATGGCATAGAGACTACCCGCACAGCCTTACCCTCGGCCTGTAATTGTTTAGCGGCTTGCATGGCCAACTCCACTTCAGAACCCGTGGCGATAATAATTAGCTCTGGTGCGCTATCGCTGTCTAACAACACATAGCCGCCACGTTTAATGTCGGCCAGCTGTTGGGCTGTCCGGCTTTGCTGTACCAGATTTTGCCGGGTAAAAATTAAGCTGCTAGGACCATCAGCACGCTCAATGGCTTGCTGCCAAGCCACAGCGGACTCTACCTGATCACAAGGACGCCAGTTCATTAAATTTGGCGTTACCCGCAAGCTGGCTAATTGCTCTACCGGCTGGTGCGTTGGGCCATCTTCCCCCAAACCAATGGAATCGTGGGTGTAAACAAAGATAACGCGCTGCTTCATCAAAGCAGCCATGCGCACCGCATTACGCGCATATTCCATAAACATTAAGAAGGTTGCGCCATAAGGTACAAAACCACCATGCAGGGCAATACCATTCATCATGGCTGACATACCAAACTCGCGCACACCGTAATATACATAGTTGCCTGAGGCATCAGCAGCCGTTAACGGTTTTGAGCCCGCCCAAATGGTCAGGTTAGAACCGGCTAAATCGGCAGAACCGCCCATAAATTCTGGCAATAAGGGGCCAAAGGCATTTAGGGCATTTTGCGAGGCTTTGCGAGTAGCAATAGTCGCAGAATTGGCTTGCAGTTTTTCGATATAGGCTTGGCTTTGCTCTGCCCAGTTTGCTGGTAAGGTACCGCTATAGCGGCGGCTAAACTCGGCAGCTAAAGTAGGGTGCGCTTTGGCGTAATCGTTAAACAGGTTTTGCCAGGCTTGCTCGCGCGCTGTACCTGCGGTTTTCGCATCCCAATCGGCATAAATATCCGTTGGAATATCAAAAGGCGCATGCGGCCATTGCAAAAACTCGCGGGCCGCGGCAATTTCAGCATCACCCAGTGGTGCACCATGGCAGTCATGGCTACCACCTTTATTCGGCGAACCATAACCGATGACGGTTTTACAACAAATTACGGTAGGCTTATCGGTTACTGCACGCGCTTGCTCAATTGCCGCTTTAACGGCGTCAGCGTCATGACCATCAACATTAGCCACCACATGCCAGCCATAGGCTTCAAACCGCGCTGGGGTGTTATCGGTAAACCAGCCTTCCACATGACCATCGATAGAGATACCGTTATCATCCCAAAACGCAATCAGCTTACCTAAACCCAGGGTGCCGGCTAAAGAGCAAGCCTCATGCGAGATCCCTTCCATTAAGCAGCCATCACCTAAGAACACATAGGTGTAATGATCAACAATATCAAAGCCAGGCTGGTTAAATTGGGCAGCCAATGCTTTTTCGGCCAGCGCCATACCTACTGCATTAGTAATGCCCTGGCCTAGTGGCCCCGTAGTGGTTTCTACACCTGGTGCATAGCCATACTCTGGATGGCCAGGCGTTTTAGAATGTAACTGCCGGAATTGTTTTAAGTCGTCGATACCCAGTTCATAGCCGCTTAGGTGCAATAAAGAATATATCAGCATAGAGCCATGACCGTTCGATAACACAAAGCGATCGCGATCAGCCCAGTTAGGATTTTGCGGATTATGCTTCAGGTAATCACGCCAGAGCACCTCGGCAATATCCGCCATGCCCATAGGGGCGCCGGGATGGCCCGATTTTGCTTGTTGTACGGCATCCATACTTAAGGCACGGATGGCATTGGCGAGTTGTTTACGAGATGGCATGTTCACTCCTGGGGTAATAAGCTAAAAGTGTGCAGATTTAATGTTTTTACTCTTTATTTGTGCGCTATTTTCACTCAGTCGACCTAAGATGGCAAATGTTAATCTCTGGCCAGGCCTTTATTTTCCTGTGGGCTGATCTGATTGTCCCTGTTTGCGTAAAAAACGGAAAGAAAGACGTCTGGGCGTCAAATAATTCTGGTATTCGCCCGCGAATTTCTCTAAAATTGACGGCTATTTTTGGCGCCTGGTACTTTGCGAAGGCAGTTGTTAAGACCAACGAGTGTTTATTACACCTTGGCTTAATTGCATAGCAAATGGCGCCTTTTGTATTTTTGTATTGGCGTACTCCGCTTTAACTAACGTGGTGGAAAACAACAAATGGCACAACATATTTTCACGTCTGAGTCGGTATCTGAAGGTCATCCGGATAAAATTGCTGACCAGATTTCTGATGCAGTATTGGACGCAATCTTAGCGCAAGATAGCAAGGCGCGTGTTGCTTGTGAGACCTTTGTCAAAACCGGTATGGTGTTAGTAGGTGGTGAAGTGACTACCTCAGCCTGGGTTGATATTGAAGAGCTGGTACGTAAAACCGTACGCGAAATTGGTTATACGCACTCTGATATGGGTTTTGATGCCGATTCATGCGCAGTATTAAACGCTATTGGTAAACAATCACCGGATATTAACCAAGGTGTTGATAAGGCTGACCCGCGTGAGCAAGGCGCAGGCGATCAAGGTTTAATGTTCGGCTACGCCAGCAATGAAACTGATGTGTTAATGCCGGCTCCTATTACTTATTCACACCGTTTAGTGCAGCGCCAGGCGCAAGTGCGCAAAGACGGTACTTTGCCTTGGTTACGCCCCGATGCCAAATCACAGCTCAGCTTTATTTATGAAGATGGCAAGCCTGTGGGTATTGATGCTGTTGTATTGTCAACTCAGCATTGTGACACTATCAGCACGGCAGACCTTCGTGAAGCGGTAATGGAACACATCATTAAGCCGGTATTACCAGCAGAATGGTTAACCAGTAACACTAAATTCTTTATCAACCCAACGGGCCGTTTTGTGATCGGTGGCCCTATGGGTGACTGTGGTTTAACTGGCCGCAAAATTATCGTTGATACCTACGGTGGTATGGCCCGCCATGGTGGTGGTGCCTTCTCGGGCAAAGATCCATCAAAAGTTGACCGTTCAGCCGCGTATGCCGCTCGCTATGTCGCGAAAAACATCGTAGCTGCTGGCTTAGCAGATCGCTGCGAGTTACAGGTATCTTATGCTATTGGTGTAGCAGAACCTACCTCAATTAGCTTGGAAACCTTTGGTACCAGCAAACTGTCTGAAGATGAATTAATTAAATTAGTGCGTGAGCATTTTGATTTACGCCCCTATGGCTTAATCGAAATGTTAAAGTTAGAGCGCCCAATTTACTTACCAACAGCGGCTTATGGCCACTTTGGCCGCGATGAGTTCCCGTGGGAACAAACCGACAAAGCTGAGCTGCTGCGGCAGTATGCTAAGTAAGCAGTTTGCTTAAAATATGTAATTAAGGAGAGCCTGGCTCTCCTTTTTGTTATTTTAATTTGGCATTAATACAAAATTGCCGCTTAACTGCGGCACAGTTTTGTGTATGATTATGACCACGCTGTACCTTCCAGGGTCACTCACTGCAACAGTGAGTACACAATAAAAAAATAAAAAAGGATATGTTATGTCTGAACAAACCGCAGCCACTAACAATGGCTGGATGAATCGTGCGCTCAATACCATCGAGGTGGTAGGTAATAAATTACCGGATCCTGCTGTGTTGTTTGCGCTACTGATGGTGATTGTCTGGGGGATGTCCTGGTTATTCTCTGGCATGACCTTTAGCGAAATCGATCCGCGCACCGGCCAACAAATTCAAATTGTTAACTTATTATCGGGTAATGCCCTGACAACTTTTGCCTCCAATATCGTCACAACCTTTGTTAACTTCCCCCCCTTAGGTGTGGTTTTAGTGGCTATGTTAGGCTTGGGTGTCGCGGAATATACTGGCTTTATTAATGCGGGTTTACGTTCTATTTTAGCGGTTACGCCAGCGACCTTTCTTACTCCGGTATTAATTGCCGTGGGTGTATTAAGTCATGTTGCGGTAGACGCCGGTTATGTCTTAGTTATTCCCTTGGGCGCGGTGATCTTCTATGCCGCAGGTCGTCATCCGTTAGCGGGTATTGCTGCTGCCTTCGCGGGTGTATCGGGTGGGTTCTCGGCAACCTTCTTTGTGCCCTCCAGTTTAGATCCTTTGCTGGCGGGCATGACTCAGGTCTCTGCCCAAATACTCGATCCAACAGTAATTATTAACCCGCTTAATAACTATATTTTCACTACCGCATCCACCGTGTTAATAGTAGTAATAGGCTGGTTTTTAACCGACAAAGTGATTGAGCCGCGCTTAGCCAAAACCAAAGTGGATGGCGATACCTCACAAATGATCACTATGGAAGCGTTGAGTACGCAAGAACGCAAAGGGTTACGTGCTGCTGTGACCTCCATGTTTGTGGTAGCCTTGTTACTTGCACTAAGTATTGTTTTGCCGGCCGCGACCCCCTGGGCAGCACCTGCTGAACAAGTTGCTGAAGGGATGAATCCGTTACTGGTTGCCGCTTCCCCATTAATGAAATCTATCGTTACATTGATCTTAGTGTTCTTCCTGGTACCCGGTATTGTCTATGGCTATGTCTCAGGCTCGGTAAGCAATCACCGTGATATTATCAAAGGCATGAGCCATGCCATGAGTGGCATGGGTTATTACATTGTTATGGCGTTTTTCTGTGCGCTGTTCTTATATGCGTTTAACCAGTCTAATCTGGGTACACTGCTTGCGCTTAAAGGTGCCAACGCCTTAAAAGCCATGGGTTTACCGCTAGCGATGACCTTGGTGGGTATCGTGTTTTTATCCGGTTTTGTTAATTTAGTGGTCGGCTCTGCTTCTGCCAAATGGGCGCTAATTGGCGCCATTATGGTGCCTATGTTGATGGAGCTGGGTATTTCGCCAGATTTAACCCAAGCGGCCTATCGGGTAGGTGATTCATCTACTAACATCATTACGCCCTTATTGCCGTATTTCCCACTGATTGTGGTGTTCTGCCAAAAATATGTGAAAAATAGCGGTATTGGTACCTTAGTCGCCTTAATGCTGCCCTACTCTATTGCGATGCTGCTGCTATGGACCGCCTTTTTGCTGGGCTTCTGGGCATTGGACATTCCACTTGGCTTGGGCGCATCATACGACTATATCCCAGCTCGCTAAACGGCGTTTTAACAAACTTAGACAAGGCCCTGCGGGGCCTTTTTCAGCGGTGGCGAAAAGCTGCTAATATCAACGTTTTTACTCTTAATGATAACGCTATGCGAACTGTACGAATTTATCACCCCGAGCCAATCCAAGTAGGCACCACCCTACTGTTAGCTGAAGATGCCGCCAATCACGTTGGCCGGGTACTGCGGATGCAAAATGGGCAGCCGCTGCAACTGTTTAATGGCGACGGCAATAACTACACCGCTATCATTACCGAAGTGAGCAAAAAGCAGGTTCAGGTTCGTATTGATAACGTAGCTGCGAATCCAGTGGAATCACCGTTACGTATTCATCTTGGTCAGGGTATTTCCCGGGGCGACCGGATGGACTTTGCCATTCAAAAAGCGGTAGAACTGGGCGTAACCGAAATTACCCCACTCTTTACCGAGCGCTGTGGCGTAAAGCTGGACGGTGAACGTCTGGCAAAGCGCAACGAACAATGGCAAAAAATTGCCATTAGCGCCTGTGAACAAAGTGGTCGTAGCGTGGTGCCGACGGTACATCCAGCCATTAGCCTGGCGCACTGGTTAGCACAACCCACAAAAGAATTAGCACTCACCTTGGATCCACGGGCCAGTGCCACCATTAAGACCTTAGCACCGGCAGCGGCTATTCGCTTGGTCATTGGCCCAGAAGGTGGCTTCACCGACTATGAGGTGGCCATCACCGCCACAGCTGGCTTTAACGGTATTCAACTAGGGCCGCGTATTTTACGCACCGAAACGGCCGCTTTAACAGCGATCAGTGCCCTGCAATTGCAATTTGGCGATCTTGCCTGAGGATAACTATGAGCGCGATTAAACTTGGTATTGTGATGGATCCCATCAGCCAGATTAACATTAAAAAAGATTCCAGCTTTGCCATGCTATTGCAGGCACAAGAACGCGGCTATGAAATCCATTATATGGAAATGGCTGATTTATATCTGCTACAAGGTCAGGCCCGCGCCCGCAGTAAAATCTTAAAAGTGCAGCAAGATTATCAACGCTGGTATCAGTTTGATACCGAGCAGGATATCGCGCTAAGTGACTTACAGGTGATTTTGATGCGCAAAGATCCGCCTTTTGATACCGAGTATATCTACGCTACCTATATGCTGGAGCGGGCCGAGGATGCGGGCACACTGATTATCAATAAACCGCAAAGCCTGCGTGACGCTAATGAGAAGCTGTACACCAGTTGGTTTAGTCACTACACGCCCAAAACCCTGGTTAGCCGTGATGCTAGCCGCTTAAAAGCCTTTTATCAGCAAGAGCAGGATGTTATTTTAAAACCTTTAGATGGCATGGGTGGCGCTTCTATCTTCCGCTTAAAACCAGATGATGCCAATGTTAGCGTCATTATTGAAACCCTTACCGAGCATGGTCAGCGCTATGCCATGGCACAACGCTTTATTCCGGAAATTAAAGACGGTGATAAACGTATATTGGTAGTAGACGGCGAACCTGTGCCATACTGTTTAGCACGGATCCCGGCATCCGGTGAAACTCGCGGTAATCTGGCAGCAGGTGGTCGCGGTGAAGCGCGCCCTTTGTCTGATTCTGACTGGGCTATAGCCAGAGCTATCGGCCCTACCCTTAAAGCGAAAGGCTTAATCTTCGTCGGTTTAGATGTAATCGGCGATAAATTAACTGAAATCAATGTTACCAGTCCAACCTGTATTCGGGAAATTGAAGCAGCTTTCCCGGTCAGTATCACCGGTATGTTGTTTGACGCCATAGAACAGCGCCTGGCAACACGCTCAACGCAGTAAGCTTGAAGTCAATAGTTTCTAGCGGAGGTTGTATGCAAGGATTTCAGAACCATTTTTTAATTGCGATGCCAGCATTGGATGATCCGATGTTTAAACGCAGTGTGACCTATATTTGCGAACACAACGAAGAAGGTGCTATGGGGATCGTCATTAACCATCCCCTTAATGTCAAAGTTGCTGATTTACTTGAGCAACTAGAAATTGCTTATGATGCGAAAAGCCCAGCGGCCGCTATTAATGTTTGCGCGGGTGGTCCGGTGCAAAGCGATCGCGGCTTCGTGCTGCATACCGCTAAACCCGGTTACCATAGCAGTATGTCGCTGGAAAACGGCTTAATGGTCACCACCTCAAAAGATATCTTAATTGATCTGACCACCGAGCGCGCACCGGAGAAATTTATTTTGGCACTGGGCTATGCCGGTTGGACTGCCGGGCAGTTAGAACAAGAGATTATTGACAATAGCTGGCTGGTGATCCCGGCTGAGAATCATATTATCTTTGATCTGACCCATGCCGAGAAATGGCAATCTGCTACTGCCACTATGGGCATCAAACCCTGGCAATTAACTAATGAGGCTGGCCACGCTTAATGCAACATCGCACCATTTTATGTTTTGATTATGGCACCAAAAGTATTGGGGTAGCCGTTGGCTCGGAATTAACCGGCAGCGCTACCCTGCTAGCCGCGTTAAAAGCCCGTGATGGCATCCCGGATTGGGAGCAAATCGAGCGTTTAATTAAAGAGTGGCAACCGCAACTTTTACTAGTCGGCTTACCGCTTAATATGGACGGCAGCGAGCAAGAGTTTACCGTGCGTACCCGTAAATTTGCTAACCGTTTACATGGTCGCTTTGGCCTGCCCGTTAGCCTACACGATGAACGCTTATCGACAGCTGATGCACGCAGCCGTTTATTTGCCGAAGGCGGTTATCGTAATTTAAGTAAAGATAAAGTCGACAGCTTATCAGCACAAATTATCTTTGAGGGCTGGTATGAACAACGTGACTAAGCCAGAAATTCCACTTGGGTTTTACCAACACTATAAAGGTCGCTACTATCAGGTTATTGCTTTGGCGCAACATAGTGAAACACTGGAGTGGCTGGTGATGTATCGTGCCCTGTATGGTGATTATGGTCTTTGGGGTCGCCCCGCCAGCATGTTTATTGAAAATGTCGAGATAGCCGGTGAATTAATCCCGCGCTTTCAGTTTTTGAGCACCGAAGCGCCGGCTGGGGTGGCGCTGGCACCAGTAATTTAAGCAGTAGTTAAACTGAATAGCGCTAAAGCAGCAAAACGGCCACTGGGTTAACTTGCGCAGCAAAACCAGCTTATATCAGAAAGTGAAGGGAACAGGGGCAATCTGCTGCCCCTAATCAGCATAATTTAGCCCTTTTGCTGCCGATACCACTCACCTAAAATCAAACTGGCCGCCACACTAACATTTAATGACTCTACCTTGCCGGTACCCGGGATTTGCAGCGCTATATCGGCCGCCTTAGCCACGTTTTTCGAGACACCAAACATCTCTTCGCCAAATACGATCACCACTTTCTCGGGTAACGCCGTTTGATAAAGCGATTGGCCACCATGGCTAGAGGTGGTTACCAGCGTATAACCTGCCTCTTTACATAAACGCAGCGCCAGTGGCATATCATCGCATTTAAGGGCTTCAACAAACTCGCCACCGCCTTCCGCCGTGCGTAACGATGCGCCAGAGTGCAGCAATTGCGGCTCCCGCATAATCACTCCGGTTATGCCAAAATGGGCACAGGTGCGGACAATAGCGCCTAAATTATGTGGGTTACCCACGCCATCTAAGGCCAATAAACAATCGCGTTTTTTGCCTTTTTGATTGAGATAATTGGCCAGCGTTGGAATAGGCTTACGCTTTACCAGCAACACTATACCACCATGGTGTTGGCTAGCCGCCACTTTCTCAAGCTCAGCCTCATCCACTATATGATAGGCTTTTTTGGCCGCAGCCAAGTGCTTCATCACGTCAGCAAATTTCGGGGCTAACTTTTCAGATACATAAAGCCGCACCACGGCATCTGGTCTTTGTGTAAAGAGCACGCGGCAAGCATTTTCACCATAGACTTTGCTTTCATCCTCAAGCACCGATTTTAGTGGCTTCGTTGCCTGTGTCTTGGCGCTAGCAACACTGTGCTGAGGATGATTTGCTTTTACTTTTGCTGTCTTAGCCCAAGGCTTGTGTAATGAGTTAGCCGCTTTAGCGCCTTTTGGCTTGTGTTGTGACATAAACTTTCCTGAAGTTGCCCTAAGGCGTTCAATTCTGTATAGCGCGGATTTTACCAGCTACAGGGCAACAATACTTGTCTTTTAAATATATCTGCGCCCTCCTCTGCCCAAAATCTAAACGCTATGCTAGAGTGCGCGCGCTTCGGTTCCGAAGCAATTCAACCCTAATCTCAACACCATTCAGGTATTCAAAAACTATGTTCACTTATGTCGTAAACAAGTGCGCTGCCGTGCGCCTAAGCTTGTTGTTTGTCGCGGCGTTATTACTAAGCGCCTGCGTTGCGCCAGCCCTGCTATTATCGCCACAAGGCCAGCTGATGTGGGCACTATTAAAGCCATTGGTTGGCCTTGATCCCAAGGAAGTGAATTTATTTGAGCAGCCCATAATTAAGAAACGGCTTGAGCCACTATTGGGTGAGCACTATCAAACAGCGGTAACTTTGCTCAACACCGCCAATGAAATTAAACAGCAGGGCCCACTATTTTATGTGGCTTCAACCTATACACCCTTACCGCAATTAGCGGAAAAAGCGGGTTTTGTCTGGAATGCCGAAACCAATCAGATGGCGGTATTAATGAGTAAGGGCGGCGTCACCCAGATTTTTGCTGAAGTCGTGGAACAAAAAGCCAAAGCGGTGCTCCCGGTCTGGCCAGATGAGTTAGTGGGCTACGCAAAAATGGCTAGCGATCCGGAAAAACTGCTGCAACAACAACTGGAGCAGCAGAAACAACAACTACTCGAGCAACCTCAACAACAGCTGCAGCAAGCAATCGCAACGCAGAAGCAGCAGCTAATAGAACAACCCCAGCAGCGGCTTAAAGAAGCTATCGACGCTCAAAAACAGCAGCTCATCGAACAGCCCAAGCAGCAACTTAAAGAGACTATCGACGCTCAAAAACAGCAGCTTAAAGAGGCGGTCGACGACCAAAAGCAACAGTTAAACGACCAGCCCAAGCAGCAATCAAAGCCAGTACTGGGCAACTCGCTTCACACTGACTTACACAGGTAAAGATATCATGCTGCGGCAGAACAGCTGGGATGCCGCAGCATTAAGCAAATCTAGCCTTTTAGATAAAGCCATCACTCTTGTATTTTTCAGCTAAGCCAGTATCCTTGGCGCCTGAAAAATCGCAAAAAAAGGCCTTCCCCATGCTCAGTTATCGCCACAGTTATCACGCCGGCAATCATGCCGATGTGATAAAACATCTAACTGAAGTGGCTATCTTAGATTACTTGCTAAAAAAAGATAAGCCACTGTGTTATCACGATACCCATGCGGGTGCCGGGCTTTATAGTTTGCAAAGCGAGCATGCGCAAAAAACCGCAGAATTTAAAGATGGCATTGCTAAACTTTGGCATTATCAGCCACAAAGTGTCGTACTGAGAAAATATCTGGCAGTTATTAAACAACTTAATCCGGACAATGAGCTGAATTTTTACCCAGGCTCACCCAAAATTGCCGCACTAATGCTGCGCGAGCAGGATCACATGCAAGCCACCGAGCTGCACCCTACTGACTTTCCGATCTTAAAAAGTCAGTTTGTAAAACGCCGCTATTCCCGTATCGAAAATACTGATGCCTATGCCGGTTTTAAGGCTATGCTGCCGCCCTTGGTCAAACGCGGCCTGGTGCTTATTGATCCACCTTATGAGCTTAGAACAGAATATCAGGACTTGGTTACAGGCTTGCTTGACGCCTATAAGCGCTGGCCACAAGCCACTTATGCTATCTGGTATCCGGTGATTGAACGCAATGCCATCGAGGCCTTTATTGCAGCTATTGTGAATACTGGCATAAGAAATCAGCTGCGGATTGAGTTTAATCTGCACGCAGACAGCCAAGGCCACGGTATGACCGGCAGCGGTATGCTGGTTATTAACCCGCCCTATACCTTAGCGGAAGATCTGAAACTCGCCCTAACTGAAGTACAGCAACAACTTGGTTTGGCAAGCAGCCATTATCAGATCACCCAGTTAGTTGGAGAGTAACGATGCGGTTTTTAGTAGTTTTTGCCAGCGTAATTTTTAGTATGCTGCTTAGTTTTCACAGCTACAGCTTTGGTCGCTCCGGCCATGGTTTAGTATGCGATATGGCGCTGCAGTTGGTCTCGGTAACCACCCAGCAGCAGTTGGCAAGCCTGGTCGCCGCCTCACCCCATACAGAATTTGCCAGCGCCTGCGCTTGGCCAGATGAAGTTCGGGGGCAAGATGAGTTTCGCTGGAGTGCACCGCATCATTACGTCAATATGCCGCGTGGTGAAAAGCAAGTGACTATTGAAGACTGTCCGGAACGAGGCTGTATTTTATCGGCCATTGCGGATATGCAGCAGCGCTTAGCAGCAGATAAGCATGATTGGCAAGCCTTGCTGTTTTTGGCACATCATATTGGCGATCTGCATCAGCCATTACACGTTAGCTACGCCGATGACTTGGGGGGCAATCGCACTGCCGTCTATTTTTATAGCCATGAAATGCCCACTAACCTGCATGGTGTTTGGGACACAAATATGCTGAGCAAGTTGGGTTACGATGACGATTATGTTAAGCAAGAAGCGTTATTTTTACAGCTTACTGCGGACAACATCGCAAACTGGCAGCAAGGAACCGTATTGGATTGGGCAAATGAGTCCGCCGCCCTAACTTATGACATTTACCAGCAGTACCGCCCTGGCATGCTGATCGACGACACCTATGTTTTGCAGTATCAGCCTATTCTGGAGCAACGCCTGCAACAAGCAGCAGTGCGCCTGGCCTTTCTACTCGAGCAGCTACTCACGATAGAAAACGCAGAATAACTAGCGGATCCAACCTTTACTAATTTGCCGGAACAATTCGGTTCCGGCTCGCTCCAGCCACTCAAAGGCTAACATTTCTTGGCTAATGATTACCGCCCCCGCCTGCTGCATCCGGCTAAGTGCTAGTTGTTTATTTTCTGGTGTGCGCGAACCAACAGCTTCAATTACCACAAAAACCTGATAACCCGCTGCCAATAAGTCCAGCACGCTTTGTAGTACACAAACATGGCTTTCGGTACCCAGTACCACAATTTGAGACCGGGCTTTAGCGGCAATTGCTTCAGCGATCGTACTTTCCCGCAGGGCGCTAAAATGAATTTTTTCAAATACCGCCTGCTCGGGTAACAGTTCCAGCAGCGCGGGTAAGGTATGCCCTAAGCCTTTTGGATATTGCTCTGTTGCTAATACCGGCACTTCACACAAACTAGCAATTTGTAATACCCAGGCCGCGGCCTGACTTACTGCAGCACTGTCGAAGATGGCCGGCGCTAAACGGCTTTGGATATCAATAAGTAGTACCTGGCTTTGTTTGGCGTTAAGCAACATGACAATCTCCTAAGTGTATACCCAAATACCCTTCGTCTTGCAAAAGGTAAATCACTGACCACGCCACAAGGCATGGCAAAGGCTTTCATCTTTTTCCCGACTAAGCAAAATACGCGCTAATACCATATCAGCGTTGCCCTCTTCACCCGTTAAGCCAATTTGTACCTCAAAATGCAGCTCGGGATCTAAGTCTTGGGTGGCCAGCTCTTCCCAGCCCTCACCAGGTGGCAATACATCAGCGTAGCCACGGGTTTCATAATGTAGTTGATAACGTTGATAATCTGCTGCTGACAAATTATCTACCGCTAACTCTTCAAATATATCAAAGGCATGATCGCATAGCTCATCCAACGACCAAAGTTCAACGTCTTGCATAGTACCCCCAAAAACAATTCACACTAAGTATACCAAGGCTTTGCAGCGAAAGCTTGCCTGCTGCTACAATAGCGTTTTTTCTGTTTCGGTGTTTGCATGTATCTTTGCCCGCTTTGCCAGCTACCGCTGGTGTTAAACCAACGTCAATATCAATGTAGCAATAAACACAGTTTTGATTTGGCGAAAGAAGGCTATGTGAATTTACTGCCGGTGCAGCAGAAAAAGTCACTGGACCCTGGCGATAACACTGAGATGATGCAGGCGCGCCGCGCCTTTTTACAAGCCGGCTGGTATCAGCGCGTAGCTGAACAAGCGGTAGCGATGCTAAGCGCCGTCAAGCCACAACAACTATTAGATTTAGGCTGTGGCGAAGGCTATTACAGTGGCATTTTGCAGCAAAGGCTGTCACCACAACAGCTACATGGTATTGATATTTCTAAAACCGCGATTCGTTTTGCGGCTAAGCATTATCCCAAGGCCCATTTTGCGGTAGCCAGTGCTTATCAGCTGCCTTTTGTTGCCGGGCAATTTGATGCCATAGTGCGTATTTATGCGCCATCACTGCTTAGTGAGTTACAACGGGTGTTAAAAGTTGGTGGCTACTTACTTACTGTAACACCGGCGCCTGACCACCTACTGCAAATTAAACAGGCGCTTTACAGCGAGGTAAAGTTACATAGCAGTGAAATTGTAGAACTAGCGGGTTTTCAGCATCTTGCGCGCCAGCAGTTAAGTTTCACCCTAGATAGGCTTACGGCAGAGGATTTAAGCCATCTGATTACCATGGTGCCGCTAGGTTGGAAGTTTAACCAAGAAACGCAGGCCAGCTTTATCAACAGCAAGCCCACTATACAGTGTGATTTTTACTTTGACTTATACACTCTTAGTCTTTGACAACACAGCCTTTTACTCAGCATTAGAAAACTAAAGCGTGTTTCATCTTTTTTGTTAATATCGGCAAAAATGGGCTTGTCAGCCCACTTCAGTAACCGGAAATGTCAGACGAAAGCATACTCCCGCTTCATCATGCTCGAGCAGTTCAATACTCCCACCCAATGTCTGGGTCATCAGGTTGTAACACAGATGCAAACCTAAACCTTTACAATGACTGCCGCGTTTACTGGTGACAAAGGGCTCAAACACCTTTTGACTGAGTTCAGGTTGAACGCCAGCGCCATTGTCTTGATATAAGATGGTACAAATCTGTTTGCTATATCTTACTTCGATCTGAATCTGACCGGGATAATAGTCCCCTACAAAACCATGAAGTAAGGAGTTTTGTAGCAGTTGGAACAGCACAGTTTCCAATGCGCTGGTCACCAATTGCACCTCTAGCTGCGGAGGGCATAGGATTTTGACATTAAATGACTGCAGAGAGGGACCAAATAATACTAGCCGTTGGTGTAGCCAGGTATTTAAATTAACAGCCTCTATTGTAGTATTACGGTTATCAATCGCAATCTCTTTAAACGCTTGTACTAAATCAGCTGACCGGCGTAAATTTGAATTGAGTAGTTGCAGTTGCGTTACACTTTGCGTTAAATACTGCTGCATCTGACTTCCTGTCAGGTTCTTCTGCTGATATTTTTGTTCAACCGCTAAGGTATTTTCTTGCAGCAAACTGCCTGCGGTAACGCAAATGCCCAGCGGGGTATTAATTTCATGGGCGATACCTGCTACTACCTGCCCTAGTGCAGCCATTTTCTCCTTTTCAATTAAACTGCGTTGGGTTTGTTTTAGTTCATCTGTACGCTGCGCTACCTCTGTTGCCAGTAATAATGCCTGACGTTTGAAAAAGCCGGTGCGCAGTTTTACCAAGCCATAAAACAGTAGCATCAACGAGCCTATCATCAAAAACAAAAACCAGCCGGTTTGCCAAAAGGCTGGCAATATAGTGACATTAAGCTGCAGGTTATGCGGGCTCCATTGCAGATTACGATTTGTTGTCTCTATCACAAGTTGGTAGCGACCTGGCCACAAGTTGGTATAGCTTGCGAGTCGCTGACTAGCATCAGTATACTGCCAATCCCTGTCAAACCCTTCTAGTTTATAACGATAGAGCAAACGAGTTGGCGCAGATAAGTCCAGGCCAGTAAATTCGATGCTAAAACCACGAGCGTCCGCGGGAATGCTAATCCCCTCTGCGTTAAAAATGTGCGATTTACCATCAATAAGGACGCTAGTTACCCTAACTTGAGGCTGATATTGCCATAGCTTGAATTGTTCCGGCTCAATTAGCATAACACCATCACTACCACCAAATAGTAATAATCCGTCACGTGTCTTGCTAAAAGAGCGATACCAATTCGTACCATAATAGACACCGTCAGCAACGGTAAGTGGATACAGCTGTCCGTTGCTGGGTTCATAAAGATAACGTTGACTCCAGATCCGACCGCTAGCATCTTGCAACAAGTTAGCACCAAAATCAGTAACACTAGGCAGGCTATGGCTTAGCTGCATATCGGCACGGCGAATAGTCAACTCTGCAGCGTGAGGGTCTGCTATCAAGTACAAACCATTAGTGCTATCTAACCATAATCGTTGCTGAGCATCATATAATAAACCGGTCAATGAATTGGGCATAGTGGCACTATCTGCACTGAGCTTGGGCTGCTCAGCAATTAATGTTAAGGGGTCTAACCGAAACAACCCGTTATCGCCACTGGCCAGCCAGATCTGTTGCTGCCTATCTTCAGCAAAGCCATTAATATAATCTGTAAATATCTGCCCTTGCGCATTGCGCACCCGGTTAAACTTGCCAGTATCATCTTGCCATAGCCCTACGCCACTATTGGTACCCAGCCATAAACGTTGCAGGCTGTCGCTAAAGAGTTTGCGCACATTACCCTGCCAAAAACCTTGCTCATTACCTATTAATGTAAAGTCATTTTCTCCGGCACCTTGCCGATATAGCTGAGCTGGATTTACCCCCAACCATAAACTGCCATCACTATGTTCAACCATACTGGTGATCCAGCCATACTGTAACTGGCCTGGCACGCCAGGCGCCGGTGCTATTCGTCTCACGATACCATGTTCGCGATCGAGAACCTCTATGCCATCCCCCCGATTTCCCAGCCAGACTTCACCATTGCTGCGTTCCAAAATACTACTGATATTAGCGCTGGCCAATGCAAACGAGCTGGTTTTAGGTGTGCTGCGCAGTATACGGATTGCCGGTTGACCAGTAAAACGCTGCACTCCGCCGCCGTACCCGCCCACCCAAACCTGACCAGCCCGATCTTTAAGTAAGGTGCGTACGTCATTGTGCGCTAATGCAAAACGATCATTTACATCTGCATTAAAATGACCAAGCCATTGTTGACTACTGAGCTCCAGCCGGGCTATACCATCGAAGCGACCAAGCCACAGCTCATTTTCCGCTATTTGCAGTATGCTATAAATTGAAGGCTCATTCGGCTGCCCCTGCACCGCACTGGCAATAAATTGTAGTTGCCGGGTCTGCAAATCAAGCCGATATAAGCCCTGGCTGGCAGTACCAATCCAGACCGAGCCATCGGTGCTCTGCTGTAAACTGAGAATTTGCCGAGAGGCCTCTCTATCTGACCAGGGTAATGCAATAAATTGCACTTGTTGTTGCGCTTGTTGATAATAAAACAAGCCTTCACTGGCACCGATGAGGATGCCATCTGTTGTCGCTAATAAAGCCCTTACCAGACTGATTGGCTGCCCTTGTTGATCTTCAGAAATAAAGCGCACGCTCTGATTATCGTTAGCCAACAATGCCAAGCCCTGACGCCCCCCCAACCATAACCTGCCATATTTATCTTCAAGCAACGTGCGGGCATGTTGCATCAAAGCTTGCTGTTGTTCCGGATCGGATAATTGTAATTGACTGAATTGCCCAGTATCAGGATGATATATAGAGATAGCGCCAGGTGAGGTTAGGATCCAGATAGTCTCATCCGCTCGCTGCAACAGGTCGAAGATAAAGTTACCTGATATACTCTGGGGATCCTTGGCATTATGTAAATGCTGACGAAAGCGATAACCATCATAGCGGATAAGGCCAGACGGGGTAGCGATCCAAAGGAAACCTTGCTGATCCTGCATGAGCTTGGTTACCACATTATCGGGTATGTCTTCCTCATTGCCAATTTGTTGAAACAAGCCGTAATTAGTCGGTAACTGCCGGGTAGCTGCCAACACATCCGTAAAGAGCAACAGCAAGCAACAAATAACCAGCAGTGGCTGACACACTCTGATTGGCAACATATTACCTCTATGGTGTCGTCATTCTGAAGAAATAAGAATTGATCTTGATTTAACTTAGATAAAGAGCAACATTAAAGCAATGTTTTATAGAAAGTTATTCTTCTTAAGCACATTTAAGTAAGTTAAGGCTCTTGTGCAAAACACAGAGCTCCAAGAGGCAATAATCTAAACATTCACTGATAGAAAAACAGCTATCCAGTAAACCCGGTTTAGCATGCTAAACCGGGTTTAACAATTTATGTTATCCGGCGCTGCGGGTAGTTTGCAACCCGCAACTAAAGCGGCTTTATCTTGTTGCTGCATCGCGGTAAACATAGTGGACCAAAAGTGCGTACTCAGCTCAGCCACCACATTAGATTCAGCATTAAGCAAAATAACTAAGCCCAGTTCGCGTTCTTTCGAGTAGGCCAATTCCGCCCGAAAACCCTGGACCCAACCACCATGATAGACCAGCTGCTCCTTACCAAACTGGTAAACCCGCCAACCTAAGGCGTAATGTGCATCGGTAATGTGCTCACGCCATAAACGACGGCGCAAATCGCGCACGGTGCGGACACGTTTACTGGTAATTTGTTTTAACTGCTCTTCGTTTAACACGTCCGGGTTGTACCCCAGCTGAGCAATCAGCCAGTAACCCAAGTCAATTGCACTAGCATTAACGCCTGCGGCCGGAGCAAAGCGATAATAGCTTTCGCTTACCGTCCTGGAATGCCACTGACCGCGCGCTTTTACATGGGGAATAGCACGGTTTTCGGTATTGAGAAAGCCCTCTAGCCCCACTGAAGCAGTTGGCATTTTTAGCGGCGTGAAAATATTTTGCTGCAATAAGCTGGCATAATCTTGCGAGGTTGTCTGCTGCATAATCGGTTCAATCAAACTGAAAAGGACATTCTGATAGCCGTAGCATTGCCCTGGATTACACATAGGATCTAATTTTTGAAATTGCGGTAAAATACGATCAGGCTGTAAATTGGCCTCAATTAAATTATCGTAAGCATTGGCAATAACCCCGGTACTTTGCGCCAATAAATGTTCAATTTTTAATTTATTGTTGTAAGAGCGGGTTTTAAAAGAAAAATCTGGTAGGTAGCGAGTTACCGGCTCGTCCCAACGAAAATGCCCTTGCGAAGCTAAAATACTGGCCAGGCCACCGGCAAAGGTTTTAGACACCGAAGCAATACGAAATACCGTATAAGCATCTACCGGCGCAGCAGAGCCAACCTCTCTAACACCAAAACCACTAGCGCTGATTATCTTATCTTTATAAACAATGGCATAAGAGCCACCCGGAATATTTTGCTCTGCCAGTACCGTTTCAAAATGTTGCTTAAACTCGGCAATTTGGGCAGGTGTTACTTCTCTGGCCTGCACAGAGAACAGGCTAAAAACACCTACTAATAAAATAGCTTTAAACAACACTACTAACCTCTTCGGCAAATTTATGCCTTTAATTCAACTACCCCTGCATTATTACAACGAAGTAGTAAGATTTCAACTGAGCGGACACTGTTGTTCCTGTGCTGCCGGCTTTATTGCCAGGATCTGTCCTTGCGGACCTCGATAAACTTCTATACTTTGCTCAAGCTGCCACTGCGCTAATTGGGTGTCATAGATTTTTAATTGTTGTAACAAGGCTTCATCAATGCTGACCACCTGGTGATTGCACATAGTAATTTGCCAATGCTGCTGCCCCCTGTGTAATACACCCAACTCTGCATGAAACTGGTTGATACGGTGCTGGGCTAACAGCATTTGCTGATAACGCTGTTGATTTTCATCCACACTAAACTGTGCCACCACTGCCGGCAGCGAACGTACCGTAAGGCTATGGCTTTCGATTTTGGTGGCATTATCAGTATAGGTTACCACTATTTGATATGACGAGATGCTCACCGGTTGCAACATTAGATACCCTAGCACTGTTAAAAAAATACTACCTAAAACCAATTGTGCGTTACGAAACCAATTTTGATAAGAGAAGCGCTTTGAGCTATCGGCTTGTTGTAAGATCTGCTGCCTGATCTTTTTAGGCATCGGGTAGTTAGCTTTACTTTGTTGATAAGCGCGTTGTAACTGTTGTTCAAAACGCGTCTGCTCATGTTTGTGTTCACTCATTATCAGCTCCGCAAAATTGTTGCAGGAATTGCCGGGCATAACGCAGCCGGCTTTTAACGGTTTCGATTGGTTGGCTCGTAATTGCTGCAATCTCCGACAACGAGAAACCCTCCAGTTGCAAAATTAAGGCCTCTCGCTGTGCAAAGGGTAACAACTTAAGCTGCTGTTCAAAAAGTAATTGCTGCCTATGTTGGCTTATCTGCAACATCACGTCGTCATGCCATTTCTCGTTCGCAACACTCACCTCTTCTTCTAAGTCGAGTAACTGCCAACGCTGTTGTCGGCGAAACTCATCCAGTAAGCAGTTACGGGCAATAGTAAAAAGCCAGGTTTTAAAGCTACTATTACCCTGAAAACTCTGATGCTTTTCTAGCACTTTTAGCCAACTTTGCTGACAGATTTCTTCTGCCATTTTTTCATCCGATTGCTTGAGCAAGAAATAATATAAATCGTCACCACATTGTGCTACCAGTTGCTCAAGATAACGCCGTTGCCCAGTACGGCTAAAGTATGCCAGCAAGCTCTCTGCGCTAGAGGCATTGCCAACACGTGCCGGCAGAAAAAAGGATAATGCCATAATCGCTCCCTTGGCTAATTTACGTGATCCAAAACCGGCTGCTCGGTGCTTGTGGCATCAGGCCAAAAGCACCGAAAGCTGTGCTCAGAGATCAACATAATATCAATCAACACGCCCTAATCCTGCTGTAACTGAAAATCCAGTTGCACCTGCAAATTGGTTTGTTTAATCGGTTTCCCCTCTACTAATTGTGGTTGATATTTCCAGCGTCGTAAGGCTCTGATGGCTTCCCGGTCAAATATATTTTTGGGTTCAGCAGCCAATATACTAATATCTGTCACACTACCGCTTTCATCAATATTAAAGTTGAGCAAAACCCAGCCGCTGATCCCTTGACGCGCTGCCTCTGTTGGAAAACGCGGCTCTACCCGCACCAATGGTGTTGCCATATTACTGCGCATACTGCCTGGTAATGCCGGCCCATCCAGAGTGACACCTATATTGGGTATGAAATGGCTTACTATCATTTGATTAGAAGTATCTGTCGGCTCGACGTGATTTAATTTCATATTTGGTGGCGTTAATTCTGGTTTGGGCGGCAACGCCTTTCGGATCTCCGCTGCAGTCTCTTGCGGCGGCTCAAATAATTCGACTACCGGCAACTCCCGCTCAACCCAATTTAACCTATCAGTGGCAGGGGTGATCAGTAGTTTCATCAGGGCAAAAAGCGCGAAGGTAATGACAATTGCTAAGACGCCACTACACAACAATCTTAACAAGGTGGGTATCGGCCTGGGCTGGTTAACATAATGAATTGCAGTCATTTCAAACTCCTGAATTATTTAGGTATCTGCCCAAGTGAGACGTTTGAACCAGAAAAAAGGGGTTAAGCTAGGAAAAAATGTTTCCTTTACATAACCTTTACCTGGTTGTGGCTGTGCCATATCACGCGAAGACCGTATAGTTAGCTTAATGATGTATTTTGGAGTATTAACTGTGCGTTACTGGATTTCAGCTTTATTGGTCCTGTTATTAGCTATCGTAGGCTGGCAATGGCAGCAACCTGCAACGGAGAAAATTCACTTTCAAACTCAGGCTATTACTAAAGGTGATATTGAAAGCGTGGTAAACACAGCGGGTACTACACGCGCTGTGGTAACGGTGGAAGTAGGTACCGAAGTATCGGGTTTAATTACCGAGCTGTTGGTCGATTTTAATGATGATGTTACCCAGGGGCAGCTTATTGCCAAACTGGATGATCGAACCTATGTAGCGAAATTACGGCAGTCCGAAGCGGATGTGGTGATGGCCAAGGCCAGTTTGGCTCAGCAAAAAGCCAATCTGCAAAAAGCAGAAACAGATCTAAACAAAACGGCTCGCGCCTATCAGCGCCAGCAAGAATTAATGGCCAGGAAACTGACAAATCAAACGGACCTAGACAATGCGCTGGCTGACTACGAAAATGCCCAAGCACAAATTACCTTGGCTAAAGCCCAGATTAGCAGTGCCGAAGCACAGCTGTTACAGCGAGAAGCGCAACTCGATCAAGCAAAACTAGATTTGGACCGCACGCAGATCCGTTCCCCCGTAAATGGCACAGTCATAGATCGGCAAGTCGATATAGGCCAAACCGTGGCGGCCAGTTTGTCGGCACCGACACTCTTCACCATTGCACAGGATTTACGGCAAATGCAAATTGAGGCCGATGTAGACGAAGCTGACATTGGTAAGCTAACTGAAGGCCAGAATGTGCGTTTTCAGGTGGATGCCTACCCCAACCGGCAGTTTTTGGGTGCGGTGTCACAAGTGCGTAAAGCTGCAACAAATGTGTCTAACGTCGTCACCTATAAAGTGATTATTGATGCACCAAATCAGCAACAACTTTTGTTACCCGGAATGACCGCTAACGTTAACGTTATTCGTGGTCAGCAAGCTGACGTCTTGCGGGTGCCTAATGCTGCGTTACGGTTTAGGCCTGCAGGCACTGGCGCTACCAGGTCAATTCAAACCGCACCAGATATGGCAGCAGAACTGATTAAGACGTTAAACCTTACAGGTGACAAAGCCAGCAGTGTCCGAAAACTTTTTACTGACTTTAATAAAGCTCAGCAGCAAGCCCGTAGTAACACCAGTAACAATCCTATGGCAGATATGCGCCAACAAATGCAGCAATTGCGGCAAAAACTAGGTAACGATTTGCAAATGGTTCTGTCGGAAACAGAATTCCAGCGTTATAGCGAGCTCAGCGCCCAGCGTCGTTCAAATCGTCAGGGAGCGCCAGCCGATCTGGGTACCGCCGCCCAAGTTTGGGTGCTGGATGATAAACAACAGCCTCAGTTGGTGAATATCCGCGTGGGGTTGAGTAATGATGAATACAGTGAGCTATTAAGCGGCAATTTGCAGCTAGATGATAAAGTGATTGTGCGTGCGGTAAGGGTGGATTAGATGACACAGGTGGTAATTGCCAGCAAAGGTATAGAAAAACATTATCAAATGGGCGAGCAACAAGTTAAAGCACTCAAGGGGATCAACGTCGCTATTTATCAGGGGGATTTTGTAGCTGTCATGGGCCCTTCAGGATCAGGTAAGTCAACCTTTATGAATATGCTTGGCTGCTTGGATTCCCCCAGTGCTGGTAACATCACCCTTAAAGGGACCGATGTTACCCATTTAAAAGCGGCAGAACTCGCCGAGATACGGAATCGTTATATTGGCTTTGTGTTTCAACAGTTTAATTTACTCCCCCGCACTACCGCTCTGGATAACGTGATGCTACCACTGCTTTACACCAATATAGGCCGCGCAGAAGCAATTAAACGTGCGAGTGAATGTTTAACCTTAGTGGGGCTGGGCTCTCGGATGGACCATCATCCATCGCAATTATCTGGCGGCCAGCAACAACGGGTCGCTATCGCCAGAGCCTTGGTCAATAAACCCGCTATTATTCTGGCCGATGAACCCACCGGCGCCTTAGATACCGAAACTGGCCTGGAGATTATGGCGTTGTTTCAACAACTGCATAAACAAGGTACCACCTTGGTCTTGGTGACCCATGAGCCCGATATTGCGGCCTTTGCCAGCCGCCAATTGGTCTTTAGGGATGGTCTGTTATTGAGTGACCGTAACAGTGAGCCTGAAGATGCCGGCAACGCACTGCAGCATTTTAGGCAAACACGCTTAGCGGAGGCTTTAACATGAACTTTCTCATGCTAATTAGTGTTGCCTGGGTAGCGCTGAAAGTGAATTTACTGCGTAGTATCCTGACGATGCTAGGTATTATTATTGGTGTTGCGGCGGTCATAATTATGCTGGCTCTGGGTTCAGGTGCCCGTTACGAAGTCGATCAGCAAATAAAAAGTCTTGGTGGGAATGTTTTTATCATCTCTAGCCGGTTGCGCTTTATGGGGGGGGCGCAACAAGCCAGCGGCGGCCAGAGTTTAACTGAAATGGATGCACTAGCGATTGAGAGTCAGATCCCACAAGTTACCGTTGCGGCACCTACAGTGCAGTCTTCTGGTCAGGTGATCTATGGCAATATGAATTGGGCACCATCTATTCTGGGAGTCGATAATAAAATCTATCAGGCGCAAAGCTGGTCTATTGCCGAAGGACGCACTTTTAGTGATAGTGAACTTAGCAGTGCAGGCCGAGTTGCTGTTATCGGCCAAACAGTAAAACATGAACTCTTTGGCGCTAGTGATGCCCTTGGTCAAACTATTCGGATTAATAAAATTCCAGTAACTATTATCGGCGTACTCAATGGTAAGGGGCAAAATACTCAGGGTAATGATCAGGATGATTTAGTCTTTATGCCAATAGATACCGTGCGAAAAAGGATCTCTGGTATTACTCTTTCAAGTCCGAAAGCGGTAAGATCTATTATTGTGCAGGTTGCAGACGAGCGGGATATGGGCTTAGTTGAACAAGAAATGGATGCTCTGTTACGACAACGTTTGCGCACAACGGCTAATGATCAACCCTTCCGGATCCGTAACTTGTCAGAAATGGTCGAAACTCGGGCTCAAACCATGCAAATTTTTAATGGCTTGCTAGCCGCAGTCGCTTCGGTATCATTATTGGTTGGCGGTATCGGTATCATGAATATTATGTTGGTATCAGTGACCGAGCGCACCCGCGAAATTGGTCTGCGGATGGCAGTGGGGGCTAAACCAGCAGATATTATGCGGCAATTTTTAATCGAAGCGGTGTTGCTCTGTGCTTTAGGTGGTGCTTTGGGCCTTAGTTTAGCCGTAGCGGTAACCTGGTCGGTCGAGCATTTTTTACGCTATACCGCTATTATCCAACCCGAAGTGGTGTTGATGAGTATTGGCTTCTCTGCACTGATAGGCGTATTTTTTGGCTACTACCCAGCTAAAAAAGCGGCCCAATTGCAACCGATAGAAGCGCTTCGGTACGAATAAACCGCCGTTTAAATCGGATACAGCCTGGTGCTATTGTAGTAGCGCCAGCACCAATAAGCGGATCCAAATCAGCCACATCACTAAACAACCGAGTAAAAACACTCGAAAACGCGCTCTTAGTACATTATTTCCAATATGAATAAGGGTATGCCAGTATCGTAAGGCAACAAAAACAGCACCCAGCACAACGAAAGTGACATCTGTCAGGCCCAGTTGCAAAATAAAGAGCACACTAAATATGTACAGCATAGGCATCTGGAACTGATTATCAAAATTACGTCCAGTAGCAATAACCTGTTCACTGGCACCCGTTAGATTCATGGTTTGAAAAGCAGCCACGCTGATTTGTTTTTGTTTTGCCGCCGCTATTCGTCGTCGCCCCATAATAACCATCACCAGGCTCGTTAAAAGTACCTGCGCAAATACCGTAATCAATAACCATTTTTCCATCGCACTATTCCTTAATCACTCAGTCTATTAACTTGGCAGTATGCCTTTTTTAAGGTAAAACGCCTATAGCGCTATAACAAATTAACAGCTATGACGTTCATTCAACACAGCGACAACTTAATGATGCAGCACAAACGAGGCACCGATGGATCAAATAAATGCGCTAATGTTAATTAGAAACTTAGCCACAGAAAAAGATGGCTTAGCATTAATTAAACAGCTGGTTAGTTGGTTGCATGAATCGCGCTTTAGTTTTGAACGCAATAAACGTAGTAAAAAACTGCTGGAAACCTTGCAGCAAAACCCAGCCGAAGGTCAGCACATTGCTAACAGCCTGTTGCGCTGGCTTACCAGCGTACACCTTTATCCTGCCTTAGTCAGTTTAGGTGTTTTTTCACGTCGGGGATTTTTTCGGGAGCTTTCGAGCCGTTTATATGAAAAGGTGATGCCGGCACCACGTGATTTAACCGAACTAAAAGACGTACTGGCTGAGATCTTTAAAGAAATTGGCTTTGCCGATGAGGAAATTGTTGAGGGCCCTACGCAGTTTGCCGCTTTCAGTGAATATTTTTTAAGTGTCGTCTGCGCAGAAGCACTGCAACAGTTTGAACGACATCTGCATGAAGAAGCTCTTTGTGCACTAGAGATGCTAAGCGTCTGGATCGCCGCCGAGGAAATGGAACCAGACCTAATGCGCTTAGATAAACGGCTAAATAATATCGACTCTGCTTTTATTGCCCTACACAGAGAATTAAATTTGCTGGTGGTGCATGCCAGAAAACGCCAGCAAGATCCCGAGCTAAGCCCCTACGATTGTGCGCATTATCACGTTATGGTAGCGCAATGTTATGAACAAATTGATCGCTTAAGACGGCGAGCTGCCGCGGCAGGCAGCACAGTTGCCGTAGCGCACCTGTTAGAGCGCCTGGAGCAAACACTAAGCCGTATTGAACAGCTCGTTACTCTGGTAACTGCGGAGCAAGCAGAATCTTTACGTCACTTAAGCTTGCAGCTAAGTGAGCAGTTAATTGATACCAGCCGTGAGAAAAAGAGTGTAAGAGCGCTCTGGCGCAGTAGCACGCAATTGTTATCGAAAAGCATTAGCGTGAATAAAAGCAGTCATGGCGAACACTATATCGCCAGAGATAAAAGCCAGTATTTGGGTTTAATAGCTTCAGCCGCAGGAGCGGGTATTATTATTGCTTGCATGGCGCTGCTTAAAATCTATATTGAAAGCTTAACGCTACCCGCATTTACCAATGCGCTATTAGTAAGTTTAAACTATGGATTGGGCTTTGTACTGATTCATATCTTGGGTCTTACCGTGGCAACAAAACAGCCAGCGATGACAGCCGCTAGTTTTGCTGCCGAAGTTGAAAAAGGCGAAAATGGCCGGGCGGCCCATAAAAAACTGGCATCGCTGCTGTTAGATGTGAATCGCTCACAATGGGCTGCAGTATGGGGTAATGTTAGTGTTGCCGTATTAACTGCTTCGGCTATCGCCTTAGCCTTTTGGTTTTGGCAAGGAGAGCCCTTACTTGACGAAACTGCAGTGAGCTATCAGCTTAAAGCAGTGTCGCCCTGGCATGGTTCATTGTTTTTTGCTGCCGTTGCCGGTATTTGGTTATTTTGCTCGGGTATTATTGCGGGCTTTTTTGAAAATCGCGCTAACTACCTGGACCTTAAATTACGGCTATACCATCACCCACTGCTAAAAAAAATCTTGCCCGATCGCCCGCGTCAGACTTTTGCTAACTATTGGCATGATAATTATGGCGCTTTTGCCGGCAACTTTATCTTCGGTATTCTGCTGGGAATGACCGGCTATCTGGGGTATCTGCTAGGCTTACCCCTGGATATACGCCATGTAGCCTTCGCCTCTGCTAATTTAGGGTACAGTACAGTCAGCGGTGAACTGGGCCCCTTTAGTTTTTTGTTCTACCTTGTGATGGTGCTGCTTATTGGTTTTGTTAATTTGTGGGTCAGTTTTACCTTGGCACTCACCGTAGCCCTGCGCGCCCGCGGCACTCGTATTGGCAAATTTTCGTTACTATTAAAAAGCGTGCAGGAACAAATCAAGCAAAACCCACTTAATTTGTTTCTTCCGGTGGTTACGGTGCAAAAAACCAACCAAACGTCGAAAAAAGTTGATGAGACGCCCACTAAACCAGATGACAAGCCCCAGCCGAACTAAGGTCAATAGCTGCCGCGCCAGCGGCAGCTAAAATTTTTCTTCCCCGTACCTTGTCTTACTACTGTCATCTTATTCCTTTATATTTTTCAGTTATACTGTGCCGTCAAATCTTAGAAGGTTTATGCAATGGCACAATTATATTTTTATTACTCGGCAATGAATGCCGGCAAATCAACCTCGTTGCTGCAAAGTGCTTACAACTATCAGGAACGAGGCATGACAGTGGCTATTTATACCGCAGCACTGGATAACCGTTTTGGACTGGGGAAAGTAAGCTCACGAATTGGCTTAGCAATGGACGCGCATATTTTTGATGAAAAATTTGATTTTTTGATGCATATCAGCCAGTTAAAAGCGCAGGGGCGTTTAGATTGCGTGCTACTAGATGAAGCGCAGTTTTTAAGTAAAACACAGGTTCGGCAACTGACCGACGTGGTTGATAACCTGCATATCCCAGTATTAGCCTTTGGCTTGCGTACTGATTTTTTAGGTGAAACCTTTGCCGGTAGTCAGGCTTTATTAGCCTGGGCAGATAAGCTGATTGAACTGAAAACCATTTGTCACTGTGGCCGTAAAGCGAACTTTGTAGTGCGCTTAGATGAACATGGCAAAGCTGCGACAGCAGGCTCTCAGGTACAAATTGGTGGTAATGAAAGCTATGTCTCGATGTGCCGACAACATTTTAAAGCCCTGGTGTGGCGACACCCAACAACAGATTAATCGGAGTATAAAATGCGAATTCTCTATGGCGTACAGGCAACAGGAAACGGGCATATTAGCCGGGCCAGAGCCATGGAGCAACAATTGCGGCAAGCCGGGGTTACTGTAGATTTTTTGTTTTCGGGCCGGCCTGCTGAGCAATTTTTTGATATGCAGCAATTTGGGCGGTATCAATTGCGCCGAGGCTTAACTTTTATCAGTCAGGCTGGACGGGTGAATTATTGGCAAAGTGCTAAGCAGGCCAGCTTGCGAGAGCTGTGGCGGGATATCCGTAGTTTAGATGTTAGCAGCTATGATCTGGTATTAACCGACTTTGAACCTGTTACTGCCTGGGCCGCTCAACGCCAACAAAAAACCTGTATAGGGATTGGCCACCAGTACGCCTTTTTGCAGCCGATCCCAATGGAGAATGCGAGCCTACTAAGCCACAATATATTTCGCCATTTTGCCCCAGCTAAATTCAGTCTGGGCTTGCATTGGCATCATTTTAATCAACCTATCTTACCTCCGATCATTGATTTACCTAAGATACAAAGCACCTTAGTACCAAAACAGGTACTAGTTTATTTACCCTTTGAAGATCAGCAGCAAGTCATGCGGTTGTTAACTCCGTTAACCGACTTCACCTTTAGTATTTACGGCCCAGGTTTAACCATTGGCACCTATGGCCATATTCGTACCCAACCACCATCGTTACAGGCTTTTAAAACGGATTTGCTGCAAAGTGAAGCAGTGCTCAGTAACGCTGGCTTTGAGCTGATAAGCGAAGCGCTACAATTACAAAAACATATTCTGGTTAAACCGCTACAAGGACAAATGGAACAACAATCTAATGCACTGGCGTTAACTCAATTGAAACTCGCCAGTAGAGCAAATACCTTAAGCACTAAAATTATTGCCGAATGGCTTAATGGCCCAAGAGTGGCAAACAACATACAGTATCCTAATGTGGCTGCAGCTATTTGTGACTGGCTGTTGCAAGACACTCCTGACCAAGCACAGCGCTTGGTAAAAGCGCTCTGGTAACTGACATCAACGAATAGATAATGGCAGGAAAAGACTCAGCAACTAATCAGTTAGTAATAAAGCGCATAGCGCCTTAAGTTTTGAAATCGATACGCTGATGGATATTATGCCAATTATCGGGGAATTGGCCCTGCAGTACATAAGAGAAAGCGATCAGCTCAGCGATAATAAGATATAATTCTTTGGGGATTTGCTCGCCTAGTTGTAACTGGCTAAGTAATTTGGTCAGCTCAGCATCTTCGTGGATCAGCACTCCATGCTCACGTGCTAACGAAATAATATCCGAGGCTAGCTGTCCATGCCCTTTAGCCACTATGACGGGTGCGTTTTTACCATCATATTTCAGTGCAGCAGCGCTTTGCTCGGGTATTTTAGCCATAAGCTATTTAACGTTTTTCTGTTGATGTAAATTATATAGTAGCTCAGCTTCTGCCCTTGGCAGTTCGCACTCACGAATAATTTCTTCTAAATCAGCGCCGAGCTCTACCATTTTCATTGCTCTGCTATATATTTTGCTCTCAGGATCACTGAGCGCTATCGCATCTTGCTGCTCTTGTAACTGCAACACTTGTAGTTTTAATAACTGCTGCTGTTCTTGCAAATCCAATACTCTTTGCCCAACACCAATAACACCAGCACGCAATTCCTCAGTTTCGGTCTGTGTGATGCTGCTTTGCTGCTGGCTAGCTTCAAACTGTGAGCTAAGTAAGCTTAAAGATTGTTGCTGCGCACGCCATTGTTGCCGGCACCGCAGCCAAAGTACCAGCAGCAATATTAAAAAAATGGCATTAAGTAGCCAGGGTAGCAAGCTAAGGTTAATCATTAGATACTGCTGATTTCATCCCATTCATCATCATTAAGCAGCTTATTAAGATCGACTAATATTAATAATTCACCTTCACGATTTGCAACACCTTGAATAAAACGAGCACTTTCGTCAGTGCCAACGTTAGGCGCAACATCTATTTCAGATTGTTTTAGATATACCACCTCGGCAACGCTATCTACCAAAATGCCAATAACCTGTTTCTCTGCTTCAATAATAACAACTCTTGTGTTATCGGTAACTTCTGCTGGTGGCAGTCCGAAACGGGCTCTGGTATCAATCACGGTAACGACATTACCACGCAGGTTGATGATGCCCAACACATAATCCGGTGAACCGGGAACCGGAGCAATTTCTGAATAGCGTAGTACTTCTTGTACTTGCATTACGTTGATACCATAGGTTTCCTCTTGCAAGCGAAAAGTCACCCATTGTAATACCTGATCAGTGGCCTGGTTCTTATCTGCCGTTTGGGAAATTTTATTACTCATCTACAGCTCCTCATTGGTCTGCCTGTTCAGGCGTTGATGTCCAGGCCTCGGCCTAACAGGGTTATTAGCTCTTCTACATCAACTAACACACACATATGTTCTTTAATTAATCCAGCCATCCAGGGCCGCTTACCTTCATGCTCACGCCATTTAATTTGTTCTGGTTCAAGCGTGATAGTATCAATCAAGGTCTCACAACAAAGACCCCAGTTACTACTGCCGAGCATAACAAGATATTGATAGTTTAACCCTTGTGCCAGCGTTGCGTCATATTTTTCTGGCATAATCCAGCGAGCGGTATCAACAACATTCAGTTTTTGCTCCCGATACAACATTACACCTTTGAACCAGCTAGGCTTACCAAACAAGGTATTAATATCAGTAAGTTCGTGAATGCCACCCAACTCAGTCAACGGCACTGCTACTTTAAGCCCCGCTACACTAAAAAACAATGCCTGAAACCTGCTGTTACGGTAGGCTTTTTCAACTGGAGCCTTAACTGGCGCAGGAGCAGCCAGGCGCTGTGCTACCGGAATATCGCGTTGTAACAAATTAGGGCTATTCGTATCAACAGTACTTTTTGCTGCCAGTTGCACCAGCTTGGTCATAGGTGGTGTTGGTGAGGCAACTACAGGTTTTGCTGTTTGAGTCACAACGGGTGTTGCAATAGCGGGTTTTGTAGCTACGGGAACCGCTTGTGCCAGTAATTTATTTAACTCGGCCTTTTTTTCATCCGCTAGCGCCGGTTTAACCGGCGTTTCAACAGCATCTTCTTCTGTTAATAATGCCTTAAGATAATGCTGAATCACTTTCTGGCTAGCTATTAAATGGCTCATGTTAAGCCTCCGGTGCCAGTTGCAACAAGTAGGTCAGCAGCGTGTTGTAAGCGAAAACGCCGCGTGATGCTCCGGCAAAGGCATTCGGTGGTGTCTGTGCTAGCGAAGCATCACGGAATTTTGTATCTATAGGTACGACCGCTGACCACACTTTATCTTGATACTTGGCTTTGAGTTCTTTATAAGCCTCTAAAGACGCTTTAGTGCGTTTGTCGTACATAGTAGGAATAATGGTGAAAGCCAAATCTTGCTGGGAACTACGCATTAAAGCCATGGTTGCAATCATACGTTCCAGGCCTTTTAAGGCTAAAAATTCAGTTTGTACCGGTATTAATACTCTATCGCAGGCTGCTAGCGCATTTACCATAAGTACGCCCATAACAGGCGGACAATCTATAAGCACGTAGTCATAATCCTTGGCAATTAACTGCAGGGCTTTTTTAACAATCAACCCCATACCACCTTTATTGCCCATAGATCTATCCAAGGTGGCAAGTGACATAGAAGCCGGCAAAATGTCTAATCTTTCTGCCGTACTAGGACAAAGCGACTGTAAAATTTCTTCGCGAGTGATATTTTTACCACGCACAAAAATATCATAAACACTCACCTCGAGCTCTTCGGCATCAATACCAAAATAATAGGTAAGTGAGGCGTGCGGATCAGTATCGACCAATAACACACGATAGCCTCGCTCGGCGAGCAAGCCTCCAAGTGTTACTGTGGTCGTGGTTTTACCTACACCACCTTTTTGATTTGCTATTGTCCAAATGACCAATTTACGGATCCTGTCTATCTGACTTAGCATCAGGGTTATCCTGACGCGTTGTAATACGAATACCACCACCCGGTAGAGGCACAACCTGAATAGAGCCATCAGCCTGAGTAACGTTTTGTAATTGTTGTTCTAACACGGCATTTTGTTCTGTTGCCTTTTGTGCTTCTGACTGATACCCAAAACGAGAGATAGCGATGACCACTTTGCGGTTCTCTGCTCTGCCGCTGGCTGTCGCATTATCTGCAGTTGGGTAGTATTCACCAAACCCCTCTATCGCCATTCGATGCGATGGCGTACCCAGAGTTTCCAGTATCCGTAGCACTGATGTCGCTCGAGCAACTGATAACTCCCAATTAGATGAAAACACTTCATTGCGAATAGGAATATTATCAGTATAGCCGCGAACTCTTAAAAAATTATTGATCGGGTTAATGATTTTACTAATTTCTTGCAGTACCGTTCTGGCTGAGTTAGTGGCTGTAGCGCTGCCAGAAGCAAATAATAATCCACTATTTAGTTCAATCACCAACCAGTCGTCATCTTGAATAAGCTTGGCTACTCCCTGCCCAATCAAATCACTAAGTGCCAATCGTAGATCTTGCTCAATCAGCTGCAGTGGGCTTCCCAAATGTTGTTGCCGTACATCAGATAACGTTGTCGCGTTAGCAACCTCTTTAGGTGTGGACGGTTGATTGACAGCGGCTCCTGAAAACCCAAACTCTGAGTTCCCCGAAACAGGGGGTAAAGAGCTCGCAGGACCGAGACTATCTTGGCGCGGTGACTTTTCGAAAATTTTGGTAATAGACTCGGTCAACGCATTAAACTCATCTTGCTTTAGCAAAGAAAGCGCGTAGAGAACAACAAAGAGTGCAAACATCAGCGTCATATAATCCGCATAGGATACCAACCAGCGATCAAGCTCTTCGCGTTCGGGTTGCTGTCTTAAACGGCGATGTCGGTACATTGCTTAGCCTTGCCAGTAGGCGGCCAGTTTGTGTTCAATAAGCCGCGGATTTTGTCCCTGAGCTATCGAAACAAGCCCTTCAATAATCAGTTCGCGATACAAGCTTTGCTGCTGTATTAGGTTCTTCAACTTGTTCCCCACCGGGATAAACAGCAGATTTGCAAAGCCTACGCCATAGATGGTAGCCACAAAAGCGGTTGCAATTCCTAACCCAAGCAAATCTGGATCACTAATATGACTAAGTGCCTGAATTAACCCCAGAACTGCACCGATAATACCAATAGTAGGGCTATATCCACCCATTGCATCATAAATACGAGCCCCCCGCAGTAAACGTTCCTGCTCAAGGCTTAATTCGGCATCCAGCGTAGCTTGTATTGATTGTGCTTCAACACCATCGACCAGTAAATTCAAACCTCGATGCAAAAATGTATCAGACTCTTCTAAAGCCACAGACTCCAACGACAAAAAACCGTTCACCCGAGCGGCGGTTCCCCACTCGACGATCCGTTCGGTAGTCGCTTGTACATTTAATCCATTTTGTTTAAATACCCAAGGCAACATACTTAGCCCCAGCCGAAACTGCGCAAAAGGCGTTTGTAGCATTACAGCACCTATGGTGCCGCCAAAGACAATCACAAAAGCAGGGAAATGTAAGAGAGTGCTTAACGTCCCTCCTTCGAGCATAAAGCCACCAGCAACGGCCAATACAGCTAACAGAAAGCCGCTTAACGCCAGTTTATCCATGCTTAAGTTCCGTCAACATTCGAGTTGCGACATCCGTTAGGGTAATTTCCGCATCCATCAAACCAGCGGCAGCTATGGCCTGCGGCATACCGTAGACCACACAGCTAGCTTCATCCTGCGCCCAGATGGTTGAGCCTTGCTGTTTTAAGAGTCTTGCCCCCTCTCGGCCATCCGCCCCCATTCCCGTTAACACTATAGCTAATACTTTATCGTGATAAACCCGGGCAGCGGTAGCAAACGTAATGTCGACACTTGGTTTAAATGTTATTCTTGGCGAATCGTCTTCTTTAATGCGCAATCTGGCTTGATGATCATTACCTTCAATTAGCATTTGTTTGCCACCTGGAGCTAAATAAGCAACTCCAGGGCGCAGTAAATCATTGTCTTCCGCTTCTTTAATTTCTATTTTCGCCAGCGTATTTAACCGCTGCGCAAAAGCGCCCGTAAAAGCTGCTGGCATGTGCTGTATCAGAATTATCGGTAAGGGAAAACTCGCCGGTAGCGCCGTTAAAATACGTTGCAAGGCAACCGGTCCCCCGGTAGAAGTACCTATAGCAACCAATTTGTACTCTTTACCACTGCTTGTGGCATGATGTCTACCAGCGACTAAGGCCGCACGCTCAGTCAGCTTGGGACGCTCTAACATACTGCGGGCGGTTAACGGCTTGGCTGGCTCAGTTACTGCTCGTTGTGGTTCACTCAATGTTCGTCCAGTTAAAGAGGAACTGCGTGCTAAAGCCGAGTTACTAAAGGTCGTCCGTCCCAGAGGCCGACGCCGAGCCACCGCTTTAACGCGTTCCCGCAATACCTCGGCAGCCTCTTGTTTATCCCGGGCAATATCCTCGAACTTCTTAGGTAAGAAATCAACCGCACCGGCATCTAACGCATCTAACGTAGCCTTAGCGCCTTCGTGGGTTAACGAAGAAAACATAAGGA
This sequence comes from Alishewanella longhuensis, assembly GCF_014653435.1. Taxonomy (GTDB): domain Bacteria; phylum Pseudomonadota; class Gammaproteobacteria; order Enterobacterales; family Alteromonadaceae; genus Alishewanella; species Alishewanella longhuensis. The sequence continues at coordinate 196,519 of NZ_BNAO01000004.1, read as the reverse complement.
TAGGGATCCGCTGCGCCTGCATTATTTCGCGTACCGCTGAAATCCCATCCAAAACTGGCATTTCAATATCCATCGTAATAACATCAGGCTTTAGCGCTAAGGCTTTGTCAACAGCTTCACGACCATTGTTAGCAGTGTCTATCACCTCTAACTCTGCATCAGCCGACAATATTTCGGTGAGCCTACGTCGGAAGAAGCTGGAGTCATCAACAATCAAAACCCTAATGGTCATGCCACTCTCACTTAAGCATGCAGTTTATTAAACCGCTCAAATTTAACCTTAGATTTCTTGGCATAATGTTTTAGCAAGTTGGGCACATCTAAAATCAAGGCTATACCGCCATCAGAGGTAATAGTTGCACCGGCCATTCCAGGGGTTCCCTGCAGTAAGGCATCAAGCGCTTTAATCACCACTTCTTCTTGACCAATTAACTGATCGACTACAAAACCAACCTGCTGTGTACCAATCTGCACGATCACCACATGGCCTTGTTCACGCCGTATTTTTCTATCTGAACCTTTAACCAGCCAGTGCTCGAGATAAAAGAGCGGTATGGCTTTGTTCCTAACCACTATCGTCAATTGACCATCAACGATGTTAGTTTTTGCCAGATCAAGATGGAAGATTTCATTCACACCAGCTAAGGGTAAAGCAAAAGTTTGCTTGCCTACCATTACCATTAAGGTCGGTAAAATAGCTAGCGTGAGTGGTACTTTAATTTCCAGCAAGGTACCTTCACCCAGCTTGGAGTGGATATGCACAGTGCCGTTTAGCTGGGTAATTTTGGTTTTCACCACATCCATACCCACACCACGACCCGAGATATCCGATATTTGCTCTTTGGTAGAAAAACCAGGGGCAAAAATCAGATTAAAGGCTTCAGTATCAGACATTCTGGTCGCAGCATCAGCATCAATAACACCACGTTTAATAGCCAGACCTTTTAGTTTCTCAGGATCCATTCCTGCACCATCGTCTTGGATGGTTAGTAAAATATGATCCCCTGCCTGAGTTGCCGCTAACTTAACAACACCGGTTCGTGGCTTTCCTGCTGCTTGGCGCACTTCAGGCATTTCGATGCCATGATCTACCGAGTTTCTAACCAAATGCACCAGCGGATCAGCCAGAGCCTCAACCAAGTTTTTATCTAAATCAGTTTCTTCGCCTTCCAAAACCAGATCGATGTCTTTTTTCAAGGAGCGTGCTAAATCACGTACAACCCGGGGGAAACGACCGAAAACCTTTTTAATAGGCTGCATCCGGGTTTTCATCACCGCGCCTTGAATATCAGCGGTCACTACGTCCAGATTTGCGATGGCTTTGCTCATTTCTTCATTTTGCGCCGTACCCGACAGACTGACTAACCGGTTACGTACCAGCACCAGCTCACCTACCATATTCATAATCTGGTCAAGCCGCTTTGTATCAACACGCACTGTGGTTTCAGCCGCCGCAGCAGCCTTATCTGCCACAGGCGCTGGCGGAGTATCTGCTGCTTTTGCCGGTACCGGAGAAGGTGTGACAGGTGCGGGCGCACTGACAGGCTCTGAATTGGGTTTCGACACAACGATAGGTGCCTTACCCTTGCCATGTAACTGATCAAGAAGCGCTTCAAATTCGTCGTCAGAAATATCGTCACCACTATTACCTGAGTTGGTAATGGGTGCCGGAGCAGCATCGGCAGGCTTCTCTGCTTTGAAGCTACCTTTGCCATGAAGTTGATCAAGTAACGCTTCGAATTCATCGTCAGTAATATCATCGCCAGAGGCTGCATTACTTGGGGTAGCAACTGCTGTTACCGCTTGACCAGGAGCCTTAGCACCATGCAATTCATCAAGCATTCGCTCGAATTCATCTTCAGTAATACTTTCAATGTCCTGATTATCAGTGTCTGCTGTAACAGGCTTGGTATGCTGAGGTTCAGGGGTTTTCACCGGCTCGGGCGCTTTAACAGCGACAGGCGCCACCTCGCCTGCAGTTTCAGGCTCACTGTAATAGTGTAATGCAGCCAATAACTCAGGTGCTGCCGGTGTTAAAGGTTGTTTGGCATTGACCTCTGTAAACATCCCATTTACTGCATCCAGTGCTTGTAAGATGGTGTCCATAAGCTCAGGTGTAATGCTACGTTTGCCAGTACGTAAAATATCAAACACGTTCTCTGCACCGTGGCAAGCGTCAACCAGTTCAGTCAGTGACAGAAAACCCGCACCACCTTTCACTGTATGGAAGCCACGGAAAATAGCATTAAGCAAAGCGGCGTCTTGAGGATTATTCTCTAACTCAACGAGCTGCTCTTGCAACAACTCCAGAATTTCACCGGCTTCTACCAGAAAATCCTGAAGAATATCTTCATCCATATCAAAACTCATCTGCAGACACCTCTGTTAAAAACCTAAGCTCGACAGTAAATCATCAACGTCATCCTGCCCGGAAACAACATCATTCCGCTCAGCGGCATCAATAATGGGGCCTTCAGCGGTAACCGCTGTTTTAGGTTTGCTTTTCGTCGGCTTTTGTTCCAGCAGTTTGGGATTCGCATTACCAAAAGCAGTTAATAAGCCAATTAGGCTTTCTTCTACTTCCCGCACCAGCTCAATCACACGCCGTAGAATTTGCCCGGTTAAATCCTGATAATCCTGCGCCATCAACACGTCAGTCAGTAAATTATTCAAACGAGTAGACTCAGCCACCGTCTGTAATAAGAAACTATCGATACCGTGGCATAAGGTTTTAAACTCACCCAGTTCTAAATCCCGGTTCATCAACCGTTGCCACTGTGGCATGAGCTGGTTTAATTGAGCACTAATCTGGTCCGCTATTGGTAAACACGACTCAACGGCGTCCATGGTACGATTAGCCGCTTGCTCTGTCATATCAATGACATGGTTAAGTCGCTTTTTAGCGTCAGGGATATCCTCTTCCAGAATGTTACTTAAGGAGGGATCTATCTGAAAGTTTTTAAGTGAATCATGGAGCTGCCGGGTTAATTTCCCCACCTCAGCAAAGAGTTCAGAAGAACCGGGCAAACCAAGCTGTTGTACCAGCTGGTTTGCGATATCCTGCTCTCCCATTTCCAATAATTGGACTAGTTCTTTGGCTTGTTCAAGCGTAATAAGTGGGACCGTAGTCTCAGGCATGGCTTTACTCCTTGGAAGATACGGCCTAACCGATCCGCTCAAATACTTTCGCCAGCTTTTCCTGTAACGTCGCCGCAGTAAAAGGTTTGACGATATAACCATTTACACCAGCTTGCGCTGCCGCAATGATCTGTTCCTTTTTAGCTTCGGCGGTAACCATTAATACGGGTATGTGCTTTAGCTTTGCATCAGCACGAATTGCCCGCAATAAGTCTATACCTTGCATACCAGGCATATTCCAGTCTGTTACCACAAAGTCAAAATCTCCGCTTTGTAGCATCGGCAGTGCCGTGCTGCCATCGTCAGCTTCTGAAATATTTGTAAAACCAAGATCGCGCAATAGGTTTTTAATGATACGTCTCATGGTCGAAAAATCGTCGACTACGAGAATTTTCATATTTTTATCCAAAGTCCCCTCCGAAGAGAAAGTCATCCCGCCATTCAGGATGCATTACAACCAAGCCTGCATTCGGGCTTTTAAACGCACCAATGCCTGACTATGAATCTGACTGATCCGTGACTCGCTGACATCCAGCACCGCCCCGATCTCTTTCAAGTTTAGCTCATCATTATAATAAAGTGACAGAACTAACGCCTCACGCTCTGGCAAGCTACTGATATTTTTTGCCAAAGCTTCACTGAAAGCGCTATTTGCTTGTTCATGGTACAGCTGGTCAGTGTCTATGTCATCTGATGTAACTAACACATCTTCAGAAATACCCAGATCCTCTATACCAATAATACGACCAGAGCTAACGTCACATAGCATATGATGATATTCATCTAAAGAGATAGCAAGTTTTTCTGCAACTTCATGATCTTTTACATCTCTGCCTAGTATAGCTTCAAGTTCAGCAATAGTATCGGCTATTAACCTGGCATTGCGATGTACGGAGCGAGGAGTCCAGTCACCACGGCGAATTTCATCCAGCATAGAGCCACGAATACGAATACCAGCGAAGGTCTCAAAACTCGCGCCTTTGCTGCCATCAAAGTTTTTTGCAGCTTCGATTAGACCTATCATGCCGGACTGAATTAAGTCGTCTACCTGCACACTGGCCGGGAGACGGGCCAATAGATGATAAGCAATACGTTTAACCAGTGAAGCATGCCGCTCCACCAGTTGTTGCGTGTGGTCTATACCACCATAAGCGGCCACCTTACTGTTCACAGGTCCCCCTTAGTCAGACTGCGGCTGCACTAATTGTTCTAAAAAAAACTCTAAATGCCCTGATGCACTACTTGGCAGCGGCCACTTAACCGCTTTTAGCGCCAATGTCTTAATTGCCATACTAGCAGGAGTTTTCGGAAAGGCTTCAATAAAAGCTTTTTGTTTGCGTGCCGCTTTTCGCACATTTTCATCATGCGGCACTGTTGCAACTAACTCTAAACTCACATCCAAAAACCGGTCTGTTACCCGGGTAAGTTTAGCAAATAATTCGTGCCCTTCTTTCAGGCTGCGTACCATATTGGCAACAATTTTGAATTTATCTACACCATGATCCCGGCTAAGTATTTTCATCAAAGCGTAGGCATCAGTGATGGAAGAGGGTTCATCGCAAACCACAACAAGCACATCCTGTGAGGCCCTGGAAAAGCTTAATACCATATCCGAAATACCAGCAGCCGTATCTACTAATAACACGTCAACCGGTGTTTGTAACTCGCTAAAGGCTCTAATTAAACTGGCATGTTCCACTTGAGAAAGCTCAGTCATATTCTGACTACCCGAGGTGGCAGGGACAATCTTGATACCAAAAGGGCCTTCAACCAGAATATCATCCAACGAGGCTGTTCCTGCGAGTAAATGTGAGAGGTTTTTTTCTACTCGAAGCCCTAACATAACGTCACAATTGGCCAAGCCTAAATCGGCGTCCAGAACCAGCACCTTTTTACCCAACTGAGCAAGTGCCATAGCAAGGTTAAGGGTAACGTTAGTTTTACCTACGCCGCCCTTACCACCGGTTACTGAGATTACCTTCACCATTTGTTTCTTCATTTGTCTTAGGCCACTGGCTTGATCATCTGCTATTACATCGTCACGCATAAACTGCTTCTACCCGGCTAGAATCATCTTGATACCATTGATGCGTATCACCACTGTGTTGCTGGCGTAACTGCTCAGCGTCCTTCACCAGGGTAACGGCATCGGCAATACAAATATCCTCTGGTACACGCTGGCCGTTGGTCAGATAGCTAACAGGCAATGCATTTTGGATAGCAACATTTATTACCTCACCTAAGCTAAGACACTCGTCCAACTTGGTGAAAATACAACCAGACAAACCGATCCGTTTAAATTGCTGTACGCTTTCTTGCATAACTTTAGCTTGTGCTGTTGCAGACAATACCAGATAACTTTTTATTTTAACACGAGAATTGTGTACTAAAGACGCCAGTTTCTCAGCTAGCCGAAGATCGCGCTGACTCATGCCTGCCGTATCGATTAGAATAAGTTTACGCTGTTGCAACTGATTCAACAATATTGATAGCTCTTCACTGTCTTTCGCTTGCTTCACTGGACAACCAATAATGCGCCCAAAAGTCGCTAATTGTTCAAAAGCACCGATACGAAAACAATCGGTAGTGATTAAAGCCACCTGATCAACGCCATGCCGTTTGGCAAAACCAGCTGCTAGCTTAGCAACCGTTGTTGTCTTACCCACACCAGTTGGCCCGACCAGTGCAATAATACCACCTCGACGTAAAATATCGTCGTTTGTCGTTGTCAGTTGACCACTTAGTAACTCTAATGCGGTATCCCAAGCATCGGCTGCATTTAAATCATCTGGCATAAAACAAGCTAATTGATCAGCTATTTGCTCTGATAATCCTAATTGCTTTAAGTTTTCGATCACTAAGGCACGCACCGGCTCTTTACGCGCCAAATCCTGCCACATTAATCCAGATACCTGATGCTGCAATAGCTGACGCATGGAGAGCATTTCATTTTGCATCTGGGCAAATTGCTGTTGCATGAGTTGTGCCTGTGCTTGCTGTACTTTGCTTAACTCCTGCAACTGATTTGGCATAGCACCACTCATCATGCTGCTATTGTTGTCATTGTTTTGACGCTCAAACTGTGTCGCTCGACTAACTTTCGGCTCTGTCAATTTTGGCTTTGTCGTTTGTGCCGCAGCAATATCGCGACCTTGCTGCTTAATCATTTGCCTGGCAAGTAAAGCACGTAAAGAGTCGGCTGGCTCAGCGTCACTTTGATCGTCGACTTTAATGTCTAGTCTTGGCTCAGCACGCCTGGTTACTGGTGTAATATCTTCTGCCACCACCTTTGCCGGCGCGCTCTGCCGAGGTTTGACAGCTGCTGGCTCTGCATCTATGGCTGCCACTATCTCAACACCCTCGGGGACTTTCTTATTCGACAGAATAATGGCATCAGGTCCAAGAAACTCTTTAACGTCTGCCAGGGCGCTGCGCATATCTTTGGCAACAAAGCGTTTTATTTTCATGAGTTACTCCTAGTTCGACTGGCCAATTACACTGACAATGCGAATCTGTTTGTCGTCTGGTATTTCCTGATAAGACAACACTCGCAATCCTGGAATAGTGTATTTCACGAATCGTGCCATAACTGTGCGTAAAATTCCTGACGTTAGCATTATCGCACTTTCACCGCTTAGTTCCTGATTCTGATGCGCTTCCTGTAACGATTGTTGAATGCGGTCAGCCAGCCCAGGTTCTATGCCAGCACCGTCATTTCCGGCAGCCTGCATAGACTGATGCAGCATTTGCTCAAGCTCTGGCGCAAAGGTAATAACCGGAATTTCTTGCTTACTCCCCACGACCTCTTGCACTATTAAACGACGCAGTGCAATACGACAAGCAGCGGTTAACACATCGACATCCTGACTCTTAGCGCCATATTCAACCAAGGTTTGCACTATGGTTCGCATATCGCGAATAGGAACCCCTTCATGCAATAAGTTTTGTAACACTTTCACGACTGCGGTAAGCGGCAGGGTATCAGGTACTAAACCCTCCACTAATTTGGGTGAATGCTTCGCCAACATGTCTAGCAGATTCTGTACCTCTTCATGGCCAAGTAAGCTTGCAGCACTATTGGTCAGGATTTGGCTTAAATGAGTCGCAACGACCGTTGCTGCATCCACCACGGTATAGCCCAAGGTTTGCGCATGTTCCCGCTGATCTTTACTAATCCATACCGCATCCAGGCCAAAAGCGGGATCTTTAGTCGCAATACCTTTCACAGTACCGAATACCTGGCCCGGATTAATCGCCAATTCGTTGTCATGTCTTAATTCACCTTCACCATTTGTTACGCCCATTAACGCAACGCGATAGCTGTTAGGTTCTAAATCCAGGTTGTCACGAATATGCACAGGCGGGATCAGGAACCCCAGTTCCTGTGATAATTTTTTACGAACACCCTTAATGCGATTAAGCAGTTCGCCGCCTTGTGCTTTATCTACCAGCGGAATCAGCCGATACCCCACTTCTAAACCAATGGTATCTACACCTTGTACATCATCCCACCCAATTTCTTTGACTGTTTGCAGCTCGGTTCTTTGCTCACCACCTGCCGCAGTATTTTTGGGCATCAGCTGTGTAGCTTTGGTCGTGGCCAACCGTTTTACATAAAAAGCAACGCCACCTAATAAAGCCGCTAGAGTCAAAAAGGCAAAATGTGGCATGCCAGGTACTATGCCCATTAACGTCATCACCCCTGCCGCCACGAAAAGGACTTGGGTATTATCACCAAGCTGGCTGGTCATTTGTTTACCCAAATCACCTTCTTTATTTTGCCGGGTAACAATAATGGCAGTACCGATAGAAAGCAGTAAGCCGGGGATCTGCGCCACTAAGCCGTCACCAATGGTCAGCAAGGTATAGATTTCCATTGCATCACCAAAGCTTAAGCCATGTTGAATCATACCGATGAAGAGCCCACCGATAAGGTTAATCACTAAAATAACAATACCGGCAATGGCGTCACCTTTTACAAATTTACTGGCACCGTCCATCGAGCCATAAAAATCAGCTTCACTGGTGACTTCTTCACGACGAGCTCGGGCTTCTTCTTGCGTAATTAACCCGGCATTCATATCAGCATCAATCGCCATTTGTTTACCTGGCATCGCATCTAAGGTAAAACGGGCGGATACTTCGGCAATACGCCCCGCACCTTTGGTCACCACCACGAAGTTGATAATAATCAAGATTAGGAATACCACGATACCCACAGCATAGTTGCCGCCGATCACTACGGAGCCAAAGGCTTCAATAACTTTACCCGCGGCATCACCGCCATTGTGACCTTCTAGCAATACCACCCGGGTACTGGCAACGTTTAAGGCTAAACGCAGAATAGTTGCTACGAGTAACACGCTGGGAAAGATACCAAAGTCCAGCGGACGCCTAGTGTAGACGGTGACCAGTAACACCACCAGCGCCAGCGCAATATTGAACGAAAACAACACGTCTAACATCAATGGTGGTAACGGCAGGACAATCATTGCCAAGGCGGCCACGATCAATAATGGTGTGCCTATACCTTTTAAGTGCTGTAAGTGGGACTTGTCAAATTTGCTGAAAAACTGGGGTAACTGCATGTAAGACCTGACAATCTGTTGACGGACTGCTATGCATTAGCAAAAAACGTTCCAGCTCTACTGTAAGCTAAAGACATTGCCGCTGTTCGCTGAATAATTCAACACCGTAAAGCGGCTCTTTAGCTATCTTAATGCCGGAAATCTTCTGGGATTGGCAACTCTTTTGCCAGGTTTTTCGGCCGACTGCCTTTACCTTTACGATACATCTTCAATTGATAGACGTAGGCAAGTACCTGTGCCACAGCAGCAAATAGCTGTTCAGGTATTGGATGGTCAAGCTTAGTGGTGTAATAAATTGAGCGGGCCAGTGCTGGTGATTCCAATACCGGGATCTTATGCTCGTTTGCTATTTTACGAATATGCATCGCAACTTCATCAACCCCCTTGGCGACTACAGCTGGAGCGCGGAATTTGCCCTGATCATATTTAAGCGCTACCGCATAATGTGTGGGGTTGGTTACAATTACATCAGCGGTAGGGACTTGTTGCATCATTCGTTTCATCGACATCTGCATTTGCGTGCGGCGAATACGGCCTTTCGTTTCAGGACTACCCTCGGAGTTCTTATGTTCGTCTTTGATTTCCTGCAAGGACATTTTTAATTGCTTAACGTGATTCCATTTTTGATAAGGTGCATCAACCAGCGCGATAATAGAGATACTGGCACACAGCCCCAAAAACAACCAGCCCAGAAAATACAATGCCGATTCGATATTATTGGGCTCACTCATTAAAGACAGCGCCATAATATCCATAAAAAATACGTTTAATAGTAAATAGGCCACTCCAATCACAACGGCTACTTTTAGGATACTTTTGCCAAGCTCTACCAACGCCTGTAAACCGAACATGCGTTTAAAACCTTTTAGCGGGCTCATTTTACTCGCTTTTGGACCTGCTGCTTCCCAACTGAAATTAAAGCCTCCGAGCAAGGTATTACCAATAAAAGCAGCTAGTAAGATAAAAAAGAAAATCCCAGCCATCGGCCAGGCGAGTTCTCTGCCTACTTCTCCCCAGGCACTGAACATCGAATTTGTCTCAAAAATATCTTTTTGGTCAAGACGCAACATCCTTTGCCCTATCGTGAGCACTGATAGAGCAAGCATTTTGCCAAATATCAGCAAGGCGGCCGCACTACCAATCAATACAAAGGCAGTACCCAAGTCTTTTGAACGGGCTATCTGGCCTTTTTTCGCTGCGTCTTGCAGCTTCTTGGGGGTGGGCTGTTCGGTTTTTTCGCCGCCGGAACCTTCTGACATCTCAGCCTCCTAACAGCCAATCAATCGACAGCTGTAATCTATTACATGCTGCCACTGTTTATCATAGTGGAATAAAAAGGTATCTAAAGTCAGCCACAGAATTAACAAACCAGATAACATCGTTATCGGAAAACCGATAGAGAAAATATTCAGCTGCGGTGCGGCACGCGTCATAATACCGAAAGATAAATTGACCATAAGCATAGCGACAATAGGAGCAAGCGCTATCGCCAGAGCAGTAGCAAACATCCAACCGCCAAACTCAAGAATAGTCCAGTAGCTAGTCACATCCCACCATTGTCCAGTAATAGGTAAGGTGTCAAAACTGAATACCAGCATCTGAATCATAATCAAGTGACCGTTAAAGACAAAAAATAACAAGGTCGCCAAAATTAAATAAAACTGGCCAATTGCTGGCACTGTCATACCACTGGCCGGATCGGCCATAGAAGCAAAAGCCAAACCTGTTTGTGTTGCTAACAATTGACCAGCTAACACAAAAGTATTGATAAACATTAAAGAAATAAAACCTAAAGCAAAACCTATCGTCAACTGCAGCATGACTTCTAGTACCATCGCCAAAGAAATAAGGTCTGGATATACGGTTTTTGGCAACATCGGCATCATGACTACAGTAATCAGCAGCACCAGCCCCGTCTTGATACGTGTTGGGATATTACGAACGCCCAGGCCTGCCATAATCATCAACATGCCCGATACCCTGCACAGGGGCAGTAAAAAGTCGGCAATAGCCTGCATCAAGGTCGCCATTAGAATTTCCATTTAGGCAACTCCGCTAGCCCACTACTTGTGGAATGCTTTGATAGAGCTCGGTAGTATAATCTATGATCACCCGTACTAACCAATGTCCGCCAAAAATCAAGGCTAATAAGGTAACAATCAAACGCGGTAAAAAACTCAATGTCTGTTCGTTGATTGAGGTTGCCGCTTGGAAGACCGCAACCACTAAGCCAACAAAAAGTGAAGGCAAAATAATAGCGCTAACTAGCAAGATCACAATAAACAACGAATCTCGCAATACGTCTACAAAGGTTTCTGGGCTCATGTACCCACCCCATAACTTGTTGCTAGAGTCCCCATCACTAAAATCCAGCCATCAACCAATACAAACATCATTAGCTTGAAAGGCAGTGAAATAATCATAGGTGAGAGCATCATCATACCCATCGCCATTAATACGCTGGCGACAACCAAATCAATAATCAAAAACGGAATAAACAACATAAAACCAATCTGAAAGGCGGTTTTTAGCTCACTGGTGACAAAAGCAGGAATGACCACCGTCATCGGATAATCTTGTGGCTGTTCTGCAACATCTAAACCCGCTATTTGAGCAAAGGTATCTAAGTCTTTTACCCTGGTTTGATGTAGCATAAAAGCCTTAATAGGGATTATAGCGGCGTCTAATGCTTGAACAGGGGTAATGCTCTCTGCGATATAGGGCTGTATGGCTTGTTCGTTAATCGTTTTAAAAACCGGTGCCATAATAAAAAAGGTTAAAAATAAGGTAATACCAATTAACACCTGATTAGAGGGAGTTTGTTGTAAACCTATGGCTTGACGCAAAATGGCTAACACGACAATGATACGGGTAAAGCTGGTCATCATAATGACCATCGCAGGAATAAAGCTAAGCGCCGTCATAATAGCTAACACTTGCAGTGTGACGCTATAAGACTGAGATCCATCCGCATTGGTGGTGACGGTTAAAGCCGATAAGGTAGTATTATCGGCTAGAATATCGCTACTAAATAGCATTAGCACCACTACAAACAACAATCGCAACATAGAAAAGCTTACTTTTTCAGGAATGATTGCAACTGTGTATGAAAATCTGATGCCAACTTTTCTTCTGGAAGAGGATTTTCTAATTCGAACAGCAAGTTGATGCTTTGTGGTGTCACCCCAATCACTCGCTGTTTTCCTTGTATTTCAATAACTAAGATGCGTTCTCTCTGACCGAGCGGTAAGGCGCAAATAACTTTAATTTGTCGGTTGCCTGGCATGCGCAAGGACAATTTCTTAAACATCCAGCCTAATCCCAGCACCAACAAAATGACTAGCGCCAGAGAAATGACGATTTTTGCTAACGTCATCGTTGAGTTGTTGTTATCGGTCCCTGGGTGCAACACACTCTCACGTGATAGGCTCCCAGACTGCGTCTTCGTTTGCTCTGGTTCTTCACCAACACTCCTCGCCTCGTTTATACTGTCTTGCTGCGAAGCATTTGACGAAGCACTCTCTACTGTTTCGGCCGCAACAGATTGCGCTGCTACCAGAGTAAACAGTAATCCTAAAACGCAAACTATCTTACCAAGCATCCTCAGCATTAGCGTAGTTTCTTAATACGCTCAATCTGGCTAATCACATCCGTCAGGCGAATACCAAACTTGTCGTTTACCACAACCACTTCACCATGCGCGATGAGGGTGCCATTAACTAAGACATCTAAAGGTTCACCAGCGATCCGCTCTAACTCAACCACCGAACCCTGGTTTAGCTGCAATAGATTACGAATACTAATTTTGGCGCGACCTACTTCCATCGAAATGGTCACCGGAATATCTAAAATAGTATCAAGTTTCCGCTTATCAACTGCGGAGTCACGATCATCTTGTAATTCCTCTAACTCAACTGCTTTGGCATCCGTTTCAGCTTCAGCCATAGCCGCTGCCCATTCATCCATCGTATCTTGATCATTTGCCATGAGATTTACCTTTTATCCCGATCATTAAAATTTAAATCGGCTTCTAACTCAGAAATATCCGCATCATTGTCTAAACGTCGGCCTCCTTTTGTAAAAACCTGCATTTCGGATTTTACAGATTCAGGACGTTTAATTTTCTCAATAATTTTTAATGCCACATTATCGCGTGAACGCCCCATTTTCGCCCGGAAGGTCGGTAATTCTTCTATCATTACCGTAATATGCTCGGGGATATCAATAGGAATAATGTCACCCGCTTTTAATTCCATAATGTCACGCAAGGTTAAATCGACATCGAGCATTTTGGTACTCAGGCCAACCTTTACATCCATAATTTCATCTCGCAAAGCCTTAGACCAGCGTAAGTCAGTATCTTCCTTATCGCTCTGCACACCGGCATCTAATAGCTCACGAATCGGTTCTAGCATCGAATACGGTAAGGCAACATGGAAATCACCACCTCCGCCATCGAGTTCAATATGAAATGAACTAATGACCACCACTTCCGTTGGACTGACAATATTAGCCATCGCCGGGTTCACTTCCGAATCCAAATATTCAAAGGACACGTCCATTACCGGTGCCCAAGCTTCTTTATAATCTTCGAAAATTAGCTTAAGCAGCATTTGAATAATACGTCGTTCGGTTGGAGTAAACTCTCGGCCTTCAATTTTGGCATGATAGCGACCATCGCCGCCAAAGAAGTTATCGACCAGGATAAAGACCAAACGCGCTTCCATGGTGATTAAACCAGTACCTTTTAAGGGACGAAAACGCACCATATTTAAGCTAGTAGGGACGAATAAAGTATGCACATACTCGCCAAACTTAATCATTTGCACACCATTAATCGATACTTCGGCAGTACGCCGCATCATATTAAATAAACTGATGCGCATATGGCGGGCAAAGCGTTCATTAACCATCTCCAGCGTAGGCATCCGGCCGCGTACAATACGATCTTGTGACGAAAAGTCGAATTGCATCGTTTTGCCATTTTGACCAGCATCGGACGATTCAATGTCTTCTTCTTCAACCTCATCGACACCATGTAACAGCGCATCAATTTCATCTTGCGATAGTAAATCGGACACGTTTGCTCACTCTTATTGCATAACAAAACCGGTAAATAGCACTTCGGCCACTACCACAGAACCCACCACATCTAACATAGCGCTTTGTAATTCAATTAATGCCCGGTTTTTTAACTCTTCTTTACCGGTGGCAGAAATCAACTCATCCGCGTTAGCTGCACTAAAGGTTGCCAATAACGTACCTTCGATTAATGGAATATGTCGTAATGCCAAAGCTTGGTTTGCATCACCACGCACCATCAACTGTACTCTGATTTGTACTAGCCGGTCACGTGAGGCACCAGCAACATTAAATACAAAGGGCCTCGGTAATTGTACATACAAGGCGGTACCTTGTGCGCTGCCCGTGGCAGAAGAAGCCACATCACCTCCCGATTCAGAAAGGACAGTTAAATTGTCAGATTGTTGCTCACCACCTAAAAAGAAGAAATAGCCAGCTGCAGCAGTGATAGCTATGACAAGTACACCGATAAGCAGTATAAGCTTCTTCTTCGTTGTACCTTTATCTACAATTTCTAAATCATTATCTGCCATGAAACGAAGGCTCCCAAAGCTGTCAAAAAACTGACTAAAGTAATGCCATTATGCTCACTCGTCAGGGGGTTTGTAAACGAAAAGCAGAATGCCCCATGCAGATTGCGCAATTAAGCGTAATAATCAACCAAGCGATCGCTATGTTTAACCTGAATAGATGCCATTTGCCCCAAATCCTCTTGTTCAGCTACTTGTCCAGGCTGTTGTTGTCCTGACTGCTGCCCCGTCGATTGCCTATCATCTTTTGCTTGTTGCTGTACCTGCCCCTCACCCAATTGCATACCCTGTTGCTGTAACAATTCCCTTAGCCTAGGCATTTGTTGCTCTAACAACTCTTTAGCATGCTGCTGCTGCACGATAAACTGCACCGACGCCTGCTCTTGCTGCAAGTTGATCCTGATTTGCATCTGGCCAAGTTCAGCAGGATCTAACCGGATTTCAGCAAATTGTACATTTTGGCGAACCATCAATTGCACTCGCTCGCGCAATTGCCCCGCGGCGTCTTGTTGTTGTAAGTTGAGTTGCTTTAACTGCGCCGCTAAGCTCGGCGCTGTTGCAAGGCTTTGAGGCCGGTTTAGCTGCTCTAACACGCTGCTAAATTGCTCAGCTCGGTACAACGGATTAATGGTTTCAGCCGTGTTATTAAGCGTAGCAGTCTGGGTTAATGTCGGATTTTGAGAACTACTTTGCTGTAACGTTATTTCTAGCCGATTAAAATGATACTGGCGGTTCTCTTGGCGCTGTTGATGTTGCTGTTCAGGCTGTGATCCTTTCTCTGCGGTATCAGCTGTCGCTTTTATCATATTCTGTTTGCTGCTTTCACTTCCCGAATATTCCGCTGCGCTTGAGCCGGCCTTATTAGCATTAGTGTTGGTGTGAGTCGCGCCGCCGAGGGCTGCAAGCTCTGCTTGATGTTCATCCGAATTTCTCACATTTTTTTGCTCTGCTTGCTGCTCTATACTTACACCACGAAGTATTGCGGCTTCGTCTTGCAATTTGGATGTCGCCCGAGCTGCAGCAGTCATCTCTTTAGGTGACTTACTTTGGATGTTATTATTTACAATAAAAGACGCATCTAACGGCGGTTCGTCTCCACTGGCCGCGCTTTCTTGCAGTAAACCAGTGGACTCTGGATCATTACTCTTAGATAACGAGATTTTAATACCTGCAGCAATAGCATTGTCGGTCAAATTTGTTGGGCTCTTTCTTTCGCCAACGTCACCAGGTGCAGCTGGACTACGTTGCATATGACTATCAGAGGCAATACCCGACTTTAATGCTGTTGTACTGTTTATGTCAGTCAGCGTCTTTACACTGGATAATGTTTCAGAACTCTCTTGCGTCTTTTTAAGATAACTATTGGTCAGTTCAGATTCGGCGGCTTTGACTTTAGGATCATTTGCTAAAGCTGCATTTTTATTTTCCAGTAGCATGTCTGATTTTGCTTCAGTCATCTGAGCAATACCCGAGGAGTTTTCTGACAACGTTACCGGTTGTCCCATCGAAGCCGATTGCTTAGCCTGTTGTTCATAGGATGCTAGCTGATTACTAGTGTTTTCAATACCACTTGGTGCCTTTTCGAAAGCAATGGCTGTTGTCTGATTTACTTTAGATGAGCCCAAGAAGGATTGATTAATATCCATGACAGGCTGATTAGTAAGCGGACTCGCTCGGTTAGTTGAAGTACTTTTAGATATAACTGTTGTAGTTTCAATGCCTTTGATTACTTTCTCAGGATTGTTAATATAAACTAACTCCGTCTCTGGCACTAAAACTTGCTGGTTTATTTTAGAGGTAGAAACCTCTTTGGGTTCAACTAGCAACTCATTCTTGTATTGTATTTCTACACCAGAAGACTTAAGCGGGGGCAACACATCTGAATCAGCAACATCAAGCGGGGACAATAAAGCGTGGATAGATTCTCTCGGCGAAACAAGTATTTCATATTCTAGAAGCAAAGCTTTCTCACTTGATGTATGGCTGTCAAGCAACCTTGGCTCTACTGTTAACATTGGGGTAATTTCTGAGTATGTATTATCGAAACCTGCGTTAACTCTATCAAGTTGTGCAGCATTAGTAACAAACCCTGCAGCTTGTAAAAGTGTCGAGGGCTCGGCTTTTTGACGTAGTAACGTACTTGCGTCACTTGCTTGACGAATTAATCCTAACCATTGATCTGCCGAACTTTCGGCAGCATCAGCAAGCTCGGCTGAGGAGTCCCCTGTGGCTCGAGGTATCGTGGCTGTCTTAGGTACTTCAGCAGCGCTTACATTAGGCGCATTATTAGTAGTGGCTTCTTTACTCACTCTATGTTTCGAAGATTGAGATGCGGCAACAGTTTGCCCTTTGTTCGGCGCTTTGTTTTGTTGTTCACCCTCTAATACCTGGCTAAAAGCGACAGCTTGCTCACTGTAAGCCATAGCTTGCCGCTCAGGTACAACCACAGCACTATCAGCCGTTGCGTGTGAATCTAGCCCATTAAACAATAGGGAAAACTGTAAGCCTTGCGTCATTTTTACTCCGCCTTACATCTAATTTGTACTTTATCTACGATTTAGCATTCAAAAACTGCGCCACTTTTTAATCAGTTGTAATGTTAGCAACCACAGCTCAATGCTATCCCCCTTGCTCAGCAATTTGTTGCCTTTGGTAAAAACGTTGCGACGCATATTCATCCGCCAGTTTTTGCTGTTGTCTGTCGGCAATTAGCTGCGTTTTAGCTTGCGCTTGCTCAACCAACTTCTCCAACCCCTTGCGCTTAGTTTGCATCTTTAACCAACTCTGCCGTCGCTGCTCAGCAGCATTACGGCTTTGTTGCACCACTCGCCCTTGTTGCGTTAGAGCCTGATCTAACTTGCTAATAAAACTGACGTATTGATTAAATTGCCGTCCACCTAAACCAACTGAACCTTGTTGTAAGCTTTGCTGAATATACTCGGTACGATAGTTGGCTAAACCCTGATATTTTTGCTCTGCCTGTAGATAGAGTTGCTGCGCTCGCACAAATTGTGCTTGCAAGCTCTCTTCCCGTTCTTTTTGCACTTTGATTAATAATGCTAAACGCTCTGTAATCATGCATTGGCTCGCTTAGGTTGAGGGGCTAACTGACTTAGCAACGTTAGGCATTCATCATAAGGCACAATTTCTTTCATGCCTTGTTGTAAAAATTGATTTATCCGTGGCAGCATACCAATCGCCAAATCAAGCTGCGGATCGCTGCCTCGTACATATGCGCCTATAGCAATTAAATCTTTACTTTGCTGATAACTGGCATAAAGCTGTTTAATACTGCGAGCCATTAATTGATGTGCTTCACTGGTAACCGCTGGCATAACACGACTAATCGATTTTTCTATATCTACTGCGGGAAAGTGGCCGGCATCGGCCAGATCACGTGATAACACTATGTGACCATCCAAAATGGCTCGCGATGCATCGGCAATCGGATCCTGTAAATCATCACCTTCAGATAAAACGGTGTAAAAAGCGGTAATTGAGCCCTGAGCACCACTACCATTTCCTGCCCGTTCCACCAGAGCAGGTAATTTAGCAAACACAGAAGGTGGATAACCTTTAGTAGCAGGCGGTTCACCTACCGCTAAAGCTATTTCACGCTGCGCCTGCGCATAGCGGGTAATTGAATCGATCAATAACAAGACATCCATGCCCTGATCCCGAAAATACTCAGCTACTTGCACCGCAGTTTCACAACCTTTTAAACGCATTAGCGGAGAAACATCCGCGGGGGCCGCAATCACAACGGAACGCGCTTTACCCTCTTCTCCCAGAATTTCATCAATAAATTCTTTAACTTCACGACCACGCTCACCGACTAGCCCCACAACAATAACGTCAGCCGCCGTGCCGCGCGTCATCATCCCTAGTAACACGCTTTTACCAACACCAGAACCCGCGAAAAGCCCCATTCGCTGACCTTTGCCTACTGTAAGAATAGCGTTAATAGAGCGGACACCGACATCAAGCGGTTGTTTAATGGCACGACGATGCAACGGATTAATGGGTCTGCCTTTACCGCTAGCATACTGTGTGGCGATAACGGGTCCCTTACCATCTAAAGGTTTGCCAATACCATCGATAACCCGGCCAAGTAGCGCCATACTGAGGGGAACACCTTTGTTCTGCAACAATGGCGTAACACGCGCACCAGGCACCACGCCATCAATATCATCTTGCGGCATTAAAAACACCCGATCTTGAGCAAAACCTACGACCTCAGCCATAATTTGACCACGGGCACTGTCCACAAAACAGGTCTGGCCAATAGCAGCGCTGCAGCCTGTCGCTTCTAACGTCAAACCGACAACTCTTACCAAACGGCCGGAAACGGCGGGGCGACTCGCATGAATATGTTGCTGTTGCTGTTGAACAAAGTTTATTAAGGCAGCGCTATCCACTATACATTACCTATGTTGGCTACTCACGTAGCCCGAGAGAGGTTATTCTGCTATCGATTGATGCAGGAAGTGTTCCAGACTGCTTTGCAGCCGTTGTGTCAAACTTCTGTCAACACTGGATTTTTCTGACTCGACTAAACAGCCACCGCGCTCTACTAAAGGTTCAGCTCGTAATTGCCAATGTCGCTGTTGTAGCTCCGAGTCAGAATAATGTTCACGAATTACTGTCAGATCGTCAGGATGTAACTTAATTAGCATGTGCTCTGTATTCAGAGGTAATGCAGCTGTTGCCTCATGTAATGCCTGTAAAACGATAGTGGGATTAGTTTTCACTTCCACACCGATCACCGCTTTTGCCATCGCTAACGCCAATTCGGTAAGCGCTAGCTCTACCTGTTTATTCAGGCCGGCCAACGGTTGCTGCAGTTGCTCAAGCAGTTGACTCACTTGCGATAGCTTAGCTTCAATCTCAGGTTGTACATCTGAAAATGCCTGTTTCTTACCCTCTGCCATACCTTGCGCAGTGCCATCTAGCAAACCTTGCTCGCGACCTTCTTGATAACCTTTACCAAAGCCCTCTTCTTTACCTTCCGCGAACCCTTCATCGTAAGCAGCTTGGCGCAACTGCTCCATATCATCGGCCGTCAGAGGTTTAAACTCTGGCTCAGCCAGGCTCTCTGCACTGGCTGCTGTTACCTGGGGCGGGCGGCGTAAATTGAGCGCATTAGTTTGGCCGGCCTGAAGTTCTGTATCAGCTGATAAATCCAGTGTTTGCCAGGCCTCTATCGCTTCAGTAACCTCTGCATCAGGTGAAAACGGTTTCTTGTAGCGAAATGCATCAGTGCTCATTTTTCACCTGACTATTAAACAAACTCTTCACCACCACCGCCACCCAGCATAATTTCACCTGCATCAGAAAGCCGTCTGGCAATAGACAAAATTTCCTTTTGTGCAGCTTCCACTTCACTGATCCGCACTGGTCCCATGGCTTCTAAATCATCTTGCAACAATTCGGCGGCTCGTTTAGACATATTTTTAAGAATTTTTTCTTTTAAGTTTTCATCAGTGCCTTTCAGAGCTTTCATTAAGATGTCTTGTTGTACTTCACGCAGAACAGTCTGAATACCACGATCGTCTACATCAATCAGATTTTCAAATACAAACATCAGATCCTGAATTTGTTGAGCCATTTCTTCATCGTGTTCGCGGATAGAATCCATCAACTGACCTTCAAGGTTGGTATCCAGATAGTTTAAGATATCCGCAGCCGCTTTTAAGCCACCCATTTTCGCGGTTTGCGCACCGGCTTGACCTGCAAATTGTTTCTCCATGATCTCATTTAATTCTTGTAAGGCTGCAGGTTGCACTTCTTCTAAATTGGCAATTCGCATTGTTAAGTCTAAGCGGACTTTCTCAGAGAATTGTGACAAGATTTCTGCTGATTGCTCCGGTTCCAAATAAGACAATACAATTGTTTGGATTTGCGGGTGCTCGTTGCGAATAATATTGGCAACTTGTTTCGAATCCATCCACTTCAATGAGTCTAAGCCTCGGGCTCCCCCGCCAAGCACAATTTGATCTATCAGATTAGCGGCTTTCTCTTCGCCCAAAGCCGCCGTTAAAGCGCGCTTGATAAATTCTTCACTTTGGAAACCGATGGTGCTGAAATTCTGTATTTGCTCAATAAAACGACGATGCACCGCCGCGATCTTAGCCTGGTTCAAATCCGTTGTTTGCGCCATCGCCATACCAACCCGCTGCACTTGCTTTGGCTCTAAGTGCTTTAAAATCTGGGCCGCGTCTTCTTCTGATAAGCTTAGTAGCAAAATGGCCGCTTTTTCTACACCATCAAGCTTGCTGATATCGAAGGTTTTAACCTCTTTGTTCTCACTCATCTTCAGCCAACCAATTTTTCACTACTAAGGAGGATAGTTCCGGCTCGTTCGCCACCAAGGCACGCACCGCTCTTAACAAATCTTCGTCACCATGTAAGTCTGGTAACATTAGGGTACCATCTGCTGAGAAACCAACTGATTTTTCGTCAAATTGACTCATCCCTAAATCGTCGTCATCACCTAAATCTAAGCCTTGGGTTAAAGCGTGCTCATTGTAAGCATCAACGGTTTCAGCTGGGTTCATCAGCTTTTTCAGCATAGGCCGCACTATACCCCAAAGCAACACAATGATAACTAAACCGCCCATCACCAACTTAACAACTTGTAAAAACCAATCTTGCTGATAAAAAGGTATCGCAATTTCCATTTCAAGCTGTTCGCGAACAAAGGGCACCGAAATAACTTCAATAGTATCACCACGCTGGGCATCGAAGCCTACGCCACCTTGTAATAAACGGCGAATATTCTCTAGTTCTGCCTGCGCTCGGGGTGTTGGTACCGCTATACCATCTTCACCTATGTTACCAGGACGGTAATCAACTGCCACTGATACGCTCAAACGGCGAATCACGCCACTTTGTTGACTAGTATGGCTGATCGTCGTGTCTAACTCAAAATTACGGGTCGCTTCCCGATGGTTCCGACCTGGCACAACAGCTTGAGCACTCGCGCCAGTCGCTTGCTCAGGAATCGATGAAGGCATTGGCGGTTGGTTTGATAATGCCCCAGGAACACCACCACTGCTGCCGCCGACACTGCTTTCTTCAATAACCATTTCACTACGAATAGCTGGCAAATCAGGATTAAACCTTTTTTGTGTTTGCTCAACAGCAGTAAAGTCCATCATTAAGTCTACTTGTGCCGTGTAATTCCCCATCCCTAATACCGGCATTAAAATCGAGTCAACCTTTTGACGATATTCATCCTCCCTACTGCGCTGGATCTCTAACTCGCGACGATTACGCGCTGCAGAACCGTCTTGTGAGCCACTGTTTAACAGGCGCCCGCTTTGATCGGTAACAGTTACCCGGCTTGGCTCTAGCCCCTGCACGGCAGAGGCAACTAAATCAACAATAGCATCAACCTCACTATCCCGAATCACTCTACCGCCACGCGCTGTGACTAATACCGTTGCAGAGGGTAACGCTTGTTGCCGGGCAAAAACGTTTTCTTTCGGAATGGCCAATAATACCCTGGCTCTGGCAATGCTTTGCAGTTCTTCTATAGTTCGAGCTAATTGTTGTTCGCGGCTATGCTTTAAGCGCTCCATCTCTAAACGTTGACTAACACCAAAACCGCTATCTTGCAGTAAAAATTCGGTACCTAATGAAGGCTCCTGATTTAACCCGGCGCGAGATAAACTTAAACGCACATCTTGCAAGGTATTTTCAGGCACAAGAATAACGTTCCCTTCTAATTTATACTTAATTTTTTGTAAGTCTAAATGATCCAGTGTTTGAATTAACTCTTGGGTATTGTAAGTGCCGAGTGGCCGCATTTCCGGTGCCCTAGCCCACAGAATAATCAGGATGGCTATTGCCAAACAAATCGTCAGCGCCACGACCAGTGTAATTTGCCGGATTAAATCACCACCACCGCCAAACGCATTTAAGAGCCCACTCTTGTTTTCTGTTGGGGCTTCATTATTAAAATCGGTGTTGGTTAAAGCCAACTCTGTAGATTGATTCTCTGCCACTTTACTTCTCCTGCTCAGGCTACGGCTTTAAGTTAAACCGGCATCGACATAATTTCTTTGTAAGCTTCAACCACTTTATTGCGAACCTGCACTGTGGCTTCGAAGGCTAAAGAGGATTTTTGTGAAGCGATCATCGCTTGAGCGAGTGATACTTTAGGATCGCCCAGCTCAACGGCGTTTCTCAGCGAACTGGCGTGTTGTTGCATATCATTAACTGACCCCAGCGCATTTTTAAATAAGGTGGAAAAATCAGACTGACTGTTATTAACGGCTTTAACGGCCATATTGGCATCAGCTTCGATAGGCAAAGCCCGGGCCTGACCTGCCATCGCCTGCATTTGGGCATATAACGCCTGACCTTTGATTTCCATAATACACCTGTCAAAAAATTGCTGTCTAAAACACTAGCTAGGCTAAAGCAGAAGTTATGCCAACAAATTTAAATTTTTAAATTAATATTTAAAATAGTAAAAACAGGGAATTAGGCTTAAGGTTTGCGCCAAAAGCCAATTAAAAGTAGGGTAAAACAGAAAGCTAAATAGGAAGCACTGTAAAAAGTAGCATCAGGCAGGCATTTCAATACCCGACTCGCGCATCCGCGCTAACTTATAACGCAGGGTGCGATCGCTAATACCGAGTTTTTGTGCCACGTCTTTTCGTTTAAAAGCGCAAGCCTGCATCGTTGCCAGGATAAGTTTATGCTCTTGCTCATGGATCTCCGCTTTAAAATCGGTAGTCCCCTGAGCTGCAGCATCGGCTGTCAATGTAAGCTCTGCGGCAACACGGCCTGTTACAATATTGCCAGTAACAGGCAGTGGCTCAGCCTCGACCAAGATATCGTCGAGCCCAATCTCATTACCGGGTTGTAAAATTAATGCTCGTTGTATCACATTATCAAGCTCCCGCACATTACCAGGCCAGGAATGTAAGCTTAGCCTTGCCGCGGCTGCCGCACTTAGCCTTACAACACCCCGTTGTTGTTGCACACAGTGCCGCTGCAGTAAATGTTGAGCTAAAGGCACGATATCAGCGCTACGTTCTGCCAGTGCCGGCCAGCGCAGTGGAAATACATTTAACCGGTAGTAAAGATCCTCGCGGAAAATACCGGCAGTGACAGCTTGACGTAAATCACGATTGCTCGTTGCTAAAATGCGGACGTCCAACTTGATAGTTTTACGCCCACCTAAACGCTCGACCTCTCGCTCCTGGAGTACTCTTAACAATTTAGCCTGCAAGTTAAGCGGCATCTCACTGATTTCATCTAACAGTAGAGTCCCCCCCTGAGCTTGTTCGAATTTCCCTGGACAGGCGGCTATAGCACCGGTAAAGGCGCCCTTTTCATATCCAAATAACGTTGATTCCAACATATTGTCTGGGATAGCTGCGCAGTTTATCGCTACAAAAGACGCACTCGCCCTGGACGATTGCAGATGGATATACCGGGCTAATACCTCCTTACCTGAACCACTGGGCCCGAGAATCATCACACTGGCATCTGACTGTGCAACCCTTGCTGCTAGCACAAGCAAGGCTTTACTCTCTGCAGCTTCAGCGATAGGCACAAACTTCGGCCCTTCCTCAGGCACCACATAACGACTCACTGTTGTTACCAAAACCTCGGGAGAGAAGGGTTTTGACAGATAATCAATAGCCCCTAGCCGAATAGCCTCAACCGCATCCTGGACGTTAGCATAAGCTGTCATCATTAATACCGGTAGCGCTGGATGTTGTTCGCGTAGTGTTTTTAGCAACGTAAGTCCGGAAACAGAACCCATTTGCACATCACTAATAACTAACTGCACCCGTTGCTTTTTAAGTAGCAGCAGCGCTTCTTCAGCACTGGCAGCAGCGCTTACCAGATAATTTGCCAATAGCAGCGTGTCCGTTAAGGCCTCGCGTAAGCCTGCATCGTCCTCAACAATTAAAATCCGGATATCAGACATGCGCTAACTCCTCGATAACTGGCGGCAACATTGGTTTACCATTATTTGGCGTGGATAATTGTTGGTGCACAGGTAAAACAATTTCAAAACAGGCACCTTTTTGTGCAAGGGTATTCTGATGATTGTCGATATAGCGGACTACGCCCTGGTGACTGTGAATAACGGCTTGTACAACCGCTAACCCTAAACCACTACCTCCTGCCTTACGGCTGAAAAAAGGTTCAAAGATGTGTGGCTGTATTTCGACTGGAATGCCTGGGCCATTATCGCTGAATTGTAAAACGACCCGCTCACGATCGACTTGCTGTGTCAGGTAAATTTTTGCGCCAACAGCTGAGGCTTGCAAACTATTTTGTAGTAAGTTTAGCAGTGCTTCAACTAAGCTGGTTTGATTTCCTAGCAGTAAAACCTCAGGTTGCGTCAGTTTAATATAAAGTTGTGCCCCATGCTGTTCGATCAGTGCTTCACTACGATTTTTCAAATCATCACAAAGCTGCTGCAAACTTAGCGTGTTTACTGCTTGCGCGGTACCTGAGCGAGCAAATAACAGCATATCGTTAACCTGTTGCTCTAAGTCATTTAACCTGGCAATCAGTTTCTGCTGAAATTGCTCACGGGCAACGGCAGTTAATTTTGGACTGCTAAGGTTTTCTGCATAGAGCAAAGCAGAAGATAGTGGCGTGCGGATCTGGTGGGCTAAAGTTGCCATCATCTTACCCAGGGTAGAAAGACGCTGCAAATGACTAAGACGATGCTGCAGCTCACGCGTTTCGGTAAGATCAGTTAACACAATTAACTGCCCGGCTTGTGGCGCCAGCGTGCTAATGGCAATTTTAACCCGACGGCCGTCTGCTAGCGACACTTCTAAGCCATCGTCGATACGCGGTCTGAAGCAACGATTTATCACATCCAGCCAGCGTTGGCCTTGTAATGGCTCACCCAGCATATCGATCGCAACCTGATTTGCCTCAGCGACAAGACCACGGCTATCGAGCAAAATAACGGCAGAGGGTAAAGACTGGATAATATGATGTAGGCCTGGCTGATTGGTGCCATTACTCACTGCAGGGGCAGCTAACCAAGGTAACGCCGTACCCGTATGATTATCATCATAATGTACTTTAGCGAAATTTACCGACATGATAGCGCTCCACAATTGTATTACAGCAACAATAAGCGGTTACAATGCAGGGAGCGTGCCATGACTATCTATATGATTATCAAAAAATTAAAAAGTCAAAAATCTGACAATGTTATTTTTTATTCTTCTTTGCCTAAGTTGTACTTGCGCATTTTCTCTACCAGTGTCGTACGGCGTAGCCCTAATATCTCTGCCGCTCTGGCAACGATATAATCATGTCGCTCCAGCGCCTGCGAAATAAAACGGATCTCCAATTCTGCTAGGAATTCTTTTAAATCCAAGCCGTCGTGCGGCAGATCTTGTGCTAGGTAACTGACACTCTCGGCAGATACCGTCGCAAAGGTAACCTGCATTTCAGCCTGCTCGTCAGCTTCTTCCGTTTGAAACAAGGAGTTTAGTAAATCACGCTCTTGCAAGGCTTCCGGATAAACAGGTTGATAACTGTCAACCTCCAAATGCTGATACTTTTTAGGCAGCTCAGCAATGTCCACAGTTTGATCAGGATACATAATCACCATGCGCTCTAACAGGTTACTCAGTTCACGCACATTACCTGGCCAGTTGTGTAACTTAAGGCTTTCTAAAGCGCGCTCGGTAAACTTCACCCTTGCTTGATGCGACTGATATTGGCGGGTCAGTAGTTCATTAATCAATAATGGTAAATCATCCGTACGCTCACTCAGTGCAGGTGTTTCAATGGGGAAGACGTTTAATCGATAGTATAAGTCTTCCCGAAAACCACCTTCCGTAATCATGCTTTCTAAATCACGGTGGGTGGCCGCAATAATACGTACATCGGCTTTCAGGATCTGGGTGCCCCCTACTCGTTCAAAAATACGTTCTTGCAACACCCTAAGCAACTTTACCTGCATAGGTTGTGGCATGTCGCCAATTTCATCCAAAAACAGTGTACCGCCTTGCGCTAATTCAAAGCGACCTTTGCGGGTAGAAATAGCGCCGGTAAAAGCGCCTTTTTCATGACCAAATAGCTCACTTTCTAATAACTCTGCCGGAATGGCACCGCAGTTAATCGGTACAAAGGGACCACTGGCACGGTTGGACAGTAAATGGATATTGCGCGCAACCACCTCTTTACCCGTACCCGATGGCCCTAACACCAGCACATTGGCTTCGGTTTTGGCTACTTGCTGAATTAAAAACCGGATTTTTTGCATGGCTGGGGTTTGCCCAACCATACCATCAAATTTGAGCTGGCTGTCCTGGATTTTATGCGTTGGTAATAAGCGGTGATACTGCTGCGCATCGCGCAATAATTGCGTTAAGCTGGCATAGGCAAAAGGCTCGCTAAGCACCCCAATGACATTGGCATGTTCCAGCAAAAACGCCAAACTGTCGCCAATCACTATAAAAGCACAGGCAGGAAATTGTCTGATCAGCGCAGCTGGCTCCAGTGATGCGGTAGCACCAAGCACTACGACAGATTCAGGATAAAGTTGTAATTTATCTTTAACCACATCAGCATCTAATTGCTGGTGAGTCTCACCGATAAAACTAAAGACTGTAGACAAGCGCTCAGCACGATTGGACTGCAAATCAAAAATATAAAGATTGGGGATATCTGACATCAGCGCACAATTTATTAGTGTTATTTGTTTTTATTGTACAAGCTGCAAGCAACCTTGCAAGGTAAACCGCTATTTTTTTGACGCTACGTCAAAAAAATAGCGGTTTAATAGCCAATTAAGTCAATAAAGAGAGCGCTTGTTCGGACGAAACGCGGGCTTGCATTGCAACGTTGATAGAGCTTTGTGTCAAAATATTATTAGCTGCTCGTTCACTACTCGCTTTGGCGAAGTCCAAATCAGCAATGCGGGAGCGGGCCTCCGCCGTGGCGGCTTGTTGACCAGCAGCAAGATTAGCTGCACTTTGCATGGCATTGATGCTAGCTCCAACCTCTGCCTGAAAAGCACCGAGTTGCTCAGAAGCGTTACGAATAGTGCTCAGCGTATCATTGGCTGTCGCAGAATTCGTTAAATCCAAGTTAAAGATATTTTGGCTCGCCAGCACAGAGCCTAAGTCTTGTGTTTGTATATTTAGCGAGCTTGCACCGGCACTAAAAGCCAATTTGGCGTCAGTAAATAATGGCCTACCAGCAAACTCGCTATTAAGGCCTTGTTGAATATTCGCCAAATAACCATTCGCTTCAGCTTGCAAAGCCTGTTTATCTGCGGCACTGTAAATACCATTACCAGCAGCAATGGTTAATCGCTCAAGCTCTAACACGTTGTCATTAATACCTTGTAAAGCTTGATCATAGACTCTGGCAAAAGCAATACCGTCCGCTAGATTGCGCTGCCCCTGTTGTTGTGCATTAATTTCGCTACTAAGCCGGTTGGCAATTTGCAAACCGGCTGCATCATCAGCAGCGCTATTAATTCGTTTCCCCGCAGCTAATTGCTGAGAAAGCTTTTGTTGTTGCTGCAAAACGCTATTTAGCATGTTTGTGTTGGGGGTATTAATTTTCATAGTGACCTCTTGCTAAATCTATGTTTAAAGCTTAGCTACTGCTGACGTTTTACTCAACTTTTTAGCCGTATTAACCGATAAGAATACAACAGGCTTGCAACAACAATTAAAGTAGTTAAACTTAAACAGATACCATATGATTTTACTCAGTTTTTTAAGCACACACCCAGATCAACATTAGGGTATTGGTAAAATAATGACAATAACACTGGTGGGCTAAAATATGTTTGATGGTAAAACCATTCTAATTACCGGCGGCACAGGATCTTTTGGTCATAAATATACTCAGACATTACTAGCACGCACCAAGCCCAAAAAAATCATCATTTTTTCCCGCGATGAACTAAAACAATATGAAATGCAGCAACGGTTTAATGACCGCTGTATGCGTTATTTTATCGGCGATGTCAGAGATCCAGAGCGGTTGCGTCGTGCTATGCATGGCGTTGACTATGTGATCCATGCGGCGGCACTGAAGCAAGTTCCTGCCGCCGAATATAACCCCACGGAATGCATTAAAACCAATATTAATGGTGCTGAAAATGTCATTAATGCCGCAATTGACTGTAACGTTGATAAAGTCATTGCACTTTCCACTGATAAAGCAGCGAATCCAGTGAATCTTTACGGGGCTACTAAGTTGGCGTCAGACAAACTCTTTGTAGCCGCGAATAACATGGTCGGCAGCAACAGACCTCGCTTCTCAGTTGTGCGTTATGGCAATGTGGTAGGTTCCCGAGGCTCAGTAGTCCCCTACTTTCAGCAACTTATTCAACAGGGCGCTGACCATCTGCCAGTTACTCATGAGCAGATGACTCGCTTTTGGATAACCTTGCAGCAGGGGGTAGACTTTGTTTTAAAGAACTTTGAACGGATGTTGGGTGGCGAAATTTTTGTACCTAAAATACCTTCTATCCGTATTACCGATTTGGCTAAAGCTATGGCCCCCGAATTACCCATTAAAATTGTCGGGATCCGTCCAGGTGAAAAACTACATGAAATGATGTGTCCAGGAGATATGTCATTTCATACCTACGAATTTGCTGACCATTTTGTCATAGCCCCCGCAATCAAATTTTTTAATCGTAGCAATGACTTCACCACTAATGCTTTGGGTGAGCCGGGGAAAATGGTGACACAGGGTTTTGAATATGTTTCGGATACCAACCCACATTTTTTAAGTATTGACGAAATAAGCCAATGTAACCAAGTAGCAGCATTATGATCCCTTATGGCAAACAACAACTGGACGCAGCCGATCTTGCCGCAGTGCAAGAAGTACTGCAATCTAACTGGCTGACTCAGGGGCCCAAAGTACCTGAATTTGAGCAAGCCATCGCAATACAATGTCAAGCCCAGTTTGCTGTAGCGGTAAATAGTGCCACTTCGGCACTACATATCGCCTGTTTAGCATTAGATGTTGGCCCTGGAGATATCGTATGGACGTCTCCTAACTCCTTTGTTGCCTCAGCAAACTGTGCGCTATATTGTGGAGCACAAGTCGATTTTGTCGATATCGACCTTGCTAACGGTAATATCTGCTGTGAGGCGCTTACGGCAAAGCTTATTCACGCTAAGCAAACAAACACCCTGCCCAAAGTACTAATACCTGTGCACTTTGCTGGTCAGTCTTGTGATATGGCGGCGATTGCCGCACTGGCTAAAGAATACGGTTTTACTGTGCTTGAAGACGCGTCGCACGCTATTGGTGCGAGTTATCTAAACCAGCCTGTCGGTATCTGTGCCTATGCTGATATCTGCGTCTTTAGTTTTCATCCGGTCAAAATAATTACTTCAGGCGAAGGCGGTATAGCAACTACTAACAACCCAAAACTTGCCCGGAAAATGCAATTATTACGCTCGCACGGTATTACCGCCGAGCCTGATGAGCTAACCGAACCCAGCCATGGTGTGTGGTATTATCAGCAGCAATCATTAGGTTACAACTACCGGATGACGGATATTCAAGCCGCCTTAGCTATAAGCCAGTTAACCAAATTACCCCGTTTTGTCGCAGAACGTCATCAATTAGCAAAATGGTATGATAATGCTTTTGCCGGCAATCCGCATATTTCCCCTTTGCAACAGCAAACCTATGCATACAGCAGCTATCATCTTTACGTAGTGCGACTGACCAACTTAAGTAAAACTCAGCACAAAGACTGTATTCATTTTTTACGCCAGCAAGGTATTATTGGTCATCTGCATTATATTCCTATCTATCTGCAACCCTATTATAAACAACTAGGGTTTGCAGCTGGTCATTGCCCGCGGGCAGAACAATATTATCAACAAGCCGTTACATTGCCGCTTTATCCGGGTTTAACCACAAGCGAGCAACAAAGTGTAGTGGATGCGCTACAACGCTTTTTAGAAGAAAAACAATGAACATAGTTATTATCCCTGCTCGCGGCGGTAGTAAGCGCATACCACGAAAAAATATTAAAGACTTTTGCGGCAAGCCGATGCTGGCTTATCCGATTCAGGCTGCATTACAAAGCGGTATAATAGACAAAGTTGTTGTTTCAACCGATGATCAGGAAATAGCGGCCATTGCCCAGCAATATGGTGCTGAAGTGCCTTTTCTGCGTGAGCCCGAATTAGCCGACGATTATACCGGCACAACCGCAGTCATCCGCGACGCCATTCTGCGATTACAGCAATTAGGATGGAGTCTGGATAGTTGCGCTTGCCTGTACGCAACTACGCCACTGCTAAATGCCAATCTGATTCGGGCACTGCAACAGGAACTTATTACTACTAACGCAGATTATGTATTTACCGCCGCGCGTTTTTCTTTTCCGATCCAAAGAGCGCTGGTACTGACGGAAACGGGCGGTATCATCCCCTTTGATTCAACTAGCATTGGCAAACGTTCTCAAGATTTACAACCTACTTTTCATGATGCTGGCCAGCTTTATTGGGCCAAAGCTGCAACTTGGCTTGACCTTAGCAAAAGTGTCTTTGGCACTCACTCTCGGCTGTTTGAACTGCCATCTCATCTAGTACAAGATATTGATACTCCTGATGACTGGCGTCGCGCAGAATACTTGTACCGGTTATTACAGCAGGAAAGCGCTTAAATTGCGGGTGCTATTTCGAAGCGATGCATCGGTAACATTAAGCAGCGGACATATAATGCGCTGTTTGACGTTAGCCAAAGCGCTCACCAAAAAAGGGGCTGAGTGTCATTTTGTATGCCGTAAATTAAATGGCAATCTAATATCACTTATTCAGCAAACAGGCTTCCACACCTTCTTTTTACCTGAAATGATTAATTCAGAAAAAGAGGATGCCACTGAAACACTCGCGCTACTACAAGAAAATTATCAGTTGCTTATCTTGGATCATTATCATCTTGGCATGACATATTGCCAACTCATGCGGCAACGTTGTCATAAAATTATGGTCATTGACGATTTAGCTAACCGTATGCACGATTGTGATGTATTACTGGATCAAAACCTGTTACCCGATGCCGAAAGCAGGTACGAAAAATGGGTGCCAAATCATTGCAAACAGTTACTCGGCCCTAAATTCGCTCTTTTAAGAGATGAGTTCTACCAGTTGCATACTAGTATAGAGCCCAACCATATTTTGATTAGCTTTGGCGGTAGTGATGAGCAAAATTTAACCGCACTGGCCATCGAAGCTATTTCCAATCTAAAGTTTTCAAAAATTACTGCCGATATAGTGCTAGGAATGAATAATCCTTGGCGCTTCGATATTGAACAGCGGTGTAAAAAACAAGCCAACCTGACTTTACACATTCAAACTGATGCCATGGCACCACTGATGCAAAAGGCCCAGTTAATGCTAGGCGCCGGTGGTGCAACTCATTGGGAGCGCTGTATCTCAGGTCTGCCCGCTCTAGTGGTGATTGTTGCAGAAAATCAGCAAGCTACCACCGAGTATTTGGACAAAATAGGCGCCTGTATTTGCTTAGGAAAAACGACTGATATCACGGTAGAACGCTTGTCCAAGCAACTATACAAGTACCTATCAGAACCTAAATTACTACGTAACATTAGTCAAACGGCCGCCAGCATAGTACCGCTAAACGCCGGCACACCTTTGGTGATAGAGCAGATTGTAGCAATAACAGAGGATTAAATGGCAATAATTAAGCTGGGACACTACCCTGTTGGGCCAGGTGAGAAGCCCTTTATCATTGCTGAGTTGTCGGGCAATCATGACCAATCCTTAGACAAGGCACTGGCGATGGTTGATGCAGCAGCAGCCTGCGGCGCTAACGCTATTAAAATACAGACGTACACCGCTGACAGCATGACCCTGGATATCAACAGTGGTGACTTTGTCATTAAAGACGCAGGTAATTTATGGCAAGGGCAATCACTGTATCAACTGTACCAAAAAGCCATGACGCCCTGGCAGTGGCATCAGCCTATTTTTGAACGCGCACAGCAGCACGGTTTATTGGCTTTTAGCACACCTTTCGACCAATCCGCAGTCGATTTTCTTGAACAGTTACAGGTGCCCTGCTACAAAATTGCCTCCTTTGAAAATAGCGACCACGCTCTGCTTGAGGCAGTAGCAAAAACTGGCAAACCGATAATATTGTCTACCGGTATGGCAACGCAAACTGAGCTTGCAGAATCGGTAGAGGTTTTACGGAAAAATGGCTGTACAGAGCTGGTTTTGCTCAAATGTACCAGTCATTATCCAGCTGATCCGATTGATGCAAACCTGGCGACTATTCCCCATCTTGCAGCACTTTTCGGCTGTCAGGTGGGCTTATCTGACCATACCGCGGGCATTGGTGTCGCAGTGGCGAGTGTCGTATTGGGTGCTAGCGTTATAGAGAAACATTTTGTACTGGATCGCAACGAAGGTGGCGTTGATGCCGAGTTTTCACTTGAGCCGGCAGAATTTAGCGCTTTAGTGCAGGAGTGTCATCGCGCAGCTGTAGCATTGGGCAAGGTGGCTTATGGCGGCACCGAAAAAGAACAAGCATCACGTAAATACCGCCGCTCACTGTACATTGCCGAAGATATGCAAGCAGGTGAGCTTTTTACCCAAGCTAATCTGCGCTCGGTAAGACCTGGCCTGGGGCTGGCACCAAAGTACCTGCCCCTGTTACTGGGTAAACCTATTAAACGTGCGACCAGTAAAGGTACCGCTATGAGTTGGGAGCTGGTGTAGCTAATGACCGCATCAAAGCGCTATCCAGACAGCCACTTTGTACCTTTGACCGAACAACACCTAGAACAAGTTTGGCTATGGCGCAACCAGCCACAGATCCAGCGTAATATGCACAATGCATCAGCAATCAGCTGGCAACAACATCTTAGCTGGTACCATAGCCGGTCAATCGACGGTAGCAAGCCCTTTTTTATATTCTTGCAAGACGGCCGCGCCATAGGCGTTCTGAATTTTCAGCCACACAGCGCAGGCACGCTGGAATGGGGCTGTTATTTAGGAGAAGATGATGTTTGGCCAGGCTCGGGCTTATTGCTGGAAATAGCCGCGCTGGATTATGCTGCCAGCCAGCGTAGCGTGCACACGCTGTATGCTGAAGTATTATCTTTTAATCACAGCGTCCTGAAAATGCACCGATTGTTTGGTTATCGGCAGCTGGCGGATAAGCCCGGCGGCAGCCGCGACAATATCGAGTATGTGGTAAATACCTTCCACTACCCGTTGGCTCAATGGCAGAAAAATCGCGGTATGATATTGAGCAAGCTGCCAAAACAAATTAGCAGTGCTGCCCAACAGATACAATTTAACTAATGCAATTTAACAATAGCAGAATACCTATGGAACTTGAACAACAGATTAGAGAAGCCTTAACCAAGGTAGCGCTGATTGCTGACTGTACGATGGTCGAAACTATCAATAACAATACGGTGTTGTTGCAAAGTGGGCTCGACTCACTAGGCTTTGCGATGCTGGTAGCGCAACTGGAAGAAGATTTAGGCATAGATCCGTTCAGCCAGATGCAAATAGCGGTTTATCCGCGTACCTTCGGCGACTTTATCAGTATTTACCGTCAAGCATTGGCACAGGAAAGCTAAAGCGCCATGAACCTGCTACAGCGGTTGCAACAAGCAAATTATCAGACCACCGCCATCAGCGGCGATACCGCCTATAGCTATGCGCAATTAATCGCGCAGGCGCTGCAGCTCCGCTTACAGTATCCGACACTGCAACAGCAAGCAATTGCACTCTCATTTAGTGATCTGCATAACTTTGTGATCGCTATATTGGCCTTCGATGGTTGGTGCCGGGCACTCTATCTGCTACCCGATACCAGCCTTGATTTGCCAGAGACAGTAATAAACTGGCCACCAACCGAGGTTATACCAACAGCCAAAACCAGTTCAGTTTCCACAGAATCGGCTCTGGCCTCAACTCAAACAGCTAGCGACTGGTATTTAGCAACATCAGGCACCACAGGTACACCAAAATGGATTAGCCACAGTTTTACCAGCTTAAACCGGGCCGTGAAAAAGTCAGCTCAAGTAGCCAAACTCCGCTGGGCACTTTGCTATCATCCAAGCCGCTTTGCCGGCTTGCAAGTATTGCTGCAAAGCCTGCTGTCTGGCGCTTGTCTTTGTGATTGCAGCTATGGCGATGCGCAGCAACGTATTAAATTAATGCAGCAGCAACACATCAATGCCATATCGGCCACACCATCGTTTTGGCGCCAGCTGTTAATGACCGGTCAGCTTAGTAACCTGCCATTGCAGCAAATTACGCTGGGCGGTGAAATAGCCGATCAGCCACTGCTGGATCTGCTGGCCAGCAAATTCCCTCACGCCCGTTTACTGCATATTTATGCCTCTACCGAAGCTGGCGTGGGCTTTGCCGTAACAGATAAACGCGCAGGCTTTCCGGCCAGTTGGTTAACCACTCCCCATAGCGATATCCAGTTTAAACTAGATCAGCAACAACACCTGTGGTTGAAGTCACCTACCCCGCCAGACGCTAGCCTGAACTCTCGGCTGGACAGCGAGGGCTATCTCGATACTGAAGATTTAGTCAAACGACAGGGAGATAGAGTGGTTTTTCTTGGCCGTGCCAGCGGAGTCATTAATGTGGGCGGCAACAAAGTACACCCAGAGCAGGTAGAACAAGTATTACTACAACACCCGGCAGTGTTACAGACTCGGGTATATGCCAAAACCAGCAGTGTGCTGGGCCAATTAGTCGTAGCCGATATCGTCGTTACAACAGATACCGACAATAAAACATTACAGCTACAATTACTGCAGCACTGCCGTCAACAATTAAAACCTTATCAACTACCCACAAAATTTAATGTGGTAAGTCACTTGCAGACCAACGCCAGCGGCAAACTCAGTCGTCATGACAGCCATACCCCACCTAGCGATCACCAGCAGTCCAAGACGCGCAACGAGGATCAACATGAATAAGCTTGTTATTGTTACCGGTGCCAGTCGTGGCTTGGGTTTAGCCATTTGCCAGCAGTTGCTGCAGGCGGGGTACACTGTAGTGGCGCTGGCCAGAACGCAAACTGAGGCACTCATCCAGTTACAGCAAGCCGGCTTGCACTTTGTTGCTGCAGACCTATCCGAATTGGATAAGCTCCCTATGCTTTGCAGTGCACTGATTAAACAATTCGGCAGGCCCTATGCA
Organism: Alishewanella longhuensis; assembly: GCF_014653435.1. Taxonomy (GTDB): domain Bacteria; phylum Pseudomonadota; class Gammaproteobacteria; order Enterobacterales; family Alteromonadaceae; genus Alishewanella; species Alishewanella longhuensis. The sequence goes on along the minus strand of NZ_BNAO01000004.1, from coordinate 160,981 downwards.
CTGATTAATAATGCTGCCGTTGGCTACGACGGCGTATTAGCTACCATGCACAATTCAGAGATAAATGGTCTACTTAATCTGAACATTCAGGCACCTATCTTGCTTAGTAAATACCTGCTGAGGCCAATGTTACTAAACCAATGTGGCCGTATCGTCAATATTTCATCCATTATCGCCCGCACCGGCTTTAATGGTTTGAGTGTGTATGCCGCCAGTAAAGCAGCGCTGGAAGGCTTTAGTAAATCCTTAGCACGTGAAGTGGGTAAAGCGGGAATTACCGTTAATTGCGTAGCACCGGGTTATATGCAAACCGATATGACTAATAGTTTACAAGGCAACAAACTGGACAGCATTAAACGGCGCAGCCCGCTGGGCCGGCTGGCAACACCAGATGATGCGGCTGCTGCGGTGCTCTATTTGCTTAGTGAACAAGCTTTAGCAGTTACCGGCACAACCCTAACTGTCGATGCGGGGAGCACCGCCTGAGAACCAGGAACGACTATGAGCCAAAGTGTAGATAGCACACCACTAAGCCAGGGCAGCCTTGGCAAGCATGAACATCAAATTCCTAAGGTGGATGTAGATGTCACTTTGCACAATTTTTTTCACCAGCGCCAACAGTGTATTGATACCTTAAAGACAATCTCTCCTGCTAAATCGGCGTTGCAAATACCTGGACCTGTGCGAGAATTGTTAGCACAGTTAGATTCCAACCCCATTATTTTACGGAAAATCGAAAAGCGCTTTGTGATTAGTGGTGATATTGCCGCTAAAACGCTGCCTCAGCTACATCAACTGGATAATTTGACTCAACTATGGGTAAAAATGCAGCTGGCATTAGCGCTGCTGGCTGAGTTTGAACAGCGAGCCGATCTTAACTCACTTAACAGCGCGTTACGTGTGACTGATACGATATGTCAGCATGCAGTTAAACAACCTTTGCCGGCTGAGATGCATCAGGATATGACAACACTTTTGCAAACGGAACGGATAGCAATAAGCAGGTTGCAGCATGATTAACAATGATCGCCCGGGTTTTATCTACTTTCCAGGTTGTCGTGCCAGTGCCTATTTGGATATGATGCAGCAGTGTCAGCTACCTCCTCGCTGCATCATCATGCTGCAAAATCCGCTAGCACAACAAGGTCTGAACGCTGCTGCTGCACACCCATTAATCGATCAGTTTTATAACCCCAATATTGATGTTGCAGCATACTGCAAGCAACATCAAATCCCGCTAATATATTGTAACGCCACCAGCATCAATGCAGCGGAGCTTGCTACAGTACTGTTGGCACAGCCCACAAGATGCTGGTTGTTTAGCGGCGGCGGTATCGTGAAGAAAACTTTACTGGACCATGATTTAGAGTTTATTCATGTACATCCTGGACAGCTACCCGAAGTGAGAGGGAGTACCTGCTTTTACTACTCATTACTGCATGACCATAGCCTCGCAGCTACTGCTTTTATGCTAGCACAGGAGCTAGACTCAGGCCCTGTTTTATATGGCCAGCACTTTACGATTAATGTACCGCCGCCTTTAATAAGTTCTGATTTTATTGACTATGTTGTCGATCCATTTATCAGAGCGCAAACCCTAAAACCACTGTGGCAGCAATGGCCAAGTGAAGTACTTACTCTCTCGCGTCAGACGTTCAGTAAAGCGCCCTCTGACCGTCCTTGTTTTGTTATGCATCCGGTATTACGTGCTCTGGCGATGAAACGCACAGCCAATACCTATGTTCCAACTAAGCCCACAGGAGTTTTTTGCCATGACTAAACCAGAAACGGGGCACGTGATCTGGCTAACCGGGCTTTCTGGTGCCGGCAAGAGCACTATTGCCCACCACTTAGTCAGTTTATGCCTGGAACACAAGAAGCGTCCTGTGCTGCTGGATGGTGATCAGGTCAGAGCAGCAATTGCTGACCCCAACTGGGGTTTTGACATAGCAAGTCGGCGACGAGGTTCCTACATCTATGGCCGGTTAGCCGCGATGCTGGCACAGCAAGGCCATCTGGTAATAGTGCCAACCATCAGCATGTTTGCAGAGGTAAGACAGTGGAATCGTCAGCACATACCAGGCTATTTTGAAGTTTATTTAAAAGTCACTCAGCAAGTACGCCAACAACGTGATCCTAAAGCGTTATATCAACAGCATCAGGCTGGTTTAAATCAGGACATGGCCGGGTTAGATCTGCTGTTTGAAGAACCAAACTCACCAGATCTTATCATTAACAACAATGGGGATAGTGATAACATAGAGCCCGTCGCCAGGCAAATCTTGCAGCAGTTTAGTCAGGTTTTTCCAAATGCGCTGACCGAGGGAGCTTGCTGAGATGTTGAAAGAAGTTGCGATGACATCGTCCAAAGCAGATATGCTGGCTTTGCTGGCCGGGAAACTGCAGTATGCCACGATTCTACCACAGTACACTCTGACCTACGCCCAGTGGCAGCAGGATGCAACAGCGCTGATCATGGCTATTTTGCAACAATTCACACAGCCGATGGCTGTGCGTTCCAGTGCTAAAAACGAAGATCAGCTACAGAGCAGCACTGCTGGCAAGTATTGCTCAGTACTCGATGTGGCGGCTTCGGAAGCCGCTTTGACAGACGCTATAACATCAGTTTTTGCTTCTTATAATGCACCCAGCTCTGAAGATCAGGTCTTTGTGCAACCCATGCTACAACAGGTAGCATGTGCCGGCGTAGCCTTTAGTCATGATGCCAGCACTGGGGCGCCTTACTATGTAATCAGTGCGGACTTTACAGGGAGTACCGACAGCATCACATCCGGCGCGGCCGCAACATTTCAAACATGGTATATCCGCCATGGCAGCCTGCCATCCGAAGCATGGTTAAACCAACTGGTATTACTCTTTACCGAATTGAAGCAACATTTCGGCGAACAACCACTGGATATTGAGTTCGCCTACTGCAAGCAAAAGTTGATTTTGCTGCAACTACGACCTTTGTTAGTTAACGCGTTATATCAACCCGATGCAGCGCAATACCAGCTTGAGTTAGATTGTATTGATAAAAAGTTACGCCGCTTAACCCAAAGACATCCCTATTTGATGGGTTCTCATACTTGCTTTGGCGTTATGCCTGACTGGAATCCAGCCGAAATTATCGGCATTAAACCCAAGCCGTTGGCTTTATCCTTATATAAAGAATTGGTAACCGATACGGTCTGGTCGACGCAACGTTGCAATTATGGCTATCGGGATGTCCGTGATCATGCACTAATGCTGGTGCTGGGCGGAACCCCTTTTATCGACATCCGAGTTAGCTTCAACTCTTTTATACCTGCTACTCTAGAGACCGCTTTAGCAGAAAAGTTAGTGAATTATTACCTGGCTAAATTGCGTCATTCACCACAACTTCATGATAAAGTTGAGTTTAACATTGTCATATCTTGTTTTTCATTTGACCTGAGCAGCAGCCTACTTGAATTAGCCGAAAATGGTTTTTCTGTGGAAGAATGCCAGCAAATTAAACAAGCCCTAACTGATCTTACTCGCAATATTATAGCTGATCACAATGGCGTTTTTACCCAAGATATCCAGAGCATAACAACGCTGGAGCAGCGCCAATCACAGTTAATGCAGTCTGACCTGAATAAACTAGATAAAATTTACTGGCTACTGCAAGATTGCAAACGGTATGGCACACTCCCCTTTGCCGGACTCGCTAGAGCCGGCTTTATCGCAATGCAATTACTGGGATCTTTGCGTACAACGGGGTTAATCACTGAACAACATTATCAGGCATTTCTGCATGACGTATCCACCGTCAGCTCTGCCCTGGTAACAGACAAACAGCGACTACCTGACAACACCTTTATGGAAAAATACGGTCATCTGCGACCAGGAACATATGAGATTACGTCACCTCGCTATGACGAGCAACCCGAAAAATACTTTGCTGGCTTCACAGCTGTAGAACATCATACGGCAACTAAGTCTGCGTTTTCCTTATCGCTGGCACAATTGAATGCTATTAACCAAACGCTGCACGATGCTGGACTTAATCTGGACGCAGTAACTCTGTTTAACTTTATAAAACAAGCAATTGAAGCGAGAGAATACAGTAAATTTGTCTTTAGCCGCAGTTTAAGCGACGCCTTAGTGTTGATTGAACACCTAGGTGTTCAGGTGGGTTTTGACAGAGAGCAGTTGGCTTATGCAGACATTAAAGATATTTTACGTTTGCACTCCACAACCCACAGTGCTGCAGCCACACTACAAAGCTCGATTCGTCTGGGGCAAGATTATCACCGGCTTTGCCTTGGCATTAAGTTACCGGCGCTGATCTGTCAGGCTACCGAGGTACAATCTTTCGCTCTATTTGCAGATGAGCCCAATTTTATCACCTTAAAATCGGTCAGCGGCCACTGTTGCGACGCCAGCAACACCGCCAACCTAAACGGAAAAATTGTATTTATAGAGGCTGCGGATCCTGGCTACGACTGGCTGTTTTCGCACAATATTGCGGCCTTAGTAACTCAGTTTGGCGGATGCAACTCTCATATGGCAATCCGGGCACAGGAGCTGGGGATACCTGCCATTATTGGTGCTGGAGAATTATTATTTAAGCGTTGGCAAAAAGCTGGCTGGCTCAGCATAGATTGTGCCTGTAAAAAGGTGGACATGAATAAATGAAATGGCTGGCGATAACACAAAGGGTCGATATTAACCCGCATTATCAGGAGCGGCGGGATGCGCTGGACCAACGCTGGGGGGCGCTATTGTTTGAGGCCGGCTTTAATATGTTATTGCTGCCAAACATGCCACAGCAGGCCCTGGCACTATTATGTGCCCTGCCGGTACAAGGTATCATTTTAAGCGGCGGTAATACTCTGCAAGCTTTGGGGGGCGATGCACCGGAGCGCGATCAAACCGAGCGGGCAGTGTTTCACTATGCACTGCAACACCAGCTACCGGTATTGGGCGTATGTCGGGGCATGCAGTTTATACAAGATTATTTTGGACAGGTGCTGCAGCCCCTTAGTGGTCATATCTGCGCGGAGCAGCAAATTATTACAGATGAAGGCAGTCGCACAGTAAACAGCTATCACCAGTTTGGTACCACAGAATGTCCCCCCCCGCTAATTGCCAGCGCGCACTCGAGCGATGGCGTGATTAAAGCGGTTCACCACCAGAGCCTGCCGGTACAAGGTATTATGTGGCATCCGGAACGGATCCCCGGCTTCTCTATATCCGATATTAATTTGCTTAAGAGGTTTTTTAGCTGATGAAGGTTATTATTCTTGCCGCCGGTATGGGCACACGCTTACGCCCTTATACTGAGCATTGTCCAAAAGCCCTGGTACCGTTAAATGGCAAGCCTTTACTTGAATATCAACTAGATACTCTGGCACGTAATGGTATTACTGATATAACCCTGCTCACTGGCTATCTGGCACAATGCTTCGACAAATATCAACTACCCGGTATCATCAATCCGGATTATCTGCATACTAATATGCTGTGGTCACTGTTATGTGCACGCAGCCTGTTTGATAGTAAACAAGATGTATTGGTGTGCTATGGTGACATTATTTATACCGATGCCGTATTGCAGGCTGTTTTGCAGCAACCGGGCGAGGTAGTCGTTGCAGCAGACAAAGACTGGCAAGCTTTATGGCAACTTAGAATGGAAGATCCACTGGCTGATGCTGAGTCATTTCAGATGGCGCCCGACAATCGCCGGGTCCTGCAGCTGGGGCAAAAGCTCAATAGCCTGTTAGAAGCTCAGGCGCAGTATATCGGCCTGATAAAATTCAGTGCGACAGCGCACAGCAAAATATTGTCACTTTACGACGCCCTGCCTGCGGCACAACAACAGAAAATGTATATGACCGACTTTATTCAGTATCTGATTGATAATGACATGGAAGTCAATGCGGCGTTGCACCATGGTGGCTGGCTTGAGGTCGATACGACCGCAGATCTGAAACTTTATCAGCAGCATATGGCGCGGTTACTGCAGCAATAAAACCTGAAGCGGGTTTTAAAACTTCTAAGGAGCAACAGATGCAATCTGTTTACATTTATGGCACTGGCAGTGGTGCCCGCAAGTATTACGACAACCACCATAGACACTACCATATTCTCGGTTTTATTGACTCCAATGCAACCGCAGACAGCGCGCCATTTTGTAATTTACCAGTACTGGCACCGGCACAATTGCCTGCGCTGCAATTTGATTATGTAGTATTAGCTAATGAGTACGCCGCAACGTTTTATACCCTGCGAACACTGGCCATTCCGCTGCAAAAAATTAAATTTGTCTATTATAAGGCGTTAATGGACGTGCTAAGTGCAGAATCAGGGGAGTACTTTGCGCAATATGACAACCCCGAACAGCCTTTGGCAGCTTACTATTCTCTGGCTATGTCATACCAACACGCCGCCAACCAGGAAGCAATGTACAAGTCTGAGTACGATTATGTCCGGTTTAAATTGCTGGAGCTGCTAGCAGAGCAAATTCAGCAGCAAAATATCAGCGGTAATCTGGCTGAAGTAGGTGTGTTTAGAGGTAACTTTGCCAGAGTGATCAATACGCTGTTTGCAGACAGAACCTTATATCTGTTTGATACTTTCGCCGGTTTTAACCCCACTGAACGAGAAACTGATATCCAACAAGGCTACGCCGATGCGGCATTTTTTACCCGCAGTAATAATTTTGCCGATACCAGTGTAGCGCTAGTGATGCAGCGTATGCCCCACCCGGAACGTTGCATCCCTAAAGTGGGCTTTTTCCCTGATTCGCTCGATGGTCTGGAAGATCAGTTTGCTCTGGTATCGATAGATGTAGATTTATACACACCAATGCTCAATGCCATCGAATACTTTTACCCTCGGCTGACTAACGGCGGCTACTTAATGCTACATGACTACAACCACGCTGAGTTTCGGGGTGTAAAACAGGCTGTAGCCGATTATGAAGCAAAGCATGGCAAACTGGCAAAAGTACCAGTACCCGATCAGGGGGGGAGCATTATTATTACTAAAATTAGTTAATCCTAAGCCCCGGTCAGCAATAAAAAGCTGGCCGGATTACGTTTAAAAGTGCTGAATTTCAAATTGATATCGCGCTTAAACAGACAGAAAAAATACGCCGTAACTCTCACGCCCGCATTCGCTGTAGTACACCTTATAGTCAGGCACCCACTGCTTTATCAACGCGATGGCTTCAGTATCCGGATAATCCAACAGTATCATTTTAGGCCGATGACGAATAATAGTGTCTTTTGCGCCTTTAACCACTTCGGTGGCAATGCCAATCCGGCCACTTTCAAGAAGGCTCGGTACAAAACCAGATTCGCGGACATAGTCATCGACAGCATAAGTGAAGATAGCCATGTCGATTTCGCCTGGTTTCACCACCCGGCCGCTATCTAATGCCAACACGTTGCCGCCACCGGTATGGCCTTCACTGGCAAAAGCGACCATCCCGGTACCAGACCAAGCGCCGGCACACACCGGACGCACTTTTGTCTGCATGCCCCAACTAACTAAATTGATACAGAGTTCTGCATAAGTAAATGGATTCGCTTCCAGACAATGGGCGGTAAAATCCCCACCACTGGTACTAGAAAATGCTTGAAAAGGTTTGCCCAGATAGGGACCGATACACAGGATCTTTTCACCAGCTACCGCATGAACAATTGGATGAAAATATTGCGCCCCGGCTTCTTCAGAAAAGCCTTCCAGATAGCAGTTATGTTGCAGCAAATAAAATTGCTGACTCATGACGCGTCTGGATACCTCATCAGACAGCAGGTTTAAATTTACCTGCTCTGGCCGGGCAGTTGCCGACCGATATAAATACAGCTTGTTTCTGTATTGTTTAAACTTCTCTAGCAAAGACAGTTCAGCACGACTCACCAATACCAGTGCATCATAACGGCGGTCATCCTCAAGCAGCATTGCAAGCTTCGGCGGTATCCGGCCGCCCAACGCCAAGTCCGTAACCAATTCCAGTATAGTTGCACCACCAGCCGCTAAAAACCGAGCCGCCGGCGTAACATCGGCTTGTTCACCAGCGATAATAACCTTGAAGCCCTGACATTGCTGACTGTCGATAAAAGGCACCGGAGCAACCGGAAGCTGAGCGAGCTGTTGTAAAAATAACTGCTGGTGCATAAATACCCTCTGGCGATGCTGCCGGTTAAAGTGTCAGCATATAAGCGGCGGCTCTCTTTCTGCCCGCTTCAGTGTAATAAACCTTGTATTCCGGTACCCATTGTTTTACCAATGACAACCATTCACACCCCGGAGCATCAACCAGAATCAATTTAGGTTTGCAGGTTTTAATAGTGTGCTCAGCACCAGCGACGATATGCTCTGCTAACCCAGGCCGCCCGCACTCGATCAACGTAGGACTGAAATGCTGCGTTGCCAGATAATCATCCAGCCGGTAAGCCTGATGCGCATTGCTGACAGCCGCCCTGTCACACTGCTGCACGGCTGTCGTTTTCGGAAAATAAAAAATACCACTATGTCCATCGTGATTGATCGTCTGCAGACCTGTGCCGGACCAGATAGCGGCGCATACCGGCGTGACACAGTCATCGAGGCGCCAATGCGCCAGATTGCGACATAAATTAGCATATTGATGTATACGCTCTTCAAACACATGCATATAACATTCAGCACCGGCCGCCTGTCTGAAGTATTTCAGCGGTCCGCCCAGATGAGGGTTCACCGAAATAATTTGCTCGCGTGGCCCAAGCTGCACGGCCGGGTGCCGGTAGATACTCAGCTGGCCTTCAACAATGGAAAAATACCGGACATACCCCTGTGCCGCCAGTAGCCGGCAATGCATATCATGTCGGTACTGCGAGTCTGTATCTGCCAGCAGCGCCCGGTTCAGCTGTAGTATCTGGCCATTAGCATCGAACGACATGCTGCAATCTCCTTATTGTTTTTGTCAGTCAGGTATGTTCAAACCCGGCTCCCAGCCAAATGGATAAACCCAACGCTAAAGGCAAGATAACTACCGCCGTTTCAGAAAACCATCCGGCGCTACGCTTATTTGTAGTTTGGCATCTATTTGTTTATCGATAACAAACTCTGGGTGCTGCTGAATAAACTCATACACAGCTGTTTTAGGACTGTTTCCAGGGCACCATGGCCGATTATCAAACAGTTGGGCAGGCATATCTTCAATTATAGTGTCATAGACTATGCAATAGCTGCCAGAGCTCACTAAAGGAGCATATGCGTTTAATTCGGACAACACATGCTCGTATGTATGATTTGAATCCAGGCAAACAAGCACTCGCTGATATCCCTTTGCCGCTTCTTTTACCTTTTTAATAGTTTCTGGATCAATACTTGAACCCTGAAACATCTGAATTTTATGCGCTAATGGATGCCGCTCAATAGCATCCCTGTTATGCTCACGTATATCTATATCAATACCAATAACTTTACGCCGACTGCTTTTCGGATCTAATACTTGTCCTGACTCTACTGCATCCGTGTAATCTAACAATGCCAATAAAGATGCACTGATCATTAAAGAACCGCCATGAGCGATACCGGTTTCTATGATTAAATCGGGTTTAACTTTCCAAACAATTTCCTGTAATGCCCAAGCATCATTTGGAAACTGAATGGCAGGTCTGCCAAGCCAGCTAAAATTATATGACCACTTATGCGGGGCAATTTCCCGAATCCAGATACGGGATAACGCCTGAAGATCTGCATCGTTGCTCAAGCTTGTGATGTTTTCTAATACTTCCTGTTGAAACTTATCGTGTTCGTTCATGTAAAAATTCCCTCCAACTGATATATCCTGAACAAAGCAACTCTCTCCCTGCCTTGCCAGCATTAGCTACCAAATCAAGACTCGTAACAAAAGGAGTAAAAGCTCCCCATGGTTGAGGATAAGGTCTACATTGATACTTCATATATACTACATCGATGCCAGCTTTCTCAAAAGCTTCGTGATTCATATACTTAGCTGCGCCATGACCGGTAATATATGTTTTAGCATTAAATGAACCCGCCAGATCAATCAATCTTTGTGTACTTTTCCCTGAAATACCCGTCTGAGCTGAATCACAGAAATGAGTTGAAGCAGTTAAGTCAAAATAATCTGACAACACTTGCATTGAACTCTTGGCCAGTTCACCAAGAGTGAGATGGCCAGCCGACCAAACATGCTCACATAACGCTATAGCATCCTCAGCAAAAGGGGATTTGCGAAAAGATTCCTTTAACAAATTCAGATGATCAGACTGCCAATTTTTTCGGTAATCAACCTTAACTTCAGATATCAATTGTCCTCTATGTTGCTCTGCAAGAGGCACAGTCATCCATACACACCCTGCAGTAGTTTTAACCTGCACCCTGTTATAAAAGCCCCGAGCAAATTGAACATCAGAATAAAATACAAAACGGTCAGCAAGATGGATTTGCTCTAACATTCCCGGCCAAGGAAAATACATAGGCTGAGAAATCACTACTTTACAGGTAGTGGTTTCCATATTATCCCCTCTTTATTAATAAAGTCGTCAAATGCTCGGGCAGTGTCTAATCTAAGTAGCACTGAAGGCTGAATTGGGTTTCTAACTAACTCCAACCAAACTAACGTTAAATAAACCTTCTGAGCAAATGATACCCTATGCCAATCAGTCAATAAATCAACACCCGTCATCTCATTGCAGGACTGAGCCAAAATCGGTCCATTGTCAACATCATCATTTGCCTTATGCAAAGTAGCACCTAAAATTTGATCACCAGAATTGAACGCTCTTTCAACAGCTTTAAATCCTTTATAAGCAGGCAGCAAAGAAGGATGTATATTTACCGTATCAATAACACCATATAATTCTGAGGAAACAATTCGACTAAATAATAACAGACAGGACTTCACTTCGTTCTCAACAAACCACTGAGCAGATTGCTTGCTGAACTTTTCTGATACAGTCTCATTAATTCGAATATGTTTTCGCCTCAAATTCAGGCCACTTTCAGCACCACAAAGCCTATCGGTAACAATAAAACACTCCAGATCTCTCCCTAAACCGCGCCATATCTCCGCAGCGTAATGAATGACTGAACCACCGCTAGAGCAGATGATGCCTACCTTCACACTTCCCCCTTCAATGTTCTATGGGCCCCATACGACATTAAAGGAAAATCTTCCTTGTACAAATATAAGGTATATTCAAAAAGCGGATAGGAATGATCCAGCTTCACCTTGCCAGTTAACTCAGACATGATCCAACCCAGCAGTTCTGCCGGGTTTCGATAATATAGATTTTCGGTAAAATAATTTGCATGCGTTGTCATAATATTAAATGCAACACCAACGTTGCACATTGAAAACATCTTTTTTATTAATTCTTTAGCGAAAGAATCCATTTCTTTTTGTCCGACGACAAGTTTTTGAGTAAGAATGCCATTACACACTACATAGTCGTACGTACCATGTTCAGAGTTAAGTGACAAAAAATCACCATTTATCCACTCGCAATTGGGGTGTTGCTTTTTCGCATAGTTAATCATATTTTCACAGAGGTCCACGCCACTGTATCGCAATGAAATGTCATTCTTGACTATAAGATCATACAAGCTACCAAATCCACAACCCACATCCAGAACAGTTGCATCTTCATGGCCTTCTAACAAAACTGACAGCATTTTTTGCAACCTGAGCTGGTGATCTGCAGATACTGCGCCCCAATCAACTCCCAGACTGGTTGCCCCGTGCTTTTCAAAAGTCTGTTTATAATGTTCTTCCATTTTTTCGGAGATAGAGCCCATTTTACATTCCTCTGGCGACATCCGTCTTGTCAGACTTATTTTCAGCGATGAGATTGAAGATGACATCGCATACTCTATTAATTTCAGTATCTTTGATCCCAACAAAACTGGGTAAATTAATAGCACGCTGGCAAATATCATATGACAATTTTGCTTGACCTACTTCTGTTGAATTTTTGAACATAGCAAGACTGCTTAGCGGCCAAAAAAACACTCTGGCATCAATGTTCTCTGCAGAAAAAGCCAGCTGTAATTGGTCTCTGGTTATTCGACTTTCTTTAGAAAATACCGCGGTCGGCATCCAAGCAGAATTAATAGTTCCTTCAGGCTCAGGATTAAGTGTCAGCTCAGAACACTGCGCCAAAATCTCCCGGTATCTGGCAAAAACTGCGCGTTTGGCGCTTACCAATTCATCAATTCGTTCCAGTTGTGCACAGCCAAGCGCTGCCTGAATATTGGACATTTTGTACTTGTAACCCAGTTCGTCTGGCCAGAATTGTTTCGTTTGACCACGCTTTCGGCCATGGTTACTTAATGTCAGCACTTTTTCATAAAGCGTCGCATTATTGGTAATAAAAATTCCCCCTTCACCAGTTGTCATCGTTTTCGTGCCATGAAAAGAAAACACACCAAAATCAGCGATACCGCCAGCTTTCTGCCCATGATATTCAGAACCCAGTGCTTCTGCGGCATCCTCGATTAAAGCCAGGCCGTGTTTTGTTGCTAACGCCTGCAATCGTGCCATTTCACACAGATTGCCGTATAAATGAACGGCAATAATAGCTTTGGTATTAGCTGTTATAGCGCGCTCAACAGCTGTAGGGTCCAGGCACCAGCTGTCTGGCAGAATGTCAACAAACACCGGTTTTGCGCCTAAATACACTACAGGTGCAACGCTGGCTATCCAGTTTGTATCAGCCAAAATAACTTCATCACCAGGCCCAATACCTAATGCCGCCAACCCCATATGCAAAGCACCTGTGCAACTTGAGGTAGCAACAGCATATTTAGTACCTATGTAGCTGGCAAATTGCTGCTCCAATCGCTCTATATATTGATAACACTGCTCACCCCAACCATGTGTAACAGCATCAGTGACATAACGAATTTCCAGTTCAGTAATAGAGGGCTTGGTATAGGCAATTTTACTGTTCATAAAATTCTAAGTTCCGGTATTGCAGTGACAAATTTAGTACCTTTCGCAAGCAACTGTTGGAGTTGAGAAATTATCTCGCGACTAATATTCCACGGCAGGATCAGCACATAATCGGGTTTCAGATCTGCCAACCGAGCCGGAGGCACTATAGGTACATGACTGCCTGGCAAAAACTTGCCCTGCTTGGAGGGCGCAGCATCCGCCACTACAGCCAACAGTTCACATTCTATACCCGCATAGTTAAGCAGTGTGTTACCTTTGGCCGCCGCGCCATAGGCGACCACTTTCTTACCACTTTGCTGGCACTCTGTTAAGAAACTTTTTAATTGTGCGGCGACATTATCGACCCGCGACTGAAAACCACTGTAAGCGTCAGCACTTTGCAAGCCGGCCTGTCGTTCTTGTTGCAATACCTTGCCTACCGCAGCCGTAGCCAACTGTTGGCTATGCTGATGACATAGCCAAACTCGTAAGCTGCCTCCGTGAGTGCTCAGTACTTCAACATCAACAATGCGCAGCCCTGCAACGGCAAAAATACGCTGCACCGTATACAAGGATAAATAAGAATAATGCTCATGGTAAATAGTGTCGAACTGGCATAGCTCCAGTAGATTGAGCAAATGCGGAAACTCTATACTAACAGTGCCTTCAGGCGCCAGTAGCCGGGCGATGCCGGCTACAAAATCGTTAATATCGGGTACATGAGCCAAGACATTATTCGCTACGATTAAATCTGCTTGGCGGTAATCCTGCACTAGCTCAGTCGCTTTTTGCGCACCAAAAAACGCAGAAACAACTTCAATACCAAGCTCGCGCGCTGCAGCAGCCGTGGCGGCTGTCGGTTCAACGCCAAGGCACGGAATGCCTGCTGCGACATAGTTTTTCAGCAGATAACCATCGTTAGAGGCCAGCTCCACCACAAAACTCTGCTTATCCAAGGCAAGTTTTTTTACACTGACATCAGCAAAGTCTTTAGCATGCGCCAGCCAGCTGGCCGAAGTTGATGAAAAATAAGCATAATCTGCCGTAAAAAGTTCATCGGCTCTGGTGAAATCTTCAGTCTGAACCAACCAACAATGCTGACAAACCCATACTTTAAGCGGATAACAGGCTTCATTGGCACTTAAATCTGCTTGGCTAAGATAAGCATTTGATGGTGGCATAACACCAAGGTCAACCAGTGGCAGCGTTAATTGATGCTGGCAATGCCGACAATTCATAATTTAAGTCCAGAAAAATGTTGGTTTAACAAAGGTAGCTGCGCATCGCGCTCGGATACACAGCTTATCGGCAAAGGCCAGTCAATCTTAAGCGCAGGATCATCAAAACGCAGACCGCCTTCAGCGTCCGGCGTATAAAAAGCACTGTGCAGATATAGCAATTCAGCATTATCGGTCAGGCTCTGAAAGCCATGAGCACAGCCGGGCGGTATTAACAACATAGTGTTTTGCTCCGGCGACAGCTCCACACTTATATGTTGCATAAAGCTGGCAGACCCCGCTCGTAAGTCTATTACCACGTCAAACACCCGGCCGACAATACAGCGCACCAGCTTATACTCAGCGTAGGGCGGATACTGAAAATGCATACCACGAACGGTGCCCTGTTTGCTGCTGATAGAATGATTTATTTGCACAATCTGTTGCCTTGGCAGTAACGATGCCAGCTCTTGTTGGCAAAACCAGCGGCTAAAACTACCCCGGCTATCGCTATGTCGCAGTGACGTGATCAGTTCAACACCCGCAAGCTTGGTGCTTTGCCGGCTTAGTTTGTCCATACGGCACCCTGATGCCGGGCGTCGGCGATATAATTTTGCAGTTGTTGTTGTGTCAGTAATTGTTGCTGTTGATAGAATGCCTGGTACCAGAGTGCCGTCTTCTCAGCGGCTTGCGACACATTCCATATAGGTTGCCACTGTAGCAGCTGTCCAGCTTTGCTGGTATCAAGCCGCAGCAGGCCAGCTTCATGCCATTGCGCTGGCGTATTGTCGCTTTGCCAGCATAGCTCTGGCCAATGGTGCTGCATTAGTGTCAATACATCGAGCACTGTTTTGCTGTCTGATTGCGCCGGACCAAAATTCCAGCTACAGGCCAGCTCTTGCCTGCCGCGGAGCAACTCTGCTGCTAGCAGCAAATAACCCGACAAGGAATCCAACACATGCTGCCAGGGCCGCACAGCGTTGGGCGAGCGAATAACTAAAGCTGAGCTGGCGTGACAAGCCCTGACAACATCGGGGATCAGCCTTTCGGCAGCCCAGTCACCACCACCGATAACATTGCCAGCCCTGGCGCTAGCGAGCAAGGGCCCACCTGATGCAAAAAAGCTGCGGCGATAACTTTGTACCACTAATTCACAGGCCGCTTTTGAGGCGCTGTAAGGATCATGGCCGCCCAACGGTTGTTGCTCGGTAAAAGCAATGCCCGTTTCCGTATTGTCATAGACCTTGTCAGTGGTAACCGCAATAACAGCGCGCACTGAGCGTTGTAAACGACAAGCCTCCAGTACATTAACGGTACCCATAACATTGGTTTGCCAGGTCGTTATCGGATCAGTGTAGGATTGCCGCACCAACGGTTGCGCGGCAAGATGCAATACCAGTTCCGGTTTGACTTTGTCCACTATTTCTCTAACGGCGCCAGCGTCACAGACATCCTGTGCAAAGTGCTGGCCGGTAAGATTAAGAAAAGACCAATGGGCAGGTTCAGTATCGGGTGCCAAGCTTAAGCCGGTTACCTCTGCACCAAGCTGTTGCAACCACAATGCTAACCAACTGCCTTTAAAGCCAGTATGCCCGGTTAGCAGTACGCGTTTGCTGGCAAAGGTACCGTTAAAACAGGATTCTACCAAATCTTCCATGGCGCCTCACCAGATTGCCAAAGCGCCTCAAGCTGATTTTTATCGCGTAAAGTATCCATTGCTTGCCAAAACCCTTCATGCTGATAAGCGTTCAGCTGGCCTTGCTCAGCCAATTGCATCAGTGGCCGACCTTCAAAGCTATCGCTGTCCTGGTGCAGGTAGTCAAAGACTGAAGGTTCCAATACAAAAAAACCCCCGTTGATCCAGGCACCATCACCTGCCGGTTTTTCCTGAAACTGTTGTACCAAGCCATTATTAATATTTAACGCACCATAGCGCCCGGGTGGCTGAATAGCACTGACAGTAGCCGTTTTACCGGCTATTTTATGCTGTTGTAATGCCTGCTTAATATTGATATCAGCTACACCATCACCATAGGTAAAGCAGAAAGTTTCATCACCAACATAATCTTTCACCCGGCGCAAACGACCACCGGTCATGCTGTTTTCGCCGGTATCTACCAAGGTTACGCGCCAGGGTTCCACGTGCTTTTCATGCACTTCCATTTTGTTAGAGCGCATATCAAAAGTAACATCAGACATATGCAAAAAGTAGTTGGCAAAGTATTCTTTGATAATGTAGCCCTTGTACCCCAGACAGATAACAAAATCATTGATGCCATGCGCCGAATAGATTTTCATAATATGCCAGAGGATGGGTTTACCACCTATTTCAATCATTGGTTTAGGCTTTAAATGCGATTCTTCGCTGATACGGGTGCCTAACCCCCCGGCCAGTATCACGGCTTTTGTCATAAGATATCCTTCATACTGTACCCATCTGCAGCAAAGGCAGCTGCATGCAGCTGATTTTTTGACGCCAGATCAATTATCTACAGTCGATAGCATATATCAGGCCAGTTATTCAACGAAATAGATATCGTGCTGCAGGCCTAATTGTGTTGTGAGATAGCAGTATATCTCTTCAGCATAGGCAACCGAGCATACCAGTACCGGAGCATTAAATTGACTTAGCGTACTCGGCGCTGAAATCGTTACGTCCGCTAATCTTTGCCCTTGCATCCGCTCACTTTGGTCTACCCAGTTGACAATATTAAAAATCTCTCTGAATCGACTATTTAGAGCATATCGTTGTCCCAGTTCTCCGGCACCGTAGAGTTGTACATCTCCGCCGGATAATAAGGTTGTACTACTCTGTGCGTGACGAAAGTTCCTAGACATGACGGTAAGTGGTTTCACCGTTTTTAATGCCCTCGCCAATCTGAGACTAAAGGCTCGATAAGCCTCACTACATTGCTTCGGATAACACAAATAGCGTTGGCACGCTTGATTTGCCTGCGCCAGATAGCACGCTAACAAGGTTAATTGCGGCTTGTCAATTTGACGAATTGCCAGCCAGCTGGTTAGCACGTCAACTGCTTTTTGCCAGTACAGTTGAGCTAACTGCTGGTTTGCCAGCAATGGCGCACGACTTAGCGAGACAACTACTGCCAACACATAGCGAAACTGGTCTGGAAATTTTGTTAGTGCTGCCAGCGCCAACTTATGAAAAGGAGAGCTGCCACTAAGATGACGCTGGATTAACACAGCAATATCTGCCTCACTGTCCTTCATGCTAAGTTGAAAATATTGCCACTCAGGGTGTGTTTTAGCAGTCAGCATGAAATCAAGTTGGCTTAGCAGGTAGCCTACCGAGTTTCCGGGGTTAAATACTCGCGGCTTATTAGTATTTAAACTCTTATCTGACAACGCCAGCTCAATCTTAGTCAACAATTGATCTGACTCTTCGTCCACCAGCAGAACCGGCCGACCTGTTGCCTGTGCAAACAAATGTTCAGAGTAGTCGCGAAAGCACAACATAACTGAACCGCGCGCGTAGTCATTAATATAAGAAGGGCTGTCACTAACAATAAAATTATCAAAGCCTTGACCAATATCAATTAATGCTCTGACGTCAGGGTGCGCTAGATCAGCAGGGAATGGCCTGAAAATAACCCTGTAATGGGGAAAAGCTTGCAGTATCAGAGGCAGCAGATGTGCACTGAGCGCGACAACATCTGGTCTTTCGATACGTAGGTTCGAAAGATGAAAAATAATACTATCAGGTTTACCTGCCAGTCTGCACTGACGCAAAAACCGGTCAAACTTCGGCATACCAAAAGGAATGACACAACAATATGGCCGCTGGTGGCTTCGCAGCGGCAGTGGGTATTCGTGATAAAACGCCTGGTCATCCATTGCCGGGTAGGAAGAGATCGCCAGCACATAATCAAATTCCAATATGCCACCATATGTGGTTAGCGTTTTCTTTATCGGAATATCAGTACCGTGCGGTAAGCCCACCCTAACTAAATTTTTGGGCAATGTTAGCTCAGGCGCAAAATAGCTTTCCTGAATAAATAACATATCCAGAGCACAATTGCCTTGTAAAGCGCTGTGCTGTTGTAGCAGCGACAAAGGCAATATTGTTACCGACATATCCACCAGCTGTTCTAATACCGCTGTAAGCTCCATGTTCGCATAAACAACACAGCAGCGGACACCGCCATTAGCATAGGCACAACATTCTGCGATAAAATCGGTTAACTGGCTAGATACTGCTGATGGGAACAGCAAAAAACCCAGCCTGGGTATCACCGGCTGTTGCGTAGACCACTGCGATAGCTCTGTAATGTCTTGCAATACCTCAAACATTTTCTATGCTGGATAATTTAATATTCAACAATTTACAACTACTTGCATTGTATCGATAGCAGTAATCGACGGCTGCCAGTATCCCCTCATCCTGGTTAAGTACATTTTTTCTAGCTGGCGCAATGCCATCACACCAGTGCATTTGAGCTAAGGCCTCAGCTGTCAGATTAGGTGGCATATCTATTAACTTAGCTAAACCTGAGTGATAAATTTCCCTAGAACAAGGCTTATTATGCTCAAACTCTTTAGCCCGGCGTAAGATCTCTGTCTGCTCAGCTGGTTCAAATTGTGAAAGATGAAAATCGATTGCAGCTTTGAACGCTGATTCATCATAGTTTCCCCAATCCGATATATCGTTAATATCTGTCATTAACCAACTAAGTAAATTAGCTCGATTAACTGACTGCTCGGATAAAGGACCATAGGTCGCTTGTTTACACATTAAGTGATAGTCATAAGCAATAAAGCTGTTGTGACCGACCCAGGCACCATCGAACAATGTTCTCTGGGTAAAGTCCTCAATGATATGTTTATACTCTGAACAATAATCAACCGCCACCTGTACCGACGATTTGGTCGCTTCCCCGGTGGAAATCTGAGAGCCAAAAACCACCACCATCAAACTTTGACCGACATCTATCGCTAGCTCACTTTCATTTAGCAAGGCAATCATTGAAGTATAGTCTGGGCTATAAGGCTGAAACACGCTACCAAAATGTGCCTGTGCTCTAAGTAGAACACTGCGTTTTACGCACCCGGAATACATTTTTCCGTAGCTAGTTTTATGGCGAAATTGACGACAAAACGTCGGAGTAGCAAAATTCAGTCGTCGTTTTAACTCGTCAACCGTGCTGTAATAACTTGGTGCAACCGGCTTCATTAACGGATGATAATGACCTTTAGATATGTCATTTCCGTTGGCCTCATAGCGCTCAAACTGCCAACTAAAGATATCCGCTTGGTATTGCTTGGCCATTTGCGAAAGTAGCAAAACGGCGTCAGGCCGTAACATAAATTTCTCGCTAAGAATCGTTACATACTCCCCCTGAGCGAAGGACACCGCGAATTGCCAATGATCACACATATTTAAATCAGCAGATGGGCGTACATACTTAAACCGCTTGTCATGCCGATATAGTTGAAATTGCTGTTCGCATAAACGGTCAGTTCCGTTATCAGATAAAATGACTTCAAAATCCGTGCACGTTTGGGCTGCAATACACGCCAGACAATACTCAACCAGCTCGGGGCGATTTCTGGTTGGAATTACCAAAGAAATGAAGGGATTAGTCAAATTCCCTAATGTCATAATTAGCCATACCTTAAAATTTAGGTCATCACCATCGTTATCGATAGTAAAAAGTCAACGTCAACTTTTTTATTAAGTTAACTTATTCATAGAGTAGACTCAAGAATACAGCTAAGCTATAGATAATGTTAAATAAAGCAATTTCGGGTTGAAAAATGATTATTGGTTATACCACAGGTGTCTTCGACTTATTTCACATTGGCCATTTAAACCTGCTGCGTAACGCTAAGGCTATGTGTGACAAGCTGATAGTTGGCATTACCACTGACGATTTAGTCGCCTACAAAAATAAAAAGGCCGTTATTAATTTTGAAGAACGCATGGAGATTGTAAGGGCCATCGAGTATGTTGATGCGGTTGTCCCACAAGAGAGTATGGATAAGTTCGCAGCATGGGAAAAATTGAAGTTTGATGTGATCTTTGTTGGCGATGATTGGTTTCAAAGCGAAAAATGGCAAGACATTGAACATCAATTTACTAGTGTCGGTGTTCGAATTGTCTATTTCCCTTATACCAAAGGAACTTCGTCAACCTTAATCAACGACGTGCTGGTAAAATTAAGAAATGATGAGCTTTAGAGGTAAACACTGATGTGCGGTATTCTTGGCTGGTATGGTGAGACATCACAACAAGACTTTCTTACCGCCTTGCATATGCAGCAACATCGAGGCCCAGATGACTGGGGCTATCAAAAGCTGGAGCATAACTTACAATTGGGTCATCGTCGGCTCAGTATTATTGATTTAAAACCTCATGCCAAACAGCCTATGACTGCTGCTGAAGGCCGCTATACCGTGGTATTTAACGGCGAGATTTATAACTACCTTGAATTAAAGTTACAATTAGCTGGTGCTGGCTACCGTTTTCATACTGAAAGCGATACCGAGGTACTTATTAATGCTTGGGATTACTGGGGCTCTGAGGCATTACAACATTTTATTGGTATGTTTGCCTTCGCCATTTATTGCCACAGAAGTGGCAGTTTAACTTTAGCCCGTGATCGTTTTGGGATTAAACCCTTATTTATTTATCAAAAAAATAATCACTTTGGTTTTGCCTCTGAAGCTAAATCCTTATTATCGCTAATGCCTGAAGCCGCCACGCTTGATTTACTTGCAGTTAATGCTTACTTTTCTTTTCGCTACCCCTTAACAAAAAACAGTTTTTTTAATGAAATAACTCCCTTGCCGCCAGGTCACATCTTGCATCGAACAAAAGATGGGGACTGTCATTTACAGCGTTACTATTGTTTGGCTGCTCACATCCCCGCAGCGCCCGCCCCTATTGATTTAGGGCAAGCAAGTACACAAGTACGCGCACAGTTTCAGTCAGCCATTGACCTACGCATGATTGCTGATGTTCCAGTCGGTGCATATTTGTCTGGTGGAGTTGATTCCAGTGCTGTAGTCGCAGCGATGGCTAGCACGAGTAAAACTGCAATCAAAACGTTTTCTGTCGGTTTTAGTGAGAGTGGTTTTAATGAATTTGAATATGCTGCAGAAGTTGCTGCAAGGTATCACACAGAACACACCCAGATCCTGCTGAGCAGTAATGATTACCTTAGCAATATGCAACACCTTATCAGTATAAAGGATGCGCCACTGGGTGTGCCTAATGAAGTTCCACTGTATCTGATGTCAAAGCAATTGAAAAATAGCATTACAGTAGTATTGTCTGGCGAAGGTGCTGATGAGATTTTTGCAGGCTATGGCCGTTTATTCCGCAGCGCCGATGATTATGCCAAGCTAAACTTACTTCATCAAGGAAAAATCGCTAAAGATTCTGCATTAGGGCAACAGCTATTTAAGCGTTATGGTAACAAAGAGTTCACTTCTGAATTAGCGCACTTTTTGTATTTATATCGCTATCAAGATTTACAAAAACAGCCGGGCTTATTTACTAGTTCACTAACCGAAGAATCGTTTCAAAACCAACTGACCCAACAATTTCAACAGGTTTTTGATGAATGCCCTCAAGCTGACTATGCCAGTAAAATGTTATATTGTTTCGAGCACCTGCATCTTCCTGGGCTATTACAGCGAGTAGATGCGACCACTATGGCAACAGGTGTTGAGGCAAGAGTCCCTTTCGTAGACCACCGTTTGGTTGAGCTGGCATTTTCGCTCCCCATCACAGTAAAGTTAGCTTGGCAATCTATGCAAAGCCGGCAACTGGCATGGGATTATTGTGGTGATGCTATCTCAGAACAATTTGATACTCCAAAAGCAGTTTTAAAACATGCTTTTGCCAATGAATTAAGCACAAAAATCCTTTATCGACGCAAATTGGGTTTTCCGGTCCCCTTAGCAGGGGAGTTGCGCAAACCACTGCATAAACTTGCTACAGATATTCTTCCTGATGGTTTAATGGTTAACAAAGGTCTAATACACAGAGACCCACTATTAAAATTGTTAGCGTCAGAAAAAGCAGCACCTATATCACAACAGCCAATGTTAATTTGGATGCTAGTCAATCTTGAATTATTTCTGCAGCATTACTTTTCCCTGCAGGCGGGTGACAAATGACAATAAGCCATAACCCTATAATCGTGACCATCGTTATACCTTGTTTTAATCAACAGGCATTACTTGCACGTGCTTTGCGAAGTTGCCTACAACAAAGCTATTCTCATCTGGATATTATTGTTGTCGATGATGGCTCTACCCCGGCTATACAATACCCAACTGAATTGGGCAATCCCGATAATCGCGTACGTGTAATTCAGCAGCATAACACTGGCGTTGCTGAGGCACGCAATCATGGGTTGCGTTATGCAAAAGGGAGTTTTATCAAATTTTTAGATGCCGATGATGAGCTTTTACCGCATTGTATACTCCATCAAGTACAGCTGTTAGCCAATTTACCCAGACATATATGCTTTAGTGGCTACCGCCTGGTAAAAGGGACACAGTCTATCGAGGGAGTACCGAAATTTGACCAATTTCTACAAGGCATTATTATGGGGAACGTGGCGCCTCTTCATGCAGGTTTATACCCAACGGACACCGTGAGAGATATTGGTGGCTTTGACTGCAGTTCGAATACCGTGCTCGCATTAGAGGATTATGACTTTCATTGGAAACTGGCGTTAAAAGGTATAGAGGTAATAACTTGGCATCAAATCGGTGTGATCTACTACAAACTGCCAAAGAGCCGTTCAACCGATATGGCAAACCATTTTAACGCTTATATCGGTATCTTAGTGCACTATCTACAACAGCTCATTTTGCAACACAAACTCAATGATCAGTTAAAAATAACAGCTTTACATAGCCTGGCTGAGTTAGCGATGCAATCTGATAATTATGCTCAATGCTTAAAGCTTTTTACGCCCTTTGCACCGCAATTTTGTTTACCTGCCTCATCTGCTCGGGCACAAAAACTTGGTTACGCTATTGCTCAACGCCTGGACACCGCTTGTTGTGTTACCGAACGAGCTTGGTGGGCATTATTAAAAGACTTATGTCCAAACTTTACTGCTAGCAGTGAACTTTGCGCCCCCGCTTATGGGCTGCGCACTGACAGTACCGCCTTTGCAGTACAACAATTTGATGGTCCTGTTCTAGCGCACGCCTTAAAAATGGCTGACGATAAATCTGCAATATGGTTATGGGGAAAGGGGATCTGGTGTCGCTACTGGTTACATATGTTGCGAAGCCTGAGAGTGGAAATTGCAGGCATCATTGATTCTAACGCGAGTCTGAACGAGCGTTATCTAGAATATACTTGCTTGCAACCTAACAATGTTGACGTAAAAGAAAACCAAGGGATCATTATTTGCTCACGAGATAGTTACCTTATGCTGCGACAAGAATGCCAACGACACGGCTGGCAACAGCATCTTATTGACTACCTAGCCGGGCAGTAGAGTTATTCTGCTAATGATTTGATCTGTTGATAGATAGCTGGCGTTGCTAGCTGTTCGGTCAGCCCTAAACGCTGTTTCAACATGCTACGGGCTGCTTGCCAGTGATCACCGTTCTTCGCATAATCCTCAAGCAGCTGCAATAGCATCTCAAAATCTGTCGCAACAGGCCCCGCATAATAATAGTCGTCATTAACTAAGAAGCTGCCACGGACATCGAAGTACTCATCTTTGTCATACTGATAGTAAAATATTGGACGATCATGTAATAAATAGTCTGTCGCCACAGAAGAAAAATCGGTGATCAAAACTTCGCTCTGAGCCAACCAAGGATAAATATTCATGCCGCTTGGATAAAGATAGATATTAGAAAACGGGTTAAATATTACCAGTTCTTCATCGTCCTCTGTGAAATCAAATTGTGAAGCTAAAACCCGCAATACAAAAGGATGTAACTTCAAAATCAAACTTCTGTTGTATTTATCACACAATACATTCAGGCGGGATAGATCTAAATTAATACTGCTTTCATTATCACGATATGTTGGCATATACACCCATAGTTGCCCTGTGCTATCTATGGTGTCTTTTAACTTTTTAAGTGATACCGCATTAATCAATTCATCCTTATCTGCTGACTGTAGAAAAATATCATTCCTTGCATAACCGAAATCTCTAAAATTTTCGGCCAAAAACAAACGATTAAAAATATTATCGTTGTACCAAGCAGAGCTCGATATAAAAACCTCATCGGGCTTACTGATGTAGTGCTTGTTTCCAGAAATTAATTTATAAGGCAAGCCGTGCCAAAGCTGTACTACGGCTCTGCTAGTCCGGATTAACCTGAATAAGTCTGAAGTATACTCGTGATCAATAACGATAACTCGGGCTCTACAAAGGTAATAAAAAGCTAAAATGGTATGCTTTTCAATCATATAACCTAATTTCTTTTCCAGCGCAGGCTGTCGAGTCATCTTCCTGCATATTAAAATAGCCTCATCGTCTTTTTCACGTTGATGTGCCAGAAACTGCAGTAATAAATTGGTATCAATAAAATTTTCGGCGTAATAAACTACATATTTTGTAGTAAAAAATTTCATACCACAATTTACGAGTAAGCACTTAAATTTAAAATAGCAGTTCTTAAAATAAATACTAAGTGGTCGGTAAGGTTTAACCTGCAAGGTTTTTTCTATTTGTAAAAAAATTTGCTTTGACTTAACGCCTCGGTTCATCAACCCCATAGCAATATTAAACTGAGCGACGCCACTGGCAACAATGATAATACAATCGTCCTTTAATGGGATATCTAAACAAGCTATACCCGGATCAGATTTAAGATTGTCCACTATTCCACGTGTCATTATGCCTTCAATATTTAATTGTGCTAGCAACTGTCGCCCTGCTGGATTTGCAGGTGCGACATAACAAATTTTATTGAGTTCTTTAATAAGCATAAATTACCTAGGGCGTAAGCCTAAAAGTTGTCCATGGCGCCTCGCAAAACTTACGCACATCAAAACATTCTATTTACATTAACAGCGCAAAAAGCTAAGGGTTCAAGAGAATAACTCTCCTGCGCCTCTTGCAAGTAACATCGCCATATGTCGATAATTTTATTAAATGTGTCCAAAAAATTCTTCTCATTTTCAGCATCAGCTAAAACTCTTGTGAAGACAGACAACATATAGGTAACGCTATTGCAAAATAGATAAAAAGAAAGCGTTTCTGTTGGGTTGTGTGA
Organism: Alishewanella longhuensis; assembly: GCF_014653435.1. Lineage (GTDB taxonomy): Bacteria > Pseudomonadota > Gammaproteobacteria > Enterobacterales > Alteromonadaceae > Alishewanella > Alishewanella longhuensis. Next base: position 135,613 of record NZ_BNAO01000004.1, on the reverse strand, counting down.
ATCAAGTAACGTTTTCCATTGCTCGTCAATTAATTTTCTAGCGTCCTCTACTGAAGAAACATAATTTAATTTACCTAATAGAGCACTAGTTAAAGGTATAACATTCGTTTTAACTATTTTCTCTCTTAAAAACTCTGTATATTTTGAAACTTCATCTCGATAAAAAAACTTTTCAAAAATCTCAGATAAAACCTCATTTACCCTCAAGTCGACAGCTTCAATTATGATGTTTTCAGGACGCAAAGGTATAGAGCCATTCAGATATACACCGTCACTACAGTTGTATACACTAACTACCTTTGGTAACTTAGAAAATCTGAGCTCTAATACATCTTTAGAAAAGCTAAACTCATGTTTTGTGTAAACAAATCCGTCAAAGTTTGCTTTAGCAATAATTTTACCATCAAATTTTTTAGTTGCGTTTAATATTCCTTGCCCATCATCTTTGTAATATGCAGAATATTTGGAGTGGTGATTATTGATGTCTTTATATCCAAGATCGACACCAAATAGATAAATATTTTTGAACCCAATTTCACCGCAAAAGTCTACGGCTAGATTCGAAACTGTTGGATAGGAGTACTTTAACAAAGCCGGTTCAATTGAGCATTTAACCAACTCGTTAACGAAAAAAGCTGTAGACGCCTCACCATATTTGAATGCTAACAAAACGTTTTTAAAAAGGTCTGCCGTTTCAGGGTGTATACCGTTCACAGATAATAATGAGATTGATTTTAACCATTCAGGGTCGTTTACTTGGTTAATCCAGCAATACGTAGCTCTATTTTGTTCTATTTCCGCATGTATATCAGGTGTTATACCTAACTTGTATAACGATTTTAAGGCTGTTCCGCAACTGATTAAAATCACATGGTCACGATGCAGTTTAATATATTCATATGAACTATCAAGACTTGGGCCACTACCTACAATAAAAACCGGCGTATTTTGTATAGCTTTAATCTGCTCAGAGTGCCTGCTTTTCTTCAGAAATCCATGGTTTTTGGCAATGCTATTAAGTGTATGAGAGAGACCATACCGAACATGATCAAAATTTTCTCCCATCGCAGTGATGACTTTCATATTATCAGAAAGTTTTCTAAATGCCTCTGTCGCACTTGGAGTATGTAAGGTAGGAATAAAGTACGTTTCTGATAGCGTATGTTCGCCATTTATGTAGTACTGGTTCATTATATCATCAAAATATTCAAAACCTGAGCCCCCTACATTAAGGTAGATTTTTTTATTTAATACCTCAGCAGACTCGAATATCTCTGACCAATCAATAAAATAAAAACTAGCGTAGAAAAAATCCAAGTTACTTTCAAATATAAAGATATTTTCCACATTAAAAAATTTATTGATTACTTCTAAATGAACACCGCTGCAAAGTCCAACAAAAACTAGATTACCCAGTTTGTCCTTTTCTGACAAAGGCGAATCATTGAAGCTTTTAAAATAAGGTTGAAGCTTAATTACTGCTTTAAAGTGGGTGTAGTCTCTAAATTTTGAAATACTTCCTTGGTTTAATATAATATCATTTCTAAGCGGATACTTTAGAAACCTGTTTTTAATGGTTTCTGAGTTTTCATATGGATCCTGATAAAGCAGTACGTTTCTTTTCTGGCAAAATATATTTAAGTGTTGCCCATCTTCAACAACATGCCACGATTTCGGGTTGTAACCCACTAAATTTTTATATATGCTCGGGTAAAATTTTTCAAATGCCAGTAAATTATTAGTTTTTAGTTGGTTGCTAGTTACATATTTATATTTCTTATTTCCCAGCACGCCTTTAGCACGTTCCATGACATAAAGCTCATCGCTGTGGTAACCTAAAAACTGTGGTTTACTTTGAAGTAAAATTTCTCTGCAGCCAGAATTGGCATGTAAGAAATTAATGACTTCATCCGTTACAGGATGGGTTAAATGACGATAGATATAAACTTTCTCTGTCTCGGGAAATGCCGAAACTAATTCTGTTAACTCAGTGGTTATGTTGGCGCCAGAGTTACCTACCTGCAGTGATACCAAAGTGCCCTTTTTTGTCGCTAGAGAAAAAAAAGACTCCCAGTCAAATAAACTTAGCGAACATTTAAAAAACTCAATAACGGGTTCGTATATAACTAAGACTTTCACATTACAGCGGTTAATTAACGCTAAAAGATGATCTGCAGAGCCAATGCCAAAAAGAAATATTACTGGATCTTCCTCGAGCTTTCCCACACGTAAATCGCCGCGTTGCTGTTTGTCTACCAATTCAAAAAAAGGTGCATCAGTGAGAAAGGATGCAACCTCCGCTGTTGCTTCTACTAACGGTTCGCTTATATATAAAACTTTATTAGTGTTTGTATTATAGATATTTAAGTAATTATCTTTGGTACAGAACACTTTAAACTCTTCATGGGAGGCTTGCGAACAGAGGTCAAAAATTGTTGGATATTGTTGCTTGAAGAAAGAGATGTTAGCTTTAAGTGTTAGGTCTAATTTATTTTGCCATTTTTCATCTAAGGCTGCCTGTTTTTCATGATCATCACAGACGTAGTCAATCAGAAGATTGAACATTTAAGCTCCTGAGTTTAAATTATCATTGTAATTTTTCGTAGCATTTTGGTAAGACTTGAGCTCAGCAAGAGACTTGGCCGTTTTTAACTTGTTTTCAGATACTTGTGTTTCGATTTTATTCATTATTATTAATTGTTCTTGAATAAAGTCAACTAACTCAGAATGTTCATTGGCAAGTTTTACGATACGATCTAATAATGGTGCCAACTGAAAAAAAAGTTCACTTAACGCGGCAGGTTCAAAATCATCAGTCTTGACTAAGATTTCCGCCTGCCCCATTAAAGCAACAATATCTGCTTTACAAGCGGTGATACTCACGCCCCAACCACCATCCGTTGTTCAAGATTAGATTGCATCATAAAACCTGCTTCACGATCAGATACTGGTATGCTATCCCAAGCACTTTTAATAGTGGCAAGCAAAGATATTACATCATCAATTTTACTAATATCTAGATCTCTACTAGCGATGGTAAGGTGATTAAGCATAAAATCATATAAATCAAAAAGGTTACCGGAAATTTCACCACCATTTTCCATATCAAGACAAGATTGTAAAGAACTAATGATAGTAATTGCTTTTCCTACCAGTTGACCTTTCACAGCAAAATCTTTGCGCTCTATTGCACCTTTAGCTTTTGCCATATTCTCAAGAGCACCTTGCATCAACAGTTGAATAATTCTGTGCGGATCGGCAACAGCAATATCGTCCTTCACACCAACAGATTTATAAGCTTTAATTCCATAACTCATCTGGATACCCCTTTAAGTCGATTTTTTAACTACAAAGCCAGGAAGACTCGCTAAAGCGGCTGTAACATTGGCTTGTTGACGTTGCATCTGCCCAAGAAGTGTATCAAGCGCAGCATACCTTTTACGTAGAGAGTCTTCGAAACTAACTATATATCGGCTGGCTGCATCAGAAGCTTTAGTATTTTCTCTTAAGCGGGATTGTAAATTTTCCTGGCGATTAGCAATTAGTCCTCCAGACTTGGTATATTCCGTTACTAATGAATCTAGTTGCTTAACTAAACCATTTTCTCCACCAAACAGCTTGGATATATCATCATAATTTTCGTTAAGTGCTTTATCAAAACGCATTTTGCCGGTTTCACTGTTAAATTCAGTGCTGGTTGAAATCTCTAATTTACCACTTTTATTCAGGGTAATACCCATAGAATACAGGCTATTAAGCTGCTCAGGCGCACCATCTACTGCACCGCCAAAAATACTTCTTATTTGATTTAGAATGTTTCTGGGTAAAGAGTCACCAGATAAAGCACCGCTTTCTAGAGTTACAGTGCCGTCCGCGCCCATAATACGATTTCTGGTTAAACTCCCCACTTGGTCAACCAGTGCATTATAGCTTTTGATGAAATTCTGAATATTATCTTCAGCAGCTTTTTTATCTGTAGCCACTTGTAGTTGGGCATTCTTTCCCGTCGGCGTCTCGTTCAAAACTGTAATGGAGATATCCTGAACTGCGTTTTCAAACGTATTAGTCCTACTGCTAATCGCTATACCATCAAGTTCAATTACCGCATCCTGAGCAACAGCAGCTAAACTTAAACCAGGAGTAGCGCCTGTTGGCACTGTGGATAAAGTGTCAAGCTCAGCGTTGTTATTACTAACTACTAAATCATTGCCTGCGCCAGTAATATTTGACGTGAGAACAAGCTTGGTCCCAATTGCGCCACCAACATTAAGAATGTTAGCGTTTACACCAAAATTATCTGCCGAATCATTAATTTTCAGACGAAGTTCGTTTAAGGTCATACCCGCAGTAACCGCAACAGTAAAAGATTTGTCACCCGCTTCGAAAGTCATCTCCCCCGCGGTGTTCGATACCACTGCGTTAGCATCAGCAAACTCCCCATCGGCAGACTCTAATCGGCTACCTTTCGCCAATTGATTGACTTTAATATCGAAAGTCGCAGCAGAAGCGGTGTTTTTTGCTGTGGCCTGAATGAAGGTTTTACCTTCTTCAGGTTGAGTAAGAGTTACGACGCGCGCTTTTAAACTTTCACCACTTAACTTTTTTGCGGCGTCTAAAAAGCCAGATAACGCAGAACGTAGCTGCCCCACACCTGATAAAGAGGCATTCAAAGTGGATTTTGTCTTCTCGATGCGGGCCATTTTCGTTTTGCGCTCAACATCGACAAAAGTGCTCACTAGCTGGTCTAATGGTAAGCCAGAAGCTGCACCCAGAAAATTAATTGAAGACATATCTCACCTCATAGTTATATGGTTACACTTTACGATCTATCAAGAACCCTAGGGACTGCCCCATTTCTTCTTGCAGCCGTTTTATATCTTGTGCAACTTTAAGTAATTCCTCTGAAGGAATTTGTCGAATGACCTGATCCGTCGATTTATCCATTACTTTGATAATTGAACGACCTGAGGTCTCATCCATCATAAAGCTAAGTGAACGCTGCTCAAATACCGCTGCTTTATTAACAACATTCAATGCTTCTGTTACTTGTTCAGTACTGGGTATAGTTTGCACCTGGGACGGTAGAACCGATTCAGACGAAACTGCTGGTTTAAGCGTAGTTTCGTTATTCGCAAATTTATATTCTGCGTTAACCTGGTTTAATGATACTCCAGCTGTATTGGGTATAGTATTCATAAATAACCCCTTTGCAAATGATTAAGCGCTAGATAAAGGTTAGACCTTTATCTAGCGCTTAGCTAACGTATTAGCCTAATAATGACAATGCCGCCTGCGGACGCTGGTTAGCCTGAGCTAACACCGTTTGGCTCGTTTGCTGCAGGATCTGCGCACGAGTTAACTCGGCGGTTTCTTTCGCAAAGTCAGTATCACGGATCCGAGCACGTGCACCAGATACGTTTTCAGACACGTTAGTCAAGTTACGGATTGTCGCTTGAAAACGGTTCTGAATAGCACCTAGATCGGCCCGCTTTTCATCAATAGAAGCTATGGCCGCATCTATTGCTGTGATCGCTGTGCCCGCATTACCAGATGCCGCTGCATTAGTAGCTCCAGAAACTGTAATGCTGGCAATACTTAAACCTGCTGCTCCCCAGCCACTGGTTCTGGATAAGCCAACCTGAATATATTCTGATGCTTCACCCTTTGCGCCAACTAAAAAGTTGAAGCCTTTATCGGTACCGCCGCTTAGCAGCAACTGGTCACCAAAACGGGTTGTTTGGGCAATACGGCTGATTTCAACTTTTAATGCTTGAATTTCTTTCTGCAAGGCACCGCGGTCAGTAAGCGAGTTAATACCATTTTGCGACTGAACAGCCAAAGTTCTCATCCGCTGTAATGAGTTAGTAATTTCTTCCATCGCACCTTCAGCAACCTGAGCTAGCGAAATACCGTCATTGGCATTTCGAGTCGCTTGGTCCAAACCATTAATCTGGCTGGTTAAGCGGTTAGAAATTTGTAAGCCAGCAGCATCATCAGAAGCACTGTTAATTCTAAAGCCAGATGATAAGCGTTTAAACGCTACATCCAAGGCACCGCCTGAATTCATCAACTGACGCTGCGCATTCAGAGATGATGTATTTGTATTGACAAATAAAGCCATGAGTCACTCCTTAGTCTTTGATCTGATTAGATCGCAAACCTATGTTTAAATTACGGTTTTACCGCTTTTCTGGCCAAGCTGCAACTTGACTTAACTATGTTATCGGCAGGGTAAATCAGAACTTTAGGATTATTTCGAAAAAAAATTAGGAATTTTATTGCGGGAACTAGAGGTTAATTTTGAAAGTAATAAGGCTGCCCAAAGGCAGCCTTATTATAAGCGAGTCACTCCACTGAAGCTATTCCGGCAAGAACCAAGATTACTGCAATAACCCTGTTGCCTCAGCCTGGTTTAGCTTAACCTTGCAGTAAGCTTAGTGCCGCTTGTGGCCGCTGATTTGCCTGAGCCAATACTGTTTGGCTCGTTTGTTGTAAAATCTGAGCACGGGTTAATTCTGCAGTTTCCTTAGCAAAATCAGTATCGCGGATCCGTGCACGTGCACCCGAGACGTTTTCTGATACGTTAGTCAGATTTCGAATGGTTGCCTGGAACCGGTTTTGCACAGCACCCATATCGGCTCTTTTCCCGTCAACGGCTGCGATAGCTAAGTCGATGGCGGTGATAGCTAACCCTGAAGCAGCTGATGCAGCGGCTGTTGTGGCACCCGATACAGATATAGTGTTAATACCTAAACCCGTTGCACCCCAACCACCCGTTCTAGATAAACCAACTTTAATATATTCGTCAGCATCACCTTTAGCACCAACTAAGAAATTAAAACCTTTATCAGTACCACCATTTAACAACAACTGATCACCAAAACGTGTAGTTGAAGCAATCCGGCTGATCTCAGTGGTAAGTTGAGCGATTTCTTTTTGTATCGCGCCGCGGTCTGTTAAAGAATTAATACCATTTTGTGCTTGAACAGCAAGCGTTCTCATGCGCTGCAAAGAGTTTGTAATTTCATCCATTGCTCCTTCAGCTACCTGAGCTAAAGAGATACCGTCATTGGCATTACGTGACGCTTGATCTAAGCCATTAATCTGACTGGTTAAACGGTTAGAAATTTGTAAGCCTGCGGCATCATCAGCTGCACTGTTAATACGGAAACCTGATGATAAACGTTTAAATGCTACGTCTAACGCGTTACCTGAGCTCATCATCTGACGTTGTGCATTCAGTGAAGATGTATTGGTGTTTACGAATAAAGCCATGATGTATTCCTCGCTATTTAACCTGTTAAGGCAAACTAAACTGCGTATTGCCTGTTTCTTGCCGTGTTAAATATTTATCGGCGCTTAGCGGGGAAACTTTAGAATTTTTTTGCTCGAAATTTTACTTAGATAAATCAAAATATTAAGTGCAGACTTTGTCGTCTGCACTTAATCTAGCGGATAAAATCAAATAACGTTGTAGAGTTAACTTTTGAAAATGTCTGTGATACCGCTTGCAAAGCAAACTCTTGCCGCTTAATTTCCGTCAAGGCGGCAGCTAAATCAACTTCAGATATATCGGCTTTGTACTGTTGGTTTGCAATTAGCAGATCTTCATTAGTGTTAAAAACACTATCCAGTACATTTAACCGTCCCCCCAGATTAGCTAGTGCACTATCGACATTATTGGCCGTTTTAGTAACCTCTTGTAAGGTATCCGCTAATACAGTTGATAATTGATCATTACTAATGGCAGGATTATTAAGTGCCGCGATAAAACTTTCCAAGGTATTAAGAATATTCGTTTGCTCTGGTGGTGGTAGCTCGAAATCGACCTGAGTGGGTAATGCAGTGCCAACATCTAAACCAAAACTTATACCATTAAAAGTGATACCTTGGCCGGCGACATAACTGCCTGTTGCTGCTGGTGTCAAACTAGTGCCATTTTGTAAAAACTCATAGTTACCTAAGGCATCAATTTCGAGGCTATATTGGTTGTTTGCAGGTGTGAGTTTATCAAAGTTATTTAAGTAGAAATTACTAAACTCCGTTTGATTTTGCACCTTAACATTAGCGTTAGCTGGCGCTGAGGTCACGGCAAACTCAAAACGTTTAAATACGTTTTCAAAAATTGACTTACCACTATCGTTACCGGCTAATTTAATTGAAGGTGAAATTTGCAATGCCTTGTTACCTGAATCACCTCTAAATTGATATTCACCAGTAATAGGATCCTTTACGTAAGCAGGGCTTTTATCTTGGAAACCAGCAAAAATATAACTGCCTTCAGCATTACTGGTATTCATAAGATCGAGTAGCTCAGTTTGAATATTTTGTAATTCAAAGGCGACTGCTTTTCGTTGCTCAATCGTATAAGTACCATTACCAGATGCTATCGCCAAGGCTGAAACCCTGTCATAGCTGCCACGCATACTGGTTAATACAGTTTCTTGCAGCGCCAGATTGTTTTTAAGTAGAACACTGTTGGTCTGAAATTGGTTAACCTGCTCTTTAGTCTGATCCAGGCTTAACACTTTTGCCGCACCCGCCGGATCATCTGCCGGAGACAAAATACGGGTTTGCTTGCTTAGTTGCGTTTCCGCTTTATTCATCTTTTGCTGAGCATTTAAAATACCGCTAAGACTTTGATTAAATTGCATATTAAATGTTAAACGCATAGCACTACCTCACAGCCTGTAGCAGGGTATCAAATATTGTTTGGGATGTAGACAAGATGCGCGCAGCCGCAGCATAGGTTTGTTGAAACCTAACCAAGTTTGCAGCCTCCTCATCTAAGCTTACTCCTGATAACGATTCGAACCAAATAGTAGTTTGTTCAAGTATAGCAGCGTTAGCTTCCTCGGAAGTTCGTGCTTGCCTGGTACGCTCACCAATATTACCCACTGTAGTGGCATAAGATTGATTAAAACTATATTGATTTAAAGCATTGGGTACAGTCACCGCGTTGCGTCGTGTCGTCTCGGCATTTTGTAATGACGCTAATTCTAAGCCATTCCGGTTATCGTTATAACCATTTAAGTTAAATTCAATCGTGAAACTATCACCAGGTTTAGGTACGCCATTGAGGCTGAAATCATAACCTAAATCAGATGCCAGTGTTGCTGGAGGGGTAGTGGGTATCTGTGATAGCACATTATTATAATTATTTGTAGAAAAAGAAGCGGTACCGAGTGAAGTTAACGTATTATCAAAAACTTCAAAGTTTTCCAAACCAGTAATTGTATCAACGCCCTGATAGATGACTGTAAGTGGCGCGTTGTCTAAGAAATTAGGCGTGGTATTAGTATTGGTTACAGTAATCGCATTAACTTGTGCATTCCCCAGATTCGATGGATCAAATGCAGCACGAATTGGACTAGCTAAAGCGATATCCTCTCCTCGATTTGTAGCCATCTGCAATTCCCTGGCAGCTTGCTGCAGAGGTTTTAATAAAAAACGATCTCCGACGACAGAGCCGGGACTAAGCGTAATTTCCAAACCATATAAGTCACCACTAGCATGATCAGTAGAATTAAGCGTAACCGGATTGCTAAAGTCCACGCCATTAATGACTCTATCTGAACCTGGTATAGCCTGTCCTTTGCTATCAAGCGCTTGCACCGTTACCTGGTTAGCGCCCGTGACTGAAACTAAAAAGTCATTTGGAGGAAGTTGCTGACCTTTACCAGGCTCCAGACGCACGTTTAAAGCAGCAGTCCCCGTGTTTTCACGATAGTTTAAGCCGGTAAAAGACGGCAAACGAATTAAATCTTTACCAATAACTCCATCAAGCGTCATACCTAAGCTGTTTTGCCGATTTAACGAATCTGCAAAAGAGAGTGCTAATTGTCCAAGTTGGACTTGTGTTGGATCTAAGATTTCTTCACGAAACGCAATCAGTGCGCCTAATTTTCCACCAATAGATTTAGAATTAACATCTCGTACTATCGAAGAGTTGGAGCTGAGCTGTAATTGTAGTTCTTTGCGACTCGGATCTGGATTGCCCTGCAATGACAATAATCTAAACTCACCTTGTTCTACGACCAACGATTGGCCATCATTCATAAAAACCAGTTTCTCGCCATTAGCAGCATCAAGAACATTGATTTCCATCATCTCTGATAATTTAAGGATAGCCAAGTCGCGCTTATCAACCAAATCCAGCGGAATGGGTCGGGTTGCACCTTTGCCATAAGCTGCAATATCTTTATTGTAAATGGCAATTTGCTTAATCATGTCATTGGCTTCATTGACATAAATATCAAATTGATCATTGATAAACAACTCTTGATCTTTTAGCAGGTTTGACATGCCCTCAAAGCGATTAAGTAAAGACTGTGCACTGCCAATGACTAACTGTCTGTTAGCAGGCTGTACAGGATCATTGTTTGCTGTTTGGATCTGGCGAAACAAATCATTCATACCTGTCGCAATGCTATTTGCCGGATTGGAAAACAATGCATCGACCCGATTTGCTTCTGAAACAAATTGTTCCGAAAAAGCATACTTAGAGGTATCACGGCGCATTTGCTTTACCGTGAATTCATTAATCAGTCGCTCTGTTGTCCCCTTACCAACTCCAAATCCTAAAGGGTCGGCCACAAATTCAGTTCTTTGCCGAACATAGCCCAGAGTATTAATATTAGCGATGTTATTACTCGTTGTACCCAGTAACAAGCTACTCGCTCTTACGGCTGAGGTACCAATTTTTAATAAATTATCTGACATCGCTTACTCCGAGGCACCTATGTTGCCTATTCGCTTTGTTCATCGGCTGCATCTGCAAAATCTTTAACACTGTTTAACTCACTGCGCACCTGCTCAAAAGCAGAACTATTAAATACCGACATGATTTTCTGTGCATAATTAGGATCAGTAGCGTAACCGGCGGCTTGTAACTCACTAAAATAGGCCGCGGGTTCTTTTGCCGCTGCTACCGCTTGCTGGTAACGCACGCTATTACCAATAAACTGAGTATAGTCCTGTAAGCTTTGCTCCGGCGAACTGTAAGCACGGAACTTTGCCTGCTCTTTTCTAGCCACACCTTGACGGTACTCCAGGGTATCGACTACGGCAGTATCTCCCTGCCAATTGCGGCTAGCTTTAATACCAAATAAATTAAAACTATTATCCCCACCGGCGGTCTTTATCATGCGTTTCCCCCAACCGGTTTCTAACGCTGCTTGGGCGATGAGGGCCAGAGGATCTAAACCCAGCGCACTGGCAGCTTGTTTCGCCGCAGGCAACAAGCTTCGAATAAACTCAACGGGTGAATCAGCCCGAAATTCCGTACCCTGGGTGGCATTTGCTGCAGCAATAGGCTGTACTTCTTTATTTTTTTCTGCGGCAGCTTTTTCCGCTTGCACGCGCTCCCGCTGCTGTTGCAGTTTATCAAGCAAGGGGCTTAGCTGCGAAATATCTCGCCGTCCCGGTTGTATCACATCAGCTTGCACCAACTGCTGCATCGCCTTGGCTCTAAGCAAGGCTAAATCGGATTGCTGGGTAAATTGTTGCGCTTCAGGTAAGGCTAATGTTTTGTTATTTTCTCCGGGTAACACTAGTGTCTGGGCTTTATTGCGCTGTGCAGCAACCGCTTGTGGATCCAGCTGCTTCACCAATAAATCCGCTAAGCCTAAAGAACCTTTTTGTGCTAAATCGGACGCCATTTGGCTATCATGCATATCACGATAAAACTCCGTGGTCTGGCTGTTCATCATGCCTTCGCTTTCAAAGGCGGCATTGGCCTGACGCATACTCTTTAACAGCATATTAAAGAATATTGCTTCAAACTGTTCAGCGGCTTGGCGCAAGCCTCCCTTTTCATCATTTTTAGCAGCAGTACGGATTTGCTGTAAGCTACTTAAATCATGGTAAGAATGCTGCAATTTGCCACTGTTCATATTAAATCACCACTAACTCGCCATGGATAGCGCCGGCTTCTTTTAAAGCTTCTAAAATAGCCATTAAATCACCCGGTGCCGCACCAACGGCATTGACTGTGCGCACTAACTCATCCAGGGTGACACCAGGATCAAATTTAAACATTCTGGAGTTTTCTGGGTTAACATTAATAATACTGTCTTCGATGATGGCTGTGTCGCCGCCGGCTAAAGGATTGGGTTGCACGACGATAGGGTTTTCTTCAATACTGACCGTTAAACCACCATGACTTACCGCTGCAGGAAATAGCCTTACATCTTTGCCAATAACGATAGTACCTGTGCGTGAGTTGATAATGATTTTGGCTGATTGATCCGCGGGTTGAAAGGTTAAGTTCTCGAGCACCGATAAATAAGATACACGTTGGCTAACATCGCGCGGCGCTCTGACCTGTACAGATGACGCATCTAGCGAGTGTGCGGTTTCAGGCCCCATAAAGCCATTAATGGCTTCTGCTAAGCGTTTTGCTGTAGTAAAGTCCGGACGCTTCAGATTAAAAGTAATAAAATCGCCTTTAGCAAAAGGTGATTCAACTTCACGCTCCACTACTGCACCGTTAGGAATACGACCTACAGTAGGCGTGTTCACCAAAATACGTGAGCCGTCTAACCCCTCCGCGCCGAGCCCGCTGACAATAAGACTTCCTTGAGCAACCGCATAAACATTCCCATCCAAACCAGTTAAAAAGGTTTGTAACAAGGTGCCACCCCGCAAGCTCTTGGCGCTACCAACCGATGACACGGTAATGTCAATAGTTTGCCCTGGCTTAGCAAAAGCCGGAAGCTCGGCATGAATGGCTACGGCCGCCACATTTTTAATTTGGGTACGAGCACCAGCAGGCAAATTAATACCAAAACTGGCTAGCATCGTCCGAAAGCTTTGCTCAGTAAAAGGACTCTGCTCACCAGTACCAGGCAGACCAACCACCAGACCATAACCAATCAACTGGTTACTGCGCACGCCTTCGATATCGGCAACATCTTTAATTCTGGCAGCGCTTAGCGGTAAAGTTACCGCTATAAGACCTAGCAGTACCAACTTAATAACATTACGCATACTGCACTCCTAGAACGGCCACAATGGGCCATTAAAAAACCGGGTTAACCAACCAGGCGACTGGCCACCGTGATGTGCGCCTGTACCACTATACTCGATGCGTGCATTAGCGATTTTGGTCGACTCTACTGTATTATTGACATCCACGTCCTGCGGACGAATCACACCCGTTAAACGAATGTACTCTTTACCGGTGTTCAGGGTTAACCACTTTTCTCCCCGAATAACCAGGTTTCCGTTTGACATCACCTGTAAAACATTGACCGAGATATCACCTACTAAGCTATTACTTTGGTTAGCTTTGGCATCACCTTTAAAGTCCTGGCTGCTGCTTGAACCGAGCTGTAACACATTGCCACCAATGGAGGCGTTGCGGCCACCAACATTTAACGGATCGAAGGCGACATTACTGTCTTTCTTAGACTCCGTTTTTGCATTCTTCGAGGCTTGTGTTTTTTCGCGCAGGACGACCGTAATAATATCGCCTTCATGCCGTGCTTTATTATCCGAATACAAACTGTTGGAATGACTTTGCGTAAATAAAGAGCCATTACGCACAACAGGCCGCGGTGCAGGCTCTGGCGGCAGCGGAGCAAAGTAAGGATCGTCTGGCCGAGCTTCCTGCGTTGCAGCACAACCGGTGAGCAAACTGGTTAAACAACCTAACGCCAATAGCATGAGTAGATTACGCATCGGATTTACCTACCTTATAACTGCTGAATCACAAAACCAAGCATCTGATCAACCGTTGAAATGACTTTTGAATTCATTTCATAGACACGCTGACTCTCTATTAAGCTGACCAGTTCCTCAGTCACATTCACATTGGATGTCTCCAGAGCGCCTTGTACTATAATGCCAAGACCTTCCAGCCCGGGAATACCCTGCACAGGCTCACCACTGGCTGGCGTTTGGCTAAACAAATTCTGTCCTATCGGCTCTAAGCCTGCCGGATTAATAAAGTTTGTTACCGTAAGCTGCCCCAATACTGCACTTTCTACCTGACCGGCTAAACGCACTGAAACCTCCCCATCCTGAGAAATAACAATACCCGTTGCATCAGGCGGCACCACGATATTTGGCTGAACCTGATAGCCCGCCCCAGAGGTCACCACATTCCCTTCACCGTCTACAGTAAACTGACCGTTGCGGGTGTAAGAAATATTGCCATCGGGCATTAATACTTCAAAGAAGCCATGTCCTTGAATCATAATATCCAAGCTATTTTCAGTGGCGATAAGGTTTCCCTGAGTAAAACTTTTTTGGGTAGCCACAACTTTGGTACCTGCACCGATCATTAAACCATTAGGTAACTCTGAGTTTTGTGAAGAGCGCCCGCCAGGTTGATTAATGTTCTGATAAAGCAAATCTTCAAAGACCGCTCTACTTTTCTTAAAGCCAACGGTGCTGGCGTTAGCAAGGTTATTGGAAATAACAGAGATATCACGCTGTTTAGCGTCAAGCCCTGTTTTGCTTATCCACAATGCCGGATGCATTTGTACCTCCTGGGCTCGCGCCCTGTTAACTGAGTGGTAAACACTTGATGGCTTACCTGCAATACTCTGTCTTGCTGCATTACTCTACTAGTTGCAAACTTAGCCCATGATCCGTAACAGTTGATTCTGTTGTTGGTCCATTTTTTCGGCTTGCTTCATCATTTTCACTTGTAATTCGAACTGCCGCTGCAAGCTAATCATAGATGTCATCTCACCTACGGCATTTACATTACTGCCCTCGTAGGCGCCATTGAGCAACGACACCTCAGCGCTAGCTTCAGCCAGTTGGCCATCTTTACGCCGGAACAATCCGTCGTTGCCCTTAACCAGATCCACATAATCTGGTTTAACCAACTTTATTCTGCCAACTTCTTCTAGCACATTGGCAGGCGCACCCTGGGCCCTAGCACTAACGGTACCGTCAATGCCAATTTCCATTTTCGCCAGTGGCACTGGCAACTGTACTGGGCCATCATCACCAATTACGGGTAAGCCACTTGCAGTTATCAGCATTCCATCTGGTGTAAGCTGCAAATTACCGGCTCGGGTATAAGCCTCATTGCCATTTTTATCTTGCACCGCAAACCAACCACCACCTTGAATAGCGATGTCCAATTCTCGTTCGGTAATAATCATGGCGCCGCTGTCAAAGTTTTGACCTGGACTTTCCGTCATCGCAAATACTCTGGTCGGTAAACCGGCACCAAAAGCTTGCATACTGCGGGCTTGTTCAAAGTCAGCTTTAAAACCTACCGTACCGGTATTGGCCAGATTATTAGCGCGAACACTGATGCCATTCATGTTTTCTTTGGCACCGCTCATCGCGATATATAACAGACGATCCATGATTCACCTCATTGGAGAATGCTTAATAACACTAATGGTTAGTATGCAAGCAATAACAGTGCCAGAATAATAGTTCGTGGTTTTTAAGCTGTATTTTGGAGTGCATCCAGAAAAGATAAAGCCACCCGCAGGTGGCTTTATTAAAATGGTAACAAATTACCGGATCTGCAGTATCGTTTGTTGCAAGGAGCTATTCACTTCCAATGCTCTGGAGTTTGCCTGGAAATTACGCTGTGCGCTAATAAGATCAACTAACTCAGTGGTTAAGTTGACGTTTGATTGCTCCAGCGCGGACGAGTTTACCGCACCAAAAGTACCGGTATTTCCCTGCCCTGAGATCGGCTCACCTGAGGTAATTGACTGCTTCCACGAGGTATTACCTACTTGTTTTAACCCTTGCGTATTGGCAAAGCGGACCATAGCAACCTGAGCTAAGTAGGCAGAGTCACCATTACTGTAACTGGCCAGTACCTTACCAAAGGCATCAATATCTACGCCGGTTAAGTTACCAACAGTTGCACCGTCTTGGCTTAAGTTATTAACATCAAACGAAGAAGCAAATTGAGTCGGTACCCGAACCCCGGCAGCATCTCTAAAATTGATCAATAAGTCGGTGGGAAACTGTGCTCCGTTAGTTAAGTAATCACCGCCCACATCATTTAGAACATTCCTTGGTAAGGTGATTCTTGGAGGCGTGCCAATAGTGGTATTTGCAAATGGTGGCTCATTTGGTGCACCAGTTGGTACCATAAAATTACCATTAGCGTTGAAAAAAATAGATTCACCTTGAAACACTACATTATCACCTGGTGCAGGCGTTGAAGAGGCTTGACTGTCTCGACCTACACTATTAAACATCACGTAGGTTTCCCACTCTGTCCATGTTTCATTGGGATCCGTCGCATCTACTTTTTCCATTTTCCGGAAAAAGGTAGTTACTATGTGTGCCTCGCCCAAACTATCATAAACCGTCACTGAAGTGGAATGCGTATAGGTAGATCGATCTGATGCGATAAAATCAATTGAGCGGTCTTGTCCGGGTGTACGTGAATCGACATTCATACTCAGGTATATCTGGTTAGTTGCGCGTGGCGCACCTGCAGAGGTCGGAATCGTAATTGGCTGAGTGGTACTTAAACTTACTGACTGATTTTCACCAGTAACAGGATCAACCGAATACCCTTGTAAATAGTTACCGTTGTTATCAACAATAAAGTTGTCTTTGTCTAGCTTAAAAGCCCCCGCCCGGGTGTAGGTCATATCTTGCGAGAACCGATCCGGTGTTAACGCAAAGAAACCTTCACCGGTGATCGCCAGATCCAGCGAGTTATTAGTAAATTGCAACGATCCTTGGTTAAACTGCTGCGCCACTCTGGAAGTAGTAACGCCATCCCCTACTTTCGTTCTGCCGGAAGAAAAGATTGAAGTGGCATACACATCAGCAAATTCTGCCCGCGACTCTTTAAAACCAGTAGTATTTACGTTAGCAATATTATTTGCTGTCACGTCTAAATCTTTTTGTGCAGCGGCAAGGCCGCTTAAAGCTATATTAAAACTCATAACTAACCTCGCTTACTTAACTGTAAGAAACTTCTAAAACATCACCTAACTTAACCGGACCTAAGCCAAGTAAATTCAATAAGATGCCTTTACCATTACTATTCATACTGACACTACCTACTGGCGTATAAACATTTGCCGGTAAACTGGCAGTAGTTCCATCACTATAACTTGCTTCCACTTTGAGCTTGTAAGTGCCTGCTCGCACTCGCTCTGCCAGCTCGCCGTCTATTTCATCGGCACTACTTTCACCAGACGGCAAATAAGAACCGTCCCAAATAAAGGTGTTACGCCCAACATTAGGATTTTCAACACTGAAACTTTGTATAAGCTCACCTTTTTCGTTTTCTATCATTACTCGAAGCATGGTGGCAGGTTTGTCTAACTCAATGGTGCCACGGGCTAAGGTATCGCCGGTAAACACTATTTGATCGGATTTGGTTAACACACTGCGTCCGACCAAAGACGATGCTTGCAGTGCCTGATTAGACGTCATACTTTCTGCTAAACCACTAAAGTTCTTATTCAGCTGGGAAATACCGTCAGCCATAGTAAAATTAGTCATTTGTGCAATCATCTGATCATTCTCAACCGGTTTAGTCGGATCTTGAAAAGCTAATTGCTGAGTGAGTAATGCAAAAAAGTCAGCTTGAGTCAAAGCACCGTTATTTTTATCAGGTACTTTGTTAGTGTTATCCCAATACATGCCATCTAGTGCAGGGTTTTTGTTTACCGTAGTCATCATTTAATCCTTAGCTGGCCTGTCCCATACGCAAGGTGCGCATC
Source organism: Alishewanella longhuensis (assembly GCF_014653435.1). Lineage (GTDB taxonomy): Bacteria > Pseudomonadota > Gammaproteobacteria > Enterobacterales > Alteromonadaceae > Alishewanella > Alishewanella longhuensis. The sequence goes on along the minus strand of NZ_BNAO01000004.1, from coordinate 117,935 downwards.
AACATCTGCTTAGCGGCATCCGCAGTTTGCACATTGGTTTCATAAGAGCGGGAAGCAGAGATCATATTTGCCATCTCTTCCATAATGTTGACATTAGGCTTATAGACATAGCCATTTTCATCAGCTAATGGATGATTAGGTGCATACTCCACCGTTGGTGGCGCATCCGATTCAACGATACCCAACACCTTTACGCCACTACCGGCATCTTGTTGCCGCCTTGCCTCTGCCAGCTCTGCTGCAAATACTGGATGGCGGCCACGATAAACCTGATCAATACTGCTGCTTACCGTATTGGCATTAGCAATATTACTAGCAGTAGTGTTCATCCGTACCGATTGCGCGGTCATGCCAGAGCCTGCAATATCAAAAACTTTAAATAAGCTCATAATTATTGTCCTGTACCTGTAATGGCTTTTTTCAAGCCACTGATGCGACTGTTTAAGAACTGTAAGCTGGTTTGGTACTCAATGGCGTTTTGCATCATGGCATTGCGCTCGCGATGCATATCCACACTGTTACCATCACCGGTATCAGGTTGGTCTGGATTTCGATACTTAACTTCCTGGCGCACAGCCGTAGAAATAGCAAAGTGCCCGTTGTGCGTGCGACTAACAGGCTGCGATTGCCGAGATTGGGCGTTAGTTAATGCTTGTTGAAAATCAAGATCTTTTGCTTTATAGCCGGGGGTATCGGCATTAGCGATATTTTCTGACAACACCTGGGCGCGGCGATCCCGAACCAGCAGCGCCTGTTGGTGCAAGCCAAATGCTTTGTCAAAACTGATTGCCATTTTTTTGCCACCTTATGTTGAACTTTCAACAAAAGCATGCAAAGAGCAGGCCAAAATTTAGTAACTAGATTTTTTTGCGGTAAATTATGCCGGGGTTACAGCGTAACATCTCAAAGTCTTCGTTTAAGCTAGATAGTGATTCAGATGCGCCAAGGATCAGATAACCGCGACTATTCAAAGATTGCGCGAACTGGCGAATAATTTTTGCTTTGACTTCTGGTGAGAAATAAATCAATACGTTACGGCAGAAAATAATATCAAACTTACCTAGCAAGGTGTAACTATCTAATAAGTTAAGGTGACGAAAACTGACTCTTTTGCGAACAACCTCCTTTACCCGCATCATACCTTTGCCACTTTCTTCAAAGAAGCGAGCACGCCGCTCTGGCGATAAACCACGTGCTAAAGCTAAACCATCATACTCCGCCCTTTGACAGTGCTCCAGCATAGTATTAGAGATATCCGTACCCAGAATACTGACGCCGCCACCAAAAGCAGATGGCCGCCCTTGTTGATATTCCATAATGGTCATTGATATAGAATAAGGCTCTTGCCCTGATGAACTGGCGGCCGACCAAATTTTGACACTGCGGCAAGTTTTTTCCAGATCCGGCAACAATTGGTTTTTCAACAACTCATAAGGATAAGTATCACGAAACCACAAGGTTTCGTTGGTGGTCATAGCGTCAATAACCGCAGACCGTAATTGGCGTTCAAAAGGACTCATCGTTTTGTTAACTAATTCAGATAGCGTCGCTATCCCAAAACGTTGCATCAAAGGTGCCAGACGGCTCTTAACGAGATATTGCTTATTTTCGCCAAGTACGATACCGCATTGTAGCTCCAGAAAATCTCGGAACTGTTTATATTCAGACTCCTGTAATTGCTTACTCTCCACGAAATTTCCTTAGCAATTAGTCTACATGCAACCATTTCTGCACTGATTGTGCTAATTCATCTGGATTAAATTTAGCAATAAAATCCTCAGCGCCAACCTTCTGTACCATCTGCTGATTAAAAACACCACTTAACGAGGTATGCAAAATAACATGCAGTCTGCGTAATTTGGGGTCAGCTTTCACTTCAGCAGTTAAGGTATAGCCATCCATATCTGGCATCTCAATATCAGAAATCAGTAAGCCAACCCGCTCCGTTATAGATTCTTTACACTCTTTACTAAGTTGCTGTAGATACGTCAATGCCTCGCGGCCGTTATTCACCAGGTGCATCTGCACACCTAAAGGCTCGAGTGATCGTTTGACTTGATTCCTTGCGACAGCTGAATCGTCCGCAATCAGGATAATGCGTCCGCCCAAATCAGCAGTAATACTCTTGGTTACCGATTCATCATGAATCATGGTAGGAGACGGAGAAATTTCTTCCAGTATTTTTTCAACATCCAGAATTTCAACAAGCTCTTTATCAATTTCCGTCACGGCAGTCAGATAGCTTTGCTTACCGCTAGTGCCTTTTGGCGGCGGCATTATCGCTTCCCAGTTCATGTTAATGATGCGCTCCACTGAGCTCACTAAAAAACCTTGGACAGAGCGATTATACTCGGCAATGATAATAAAAGCGGTAGACAGATCAGCAATAGCTTTACCGCCTGTTGCCAGACTTAAATCAATAACTGAAATAGTTTGCCCTCTAATGTGCGCAATACCCCGCACAAACTGGTTGCGTTTGGGCATAGCAGTAAGACGAGGACACTGCAAAACCTCTCTTACTTTAAAAACATTAATACCATAGCGCTGCCGTCCGTTCAGCTTGAACAGTAATAGTTCAAGCCTATTTTGCCCGACCAATTGGGTTCGTTGATTGACGGAATCTAGAATACTAGACATCAGCAGCTCCTTTAATTGCCGTTAGGCGTGGTAATTGCATAACAGCATGCAAGTGTCAGAAAACCGGCGTTATAAATCTCTGCTGGCATGTTATAACCCTTTACTTATAAAGCATAGCCAAACCATATGAAAAAGTACGAAAATTTTATTTTATATCTTATCTTAACTGTTTATTTATGGTTGAGTTACCCTCTGTTTGCGGTACCTCAAACTAGCCAATGGTATAGTCCAGAGCAATTAACTGAAATGGCTAGGGATTGGCTAACAGAGGAGTTACTGGCACTGAATACTGATGCCGAACTTCATGTCACCGCTTTAGATAACAGATTAGGAAGTAAAGAATGTACCGCAGCATTAAACTTTACTCTACCAGCAGGCTATAACCCAAGACAAACAACTGTGCAAATAAGTTGTAGCGGCCCAACCCCTTGGCAGTTATTTTTGCCGGTGCGGTTAACAGAATGGTTAGAATTAGTTGTTATCAAGCAAAATATTACTCCAGGTACTGTCATTACTGCCGATATGCTAGAGTTACAACGTAGAGAGCGTCGCTTAGTTAGGGGAACCATCATTCAAGATCCGACGATGGTTCTTGGCAGCAGAAACAAACGTAGCTTTAGTGTTGGACAAATTATTAGCTTGCAAGATCTTTGTCTTGTATGCCGTGGCGATATTGTTACAATACAAGTCAGTAATAATGGTTTGTCAGTAACTGCTACGGGTATTGCTCAGCAGGATGGTACGCTTGGCGATGCCATAACGGTGAGGAATCAACAATCCGGGCGCAATATACAAACCGAGGTTGTGGGCGTCAATCAGGTTAAGGTGAAATTTTAGCGAAAATGCTAAAGTTTTTTATGTTGCAGCCGTTAACCTAAACATAAGGACTAAGGTTTAGGTGATGAGGTTCTATTATGGCTATAAATATCAACAACCTGCAGAATTCAACGCAGGTAAAAGCAGACAAGACAGATCAGGCGGTACAGCGCCAACAATCTGTTGTGCAGCAAAACGCTACCAGTCAGGCTTCGCAAAAGCAAGATTCAGTGTCTATTACACCACAAGCTCAGCAGTTCACTAAACTGCAAGAGAAAGCGGCTAATAGCAGCGGTATTGATCAAGAAAAAGTGGATAAAATCAAGCAAGCAATCGCTGATGGTAAATATAAGATTAATGTTGAGATGCTAGCGAAGCGCATTATGCAATTTGAAGGCGATTTATTCGAACGGAAATGATCTCAGCTGAACAAAACATCATCACCTTATTGACAAAACAACAAGCGCAGCTGGATGCGCTCTTGTTGTTGCTGGAAAAAGAGCTGGTTGTGCTCGCCTCGCGCGACATTGCTGCACTTGATGAACTCACCGCACAAAAAATAGAGCTGCTGTCACAGGTGCAAGAAATTGATCAGCAAATTGGTCAACAAAGTACTTTGCAGGATTCATTGCGCGAACCTTGGTTTGTAGAGCAGGTCAGTGAGCTCGAACAGCGTCTGGCACAGTGTAAATCGCAAACTCAGGTTAACCAACAAGTTTTAGAGCAAAGCCAATTAACATTAGACCGATTAAAAAACGAAATATTAGCTAGTCAGGGTAAATCGGGGTTAACCTATACTAACAAAGGCAAACCCGCTATAGAAAATAAAGGCGGTGGTATCAAGGCTTAAAATATTTCCCCTACCAAAAGTAACGTACACTTCGTACACTTTGTTTTGGCTGAACATTTTGCAAAGTCGCATAAACTTCTGCAAAATCCAACTCAAGTTCAGTAATATAAGTATCTGCCACAGCATAAGTTTTTACCACTCTGGCACCTCTTATCACCCCCTGAACAGACGCCTCTAGTACATCATTTTGCGCGACCATTGCACTGAGCGTATTTTTGCTGTCAATTCTTTGACCGTATACTCTTTCCGCTAATTCTCGATAAGCTTCTAGCTTTGAGGCTCGCATCGCCATTAGCATGCGCTGAGTATCACTACCGCCCTGTTGTGCAGATATGGGCGCAACCCCTAGCGCCGTAATCACTGGAAATGTAACGGGTGGCTCTTGTTGATATTCGATATGTCGATCTGCGACTTGACTGCAAGCGCTGATAAAGGTACTCATTAGTAATACTGCGCCCAAATTTTTCATATAACTTACCTTCCAAATTCAAAAAAATATAGCGTGTTCAGGCAGCATTTATGCCGTGCCTCCCGTTACTAGTGAGTAATCTAGCAAAAACTACGCCATTTGTTAGGCTTAGCTTGTTTCGGCATAGTATTTGCTTGCTTGACCTGTAAATCAGCAAGCATTTCGCTGTGATGCTCAATAATCATTAGCAGGTACTTTAATAATGACGTTTTGGCAAAAGAACAAACAAACTCTGATAGCAGGTTTGGTACTAAGTTTAACTACGTTAGTCCATAGCCCAGTACTTTATGCTAACTGGTATGAAGCTACAGGTCAGGCAACTATTGAGCGTGGTGATTTAGACAGTGCACGACGCGCAGCGATAGAAGATGCATTGCAGCGGGCAACCTTATTTGCTGGGGCTAAACTAGAAAGCCATCAACAAGTGATTCAGGGCATTTTGCAGCACCATCAGGTTACTTTGAGTAGCTCAGCAGAGCTGAAGCAAGTGCAACTCCTATCTGAAACTCATAGTAATCAACAAGTTTTTATAACTTTAAAAGCTCATATCCTGCCAACGGCAAGCAGCTGTAACCAACAATATCGTAACGCACTGCTGTTGAGTCCAATACACCTACAAGCCCGGCAAGATGCTATCTATGGACAGCTTTTCCAACTAGGTGAACATAGCAGCCGTCAGTTAGCCGCACATTTAAAAGATTTTGGACCTTCGCTGCTGATACAAAACCAAACTCAACCACTCTTCCCAGAACAGCTAAACTTTGCTGCGGCGGAGCAGTTCTTTGAACAAGGCCAACAATTTATTCTGTTAGCAAACATCTATGATTTATCGCTCGGTGATAAAACCAGTAAATTCTGGCAAAGCAGTGTAAGGGAGCGTTTTTTCGCTTTGGACGTACAGCTATACGATACTTTTGAACGCCGAGTCCGCTTTCAACGCGAGTATCGCACTAGCAGCCATTGGCCAGATCAAGATAAGCAAACGCCATCTAGCCATAGCATGGCCTTCTGGCGCATGCCTTATGGCCAAAAAATTGACCAATTGTTGCGAGCTGTGGCGCTGGACATCCAGCAGGAAACCCAGTGCCAGCCGTTGTTGGTGCCAATTAAACAAGTCCGGCAGCAACAAATACAACTGGGATTAGGTACAGTGCACGGTCTACGGGCTGGTGATCATGTCAGGCTTATTCAAGTGCAACGCGATCCACAGCATGCCGAAATACGTCGCTTAGTAGATAGCCCATTGCAATTAACCATTACAGAGGTTACTGCGGATAGTGCCTGGGCGGCTTCTGCCTCGCAGCAATTGTTAAACCATATTCAGGTAGGTGATATCGTCAGTATTATCGAGCGCTAACAAAATAGCCCTACTAGCCTTTGAAAGTTACACAGTTGTGTTAAAGCGCTTGTGTGAACAGTTCACATAAGCGCTTTATTCTGTTAGACTTCTTGCCCTGTTGCCCCATAGTTAAATGGATATAACGGCCCCCTCCTAAGGGGCAGTTACAGGTTCGATTCCTGTTGGGGCAGCCATTTCGATAGCTACGCTATTCCTGTCTTTATTACCGCTGTATTATCCATTGGAAACGGGCTGCCTAAATATAAAACACGACGATTGTGCAATAAGAAAGCTTTGCAAATTTCTCACAGTAAGCCAAGATAAATAGCAGTAATTTACTTATGCGACTCTACAGTGTGCGGCAATTACGAGATGACTATAGCACTGTCTAATAAAATGTAGCCATGTGCTCAGTTTTACGAAATTAAAAATAAGGAAATATTATGGCGTACGATTATGGCAGTGAGTCCTTAGGGATCCGTAATCCATTTAAAACGGAAGGATTACTACGCGCAATACGCGGTTTCTTAGTAAGCATGCTGGGGATTTACCCACTGCTACAGGTGGCAAGTATTATTAAACAAGATCAAGTACTAGCTTGGATCTACGCCGCTATTGGTTTTGTCTTGCTGGCAGCAGGCCTACGCGCACTGGGTAGTGGTATTTTTCAAATGCTACGTTTTTTTGTTGGCCGCAGTGTCCCCACCTCTTTGGCAACGAACTACAGTAAATCAGAGCGGGAAACCGCCAAGCTGGAACAGCCACATTACAAAAGTAATGATTTAGAAGAAATGCTAATGGGCCGTAAAAATAAAACCTTTGTAGAACCAGAAGGTTTTATTTCCCGCTTGGTACATACACTTGTTCCTAAACTGATATTTTTACCTTATCCGCTTCGTAATTTGGCACAACGTTTTGCCGGCGCCATTATTGCGACTGCCGTAGCCTTAGTTGCGTATGCGCTTACTGCCTTTGTTTGTATAACTGGTTTAGCAGGCAACACAGGCGATATTTTGTTACCATTTTTCTCATTTTTTTTAATAGTATATCTGATTATGACCTGGCGCACGGCAAGTACTGTTTCTCGCCAAGCAGAACGACAAATAGAGAGCCAAGGCAATTTCAAGCTAGTGAAAATTATTGCTTTTGCCATTTTAGCTCCCGTACTGTTGGGTGTAGCTATAAATCAGTTATTACAGCAGCGCGATGTAGCGCTGTTTGTTGCGGAGCTGCAAGGTGCTGAGCTGGAGAGCTTGGCCATTTTACCACAGTTGCTTTTGGTCATGCTGTTTGCGGCAATTAGCGGTACCCTTACCTTTTTATTATTGAAGCAGCGTACAGCTATAGTAAAAGCGCAAACCAAAGTCTCTGAATATCGCGCTAACTGGCAAGAAAATATTCATCCACGCGAACTCTTTGTAAATATTGACAACATCGTAATGGCTAATCGGCGCTACAAAGAAATCCCTAATAGAGTTTACCGGGAGCTCGCTCCAAAATTAAATGAACAATCGGCAAGCAAAGGTGATTTTAGCGGCGAAGTGATCATTGAGACCCAACCAGCTTATACGCCGATTGAGCATACTAAATTCTTCAAACAGCTTCGGCTGTGGTCAACCATTCTTGGGCAAATATTCTTGGTGATTGGGCCGTTAATACTGTTTTATTTATTAAGTGAATCAGAGCTAATATTAAAACTCATTCGCGAATTTATGGCATTACAGCGGCCAAGCAGCGCGGCGGTACAGCAATTTACGGTCTCTTTATTTAACGAAGGACAATTTGTTATTGCTTTACTATTTAGTTGGTTAATCTGCAGTAGTTTCGGACGCTTACTGGAAAATTTCAGTCACACCTTCTGGGCAGAACTGAATTTCGACTCGTTATTGGTCTATTTAAAATGTGAAGGAACATACACGGAAAGCAAGCTGACGACCGGTAAGGGTATTTACGATTCAACCTCGTCAGAGAATTATGTAATGCGCTCCTCCTTAACCCCCTGGATTATCACTTCACGGATTATGACCAGTACCTTTGCTGATAGTGGCAGCAAAAATGTGGAGCACCCGCGGCATATTCTAGAGATGGTCGATAATCCAGAAGAAATGCAGGCAATTTTAGATGATATTCAAAGCTTCCTATCAGACCGTGAAACTATTGCCAGTATCAGAAACTCCCAGGATTTATCCAATACCGAGCGTATTTTTCAAATCAATCAGCAATCTCGTGCTATGCCAGTCAATGCAGATCAGGGAACATTAGCAAGCCCACAACAAGATGCAGATGCGAGTTTCTCGTTAGATAAGCCGCAAAACTAGCAGCTTTTTACGCTGCAATAGCAGACCTTAGCAATCTGCCAGCTCGTGCTCAGCACAAGCTGGCGTTTTATACATATTTTAGCGAGCAATGCCCGGATAAAGTGAGCTAATTACAAAGTGTGGGATAAGTTGTTGCGAACTGGCAGCCACCACTTTGCTACGGAAATTAATAACTCTGGCATTAACCATAATACCCCTTGGTCCAAACACCATAGTACCTGAGAGGACATAATCAATTTGTTGTAACGCATCTAATTGGCTATGATTACGGCTAAACACGAAATCACCATTAGCGGTTACCTGAATATCTCGGGTAGTTTTAAAATCAACCACACTCACGCCAAACTGCTGTAACTGATGAATAAAGGCTTCTGCAAGTTGGTTGCCAACGATATTGGTACGGTTCAACTCGCTGTCTAAATCCACAAAAGAGGCAACAGCAACCCGAGATTCCGTAGGAAAATAGTGAAAGGTTTCCACTAACTGCATGGCCATTTGTGCCACGTAATCATTTAGCTGTTTATTAGACTGTAAACTCGTTACATATTGATAAGGCACAGCCCAGCCATGTTGACGGTTTACAACGTTTGGCTGAGTTGTCGGTAAAGGCGTAACGACATCTTTGCGGCCATGATCATGATAGTGACGTCGTATTTCACTGCTACACTGCCCATTACTATCACAGCGGCTATAACCATCTTCAACTCTATGATGGCTTTGGCATCCCGCCAAGAGTGTCAGTGCACTAAACCATACCAAATTTCTTTTTATCATGGAGATCTCCTTAAAACTCACATAGCTATTTTCTATGTTAGCTCTATTTCGACCTCGCTGTGACTTTCTTTAATAATATTAACCTTGTTTCAGTTTCAGGGTAGCATCGCTATGCTGTTGCAAGATAGCGTTGTAAACCGCTGCAGGCACAAAAGTTCTGGCAGCAGAGATCACTCTTTTGCTATCAATCTGAATTAGACGGGCGTTTAACATGATCCCCGCTCGGTGGTGAGTAGCCGTGCCTGTCACGACGTATTTTATCGGTAGCTCTGCCGATAATTCGCTAAAGTCGCGACTTAGCACAAAGTCGCCTTTTTCAGTAACACGAATGTAATCTGTTACTTTAAAATCCAGCACCGGCACGCCAAATAAATGTAAATCATAAATAATGGCTTCACTCAAATGATTGGTGAACACCGAGCCTTGCTGTAAATCAGTATCAATAAAGGCTAAATCCGTTACTGCTACCATGGCCTGCTCTTCTACCCTGTGGTGATTTGCCATCAACTCATGCACTAAATTACGTGCATATTGATCTAAAGTTATCACGGGAGTGTGGCGATAGTGCTCAGTAACAGATGCTGGAGAAAACGCTTGTTGATTATTAATTCGCGCCTCTCTGGCAAGTTCGCCGCGCATGCTAACTGCATTTTCCGGGACTACCTTAGCAGTATTATTCACCGGCTGTACGCATGCTGTTAAGGCTAGAAGTAAAAAAGAACTGGTTATATAAATTCTCATGGTCGCTCTCCGATCCTGTCACTGCGATATAAATAATTACCGCGGGTCCGCATTTTTTCTGCACTCCACATTACGTTATCAGGAACATAGTCTGTGGCCGCCGCCAGCACCTTTTGGCTTTCCACATCTATCAACCTAACATTCACGACAAAGCCGTCTTCCTGCACGCTGTAGGTGCCACTGAGCAGCACTCTGGCCCGGTGTTGCTGCTTAAGCTCAACCAGTTGCCTGGAAAATCCCTGTTCATGGTCAGTCTGCAGTAAGATTTCGCGGCGAAGCCGAATATCAACCGCATCATAGCCGCGCTGCACCGCTTCGGTTAACATGCTTTCGGCTAGCTGGTTTGCCAGCTCAACCTCTTGTGCACTATGTTGCGCCAAACTTAATGGCCGTACCGGTAGAAAACTACTAACCGCTAACTGCTGTTGCCGAATAGTGGTATTTTTCGCCAGTTCAGCAAACAACTGTTGCGCTAAACGTTCAGTATAAAACCCCAATGGTTCCGGGCTTAGTCCCACGGCAGATACTTGCCGCATGGGTAAGTTAACCGTCTCATCCGGTTTTGAAAAATGGGCACAGCCGCCAAGCAGTGCCAGTAGCACACTGCCCAATAGATATCTCATAACCACCTCATTCTGGTTGTTATACCTGCTTTGTAAAGGCGCCAGCGGTATGGACGGCACCTCTATGATCTAGGGTATACAGTGCACCAAGCAAAAAGTGCGCCAGAAGTTTGGTTGGTTTATTGACTAAACGCTGAAAGGATACTTAATTGCTGGGTGGCTTTGATAACCCTCTAGGGTAAAATCGTCTGTGCTCACCCAACTTTCGACATCGGCAAGAGTTTTAATGTTTGGATTAATATGTAATTTGGGTGAAGAGTAAGGTTCACGTTCAAGTTGCTGCTTCATCAGCGCTAACTGGTTTTCATAAATATGTGCATTCACAATTTTATGGTACACCTTGCCTGCTTTATGCCCAGTGATTTGTGCTATTAATGCCAATAACACAAAGCACTGTACCTGATTAAAATTCAACCCCAACGGCACGTCGCAACTACGCTGGTAAGAGGTAAGATACAAGGTATCGCCCAATAAGCTAAAAGTATGGGTGTGCATACAAGGGCGCAGACAACCCAGCTCGAATTCGCCAGGGTTATAAAACGTCAAAATCTCGCCACGATCATCAATACCCTGGCTTAAATTGGTCACCAGCTTTTGTAATTGATCAAGCTTAGTACCATCAGGTTTTTGCCAGCCCCGGCCCTGCACGCCGTAAACACGGCCAAGATCGTCCTCACCTTTACGATGCGAATTAGTTAACCAGGCCGCGTTTTCATTAGCATTAGCGTTCCAGGTATTGCAACCAATAGCTCGGAACTGAGCAGCACTATCGTAACCACGTAAATAACCTAATAGCTCAGCAATAGCGGCTTTATAAAAGCTTTTACGAGTTGTGAGCAGAGGAAACTGATTAGCCGCAACATTATACTCCAAATCCGCATTGATCACGGTAAGACAACGGGTGCCGGTGCGGGCATTATTTACCCAAATACCTTCATCAATGATACGTTGGCAAAGTTGTAAGTATTGCTTCATTACTTAACTCCAATTTTTACTGCCCATTTTTTGGCAAACAAAATAATGGCTAAACCAGAGAGTATCATCGGTAAGCAAAGCCATTGTCCCATCGTCATGCCAAGCGATAATACGCCAAGATGAGCATCTGGCTCACGGAAAAACTCCACGGTAAAACGTGCTATACCATAACCTGTTAGAAACACTCCACCTATAACGCCAGTAGCCGGCTGCATGCGCCTTACCACAAGAATAACAATAAAGAGCAACAAACCTTCTAACGCTACATGATAAAGCTGCGACGGATGCCGTCCAATAGCTCCACCGGTTGGAAAAACCATAGCCCAAGGAACATCGGTCGGCCGGCCCCACAGTTCACCGTTAATAAAGTTACCAATACGCCCAGCAGCTAAACCCAGCGGCACCAGTGGGGCGACAAAATCGCCCAGAGCCAGATAGGTTTTGTGATATTTACGGGCGAACAAGGCCATTGCCAGTAAAACGCCAATTAAACCACCGTGGAAAGACATCCCTCCTTCCCAAACTCTAAATAGATAAAGCGGGTCTTGCTGTACCTGCCCAAAGTTGTAAAACAAGATATAGCCTAAACGCCCACCTAAAATAACTCCCAGAAAACCATAGAACAGCAGATCACTCACCTGCTCGCTAGTCCAGCCTGATCCGGGCTTTGCTGCGGCTCGGTTTGCCAACCAATAGGCCAAACCGAAAGCGACCATGTACATCACACCGTACCAGTGGACTTTTACAAACCCCAGGTCCAACATCACCGGATCTATGTTGGGAAAAGGAATGGGCGAACTGCTCATATAAATCCTTACTCAATTTAATACTGCAATAGCGCTGTGGCTATTTGCTCAAAATGTTATTGGGGATGAGTGCTTTGTAACGTGCAGCCTAATACCAACAGGGTGCTAAAGCACAGTAATCACTAAGCACGTAACTGTGTTAGCAGGTGTTTCTGTTCTAAAAAGCGCTGCACCTGCAATCGCACTTGCTTCGGAGAATGGCAACAGAGAACCTCAGGTAACAATAACTCTAAATCTGCTAACTCAACCCGGCGCAATAACCATTTTATCTTTGCTAGGTTGCTGCTGTTCATACTAAAGCGGCGAAAGCCCATAGCTGCAAGTAATAGCACACCGGCAGGCTCCCCGCCGAGCTCACCACAAATACTAATAGGAAACTGCAACGCCTTGGCTTGCTGACCCAGCTGATATAAAGCTCTTAGCACAGCTGGATGTAGCGCATCGTATAAATTCGCTACCCTGGCATTGTTACGATCAACGGCCAGTAAGTATTGAGTTAAATCATTAGTACCTACCGAACAAAAATCGACTTTGGCGGCTAACTCGGGCAATAAATATAACACCGAGGGGACTTCAATCATTACACCGATTTTAGGTTTCGGTAAACTCACACCAAGTTCATCACTCACTTCAAAACAAGCTTGTCTAATCAAACGAATAGCTTCATCAACTTCTGCCAGATCAGACACCATAGGCAGCAGAATATGTAAATTCTGATGTTCGATATTCGCCCGCACCATAGCACGAATTTGTACCAGAAAAATTTCCGGGTGATCTAATGTTAAACGAATACCACGCCAACCTAGAAACGGATTCTCTTCAATGATACTAAAATAAGGTAAAGCTTTATCGCCACCAACATCCAGAGTGCGCATGACAACGGTCTTCTCCGGGTAGCCAGCTAACACTTTTTCGTACAATTCTACTTGTTCTTGCTCGGTAGGAAACTGGTTGCGGATAATAAAAGGGAATTCGGTCCGATATAAACCGACACCATCTGTAAACTGCGCATTAGTATATTCTAACTCTATTGCCAGACCAGAATTAACCATAAATTTAAAGCGCTCGCCACATTGTGATTGTGACGGTAAACCAATTTCCTGCTGATAGCGGGCGTTAAGCGCCACATCTTCACTAATCAGCCGCTGGTATTCAGCGCAAATTGCCTCCGACGGTGACAGTAAGATATGACCTTGATAGCCATCAACAATTACTCGCTGCTCGTGCCAATGCAGTAGTGGTAGCTCACTGACCCCCATCACCGCTGGGATGCCCAGCGCCCTGGCCATGATAGCCGCGTGCGAGTTCACAGAACCCCGCAATGACACTACTGCAATTAATTGCTCGCGCGGTACTTCGGCCAACATCGTTGCCGTCACCTCATCAGCAACTAGTACCACTTTTTCTGGTAACTTGGCGCGACGTTGCTCGGTATCCAATAAATGGTTTAATACTCGCTGCCCCAGATCACGAATATCTAAACCGCGTTCGCGCAGGTAAGGATCATCCATATCGTCAAATTGCCGGGCAAAACGCTCTACTACGCGTTTCAAAGCACTTTTAGCGCACCAGCCGTCTGCTATCTGCTCTTCTATCTCCCGGCCCAGGCTAGCGGCGTCTAATAACTGATGATAGACGTCAAAAATGGCCAAGGCATCTGCAGGCAAGTGGCTAGACATACGCTCAGCCAAACGATTAAATTCAGCTTTTGTGATTTTTACTGCACGATAAAACAGCGCGAGTTCCTTTTCCGGATCATCCGAGCGCTTTAACGAAATGGCATCAAAATCACTGGCGGGCTCTGTTACATAGGCTTCACCAATCGCCATGCCTGGCGAACCGGGTAAGCCCTGCAATTGGGTGGCTTGCTGCACTGCGGTGGAACTGCGGCTGGCAGCATCACGCATTTCCGCATTTGCCAGCACCGAGGCTAATTGCACCCCTAATGTCACTAAAAAAGATTCTTCGTCTTCACTAAATACCCGCTCAGCGGACTGCTGAATGGTTAATACACCCAACACTTTACGATGATGAATAATAGGACAGCCCAAAAAAGCAGAAAAATTATCTTCGCTTACTTCAGGGGTGACTTTAAAGCGGGGATGAAGATGCGCTTGCGCCAGGTTAATAGGCTCTTCCCTTTGCCCAACCCAACCAATCAGTCCTTCAGAGAAACCAATAGCAACCTGCCCTACAGCTTCTTCATTTAAACCGTCAGTTGCCATTAGCATAAAATGCTGTTGCTGGTAATCGGCTAAATAAACAGAACAACACTCTGTCGCCAGCGCATGCTTAACGCTACTAACTAAGCCAGAAAGAGCTTTGTTAAGTATCGGCTCTTGCGCCACATCCTGAACAATACGCCTTAACTGGCCTAGCATAGTAACTCCATTGATCTTAATGGCATTGTCCTCACTACTTATTGCCAAGGAATCAATGACCTGGTTTTAAGTAGTCTGGATATTTCTCTTACGTTTTACGTTTATTCGTAATGTCCCGACGGACAAACGGCAAAGCGACCGGAGCGAATTCTTTCATGACCTTGCGATAGACCTCTCGTTTAAAAGAAACCACCTGTCGAACCGGATACCAATAACTGACCCAACGCCAGTTATCAAATTCCGGATGACTGGTTTTCGCCAGATTAACATCCTCTTCCCGGCAGGTCAGACGCAGTAAAAACCATTTCTGCTTCTGCCCGATACACACAGGGTTACTGTCTTTGCGGATCAACCGTTTCGGCAGTTTATAACGTAACCAATGCTTGGTCGTCGCTATAATCTCTACATCCTCTGGTCTTAAGCCGACTTCTTCATGTAGTTCCCGAAACATCGCTTCTTCGGGTGTTTCACCGTCATCAATGCCGCCCTGTGGATATTGCCAGGAATGTTGGCCATATCTTTTCGCCCAAAACACCTGTCCATGGGTGTTACAAATCACTATGCCGACATTGGGCCGGAAACCCTCGGCATCGATCACACAAACCTCAAGCGACTTAAACTCTGCTATATTAAGGATTCTTTCACAAAGTCGTGCTCTCAGCAAACGGTATTTTTCAGATAAGCCACACAACTTATCCACAGATGAACGACAAAGCAGCAAGTTAATGTGCACTTCTTCACAGCTCCTGTGTATAAAGCTGTTATTAAGCATAAGTTAATCACTTAATAACTCTCTCACTCAGAATAACTCCTTCTAAGTTCGTGACGTTTTTTCTTTATATTTCATAGCATTGCCTAAAATAAACCAGTGAGAAACTATTAAGCCGCATGTGCATAAGTTAGTTTGCTGCGTTTTTAAGCAGCCAGCGGAGCGAAAAAATGCTAGGGTAATCTTAATCTTGGTTAAAGGTTAGCATTATGTCCGCTGCCCCACGCTCCACTGCCGAATTACTCAACACTTGTCAACAAATAGCTGGCTTAACACTCGGCCAATTAGCGGCCAGTTTGCAACTTGAGGTCCCTGTTAACTTACAACGGGACAAAGGGTGGGTTGGGCAACTGATGGAGCAAGCATTGGGCGCCAGTGCTGGTTCGCAGGCGTTACCTGATTTTCCACAGCTAGGTATCGAACTAAAAACCTTGCCAATTGACCAGCTAGGTAAACCACTGGAAAGTACTTACGTTTGTATAGCGCCATTAACCGGTGTCACCGGGCAGCTTTGGCAGGATTCTTGGGTATGCCGCAAGCTAAGCCATGTGTTGTGGCTACCTATTTTGGCTGAACGACAAATACCGCTTAAAGATCGGATTATCGGTCAGGGATTTTTATGGCGGCCAAATCCAACACAACATGCGTTATTGCAACAAGATTGGGAAGAGTTAATGGAGCTGATTAGTTTAGGTGGCATCGCAAATATTCGAGGGGCTCACGGTAAAGTATTGCAGTTGCGCCCAAAAGGGGCTGACAGCAAAGCTTTAACTAAGGCAGTAGGGGCGGAGGGAGAGCCTATCCAAACCTTGCCCCGGGGGTTTTATTTAAAAAGTCATTTTACCCAAGCTATCTTGCAGCAGCAATTCTCGTTAACGCACGGGTAACTCAAATTTACTAAACATCCGATCAACTTCTTCCTGGCTGCGTAGCGCATTAGCTTTCTCAACCACGTCACGGGTTAAATGCGGTGCAAAACGTTCAATAAACTCATACATATAAGTGCGTAAAAACGCCCCTTTCCGGTAACCAATTTTGGTAGTAGAGGCCTCAAACAAATGACCTGCATCAATCATCATCAAGTCCTGATCTAACACCGGATCAATCGCCATAGAGGCGATAACGCCAACGCCAAGCCCCAATCTGACGTAGGTTTTAATGACATCCGCGTCAGTGGCCGTAAAAACAATGTGCGGCTCTAAGTTCTTGGCTGAAAATGCCCGGTCAAGCTCTGAACGCCCTGTAAAACCAAATACATAGGTTACTATTGGAAAACGAGCGATATCTTCTACCATCACCTGATGTTGCAGTTGTGCCAAGGGATGATCCTTACGCACAATAATACTGCGGTTCCAGTGATAACAGGGCAACATGACTAAATCGCTATATAAATGCAACGCCTCTGTAGCAATAGCAAAGTCAGCATCTCCGCGAGACGCGGCCTCAGAGATCTGCTGCGGCGTGCCTTGATGCATATGCAATGAGACTTTCGGGAACTTTTGCATAAAGCTGCTTATGACTGGCGGCAATGCATAACGCGCCTGGGTGTGAGTGGTGGCGATATTCAGTTTGCCTTGATCTGGCAAAGTATGCTCTTTGGCAATGGCTTTAATATTTTCGACTTTCGCCAAAATTTGCTGAGCTATTTCTATCACTTCACGCCCGGCGGGCGTAACATGTGTCAAATGTTTGCCGCTACGACCAAACACCTGAATACCTAACTCATCTTCCAGCATCCGCACTTGCTTACTAATACCTGGCTGGGAGGTATATAAACTCTCAGCGGTAGATGACACATTCAGGTTATGATTCATCACTTCTACAATATAGCGCAGCTGCTGTAATTTCATTATTCGGCGTCCTTCATGCTTTACCTGCAAATATACCGTAGTTCCTAAATATTCCAATAACTTTTTGTGCCAGCGTTATTTATAACAAAATGTTTTAGCAAAAAGTCGCGTCACATTTACAAATAACACGTGGATTATGGTGTGAATTTTGCTAGTCTGATTAATGATTTTACCAAAAACTATATAATGTTGAACGCAGTTAAGTTGGTAACAAGCCGTTTTTAAGATTAAGATATAAACAATAGAAAAAGAAAAAAAGAGGTATAAATGGTCTTACCCCTAATCATCGCGCTTATCATAGCACTGGTGATTATTGCAATTACAGTGAATGTAGTGCAACAACATCGTGAGCGTATGCAAGCACTAAAACGTGCTGAATTTACCAAGCTGCGCCATGCTCTGGAAGAATCGGAGGAAATTCTTTTTAATGCAGCAAATGTACCTTTATCAGCAGGTCTTTCCATAATGCTGCTAAAACGTATCTCTTACCTTCTAAAAGCGATGGTTGAGTTAGAACCTGGCCAACGCGACTTAAAACACCGGCTTGAAGAGACTGAAGCTCGGATCTCAGAACTCAATAAATCGACTGAAGCTATTGCAGATAATGTAGGTTTGCCAGATAACGATCAGCAACTGTTAGCGATGATGAAAGGCATCAAAAAGCTCCGTAACATGCTAAGAGCAGAACATGCCAGAGGTAATGTTGATACTCAGCTGGTGATTGATGAAGATCGTAGGTTAGATTTGTTACAGCTAAGAATCAGCGTAGAGAGCCAGATTAAAAGAGCCAAAAGTGCTCGCTCAAACGGTATGCTGGGTTCCGCCAGACAATATTTTGAAAAAGCCCTTGCCTATCTAAATGGTACTAGTCATCAAAATGACTATGTCAGTAGCCGCATCTCTGAAGCCAGAATGGCACTTGAAGAAATTACGCTGGAGCTAAAACAAGGCAATGCGAAAGATATCGAAAAACGCGGTGAAAAAGATAATAAAGATATTGATGAGTTATTTGCACCAAAACGAAAATGGTAGTACCAGCTGGTTAACCTATTAAAGCGGATAGTTATCTCACACTATCCGCCGCATCAAACACCAGTTATTTACTTGTCGGTTACCACCCAGCGCCCTTGTTCATACCAGGCTGACCAGCCGGTAGCTTTACCGTCTTTTTCAGTCATCACGTATTGCTGCTTGGTTTTACGGCTCCAGCGCACAATAGTAGGATTACCCGCCGGATCAGCAACAGGCGCATCCGCCAAATAATAAAACTTCGGTGATAATAGTTCACGATAACGTTTTAACTCACTGACCAGCGGTGCCCGGGTTTCCCGCGATTTAGGGAAAGTAGCCGCCGCCAAAAATAAGCCTGCAGCACCATCACGAAGCACAAAATAGGTATCTGATTTTTCGCACTTCAGCTCAGGTAAATGTACCGGGTCTTCTTTTGGTGGTGCGGCTTCCCCGCTGCGTAGTAGCTTACGGGTATTTTTACAATCACTGTTGGTACAGCCAAAGTACTTACCAAAGCGCCCCGATTTTAACTGCATCTGCGCACCGCATTTATCGCATTCAATTTCCGGGCCTTCATAGCCTTTTAACTTAAAGCTACCCTCTTCCACCGAGTAACCATCACACTGCGGGTTATTGCCGCAAACATGCAACTTACGATGCTCATCAATCAGATAGCTGTCCATAGCGGTACCGCACTTGCTACAGCGTTTTTTATGGCGTAAAACTTCAGTTTCCAGCTCTTCATCGGCAACATTAACAGCCTCTTCGCCAGACACCAAATTCATGGTTGTAGTACAACGTTCTTTCGGTGGCAGGTTATAGCCGGAACAGCCAAGGAATACGCCGGTAGATGCGGTTCTAATACCCATTTGTCGGCCACAGGTAGGACAGGCGATATCCGTTAAAACGAATTGGTTAACGCGCATACCACCTTGTTCTGGTTCCAATTCTGCGGTTTTTAACTTACCACTAAAGCCCTGATAGAATTGATCCAATTCTTTACGCCAGCTTAGCTGCCCTTTGGCGATATCATCCAGCTTAAGTTCCATATTGGCGGTAAAGTCATAGTTCATCAAATCATCAAAATTCTCTACCAGGCGGTCGGTAACAATTTCGCCCATTTTCTCAGCATAGAACCGTTTGTTTTCAACCCGCACATAGCCGCGCTCTTGAATGGTCGAAATAATAGCCGCATAGGTTGAGGGGCGTCCTATACCGCGTTTTTCTAACTCTTTCACCAAACTGGCTTCGCTAAAACGCGCCGGCGGCTTAGTGAAGTGCTGAGCGGCTGTTAAGTCTTGCAGTTTTAGCGGCTCACCAGCTTTTACGTCAGGTAATTCATTTTCCTCATCGCCTTTGCGTTTAATGGCCGGTTGCACCTTAGTCCAACCATCAAAGCGCAATACGCGTCCTTTAGCTTTTAATTCATAATCGGCAGCGGCTACAGTGATATTCGTCACATCATACAGCGCAGGTGGCATTTGACAGGCTACAAACTGGCGCCAAATAAGCTCGTACAGCTTACGGGCGTCTTGCTCCATATCGCCAAGGTCTGAGGCTAATACCGTTACATCTGACGGGCGCACCGCTTCGTGCGCTTCTTGCGCATTCGCTTTACTGCCATAGCTTAGTGGTTCAGCAGGCAAGTAAGCCTGACCAAATTTTGTGGCAATATAATCGCGGCAATTTGCCACGGCTTCAGCACTTAAATTAGTCGAGTCGGTACGCATATAGGTGATGTGACCAGCCTCGTATAAGCGTTGTGCCAACATCATGGTTTTCTTTACCCCATAGCCCAAACGAGTACTGGCCGCTTGCTGTAAGGTAGAGGTTATAAAAGGCGCTTGCGGCTTACTACTGCTAGGCTTATCTTCCCGCTCGACGACTTTGTATTCAGCGGCTTTTAGCGCAGCCAGGGCGTTATCTGCCTCAGCTTTGTTTATCGGGTTGAAGGTTTTGCCTAAATATTTTTGTACCGCTAGCTGCAATGGCTGCTTCGTCTGCGTTAGCGTATCGGCATCAATAGTCCAGTATTCTTCTGGTACAAAGGCTTTTATTTCGCGCTCACGCTCTACCACCAGCCTTACCGCAACTGACTGCACCCGGCCAGCAGACAAACCACGAGCAACTTTTTTCCAAAGCAAGGGCGATACCATAAAGCCCACTACCCGGTCTAAAAAACGGCGCGCTTGCTGGGCATCAACTTGATCCAGATTTAATTGGCCTGGCTCATGGAAAGCCTGAGTAATAGCATTTTTGGTGATTTCGTTAAACACTACCCGCTTAAACTTAGCGTCATCGCCGCCAATAATTTCGCGTAAGTGCCAGGCAATGGCCTCTCCTTCACGGTCTAAGTCCGTTGCCAGATAAACGGTGTCCGCTTTTTCTGCCAGTGCCTTTAGTTCTTTTACGACTTTTTCTTTGCCAGGTAGAATTTCGTATCGGGCTTTCCAACCGTTGGCAGGGTCAATACCCATGCGATCAACCAAGGCTTGATATTCTTTTTGCTCTTTGCTGAGCGTTTTATCTGCAGTTTTGGTTTTATCTTTGGTACTGCTCGTTGGCAGATCCCGGATATGCCCAACACTGGATTTGACGATAAAGTCGTTACCCAGATATTTATTGATGGTTTTTGCTTTTGCCGGTGATTCGACTATTACCAGTGATTTCGCCATTTTTAACCCAAAGATCCCTTAATCCAACGCTATCAGTTTAGCGCCCTTTTTAAACGTATATCCGCAAACCGCAGTTGTGACAAGAGCATAAGTTGATTATTATGCCTTTTGGCCTGCTTTTTCGTTGAGTTTGGCCAATCACTACTCAAAAAAATGAAGCATAACATCTCGCGGCCGGAAAAATAACAAAAACAGTGTCGCAACAGATAAGGATAATATAAATGAAAGCTTATGAAGCAAATTTCGACGGCTTAGTTGGCCCAACACACAACTATGCAGGTTTGTCGCTAGGTAACGTTGCCTCGCTAAACAATGCCCGTAATCATTCAAGCCCAAAGCAAGCCGCTAAGCAAGGTTTGCAGAAAATGAAAGCGCTGCACGATCTTGGTATGGTACAAGGCGTGCTGGCACCACAAGAAAGACCCGATATTAGTGCTTTACGCCGCCTGGGCTTTACTGGTTCAGACGCAGAAGTGATGCAAAGTGCCGCCAGCAAAGCGCCAGAGATTTATCGAGCGGTCTGCTCTGCGTCCAGTATGTGGACAGCAAACGCGGCTACGGTATCACCCAGTGCTGATGCGGCAGATGGTAGGGTGCATTTCACCCCGGCAAACTTAACCAATAAGTATCACCGCTCATTAGAACCCAGTACCACCGGGCGAATTCTACAGGCCATGTTTGCCAATAATCAGTATTTTGCGCACCATCAGCACCTGCCTGATAACGATCATTTTGGTGACGAGGGCGCTGCTAATCATACGAGACTTTGCAGCGACTATGCGAAAAATGGCGTAGAACTCTTCGTATATGGTCGCTATGCCTTTGATAGCAGCAAGCCGGCACCACAGCGCTTTCCCGCGCGCCAAACGCTGGAAGCGAGTCAGGCTATTGCCAGGTTACACGGTTTAACAGAGAGCAATACCGTGTTCTTACAACAAAACCCTGCGGTGATTGATCAAGGTGTTTTTCACAATGATGTTATTGCCGTAGGCAATAGAAATGTCTTGTTTTTTCATGAGCACGCATTTTTAAACAAGCAACAAGGCTTGCAGGAAATTCAACGCAAATTTGGTGACGCCTCGCCACTACATTTTATTGAAGTTGCGGATAAACAAGTGTCGGTAGCGGATGCCATCAGCACCTATTTATTTAACACTCAATTGATCAATTTACCTAATGACGACATGGTGATTATTGCACCTACCGAATGTCAGGAACATGCTGGTGTCTATCGCTACCTAACAGAGTTATGTCAGCAGAACACCCCTATAAAAGAAGTGAAATACTTCGATGTAAAACAAAGTATGCAAAATGGTGGCGGACCAGCCTGTTTACGTTTACGGGTAGTACTAAATGAGCAAGAGCGTGCCGCGGTTAACCCTGCGGTGTTAATGAGCGAACAGTTATTTGTCACTCTTAACAATTGGGTAGACAAGCATTATCGTGACAGATTAACAGAAGCAGATTTAGCCGATCCGCAGCTGTTGATTGAATCGCGCACAGCCTTGGACGAATTAACACAGATCATGCAGCTAGGGTCTGTTTATAGTTTTCAACGCTAGTATTTAGAAGATGAGTTAACAGCTGTTTAATGCTCTAAACTCTGCAAAAGAAAAACCCCTGAGCTGGCTCAGGGGTTTTTATATGTTTCAGAGCACGCTACCTTAACTAACGGTCATCAGAGACAGGTACTGACAACGAGCTCACTAAGCCTGATGGACTCGTTACGCTAATCAACAGGAAACCATCAGATCTATTATTGCCCTCACCAGCTGGCTCACGTGTAACAGCAAAGAATAGGCTTACAGGTACACGGCTTGTAGTGTTAGGGAATACAAAGCTATTAGTACCAACCAGCACTCCGTTGTCTAAACTTACCAAAACCTCAGTTCCAACTGGCATTGGGTTGTTATAGATATCCGATATGAACAATCTTAGTGACGCATTGGCAGCACCAGTTGCAGAGTCAAGGTCGATAGATGTCACTTCACACATCTTCCGGCTAGTGGCATCAGTTTGAACTTCGAGCGCCTCCGGGCTAGTCGGATCGCTGTTCACTCGAACCGGGACTGCGGTGATACCCGTAATTGCAGAGCAATCCGCTGCATAAGTGACGAGCCTGAAGTAAGCCTCATCACCTGACATTACGATTTCCTGGTTCTGGAAGATATGCAGTAACTCGCGTGAGCAAAGCCCTGCTGCTTCATCCTCTTCACGACACAGTAAACCATTGTATAAACCGTTGGCGACATCAAAGGAGCCATTGCTATTAAAATCAATAAACTCTTCAAACTCATCACCCTTTGAATTGGCTGGATTGCAAGGATCCGAAGGATCCGCACAACTCTTACCGCCATAGATACCATCTTCATTATGGTCAGTAAAAGCCTCGGTTAAATCATAGGAAGCGTAGAATTCACCGAAATCAAAGCGCCCGTTACCATTTAGATCTGAGAATGATTCCTGACCTACAGCGTAGGCAGTGATCGTTGCCCGGCCGCCCAATGGTCTATCAATTGACAGATCATTTTGCACGATACCAAACGGACAAGGACGACCGCCATCACATTTGGCGAGAATACTATTGGCATAATTCTCAGCAGTAAAAGGCCGTGGATTCTGGCTACGCCATTTCACAGCACAACGACCGTTTTCTGTGATACATCTTGGCTCAATAGAACCACCTTCAGCGATAAAATTCACCGCAGTGCCATCTGGTACTGGATTATTGAAGTGGTCAGCCAAGAATACCGTGACATCAACCTCACTACCATCAAAGTCCAATGCATGCACATTAAAGGCTGAACGTGACAGAGAGAAGCTATTTTGATCTGCCAAGCCGGTACTGACCGACATCACATCGGAAGGTGCAGTCACCAAAACCGTTGCACCTGAAATAGTTTGTTCGCTGCGAGCGATAACCCGAATTGGCGTTGGCACAAATCCAGAACGAACTATAGTTTGCACAGTACCATCGATATTAGTAAAGCCTGCTGCTTGTGCCAACTCGATACCGCCGACACTAGTACTTAAACTAAATTCGACTTCTCTGCCGGCAACCGGATTCCCGTTTGCATCAACTAGGCGGAATCTGACAACAGAGGTCTCAGTACGATCTGCACCACCGGTACCTTTTAGCGCAATAACCGGTGCAGAAACGTCCAGGAATTCAATTGAACCCAAGGCTGCTTCGGAGACTGCAACAGTTACGAAGCCACTTACAGTATTACCGCCGGTGATCACGGTAGCAGTTATCAAATCTGAACCCACGCAGCCAGCAGCCCGATAAGTAGAACGTGCAATACCACCTATACTGGTAACTGCCTCATCAATCACAGCTAACCCAGCCTGCACACAGCCAGAAGTAAACTCGACACCCAATGGCGGCATATATGGAGCACCATTACGAGAGATGTCAACCGTAATAAGCGCGGTGGATCCTGCTGCCAGCGTTTGATTAGCAGCGAGACTAGAACTCACAACGATTTCAACATCTACGGCACCGATTTCAAAGGCTTTAGTTCTACTAGCATTAACGACGCTAACAGTGACTTCACCGGCACCGACATCGCGTCCGGCAACCAGATCTAACAAGGCAACACCATTACTGTCTGTAATAGCTGTCCCCGTTCTAGGGCTGATCGTGCCAAGAGTCGTAACCGCAGAAACCAAGGTTTGTTCAATTGGTGTATTGGATCCTTGGCGGGTTACCTCTATAAACAGAATGCCTGGCTGTTCTGCAGAAATGCTGGTTGTTTCAGTACATAACGCCGGGTTACGTAATGTTCTAAAATCGGCAGGACAGTTAGTTAATAATCTGAAGTTAACTGCAGCATTTATCTGATTCGGATCAACTTCATCACCACGGGTATAGAAGCCAATCAATTCAGAAACACCTTCAAACTGCGCCGTTATATTACCGGCACCTTCTGCAGTGCCTGCAGCCAAGGTGATACGTGCTTCACCCAGATTATTAGTGAGAGCAGTCCCCACAGCAGGACGCAGATTACCCAATGTCGTAGAGAAACTAACGACTTTACCAACGACAAGCTGCCCATCTTTATCACTAACTGTCGCAACAATCTGGCCAGGACTACTTGCACTCACCTCACTGGTGTCATTGTTTGTAGCAGCGGAGATCAGTCGAAGGTCAATACTGAAATCGGGTGATGTACCAAGTGGTGGCGCATCACCGGCATTTTGGAAAGCAAAAGGTTCACTAGACAAAACTACACCCGCATCGGTAGTAAAGGTTGCAATAACCTCCCCTGCCCCTGGAACGCTGCCAGTGCGTAAATCTACATACGCAATACCAGTTTGATCCGTCATCGCCCGGCCACTGGTTGGGTTGATGACACCGCTAAATTGCGCCTGCACAGTCACAAGTTTATATGCCGCCGCTACACCACCTTGGGTTAGTGTCACTTTGACTTTGCGCGGATTAGCATTGTCTACATCGCGTACTTCATTGTTGTCAATAATATTGTCGACAACTTGAGCTGTAATAATAGTTTCTGCCGACTGATCGCCAGTAGATTCAAACACATAGGGTAGTGAAACTACGGTTTCGTTAGCCGCCTCGTAAGTCGCAGTAACCATTCCTGCCCCTGGAACAGCACCAGCAAACAATCTGATCACCGCCAAACCGTTGTCATCTGTACGAGCAGTACCAATTGAAGGAATGAGTTCCCCCACCTCATTTGCAAGTTCAAAAGTGATTAACTGATTAGAAAGAACAATACCATCAAAGGTTAATACAGCTCTCAGTTCGCCTTGATTATCTTTGCTTACGCTTCTAGACAGACCACCGTTACCATCGCGCATCTCCAACGTCAAAAGGTACTGACTAATGATCTCATTACCCTGCGTTCTGAAACTAATATTTTGCTCCACTCCCTGATAACGCGCGGTCACCGTACCAGCACCTTCAATGGTACCGGCGGTAAGACGAATGCGCGCCTCACCCTGAGAATTGGTCAGTGCAGTACCAAACGCCGGTTGAATGCGTCCTAAGGTGCTGCTGAAATTAACCACCTGATTTACCATTGGTGCACCAGCTTTATCCAGCACTGTCGCCATAACTACACCCGGTGTTGCTTGCGAGATCTCGTTAATCACCGTCCCAGCGGTATCTGTGAGCACCAGATTAATTGTAAAGTCTGGATCCGTTCCCGGCACGGGTGTATCACCTGCAGAGGTAAAGGCAAACGCATTGGAAACAATGTCAGCACCTTCACTGTTGGTAAACTGCGCAACCGCTTCACCGGCTCCGGTTATAAACCCTGCGCGTAAATCTATCCGGGCAATACCATCAGCATCTGTCATTGCCCGGCCACTGGTCGGATTCACTTCACCAGCACCGGATACGGTAAACGTTACGACACGGAACGGCGCTGGCACGCCATTTTCGGTCACGAGAGCTTGCAAGCTCCCAGGAGAAGCATAGGAAACATGCCGTACCAGCTGACCTGACGCATCTAACAAACTCAAGCTTATTCCTGCTACGACCCGATCGTCTCCCAAAGAATCAAACACAAAAGGCAGTGCAGAAACATTCCCGTTTGCAGTAACTGCAATAGCATTAATCTGACCCGCACCAGCCGTTTGCCCAGCTAATAAACTAACCTCAGCTACACCTTGCTCGTCAGTCCTTGCAGTGCCGCTGACAGGTGAAATCTGTCCAATTTCAGAACTCAACGAAAACGTTACCAATTGGTTAGGAACAACATTTCCATTGCGGGTAAGAACTGCAGTTACAACGCCAGGCTGTAATCTAGAAACCGAGCGTATATCACTACCACTGTTATCCTTTAACGCCAATGTCAATAAAAACGGGCTAATCACCTCGTCCCCTGCAGACACAAAGCCTAGCCCCTGTGTCACGCCTTCATATCTGGCTTCAACACGTCCGGCTCCAGCAATAGTGCCTGCAGTAATAGTAATTGATGCTTCACCATTGGCATTCGTCAAAGCGGTACCAAAAGCAGGCTGTATACGTCCGAGAGTAGAATTAAAAGATACAACTCCATTCGTAACGGGTTGTCCAACACTATTTCTAACGAGTGCCGTAATAACGCCTGGTGTTGCATTAGACACCTGATTAATGGTATTTCCAGCCTGATCCTTCATGTTTAGAGAAATAGTAAATGCCATTTGATCTCCCTGGACAGGCGTATCACCAGCAGTCGTAAATACATATGGCGCAGCGGTTACTGTTTGATTTGATGTTGGAGCAAAAACTGCTGTTAAGGTGCCAGCCCCCGCTTCCGAGCCAGCGATCAAATCAACCCGGGCAATACCGTTGACATCGGTCATGGCTGTACCATTTTGAGGGTTCAGTATACCTAACGAGCCCAGCTGAAAATTAATCAATTGAAACGCAGCGGGCTCGTCATCGATTATTAGTCTCGCCTCTGCGATGGCAGGGGCGAAATGAGAAACTTCTCGTGTTGCAGTTCCATCATGCTTTAATAACCGAACAGAAAGCTCCGCTGCTAAACCGCCAGAGACGATTGCATCGAACACAAATGGGGTTGAGGTAATAACTTGGCTACTCGATACTTCAAACCTGGCAATAACTTGAGCAGAACCCGACTGCCCACCAGCTTGAAGTTGTATTTCGGCAATACCGTTTTGATTCGTCCTTGCTGACCCGTCGGAAGGAGAAAACAAACCAACGCTACCGTCTAAAGAGAAACGTATTAGCTGATTTGCATATGGTTGACCGTTTCTACGCAATGTCGCTCTGAGTTTGCCTGGTTCTGCAGTAGTAATTTGGCGAACTTCCTCCCCGTTTGCGTTTAATAGAGTAAGACTTAGGGTGTAATTATCTGGAGTTGTCGATCCCCCGTTATTACCACCGCTCTCTAGTGTTCCCCCGCCACCACATGCAGTCAAAGCTAAACTGAAGAATCCAATCAGAAAGTGCTGGATTAATCGCATGAAAACTCTCCCTAGCGTTTTTATATATAATTATACTAATTCTGTATCTTAAACCATTAATTATCCAGCTGGCACAGCTAAATTAAAAAAAATTATTATCATACTGCCCTCTTAGCGAACAAACTGATACTCTTGGGACCTTGGAATAGCTCTGAATACTATTATTTATGACCACATCGAATAAAAAACTTAGCCTAACCTTACGTATTGTTATTGGTATGACCGCAGGTATCGCGGTGGGATTTTTCTTTCAAATGCTGCTGGCCGGCGCAGATGAGCGCCATTTATCCTTACTGGGTTTAAGCATTCCGCTAAAAGCCTTTTTTGTTGATGGCATCTTCCATGTCGGTGGTGAGATTTTTATTGCCAGCTTACGAATGCTGGTGGTGCCGCTCGTTTTTGTTTCGCTAGTTTGTGGTACCTGCTCGCTGTCTGATACCTCTAAACTGGGCCGCTTAGGTGGTAAATCGATTGGCCTCTACCTAATTACCACCGCTATCGCTATTAGCTTTGCCATCGCCGCCGCCCTATTGATCGGGCCGGGCGTCGGTGTTGATATGCAAAGCGATGCAACTTACGACGTGAGCTCTGCACCGACCTTAGCGCAGGTGTTTATTAATATCTTCCCAAATAACCCTATCCAATCCATGGCATCAGGCAATATGCTGCAAATTATTGTGTTTGCCGTATTATTTGGTTTAGCTGTTGCTTTATCCGGTAAAACCGGTGAGCGCATCGCCGCGATGTTTAGCGATTTTAATGAGGTTATTATGAAGTTAGTGACCTTATTAATGAACCTGGCGCCTTATGGGGTGTTCTTTTTAATGGCAAAACTCTTCACTACGTTAGGTTTTACCACTATTGCCAGCTTATTAAAGTACTTTTTAGTTGTGCTTACGGTATTGATAATACACGGCCTGGTCGTTTACCCGGTGTTGTTAAAAGCACTCAGCGGTTTAAACCCCATTATCTTTCTGAAAAAAATGCGGGATGCCGCGCTATTTGGTTTTAGTACCTCAAGTAGTAATGCCACCTTACCCGTTACTATGGAAACCGTTAACAAAAAACTCGGTGTCAATAACAGCATTAGCTCGTTCACCGTCCCGTTAGGTGCGACCATTAATATGGATGGCACTGCTATTATGCAGGGTGTTGCAACCGTGTTTATTGCTCAGGTATTTGGGGTTGATCTGACCTTAACCGATTTTCTGATGGTTATTCTTACCGCAACCCTTGCCTCTATTGGCACAGCAGGTGTACCGGGCGTGGGTTTAATTATGCTGGCCATGGTATTACAACAAGTTGGTTTGCCAGTAGAAGGCATCGCACTGATTATTGGCGTCGATCGCTTACTGGATATGACCAGAACTGCTGTCAATATTACAGGCGATGCCATGGTTTCCTGTGTTGTGGCGAAAAGCGAAGGGGAGTTAGATATTGATATCTACAATAATCCACGCGCCGGCGAGAAAGATGAAACCATTGATTTTCATCATTTAAAAGACCAAACCTAAGCTGTTGTTCAGTAGAGCACACCTAAGAACATCAACAGGCCTGCACTAAACGCAGGCCTGTTTTATCACGCTAAGTAAGCAGAAAACTTTATCTAGAACCAGCGCTTATCTTGCAGCCGCTGCCATAGAGTAGCAGCAATATTCGCACTACTTTGCCCAAGCTTCTCCGCTAAGCCTTTTTTAAGCTGATAACGCACAAATAGTACTTTTCTATCCTTAACGGCAGACTGTAAATAATCATCGCTGGTGGTTAGCTCATCAACCAATTTTAAGGTTAACGCCTGATAGCCAAACCAATGCTCACCGGTTGCTACCTGGGTTAAATCTAATTGTGGTCTTTGCTGGCTCACAAAGTCTTTAAATAAAATATGGGTCTCTTCCAACTCCTGCTGGAATTTTTGCCGGCCTTTATCAGTATTTTCACCAAACAAGGTGACTGTACGTTTAAACTCGCCAGCGGTAAATTGTTCAAAATCGACATCGTTTTTCTTCAGTAATTTATGAAAATTCGGCAGCTGCGCGATCACTCCAATAGAACCAATAATAGCAAAAGGGGCAGCCAGTAATTTATTCGCCACGCAAGCCATCATATAGCCACCACTGGCAGCGACTTTATCTACCGCAATAGTCAGCGGGATTTTTTGCTGTTTAAAACGGTTTAACTGCGATGCAGCCAGACCATAACCATGCACTACGCCACCACCACTTTCTAACTTTAACAGTACTTCATCTTCTGGGTTAGCGACCGCAAGAATAGCACTGACCTCCTCTCGCAGCGCCTCGGTTTCTCTGGCATCCATACTGCCGGTGAATTCAAGCACAAAAAGCTTTCCGGCTACCTCATCATCTTTAACAGCGCTTTGTTGTTTATGCCATTTTTTATAACTTTTTTTGTCGAGCAAATGCTGCTGCAGTAGTGCCTGGGCCTCTTGATAATTTTCAGTCAAATCAGTGATGGTTAGCTGCCCCTTTGGTTGCCGGCCTCGCATCGCACTGGCCGCTATTAGGGTAATAATTATTGCTAACGCGATAACAACGGTAACGACTTTGGCTAAAAACAAGCCATATTCATACAAAAAAGCCACAGGTATTCTCCTCTACGAAAGCACGTATTTTCCTGGCAGGTTGCGCTAAAAGCAACAGCCCGGCGCAGAAGCAACCGGGCTGTGTATTTTGTTACGTTACATAAACAAAGCGTAATTAATTACTAGCAAGTACCGCTGGGTTCTGCACGCCTATCTGAGTGCCACGACTTAAGAAGAAAGTTGCAGTTTGAAATTGCATTTCCCCCGTTGCCGCAGCACTGCTTTGTGGGCTTAAGATAGAACCATGATCGCCAGCGTTAAAGCGCGCAATCGCATTGCCTTCTAACATCATGCCCGGTGCCTGAACAGCTTCGGCCCCTAATAACCGAGCCAATGGCTCGGTACCTGCTAAGGCCATTCTACCTTGTGCCAGCGCAGCAAGTGGGTTAAAGAACCCGTTTGGAATAACCTGGTCGGGGAGGTTTTCTGCGCCATTTCCTACAACTTCAATCATATAAGTTGGTGTGCCGGTGGCAACTAACAACTGTGCATAATTGTTCGGATCACCACTGTCTGTTACTGTTTGAGCAGCAAAAGCAAACTGCGTTAAGGTTGCGTTGATTCTGGCTTGTTGGGCCGTATTACCCGTTTGCGCCAAGCTTTGTAGATACTGATTTACTGTTGGGGCGGCACAAGCCGGCCAGGTTGCGGCGGTGGCAGCGGTTGGCGCACCACAACCGGTATTGGTGGCAATATAGGTCACAAAGTGACTGGTTAGCTCTCCACCTGCGCCTAGCATCACGCTTGCTTTAATTAACGGCCCGAATGAAGGCGAATCTAATAAGAAGTTGGCCACTGCCCCGCCTGGCATAGCCAGTACAGCCGTTTCCACTTTAAATGCCGCATCTAGCATGGCATTACCTGTCGGGTTATTTGCCAATGCCACCATGCTCGTGCCCGTAATACCGCCCAGCGAGTGTCCTAAAAACTGCACACGGCTACGATCAATAGTAACGCCCGTCAGGCTATTTAAAGCGAAACGCAATGCCAACATGTCCGCGATGCTTTGCCGTAAATTGTCGCGCGTGACCAATAAATTGCCCAAGTTCATATAGTCAGTTGCGGAGTTTGTTGAGGCATTAAAAGTAAGAGTACGATCTGGCGTTTCTTGGGTAAAACCGCGCGCACCATGCAATGGATGATCAATGGCGATAGTGGCAAAACCTTGTGAAGCCAAAGTACCGCTAATGGCTAACATACTCTCTTTAGATGAGGTAATACCATGCTGTAATATAACTACCGGCCAACCACTCTCTGGCATTGGAATGACATTAGCGTCTGGCACTGTCATTTGCACCACCACCGTTTGATAGCTGTTAATTTTCGGGATCGTATTAAATTTAGTGAGGTGTCTGGCAGTATCAAAGCCCAGATCTCGTAATGCTCCGCCACTTACGGCCTGACAAAAACCATCATTTTCTGATACCGGTGTTTCTGGTTTCAGGCTTGGTGGCAACGCCGCAATAATGGCGCCACTATCACAACGCGCCATCCAACGGGTATTTAATGGTGCAGCAACATTTTCAGCAGACGGTGTCCCCAGGAAATAGGGCAAACGTAAACTGCCTTGATATAAACGGGTGATCTGAAATGCAGGAGAATTAGCAAAAGCAGGGTTTAACTGCGATACGGTAAGCCCAGTGTTCTGCACCGTTAATTGCCCGGGAGCATAACCTGTTGGTGTTGGTGAAGCCATCAGCATCTTCAGGTTTGCTAAAACCGCACCGGTAGACTGCGTGGTAATAGCAGCAGTATAAATAATATTATCTTTGGCTAAACCACCGTCACGCACCAAGGTATTTTCAAAGCTGTTAATTACAGCCTGTAAACCGCGCTGTGCATCAGTTGCCAGCGGCTTAGTCGCTAAATCCTGTTTTACCAGCTCATAAGTCGTAGAAGGCTTTATTGCCGCACCAGTGCTATCTTTTATATTGTTCGTTAACGCCAGCAAATAGGTTGTTGCGGCTTCCAACGGTTTTAATGGGATAACAGCAACACTTGTGCCGCTGCCTGCGGAAACAAAATCGACGCCATATTGTAATTCGGCCACAATTTTACAGGCCATGCCTCGTGGTACTGAGCGACATTCGGTGGCAGGTGATGCGGGATCGCCCATTACGGCTTTAAACAAGCGCACAGAACCCGGAGCCCGGGCTGAATCCATATTTAAACTAACATTCGCCGGGAAGTTTAAAGCAATAGCAAATGGATTTTGTGTGGACCAACCATCTAACGCACCTAAAGCAACCTGAGGATTGGTATAATCTGGCGCGGCGCCGCTGTCTAGTGTAAGGGTGCCGTCAGTGGTACCTTGGAACAACAAATCGTTAGGAACTGAAACTGCACCAGCAGTGGGATCAAAAATAACCCGTGCACTAGGCACAACGGTGCCACCCGGTTGCGCCGCGTCTTGTTTAATATCATCGAGTGAATCACCACAGCCGGTTAAACCTAAGGCTACGGCGACAGCAATACTGATTGCCAGCTTATTCATATCTTCTCCCCTGTCCATCACTGGTATTTTTTTATTGCAAAGCAAAATGTTGCTTTGCTTATTTAGAAACTGAGTGGCTGCTCTGTTTAACAGCTACGACCAGTTAAACTTAACTCAAAGTTTTATAAATCGCTAGAGTAAAAACACAGATATCGTGAAGAAAGGTGCAAAAGGGCATTTTTCGGCGTATGCTGTCGCCGATTTTTTCATAGAGGTTACGCCAATGCACGCACCGCAAAACTATACTGCGCCAGCAGGCGCACTGGAAAATAAAGTTATCTTAGTTACAGGTGCCGGCGACGGTATCGGCAAAGTAGCAGCGCTAACTTATGCTAAATTTGGCGCCACTGTTATTTTACTGGGTAAAACAACCAACAAACTGACCGCGGTATACGATGAGATCGTTGCTGCAGGTCATCCGGAACCTGCCATAGTGCCGCTGGATTTAAAAGGTGCGACCAAAAAACATTATCAGGACATGGCGGCGACTATTCAGGCTGAATTTGGCCGCTTAGATGGCGTACTGCACAACGCAGGGCTATTAGGGGTACTTACGCCCTTTGAACATATCGATTTGCCAACCTGGCAAGATATTATGCAAGTGAATGTTACCGGCCCAATGCTGCTTAGCCAGGCACTGTTACCGCTATTAAAGCAGAACAAAAATGCCGCTATGATCTTTACTTCGTCTGGTGTCGGCCGCAAGGGACGAGCCTTTTGGGGTCCTTACGCGGTATCAAAGTTTGCCACTGAGGGCTTAATGGAGATTATTGCCGATGAGTATGATAATACTGGTGTACGGGTAAATTGCATTAACCCTGGCGCTACCCGAACCAGCATGCGTGCTAAAGCTTATCCTGGCGAAGATCCACAGACCTTAAAAACGCCCGCTGATTTAATGTGGCTTTATCTGTATTTGATGAGTGACGACAGTATTGGTATTACAGGCCAATCCTTAGATGCTCAAGCTAAATAAATAATAAACCCGGCCGAGCCGGGTTTATTATTTCACATCTTAGTAATTAGCGTGGCTCTAGAACTTCGCCACCATTAACCGCCGCCCAAGCATTCCACACTGCAACTTTACTATTATAGTTGCAGACAGCTTGCTCTGTTGCTTCAGCTAACAAAGCGTCGATATCTTTCGCTAATTTTTTATCTACTTTATTAGCTGGCACAACCTCAATACCACGTGCTTGCAGGCCTTTCTTCATAGTATGAGTGCGCAATAATTGTAATTTACCGTCTTCCACATAAAAATACTGGCTGCTTTTATTCAGTGTTTTAAACTTGGGCTTTACCGGCCGCTTAGCATCATTTACTACAGCACTATCTTCAGTCGGAATAATATCTTGAACCTGTTTATAGCCAAGCTGCTCCAGCGTAAAGCCTTTTTCACGAGCAAAACGTTCAATTTCATTAATGGCTTCAAGTTCGCCCTGACGCTCTGCTAATACCGATTGCAGGGTGTGTAATACATCATTTAACTTAGCTAGCGTCAGTTCCTTTGCCGCTTTTTTTAATTCACGTTTATCAAGTAATAAGGACATTTTTGGCTCCTATTCAAATTTATTTAGCATCATAACGAATTTAATATATAAATTAAAGCATAGCAATTCATTCACTGCCTATCATTCCACTTTAACTTTATATTGCCTGTAAAAACATTAGAAGACGCCTCAAACAATATAACCCTTAAGGATTACATTATGTCTTTATAACTATAATAAACCTCGGCTAAGAAACTGGAGCTTATGATGGCAATAGCGTAGTATCGATAGAGCTTCGCAGTTTTTTGCTGGTCGGCGTTGTCTGTTACGAAAAACTCGTTATCGTGTCGCCTGAATGTTCTCAAGTTGGATAGTTAGATGCCAAATTTTAAAGATCTTTTTATTAATAACAAAAACTGGGCAGACCGCATTGAACAAGAGCAGCCGGGCTTTTTTAAACAGCTATCAGAGCAGCAAGCTCCTGAGTATTTATGGATAGGCTGCTCCGATAGCCGGGTACCCGCCAATGAAATTGTTGGTTTAATGCCGGGTGAGTTATTCGTACATCGTAATGTTGCCAATTTGGTGGTGCATTCTGATATGAATTGCCTGTCGGTGCTGCAATACGCCATAGATATATTAAAAGTGAAACATATTTTAGTTGTGGGCCATTATGGTTGTGGCGGGGTTAAAGCGGCTTTGCTAAAACAGCGGGTGGGTTTTGTTGATAATTGGCTACGTAACGTAAAAGACGTTTATGCCATGTACCGTGACGAAATAGACCGGTTTGAAGATGAAGATCAACGTGTTAACCGGCTAATTGAACTTAATGTTATCGAACAGGTTCGCAACTTATGTCATACCAGCTTTGTGCAAGAAGCCTGGGAGCGCGGCCAGCCACTAACAGTGCATGGCTGGGTGTACAGTTTGCGTAATGGTCGGGTAAAAGATTTGCGGGTGAGCCACTCGTCCCTGGCGCAAATTGATGATATCTACGCCATGGACCCACAGGATCTTGAGGAAACCTCTCACTAAAATTCGCTGCATCTACTTGGCTAGCTGCTTTTGACAAGCAGTGGCCAACCAGACCAACATCGCACTAACGCTCAATAACAACCCACTTTATAGAATCACCGTTTTGTTACCATGTACAAACACCCTATCCTCGGTAATAAACTGCAGTGCTTCGCTAAGCGCCGCCTTTTCAACATCACGCCCGGCTTTCTCCATATCCTCAGCACTGTAATTGTGATCCACCGCTGCCACTTTTTGCTGAATAATAGGGCCTTCGTCCAACTGATCGTTTACAAAGTGTGCGGTAGCACCAATAATTTTGACACCGCGCTCAAAAGCTTGCTGATAAGGTTTGGCACCGATAAAGGCCGGTAAAAAACTGTGATGAATATTGATAATACGGTTAGGGTATTGGGCAACAAAATCTGGCGTTAAAATCCGCATAAATTTCGCCAAGATCAAATACTCAGGCTGATAAGGTGCTATCACCTTTAGTAAAGCCTGCTCATGCTCACTACGACCCAGCCCTTGATGACTCACATAATGATAAGGAATGCCAAAACGCTGCGCCAGCTCAGCTAACTCTGGATGGTTACCCACTATGGCGGCTATATCTAGGGTTAAGGAGCCGTCATAGACTTTCATTAAAATGTCGCCTAAACAATGCGCTTCTTTGGTAACCAAAATGACTACCTTTTTCGCACTGCGGCTGAGTAAGCTGCGGCGACTGCCAGGAGGTAAAGCACGGTCTAGATCAAGTAGCAAAGTATTGTCATTAAAAATGCCCTCTAGCTCTGTGCGCATATAAAATTGACCAGTACCGGGATCGACATACTCGGTATTACGAATAATATTTAACTGATGTTTATAACAAATGTTGGTGATCTGGGCGATCAGCCCTTTTGAATCCGGGCACTCGGTTAACAAAATGCGGTGTTCCATCTGCAACTCTTCTGTCTGCTAAAAATACCTTATTGTTACAACTTATCCATCTGGCGTCAAAGGCATTTAGATGGCTATTTTTAATAAAGCGTGACCAGCGAAAAACCAACTTTACTTGTCGTTTAGAAAGCCACCTTGCATAATACTACTTTAATTAAACCGCCTTTTAACATTTTGCGTTGAGTCGCGGACTAACGAATTTGGCATAATGAATCAGTATCAATTTAATGTAATAGGCTATATAAAATCGCCCTACAAACAAAAGTTTGCTATTCCGCGCCAGCCCGGATTGATCCCTGAGGCAAGTGGCCAGTTAATTTTAGAAACACCCTATGCTGATGATGCCATAGTGCGGGGTATTGAAGCTTTTAGCCACTTGTGGCTGGTTTTTGTGTTTCACGAAACTGCCGACAAGGGGTGGTCGCCGATGGTGCGTCCTCCGAGGCTCGGCGGCAATACCCGTAAAGGTGTTTTTGCCACCCGCGCCACCTTTAGACCTAATCCAATTGGCTTGTCAGTCGTAAAACTTGATGGCGTGGCGCGAAAAAATGGTCAGCTTATCTTACAAATTAGTGGTTTAGATTTATTAGATGACACACCAATTTTGGACATTAAGCCTTATTTGCCCTACTCTGACGCCTTACCCGCTGCCAGCGGTGGTTTTGCCGATGCAGCACCACAGACAGCCATGACAGTGTCAATATCAGAGCAGGCAGCAGCATTTTGCGAGCAACAACAACAGTACCCACAACTTCGTATCTTGATAGAAAAGGTGTTAAAACAGGATCCGCGGCCACCTTATAAAAAACAGCGTGATGGTGTGCAGCAATATGGTATGACCCTTTACGAATATAATATTAAATGGACAGTTGACGGAGAACACAATCATGTTACTGAAATCATTAAGCTACCTTAGCGTACTGGCAGCCAGCTCTGCAGCCATGGCCTTGCCTGATCTACCGGAGCCGGTCAGTAACAATGCGGTAGCCAGCGCCAGTATCAGAGACAAAACCTATGTGTTATCGGCCACCGGCATAGGACCAGGCAAAAACAGTACCGATATCCACAATAAAGTTTGGCTACATACTCTAGGCGAGTTTGGCTGGGTAAGCCTGCCACCTGTGCCCAGCCAGCAACGTTTAGCCGGTCGCATTGGTGCCAGCGCAGTGGCACTTAACAATAATTTTTTTATTTTCGGTGGCAGCTTTGTTAATGCCGATGGTACAGCTGTAACGGCCAGCGATAGTTATAGGTTAGATCCGGTTACCCGCCGTTACACCCGTTTAAATGATATGCCAGTGCCAGTCGATAATGCCGCTGCCATCGCCCATCAAAATCGTTATATCTATTTAGTTAGCGGTTGGAGTGATCACGGTACTGTTAACCTGGTGCAGCTGTTTGATAATTTTACTCAGCGCTGGTCACAAGCAACACCCTTTCCGGGTAAACCCGTGTTTGGTCTGGCCGGTGCCATAGCCGCTAACCATTTGGTGGTCTGTGATGGTGTGACTGTGGAGTATCCAAAGGGTGCACCTCCTCAGCTAACACGCTCAGCTAGCTGCTGGGAGGGTCAGTTAGGCAGCAACCCGAACAGTATCGCCTGGCAGCCAATTACCCATCCTACTGGTGAAGCCCGTTATCGTATGGCCGCAACCACGGTGCAGATTAATGGCGAAGAAATGGTGGCTTTTATCGGCGGTAGCCACACGCCCTATACACTGGATGGTAAGGGTTATAACGGCCAGGCCGCCGAACCGCTCACCGACATTTGGGTTTATGCGCCTTTACAGCAGCGTTGGCACAGAGCAGCTGCAACAACCGCGGTAATGGATCTACGGGGTGTAGTAGAGCTCGATGGTAGCTTTTACAGCCTGGGCGGCATGCTAAACCAACAGCAGGTAACAAATAAGCCAATAAAACACCAGATTAAACTTCTGCCCGAGTAATTCCGTTGTTAGAATAGCGGCAAACTTTTTTGTCTTTATATGCAGAGAGCAGCATGCGCACGAGTCAGTACTTACTATCTACGTTAAAAGAAACACCGGCCGATGCCGAAGTGATCAGCCATAAATTAATGCTGCGCGCCGGCATGATCCGTCGCCTGTCATCAGGCTTGTATACCTATCTGCCAACGGGTGTGCGGGTGCTACGCAAGGTTGAACAAATCGTGCGCGAAGAAATGAATAAAGCCGGCGCCATTGAAGTATTGATGCCCATGGTGCAACCGGCAGAGTTATGGCAGGAGTCAGGCCGCTGGGAGCAGATGGATGCTGAGTTACTGCGCTTTGCCGACCGCCATACTCGTGATTTCGTGTTGGGGCCAACACATGAAGAAGTCATTACCGATGTGGTGCGCCGCGAAATTACCAGTTATAAGCAACTGCCGCTTAATCTCTATCAGATCCAGACCAAATTCCGCGATGAGCGTCGTCCACGCTTTGGCGTCATGCGTGCCCGCGAATTTTTGATGAAAGACGCCTACTCTTTCCATTTAAGTCAAGAATCCTTGCAGCAAACCTATGATGCCATGTATAGCGCTTACTGTAATATCTTTAACCGCTTAGGCCTTGACTATCGGCCAGTACTGGCCGATACCGGTGCCATTGGCGGTAGCGTGTCACACGAATTCCATGTTTTGGCGTCATCGGGTGAAGATGCGATTGCCTTCTCAGACACTAGCGATTATGCCGCGAACATTGAAATGGCCGAAGCCAAAGCCCCAGCGGGCGACCGCCCGGCCGCCATACAAAGCTTAGCTGAAATCGCCACCCCGAATGCTGGCTCGGTTGCCGAGGTTGCTGCACTACTGCAGGTAGAGGCGAGTAGAATTGCCAAGACGCTGTTTGTCGTAGCAACTGCCGAGGAAGGTAAAGCCGCTTCGCTGGTTGCCTTAGTATTACGTGGCGATCATGAATTAAATGAAATTAAAGCGGAAAAGCTGCCTGAAGTGGCCAGCCCACTGCAATTTGCCAGTGATGAGCAAATCCGTGCTTTATTAGGCGCCGGTGCTGGCTCCGTCGGCCCGGTAGGCGTTAACGTGCCAGTGATTGTGGATCGCAGTGCTGCTCATCTGGCCGACTTTGTGGTCGGTGCTAATAAAGATGGCTATCACCTGACAGGTGTTAACTGGGATCGGGATATCAGCAACTACAAGGTCGCCGATATCCGTAATATCGTCGAAGGTGATGCTAGCCCTTGCGGCTTTGGCAAGCTGGTGATTAAACGCGGTATTGAAGTGGGTCATATTTTCCAGTTAGGTGACAAGTATTCACAAGCCTTAAAAGCCGGTGTGCTGAATGAAGAAGGCAAACATCAGATTATGACCATGGGCTGTTACGGCGTTGGCGTATCGCGCATCGTGGCGGCAGCTATTGAACAAAATCACGATGAATTTGGGATTATTTGGCCGGATGCGATAGCCCCCTTTCAGGTCGTGCTAATCCCCATGAATATGCACAAATCTGTAAGGATTGCCGAAGCGACAGAACAGTTATATGCAGAGCTTACAGCAGCAGGTATCGAAGTGTTGTTTGATGATCGCAAAGAACGCCCAGGCGTGATGTTTGCCGATATGGAGCTGATTGGTATTCCGCATAGCATTGTGATTGGTGAACGTAATCTGGATAACCGGGAAGTGGAATATAAGAACCGCCGTACCGGTGAAAAGCAGTTGCTCAACCTTGATAACGTAATAGCAACACTGCAAAGCTTCCTAGCTAAATAACACGCTAAACTAAATAAACTTCGGTTTATCCCAACAAAGGCAGCTCCAGCTGCCTTTGTTGTTTTTGCTAACGGCGTTTTTTGCTAACAGCAAACCTTTTACGAATAGCCCTTAAGCGGGATTTTAATATAACGTTGACCGTTATCCTCCGCTTTCGGTAATTGCCCGCCACGAATATTCACTTGGACCGAGGGGTAAATCAACCGGGGGACCGCTAAGGTTTTATCACGAGCTTCCCGTTTAGCGACAAAATCCGCTTCTGCCGTATCGGCTTTCACATGAATATTGCTGTTTTTTTGCTCCAGCACCGTGGTTTTGTATTTTAGCTCACGCCCGTTTGGTTGGTAATCGTGACACATATAAATCACGGTATCTTCCGGCAATTGATAAATACGCTGAATTGAGCGAAACAGAATATGTGCATCGCCCCCCGGGAAGTCGCAACGGGCAGTGCCTGCATCTGGCATAAACAGCGAATCACCCACAAACAAATGCCCAGCAATTAAATAACTGACACTGTCATTGGTATGGCCAGGCGTATTGACCACCGTAGCCTGCAGCGAGCCAATAGTAAATTGCTCATTATCGGCAAATAGTTTATCAAAGTAATCACCTTTAGCTTGTAACTCGGTATCGGCAATATTGAAGACCACCTTAAAAGTTTGCTGTACTTTGCGGATCCCTTCACCGATAGCAATGCTTGCTCCGGTTTTTTGTTTTAAATAATGCGCCGCAGACAAATGATCGGCATGGGCATGGGTTTCCAAAATCCACTGCAGTTGCCAACCGTTAACCTGCAAATAACTCAACAGTTTATCGGCGTCTTCGGTGCTGACCAGCCCCGCCGCGGCATCATAATTTAGTACCGGATCGATAATAGCTGCCTGTTTGCTCTCTAAATCCGCCACAACATAGCTAAAGGTGGCACTGTCTTGGTCAAAAAACATTTCAATATGTAATGATGGTCGCGTCATGCTTAGCACCTAAAATTAGTGAATACTAAATTTTAGTTGCAGCTTAGCGAAAAGGCGCCTAGAATGCAAACAAGTTATAAGCTTATTCCATAAAAGAATATTGGAGCAACAATGTTAGCTTTGTTAGGTGCCCTCATTATTGGCTTAAGCTTGGGATTATTTGGCTCTGGCGGTTCTATTCTTACCGTACCGGTACTGCTTTATTTACTAAAGATGCCAGCAGAGATAGCTATCGCCTCATCATT
The DNA here is from genome assembly GCF_014653435.1 of Alishewanella longhuensis. GTDB lineage: Bacteria > Pseudomonadota > Gammaproteobacteria > Enterobacterales > Alteromonadaceae > Alishewanella > Alishewanella longhuensis. Next base: position 76,477 of record NZ_BNAO01000004.1, on the reverse strand, counting down.
GTTGATCGTGGCAGGTATTAGCTTACTTGGTTCTGTGCAAAACGCCTGGCAAAAACGTATTAGCTGGCGACATGTCTTATGGTTTGGTATTCCAGGCATGATAGGAACCTACGGCGGTGCCTGGCTAGGTACGCTGGTGGACAGCCGTTGGCAGTTACTTTGTTTTGCGCTGCTGATGTTGGTGGCTGCCGTTATGATGTGGCGCAACCGGCAAACCAATACCGCTAATCAATACCCTTTTAATCATACCAAGGTGATTGCCGATGGTTTAGTAGTAGGTGCGATCACCGGCTTTGTCGGGGTGGGTGGCGGCTTTTTGATTGTACCTGCCCTGGTGCTAATGGGTGGACTTCCCATGAATATCGCTATTGCCACCAGCTTAAGCATTATTGCACTGAAATCTTTTGCCGGTTTTACTAAATACTTTATCAGCTTTAGTGCTGCAGGCTTAAGCTTTAACTGGCAAGTGATTGCCATCATGATTGTTGCCGGCCTATTAGGTACCTTTGCCGGTAACTGGCTGGGCCAAAAACTGCCCAAGCAACAGTTACAACGTGGTTTTGCCATCTTTCTGGCTATCATGTCAATAGTTGTTATTACGCAGTCGGTTCTTTAAATCTAAGGTGAAATAGACAATGAAAACAGCACAACAATTAGTGGCAGACGCCAAAGCAGCTATTCAGGAAGTAAGCGTTGAGCAATTGGCTGGCTATTTGCAAGAAACTGCAGAGCCGCTCTTAATCGATGTAAGAGAACCGGCAGAATTTAGCCAAAACCATATCAAGAATGCAGTCAACTATCCTAGAGGCGTCTTAGAGATGCAGCTTGCCAATCACCCTTTGGTAGCTGCTAGCGGCTGCACCCCCGAAGTCGCTTTAGCAGCGCTTGCTGCTAAACCGCTATATTTGATTTGTCGCTCTGGTGCACGCTCAGCCCTGGCAGCGGAATCTTTGCAACGTATGGGCTTTAGCCAGGTTTACTCTGTGGCGGGCGGCATGCAAGCCTGGCTAGAGGCTGGTTTAACGATTCAACAATAGAGGTTTATATGGAAAACTTTACCCCTATCTCAGCCTTAATTGGTGGTGGTTTAATTGGCCTTGGTACCCTGTTATTGATGGCGGGTATTGGCCGTATTGCCGGTATTTCTGGTATTAGCAGTGCCCTGCTGTTTCAAGCTGGCGATAAAGGCTGGCGGCTGGCCTTTGTGCTTGGCATTATTGCCGGCCCCTTACTAGCAGGCGCCTTGATTGCTGATTTTAGTTACAGCACGCCATCATTAAACTTGCATACTTTGATTGCCGGCTTATTAGTTGGCTTAGGCACAGCCTGGGGCTCAGGTTGCACCTCAGGTCATGGTATTTGCGGTATCGGCCGTTTTTCCGCTCGCTCTATTATTGCCACGCTAGCTTTTATGTTAGCGGGTGTGCTGGTGGCCAGTTTGTTTAATTAAGGGGTGATTATGAAATTACTTATCGCATTTGTTGCTGGCTTATTGATGTCATTAGGTATGGCAATATCAAAAATGATCGATCCCCAAAAAGTACTCAGCTTTTTGGATATTACAGGAAATTGGGATCCTAGTCTGGCGTTGGTGATGGCCAGCGCTTTGGCCGTTTATTCTATTGGCTTTTATTTCGTTATGAAAAAACCTGCCCCTTTATTTGAAAAAACTTTCTATCTCCCCACTCATCAGCAAATAGACAGACCGCTACTTGTAGGTGCAGCGTTATTCGGTATTGGCTGGGGTATGGTAGGTTATTGTCCTGGCCCGGCCATAAGTGCTATTAGCTCTCTTAGTAGTGGCACCCTGGGTTTTATTGCCACCATGATTATCGGCTGGTTTATCGCTAAGTCAGTAAAACTGCCACAACGCAATAAGCCTTGATTAGCCACTGATAAATAAAAACGCCTGCTCAGGCTACGCAGTATTTTTTTAGTGCCATAATATGTGCATAAATAAAAATGAAATAAAAATGTCATATTAGAGAGGCTATTATGAAATTGTCTTATGCTGCTGCCTGCGTCTTATTCGTTATATCGCCGGTGAGTTATGCCAAAGCGGCCGACATCGCCTTTTACGGCCAGATCCATGTATCTTTAGATCAGCTTGATAATGATGCTAATAACGCCTTTAATGTGTCGAGTAATTCAAGTCGAATAGGCGTTAAAGCCACTCATGAAGTACAGCAAGGTTTGAACGTTATTGGCCAAATCGAAGCCTTAGTTCGCATTGAAGAAGGTGATACTAATAGCGATTATTTTGATGCCCGTGATACCTTTGTTGGTTTACAAGGCAGTTTTGGTACTGCCCGTGTTGGCTTTTTTGATACTCCTATGAAAAAAGTGCGTTCACGCACCGATTTTTTTGGTGACAAAGTAGGTGATGCCCGCAACATTGTTGCCGGTGGCGGCGTTAATTTAGATAAGCGTTTTCGTAATGGTATCCACTATCAAAGCCCCGTTTTAAATAATCTTACTTTTGACTTACATTATTCCAGCAACGACGCCACCGGCAGCACCACAGAAAATGAAAATGACGCGGTCAGTAGTTCTGTTACTTACCAAGCAAGTGGTTTAACCGTGATGCTAGCTTATGAGCGGCAAAATCAATTAGATGATGCCCAAGGACAAGCGGTAGCGGCGCGAAGCGGCATGCGTCTTGGCACCCGCTACAAGCTGAATGAGCAATGGCAACTTGCTGCATTCTACCAGCAAAGCTCGAATTTTAATGGTGGTGACCGGGACGCCTGGGGTTTAGGTGTTGGCTATAAATTCGGTCAATACAATTTAGCAGCGCAATATTACCAGGCTGGCAAAGCTGATAACGCGCAAAGCAATGCCACTATGCTAGCTTTGGGTATAGACCGCTCTTTTAGTCAATCCTTTAATTGCTATCTTGCGTTTGCAGTAACAGATAATGCTGAACAGGCCAATTTTAATGTTTCAGCTGGTGGCCATGGTAAACGCTTAAGCATTAGTCCAGGAGCAGATCCTATGGCTATCTCATTCGGAACTATTTATAAGTTCTGATCTAGGGTTCTTCTGGTCATACATCCAGAAGAACTTCAGTTATTACTCTCTCTAACATATTGGCAGCAGTGGTAAACTGGGGTATTGTCTACTCATTAGTAAACTATTCTATACTCAGTCTGAACGCGGCTCGTTACTAACATCTGCATAAACAGATAACTGCTGCTAACTGAATAAGAGGTCTTAGTCGTAATGGAGAGATTTATGGCCCTTTATCGCTTTGTTGAACAAAGCTTTTTCTATACCCTAAACCGAAAAATCGCTGGCAATATGCTTTTTATCGGTCTATTTTTTGCGGCTGCCCTCTATATGGCATATCCGGCAGAGGGGCCTACTACACTCTGGTGGCTGCTGTTAATTACCGGCTCTGCCGCATTTTTATTTACCGGATTTTACTTAAGCCATCTGATTGTCCGCCCAGTACAAGCCCTGGTTGGAACCTTGCATGAAAGTAACAGATCAGGTGCAGATTTAAGCCAACGTTTGCCGGCTTTTACTTTTGATGAGTTCCGGACTCTATCGGAAGAATTTAACCACTTTGTTGCCCAGCTAAGTGATGTGCTAGGTAAGGTTCATCAGCAGGCCAGTAATACCCATGAAATTAATGAACAAGTCTCGGGTGCCGTAAAAAGCACGCGCTTAAATTTACAAGACACTGAACAGCGCAATAAACAAATTCGCCGCGACAGTGACGAAGTTATCGAGTATCTGGCGCAGATCGTTCAAAGTAGCGATCAGATGGGTAATGTAACCCATGTCGCAGTAGATAAAGCCAAAGTGGCCAGTGAGCAGATGCAGCGACTTAACAAACAATTGGCCGCGATTGCCAGCCTACTTGATTCGTTCGGTGCAACCATTAATGGCCTACAAAAGAACTCAGAAAATGTTAGACAGATTTTAGTGATGGTTGAAGGTTTCTCTGATCAAACTAACCTACTGGCATTAAATGCTGCGATTGAGGCTGCCAGAGCAGGTGATGCTGGCCGCGGTTTTGCGGTAGTAGCAGATGAGGTGCGTACCCTAGCCGCGAAAGTCAACGAGGCAACAAAACAAATATCCGGTTTCTTAAATGATATGGAGCGCTTGGTTAAAGAAACCAAACAAGAGTCTGATAGTTTAAACTTGCAAGCGCAAGACGCCCGTACTCAGGTTAGTCAAACTAATGGTGAGTTCTCGCAGTTGCAGCAAGAGCTGCTGACCGCGCGTGGCGGCATGCAAAATATTAATAGCAGCGTGTCTAACCTAGAGCAAAAGTATCGACAAACGCAAACGCACTTATCCGCTATTGAGCAGATGACTAATCAAGCCTATCAGCAAATGACGGCTATTGATGACGCGGCACGTAATCTACTAGAAGGCACGGCTGCCACTCAAAAGCAGCTGGGACGCTTTGCCAAAAAAGCGATGTTATAATCTTATTGATAGATTATTTATTGCTGGGCTAGACCCGAATCAAATTTATTGAGCTAATAATGAAATATTTTCGATTGCTCAACACTAAAAATAAGTTGCTACTGTCAGTAGCCGTACTCCTTATCATCACCAGCACAACAGTGCTGGTGGAGTATCTTAATCACAATTTTCAAAATAGTATTAAACTTCACAGGCAACAACAGCTTAGCCAGCAATTATCATTAGTACGAGCTAATCTGGAGTCTGAGCTAAATGCCAACATTTTTTTAGCTGATAGCTTAGCAACCATTATTACGGTTAACCCACAATCAGGCCCCCAAGAATGGGAGAAACTGGCAGAAACCCTCTTTCTAAAAGCCAGCAGTATTCGTAATATTGCCATAGCGCCAAATAATATCGTGAATTTCGTCTACCCTTTAGCTGGAAATGAAGCCGTTATCGGTCTTGATTACCGAACGCTACCTGAACAATTTCTAACGGTAGAGCTGGCACGGCAACGCCAGGAAATATTTATCGCTGGCCCCCTTGCTCTGATACAAGGTGGTAATGCCGTAATTGCCCGAATGCCGGTTTTTACTAACCCCCCACTCAACACTCAGTATTGGGGGACCTGTAGCGTTGTGGTTGACATCGATAAGCTGTTTACTCTAGCCGGTGTTACAGCTCTGGCTAGTCAAGGTAAACTTGCGATTAGGGGTAAGAATGGCGCTGGTGATCAAGGCGACGTATTTTATGGTGAACAGGAGATTTTTGAACAGGCTTTTGCCACCGAAACCATTCGTTTACTCAGCGGCAGTTGGGTTTTAGCATTAGCAGAAGCTCCGGGCAGTATATTACCGGAAAACCAATGGTTTACCATTATCGTGCGCTTAATTGGCTATACCATTGGCAGTTTGTTGTTATTGGTGTTTGTTAGCTTATTTTATGGATTCCAGCTCGCTCAACTAAATGCTTTACAAGATCCGTTAACCCTGCTGCCAAATCGCCGCTTTACTATGCAGCTATTGGAAAAGCTTGTGAAATCAGGCTCTAAGTTTAGTATTCTAAACTTAGATGTAGATAATTTTAAGCAGGTTAACGATAGTTATGGCCATGCCGTCGGCGACAGTTTGCTGCAAGAAGTTGCCAAACGACTGCGAGAGCCATTACGCAGCTACGATACCGTTTGCCGCCTGTCAGGTGACGAGTTTCTAATTGTACTCCCCAGAGTAACCCGAGAGCGAGATATTGAAAGTATTCTGAATAAACTAAAAGGCAAATTTCAGGAAACTGATTTCCAAACGAAAGGAATTAATTTGAAAATAGCACTTAGTATAGGCTTTGCCAGCTACCCTGAGGATGCCCAGGACCTTGAGTCACTATTACACCATGCTGACTTGGCCATGTACAAACAAAAAGAACAACATAAAATGGCAAAAACTAAAGATCATACTCAGAGTTAAATTAAACCGACTGAACTACTGCCTAAGCTAAAAAACAAAAAACCAGTACTAGGCTGGCTTAAAGTGACGGAGCGGACGGGACTCGAACCCGCGACCCCCGGCGTGACAGGCCGGCTAAGCTCTTAACAGAAAGTAACCGACTGAACTACTGCCTAGACTAAAAAGCAAAAAACCAGCACTAGGCTGGCTTA
>NZ_BNAO01000004.1:4740-70357 GCF_014653435.1 Alishewanella longhuensis | reverse complement strand
GGAGCGGACGGGACTCGAACCCGCGACCCCCGGCGTGACAGGCCGGTATTCTAACCGACTGAACTACCGCTCCGCGCTGGAGTGAGCTTACGCTCATTTGGCATATAACACTTACTGACGTGGCGGAGCGGACGGGACTCGAACCCGCGACCCCCGGCGTGACAGGCCGGTATTCTAACCGACTGAACTACCGCTCCGGTGTACATCGAAAAATTGGCGGAGCGGACGGGACTCGAACCCGCGACCCCCGGCGTGACAGGCCGGTATTCTAACCGACTGAACTACCGCTCCGGATCAGGAAGCTATTTCGATGTAAGTGGCGGAGCGGACGGGACTCGAACCCGCGACCCCCGGCGTGAAAAATTGGTATTCTAACCGACTGAACTACCGCTCCGGATCAGGAAGCTATTTCGATGTAAGTGGCGGAGCGGACGGGACTCGAACCCGCGACCCCCGGCGTGACAGGCCGGTATTCTAACCGACTGAACTACCGCTCCGGTGTACATCGAAAAATTGGCGGAGCGGACGGGACTCGAACCCGCGACCCCCGGCGTGACAGGCCGGTATTCTAACCGACTGAACTACCGCTCCGGTGTACATCGAAAAATTGGCGGAGCGGACGGGACTCGAACCCGCGACCCCCGGCGTGACAGGCCGGTATTCTAACCGACTGAACTACCGCTCCGCGCCAAGCACTAGACAATTTCATTTGGGTATCGTCTGGTGCGGCGGGAATGATACGGATTAGGCTAAAGCCCGTCAACATCTTTTTTGTCAGTTTTGTCTATTCCTTAATCATCCGGTAATGAAAGATCAAGAATGTCATCTGAATCGTTGTTTTTTTGTACCTTTTTAGTTTCAGCTGCAGGGCCTGCCTTAGTTGGTGCAACAACTTTAATTTTTTCCTTGCGCCAAAACAACAAGCTAGATATTGGTTTACCTGTCAAAACAAACCAAATTGCTATGGCACCACCAATCAAAATAAATAAATTAACTACTATAATCCAAAGCCACGGAAATGGCGCCGATGCAGGGGGTTCTGGCGAGGCGATATCTACCGCAAGTTCTTCTTCTGGCAAGGCAGCTAATGCAGGCGCGTCTCTGGCTTGTAAAGTAACCAAAAAGCGTTCTTCCGGCAGATGTAATACAAACTCCCTGCCATCTATCATTTGCCCAAATACACTTACGTTTAAAATATAGCTGCCATGGCCACGGTTTTCCATGGCAAACTGCATAGCCTCACCGGGCGAGGTAATTGAAAAGACATCCATATCCCCATCGGGATAATTGACTTGTGCTTGAAATAGCAAAGATGTGGTATCAACCAAATCTGTTGTAGGCTTTAAGGTTACTAGATGATGGATCTGCTCTGCTGCTGCCGCTGTCACTGCCAAATCCACCGGTGCCGGCTCTATTACTATCGGCGCTTGTTCAATTTCGCGAGTGTATAAAGGCGTTTTTACCGTAAATTTAGGTATCCACTCCCCTGCACCAAAATTTAGTTTAATTTCTCCCGTAAAAATACCATCGCGCGCACTGGCATCATATCCTCTACCATCATCCCGAAAAGTGGCTACTTCAACAATACCGCGGCCAAAGTTGTCATAATCTTTATTATTAGTACTAATAAAAATAACTTGCAGCGTTAAGATATCTTTAAAGTCACGCGCGTTAACGATCTGTTCTCCATCTTTAAGCCGGGCGGTAAGTTTAAAATTTTCACCAACCATTAGAGGCTTTGGTAAGGGATCTACATCTAATTCTACATCGGTAAGTACCAGAATTTTACTTTCTGGCAAAATCCTACCAAGGGCCTGCCAGGGGCCTGGCATTGGCTTAGCGATTTCAATCAAATCATAGGAGGCGGCATCGTGCCAGCGGATATTATGCTGCTTCGCAGTATTGTAAAAAATTTTACTACCATCAGGTCGCACTAGTACTACAGAAGCAGTACCGGGGCGGCGAAACAACACCATTGTGATAGTTTCAATACCGTCATCAATCCGAAAACGATTTTCCAGCAGCGGAATTTGATTGGCAACCGGTAAGTCTTCCAACATCTTAAAACCTGGCTCAGGCTGCGGTAGCGCCGGCTCTGCTATTAATGACAGAGGGAACAGCCAGAGAACCAATAACCACCATCTGCTTAACTGCGCCATAAGCAGCTGCCTCCTTTTTTTTGCACCAGATCAAGCCTGACCTCGTGTGCGGCTGTTTCGCTGTTATCCGCTTTAATCACGCGCAATTTACCACTACGTTGGATTAGCAACGGACCTTGCTGATCTTGCTGTTCTGCCTGTTCATCGGCGGCAAGGTTTAAACTCACTTGCCCACCGGTCATCAACAGATAAACGTCTGCTAAGATCTCAGCATCTAACAAGGCGCCGTGTAATGTCCGGTGGCTATTGTTAATATCATAACGTCGGCATAGCGCATCAAGATTGTTCTTCTGACCAGGATGCAGATCTCTGGCCAACTTTAATGTATCAAGGATACCGCAGTATTGAGCAACGGGTGGTAAGGCAGGTTTTAGCAGGGCAAATTCGTGGTCAATAAAACCAACGTCGAAAGCGGCGTTATGAATTACCAATTCGGCGCCTTGAATATAATCAAAAAAGCTTTGTGCGATATCACGGAATTTGGGCTCGTGCGCCAAACGTTCGTTGGTAATACCGTGTACCGCTATCGCTTCTGCTTCAATCTCCCGTTCAGGGTTGATATAAACATGGAAATTATTACCGGTAAAACGACGGTTAATTAACTCAACACAACCAATCTCAATAATACGGTGGCCTTCTTTCGGGTTAATACCTGTCGTTTCTGTATCAAGAATAATTTGTCGTTTTAACATCGCTTATTTCGCTTCTGCTTGCAATTAAGGTTGATTATATACCCAAACAACTTCAATATGCAGATTTTAGCCAAGACGGTAAAAATCCACGTTTCGCCGTGATTTTATTGGCTTTATTTTGATAGTCAGGACAAGCTTTATGCAAAAAAATGTTGTGATCTACACCGATGGCTCTTGCCTGGGAAATCCGGGGCCAGGTGGCTACGGTACTATACTGCTCTATAAACAACATAGAAAAGAGCTTAGCGGTGGCTTTAGATTAACAACTAATAACAGAATGGAATTGTTGGCTGCTATTATTGGCCTGGAGTCGCTCAAAGATGCATGTCAGGTCGAGCTAACCACCGACAGCCAATATGTTCGACTCGGCATTACTCAGTGGCTGGCGGGCTGGAAACGTAATAATTGGCGCACCAGCCAAAAACAGCCGGTAAAGAATCAAGATTTATGGCAGCGCTTAGATCTTGCTTGCAGCAGACATAACGTCAATTGGCACTGGGTAAAAGCGCATAATGGCCACCCTGAAAACGAACGCTGTGACGAACTCGCCAGAGCGGCTGCCACACATCAGGCAACCGCTATTGACACAGCGTTTGAACAAAATAGTCAGTAACGCGCAGCCTTTATTATTCAGCCGCCAGCATTTTCTCTAGTTCAGCGATAAATTTGGCATCAGTCGGGCTAGTACGGCTGCCAAAATGTACCACCTGTTGCTCGTCTTTACTCACTATATACTTATTAAAATTCCAAGCTGGGCTTTCACCGGTTTTAGCAATTAGCGCTTTAAATACCGGGTTAGCCTTGTCACCACGAACACTGGTCGTTGAGAACATTGGAAACTCAACACCATAGGTCAGATAACATACTTCTGCGGTTTTTTCTTCGTCGCTGTGTTCCTGCCGAAAATCATTAGATGGGAAGCCTAATACCACTAGCCCCTGCTCCTTGTATTGCTGATAAAGGGCCTCTAAAGCTTCGAATTGCGGAGTAAAGCCGCATTTACTGGCCGTATTCACCACTATCAGTGTTTTACCTTTAAATTGTTCGCAAAGGTCCACACTCTCTCTGGTTTTTAGTTGCTGTACTGAGTGCCCTAAAATATCACCGCATTGGGCAGCAGCAGCGGGTGCCATCCACAACATGCTACCTAAAACCGTTAATGCTAACGTTAATTTCATACGTTATCTCCATATCAATGCTGTCAGATCACTTACCTGATTTGTTAAGTATACGCTGTTCATTTTTCGTTGGATTAGCTTTTGCCATAAATTATAAATTTCATCGTCAGAAGAAAAAAAACTCACTGTTTTTACTACCAAAAAATCGGTAAATAATCAGCAAAAGTCTTAGAGGTAGTAAAGATGACATCAATACCGCATATTGAGCCTGAACTGGATGAACTTATTGAAGACCCGGAGCTGGAAAAGAACCTTAACCGTAAAGATGCCAAAATGCGCCAAAAATATGAAGCAAGAAAGCGGATAGATGAGCTATTGGAACAAAAACGGCTAAGGCAGCTACTAGACGATTGGGAACTTACCGACGATTAATGAAAAGAATCAATAATATCCTTACTTGAATAGTTTACCGCGTGCTAAACTGTTAACATCTATTCTAATGCTTTGTTGCGGCAGGCTTTTTGCGCGTGTTTTTAACAAAAACTTACAAACTAACACTCTTTGTAACCCTATTAGTTACTTTGCTAACTGGCATGGCCAGTTTTAGTCTTATCCAGTATTTAGCAGAACAGCGCAATCAGCAGCAAAAACTTCAACTTGCCGATCAGGCGCGTTCTTACGCCGGCGTTATTGAGCAAGAGTTAGTCAGTACCGCTGCCGCGGTTTATGCTATTGCTGGCTGGTTAAAACTGCAGCAAGGTAGCACCCATGGCTTTGAGCGCTATGCCGCCGAAATTTTTCCTTATTATCCGCACGTTACGGCGATGTCATTGGCACCTGCTGGGATTGTAAGTGCCGTTTACCCCGCGTCGGGTGGGCACAATCTGCTAGGACATAATATATTCAGTGATCCGGTACAGCGACATGCCGCACAGAGTATTATCCACAGTCAGCAAGTACAGTTAACAGGCCCCTATCAGTTAGTGCAAGGTGGCACCGGTATTGTTGCCCGCTTACCTGTTAATCTGAATGGCAAAGGCGAAGATGCATTTTGGGGCTTTGTTAATGTTACTTTTCATCTGCAAAAAATGCGCAGCCTGGCACAATTACAGCAATTGCCGACAAGGGGCATCCAATATGCCTTACTACAACAAGCACCAACAGATGCAGAGTTAACGCTCATCGCAGGCAACCCCTTGCCAGCGTCAGAGTACAGCATAAATACCGTCATTTTGGCTGACAGTGCTAACTGGATTTTGTATCTATATCCTGGTAATAGTTGGCTTAATCAAAATGTATTGTACCGGCAAGCCAGCTTAGCAGCGTTATTTACTGCATTAATGGCGCTGCTTAGTTTTTTACTAATGCAAGCATTAGATAGAAAGCGCCAACTCAGCTTGCTGGTTGCCGATAAGACCAGGGATTTACAAACACAGTTAACCCGTCATCGTTCTTTTATTGTTGCCAGTAATACCGCGAGCTGGGAATATGACCCATCGCAGCGCACACTAAGTTGTAGTCCGGAGTATTTTGTTATGCTGGGGCTACCCAAACCTGAGCGGGATATCACTACAGATAGTGTAGATATTTTATGGCAAGATTTACTGCACCCAGCCGATCTCGCGCAGGCAATGCTGACTTTTACCCAGTATCTACAACGTAAAGATAACACACTCTACGAAAGTACTTTTCGGATGCGTCATCAGAGCGGTCACTGGGTATGGATCTTATCCCGAGGACGCTGCATTCAAACCGATACTGCTAAAACGCTGATGATTGGTACCCATATTGATATTACTGAACGCAAAGAAGTCGAACTGCAATTACAGTTGTTAGCACGTTTATTTGAGCAAAGTTCGGAAGGCTTGGTCATTACTAATGAACAACAACAGATTGTGCAGGTAAATCAGGCATTTTGCCAAATCAGTGGTTATAAGCATGATGAAGTAATAGGCAAGGATCCACGGCTGTTGTCGTCCGGTCGTCATGATAAAAATTTCTATAACGCTATGTGGCAAGCTATTAATAGTCTGGGTAGTTGGAAAGGAGAAATCTGGAACCGCCGTAAAGATGGTAGCATTTATCCGGAATGGCTTTCTATCAGCAAAATAGCTGGGGTAGAACCTGGCGAGACCTATTATGTTGGTTTATTTAGTGATATTAGTCAGTATAAGGAAGACGAAGCGCAAATTCGCTTCTTGGCAGAATTTGATACGCTAACGGCCTTACCAAACCGGGTATTATTGATAGACAGAACAGAACGCGCCATTGCCCAAAGTAAAAACGCCCAACAGTCCTTAGTGATGCTAGTTATTGATATCGATCGTTTTAAGCATATCAATGATTCTTTAGGCCATCAGGCTGGGGATGAACTGCTGGTCCAGCTTGCTAACCGGTTAAAAACACATTGCCGAGAACAAGATACCCTAAGCCGGTTAAACAGTGACGAATTTGTGATGCTAAGACCGGATACTGATGGCACCGCTGCCGCAATCCTAGCGGAACAACTTTTGCAGCACATATTGCAACCTTGTTTAATTCAAGGGCATGAATTGGTACTCTCAGCATCGGTAGGCATAGCACTTTATCCTCATGATGGCCAAAACTTTAATGAGCTGTATAAACATGCCGATATTGCCATGTATCAAGCTAAAGAGCATGGCCGAAATACTTACTGTTTTTTTACTCCCCAAATGCAAAAATACCATACCCGTCATTTGCTCTTGGAGAATGCGCTACGTCGAGCCGTAGAGCGTGAGGAACTGCAGTTAGTTTATCAACCGCAAATGTCTCTACACAACCAGCAGCTGATAGGTTTTGAGGTGCTATTACGTTGGCATAACCCAGAGCTAGGCACTATTTCCCCAGCAGAGTTTATTCCGCTGGCCGAGAGCAGTGGTTTAATTGTTCCGATAGGCGACTGGGTGCTCAGCAAAGCATTGACTCAACTGGCGGAGTGGCGAGCCGAAGGCTATAACCAAATAACCATTGCCATTAATTTATCACCACTGCAATTTCGCCAGACCGACTTATTAGCCAAGCTGGAACAGTTGCTGGCCCAACATCAATTGCCGGCAACAACAGTAGAGTTGGAAATTACCGAAAGCGCGATGATGGACGATCCCGCTGCAGCGGCCCATTTAATTACGCAATTTAGTGACAAAGGCTGCAAAATCGCTATAGATGACTTTGGCACCGGCTATTCTTCACTTGGCTATCTAAAACGATTCTCTTTAAGTAAACTTAAGATAGATCAGTCATTTATCCGTGATTTACTGACCGATGCAGATGATAAAGCTATTGTTAGTGCTATCATTAGTATGGCCAAAAGTCTGGAGCTCACCACTATCGCTGAAGGGGTGGAAACGTTAGAGCAGCAGCAAATGTTGCACCAGTTAGGCTGTGATGATATCCAAGGTTATTTTTACAGTAAACCACTTAACAGAAAAGATGCGACTGCGTTTATTCGCAGTCACATTTTCTAATACGCTACTTGTTTTGTTGTATAAAAATACTCTAATCAAATAGGTTCAGCAAAAGCAGAAGACTAAAGCATTAACGTAACAGAAACTCTGCTCTGGTACGGGCGTCATCTTTAAAACTGCCACCCAGGGCTGTCGTCTGCGTTTTCGAATTAACGTCCATCACCCCGCGCGATTTAACACAATAATGTACTGCATCCATCGTTACCGCAACATTATCAGTTTGCAGCAAAGTCTGTAACGCTACCAATATCTGTTGGGTCAGACGTTCTTGCACTTGCGGGCGCTGAGCAAAAAAACGCACTATGCGGTTAATTTTTGACAAGCCAATAATGCGATCTTTCGGAATATAAGCAACTGTTGCACTGCCATCGATGGTCACAAAATGGTGCTCGCACGTACTGGTAAAGCTAATGTCTTTCACTTTAACCATCTCACTAACCTGCATCTTGTTCTCAATCAATGCAATTTTTGGGAAATTCGCGTAGTTTAAACCACCAAAAACTTCATCAACATACATCTTCGCAATACGATGCGGCGTCTCACTTAAGCTATCATCTGCCAAATCCAGACCCAAGGTATTTACTACCTCAGTCATCAACTGACTGATCTTCTGATACTTCTGATCACGGGACAAACCGTTGTCACGCATCGGCGTCTCCAGACCTTTAGCCTCGAGCACACTGCGCACTAACATCGCTTCTTCTGATAACATAATGCTTCCAAAACCTGACTGAGATATCGCTTATACGCTAGGCTTGACTAGGCAGTTTAGCGAGCGCGTCACAATTTTGCTATTTTACACCCTTAAATAGCGAAAGCCCAGCTAAGCCGGGCTCTAAGATCAACAGCAAGGCGTATTACTGCACCAGTGCTAAGGCTTCTAGCAATTCGCGTGGCTCGACTTCAGGGCCGTTTAATGACTCGTCCCAGTTAGTACCAATTAATACACCGTCGTCATACATTTCTTTTAGCCAGCCTTCGCAAAATACATCCAATGGAATAGCTTCAGGCTTATAACCCGCCCATTCATCAGAGCAATGCGCCTGGGCGTCAGCCTTATTAGACCAAAATGGCATAACATCCGTTTCTTCAAATTCTACTGATTCAACAACCAGTAAATCTTCACCATCTGCCAGGGTCCAAACCACACCATGGGTTTTAGCTTCTTCAATAAAACGTTGAAAACTAGGATCGTGTGCAAACTCAGCCATAATAAACCTGCTAAAAAATTATCTACCGGCTGCTATTAAAACAGAGATCAGCCCTGAAAAGCCAACTTTATTCAGTTGTAACGGCATTCACTTTCCCCCTTGACCGAAAATGACGTACAATTTGCGCTGGTCTGACAGCTCTTAACGGACGGAAGCATAAGAATGGCTCAATATATTTACTCCATGTACCGGGTGTCGAAGGTCGTTCCCCCGAAACGTACTATTTTAAAAGATATCTCATTATCGTTTTTCCCCGGCGCCAAAATTGGCGTGCTGGGTTTAAACGGCGCGGGTAAATCAACCCTGCTGCGTATTATGGCTGGTGTTGATACCGAATTTGAAGGTGAAGCACGGCCACTGGCAGGCACTAAGATTGGCTACTTGCCACAAGAACCGCAACTGGATACCAGCAAAACAGTGCGCGAAATTGTGGAAGAAGCCGTAGCAGATGTTAAAGATGCCTTTAGCCGCCTGGATGCTGTTTATGCAGCCTACGCCGATGAAAATGCGGACTTTGATGCCCTGGCACGTGAACAGGGTGAGTTAGAAGCACTTATTCAAGCCAAAGATGGCCACAACCTGGAAAACACGCTGGAACGCGCCGCCGATGCACTGCGTTTACCGCCATGGGATGCCAGCATCCAGCATTTATCAGGTGGTGAGCGCCGCCGGGTGGCCATTTGCCGCCTGCTGTTAGAACGGCCAGATATGTTGTTGCTCGATGAGCCAACCAACCACTTAGATGCCGAATCAGTAGCTTGGTTAGAGCGTTTCTTACATGATTACCCAGGTACTGTAGTGGCTATCACGCACGATAGATACTTCTTAGACAATGTAGCAGGCTGGATCCTGGAGCTTGACCGCGGTGAAGGTATTCCTTGGGAAGGCAACTATTCTTCTTGGTTAGAGCAAAAAGATGCCCGTTTGCAACAAGAGGAAAAAACCGAAAATGCCCGCCAGCGCTCTATCAAACAAGAATTAGAGTGGGTGCGCACTAACCCGAAAGGCCGCCATGCCAAGAGCAAAGCCCGGATGGCGCGCTTTGAAGAGCTGCAAAGCCAGGAATTCCAAAAACGTAACGAAACTAACGAGCTGTTTATTCCGCCTGGACCGCGCTTGGGTGACAAGGTGCTGGAAGTTAACAACCTGCGTAAATCCTTTGGCGATCGGGTGCTGATTGATGACTTAAGCTTTAATGTCCCTAAAGGCGCCATCGTCGGTATTATCGGGCCGAACGGCGCCGGTAAATCAACCTTATTCAGAATGATTACCGGTAGCGAACAGCCCGATAGCGGCAGCATCTCGTTAGGCGATACGGTACAGGTAGCTAGCGTTGAGCAGTTCCGCGATAGCATGAACCCGAAAAATACCGTGTGGCAAGAGATTTCAAACGGCCAGGATATGTTGCAAATAGGCAATTTCCAAATTCCAAGCCGCGCTTATGTCGGTCGTTTTAATTTTAAAGGCAACGATCAGCAAAAGTTTATTGGCGAGCTATCCGGTGGTGAGCGCAACAGAGTCCACCTTGCTGCGCTGTTAAAAGCCGGTGGTAATATGCTACTGCTGGATGAACCGACCAACGATCTGGACGTAGAAACCCTGCGTGCTCTGGAAAACGCGATATTGGATTTCCCTGGCTGCGCGATGGTGATCTCGCACGATCGCTGGTTCTTAGACCGTATCGCTACGCATATTCTGGATTACCGTGACGAAGGGAAAATAAACTTCTTCGAAGGTAACTATTCCGATTATGAAGCCTGGGTAAAACAAACCTATGGTGCAGCAGCATTAGAGCCACATCGGATTAAATACAAAAAGATTTAATCGTCTTTCAAAGTTAACACAACTAACGCCTGCCCTGTGCAGGCGTTTTGTTAGTTGCAAAATAGCCAAAAACTGATAAAGTAACTGAGAATCATTACTATCTAAGGGACTTCATTATGAAAGCGCTGATACTTGCTACTGTTGTTGGTATTTTTACGTTAAGCAGCCAAACCACTTTTGCCAGCGATCGCCCCGCACACTTTAAAGGTGAAGCTATTGCCAACACCCAACAGGCGCTAGTTACACTGGCAGACGCTAATGCTAAACTAACCACTATCCTTGCTGGCGAGCTTAACCCTACTACCATGACTGAGGTGCATCAACTGACTTACACGCTGGAAAATGCCCTGGCGTTAATTCCAGCCGCAGATGATGAAATTAAAGAAGTGCTGGAAGAGGTTCATCTGGGCTCAGAAACGATGGATGCTGAGCGGGTGCGTAATAATGGCGAATATTACCTGCAGTTAGCGAAAAAGCTGACTAAATAAGCGTTTTATACCAGCACAGCTCAAGCTGTGCTGGCTCTCATTAGGGCTTCTGCGCTAAAATCCCGTTATTCCCATCTTACTCTGATCCCTTGTTATGAGCAGTTGGCAACTGATTACCTGGCTTGGTGCTGTCGTTATTTTGCTGGGCTTTTTCCCAAAAGAGTTTATCCCGCGCTTACTGAAGGTTGCTGGCTATCAGCATTTGGTCTTTGCCTCTGCCGTTTTCCTAACCCTACTATGGTCTGTCCGGGCGGGCATAGTACCGGGCTTAGACTTATTCTTTTTAGGCGTAACCACTTTGGTACTCTGCCATGGTTGGCATATTGCTATCTGGATTTGCTGTGTACCGCTACTGTTATTAATACTATTTGGCACAGTAACACCAGCGGACGGTGGCGCTTTTGCCTTAACGACCTTTATCTTACCCGCGCTATTTAGTTATGCGGTATTTAGCTGGTCTTATCATTATTTAAGCCGCCATCTGTTTATTTATATTTTTGTCGCGGGTTTTATTAACTCGGCTTTTACCATAGTGTTAAAGATCCTACTGACTTCAGGCTGGTTTTATCTACAAGAGGCGCATAACTGGCACACCATCTACCAGAACTATACACAATTAGCCTTATTAATTTGGTTTGGCGAAGCTCTGTTAAATGGTATGGCAATCACACTAATGGCCGTGTACCGGCCAGAGTGGCTGAGAACCTTTTACGATAACGAGTATCTGTCGCCAGAACGCTAGGGCTGAATTTAGATTAGGGCCTGTTGACGCCCTAGACCACACCTTGCTCGATCATCGCATCGGCAACCCGTTTAAAGCCGGCAATGTTGGCTCCCAGGACCAAATTCCCCGGCTGGCCAAACTGCTCAGCGGTATCACGGGCGCGCAGATAGATATTATGCATAATCACTTTCAGTTTTTCGTCTACCTCAGCAAAAGACCAACGCTGCATACTGGCGTTTTGGGCCATTTCTAATTGACTGGTTGCCACACCACCTGCATTTGCCGCTTTTCCCGGACCATAAGCGATACCACTTTGTAGAAAGATTTCCACCGCTTCTGGTGTAGAAGGCATATTAGCGCCCTCAGATACCGCTATACACCCTTGCGCAACTAATGCTTTAGCATCGGCAGCGGTAAGCTCGTTTTGGGTAGCACAAGGAAAGGCGAGATCCGCTTTTAGGCGCCATACCGCATGGCCATCAGCAGGATAGTCGGCTTTAGCAATATACTCTGCCTCTGGATAGTGTTTAACATAGTCAGTTAACCGACCTTGCTCTACTTCTTTAATCTGTTTTAAAGCAGCCAACTCAATACCACTGGCATGGTATAGGGTACCGGCTGAATCAGAACAACTAACCACTTGAGCACCCAATTGCTGCAGTTTTTCAATAGTATAGATAGCTACATTACCCGCACCCGACACCAGGCAGGTTTTACCCGCCAGTTCATGCCCAAGATCAGCCAGCATATACTGCGCAAAGTAAACACAACCATAACCTGTCGCTTCTTTACGGCCCAGGGAACCGCCCCATAACAAGCTTTTACCGGTAAACACGCCGTCAAAGCTATTAACCAGCTTTTTATACTGGCCAAACATATAGCCTATCTCACGGGCACCAACGCCAATGTCGCCAGCTGGCACATCAGTAGTCGGGCCAATATGCCGATAAAGCTCATTCATAAAAGACTGGCAAAAGCGCATAATCTCGCCATCTGATTTACCTTTGGGATCAAAATTCGCCCCGCCTTTACCGCCACCAATAGGTAAACCGGTGAGCGCATTTTTAAAAATCTGCTCAAAGCCTAAGAATTTTATAATGCTGGCATTCACCGACGGATGAAAACGCAGGCCACCTTTGTAGGGGCCAAGCGCAGAGTTAAACTCAACCCGATACCCTTTATTCACTTGAATATTACCCTGATCATCCACCCAAGGTACCCGAAACATAATCTGCCGCTCGGGCTCAATCATCCGTTCAATAATAGCTTGCTGCCGGTACTTAGGATTATGCTCTAAAATTGGAGTAAGTGACTCCAGCACTTCTTCTACGGCTTGATAAAATTCTGCCTGTGCCGGGCTGCTTTGTTGTAAACGAACAATGGTGTCATGGATATAGGTCATGGGATCTTTCTGTTGGATAACAATAGATAGCGGCAATCATGATGTCTAGACGTATAGAAGTCAACGCAAAAGGTATTCAGCAAAAGAATAAAAGGAATAAAAAATCACAATAAAAGCATAAATACCTACCGAAAGACGTATTGATAGCATATTTACCGATGCACAAGCTTAACGCCTCAACGTGACGACCGTAAAATAAAAAATTAACCAATAAATAGTGAAATTAGTCACTTTTTAGTTTTTTACTTTTTTTGAAAAACTAAAAAAATGCAAACACAAAAATTAAAACAATAAAATCAATAGCTTGAATTAATATAAAAGCTGGCACAGCACTTGTAATAGTAAGGGGGTAGTAACCTACTAACCCTTAACTAAGTGAGCCTTAATATGAAAACTGTAACTAACACCATCCTTGCCAGCCTGTTCGGTCTAAGCCTGCTAATCCCAGCGAGTGCTAATACGTTAAGTGACCTGACCACAGAGGTATTAACTAAGCAACTGACTGAGCTACAAGAGTCAATTAAAAATCAAACTAAGCAAGCTATTGAAAGCACTGCAAAACAACTAGCAGAACAATTTAGCTTAACAGCTGCTACGCCAGCGCAGTTAAGCAGCAATGCACAGGCCGTCGCTGATAAAGTTCAGGCTGAAGAAAGCCCGCAAGCTGAGGAAGAATAATGCAGAGAACGCAAATGCCAGTTGTATCGCAAATGCTTTTAATCATCAACACACCGGTAATAATACGATTACCGGTAGTGACATACTTACCATTCATAACTAAAACAGCGAATCGTACACCACCACGTGTTGCGGTGGTGTAGAAAACAAGCTTAGCCTTTAAGCACTGTTGCCACTGCTTTGGCAAAGTAGTCAATATTGCTGTGATTTAACCCGGCAATACTTACCCGGCTAGAGCCCACCATATAAATACTAAACTCTGCCTTTAACCGGTCAATTTGTTCTTTGCTAATGCCTAAGAAACTGAACATACCATGCTGACGGGTAATAAAGCTAAAATCTTGCGTAATACCTTCTGCAGCAAATTTATCAATAATCAGCTGCCGGTAACTGTTGATACGATCGCGCATTTCAGCCAGCTCATGGTACCACAGGGCCGTAAGTTCAGCACTGTCCAGAATATGGCCAACAATAATAGCACCATGTGCCGGTGGCATAGAATAAATGCTACGCACGACACTGAGTAAATTCACTCGGGCGATATCCATAATTTTGCTATCAGCAGATACTATGCTAACCGCTCCAATCCGCTCACGGTACAGGCCAAAATTTTTGGAGCAAGAGCTACATAAAATCAGCTCTGGAACCTGATCGGCTAAATAGCGTAAACCGGCGGCATCTTCATCTAAGCCAACACCAAAGCCCTGATAGGCCATGTCAACTAAAGGGGTAAAACCCCGTTCTTTAGCAATGGCAGTAAAACGTTGCCATTGCTCAAAATTAAGATCCATACCACTAGGGTTGTGGCAGCAGGCATGCACCAGCACCACATCGCCCGCTGGGACTTTTGCCAGATCGGCAAACATTTCCTCAACCTGCAAGCCTTTGGTTTGATAATCGTAATAGGCATATTCTTTTACGTTCAAACCCGCTGCCTGAAATAACGAAATATGATTTGCCCAGGTAGGCGTGGTAACCCAAATGGTCGCATTGGGGTTAGCCCGCTTAATGAATTCGGCTGCTACGCGCAGTGCGCCCGTACCACCAGGGGTATGGGCAGTCGTCACGCGATTTGCCAACAACACCTGATGCGCTGCCCCAAAGGCTAACTTTTCAATATGGCTGTTAAAGCCAAGATCACCGGCCATGCCGATGTAGGTTTTGCTATCTTCTTGCTTTAAACGCAATGCTTCGGCTTCTTTTACGCATTTCAGCACGGCCGTGTGGCCTTGCTCGTCTTTGTAAACACCGACACCTAGATCAACTTTTTGCGGATTTGGATCTTCACGATACGCAGCCATCAACCCCAAAATAGGGTCGGTAGCCACTGGCTTTAACTGAGCAAACATAATGTTCTACCTGATTTATGGTTATTAAGGGGTTGGCCGCATTATGCTGTGGCCGGTAAAAACCTGGGTATAATTAAGCATACCGCTACCAGCAAGGCCATAGCCTCGGCTGTAAAAACGTCTTTAGTAAAATCTTCAGCATCAACAATACCCACTATTCTGCCTGATTGGTCAAACAGTGGCAAACAGGCTTCGGCCAGAACTTTCGGATCGCACGTGTAGTATTCGCCACCCTGTTGTAAATAAGCCGCGACATCATTAATTACCCGCGCCTTACCGCTTAAACCAACAGCACTGTTATTACTGATTTTGGCAAACTCTACCGTTAACGGAAATTCTGCTCTGGAAGGCGCACCAAAATAACTCAACTTAACTAATACCGGCTCGCCAGCAACATTGTCTCTAGCCTGATAAATACCAAACCAAGCCACTTTTGCCTGTTGCTGATAAAAATCTGTGATCTGACTAAGCTTGCCAAGCGCCAGCTGGTTTGCTGCGGTTTGCCCCCCCAGAATAGCGGTTAAATCGTACGGCGCATCCGCTAGTACACCAAATAAGGAGCAGGCACCGCCCTCGCCTAATTCTGGCACAGCATAGTGCCATTGTGCTTCTTGCTTGGTATCGGCGGTCAAAGTGGCAGCGAGTTGCTGTAAGTAACCTTCGGTAAGGGCAGTAAAGTTTGCCAATGGCACAGTTAACTGACTCAACAGACCACTTGTCTCTAAGTACATTTGTACCGCTTCTGTCACATTTAAGGTGTTATTAACTGCATCAATCAAGATATAGCCATCCAGATTTCTAAAAACATAGGTAGCATTTTACCAGATACCATTAAAAAACCAAGCCAATGCCAGAAAAACTTGCTGGCTGCAGCAAGGCTAAGTAAGCTTGCCGATATTCAGCACTACATTCATTAAACACCCGCTATTATGAGTAAAAAAATTTCACTGGCCGATTGGCAACAACAACTCGCCGGCTCTGCGGCCACAGAGCATAGCATGGCTAACCAACCTGCTAAAACAGCGCAGGCTGATCTGGTTTATTCCACGGCAGGCGGCCGCATCAAAGCGGAACAAAGCGAATCATTGCAGGGCGAGCGCTATGCCGACGGTGCCTTACGCATCAAACGGGAAACTAAAGGCCGTGGTGGTAAAACTGTCCTCACCATCACAGGGCTAACGGGTACCACCGCAGAGTTAACCACCCTTTGCACTGAATTAAAAAAGAAGTGTGCCTGTGGCGGTGCGGTAAAAGATGGCGTGATTGAAATACAAGCAGATAAACGGGAGTTTGTCGCAGAACTATTACAACAAAAAGGCTATAAGGTAAAACAAGCCGGAGGTTAACTCCGGCTTAGTCGTTATTATGTAAGCGTGCTGACTTTATGGTGCTCTAAGGCACGCCCGAACTACTTTTACTTAACGGCAGACTCCGAATTATCTTCACGGCCAAATACCTGTTTAAAGAAGCTATCTTCACGCCATAGTGGCTTTTGCGGGCTATTGGCTACATCCAACGCAATATTAAAATTAATATCGGTAAATACTGCGCCGGCATCATAGCGAATAGCGCCGTATTCTTTGGTTAGACTGGCAATATCATCCGAAGGTTTATGATAATGCTTAGCAAAAAAGCTGCCCCAAATTTTACCGCCATCTTGCGCAGGATCTTTAGAGGTAAAGCCGGTCATTAAAAACACCGCTGGTACCCCTTGCTGCACTAAACGATAATGATCTGAGCGGGTAAAAATAGCCTGTTCAGGCATAGGATCCGCACTTAACGCTATTCCCTCTTTGGCTGCAGCACGCGCCACCACATCACCCAAAGTCGAATGATTGGCACCAAAGGCAATTAAATCTGCAAAGGGGTATAGTAGCACTGGCATATCCAAATTCACATTAGCCACTAACTGCGTTACCGGAACTGGCGGCTGTTTCGCAAAATAATCAGCACCCAGTAAGCCTTTTTCTTCACCAGTTACCGCAGCGAACAAAATAGAACGTTTCGGTGCGGTTGGTAAGGCTGCAAACAAGCGGGCCGTTTCCAGTAAAATTGCCACACCTGCGGCGTTATCCATGGCACCGTTATTTACCTTATCGTCGGTACGGAGATCATTTGATAAACCAATATGATCTGAGTGTGCCGTTAATACTACATATTCGTGCTTTAATTGCGGATCTGAACCCGGCAATACCGCCAGTACATTTGGGCTGTCGATAGCCTGATGCTGGGTTTTGCTAGTTAGCTGTATAGTGCCCGGTAATGCGAAACCGCTTGGGATTTTATCTTCGGCAAGCGCGGCAAAGATTGTCTCCAGCGATTGCTCAGCATTGTTAAACAGGCTTTTCGCCGCGTCTGGGTGTAAGTAAGCGCTCCCTTTAATCTGTGGAAAGCCCCTGCCAATATTACCCGCTTCATCCAACCAGCCCATTGCCGGGGTATTTAAAAATAACAAACTATTGGCATAAGGCCGCGTTTTTTCCTGCTCTGGCGTATGCAGCGTTAAAATACCGATAGCGCCACGCTCGGCAGCAAATTCCGTTTTCATACTGCCCAAATACGCCCGCTCTTCGCTAGGTAAAAAGGCCGGTAAGCCCGCTAACATTACTACCACTTTACCCTCTACATCTAGCTTGGCATAGTCGTTTAAGCCAAAGGTGTCAGACACCAGGCCATAGCCGACAAACACCATTTTTCCCTGTAGTGCCAAATCAGTCTGCTGCAGATTAGGGCCGGTAAAAAACTGCTGCGGATAACTCAATGACACCGTTTCATCTGCCAGGCTAAAGCGTAAACTGGCACTGCCAGGCACCAATTGCGCTTTGCGCATTGGTACCCGCTGATAAAAACTACCGTCTGCGGCGCCACCTTGTAAGCCTAACGCTTGGAGCTGTTGGGCGATATAACGTGAAGCTATTTCGTGACCACGACTGCCGGTATCACGCCCTTCCAATAAATCGTCAGCTAAAAAGGTAAGATGGCTTTCGATCACACTGGCACTGGCACGCGGTGCGGGCTGTTGTGGTGCCGAAGCACAAGCCACTATGGTTAACGCCGCTACAGCGAGCATTAAAAAAGAATTTTTAAACATGCGAACAAGGTCCTTAAACAATAAAAAAGTGCCAGCTAACTGGCACTTGATAATAAGCAGCAGCTGTTAAATTACTTTGCTGCCTGATAACGCTGCTGATAACGACGATGCAGTTGTTTGTGTCTGTTATCCAGATCAACACTGCGGCCGTCTATCCACAATTGTTCAACTTTGTGACCACGATAGTCGAAGATGTCGCCATCAGACAACACTAAACTGGCGCTCTTACCTACTTCGATAGAGCCCAGTCGATCAGCCACTCCGGCAATTGCAGCGGCATCCAGTGTTAAAGCGCGTAGCGCCGAAGCAGGATCTAAACCGTAACGGGTGACATGCCCAGCAGCAAATACCAAATTACGGGTATCCCAGAAACCGTCCAGCGATAGCGCAATACGTACGCCGGCCTGCTGTAAAATACCTGGCGCGCTAAAGGCCTGATCATAAGCTTCATCAGTGCGAGTTGGCAGACCATAAGGCGCGGTATAAATCACATCCACCTTATTGGCAGCCAGCTCCTCAGCCATGCGCCAGCTATCCCGACCGCCTACAATGACCAGTTTTATCTGATACTGCTGCGCCAATAGCATCGCTTGGCGAATTTGCCGCGGATCATCGGCATGCACAAACAATGGCAACTTTTTGTCAAAGAAGGCGAGCATGGCATGCCAGCGTGAATCTTTACCTCGGTTTAATCCCGCTTGCTCAGCGAGATAATAAGCCTGTGCCTGCTGGAAAAAACCATGTAGCTGGTCCAATTGCTCGGCTTGCCGCTTTTGTTGCTGCTCTACGCTATCGCGTACCCACCAGCCAGTTTGTAAACTCATCCGCGGCCAGCTTAAATGTAAACCAACATCTGCCTGCACCAGCGCATCCTGCCAGTTCCAACCATCCAATTGCATTAGCGCCGAGCGCCCGGTAATGAGGCTACCAGAGGGATAAATTAAGCTATGGCTAAAACCATTGCTGCGAATAGTGGGAATAACCACCGAATCCGCATTAAAAGCCACCTGCACCTGTAAATCAGGATTAGTCGCAGTAACTTCACGATCATCCCGGGTGGCCCGTACTGCTTCAACTTCAATTAAACCCAGCTGATTTATCAAGGCAATTAGCCCCGGATAAAGGTGCTTGCCGGTCAGATCCTTGACTTCAGCGCCAGCGGGGGCAGCTAAATTTAGCCCTACCGCCGCTATTTTGCCATCAACCAGCAATACATCCTGCACTGCAGGGGCATTAACCACACTATGCACAGTGGCGTTTTTTAACAACAGTGGCACGCTCTGTTTCGGTGCTGGTACCGGATTTACCGCCAGCACATTGCTGCTGACCAAAGTCACGGCAGCAGCAAATAAGGTTGTTAACAGCTTCATTAGTGTTGCTCCCCATGACTATGACCGTGACTGTGTAGATGTTTACCAAAGCCAAACCGCAGTTTTAGCCAATCGTCATTATCATCACAGTGCCAGATGGGATCGTCTTGTTTATACACAGTAGTGCTACCCTGGCGAGCAGACTCACCCGCGGTCAGTACTTTTTGAATCAGCAACTGCCGCTCCTGTTCAATGTCCTGACGCAGAGCAAGATCTTGCTGACGGTCAAAATAGCGGGCACCATTAATCCAGGTTTGCTGTACCATGGCATAAACCGACAAAGGCTCTGCATCCCACAGCACAAAATCTGCTTGTTTACCGACTTCAATGGATCCGACTTTATCAGCTATTTTCAGCTGTTTCGCCGGGTTAATCGTGACCATTTTTAAGGCTTCGTGCTCGTCCATATCACAGTACATGGTCGATTTAGCCGCCTCCTGGTTTAAACGCCGCAATAGACCAGGATCGTCAGAGTTAACACTCACTAACAAACCTTGTTCATGCATTAAACAGGTGTTCGTTGGGATGGCGTCATTCACCTCCATTTTAAACCCCCACCAGTCAGCAAAAGTTGAAACGCTGGCACCATGCGCTTTCATCTCACTGGCGACCTTGTAGCCTTCTAAAATGTGGGTATAGGTATTCACCTTAAAGCCCATTTCATCAGCAACCTGCATTAACATCAAAATTTCAGATGCAACATAAGAATGAGTGTGGATATGCCGCTTACCCTCCAGAATCTCTACTAAAGTATCTAGCTGATAATCACGGCGTGGTGGCGCCACACGACCTTGCTCACGTTTTGATAGTTTATTATACGCTTGCCAGGCAGCTTGATATTCCTTCGCAGCCTGGAATTGATCGCGGATAAAGGTTTCCACCCCAATCCGGCTTTGCGGGTAACGGCTATTGAACTCCGTGCCCCAGTTCGATTGCTTAACGTTTTCACCCAAGGCAAATTTAATGCTGGGAGGAGCATCTTTAAATTTTAATCCCTCTGCATCAGCTCCCCAGCGCAAGCTTAAGATTTGTGCTTGCCCACCTATAGGGTTGGCACTACCGTGCAACACTTGCACCGCAGTAACACCACCGGCTAACGCACGGTAGATATTAATATCATCCGGATTAGTGACATCGCCCAAGTGCACCTCTGCCGTGTTGGCGTGCGAGCCCTCGTTAACCCCTTGCTCGGTAGCAATATGCGAGTGCTCGTCAATAATACCTGGTGTTAGGTGCATACCGGCGGCATCAATGACGGTATAACCGCGCGGTGTTGCCAAATTTTGGCCAACCTTTTCAAACTTGCCATTACGAACCAACACATCGGTGCTTGGTAGCACCCCCTGCTCTGCGGCTGTCCAAACAGTAGCATTTTTAATATGCAGGTTTTGTTGCTCGGGCAAAGTAGCCAAACCAAAAGCCCGGTTTGGGAAAGTTAATTGCGACAACATTGGAGCGGGCGCAGCAGCGGCTTTAGCTGTTACGGGTGCTGCCGCCTGCTGCACTGCACTGACAGCTATTTGGGTACCGGACGCATCAAGCCAGTAACCTGTTAAGTGGTTGCCGGTTAAGACCCCATTGAACTGCAAGACTGTCGTTTGCTCGTTTAAGGCAGCTAAAGGTAGACTGAACTGCAATCGTGCATCTTGCACAACAATATTTTCAAGTTTGGTTTTTTTCTCACCTAAGGAGGCCTCACCACTAAGTTTCGGTAAGGTTCCAGTTAATTTAATGCTATAGATTTCACCCTGAAAGCTAAGTGAGTACTCACCGGTAAACTGAGCGGGTTGTACCGGTCCAAAACGTTTCTCTTGACCACGTAACCAGGTTGCAACAATTTCACCATCGACGAACACATCACCCCGGCTAATCACCAGATCAGCCTGATAACCCGCCGCAACTTTACCTAAGGTGCTATCTAGCCCTAAAAGGCTTGCCGGTACTGTCGTTAACGCCGCTAAGGCCTGCTCTGGTTTTAAACCATGCTGAATAGCTTTCCGTAAATTCGGTAAAAAATCGGACTTTTTCTCTAACCCATGGCTGGTCAGCGCAAAAGGAATACCCGCTTGCGCCAACACTGCAGGGTTCGCCGGTGCCCGTTCCCAATGCCTTAAATCGGCCAGGTTAACATCTAAGCGCTGCTCTGCGGTCGTAACATTAGGTGCTGCCGGAAAATTAAGCGGTAACAATAACGGCTGACCCGTCGCTTTTACTTGTTCTAGGCGGCTGTATTCATAGCCAGAGCCCAGTAACAAGGCGTTTTTAATATTAAACTCTGCTAACAAACGGCTGGCTCTTAATAAAGAACGCTCGTCACTCGTTTCAAATAACACCCCTTGCTGCGCCAGGGAGCTCAGTGCCGCCAGAGCAGCGTTAAATTCAATGGGTTTACCATCAAGTTGCAAATTCGGGCTGGCTGTTGCTGCCTGATACCAATTGGCGTCAGACAAGGTTTGGCGGATTAGCGCAACTGAACCCATTAATGAAGAAGGGTAACTCTGCTTCGAGCTGCCTTTGCTAAAAGATAAAAAATGCTGGGCATCGGCTTTAATGATCAGATCATTGGGCAAGCCGTCGGCTAACGAGGCAACAAAGGCCGAACCACGAAAAATACCGTCCTGACGCGCGCTTTGTACCGTAGTAAAACCTGACTTTAACAACTCAGCGGCAGCTTTAGTATCGGGTTTAAACTGAGTAACCCAACGCTGTTGCGCATGAATAGCATCGTTGGCCGCGTTGCCGCCACGGCGTTCATTTTCATATACCGGACGACGACCAAAGCTAAAGCTCTCACTTTCGGCTGCTGCTGGCACGCCATATTGGGTGTAGGGATCAATAAAACCCGGATAGATATGGTAGCCCTTTAAATCAATCGTTTGATAACCTGCAGGTACAGTGGCGTTTGTCCGCACTGCCTCAATTTTACCATCTCGGATTAGCACTGTAGCGCTGTTCACCGTCTTACCTGGTTCAGTCATAACAGTGGCATTGGTTAAGGCCACCAGATTAGGGGTTTTGTCCCGGATCCCCAACTCCGGTGTAGTCTGAGCCGCATAACTGACAGCACTGGTTGTGCCGAGTATTGCTAAGCTCAGCAAAGACAGACGAGCTGATATCATAAATTACGTTTTCCTGAATGGTGTTGAGTTTTTCACAAAAGCTTTAACAAAACCGCCGCTTTATCGCGGCCTGCACAACGGCTTTTGTTTAAACCCTTAGGTTTTTATAGTAAATGTTAAATGGCTTAATTCCTGCTCTGCCAATGGCATACTGAAGTAATACCCCTGTACCAGGTAGCAAGCATTTTGCTTTAAAAAATTTGCCTGAGCTGCAGATTCTACCCCTTCAGCCACTACTCGCAGCTGCATCTTTTGCGCCATGGCGATAATAGCTGCCACTATATCCATATCATTCTGATCATCTGGAATATCTTTAACAAAAGAACGGTCGATTTTAAGTTCATCTACCGGGAAACGCTTTAAGTAACTTAACGATGAATAGCCTGTACCAAAGTCATCAATAGATAAAGAGACACCGAGACGCTTTAACTGATTTAGCTGTTTAATAGCCGCATCTGTATCTCCCATTAGCATACTTTCGGTTATTTCAAATACCAAAGCCGTTGGCGCTACCCCTGTGCGCTTGATAATTCGCTCAATCATGCCAGGTAAATTATTATCATGAAATTGACGTGCCGAGAGATTAATTGACACAGTAACCGCATAACCGCGGCTCACCTGTCTGGCTAAAAACCGGCAAGCTTCTAAGATGATCCACTCACCTATTTGCACAATCAACCCGGTGCTCTCAGCTACCGCAATAAAGCGTGCAGGTGGGATTAAAGTGTTATCTGGCCTCAACCACCTGATAAGCGCTTCGTAACCCACCAGCGTTTCTGTGCGTAAATCGATCTTAGGCTGATAAAATAGGATAAATTGCTGCTCTCTAATCGCTTCACGTAGTTGACTTTCAATAAGCAGCCTTTCGTTTGCTGCATCGTTAAGCTCTTGAGAGAAAAAGCGATAGGTGTTTTTACCGCGTGCTTTGGCTTCATACATAGCCAAATCAGCATGCTTTAACAGTAATTCCTCATCCACCGCATCCTCTGGTGCTATGGTAATACCTATCGAAGCGCTAATAGCAACGGTATGCGTGCCTAGCTGCACAGGCTCTTGAAAAGCTTCCTGTAAACTGGCTGCTATCTGTGCCGTGTGCATTTTATCTTTGATATCACTCAGGATAACGGCAAATTCGTCACCGCCAAGCCTGGCAATAGTGTCATCGTCACGTAATCTAGTGGTCAGACGCTTCGCGACTTCAACCAGCAGCTCATCACCCGCGTCATGTCCCAAAGTGTCATTAATCAATTTAAATTCGTCTAAATCAAAATATAACAAGGCAAAGCTATAATAGCCTCGTTGCGCCATGGCAAGCGCTTTACGTAGTTGATTCCTAAAATAGCTGCGGTTTGCCAGCCCCGTTAAAGGATCAAAATACGCTAATTGCTCCATCTGTTTTTGGCTTTGCTTAATAAATGAAATGTCCTGCAAAGCGCCAACATAATGAGAAAGCTCTCCCTTTTCGTCTCTTATAGGTGCTATAGTCAAAGTCACCCAAAGCTGTACAACCGATTTCGCCAAATCTTGCTGTAATAAGACATCTCCCCGCCAATGCTGCCGCTCTTTGAGTGTATGTATCATCTCCGCACTTAACTGCTGCATATCCTCAGAAAACAACTGTGTCAGCGGCTTGCCATAAATCTGAGTCAGCTCCAATCCCAATAAATCAGTTAAAAATGGATTAAGGTATTCAATCTCAAGCTGATGATTGGTAATAATAATTCCGGAGCTTGAAAACGCCACGGCCTTGCTTAACTTTCTTGCCAATAATTCGGCCTGCTCCTTTTCGGCAATACGGCTATCTAAGCCACTAACCAATTGATTGATCTCTTCGAACATAGCGGTAAATGCCCGATTGAGCTGACCAAGTTCATCAGACTGATTATCCAGTTGCAATGTTGGCTGCACTCCACGCCCAACTTTATTCACTGCTATAGCAAGCTTTTTTAATCGTTTAAGTAAAATCTGATTAATAAAAAAATACAGCAGCAGCGTGATAATAAATGCAAGCAGTACGGTCAGTAACAAGGGCGCTCGGGAACCTTGTTGTTGCTGCAACAATTCTGCTTTTGTTTGAAATAAAACAAAACGCCATCCCAAGCGACTTTCAGGCGTTAGGGCGAGCAAATATGAGGAAAAGGCTTCATCAGTAAATTGCTGGAGACTTTGCTGCGCTACTGAACTCTTTAAAAATGCAGGAGTAATTTCATCACCAACATAACGGGAGAACATGGCCAAAGTCCCCGCTGCCGCATCACTGTTCATTTGTACAAGCAAATCATCATCATTAAGAATCAACATCTTAGCTTGTCGATGTTTAGCAAACTGGGGTAAGAGGTGTACAATGATATCATTCAGCTTAAGATTAAAAATGACAGAACCGATAAATTGGTCTTGCTGATAAACCGGCAGAACAATAGCTACCAACCACTGCCGCCAAATGCTGTCATAGTAAATAGGCGACCACTGCATAAGGCGCTGTTTATTGTGCTCCGGTGTGGCTTGCTGATAAATAGGGTTATCAATTAGCGCAATATCGCTACTCAACTGAGTAACCCAGTCGGCAGGTGCTGCCCTGACATAATTTTGTTCAGAAATAAAAAGAATACTAAAAAAATCTTGTTGTAGTAAAGGCACTATCTGCTGCCATATTTCAGCGGTGTGCTGCAATACAGCGTCTTTTGTCGCTACCGATGCTGAGGGAGCTATAAATAAACCAGAGTATTCATCAAGTTGTCTACGGGTACCATCTGCTAAAGGTTTAAGCTCAATCAAACCTGTTTGATTCATATTACGGGTGGCTAGTTGTCGCACAATAAGCTGATGAGCACGTAACGCTTTGGTTTCTAGCTCGGATAAAGAACGTTCAAATTGTTTATAGAGTAATTCAGCATTATTAGTAAGCAATTGTTGCTCTTGCTGCAACATCGATTTTTGCTGTTGTTGCAGCAAGGTTAGCGTTACCGTTAGACCCGCAATTAAAATGGCCAGAAACACCAGTACTGAAAATTTCAGCCCCAGAGAATTGATTCCTTTGGCGTTATTGCTGTTAAGATCCTTCACGAATACCGCTCGCAACTGTTATAGTAAACAAATAGTGCCCTCACGAGGTACACAAATAATAATTCAAATACTCTATCACTATATTAACGTAATCGACCAGAAGAGACTAAGCAAATGAAAAAAGCCTTATTCGCCACATTATTAAGCACCGTCTTATGCATGCCTGCTATAGCAGCTACTGCTTTTACCGATGGTAAAGACGCTGTTTCATACCGCCAAGCTAGCTTTCAGCTAATCCGCCACAATATGGGCGATATTCAAGATATGATTCGTGGCAATGTTGCTTTTGATGCTGAGCGGGTGCAGCGCCGCGCCGAAGCCTTGGCACTACTGAGCCAACTTCCATGGGAAAGCTTTACTGTAGAAGGTACCAAAGAAGCTGGCGGTAAAGTAAAACCAGCTATTTGGGATAACTTGCCAGAAGTTCAGGAGCGTGGTGAGAAAATGGCCGCTGATGCGGCGGCACTGTTAGTTGCAGCGAGAACAGCTGAACAAGCTGAAATTCGCAAGGCTTTTGCTGACTTTGCTCGCAACTGCAAAGCCTGTCATGACAAATATAAAGCGGATTAAGAGCGATATCATAATGCGCGTTGCCAAAATACAACGCGCAGCTTTTCTTAAATAAACTTCAACAACATCTCACCTTGCCAGACATAAAATAACGCTAACAACAGGGCTGTTACCACAAAATAGCTCCAGCTATGTTTAGTTAAATTTGGTGCTGTGCCATCTGCACCCTTTGCCTTACCCGTTATCAAAGTTAAGATCACGTTATCGTGACGCCAGCTGTGCCATAAAGCCGCTGATATATGAATAGCCACACAAATAATAATAAGATCAATATTGAGCTTATGGATTTTTGAAGCCAAAGAAACCCAGTCTGCTGATAAGTAACGCACAAACGGGCCATCACTAATATAGCTATTGTCAAAGGTTGCAAGCCCTGTAAGCAATTGTAAAGAAACCAAAAAAATCAGAAAAAATATCATATATGAGCCAGCAGGATTGTGACCTAATACAGGCTTAGGCCGGCGCAAATAACGTAAAGCAGCAAGCGGTGACGCCGCAAAATGACTAAAACGAGCCGTAGCGCTACCATAAATCCCCCAACTAAGGCGCGCAATCAGTAATGCCGCCAAGGTATACGCCATTAACTGGTGCTGCGCCATTAATCCTTCATTGCCGGTGTACCAGAGTCCGACCAACAGCAATACTTGTGACCAATGAAACACCCGTACTGCCAAATCCCAAACTTGTACTTTTACTGACATTGAGCTTTCCTTTTACTGTGCTAACCTTTTGATTTTATACCAGCGAGATTGACAAATGAAAATAATAAGCTGGCTAATCGCTACGCTGCTAGCGCTGCTGCTATTGTGTGCCCTTAGTATCTACCTTTGGCTGAGCGCTAGTTTAGCCGATTATAATGGCAAATATCAGGGTGCAGTTGCCAATCCCGTTTACTTGGAACGTGACCAGCTGGGTTATCTGACGGTTCAGGCGCAAGATCGTTCCGATGCGGCCTATGGAATGGGCTTTGCACATGCTCAAGATCGCTTTTTTCAAATGGATTTAACCCGACGCAGCGCTGCTGGTGAGTTGGCTGAGTTATTTGGTCAAAGAGCACTAGAGGCGGATATTAAACATCGACACCATCGATTTAGACTACGAGCTGAACAACAACTGACCCGAATGAGCGCCACAGATCTACAGCTGTTGACAGCCTACAGCAGAGGGGTCAATGACGGCTTAACCAGCCTGCGTAGCCAGCCATTCGAGTATACGTTATTGCGCACCTCGCCCAAGCCCTGGTTAGAAAGCGATACCTTGTTAGTCATTTACAGTATGTACTTTGACTTACAGGGTAAACTTGGCCGTGACGAGTATGCGATGACGAAGCTGAAAGATGCTCTGCCTTTGGACTGGTACCAATTTTTACAACAACATAGCGCGGATTGGCAAGCGGCCATTGACCAGAGTAAAGTGACCAATATACCGATGCCCGCCACGCCTTATCCCGCTGTGCTGCAACAATACCTTAGTTGCCAACATTGTAACCCAGCCGATGCCGTTGATTTGGGCAGTAATAATTTTGCCGTCTCAGGCCAACTTAGCAGCCATGGTGCCGCCATTTTAGCAGATGACATGCACCTGTCTTTGCGCGTACCGGCAATTTGGTATAAAACCCAACTGAACTGGCACGAACAACATGAGAAAAAGCAAGTCACTGGCTTAAGCTTACCTGGCACTCCTGCGATCGTCGTTGGTAGCAATGGTCATATAGCCTGGGGCTTTACCAATAGTACCGCAGATTGGCACGATCTCATTAAGCTGCAGTTATCGACAGACAAAAAACAGTACCTAACTAAAACAGGTTGGCAACCTTTTGACACGGTAACTGAATATGTCAAGGTCCGCGATGCTGAGCCCTACACATTAACACTGCAAGAAACGCAATGGGGACCGGTCCTGTCCTTTCCAGACCAGCAAAAATATGCATTACGCTGGGTGGCACATGACGATAATGCCGTTAATCTAAATTTACGTTATCTGGAGCACGCAGAATCAGCTGAGCAGGCGCTATCCTATGCTGCACTGGTGGGTATTCCGGCACAGAACATGCTGGTAGCAGACAGCAACGGCAACATAGGCTGGACCATTTTTGGACCTATTCCTCAACGGCAGTTAGCCCATTGGGACACCGCTCAGGATTGGAGCAACGGTGAGAATAGCTGGGGCAGCCAAGTAAACATCACGGATTATCCCAAACTTTATAATCCCACAAACGACAGACTTTGGTCTGCTAATGCCCGCACAGTTGGTAACGAGCACTACGCACTACTCGGTAATGGTGGTTATGATCTGGGGGCCAGAGGTATGCAGATTGCAGAGTCTCTTGCCTCACTAGAACAAGCTGATGAACTGGCATTACATCAGATCCAATTAGATCATCGAGCACTACTGTTGGCGCGCTGGCAAAAATTATTACTGGATCATCTGACCGAAGCTGTCGCGGTGTCGTTGCAACTTAGTGAGTTCAGACAATATGTTATGGCATCGACCTTACATGCTAGCCCCGATGATATAGGCTATACCTTATTGCGGCAATTTCGGTTGAAAGTGTTGGAACTGGCGTTTACGCCCCTCTCCGCGTTATTAGAGCAGGCAGGTGCCCGCAGCGCAGATTTAAAATATTCGTTAGAAACACCCCTGTGGTTGATGCTAGAGCAAGAGCGTCCCGATACCGTGCCCACCGCTTATGCTAGTTGGTCAGAACTGCTATTGAGCGCCGCGCAAATCACTCAGAACGATTTGCTGGCACAGTATGGCAGCCTAGCCAATGCAAACTGGGGCAATCGTAATACTGCAAGAATTGAACACCCTCTTAGCGCTGCTATTCCCTATTTCGGTCACTGGCTTAACATGCCAGCTAGCCCACTCGCTGGCGATAGCCATATGCCGCGAGTGCAACATCCGGCATTTGGGCAATCGCAGCGGATGGTGGTTGCGCCCGGGCACGAACAACAAGGTATTTTAGTGATCCCTGCCGGGCAATCTGGTCACCCGTTATCCCCTTTTTATCGCGCCGATCATCCTTACTGGCAAGCCGCAGTTGCGCTACCCTTTTTACCCGGCCCGAAAAAATATCAACAACAGTTGTTGCCTGCCCCTTGACTTTAGCCATCCAGACGGATTATGGTGTCAGCATGCACACGATTATTTTCGCACTCGGTTTTTTTAGCTTTACCACCTGTTCTGGGGGGTAGCTGACCGTGCGCGCACGAAAAGCTAAAAACCTCCCAAACTGGGAGGTTTTTTTTTGGCAATTTTACCCGCTTTATGAGCATGAGGCATAACATGGAATTACACGACATCCGGCAAGCGATTAGTGATACAGATCAGCAGTTACTTGGCTTATTGGCTAAGCGCCGCGGTTTAGCACTGGCGGTGGCTGAGGCTAAGCTGTCACAAAATAAACCGATACGCGATACCAAACGGGAGCAGGAATTGCTGCTGTCTTTAATTGAAAAAGGCAAACTGCAAGGGCTAGATGCCCAATACGTTACCCGTATCTTCCATGTGATTATTGAAGACTCGGTATTACAACAACAAGCCAAGGTGCAAGGGCAGTTAAATGGTGATAACTCACAAGCTGTGAGAGTGGCTTTCTTGGGTGGTCAGGGTTCATACAGTTACTGGGCAACGCAGAAGTACTTTACCCGTCGTGCCGAGCAAATTATTGAACTAGGCTGTGATAGTTTTAATGAAATTGTCAACGCGGTTGAAACCGGTCATGCCGATTATGCGCTATTACCTATTGAAAATACCTCGTCCGGTTCCATTAACGAAGTGTACGATATTTTGCAGCACACCCGCTTATCGATAGTCGGGGAACTAACGCATCCAATTGAACACTGCTTATTAGGGTTACCTGGTACCGATCTGTCTAAAATCCGTCAAGTCTGTTCACACCCGCAGGTTATTGCCCAGTGTAGCCAGTTTTTGCTGGGGTTAACCAATGTCAAAATTGATTACTGCGATAGCTCGTCGGCGGCTTTTGCCAAAGTTAAAGAACTGCAGGACCCAACTATTATTGCCATTGGTGGCGAAGAGGGTGGCAAATTATATGGATTAGAAGTACTGACCCGGCAATTAGCCAATCAAAAAGACAATGTCAGCCGCTTTATCGTAGTGGCGCGTAAAGCCGTCAATGTTGCTAAAGCCATACCGGCGAAAACCACCTTTATTATGTATACCGGGCAGCAACCCGGTGCCTTGGTAGAGGCCTTGTTGGTGCTAAAACAGCATGGTATCAGCATGAGCAAGCTGGAATCACGGCCTATTCCTGGCAACCCGTGGGAAGAAATGTTTTATGTCGATGTAGCGGCGAATCTCAGTGACTATGCAATGACGCGGGCACTGGAAGAGCTTAATAATATTACTAAGTTTGTCAAAGTGTTGGGCTGCTATCCCAGTGATGATATTACGCCTACCCAGCCGCAAAGCTAGTACGCAATTAGCGCCAATCATCCGTCAGATTGGCGCTTATTATCTTAGCTGGCGGTTAAAACCTTAACACCTCACCTTTCACCGGGATTTGAGCAGTAATTCCTATCTCAGCGAGCTTCTGTTGTAATACTAATTGCGCTTCAGGCTCACCATGTACCAGATAAAAAGCAGGTTCACCGGCAATGGCTTTGGCCCATTGCAATAGCTCTGCCTGCCCGGCATGCGCTGAGAACCCTCCAATGGTGTGCACTCTGGCTTTTACCACGATATCCTGACCAAACATTTTCACCCGTTTTTCGCCATCCACCAGCCGCCGTCCTAGGGTGCCACGCGCCTGAAAGCCAACAAAAATAAGATGGTTGGTGTTCTTCCACAGATTATGTTTTAAATGATGCACTATGCGGCCACCATTACACATACCGCTGCCGGCAATAATAATGGCACCGTGCGTTACCCGGTTAATGGCCATCGAATCTTCAATGCTTTCTGATAATTTTAGCATCGGTAGCAACTGCTCTAAGGTCATGCCTTTTTTATAGCCAATGCGATCCAAGTCGACTTGATCCAGCCGGTGCAGATAATCGTCATAAATTTTGGTAATACTAATCGCCATCGGGCTATCAAGAAACACTAAGCGCTGCTTCAAGCGGCCCTGACGATATAACAAAGCGAGATAATATAAAATCTCTTGTGAGCGACCTAAGGCAAAAGCCGGAATAAACACATTGCCGCCAGCGTCATAAGCTTCTGACAAGGCAGTGGCAAATTCTTCAATGGTATTGGCTAAGGGCTGATGATCGCGGTTACCATAGGTACTTTCCATCAAGACGATATCCGCTTGTGGGATCTCGGTTGCCGCCGGCAGCAACACCGTAGCAGGATTGCCCAAATCGCCGGAGAACACCAGCTTACGCATAGCCTGCTTACCTTTTAACCAAAGCTGCACTATGGCTGAGCCCAGAATATGGCCAGCGTCAGCAAACTCCAATTCGACACCCGGCAGTGGAAAACCGCGTTTATTATAACTCAGCGTTTGCACCAGTTCAGACACCCGCTCGGCGTCTTTTACTGCCATCACGGGTTCCTGTATTTTCTTACCCGCGCGGGCCGCTTTTTTATTTTGCCACTCTAAATCTTTTAAATATAAGTTTACTGAGTCTTTTAGTAACACGGGTAACAGCTCGGCGGTGCCGGGGGTGCAATAGATCTTACCTTTAAAACCTTTTGCCACTAACAAGGGTAGTAGACCACTATGATCGATATGGGCATGCGATAGCACCACAGCATCGATCTCTTTGGGTTTAAAAGGGAAACGGAATTTGTGCCACTCCCGTACCTGATCAGCACCCTGCACCATGCCGCAGTCTAATAAAAATTGTTGCTGGTTTAATTGCAACAAATAGCAAGAACCGGTGACCTGCTGGGCCGCCCCAATAAAGGTTAAACTGGCATTAACTGGCATCCTGAACATCCTCATTGCTGGGTTTAGTATCTGGGTTATCAGACTGACCCTGTAAATTCGCTAATGCCAACATAGCGCGAGTCAACTGCTGATTAAAACGGCGTAATTCGGCATAGCGGAGTAATTGATCACCACCTGAGTCGTTACTAACCCGTTCGGTTAAGACCAGTAAGTAAAGCTGATCTTTAAGCTTCTGTCGTTGCCGCATGAGTTCCCGATAGCTGCTGCGTACCGCTTGCGCATCGGCAGGCCAGTGCGCCGCAACCAACTGCTGCCAAAAAACCTGCTCAGGGACAAAGGCCTGAGGATCACGCTGTACCTGTGCCGCTAGCTCTGGCAACAATTGCAACGTCATCTCTAAGCGAAGTAAGTTTTTTACCAACTCGTTTAACGCCTTTGCCTCGCGTTCTGCTAACGGATTTTTGCCAAGTTGCAACAAATAATGGTTAATTTCGTTTTGCAATTGCCGGATATGTTCCTGCATTTCGCCATTTAATTCCTTGCCCTGACTAAGCGCTAACGCCTGACCACTTATCAGCTGGGCAACCCGCAAACTTTCGATACTTAATGTTCTAATGGCCACAGCAGGAATACTTAAACTCGACGCATCCAGGACACGCAGCTGACCAATTGTTTGAGATCGAAAACGACCATTTAAAAATAGCACCAAACGGCCCGTTAACGGCCACATTAAAATCACCCCTAACAAATTGAATAAGGTATGAAATAGCGCCAAGCTAATTGCCGGATTGGGATCTTGAAACAACGCATCTTGTAGTACGCCAATCAGCCACAACAATGGGCTTAAAATCAGCATAGCGGCCACGCCGGTAATAATATTAAAGATCACATGCAGCATGGCTAAACGTTTAGCTTTAGCTGTCGCCGCTAAGGTGGAGATAATGGCGGTAGAGGTAGTCCCAAGATTAGCCCCAATCACAAAGGCAGCGGCTAGTGGCAGGGGCAGTACACCAGCTGATACTGCAGTAATGACCAGCGCGATGACGGCAATAGACGCCTGCATCACCACACTGAGTAGTGTACCCAGCAAGACGCCAAGCAGAATGCCCCAAAATCCCAACTGACTTAACGCCGCAAACTCAATATCCACAAAAACCGCATCAAAGCTGTCTTTTAGATAAGCCAAGCCTAAGAAAAATATGCCAAAGCCAATTAACGCCTCACCGATACCCTGAGCACGACTTTTTTTGGCAAA
The DNA here is from genome assembly GCF_014653435.1 of Alishewanella longhuensis. Lineage (GTDB taxonomy): Bacteria > Pseudomonadota > Gammaproteobacteria > Enterobacterales > Alteromonadaceae > Alishewanella > Alishewanella longhuensis. The sequence goes on along the minus strand of NZ_BNAO01000004.1, from coordinate 36,896 downwards.
CAATTTTAAAATAGCACCAACCCCGATCATGGGTAACGCCAAGGCATCAATTTTAAATTGCAAACCCACTAACGCCACAAACCAGCCGGTTAAAGAAGTACCGACGTTGCTGCCGTAGATCACAAAGGCCGCGTTTTGTAGCGACAATACGCCGGCATTCACAAAGCCGATGGTAGTAACGGTTAAAACTGTGGAGGATTGCACCGCAACCGTTGCCGCTGTGCCAAAAAGTACACCTTGCCAGGGCCGCGAAGTCCAGCGTTGTAAAAACTGCATAAGTGCCGGGCCAGCTGCAGTTTTTAACCCCTTACTCAACCAATCCATGCCAAGCAAAATTAGGCCAAGTGCCCCTAACCCCATTAAAATATCAGACCACATACCTGTCCTTTTGTTATTCAGTAGCCAAAACCGCTGCAGTTACTGACATCCGTTGCTTGAGCTGTTTTGGGTATATCTGTTATAACCCAACTCTACAATATGTTGCCTGCGCTGTGTCAAATAACCGCGCAGAAAGTTTTCTGCAAGGAGCTTTATTTATGTCTGAATGTAATACGCTTTACAAGCGCCATTTTACTACCGCACAAGAATCTCTGGAGGCCATTACCCGGCTGCAAGACCACGATTCCTATAAACTGGCTTTTGCTGATAACGGCTTTCTAATGCAAGATGAGCTACGACATGTGCGTCTGCAACTGGAATATTTAAAGCCACAACTGGTACTGGAACAAAATAATATTAATGCTACAGTGGTGGTATTCGGTAGCGCTCGCTTTTTATCACCTGAACAAGCAGAGCAGCAACTGGAACAAGTACAACAACATTATGCGGCTGAGCCAGATAACCCAAATGCAATTAGCGCTTTACAAAAAGCCCAGCGCGACTTACGCAATAGCCAGTATTATATTGCATCACAAACCTTTGCCCGGTTGGTCACAGCGCATAGTTGCCAGCATCCGGGATCTGCCTTAATGATTATCAGTGGCGGCGGTCCAGGCATTATGGAAGCGGCCAATCGCGGCGCCATGGACGCTAATGGTAAGAGCATTGGTTTAAATATCGTGCTACCCAAAGAGCAAAACCCCAACCCGTATATCACACCGGAATTTTGTTTTCAGTTTCACTACTTTGCTATTCGTAAAATGCACTTTTTACAACGGGCCCGGGCTTTGGTAGCCTTCCCCGGCGGCTTTGGTACGCTAGACGAACTCTTTGAAACACTCACCCTGATTCAAACCCGCAAGGCCGAGCGCGTACCGGTCATTTTGTACGATAAGGCATTTTGGCAAAAGTTGATTAACTTTGACATGCTTTCAGAAGAGGGACTGATCAGCCCACAGGATCTGGAGCTCATCCAATATGTCGATACACCGGAACAAGCCTGGCAGATTATTTATGATTTTTATCAGTTAGGTGCCACGAGCAACTAAATTGTTTACTGCCACAGCCTAACATTGACGAAAAACGAAGGGCGCTAACTGCGCCCATCTGCCGCTTTTTGTAGTAACTGCTTACTTTCTTGCAAAAACTCGCCCGCCAAATCACCAAAAAATTGCTGGCCTTTAGCGAACTCTGCCATCAAACCGGCTTTGTCCTGCGTTTGTAACAAGCTCAGCAGTTGTGAGAAACGCTGCTGATACCGTGCTAGCAAAGCCGCTACCCCACCGGATGACAACATAATATCAGCATAAAGTTCAGCATTTTGCGCAAACAAACGGCCCACCATAGCCAATTCCAGGCGGTATATTGGCGAGCTGAGAGCCAGTAACTCCGACAGATCTGCTTTTTCTTCTGCTAAATGCACACCATACACCAATGACGAAAAATGCCGCATTGCCTGAATAAGCTGCATGGCATGATCGTGTTCATTGGCACCTTTAAAGGTAATTTCTGCGCCCCAAATAACTAATTGCTTTAACAGCCACTGATAGTCCCCTTCGCCGCGACCATGGCAGGCTACCACCACCTGTTTAATCAAATTGTTGATGTCCGGGCCAAACATCGGATGCAAACCAAGCACCGGGCCAGGATGTTTTGTCAGCATCGCCTGTAACGGTCTGGCTTTAATACTGGTAAGATCGGCCAGTACACAGTTCACGGGCAGCGGGGGTAGCTGCGCGATCACCTGCTCAGTTAAGGTAATAGGCACTGCCAGCAATACCAATACCGCATCCTGACAAAGCATAGCGGCATTAGGCCAATCGTGTTGTTCCAGAATAGCCACCTGATAACCAGAACGCTGCAATAAACTGACAAAACGTGCGCCTAAGGCACCTGCGCCACCCACCACGACCACTTTACCGCCCGCCGGGCGACAACAAACAAAATGATTATCCTGGGTAGCATAAGACTCGCGCATAATCCGCCGCAGAATATCCTCTACCAGTGCCGGCGATACACCGGCCTGCTCTGCTTGCTGCTGCCTGGCGTGCAATAGCGCTTGTTCACGCTCTGGCACATAGACGGGTAAGGCAAATTGTTGTTTAACTTGCCCCACCTGAGCCGTTACTTTGGCGCGCGCAGCTAAAAGCTTAACCAGTTCGCTGTCAATAGCGTCAATCTGTTCCCGTAAAGGCTGTAACGCCTGCTGTGCACTCTCTACTGTCATCTTGTTAGGCCACCGCTTGCAGAGGCAACATTTGCTGATGTAAACGGGCCAACAACGTCGCCGTAGTCTGCCAGTCGATGCAAGCATCTGTGATCGAGACGCCATAATGCTCGGCTTTACCATTAATCAACTTTTGGTTACCTGCATTTAAGTGACTCTCAAGCATAATACCGATGATAGCCTCATTACCTGCTAAACGCTGCGCCAGAACGTCTTCAGCAACAGCGGGCTGACGATTATGATCTTTACTCGAATTGCCATGGCTACAATCGACCACTATACCGCGCGGTAATTTTAGCTTGTCCAGTTGCTCTAACGCCGCTTTGATACTGCCTGCATCGTAATTAGGCTTAACGCCACCACGCAAAATAATGTGGCCATCAGGGTTACCAGCAGTTTGCACCAAGCTAACTTCGCCTTTTTGATTGATACCAAAAAACGTATGGCCACTGGCTGCCGATTGTAATGCGTTAAGCGCTACGCTCAGACTACCATCAGTGCCATTTTTAAAACCTACCGGCATAGAAAGGCCACTGGCCATTTCACGGTGTGTTTGGGATTCAACGGTACGGGCGCCAATCGCCGCCCAGCTGATTAAATCAGACATATATTGTGGGCTTATCGGATCCAAGGCTTCCGTTGCTACTGGCAGCTCCAGCTCAACCATTTTCAGCAGCAATTCCCGCCCCCAGGTTAAGCCAGTTTCCAAATCAAAGGAATCGTCTAAATGCGGATCATTAATAAACCCTTTCCACCCCACAGTAGTACGCGGCTTTTCAAAGTACACCCGCATCACAATGTACAAGCTATCACTGTATGCCAGCTGTAATGCTTTTAATTTTTTAGCATACTCAATAGCCGCTACCGGATCATGAATAGAGCAGGGTCCCGTTACCACTAATAAACGCTTATCAATACCATGAATGATATTCGCAATGTCTAAGCGCGCTTTCGCCACAAACTCCGATCCCTGCTCTGACAACGGCAATACTTTCTTTAATACCGCTGGTGAACTTAAAGGTTTTTGCGCCACTATGCGCAAGTCATCAACGATCATACTCATTTAACCCACTCCAGTTACTGTGCTGTGCCTATCTGTTTACCGAATTGGCTTAACAGCCAAGTCAAGTGTACACTTATAATTACAGCACGTATTAATTAAATTACATTTAGCAGCAGTCTAAGGATTAACAGGCAAGACGTCAACCATGTAAGCCAATAAAATAAAGGATTCCTCAGGATTTTATCAAAATTAATTTTGTACACATTTAATTACGAAACTAAGGAGAGCCAAAAAGCATAGGCCTGATAGCCTCACTGTCAGCAACAAAAAGTAGCATCAAAAATTGGGCAGTGCGACAAATACGCCGTTTTGCCAGTAGCAACTAATGGGGGTTAGAAACGTTGTAATACTTTTTTATAGGCAAGTGACAAGCGAACAAAGTTTTGTTTATCGCCGCCACGGTCGGGATGATGTTTTAAGGATTGCTTTCGAAAAGCTTTTTTAAGTTCCACTAAAGAACAAGGCCAATCAAGCTGTAACAAACAGAGTGCTTCATCGTCAGATAAGCTAATTGCACTGACGCTGCCATAACGCTTTTGATAAAATTGCCAGAACTGCGTTAAACGTTCACTCAGTGCTAGCGGCGTCATCCGCCAGTAGTTACGCCAATCTGCGTAATAAGCGCCTTTGCTGTCGGTCAGCTGCGGCACAGTATTTTGCCAGGGGGCAATCTTTACCCGAGCTAAGCCGATTTCCAAATAGGCTGTTTCGGTTTGCATCCAGCGCTCCGCAATACGATACAACAAATGATACAACACAAAATGCAGCTGAAATAACGCGAGCTGACTGTCAGTAAAGCCACTGAGAGGTTTTATTTGTAACAGACTTAGCAGTTGTTGCTCTGTGATCTCGCCATAACGGCGTAACAGCAGTGTTTCCAGCTGTAGTTCCAGCTGTTCAAGCGCTTGGGTGTTGAGAGGAGGAGCAGTGGTTAAACTTTCTTGCATAAAAACAAGGCCGGCAAAGTTGCCGGCCTCACAGTGCTTAGTTAAGCTTTTCGCGGATACGCGCTGATTTACCTGAACGATCGCGTAAGTAGTAAAGCTTAGCACGGCGAACCGCACCACGGCGCTTAACAGTAATACTGTCAATCATTGGGCTGTGCGTCTGGAATACACGCTCAACACCTTCGCCATTAGAGATTTTGCGGACGGTGAAGGCTGAGTGCAGACCACGGTTACGCTTAGCGATAACTACGCCTTCGTAGGCCTGCAGACGGCTTTTGTCGCCTTCTTTAACTTTAACTTGAACCACTACAGTATCACCTGGAGCGAATGCAGGAACGTCTTGCTTCATTTGTTCCTGTTCAAGTTGTTTGATGATGTTTTGGCTAACTTTGCTCATAACAATCTCACTTTACCTGGAATTAACTATCTTGTTGTAGCTGCAACGCCTGGTATTCCTGTTGGAATTCGGCCAGTAATGTGCGCTGCTCCTTAGTCAGAGCCAGGGAATTTAACATATCCGGTCGTCTTAACCAGGTTCTACCAAGAGCCTGCTTCAGACGCCAGCGTCTAATTTCTTCATGGTGCCCGCTCAGTAATACTGCCGGTACCTGTTTGTCTGCTAACACCTCAGGGCGCGTATAGTGTGGGCAATCCAACAAACCAGTTGCAAACGAATCCTGCTCTGCGGATAAATCATGCCCCAGTACACCAGGTACCAGTCGCGATACGGCATCAATTAATACCATCGCCGGCAATTCGCCACCACTTAATACATAATCACCAATTGACCATTCAGCATCAATTTCGGTTTCGATTACGCGCTCGTCAATTCCTTCGTAACGGCCAGCTACCAAGAGTAGCTTAGAGTGTTGTGCCAGTTCAGCGACCCCTTGCTGGTCTAACTTACGACCTTGCGGCGATAAGTAAACCGTATGCACCTTGCCACCGGCAGCCTGTTTTGCTGCGCGAATAGCATCGGTCAGAGGCTGAACCATCATTAGCATACCAGGGCCACCACCATAAGGCCGATCATCTACAGTACGGTGCTTATCCGAAGTATAATCCCGCGGATTCCAACACTGTAGCTGTATCAAACCTTGCTTTACAGCACGACCCGTGACACCGTATTGCGTTATTGCCTGAAACATTTCCGGAAACAGTGAGACAACGCCCACCCACCTTTGCTGTTCCTGCATTAAAACGCGGGGTCCCAATCTACTAAGATTTGCTTTGCTGCTAAATCCACCTGTTTGACAACAGTATCGTTAAGATAAGGAATTAACCGCTCACTCTTGCCAAATGCATCGGTCCGGTTGGCTTTCACCACTAACACATCGTTAGAGCCGGTTTCCATCAAATCCGTCACTTCGCCCAGATTATAGCCCTGCTCGGTTACTACTGTCAGACCCATCAGATCTTTCCAGTAGAAATCGCCCTCGTCCAATGCCGGTAAGGCAGTGGCCGGTACAGCGATATCAGCATTGACATATTGCTGCGCTAAATCACGATCATTAACGCCAGTAAGTTTCGCAATTAAGCTATTACTATGCCGTTTCCAGCTACTGACTTGCATTGGCTGCCAATTACCCTGAAATTTAACTTGCCAGGGTGTGTAATCAAAAATCCCTTCCGGGATATCCGTGTAGGAGTTAATTTTTAGCCAGCCATTGATACCGTAAACAGCACCAAACTTACCGAGCACAATAAAATCTTTTTCACTCAACAGTGACAACTCCACACGCTTCGCTAATTAAGCAGCTGCTTTCTTAGCATTTTTTACCAGATTGGCTACGCGATCACTTAATGCAGCACCTTGTGCTACCCAGTGTTCAACGCGATCCAGGTCCAGACGCAGTTTCTCTTCAGTACCGCTGGCGATTGGGTTAAAGAAACCCACACGCTCAATAAAACGGCCATCACGAGCAAAACGGCTGTCCGCTACCACAACTTGGTAAAATGGACGCTTTTTCGCGCCACCACGTTGTAAACGAATAGTTACCATACCGTCCTCTAATTTTAATCGTTCAGGTTTTAAAAAATAACAAAGCCCCCAGACGGGCTGGAGGCTGCTGCATTGTACGGATTTTTACCACGAATGCAAGGCATTTCGCGGCTTAGCAACCCGTAACGCCAAAACGTGCTGCTGACAAACCATGGCGGCTTGCCCTATTTGCCACAGTGTTTAACGGGGTGGCAGCAAACCTGGCGGTAACTTACCGCCCATGCCACGCATCATCTTCATCAAACCGCCTTTACCCGACATTTGCTTCATCATCTTCTGCATTTGGGTAAACTGCTTCAGCAGCTTATTAATATCTTGTACTTCTGTACCAGAGCCTGCTGCAATACGTTTTTTACGTGAACCCTTCAGCAAATCGGGAAACTCGCGCTCCTTTGGCGTCATGGAGTTAATAATAGCCTCCATTTTCACAAATTGCTTTTCGTCTAACTGGCTGGCGGCGCCTGCTGGCAGGTTCTTCATCCCTGGCAGCTTATCCATTAACGACATCATGCCGCCCATGCTGCGCATCTGCACTAGCTGATCGCGAAAATCTTCTAATGAAAAGCCTTTGCCTTTCATCATCTTTTGCGCCATTTTCGCGGTTTTTTCTTTATCGACCTTTTGCTCAAGCTCTTCAATCAGGCTAAGCACATCCCCCATACCCAAAATGCGCGAAGCAATCCGGTCTGGATGGAAGGGTTCTAAGGCATCGGTTTTTTCACCGGTACCGATAAACTTAATAGGTTTACCCGTAATATGGCGGATAGATAATGCTGCACCACCGCGAGCGTCACCATCGGCCTTGGTCAGAATCACACCGGTAAGCGGCAAGGCTTCGTTGAAGGCTTTAGCCGTGTTCGCCGCATCCTGGCCTGTCATAGCATCAACGACGAATAAGGTCTCGATGGGATTTACCGCAGCGTGCAGCGCTTTGATTTCATCCATCATCTCACTGTCAACATGCAGGCGGCCTGCGGTATCGACCAAAAGCACGTCAAACATGCGAGTTTTGGCATGGGTGATGGCGGCATTGACAATAGCGACCGGTGCCTGCGAAATATCGCTTGGGAAAAACTCGACACCAATATCTTTTGCCAGGGTTTCAAGCTGCTTTATCGCTGCGGGGCGGTAAACGTCAGCGGACACTACCAATACTTTTTTCTTTTTGCGTTCTGTTAAAAATTTAGCCAGTTTACCAACAGAGGTCGTTTTACCAGCCCCCTGTAAACCGGCCATTAAGATAACTGCAGGTGGCTGGGTGTTTAATGCCAACTCCTGATTCGCTTCGCCCATCGCCTCTTCCAGCGCTTTGCGAACAATTTTTAGGAACTCTTGCCCAGGCGTTAAACTCTTGCTGACCTCCAAGCCAACAGAACGCTCTTTTATCTGATTGATAAAGTCACGTACCACGGGCAAGGCAACATCAGCTTCTAGCAGCGCCATCCGTACTTCGCGCAAGGTTTCTTTAATATTGTCTTCGGTAAGACGGCCACGACCGCTGATATTTTTTAGCGTACGGCTTAAACGATCTGACAGGTTTTCAAACATAACAGTTACCCGTATCCATAAATTGCCCCGATTATAACCTTTTACCACTCTTTCGTCAGCCACTTAAGGTGTTTGCATCGCAAGTGCCTGGCAACGCTGAAGCTCGCATCTTGAAGTTGTTTGGGTATACAATAGCAAACTTATTGCATCAATGGAGTGTTAAGAATGCCTACGTTGTTTCCTGCGCTGGCGCTGCTTGCTTATCTGGTCGCGACTTTCGCGATAGTGCTGCGCTTATTTCACCCGGCGGGGCCAAACTTCAAGTTGGTGTTTACCGCAGCGACAGCCGCCGTGGTGTTGCATATGTTGTCAGTAGCGGGCGCTATCTTTACCGTCGATGGACAGAACTTTAGTTTGCAAAATGTCAGCTCTCTGGTCTGCTGGCTAATTACCCTATCAATTACCCTTGTCTCATTGCGCACCCCAGCTATTTTGTTGCTACCTCTGGTCTATGGCTTTGCCGCGCTGTTGTTGCTGGCCACTTTATTACTACCAAACTCGGCACAAATACAACATTTAGAACACAGCCCGGGGTTGATTGCTCATATTGCTCTGGCCTTTAGTGCTTACGTTATCTTATTAATGGCGACACTTTATTCAATTCAAGTAGCTTATATAAGCTATAAATTAAAGCATAAGGACTTCTCTGGGGTTAGCCGCTTTTTACCGCCATTGATGCAGGCAGAAAAGTTACAGTTTCGTTTGTTAGCTGCTGGCACCCTGATGCTGAGTATTGCACTGTTAAGTGGAATTCCGTTTACAACTAATTGGCTAGAACACAAAAGTCTGTTAAGTTCATTAGCCCTTGGGATATTTGTGGTATTGTGTTGGGGGCATGCCCGTCTAGGCTGGCGTGGTAAAACAGCAATTTCGCTGACCTTAACAGGAACATTATTGCTAACCTTGGCTTATTTTGGCAGTCGTTTTGTCAAAGAGGTCTTGTTAGGACGTTTCTAAAAACTTCTTTATGTTTGGCAACATAGGTAACTGATTCTTGGACGCTATTTCTACTAGCACACTTTTTATTATTCTAGGTGTGTTACTTGTACTCTCCGCTTTTTTCTCCGGTTCAGAAACCGGCATGATGTCGGTAAATCCTTATCGTTTAAAGCACCTGGAAAATGAGAACAATAAGGGGGCTAAACGAGTCAGCGCACTCTTAAAGCGGCCCGACCGCCTAATAGGTTTAATTCTCATCGGCAATAATTTGGTTAATATTGCCGCGGCTACGGTAACCACTTTAATTGGTCAACGACTCTATGGCGATTTGGGTTTAGCTATAGCGCCAATAGCACTGACCTTAGTGGTACTTATTTTCGCAGAAGTAACTCCAAAAACTTTAGCCGCACTCTACCCCGAACGAGTGGCCTTTCCAGCATCCGTGATACTAAAGATTTTACTTAAGATTTTTTACCCTTTTGTTTATTTGCTGAACAAAGTAACAAACGGGTTATTAGCCTTGCTAGGAGTAAGCCCAGAAAAGCATCGCGGTAATAGTTTAAGCGCCGAAGAGTTGCGCACTGTAGTGCATGAAGCAGGCGCGTTAATCCCAGAGCAGCACCAGAGCATGTTGTTTGGTGTATTAGACCTGGAAAATGTTACCGTAGAAGATATTATGACCCCTCGCAACGAGATTGTGGGCATCGATATCAACGATGAATGGAAAGACATCGTGCGCCAGCTAGCTAACGCTCAGCACAGCCGGGTGTTGCTTTATCGTGACAGCATCGACGATGCTTTAGGCTTTATTCACCCAAGAGATTTAGTTCGGCTGTTATTAAAAGAACAGTTTAGTAAAGCAACCCTACTGCGTTCTGTACACGAAATTTACTATATTCCTGAGGGTACAGCCTTAAACACTCAGCTATTAAAATTTCAAAGCACCAAAGAGCGGATTGGTTTAGTTGTTGATGAGTACGGTGATATTCAGGGCTTAGTGACTTTAGAAGATATTTTGGAAGAAGTGGTAGGCGAATTTACTACTGATGTGATTGAAGATAGCCATGAAGAAATAGTCCAGCAACCAGATGGCTCTTATCTGATCGATGGCAGTATCAATTTACGCGATCTGAACCGGCAAATGCAGTTAGAATTTCCAACTGATGGCCCTAAAACACTTAACGGTCTATTACTGGAATACTTAGAAGAGATCCCACAAGGTAGTCTCAGTGTTAAACTCGCGGGGTATCCAATTGAGATTATCGATGTGCAGGATAATATGATAAAAACCGTCCGCTTGCAGTTAAAAAGGTAAAGCACTTTTTTGTATTGGCTGAGCGGCCCTCTCCCTCTATGCCGCTTAGCCTAAGAATAAACGCCCCAGCCAGCCTCGCTTAAACTCCTTCTCACAGCCTTTTAGCTGTTGCTCATACATCTTGGCACGATCGTTCACTCTACGCGCGGTCGTTTGCAACCAGCCTTTATTACGGTAAGTGCCGCGACGATAGCCGCCCCACCCCTCGTGATAATTTAAATACAATCGATAAGCATCATGCTTGGCAATTTTATTCACCTGATGGGTTTTATCGATATACCAGCCAATAAAATCTACCGCGTCAGCAAAATTACTGCGACTGGCAAAATAGCGATTGGTATCTTTTACATAGTCATTCCAGGCTGGCGTTTGCGCCTGAGAATAGCCGTACGCCGAGCTACCCCGACCATAAGGAATAAAGCCTAAAAAATAGCGCATTGGGGGCTTAGCGTTATGCCGGAAGCTGCTTTCCTGATACATAAAGCTAATAGGCACAGCGATCGGCATGCCCCACTTTTCACTGGCTTTGGCTGTAGCATGATACCAGGAGCGGTGCTCTCGAAAGATCTCACAAATATTCGAGGTATCTTGTGGCGGTGGGGTAGCACAGCCACTGAGTAACAGGCTGATACCAATTAAAATAAATAATTTATTTTTTTTTGGGGATTTTTGAACTATCTGCATAACAGTGATTCTAACAGTATGAATGGATTCAACCAAGTTTTTGTTTTCCCTGGATTCTCCTTCACGGCTACCTCTGGTAGCCGTTTTTTTTACTTCAATTCCACCCTAGTAACATAGGTTGTTATCCTAAAGCGGGTTCAAACGCTGGCATTTTGCTCACAGGCCGGAACTTCAGCAAAATACTGCTCGATATACTCATCAAAGCTTAACGTATCACTGGCTTCTATTTCCGCCTGGCGCTGCAGTGATTCGCTCACCGCCGCAGCAAAATCCTGCTCTGTATAAAACTGATACGGCTCTTGTAACAATTGCTGCCGGTACTGTTCAGCTAGCTCCCGCATATAGCTACCATTATCTTTGCGCGCGCTCACTAAATGATTTAGCACCTTGCCTGAGAGGGTTTGTGACGGATCTAACAGCGATAAATAATAGTGTTTTAACGCCCCCTGATAGCGCTCTGTACCATAAGCCTGGTCCAGATAGTTTGCTACAGGCATCATATCGGCAAAGAGTTGCTCCGCCCAATCTTGCATTAACCGTGGCTGTCCATCCTGCAGTAACTCTAAATTACTTCGGCGACCATCAGTAACCACCTTCTTTAGATTCTGCTCAGTAATACTTTGCTCAGCAGCAGACAGCGCCGGGCTTTGCTCCAGCAAACAATACACCAAGAAGATATCAAGGAAATGCATTTGCTCTGCTGTAATGCCGATAGCAGAGAAAGGATTGACGTCCAAAGCTCTGACTTCAATATATTCCACACCGCGCTTGGCCAGCGCACACGTTGGCCGCTCACCTGACTCTGTGGTGCGTTTCGGACGAATAGTAGAATAAAACTCGTTTTCAATTTGCAGCACATTGGCATTGAGCTGCTGATAAACCCCAGCAACCTTGGTACCGATATTTTGATACTCCGCTGAAGGCTGGCTAACCGCTGCATGCAACCCGGCGATATATTCTGGTAAGTTATTGTAGGTAATATTCAAGCTAGACTGCGCACTGTTGGTATAGCCTAAATCACTCATCCGCAACGAGGTAGCATAGGGTAAATAGAGCGAGCCTTTACCCAGTGATTGGAACGCATAGCGTGATTGCCGTCCTTCCAAGAAAGACTGGCACATTGCCGGCGACGCGCCAAACAAATACACAATTAACCAGGCATAGCGCTTATAATTGCGGATAAGGGATAAATACTGATCGGAAATAAACTCCTGCAAATCGCCCTGCACTGATAATTGTGCCTGATACGTTTGCCAGAAACTCTGCGGCAATGAAAAATTAAAATGCACCCCGCTAATTGCTTGCATCATACTGCCATAGCGGTTTTTTAAGCCTTGCCGATACAGGGTTTTCATGCGGCCTACATTTGATTTGCCGTAGTAGGCTAACGGAATTTGCTGTTGATCAGTAATATAACAAGGCATACTAGCAGGCCATAAGCGCTCGTCTGCCAGCTGCCTGCTAGTAAAACGGTGCACATCCGCTAGCTGCTTGAGTGTGGTGTCAATATCGGCACTTGCCGGTGTAATGAATTCAAGTAAGGATTCAGAAAAATCAGTGGTGATCCAAGGATGGGTTAAGGCTGAGCCCAGCGCCAGCGGATGGGCACTTTGCGCTAGCGTACCATCGGCATTTACCCTTAGCGTCTCGCGCTCAATACCTCGTTTAATGCCAACTATCGATTGTGTTTGCCCATTTTGTTGCAGGGCAGTCAGGCGTTGCAAAATGCTGGAAGCCAAGGTAATTCCTTAATTAACTAAATATCCCCCATCAAATGGGGGATAAAACACAATTTTCAACAAGGGTATGCAAACTTAGGCTCGCAATAATCAGGTACTAACGTCGGAACCTATTACGGCTTAGCATCCATATCAGGTTTTTTTTCATGGGTTGTGGTCTGTTCATCCAAAAAGTCTGCATCATCCGAGTCTCCCACCACATGTTCCAGCTTTAATTTCCTGACACTTCTAAACGTCGTTATTGGACCGGAGCAAGCATAAGCCAAGAAGATGATAAATAGCATCTGCGCGGGTTTGGCTGCAATAACCACGAAAACCAGCACCACTAATAATATGGTTAAAAAGGACACGCGATCACGCCAGTTAAGATTTTTAAAGGAATTGTAGCGGAAATTACTGACCATTAAAAAACCGGCCGCTATAGTAATCAAGCCAACGATGTAGCCATATTTGTCGCCATCTATCTGGTAACTGGCACCATTCCAAACCATACCTGCAACTAAAGCAGCTGCGGCCGGACTAGCTAACCCCTGGAAGAAGCGGCCATCTGTTACCCCTAAATTAGCGTTGAAACGTGCTAAACGCAGTGCAGCACAAGCTACGTAGATAAAAGCGGCTAACCAACCAAATTTGCCTAAGTCGGCCAAAGCCCAGTTGTAAGCTACTAATGCGGGAGCCACACCAAAAGCGAGTAAGTCCGACATGCTGTCATACTGGGCACCAAACTCACTTTGGGTATTGGTTAAACGCGCGACCCGGCCGTCTAAACCATCAAAAATCATTGCGATAAAAATGGCTACAGCCGCGGCTTCAAAGCGGCCGTTCATTGATGAGACAATCGCAAAAAAACCAGAGAACAAACCGGCGGTAGTTAATAGATTGGGTAACAAATAGATCCCTTTACGCGGACCATTGTCATTATTTTTTAATTCTGTCATAAAGCAACTTCTGAAAAAAAGGTTACACTGATTATAAGGAACATAACATAGCATGGATAGAACCATGGCAAAAGCGCGTCTTCTTTTTATATGCATCACTTGCTTAAGCTATAACACTTCGCTGCTGGCGCAAGCGGTTTATAGTTGGCAGGACGAGAAAGGTATTACCCACTATAGCCAGCAGCCTCCTGCAAAAGGTCAATATCAAGTTATCACCATCAGAAGTAACATCCCTTCTTCGACACCGGTTAAGCCCACGGAGAATAGTAGTAATGAACTTGATGCAACATTGTGCTTAGAAGCAAAAGAGCAATTAACATTGTTAAATAGCGAGCAGGAACTGTTCACCCGCGATGGTGCCGATACCGAATTACGTTTGGTAACTGCTGATGAACGGGAGCAACAGAAGTTACTGGCGAACCTTGAAATAAAAAGGCGTTGCCCTGCAACGCCTTAATGGATTTTCATTATTGGTTTAATCCGCTAGCCAGTCGCGTGGCTGCCAATAACGAAACGCTCACCATTATGGTCAATCACAATAGTGCTACCAGGTAAAATGTCGCCTTGTAACAACGATTGCGCTAAAGAGTTCTCCAGATGCTGCTGAATCGCCCGTTTTAAAGGCCGGGCGCCGAACAGCGGGTCAAACCCTACCGCCGCCAATTTATCCAGTGCGGCATCGCTAACCTGTAACTGGTAATCGCGTTGCTGCAGCCGCTGCTCTAAACGTGAAAGCTGGATACGGGCAATTTGTTTAATCTGGCTGCTATCCAGTGGATGGAACACGACAGCTTCGTCCAAACGGTTTAAAAACTCTGGTCTGAATTGCTTCGCCAACACCCCCATCAACATTTCTTTCATCTGAGTATAACTGTACTCTTGATAATGCTCCTGGATCAGATCCGATCCCAAGTTCGAGGTCATAATGATCACGGTGTTTTTAAAATCGACCGTGCGTCCCTGACCGTCAGTTAAGCGACCATCATCCAAGACCTGCAGTAGAATATTAAACACATCCGGGTGCGCTTTTTCTACTTCATCCAGTAAAATAACGGAGTAAGGTTTACGCCTTACAGCTTCAGTTAAATAGCCCCCTTCTTCGTAGCCAACATAACCTGGCGGTGCACCCACTAGCCTTGATACCGCATGTTTCTCCATAAACTCCGACATATCAATCCGTACCATAGCATCGGGGCTATCAAATAAAAACTGCGCTAAAGATTTGGTCAGCTCAGTTTTACCGACCCCAGTTGGCCCCAGAAATAAGAAAGAGCCAATAGGCTTATTCGGATCGGCCAAACCCGCTCTTGAGCGACGGATGGCATTAGATACCGCGGCAACAGCTTCATGCTGCCCTACCACTTTATGATGAAGAGCCTCTTCCATTCGCAACAATTTGTCGCGCTCGCCTTCCAGCATTTTACTGACCGGAATACCCGTTGCTTTTGACAACACATCAGCAATTTCCTGCTCGGTCACTTTATGCCGCAATAGAGTCATTTCCTGCATTTCGGCTTGAGAGGCTAAATCAAGTTTTTTCTCCAGCTCAGGAATACGGCCATATTGTAATTCCGACATGCGCTGTAAATCACTGGCGCGTCTTGCCACTTCTAAATCTAGCCGGGCTTGTTCCAACTCAGCCTTAATATTTTGCGTGCCTTGTAAAGCCGCTTTTTCTGACTCCCATACCTCATCCAGTTCGTTGTAGCGACTGTCCAGCTCCTGAATTTGCTCCTGGATAAAGTCTCGGCGTTTTTTACTGGCTTCGTCCGTTTCTTTGGCCAAGGCATTATCTTCCAGTTTTAACTGGATAATACGCCGCTCTAACCGATCTAACTCTTCGGGCTTGGAATCCATCTGCATCCGGATACTGGATGCGGCTTCATCAATTAAATCAATGGCTTTATCGGGTAACTGCCGATCACTGACATAACGATGTGATAAAGTTGCCGCCGCCACAATAGCGGGATCAGTGATCTCTACCGCATGGTGCAGCTCATAACGCTCTTTTAGCCCACGTAAAATCGCAATGGTATCTTCCACCGTGGGTTCTTCTACCAACACCTTTTGAAAACGGCGCTCTAATGCGGCGTCTTTTTCAATATATTTGCGGTATTCATCCAGCGTCGTGGCCCCCAGACAGTGTAATTCACCGCGCGCTAACGCAGGCTTTAACATATTGCCCGCATCCATAGCGCCATCAGCTTTACCGGCGCCAACCATAGTATGAATTTCATCAATGAAGAGAATAATCTGACCTTCTTCTTTGGCCACATCACTAAGAACGGCTTTCAGGCGCTCTTCAAACTCACCACGGTACTTAGCCCCCGCCAGCAGAGAGCCCATATCCAGTGATAACACCCGTTTATCTTTTAGGCCTTCGGGTACTTCTTTGTTAATAATGCGCTGAGCTAATCCCTCTACAATGGCGGTTTTACCCACGCCGGGCTCACCAATTAACACTGGGTTATTTTTGGTTCGCCGCTGCAATACCTGAATACAACGTCGAATCTCTTCATCCCGGCCAATCACCGGATCTAACTTACCCGCTTCAGCTCGTGCAGTTAAATCAATAGTATATTTCGTCAGTGCCTGCCGGGTATCTTCTGCATTGGCATCGTCTACTTTTTGACCACCACGCAACTGCTCTATCGCCGTGTTGACCTTGTCAGCAGTCACTCCCAACAACTGCAAAATGCGACCCAGCTCTGATTTATCATCCGCTGCAGCCAGAACAAATAACTCACTGGAAATAAACTGATCTTTACGCTTTTGCGCCAACTTATCGCATTGCTGTAATAGATGAGCAGTGCTGGCAGCAAGTTGCAGGTTGGCGCCCTCGCCTTCTACCCGTGGCAAGCGCTCAATCACCTGGCTGACCTTTGAACGCAACTCATTAAAGTTAATTGCCAACTTGTTTAATAGCTCACGCACGGTGCCGCCTTCCTGATTAAGCAAGGCAAACATAATATGCACAGGTTCAATAAATTGTTGATCCCTACCCAAAGCCAATGATTGTGCATCGGCTATGGCTTCCTGGAACTTACTGGTAAATTTGTCTAATCGCATGATAGGGCTCCTACAAGCATCATTAAGCGTTGATGCTCTGTAAGATTGGGCACTATTGTGGATTTTTCAAGCAGAGAACGTCAAAAAATTGACTTGGGTCATCTTAAAGATACTAATCTAACCAAATAGCGCTGGCCATCCGGCCGGTTTGACCATCACGCCGGTAAGAAAAAAAGTGTTCAGCTTGTTGATAAGTACAATAATTACCGCCGTAAATTGCGGTAATTCCCTGAACAGCCAAACGCAGCCGAGCAAGCAGATAAATATCTGCCAGATATTTTCCATTGGCTTGTACTTTAAAAGCGGCAGCTGTAGCAGGATGTCTACTAACAAAAGCAGCACGCACTTCTGCACCAACTTCAAAAGATTGCGGGCCAATAGCTGGGCCGAGCCACACCATGATATCTGCAGGCTTAGCCTTAAAATGCATTATTGTTTGCTCAATGACGCCAGCAGCTAAACCACGCCAACCAGCGTGAATTGCCGCAACTTCGCGTCCGGCTTTATCACAAACCAATAAAGGTAAACAGTCTGCAGTCATTACCACGCAAACTTTTTCTCTGGCGCAACTGTAGGCCGCATCGGCAACCACTGCCGTTGCTGCAGCCACCTTTGCTAAATCAGGTCTGGCTACCACAATACCATGTACCTGCTGTAACCAAAGAGGTTCTGTCGGCATGCAGGCCTGTGTTTTGAAATGTTGTCGGTTTTGAGCCACCAGTGAAGGGACGTCACCCACATGATCCCCAAGGTTTAGACCTTGAAATGAACCTGTTGAGTACCCCCCACACCGTTTGGAACTAACTGCACGCACGTTTTCCGGCGCAGGCCAGTTGGGTAGCAACAGATTATCAGCTAGTGACACTATGCTCATTGGCAAACCTTCAACTTTTTACATCAAGTTACACAAAATCCATACCATGCTTTTGAGTATCAGCCCTTAGCGCCGCGTTCAAAGCCACCATATCATCGGGTAAAGGCGCATGCCACTCCAGTAGCTGTCCGGTAATAGGGTGAGCCAGCTTCAGCATAATAGCGTGTAGTGCCTGACGTTTAAAATTCCGCATCATAACTAATAAATTCTCATCAGCCTGACGTGGTGGTCTTGGCCTGCCGCCATAAACCGGATCGCCAATCAGCGGATGACTGATAAAAGTCATATGTACGCGGATTTGGTGGGTTCTACCAGTTTCGAGCCGCAAGCGTAATCTGGTATGGGCGCGATATTTTTCCATTACCCGATAATGGGTTACCGCAGGCTTACCATTTTCAATCACCGCCATATGCGTTCTTTTCGTAGGATGGCGGCCCAGTGGTCGATTCACAGAGCCACCACCTGTCATTGCACCATAACAAACGGCTTCATATTCACGAGTGATTTCGCGGGCTTGCATCGCCTCAACTAAATGGGTCTGCGCCGGTATGGTTTTGGCTATCACCATCAAACCAGTGGTATCTTTATCCAATCGATGCACTATACCCGCGCGCGGCACTTCAGCAATACCAGGGCAATGGTGCAACAGAGCATTTAGCAAGGTCCCATCACTGTTACCTGCGCCGGGGTGCACTACTAAACCTGCTGGTTTGTTGATCACCAGAATATGTTCATCTTCAAATATAATGTCCAGATCAATAGGCTCAGCTTCAAAACGCTCGTCTTCTGGCAAATCCGCAGTAATATCTATTTGTTCACCACCAAGCATTTTATGCCGCGGCGTATTACAAAGCTGTTTATTTACCAAGACGGCGTCGGCCAAAATCCAATCTTTTATCCGCGAACGCGAATAATCAGGGAACATTTCAGCTAAAACCTGATCTAAGCGCTTACCATAAAGATGATCAGGAACGATTTGTGAAAGTTTTATCTGTTTTGTCATGACGGAAGCAGTTATCCTGTGTGCAACCCCTCGTTATCTGGGGTAGAATCGCAATAGAACGTATTTTAACGATTTTACGCTGGACTAGACAGCCATTTAGCTTAAGTAGTAACGGATTTTTACATGAAATTGAAATTTATCCTGATTATTTTGATGTCAATCACTCTGAGTGCCTGCGCTGGCAAGCCAAAACCAGAGCAAGTGAACCCTACACAAACAGCACAAGGCCAATATCAACAAGCCAAAGATGTGCTAGATGCTGGCTTATACAACAGAGCCATCGAATTACTAAAGGCCGTGGAAAGTCGTTTTCCATTTGGTCCTTTAGCAAGACAGGTTCAGTTAGATTTAATTTACGCTTATCATCAGGCTGGCGATTTGCCGCAGGCCTTGGCCAGTATTGATCGTTTTATTCGATTAAATCCGAATCAACCCGATCTGGACTACGTATACTATATGCGCGGTTTAACTAACCTAAAAGCGGATGAAAATGCTTTTCAGGAGTTTTTTGGTATTGACCGCGCTGACCGCGATCTGAGCAGCACGCGACAAGCATTTGATGATTTTAAAATACTGTTAAATAGCTACCCAGAGAGTAAGTACGCAGCTGATGCTAAGCAACGCATGGTAATGATAAAAGATACACTGGCACGGCATGAATTGCTGGTGGCTGATTATTACTTACGCCGCGGTGCTTTTTTAGCAGCAGCTAATCGTGGCAAATATGTTGTTGAGTTTTATCGCGATTCGCCTCTTATAGAGCAAGCCTTGGAAATTATGGTCGAGAGTTATGACAAACTTGGCCTGGATAAACTAAAAAGCGATACGTTACAGGTACTACAATTAAACTTCCCGCAAAACAGTCGCTTTCGCTAATACGACGATAACCCCCTTCCGTAACGCGGAGGGGGATAGATCTAAATAGCCTCTAACGCATCAGCCAATTTAGCAACACCTATTACTTCCATGCCATCAATGGAGTCTTTGGGTTTATTGCCAAGCGGCACTATTGCCCGGCGAAAACCATGTTTAGCCGCCTCACGTAAACGCTCTTGCCCACTGGGTACAGGCCTAATCTCACCTGCTAAGCCTACTTCACCAAATACCACTAGATCATTTGGCAAGGGCTTATCCCGAAAACTCGATACCAAGGCGAGTAGCGTGGCTAAATCAGCACTGGTTTCATTGACCTTTACGCCCCCCACGACATTCACAAAGACATCCTGATCAGCCATTTGAATGCCGGCATGCCGGTGCATTACAGCCAATAGCATTGAAATACGGTTTTGCTCCATGCCCAGAGTCACCCGCCGCGGATTATTTAATGGTGAATAATCGACTAGACCTTGAATTTCAACCAACAATGGCCGGGTACCTTCCCACAACACCATTACAATACTACCCGATTGATCTTCTTTACCACGGGTTAAAAAAATTGCTGAGGGGTTTTTCACCTCTTTCATCCCCTGACCGGTCATCGCAAATACTCCTAGCTCATTTACCGGACCAAAGCGATTTTTATGCCCGCGCATAGTACGGTAGCGACTATCGGCATCACCATCCAGCATTACGGAACAATCGATACAATGCTCCAGTACTTTAGGCCCCGCCAGCGAACCATCTTTAGTAACGTGACCTACCATAATGATCGCAATATGATATTGCTTGGCGAAGCGGGTTAAAAAAGCGGCGCTTTCTCTTACCTGCGAGACGCTGCCAGGGGCCGACTGGATATCAGCTAAGTGCATCACCTGAATCGAATCAATAACCATAATGCGTGGTTTTTCTTGCTGCGCCAACTGGCAAATAGTTTCCACATTGGTCTCTGCCAGCATCTTCAGCTCGCTCATAGGCAAGCCCAAGCGCTGTGCCCGCATGGCCACCTGCTGTAAAGATTCCTCACCCGTGACATACAATGCGCCGCCTTGCTGGGCTAAACCACACATAACTTGCAGTAACAAGGTACTCTTACCGGCTCCGGGATGACCACCAATCAAAATGGCCGAGCCGGGCACAATACCACCACCCAGTACCCGATCAAATTCGGTAAAGCCAGAGCTAAAACGCGGAACCTCTTGTAAATCAACCTCATTTAGCCGCATTACTTTGGCTACCGCAGCGCCCGCATAGCCTTCAAAGCGGGCATTTTTACTTTTCACTGCCCCTAGTCGCACTTCCGTTACACTGTTCCAGGCACCACATTCAGTGCATTGCCCTTGCCAGCGTATAAAGTCGGCTCCACATTCGTTACACACATAGGCCGTTTTTGCTTTAACCATAAATATTCCTGCTTTGCATGAAAGGCACAGATATTGCTTTTCAAAAAAGAACAACGTAGCTTAATCTAATTATAACCGGACGCTGCCATTTTTTTGGCAATTGAATCAGTAGACGATGACTTCAACCGATCTTAAAGCTTACTCAGGCATCATATCGCGTATGAAAGGCCTATTAAACTCACCTGAGTTTGAACAGACTTTTGCTAGTCTGACGGTAAGTTTGCCTAAATCAAAGCAATTTCTGCTGAAGATGGAATTGAAGCGCTTAGCTCAGCCCTGTAGCTATTTTATTGATTTACGAGGCCATGTTGATGGTGATGTTAAACCCTATCGATACATGGAAAAAACACATTATCTCGACGAAAACGCTCAGCAAATTTTTGAGGATGGCATCCGCGACTACGGTGAATACACACTGGGAGTCTATGAGGAAGTGATGAACGCCGATAATAATTATCGGGTCAGGCATCGCAAGGAAACAGAAGAGCGGGTAAAGAATACACTGGATAATTTGCGTAAAGGTCCACTGATCCCGGACAATGCCGCCATTGCAGAAAAGACGATCCCCCAAGAGGAAGCTCCCAAACCCAACAAACTTGTACAATTTGGGTTATACATCAAAAGATGTGAAGAGCGAATGAATTTTGGTATCGAAGTTGAAGTTCGCCACGGCGAACAACGCTTTACTGCTATGACCAGCGATTTATCTGTCTCTGGTTGTAAGCTTAAAGTCAGCGCTTTGCATGGTATAGACGCAGGTGACAATGTTAACCTCTCACTAAAAGGGTTAGAAAAAGAGTTCGCCTTAAATTTACCCAATGGTTTAAATTACCAGGTATTGGAAATTGATGAACAAGATAAACATGCATATTTACGCTTAAAACGGCTTGCACCAGAACAGGAACCTCAGTTTAATCAATTTCTCCAAAGCTATATCAACGGCAATAAACGCCGCTATAAAGTAAATTTAGACAACACTACCGACGCCGTAATAACTAAAGGTTATGAACAGTATTACTTACCACGAATTAATACCTTACCCGTGTTCTTAAGCGTCTCAGATGGTGCAGTAAACTGCCGTTTTTGTCTAACCAGCGACTACAATAAAAATGTTTGGCATTATTTTTTAGATGAACAACAACGCTCGGTAATCAGCCATGTGTTGTCTGTACCTCGGTTAAAGTACCTGCTAAACATAAAAAATGCGGAACGTTCTTGTATACTCTATAGCTTTACACATGCCGCCAAAGGTAAGCTTTATTTTTATGCAGCAACGGCGTTTGAATTAGCTACGTCATCCGCTTTGCGCGAAATGTTCTTTGGTTTCGGTGCTGGTAAGCCTAGCTGGAAAATCTTCCATTTAAATTTACTGAAGACTAATGTTAAACAAAGCAAAAATGATTTTGTTATACCTGGGGCAACCTCAGAGCAGCAAATATCTCCGCTTATCCAAAGTATGCTGCAAGACATGCACTATATCGTAGCGTTAACAGAAATAAGTGCACCTGAACATCGTAGTTATTACAGTAAACATCAATATGACTCAAGCAAATTACCTGCCTTAAACCAATTCGGTTTAAGTAAAACAGAACAACCTAATGCTTGCGAAGCTATACCAATCCACTACGTCAATTTGCGTTCTGAATCTCGCTATTTATACAAAACCACCGTGCTGGTTCGCCAGAAGGCAGAACAAGAAGCCTGGCAAGCTTTTAGCAGAGATTTTTCGTCAGGCGGTTTACAACTAGAATGTGTAACGCCTGTCGATTTCAAAAAGGGCGATATATTGCTGTTAGAATTACCTGACTTACAAAAAATAACAGCGAAACATCAGCTAAGCAACCTACCTTATGAAGTGATGGCAGTAAGTAAGAATCGTACCATTATGAATTTAAAAATAGCTAAAGCTGAAGCCCATGTCGGTAAGCAATTTTTTCTACAACTCATTCAAAGCAACAGAAACAAACTAACTATTGCAGAAGAAACGCCAAAATACCCTGGCTTATCTGACGCTTTACGTAACATGTATCTGAAAGCATTAAATAACTTTGCTGTTTTTATTCACCGGTATGGGCTAAGACACGATATCACTGTGCTTGGTCGGGGTACGCAAATTAATGCGCTACACAAATTGCTACAGCTAGCCCAAACACGACAAAATACCTTAGATCTCACGTTAGTTAGCAAGAATCATCTGCTCAGCCAAGAAGTCGCCAATCAGCTGAAACAAATGAAACGTCAAGATGCAGCTAAGGGCAATGAACTTTACATTAAAGTGTCAACAGATGAGCAAGCTAATTTAACATTCAGTAGTCATTATGATTTTGAATTTAATTCCGCAGAGGAACTAAAAACCTTCATACAGGATGCGATAGCCCATCACACGTTATTCAGTTTCCGGCTTTTCGTTTCACGTACAGGTAAATTAGATTCGGAATATATCGCAAAAGAAATAGGTTACATCAGCGTCTACGCCATTCACAAAGCTAAATCTCTTGAAGAAGAACTATGGCATGTTGAAGGTGTTGCTGATGGCGTCGAGACCTCTGCCGAAGTAGTTGCCCGTTTCGATGTTCAAGCCAGTGAACAGCAGCAGCAGGCGCGTTTAAACGTACTATCCCGCGAGCAATAACTTGCTAAGCATGTAAATTATCAAAGGTTGCGTTGATACAAATTTTTAAGCCACTGAACTAAATCGCTAAAGTGCTCTTTGTTAGCGGCTGGGTGGGTGAGCATTGATATATGATCATAATCTTGCGAGTAACCATATTGCTTACCCAGTAGACTAAAACGGGCTTGTTGCTGGCTCGCTTCGTTGATAAAGGCTAACACATCATCAGGATGCCCTAGCACCCTATCCTTCTTTGCTGCAAAATGCCAAATAGCAGGCCAAGATGCCGCTAAACAGGCCTGTTGGTAATCAAAATTATCACAACAATCCACAAAGGGGGCACCGTTAATCCAGGCAATGGTGTCACGCAAAAACTGTAAAGGTTCATTGTCGGCACCAAAGCGCCAGCGCTTTGCCGGCACATACCCCAAACGCTGCCCTAACCAAGGGGCCAATTTGTTCCAGATTAAATTAATTTTTAGCAGACGCTCCAACGAGCGCCCCTTAATCACTCTCTTGGTACCGAAACAAATTTTCGCTTTCACCTTGTCCAATAAATGAGGAAAACGCGCCAGGCTAGCAGCTGCCACCACACCTCCCCAAGAATGACAAACGATAATAATTGGCTGTTGATGCTGCGCATAAACATACTCAATTAAGGCTGGAATATCCTGACAAATCAGCTGCTGTTGGCTTTGCTGTAGGCCAGTATCAAGTGATGGCTGTGACATGCCGCGCCCGGCAAAATCTGCTGCATAGCCAACAAAGCCTTGATCGGCTAAGTAACCCGCCAAGCCTTTGCCAGTGTAACTGTAAAAAATTCGGCCGTTCTCTACAGCACCATGCAAATACAGTACAGGGGCAATTGCAGGCTGCAAGGGCGTAAGTTGCCTTACATGCAGCTGATAAGCCTGTAAATCAACAAACAACGAATGTTGCTGATGTTTCACGTAGGTGATACCAAATACAGTAATTGCAACAAACTACCTTGGGTAATAGCGGCTTTTGCAGCTGCCTGTACTTTAGGCTTGGCATGAAAAGCTACCCCTAAGGTAGCTCGGGCCAACATGGGCAAGTCATTCGCACCATCACCAATCGCTACAGTTTGCGATCTTGCTATTTGATAACGTTCCGCCAACTCCTCGACCACTTGAGCTTTACGATTAGCGTCCACAATGTCACCTAATACCTGCCCGGTTAGCTTGCCATCAACAATCTCCAACTGATTGGCAAAAGTAGCATCTAACTTCAGTTGCTGCTGCAACGCGGCAGTAAAATAAGTAAAACCACCAGAGGCAATCGCAATACGCCAGCCATGCTGTTGTAAATAAGCGACAAGCGCTTCCAAGCCTGGCATTAAGGGTAAGGTTGCTAATACTTCAGCAAGCACAGATTCCGGTGCACCAGCCAGAGCGGCAACTCGCTGGCGTAAGCTCTGTGCAAAATCTAATTCGCCATTCATTGCCCGGGCGGTAACCGCCGCGACTTGTTCACCAACCCCCGCTAGCTTGGCTATTTCATCAATACATTCAATCTGAATAGCGGTAGAGTCCATATCCATAACCAATAAACCGGGAGTAACCAAGGTGGGAGGCTGAGCTAAATACACAAGCTGACAATCCAGTTCCGCAGCAAGCGCTGTTAATATAGGCTGTGCCGGTGCAGATAATCCCGCAGTTTGAATAGCAATAGCTGCCGGCAATTCGGCTAAAGGCTGCCACAACCGTAACAACACCTCACCATCCTTAACTGCCAATTGTTTTAGTATTTGCTCTAGCTTGTGCCAACTAAAGTCACCACCAAAGCAAACCAGACTTGGCGCAGTGGCCTGCCATTGCTTACTGGCACTCAAGTCTACTGCTTGCTGTTGTTGCCAGTTAAGAAGCAACTCACCACTCTGTTGTTTTAGCAGAGATAATGGCGTTATAGTAAAAGACTCTATTGCCCGCGGCGATTGTGGATTAGCGATCAAGATGGTCTACCCTATACTTAACTGAATGAGCATGGCATGCTATACCCTTTGCAGCACTTGCCTGCCAGTATTCATTTTATGGTTTAAAATATGCAGCACCATAGCGTATCTGGTCATCGATATTCAAGTTTTATTACCTTATTACAGCTGGCAATAGCGGTATTGGGGATCTGGTTTATCCTGCATAGTTGGGTTGATGCCAGAGCAGAAGGACAAAGGGTGTTACAGCAGCAGAACCAACTGCTGATGCGTGAAACCCTTACAGCCTTGTCACACACTGCAGGTTACTTACTGGAAAATGACCAACTTGAAGGCTTAAGCCAGTTAACCCAGCATATCGCCGAGAACCCATTCTTACATGATGTGGTAGTGTATGATGCCAATGGTGTGCGCCTTAGCTGGTCAGAAGCGAATACCGCGGCGCGCTTGTTGTATCGACCAGATCAACAACTGCCACTGATCCCGATGGTGCAGGAGATTCGGGTAAACGAGCAGCTACTAGGCTATATGAAAATAAGCTTATTGCATGACCAAAGCTTATTTCCTGGCTATAGTTACTGGCAACAACTTATGCAGCAAATGTTGGGGCTTTTGTTGTTAGCTGGCGCAGTCACTATGCTATTAAAGCGCAGCTTTTACCGGCTTAATCAGCGCTATAGACGGTTACCACCTCCAGCCTGATATTGCTTGTAACTCAGCTAATTTTTATTACGCTGCGGGCTACGCATAAAGATACGACCAGATATGAATTTTGGTGGGGAACATGTAAGCGACTGCGCCCTATAACCGCAGTACGGTATGGCTATTCTGCCATAGAGCCGCTGCGAGCTGTGCAGCTGGCTCGACTCTTAACTCAGACAAAGCATTAAATACCGCCAGCAACTGCGCCGGGGTGTTTGCCTGTCCCTGAAAGCCATTAAGCGGCATAGCTGGTGCATCGGTCTCTAATACCAGTGCACTTAACGGCAGCTTAGTTACTGCGTTGCGGGTTTTCTCAGATCTCGGGTACGTGATAGTACCGCCAATCCCAAGCTTGAAACCCAAATCAATAAAAGCCATTGCCTGTTGCTGACTGCCAGAGAAAGCATGCAAAATGCCGCCTTCAGTAAACTGCTGCCGTTTTAGCTCGGCCAGCAAGGCTGGCTGGCTTTTACGATGATGCAAAATCACCGGTTTGCGATATTGCTTGGCTAATGCGAGCTGAGCACTAAAAAATTGTTGTTGTTTAGCGAAGGTCTCTTCTGCAAGTGCAAAATCCAGCCCAATTTCACCTACGGCAGCAATCTGCTCTGTCTGCGTTTGTAGCAGACGTTCGAGTTCAGTTAGCACAGTCAAAGGCTCAGCGTCCGCCCACCAAGGATGTACCCCTAGTGCAATATGCCAATTAGCTTGCTGTTGCCGCCACACTAGTAAACGTTGCCAATTGGCCTGTTCTACTGCAGGGATCAGCAAGGCATTAACGCCCACGTCTACTGCCTGCTGAAAGTAAACGAAAGGTTCTGTCGCAAGTGGCGCTAAGTTAAGGTGACAGTGCGTATCAAAAAGACACAGGTTGTCATTGCTAACAGCCTGCCGTGAAGTACTAGTGTTTATCGGCGTGTTCATTCTTACTTAAAGGCAAGACTTAGGGGCAGAGGCGTTCAATCTGCCAGCCACTTTCGCTTTTTTTATACATAAAGCGATCATGTAAGCGATGTTCCCCACCTTGCCAGAATTCAATTTGCTGCGGGCGTATTAAAAAACCGCCCCAAAATGAAGGCAGTGGTACTTCGCCATGTTCAAACTTGTGCTTAATCTCGGCAAATTTTTGCATCAGTGCTTGCCGGGTTGAGATGGGCCGGCTTTGCTCAGAGGCCCAGGCAGCTAATTGGCTCTCTTTGGGGCGTGATAAAAAGTACTTCATCACCTGCGTATTGGATACCCGCTCAGCCGTGCCATAAACAATCACTTGCCGCTCCAACGGATGCCAGGGGAAATGCAAACTGACTTTTGGATTTTCCGACAGCTCAGACGCTTTACGGCTACCAAGGTTCGTGTAAAAAGTGAAGCCTTCACTAGTTACGTCTTTTAGCAATACCAGGCGCTGTGACGGCTGGCCGCTGCTATCGACGGTAGCAACGCACATCGCCGTGGGATCGGGTAGCTCAGCGGCTATGGCATCTTTTAGCCATAGCTCAAACTGCGCTATCGGATCAGCATTAAGTTTATCCAAATCCAGTTTATCTTTGGTATAACTGCGGCGAATTGCGTCTATTTTCATGTTACATCCGTTCCATTACTTCAATACCCAGTAAATCCAGGCCTTGTGCTAAGAGCTTAGCGCTTAAAATACTTAGCATTAAACGGCTGTTACGCTCGGCTGGTTCAACCCCTTCTTTTAAGATTGGACAGGCTTCGTAAAAGGTCATAAATAAACTGGCCAGCTCGTATAAATAATTACAGAGCAAGTTTGGCTGCGCATCTCTAATCACCTGTTGCAGAGTTTCTTCAAAGCGCAGTAGTTTTACCGCTAATTGCTTTTCCTGCTCGGCACTAATAACAATAGCCGCGTTAAAGTCGTCAGCCACTTCAGCTTTACGTAAAATACTGCGTACCCGGGTATAAGCATACTGTAAATAAGGGGCGGTTGCGCCTTCAAAACTTAGCATGGCATCCCAGCTAAAGATATAATCGCTGGTACGGTTTTTTGATAAATCGGCAAACTTCACAGCGCCAATACCGACCTTACGGGCAATTTCGGCAATTTCCGTATCCGATAAATCAGTCGCTTTTTCTTTTACCACCGCTTCAGCGCGCACTACCGCTTCTTCCAGTAATTCGGCCAGCTTAACCGTGCCACCAGTACGGGTTTTAAACGGCTTACCATCTTCGCCCATCATGGTGCCAAAGGGGCAATGATCATAGCGGGTGTTATCCGCTAATAAACCCGCTTTACGGGCGGTAATTTCTATTTGTTTAAAGTGCAGTGCCTGCCGCGCATCGGTAAAAATGACAATGCGATCAGCATTCAATTCAATACTGCGGTATTTACAAGCCGCTAAATCGGTAGTGGCATACAAAAAGCCACCGCCGGTTTTCTGGATAATAAAAGGCGAAGGATTACCTTCTTTATCGGCTAGTTCCTGCAAAAACACCACTAAAGCGCCTTGATCTTCTACCGCGATCTCTTGCGCAAGCAATTGATCCACTATCGGCTGTAACATGCTGTTATAGGCACTTTCTGGCTTGATATCGTTATCGGTCAGCGTCACGTTAAGCTTTTGATAAACCTCATTACTGTGTTTTACCGAGGTATCAATAAACAGCTGCCAGAGTTTTTGACAATGTGCATCGCCGCTTTGTAGCTTGACCACATAGTCCCGCGATTTATCAGCAAAGCCTGCTTCATCATCAAAGCGTTTTTTCGCAGCGCGATAAAAATCTTCCAAGTCAGCCAGCGCAACGCTTTCTAAGTCTACGCCCTCGGCCAGCTTATCTTCTAAATGGGCAATCAGCATACCAAACTGGGTCCCCCAGTCGCCCATATGATTCTGCCGAATCACTTTATCGCCCCAGAATTCCAAGCTGCGCACCACGGCATCACCAATAATGGTTGAGCGTAAATGACCAACGTGCATTTCTTTCGCTAGATTAGGCGCTGAATAGTCCACAACAACGGTTTGCGGTGCCGGATTCTGACTTACGCCTAAGCGAGCATCGGTGGCGGCAACACTAAGCTGTTTGGCTAGCCAGTCGGCTTTTAAGGTGACATTAATAAAACCCGGGCCAGCAATTTCGACCTTGTCGGCCAGCTCGTTAAGATCTAACAGTTCAACCAACTGCTGCGCTAACTGGCGGGGATTGGTTTTTAATTGCTTGGCTGCGCCCATGGCACCGTTAATTTGGTAATCGCCAAACTCTACGCGAGTGCTTTGCGTTACCGCTGGGTTAGTGCCTTCCGGTAAGCCCAACTGCGCAAAAGCAGCTAGGGTTTTCTCTGTTAAAAGTTGTTTAATATTCATTGACCTAACCTGTTAGTGCTCACGGGTTTTAAAGAATTTGATTTTCGGGTAACGTTCCATTGCTAGGTTAAGGTTAACCATGGTGGGCGCTATATAGGTAAGGTTATCACCGCCGTCAAGCGCCAGGTTGTTACTGGCTTTGTTTTGGAATTCCTGTAAGGCCTTAGCATCATCAGAATATACCCAACGAGCGGTGCTAACGTTAACGCTCTCGTACAGCGCATCCACGTTATATTCGGATTTTAAGCGGTGCACTACTACATCAAACTGTAGCACCCCAACCGCACCGACAATGAGATCGTTATTATCTAAGGGCCGGAATACCTGTACAGCACCTTCTTCTGATAATTGCACTAAGCCTTTTAGTAATTGCTTTTGCTTTAACGGATCGCGTAACCGAATACGGCGGAATAGCTCTGGGGCGAAGTTAGGAATACCGGTAAATTGCATATTCTCGCCGGTAGTAAAGGTATCACCAATTTTGATGGTGCCATGGTTATGTAAACCAATAATATCACCAGCATAGGCTTCTTCTAAGTGCTCACGATCACCGGCTAAAAAGGTTAGCGCCTGTGGAATAAGCACATCTTTGCCAATACGCACATGACGAACTTTCATGCCCTTTTCATATTTGCCTGAAACAATACGTAAAAAGGCAACGCGGTCACGATGCTTAGGATCCATATTGGCCTGAATTTTAAAAACAAAGCCACTGAAACTCGCTTCGCTTGGTTCAACGGTACGGGTATCGGTAGCCCGCGCTTGCGGGGCCGGTGCCCAGTCGGTTAAACCGTTAAGCATATGGTCCACACCAAAGTTGCCTAAAGCAGTACCAAAAAATACTGGGGTTAATTCCCCTTTTAAAAACAGCTCGCGATCAAATTCATGGCTGGCACCTTGCACCAATTCCATTTCATCGCGTAGTTGCTGGGCATAATAACCAATACGCTGATCAAGCTCAGGATTGTTAAGCCCTTTAATAATATCAACGTCCTGAATGGTGTGCCCCATACCGGATTTATACAAAATCACTTCATCACGCAGAATATGATAAACGCCCTTAAACTCTTTACCTGAAGCGATTGGCCAGGTTATCGGCGCACACGCGATCTTTAAAACACTTTCCACTTCATCTAATAAATCAACCGGATCACGGATGTCCCGGTCCATCTTATTCATAAAGGTAATAATAGGTGTATCACGCAGCCGCGTCACTTCCATCAGCTTAATGGTACGATCTTCTACGCCTTTCGCGCCGTCAATGACCATTAAGCACGAATCAACCGCGGTAAGGGTTCGGTAAGTATCTTCTGAGAAGTCTTCGTGGCCTGGGGTATCTAATAAATTAACCAGGCAATCATTATAGGGGAACTGCATCACAGAGGTGGTTACCGAGATGCCCCGCTCTTTCTCCATCTCCATCCAGTCAGAGGTAGCATACTGGCCAGACTTTTTACCCTTTACCGTACCGGCCTTTTGGATTAACTGTCCGAATAATAACACTTTTTCAGTGATGGTCGTTTTACCTGCATCGGGGTGCGAGATAATAGCAAAGGTACGGCGGCTATTTACTTCCGCATTAAAAGCTTGAGTTGTCATAGGTTCCGAGATTATTTGGGCGCGTACGTAAAGAGTACCGGCGCGATCATAAATGGGGTTATTATAACAGCAGCTAGCGCAGGGTCACAGCGCCTTTGTTACTGATCTGTGATTAGTTCACACTTATAGCGCTAATGGCAGGCACATCAGAATAGCATCTTCCCGACCTTGAGGACTTGTGTAGTAATTAGCACGTCTGCCAGTTTCAATAAAACCCAGTTTCTCATAAAGCTGAATAGCCTTTTGATTCGTTACACGCACTTCCAACCAAGCATCTAAGGCATTACGCAATTGGCTTTGCTCGACAAAGTGCGTCAGTAACATCTTACCAAAACCTTTACCTTGTGCTTGAGGCGCAACACAGATATTAAAGAGCTGGCTTTCAACACCTAAAAACTGCCCGAAATAAAAGCCTTGCAGCACATCATCCAACAATAAAGCGTAGTTAAAATATTGGCTACCAAAACAGGAACGAAACACCCCCTCAGTCCAAGGATAAGGGTTAGCAGCCTGCTCAATGGCAGCAAGTGACGTTATTTCAGCGGGCACTAGCGGACGAAAGCTAATCATGCAATTGCTCAGATAATAATTGCCAAAGCTGGCGTTTTAGGGCGACTTGCTGCAACTGAGGAAGTGGTGGCGTTATCAGTACTTGCTCACAGAGCTGACAATCCTTGGCTAAACTATCAATTTGCCAATCACTCAACCTAGTCTGCGTTAAAAGCGCATTAATATCTTCAGCTAATTGCGTTGCAAGGATAGCCTGATATCGTGGATTTTCCGCAAGTTCAGTCTTACCCTCACTGGTGCTGCAAACGACAGAGTCAGCGCTTGTAGTAGAAGCACTTTGTAGAGCGTTATCGGCAGAAGATAAAGGCGCAAAAAACTTAAGCCTAGCCGCCAATGGCACTATGCCAAGTTGCTTTAGTAGTACTGCCTGAGTGTGAGAATGTGTTGTCATAAAAAGA
>NZ_BNAO01000004.1:353-4715 GCF_014653435.1 Alishewanella longhuensis | reverse complement strand
GGCAGGGGCAGAGGGATTCGAACCCCCAACCATCGGTTTTGGAGACCGCTGTTCTACCAATTGGAACTATGCCCCTAGCGTTGGAGTCGCCATTATACAAAGAACCTGCTAAAGGTAAAGCGAAAAACATAACGGCCTTATTCAAGTGAATAGAAAACATACACTTTATACCAGAAAAGCCCGACCCGGTATGTGCCGGGCCGGAAAAAGGTTAATTTGCGCGCTGCTGCCGGTATTTCTCAAACCAGTAAATAATATAGGCAGGCTTGGCCATCATATTACTTGGTCGGGTATGAATGGCATGAGAAGCACCAGGGATACGCACCATGGCCGTATCAATACCCCGTAACTGTAACGCCTGATAGTATTGTTCTGTTTCAGAGATCGGTGTGCGGAAATCCGCCTCGCCGGTCAGCAACATAGTGGGCGTACTAACTTTACCAACATGCTGAATAGGCGAATGTTTTAAGTAATGTTCCGGGTTTTCCCAGGGCAAAGCCGGAAACCAGTATTGACTAAAATAGCTATACATATCTGCATTTAGTACAAAGCTATACCAGTTAATCACCGGGTTAACCGCAACCGCCGCCGCAAAACGATCAGTATGGGCTATGCTCCAGGTAGTAAGCACACCGCCGCCGCTACCACCGGTAATAAACAGCTCTTTGTCGCTAATAAAACCTCGGCTTAGCACCTGATCAACACCATCCATCAAATCCGTAAAATCATGGCTTGGGTAATTATGATGGATAAGATTAGCGAAGTTTTCACCATAACTTGTACTGCCCCGCGGATTGGTATACAACACCACGTAACCTTCAGCCGCCATTAACTGCAATTCCATTGCAAAATAAGGACCATAGGCAGTATGTGGGCCACCATGAATTTCTAAAATTAGCGGATATTTCTTACTTGCATCAAAAGCCGGCGGATAAATAAGCCAGCCCTGTAGCTTGCGCTTGTCTACGGACGATTCATACCAAAATTCTTCTACCTTACCAATTTCCCGCTTAAATAACAGATCACGATTAAAAGCGGTTAGGGTTTGCCGTTCATTACGCTGCAACGTTGCCAGTTCAGCAGGATGTGAAGTACTAGCCTGCGTATAAGCAATTAAACCATTGTCCGCCAGTGCAAACTGGCCGCCACTATAAGGGCGGCTATAAGATATGCCACCTAAGTTATCGGTAAGCACTTTCGTGCGGCCACTCAAAGAAAGCTCTGCCAGATAGCCTTTACCCTCACTATCATAGGAGATCACAAGGCCATTACTATTGGCTTGCCACTGAAAGCTGCTGATACTGCGATCTAATGGCTCCGTCAGGTTTTTGCTATTGCTACCATCAATATCCATTACATATAAGCGCATGGCCTGATGCGCCAGTTTGCGATCATCGTACCCCAGGTAAGCGATTTTTTTACCGTCAGGTGATACCTGCGGTTGGCTGTCTGGCCCAAAACGATCCGTTAACGCAGTTAGCTCGCGGCTTTTTAGATCTAACCGAAATACCTCAGTATTGTTTGCCAGCTCACGCCAGTTATCATGGCGGTTGGCGGAGAAGTAAAGCGCAGAGCCATCTGGGTGCCAGCTTAAACTGCTGCTATGATTAAATTCACCTGAGGTCAGCTGTATAGCGCTGCCCCCTTCGGCTGGCATCAGATAAATATGGGTATAACCTGCTGCCAAATAGCCAGCACCATCCGCGCGATATTGGCGGTTATCAATATAGATAGGCGCTTTAGCCCAATCGGCATTGGCGGGCTTGCCCGGTAAGGTAACGGGCGCAGGCTTATTTACTGGCGTAAACATGGTAAAAGCCAACCATTTGCCATCTGGCGACCAGCTCAGATTAGCCGGTGCCTGCGTAAGACGGCTTAATTGCACATTGCGGCCACTGTCTAGCCAATACAGATGAATTTGCTGCCCGGCAATATAGGCTACTTTACGATTATCCGGTGCCCAGCGCGGTGAATGAGCGTTTTGCTCTACCCCGGTCAGCGCTTGTAACTGGCCTTTATTGTCGGCAAGCCATAACATAGAACGGCGGCGGTCGGCTTGGCGATCCATCCAGTTGCGCACAAACAGAATTTGCTCACCTTTGCCGTCAGGCTGCGGATCTGACACAAATTCAATTTCAAACACATCGTCATATTCAAGTGGAGTCGTTACCGCGAGAGTGTTAAAGCTAAATGAGCAAACAACCAGAAATCCATATATCAACGTAACAAGGCGCATTTTTTAATCCATAGTGCTGTGTTAGCTTTCACCATACTAAAAAATATACAGCTAATCCAATAGACTATGCGCCTAACAACCTGAAAATGGCGTCAGAAATAAATTATTGCGTGCACTAAAGCGCTGAGAGATCGGCGAAAATCTGATAATCAGTAATCTTCCCGTCCAAGACCTGCAGCATATTAGCAAAGGGCACCGTTAACTTTGTATGATCGTGTCGAGTATAGGTCACGAAGCCACGACAAATCACCATGTCATCAGGCTGCCAGCAGTCAGATACCTGATGTTCGATAACAGCCATAGACTGCAAGAAAGCATTC
The DNA here is from genome assembly GCF_014653435.1 of Alishewanella longhuensis. Classification (GTDB taxonomy): domain Bacteria; phylum Pseudomonadota; class Gammaproteobacteria; order Enterobacterales; family Alteromonadaceae; genus Alishewanella; species Alishewanella longhuensis. The sequence goes on along the minus strand of NZ_BNAO01000004.1, from coordinate 2,159 downwards.
ACCGCATTTTCAACATTCGCTTTACCTTCTATTTGTGGCCAGTTACTAAAACAAAAAATGACATCCTCAGCCAAGAAATTAGCAAAAGCGTTAATATCTTTAGTATCAATACTATCAAATAGCGCAGTAATCATTACCAATAGCCTCTTTTATTAGTCAATATGCATTATAGACGCTGCCAGACTGTAAGATATTGTGATTAATCAATATTCTGCCATTGCAAAACAATATGACTAAATAACAGCAGGCAATATTAAGGAGCAAGCACCCCATAACTGGCACTACTGGCTTCAGCAGATATACTAAGAGAGTTAACTACGCTATTAAGTGAGGTAATATTAATGTATACCAAGCGCATAAAAACGCCCCTAATTGCCGCAGCAAGTGGTTTGCTATTCTGGGCTGCTGCAACCTCAGCCCATCACGGCTGGGCGTGGACCGAAAGCGAACAAACCGAAATGAATGGCACCATTACACAGATATTTATTGGCCCACCGCATCCCCGGCTGATGATTGATACCGCGGCCGGACCCTGGCAAGTTGATCTTGGAAATCCACGGCAGACCCAACAAGCCGGTTTTGTAGAAGGCGAGGCTTCTGTCGGAGATGCGGTGTTAATCCGCGGCCATCGCTCGGCAAAAAATGAAGAGCACATTATCAAAGCTGTACGAGCAACCATTAATGGTAAACAATATACTTTTTACCCTGAGTTAGTGCGTGAAGATTAACATTTAATGTTCAGTGCCTTACTGCTCAGTAACGTGCTACTCGACTTGGGCGATACGGCATTAGCGACGTTACTGCGTCAATCTGACTTCGCTTATCCACTAGTCAGTGCGTTCCATATCTGTGGCATCAGTCTGCTATTCGGCAACATACTGCTGCTCGATTTAAAATTATTTGGCATACTGCGACAACAAGCATTAACTGAACTATTGCCGTTGTTACAACGAATGGCAGCGCTAGGCTTATTAATCGCACTACTTAGCGGTACTTTGCTATTTAGTGTGCAACCGGCGCATTACTTATCTAATAATGCTTTTCTTATCAAGATGCTGTTCTTACTCCTGGCATTACTGAACATTCTACTGGTACATCGGCTACCAGCATGGCAAGCAGCGCTGATTAGCCAGCCTTTCGGCATTACCTTAAAAATATGTGCGTTAATATCCATTTTACTATGGCTCGCTGTGCTGTTAGCAGGACGTTGGATAGCTTTTGTCTGAACAAACATTGCTGGAGCATCACGCTCTTTCAGCTGCGGCGAGTCGCAATGCCCTCAGCTGGGTAGCAATTTTTTCCTCCGGCGTCGAGGCGCACGTCACTGTGCCCACTCAGCCTGCGCAGCCTCCTGCTGCTGTTGCAAAAATTCTAACGCAACTGAGGGCTCAACAAGCATTGCTGAAACTCCGAGTGCACAATCGCTGATATCCTCAAAAACACCAATGTAGCATGGCGACAAAACTGCCGGGAGCAGTTTTGGACTGCCGCAGGCAGGTCGCGACGCGATGCAGGCCAGGGAAGGCCTGCACACAAATTCGTTAGTAACGAATTTGGACGTTGCGAAGCGACGGCCCGTAGGGCGAAACACAAGGAGGTGTTTCGCAATGCCACACCCCGTAGGGGCTGTGGCTGGCGTGGGAGTCGGCGGTGTACTACTTTGCTCACCGCCTCCCTGGGGTTCGCCGCTTCGCGGCCAGCTAAAGCTGTCCCAGTTCGTTCCTGACGAACTGGTCGCATGGTATCGCCCTGCTCGAGCAATACACCGCGCCAGGATCGCAGCCAATAAAAAAGCCCCACTCTTAT
>NZ_BNAO01000004.1:0-323 GCF_014653435.1 Alishewanella longhuensis | reverse complement strand
GAGTAGGGCTTTTCTATTGAATGAGGTGCCTGGCGGTGTACTACTCTCGCATGGCGAATGCCACACTACCATCGTCGCAGCTGCGTTTCACTTCTGAGTTCGGAATGGGTTCAGGTGGTTCCACAGCGCTATTGCCACCAGGCAAAAACGTGTCAGGAACAACGTTTTAACGCACTTTAGTGCGGCCCGCTTGCGGGTCAAATGCATGGATGCATTTGATAAAAAATTGTCGTTCCATCTTTAATCTAGCAAGCTGACTTAGGTTACTCACAACCTTTCTTCTTAAAACATCTTGGGCGTTGTATGGTTAAGCCTCTCGGGCA
>NZ_BNAO01000003.1:429963-448095 GCF_014653435.1 Alishewanella longhuensis | reverse complement strand
GATTAATGGATAAAACTAAAGAGTAGTGGATCACTTTTAGATTGTTGGGGTGGATCACTATTGGATTGTTGTTGACAGTTCGAATCCCCTAGGGGACGCCATCTATCTTAATTCTCCTGTTTAAATTCCTAATAGCGCCGTGAGGCGGTGTGAACACCGCGCAGTCATTTTGCACGGCGGTAACAGGGGGTCGAATCCCCTAGGGGAGGCCATCTATACTCAAAACTCTACCTTGATACTCCTGTCTCGCAATCTAAAATCAGCTGTTATTTCAAGCTTAGCAAATTCAAGTTTGGTGCATCCGGCGGCTAAGCGCGCCGTACAACTTTGTCGGGGCACGCTGTGGATACCTCCCTGTACGCTGCTGTTTTTCATCCCTGAAAAACACCTCCCCGAGCAAAGTGTACTATGCGTTTACCACCTCGTTCGATTTTTGCGCATCCAAAATGCACCTAGAATGCAGCAAAACTCAGGCATTTAGCTTTCAACAAGCTAACAAATAACACTTATGCAGCTAGGCAGCGAGCCGATATTGCTAAACAAAGCGTGTACGGCATGGATGCCGGACAGGAGCCTACAAGGATGTATTTACGGCGTCTTTGTGTGTAATATCGGCTGCAAGCAGCCTGGCGTTTCGGTTTAAGTGATCTCATCGAAGCTGGTGGAGAAAGTTACAACACCTGCTAAGGACGTTGCGCTGAGCTTGAATCTGTATTTACTTAAAGTTACGCTGGCTCAAGATTGGTGCACCCCGAGCAAAGTGTACTCTGCGTTTACCACCTAGTTTGATTTTTGCGTATCCCCAATTGCACCACTAACCTGCAGCAAGGCTTTGATATTTGGCTCGGTATTAGCCAGGAAATAACACTGATCTAGCCAGGCAGCGAGTCGATAATGCTAAGCCAGGCGTCTTTCGCAGGGATGCGAAAGGATAAGCCCCCAGGGATGGGTTTACGGCGGCCTGGTGTGCATTATCGACTGCAAGCAGCCTGGCGATTCGATGTAACTTATATCTTAGAAAGCGCTGCATAGCCGGTGGAGAAAATTACTACCCAGTTAAGGGTGTTGCACCAATCTACACTCTGCGGTTACTTTAGGTTACGCAGGTTCCAGAGTAGCGCATCCGGCGGCTAAAGGCGTCAAACGCTAAAAAGCAAAGCCAGCTAAGAACTACTCGCTTTGCAACTGCGACACTAACTCATACATAAAATCACGGATCAGCGGCTGCGCATCAGCATTAGGATGAATACCATCCCGCATCATTAACTCCGGTTTTATGGCTATCTCATCCATAAAAAATGGCCAGAGCGTAATTTGCTCTTGCTCAGCTAATGTGGGATAAATGTCGGTGAAGCGTTCCACATAACGTGGTCCATAATTAGGCGGAATGCGTATTTGCATTAATAGGGGTACCGCTTTATGCTGTTTAACCAATGTAATTATTTGTTTTAATTGGCTTTCGATAAGCGTTGGATTAAAGCCTCTTAGGCCGTCGTTACCACCTAGCTCAATCAATACCCAGTCGGGCTGATGTTGCTCAAGCAGGGCAGGTAAACGAGCTAAGCCACCCGCTGTGGTTTCGCCACTAATGCTGGCGTTAATCAGTGTTAACTCGGTTTTTTCGGCTAGTAAGGCGGGCCAGCCTTGCGACTCTTGTAAGCCGTATGCGGCACTTAAGCTGTCACCGAGAATCAGTAACTTTTGCGCCAGAACATTCTGGCTAAATAAAAACAGTACAATAACTAAGATAATGCGCATGACTAAACTACCTGAAATTCATATTAAAGCGTCTAACCTTGCTAAACGGGTTAAAGTCAGCGAAGGATCACTGACTATCCTGCATGATATTAGCCTGACAATCAATCAAGGCGAGACAGTTGCCATTGTAGGCGCCTCTGGCTCGGGGAAATCAACTTTACTTAGCTTGCTTGCTGGCTTAGACGTACCCAGCAGCGGTGAAGTGTATTTAGCCGGAAAACCACTACATCAACTATCAGAAGACGAACGGGCGGGGATCCGCGCCCGCTACGTCGGCTTCGTCTTTCAATCCTTTTTATTGCTACCTAGCTTAACGGCACTGGAAAATATCACCTTACCGGCTGAGCTTGCCGGTGATAAGCAAGCTAGGCAACGTGCTAAGGCTTTGTTACAGCAAGTTGGACTGGAGGCCCGTGCCGATTTTTATCCGGCACAGCTTTCTGGTGGTGAGCAGCAACGTGTTGCTATCGCTCGGGCCTTTATCACCAAACCCGCTATTTTGTTTGCCGATGAACCCTCAGCAAATTTGGATGCGACAACCGGGCAAAAAATTGAGGACTTGTTGTTTGACTTAAATACGCAGCAGGGCACCACTCTGGTATTAGTGACTCATAGCGAAGAGTTAGCCACGCGTTGTCAGCGGCAATTAAAAATGCAAGCAGGTCGTTTTATTAATACTGAGGAGCTCGCTAATGTGGGCTAGTATTGCCTGGCGCTTGTTTTGGCGCGAATTAAAACGTGGTGAGCTTTGGGTAATCGCCTTTGCACTATTTCTGGCAGTATTCTCGGTGGTCAGCTTAAGTGGCATTACTCAAAGTGTAAAGGTGGCGCTCGAACAACGCAGTGCACAGTTTATCGCCGCTGACAGAGTGCTTGGATCTACTCAGGCATTTAACCTTGATATTATAACGCTAGCGCAGCAGCAAGGGTTGGCAGTGGCGCAGCAAATGCAGTTCGACTCTATGCTGTTTAGTGAACAAGAAATGCAGTTGGCAACCATCAAAGCGGTAAGTCCCAGTTATCCGCTTCGTGGTGAGCTGATCTTGCACCGTTCAGTCAGCCTAACTGCAGGCGAAATCGCTACTTTGACGGTTGGGCAAATTTGGTTCGAACCTCGTTTACTGGATTTATTGGCGGTAAGCGTAGGTGATACCATTGAGCTGGGTAGTCATCGTTTGCAAGTTGGTGGGGTTATTGTTAATGAACCAGATGCGCCACTTAGCGTATTTGGCGGCGCGCCGCGGGCATTAATGCACCTGGATGATGTGGCGGCCTCTGGTATAGTGCAGCCTGGTAGTCGTATTAGCTACCGCTATTTATTTGCTGGAAACAATCCGCAATTAGACAGCTTTGCCGAAGCGGTGAAGCCACTTTTAACGGTGCATCAACGCTGGCGTGATCGTGATCAACAATCTGCTATTGGCGGTGCTTTGGCACGTGCGGAGCGTTTTCTGCTGCTAGCTGGTTTATTAGGAATTGTTCTGGCAGCTTGTGCAGCTGCGGTTGCGGCTAATCGCTACAGCCAGCGGCATGTGCAGGCCGTGGCCATCATTAAAGCCCTAGGAGCGACTACCGCTCAAGTGAGGCGTATTTATGCCAGCCATCTTACTTTGGTTGTGCTGTTTAGTTTATTAATTGGTTTACTTGCCGGGCAGCTAGTTTTGGTTTTTGCTGAATCGGCAATTTTACACTATGTTGGCGATTTCCGGCCTGAGTTTAGTTTTAGACCACTTTGGCTGGGAAGTTTAACCTGTGTTCTCTGTGCTTCGCTGTTTGCTGCCAGACCTTTGTGGCAGCTTACCGTGACCCCCGCTATTCAAGTGCTTAAACAGCCCGCTGCGTCATTAACTTTTGATAAATGGCAATTAATAACCGGTGCTCTGGCAGTTTTTGCTCTGATGTGGTTATTTTCTGGTGAATGGCTAATTAGCATTGGCTTGTTTTTAGTGTGTGGTATTTTTATCGCCTTACTGCTCGGTGTGGCAGCGATTTTGGTTAAAGCTGCGAAGCCAGTCGCTGCCGGGCAGAGCAGTGCCGGTAAGTTAGCTCTGGCCAATTTACGTCGGCGGCTTTGGGCTAACAGCTTCCAGCTTATTACGTTTTCGCTCGCCTTATTCTTGGCATTGCTGTTGTACTTTGTCCGTGCTGAGCTCATTGGCCAATGGCAGCAACAAATTCCAGAGGGAGCACCGAATCATTTTCTGGTTAATGTTAGCGAGACGCAACGGGATGAGCTGGCTGAGTTTGCTAAAACCCATCAATTACAACCTGAACCCTTCTATCCGGTAGTACGAGGCCGTTTGGTACAGATTAATCAGCAGATAATGCGGGAAGAAGCGACAAAAGAAGACCGCTCTGAGCAGCAAACGGGTATTGGGCGTGAGCTCAATCTAACCTGGTTAGACAACTTACCACCCGCTAATAAAATTCAGGCTGGGGAATGGTTTAGTGCGCAAACTCAGGGGGAGGTGTCGGTAGAGCAAGAATTAGCTGAACGCGTTGGCATTGCAGTTGGCGATCAGTTGCAGTTCTCTATTGGTGGTCAACTGATTTCTGCCCAGGTAACCAGTATAAGAACCGTGGATTGGAATAGTTTACAACCCAATTTCTATATGATTTTAAGTCCAGATTTGCTAAAAGATTTTCCAGCGAGTTATATCACGGCATTTTATATCGAAGCTGAACGTTATCAACTGGTTAATCAATTAGCGCGTCTTATGCCTACGGTTACTGTACTGAGTGTTGAAGCCATTATTAAGCAAGTACAAGATATTATTGCTCAGGTGACGTTGGCCTTAAGCTTTATTCTGGTCATTATTGGCTTAGCTGCGGCCTTGGTGCTGGTAGCGCAGGTGCAAGCGACCATAGAGCAGCGTGAACAGGAGTTGGCTATTCTGCGAACCTTAGGAGCGCGGTATGCGTTTTTACGAAATGCACTGCTGCTGGAATTTACTTTCTTAGGCGCCTTGGCGGGCCTTTTTGCTACAGTACTGGCAGAGATCCTATTGCTCAGCTTGCAGCAACGATTGTTTGACTTGCCCTTTAGTTTTCATTACACCTTATGGTGGTTGGGGCCGGTCAGTGGCGCTGTCTTGGTTTCTATTTTGGGATGGTGGCAGTTACGGCAATTATTACGTGTTCCAGGCGCAGTGCTAATTCGCCGCGTGTTACAAGGATAGTTGCTTGCCAGATCAGCCTTAGTTTGGGTTTATAAAAAGCAGCTGGCTATCAGCTGCTTTTTTGTGGGTTATAAACTTAAAGAAGCTAGTGCGGGGCCTAGCTGTGGATAGCGAAAATGAAAGCCTGCATCTTGCAGCTTTTTCGGTACAACCCGTTGCCCATATAATAAAATGTCGGACATTTCACCGAACAATAACCTGGCCATAAAGCCTGGCATAGGCAATAACGCTGGACGGTTAACGCGCTTTGCCAACTCTTGAGTAAAGGTTTTATTTGTGACGGCTTTAGGCGCTACAGCATTAACAGGGCCTTGTAATGACTCGTGTTTTAAGACGAAATCAATTAGCGCTACCATATCTTCCAAGTGGATCCACGACATATATTGCTCGCCTGAGCCAATAACGCCTCCCAGCCCTAGTTTAAACGGCGGTAGCATTTTCTTCAGGGCACCGGCATTTTCAGCTAACACTATACCTGTTCGTAGCAAGCAAACTCGGGTATTGGCACTGCTCGCTTGCATAGCAAGATTTTCCCAGCGAGCACAGATATCATGGCTAAATTCTGGGAAAAATGCCTGATAATCTTCTGTGATCTCCTGACTATCCTGCCGGCCATAATATCCAATAGCCGAGCCACTGATTAACAACTTAGGAGGGGAGTCTGATAGCCTGATGAGTTGGCTTAATTCTTCTGTTAATTGCCAACGGCTTTGGCAGATGCGGCTTTTCTGGCGAGTGCTCCAACGCTTATTGGCAATAGGTTCTCCGGCAAGGTTAATGATAGCATCAAGCTCATTAAAGTTTACCTGCTGTAAGGCGTTGATATATTTCACATTACCGCTATCCGTATGGCGTTCAGCACGGCTTAAAATCCAGATACTATGCTCGGTTTGCCATAATTGAGTTAATGCACTGCCAATTAAGCCTGTGCCACCGGTGATCAGGATATTCATATGGTTGCCTTTTCTGAGATTAGCGCCAACAGCAGTTGCTGGCACCCAGAGCAGCTTAAAGTATAGCCGCTTATTTATTAATCGATAAGGTTAGTGAAACCGAATCGGCAAAACGCAGAGCATGAGGTTTATCAATTTCAACTTCGGCATAGCTAACCGACGGATGAGCACTTGCCAGTAGTAACACATCGGCAGTGAGTTTTTCCAGTAGGGCAAAGCGATTATTTTCTACTAAGGCAATAATTTGCTTGGTAATAGTTCTGTAGTTAAGGGCTTTTGACATATCGTCAGAATTTGCTGCATCTACCGCGCTATACTGAATACGGGCATTGACAATAACGTCTTGTTTATTAGCGATTTCATCGTCGTTGATACCAATATAAGTCCGTAAGCGCAAGTTTTTGATTTTAATTATAGCGGGATTCAGATCCATAGTGCTGTCCTGTAATTAATACATAGTTAGTTGCTGATTACGGCAAAACAGCAACGGGCGATCAGTAGCAGCAAATTTTTGTTTAGACTTAGTTTTCGTCTGCAAAGATCAGGGTAAAGCGCGCGCCACCCAGCTCACTGTCTGCAATGCTAATAGTGCCAGAGTAGGAATTAACCAGTTCGGCGACTATGGATAAACCAACACCATGGCCGTCCACATAGGTATCAAGACGGGTACCTCTTTCGAATAGTTCTTGTCGCTTATTAGGCGCTATACCAGGTCCATCGTCTTCTACAATCAAGGTGAAAGGATGTTGTTCTACCTTAACCAGAACTTTTTTATTACAGGCTTTACAGGCGTTATCTAACAAGTTACCGAGGATCTCCATAATATCGGTTTCGTCCCCCCGGAAAAATGCTTGCTCGGCACAGGCTAGTTCGATAACACAGCCTTTGTCGCGGTATATTTTACGCAATGCATTGATCAGTTTCTCTGCCAAGGGTAATAGGGGGGTTTGCTTTTTCCAAATATCCTGACCTGAACTGCTGGCCTTTTTCAACTGATGTTCAATCATGGCCGTGATGCGATCTATCTGTTCTTTTAATTCAGGTTGCTGTGCCAGAGGCGAGGTTCTTAGTACCGCTACCGGTGTTTTCAATGCATGTGCCAGATCGCTAAGATGATTACGGTAACGTAATTTTTGCCGGTTCTGGCTGGCTAAGAGTAAATTTAAATCTTCTTTAATAACATTCAGTTCAGAAGGGTAATTACCTGTAAGGTGGTCTTGTTTACCGCGCTCTAGCTGGCGTATCTCGTGGTCAAGCCGGGTAAGCGGTTTGGTTGTCCAATAATATGCCAGAATACTGAGTAATAATAATCCCGCCGCAATACCAGTAAACCAACGGAGCAGTGTTGAGCGGAAGCTTTTATGCGGAGCCATAAGCATCTCGTGGCTTTGCACAACGTGAATAGCTAGAGGTTGGGCGCTGTCACCGGAATCAAATAAAAAGGCAATACTGAGGATCTGATACTCTGTTTCTGCTTGTTCTAACTCATAGAAAATATGTTGGCCTGGGGTAAGCTGAATTTCGGGTACTTGAAACTCCTGATTTAGAGAAGAGTCAGACTGCCACAATAGCCGTTGCCCATCGGTTACAAAGGCACTCAACCCTGAATCAGGTCGGTAAAAGTCAGGAGCTAAGGTATTATTGTTCAGCTCTATCTTGCCGTCAGTGAGGTGCAACTCTGATAAGATGGCATACATATGTACTTCCATCTTTTGTTCAGCATTGGTTAGCAGTTGGCGATAGAATGCTTGTTCTATGGCGACGAAAGAGCTGGGTAGCAGCAATAAGAGTAATACTGCACTCACCAGCCCTTGACGCAGTTTTAATGGGATAACTTTCATTTATTGAGCTACAAGCATTTATTCGACGGCAAGATTAAAGCGGTAGCCACGACCACGCAAGGTTTCTATTGGCTTTATATCGCCTTCTGGATCAAGTTTTTTGCGCAAGCGCAGTACAAAAACTTCAATAACATTACTATCCAAATCGAAATCCTGATCATAAATATGTTCGGTCAGTTCTGTTTTTGAAATCACTTTGCCTGGATTTAGCATAAAGTACTCCAGTACTTTATATTCGTAAGCCGTTAGGCTCACTTCTGCATCTTTTAACCAAACTTGCTGGGTCCGGCTGTTAAGTGAGATCGGGCCAGAGCTTAGTGTTGGGTCAGGTTGCCCAGCGGCACGGCGAATAAGCGCGTTACAGCGGGCGAGTAATTCTTCATTATGAAAGGGTTTCGTCAGATAATCATCGGCGCCGGCATCCAGGCCTTCGACCTTTTCTTGCCAACTACCGCGGGCAGTAAGGATAATAATCGGGGTTTTTATCTCTTGTTTTCGCGCTTTGCGAATGAGCGATAGACCATCTAGCTTTGGTAAACCCAAATCAATAATCGCTAAATCATAAGGATATTCTGATATCTTAAACCAGCCGTCAGCACCATCAATGGCTAAATCTACACTAAACTGCTGTTGTAATAGCTGGTTTTTTATCTGGTCAGCCAGTAAATTTTCATCTTCAACTACAAGCACTCGCATCGTTATTCTTCCCTTTTTACCCGGCCATTTTGACCATCTACTATCACGTTAACGACTCTGCCATCAGCTTGCATTACCCTAACTTTATACTGTCGTTGCTCAGTATGCACTTTTAAAACTCTGCCAGGATAACGTTGTTGCGCTAACTGAGTAGCCGCTTCTTTTGATATCGCTCGGCTTTGTGGTTGCGCTTGCTGCCTAGACGGTTCTTTTGATATAGCTCGGCTTTGTGGTTGCGCCTGCTGCCTAGACGGTTCTTTTTTTTCATTGGCATTAGCAATGAGTGGTGCTGTAAGCAAGATACAACTGCAAATTAGTAATGGCTTCAATTTCATCATTTTCTCCAACCCCTTGACAGTGTACAACAAATTACTCACTGAAGATGCCAACATTAGTGATGAGGCCTGCAAGAGTCACTTACCAGAGGACTTTTTGTAAAAGGTAAGCTGAAACAACCCCTTTATCAACAAACATTCGACACTAGCTTGGTACATTTTTACTAATGTACTGAAATATTCTGCAGGCGGCAATCAACAATATATTCAGGATAAAGGAGTATCGCTTAATTGCTGCTGAATGTTGCAGCTCTTTTTTGGTTAAATAATTTAATTAAAAGTTGCAAAAATAAATATTAAAGCTAAATTTATAGCGATCGGTTTAAATATAGTTCTAGATGCTAGCTGTGTAGCAAAGCATTTACACCGGTAATAGCCGATCCCGGTGTTGTGGTTGTCTTGTTGCTAAGGATTTCGCAGCTGAGTATCCAGCCGTTTCGGGAGGAAACTTGTAATGAAACAACTAATTGCTGCTATGTCTATGGCTGCTATGGTGTTATTTGCAAATTATGCTTTGGCGAACACCAACAACCAGGAGATGACTAAAGCGACTGCGCAAGCCAACACCAAGCTGCGTCTTAATCAAGCTAGTGTAGAGCAGTTGACTGCAGTGCCTGGTTTAGGCCAGGTCAAAGCTCAGGCTGTAATTGATCATATTGCTGAGCATGGTGCAATCAAAAGCGAAGCTGAGCTTACCAAAGTAAAAGGCATTGGCGAGAAGTTAGCTGCCCGTGTCGCTCAATACGTCAGTTTTGATTAACCTCACTCGGAGCCTTAGGTCATTTCACCTAAGGCTTTCATCTGTTCGTTAGCCCACTGCACAGCCTGATGATAGGCATCTGGAACTTTTGTGACATCTAATTTCAATAGTGCAATCGTTTCATTCGCTTTTTGCCAATCGGCATTCTCGTAACATTGTATTAGTTTTAAATAGTCAGCCAAAATACCAGTTTTATTTATGAGCGCCTCTTTAATATCATTTGCTAATGGTAGTTTTTCCATCACACTTTCTATGGGTTCATCCAAAATAGCATCCATTAACGACATCATGCCGGTTAAAAAGGCTTTTTCCAAAGTCACATTTTGACCAATAGCAGCCAACCCTTCTGCAAAATTAGCCCTGGTCATAGCTAGACGCATTAGCTCTGCTGGTTTATCTGTACTGATTTGCGCGGTAAAAAGCAGGCTTAAAAATTTTTTTAATTCCGCCTGACCCAGCACAACCAGCGCATGTTTAATGGTTTCAATTTCTGCCCGTCTTTTGAATATTGCTGAATTGCTATAACGTAGTAATTTATATGAGAGAGTAAGATCGCGTTTAAATACTGCAGTAATTTGAGTTAAATCCATATCGGCTTTTGACGTTTCGTACAGTAACTCTGCCAAAGCTAATTGCGAGGGAGATAATGCCCGGGTTTGCATCATTTCTGGACGGGAAAAGAAATAACCCTGGAAATAACTAAAACCTTGCTCAAGCGCTTGTTGAAATTCGGCATTTGTTTCCACTTTTTCGGCTAAAAGCTTAATATGCGGAAACGCCGCTATGGCTTGTTTAATTTCTTCTATCTGTTGGTAATTCGTGCGGCGAAAATCAATTTTTATAATATCGATATGAGGATAAAAATGCCGCCATACACTTCTATGTTCGTAGTCGTCCAGTGCTAAGGTATAGCCTTGTTCTTTTAAATCCTGACACTCTGCTAACAAACGTTTACCTGGTTGTATCGTCTCCAGAATCTCTACAACTACTTGCTCTTTTGGCAGCATACTGGGATATTTCTTGATCAAGGTATCCAGTGTAAAGTTGATGAAACCAGGTTTATCACCAATAAAATCCTCCAAGCCAAAAGCGAACTGACTGCCTTCAATCATTTTTGAGGTTGCTTCGTCACCATCAATATTTGGAAATGCATTATCAATACCATCACGAAACAACAGTTCGTAGCCAATTAGCTCTTTGTTGCGATCCAGAATAGGCTGGCGGGCGGCGTAAAAAAACATAGATGATGACTCTCCGGCGATACTGCTTAGGCTTACCCTAATGTAACAAAACGCTGACTATAAAAGCCAGCGTAGGGTGAGAACAATTTCAGCATTCAGATTGGTTGCTAGCAGAAATGCAGCCACACCTTATTGTTGCGCTTTTAAGCTCAGCAACATTTTTTCAAAAAGTTGCTGCATAGACATAGTGGGCGCTTTATCTGCCAAGCTCACGCCGACAATGGCCAGAGTGCTTAATATTACGCCCGGTACAATTTCATACATTAAAGCACTTAATGTTTGACCATCAATCTGAATAGGGGCATAAATCCAAAATAGTACGGTGGATGCGCCCACTATAATGCCACTCAATGCACCGGCAAATGTCATACGTTTCCAATATAAACTTAAAATTATCAGAGGACCAAAAGCAGCACCAAAACCCGCCCAGGCGTTACTGACCAATTGTAGCACCGAACTTTCGCGGTCATAAGCTAAGGCTATGGCAATTAACGCCACTAATAATACCGATAAGCGGCCAACGACCACGAGTTCTGTTTGCGAGGCGCTACGGTTAACGAAGGTTTTATAAAAATCTTCAGTTAAGGAGCTGGAGGTCACCAACAATTGCGAGGAGATAGTGCTCATAATGGCGGCAAGTATCGCGGCGAGTAAAAAGCCACTGATCAACGGATGGAATAAGAATTGTGAAAATACGATAAAGATCGTTTCCGGATCGGCGAGCGTCATCTGAGTTTTGGCGACATAAGCAATCCCAACAAAACCGGTCATTACCGCGCCGACTATAGTTACCAGCATCCAGCTCATGCCAATACGGCGGGCGGTTTTAATGTCTTTAACTGAGCGAATAGCCATAAAACGCACAATAATATGTGGCTGACCGAAGTAACCCAAGCCCCAGCTTAAGGCTGAGATGATAGCCAGCGCCGAACTAGCACCAACCCAGTTCATCAATTCAGGATTAATATTGCTGACAATTTGATTGACTTCGGTGATGCCACCCAGGTGCTGAATAGCCACAACGGGCACTAAAACTAAGGCCAAAAACATCAAACAGCCTTGCACAAAATCGGTTAAGCTCACGGCCATAAAGCCACCGATGAGGGTGTAGATCACCACCACGCCGGCGGTAATGTAAAGGCCGAGTTCGTAATCAAGGTTAAAGGAGCTTTCAAATAATTTACCGCCGCCGACTACACCAGAAGAAGTATAAAGGGTAAAGAAAATGACAATGACTAACGACGAAACAATGCGTAATAAGCGAGTTTTATCTTCAAAACGCTTTTCAAAGTAATCGGGTAGGGTAATGGCATCTTGCGCCAGTTCGGTGTAGACCCGTAAGCGGGGCGCTACGATCAAATAATTTAAAAAGGCACCAACCAGTAATCCAACAGCAATCCAGGTGCTACTTAACCCCGAGATATACATGGCTCCGGGTAAGCCCATCAACATCCAGCCACTCATATCTGACGCACCCGCAGACAGTGCTGTCACACCGGGGCCTAACTTACGGCCACCCAGCATATAACCAGATACATCATTATCTGTGGTTTTATATGCATAAAGACCAATACCTATCATGGCCAGAAAATAGAGTGCAAGTGAAATCAGTGTGGCAGTTTCCACAGTTTAAGCTCCTGTTGTAGTTTTAAGTTATAGGGGCGAATTAACCGGGGGTGCCCATTGGACACGGCATATAAGGTCAATCAGCATCATTCTGAGCTGACGTTTGCTGACGTTGTAACAATTAAGATTAGGCATCAGCAAAAGTCAAATCATCTGTAGATGCTAACAAGTCAGCAACAGGGATGCCAGTGCTTTTATGCTGAGTCATCCCGAAAGGCCGGGATTCTGACGAAAAGGCACTACCAGCGGCAGTGCCTTAACAATTTAGTGAGGGTATAACGGCGCCAGTCGCTGTTTAATTGTTGCCGTTTTACTAGGACGCCAGTTATGCCAAGCTTGATACAGGGCAGTGCCTTGCCAAGCACTGTGCTCAGCGCCGTAAAGTTGTCTGGCAAGCTTGTTTAGCTCAGCCGCGAGCACGGGATCTGCCACTAAGAGACTTAATTGCTCCAGTGATAGTACCTGGCGAGCAAATTGTTGTTGTCCCCATAATAACAATTGTTCCGCAGCCTGCTTCGGAGCCGCTGTTTGACAAGCTTGTTTTAGTAACTTGTCAGCAAAGGGGCGCCGCTCTGCTGCCTCAGGCACTGCTGTTAGCACGGACTGCGGTTTTTTTAAAACCCCCAAAATAATTAACGACAGCAGCCAGCCAAGTAACAGCAAAGTACTGGTGTAATTCCATTGCCAGTGGTTAATAGGGCGTTCAGAGACAAGCGTTGGAGTCACGACTATGTTGTCTGGCACAGCGCCCCCGCTTGCTGCTTTTACGCTAAACACGCGCGCGGGTAAAACCGCGACCTCCTGGCGGTTCGTTTGGCTATTCCACCAGGGAAGGCGAATTTCAGGCAGGCTCAAATCGCCAGCTTCGTTGGCAATAATGGCAGTGGTAAAGATTTTTTGAGCAACTTGCCGGCCACTACGCTCAGCACCTTTAGCTTGAGGTTGTTCTTGATAAAACCGTAATTGAGGCGGTAATTGCTGGTTAAGATCCGGTAATTGACTGCTGGCAACATCCACTGCTGATAAGGTAATAATACGAGTGACCGGCTCGCCCACTGTTAGTTCGGACTGAGCAGGTTGCCATTCTTCTGTTAATGTGACCAGGCCTGCGACCAACCAACTGCCACTAAAGTTGCTTGGCTGCGGTTTCACCTGAATAGCAATAGGGTTAGCTTCCTGCATCACCGTTTTACTGCGGGCAAAATAATTATAGCGGCTGGTATCGCGTTCGATAACATCACCGCTAAACAGTGGTGGCGCTATGGTAAAGCTACCGCTGCGTTGCGGAGTAATACTGTAGCGCCGGGTTATAGTGCGATAACGTACGCCATTTACCAGGGCTGATCCTTCCACATCCTGGCCAACCCGCGATATCTCTGCGCCTTCTAATTGTGGTTCTGTTAAATTGCCACGCTGTAAATCACCGCTGAAATAGATCACGACATCATAATACAACATTTGCTGCACATAGATTTCTTCGCTGCCTTGCAGTGTGGCTTCAACAAAAAGTTCTCTTGCTGCATCTGTACTGGCGCTTTCTGCAAGGACAGTAACTTCGATAGGCTCTGAGCGTACACCATTAATCTCAAAAGCGGGTATAGTGAAGGTGCCGCTGCTAAACGGAAATAAGGTAAAACTCCAGCGCGTGCTTTGGGTGCTGACGCCATTAATTATCTGGGTACTCTGGCTGACTGATGGCACCATTACTCTAAAGTACTGCTCTAATTGCCGATAATTTAGCACGTCTGCCGCTAATCTGGCATCGGCGCTCACCGTCAGCGTAATAGCTTCACCCGCTAAAGCCGGATTTTTATCAACCTGACTTTGCAGAGTGCTGATAGCAAATACCGGCAAGCTCAGTGTTAAACACAGGCTGATGCAAAAATAATATGTCAATATAAACAGGGGTTTCACCATTCCTGACGGGCTCCAGAGGGTGGTTGAGTTCGACGTTTTTGATGTTCCAGTAGCATCCGGTTACGCAGTAAAATACCAGGGTCATCTTGTACTTTGCGTAACAAATTCTCCAGCTCTTGCTGTTGTTCTGGGGTGGCGTTAGGCCAGCTTTGCTCGATGATATTTTGATCTGGTGTCTGCTCTGCATCTTCTTCGGTTGCAGATTCGTTTGCTGAAAGCTGTTGTGCTAACTCCTCATTTTGCGGCTCACTGTTCGGATCTTGCTGGTTTTGTTCGCCGCTGGCCTGGGCTTTTTGTTCCGCATCAGCATTTTGCTCTGCGGTTTGCTGCTGCTCTGCATTTTGCGGTTGTGCCGCCTCTTTGTCCTGCGCTTCGCCGTTATTATCTTGTTGTTGCTCGGCTTGCTGTTGTTGCAGTAACTGCCGCATCAATTCGGCATTGGCGGTACTTGCTTCATCGTCGGGGTTTAGCGCCAAAGCTTCCAGATACGCATCCAGTGCTTGTTGATACTGCTGTTGCATAGCAAGTGCATTCCCCAGGTTATGCCAGGCTGGGGCTGAAGGGTGCTGTTTAATGGCTTGCCAGAAAGACTCCGTTGCCTGGCGATAATCGCCAGCACGATAGGCGGCATTACCTCGCCAGAGCGGATCAGTAAATTTCTGTTGCGCATCTTGATATTGCTGCTGCTGGTAATGCTCTATTGCCTGTTGCTCTTTATTCTGCCATAAACTTTGCCAGCTCATGGCGTCCGCTTTGGGTAAGTATATTGCGGGTAGTAGCAGTAAAATAGGCGCCCGTCTTGCTAACCATAGCGCCAGCGGTAGCAGCAACCAAACCAGATAAACCGCGTTATCTTGCCATTGGTCGCCGGCAAAAATTGTCTCAGGTTCACGCTGACTATTGCGTTCGTTGCGGGGACCGATGATCGCCTGTAAATCGCTGTTATCAGCAGTGGCTTGTTGAAATACTCCACCTCCCTGACGCGCTAAAATTTGTAATTGTTGCAGCGGTACTTTGGGGATCACTACACCGCCTTGGGCATTTTTCAGTAACTCACCATTTTCTAATCGCACTACGGCGCCGTCGCTTTGTCCAAAAGCCAGAATCGACAGGCGGTAGGGCCAGCTATTTAGCCATTGTTGTATGGCATGGTAGCTATCGTGATCAAAGCCATCGGTAAACAATACTACATCGCCGCTCGGATAACCGGCTTGCTGTAGTAAGGTACTAGCTAGTTGCAATGCAGCTAATACATTAGAGCCTTGCTCTGGCATAAGCTCAGGCCGAAGTGTCGGGATCTGCAACCGAATATTGTTATGATCCGGCGTTAATGGCGAGATAACAAAGGCATCAGCGGCATAGCTAATCAGTGCCAGATCGCCTTCCCGGAGTTGCTCCACAAAATCCAGGGCTTTAAAGCGTTGTTGGCTTAACCGGTCGGGTGTCATATCGGTTGCCCGCATTGATAGGGACATATCCATAATCAGTACTGTGGCTTTTTTAATGGTTAGAGCCGGTTGCGGGAGTTTTTGCCAACTGGGGCCAGTTAAGGCCACTACCGTTAATAGCCAACAGCTTGCCAGCAGCGGCATAGCCCAAGGTTGTTTGCGTTGTAACTGCTGGCTGATAAGCACGACAGGTTGCAAATGGCTGGCGATCAATTGTTGCCATGGGCTAAGATCCTGGCGATGAGTTCGCAGTAACCACCATAGCAGTGCTACCGGTAATAAGGCTAATAACCAAAGTGGGCGTAGTAAATGAAAATCAGCCAGCATTTTTCAATACTCCTGCCCAATTAATCTGGCGCCAGGCCAGAATAAACGATAAAAACAACGCGATAGCCAATGGCCAATGCACTAAACTACGTTGCGGCCGAAACATCAGTTCGTCTCGCTCTATCGGCTCTAGCTGGTCTAGTAATTTATAAATATCCCTCAGCTCTCTGGGGTTACGTGCCCTAAAATACCGGCCACCGGTTTCTTCTGCCAGTTGGACCAACAGGGGTTCGTCAAGATCGTGCGAGGGGTTAATCACTCTTTGGCCAAACATGCTTTGTTGTACCATCTGCTCCGCGCCCAAGCCCACAGTATAAATTCTAATCCCTGCTGCTTTCGCCAGCTGCAGAGCTTCAAGAGGTTGAATATCGCCCGCATTGTTTGCGCCATCACTCAGTAAAATAAGTACTTTGTTACTCGCTTCATAACTATTAAGGCGTTTTACTGTTAGGCCAATTGCTTCGCCAATGGCGGTGCGCTGGCCGACTAAACCTATAACTGACTCGTCTAAAAATTGCTGTACTGTCGCCAAATCGAAGGTAAGAGGCGTTTGCTGATAGGCGGCATCGGCAAACAAAATTAAGCCCACTCTGTCACCCTGACGGGCGGCAATAAACTCGCGCAACACCATTTTCATCGCGTCTAAGCGGGTAATGTTGCCCATATTATACTCCATATCAGGAATATTCATTGAACCCGATAAATCAATTGCCAGCATCAATTCACGACCTGGTTGTGGCAAACTCACCGGCTCGTCCAGCCAACGCGGTTGGGTAGCACTGACTACCAGTAACAGCCAGATTAATGCCGCCAGATAGGGAGCCAGAGATTTTAATTCCGAACCTGTTGTGCCCGGGCGACCAAGTTTAGCCAGTGCCGGTAAATTAAGGGCACTGCCAGCGGGTAAACGTTTTTTCTTGATTAACAAGGGCAAAGGTAACGCCAGCAGTAGCCAGGGGTAAGCTAAATCAAGCATGGTTGTTCTCTTTAGCCGGCGCCGTTAACGGGGCGTTTTTAAGCCAGATTGCGCCGGTTTTTGCATTGAAATGTTTAATAATATAAGCACTGGCATACCACCACTGTTCCCTGACTAACTCAGAAGTTAAAGCAGGTGGCTGATAGAGTAACTTCTGTAACTCTGGTAAGGGCAGGCTTTTAGGTAGCTGGCTTTGTAAAAACTGCTGCCAGCTTTGCACATCACCACTTAATAAGGGGTGGGACGGTTGATAACTTTGTAGCAGCCGTTTTAGCAACTGATTGATGGCGGCAATGCTACTGGGTTCTTGCCAATTCAGCTGTTTTAATTCTAGTAGCGCGGCGCGGCGCGCCTGACCCGCTTGCCAGCGACGATAGCCTTGCCACAACAACACAGCCAGGATTATTAGTATTATTGCCAAGAGCAACCAATGCCCTAAAGCCGGTTGCCAGGCGATGATCAGTTCTGGTTCATAAATGTCGGCTAGATGGGGGAGGAGATCGGAGTTAGCGACCATAGTAACGTCTCGACAATTGAGTTAAAAGCGGCTCTGCGCTGCTAAAGGCAACATATTTACAGCCCAATTGTTGCAACTGATGTTGAACGCTCTGGCTTTGCTGCTGCTGTTGCAACTGATAGCGTTGTTGCAATTGGCGATCGCCTAAACTGACTTGAAAAGATTGCTCTGCCGCCCGCACCAAGGCGCTACCCTGAGCATTCACGGGCAATTGCTGCTCTAAAGGATCAAATAAATGACAGCAATGTATTTCGTTGTGCTGGCTTATTAACTGCAGATGCCGCAGGGCTTCCTGGTCTAGCTGATTAAAATCAGACAGGATATACAACAAACTGCCAGGGCGCAGTAACCGGCGTAGTTCTGCAAGAGCCAATGCCAACTGCAATCCTTGTGGCACCGCGTCAGCTGCAGGGGAACGTGGCTGGTGAACGTCTATCAGTGCCTGTAAATAGCGTAAAACACCTCGCGTACGGCTAGCTGGTTTCAATAATCTATGGTTTTGGCTACCAAAGACTAACCCGGCTAATTTGTCGCCCTGCGCTTTACTGTGCCAGCTTA